>JAXLSG010000008.1:0-168722 GCA_046330715.1 Candidatus Nanopelagicales bacterium
TCCGCGGGCGAGGCGCTCTCGCCGCTGGCCGGCGTACCGCTCGCCCTCAAGGACGTCATGACGCAGAAGGGGATCCCGACCACCTGCGGCTCGCGGATCCTCGAGGGCTGGCGTCCTCCGTACGACGCCACCGTCACCGCGCGCCTCAAGGCTGCCGGCGTCGTGATCCTCGGCAAGACCAACATGGACGAGTTCGCGATGGGCTCGTCGACCGAGCACTCGGCGTACGGCGCCACGCACAACCCCTGGGACCTCGACCGGATCCCCGGCGGCTCGGGCGGCGGCTCGGCCGCGGCGGTCGCGGCGTTCGAGGCGCCGCTCGCGATCGGCACCGACACCGGCGGCTCGATCCGCCAGCCCGCGGCCGTCACCGGCACGGTCGGCGTGAAGCCGACGTACGGCGGCGTCTCGCGCTACGGCCTCGTCGCGCTCGCGTCGTCGCTCGACCAGGCCGGTCCGTGCGCCCGCACCGTGCTCGACGCCGCGCTGCTGCACGCGACGATCGGCGGGCACGACCCGCTCGACTCGACCTCGCTCGACCAGCCGGTGCCCGATGTCGTCGGCGCCGCGCTGCGCGGCGACGTGACGGGCCTGCGCGTCGGCGTCGTGAAGGAGCTCGGCGGCGAGGGCTACCAGGCCGGCGTCCGCCAGCGCTTCGATGAGGCGGTCGCCCTGCTCACCGAGCTCGGCGCCGACGTCGTCGAGGTGTCGGCCCCGAGCTTCCCCTACGCGCTCGCGGCGTACTACGTGATCCTGCCGAGCGAGTGCTCGAGCAACCTCGCGAAGTTCGACGGCATCCGCTTCGGGCTGCGCGTGGGCGAGGACGACGGCGACCCGAGCGTCGAGCAGGTGATGGCGCGCACGCGCGCCGCCGGCTTCGGCGCCGAGGCGACCCGCCGCATCATGCTCGGCACCTACGCGCTGTCGGCGGGCTACTACGACGCCTACTACGGCCAGGCGCAGAAGGTGCGCACCCTCGTGCAGCGCGACTTCGCCCGGGCGTTCGAGACCTGCGACGTCCTCGTGTCGCCGACCGCCCCGACCACGGCGTTCCGCCTGGGGGAGAAGCTCGACGACCCGCTGGCGATGTACCTCAACGACGTCGCCACCATCCCGGTGAACCTCGCCGGCACCCCCGGCATGTCGATCCCCGTGGGCCTCGCCCCCGAGGACGGCCTGCCCGTGGGCCTGCAGATCATGGCGCCCGCCATGGCCGACGACCGCCTCTACAACGTCGGGGCCGCGCTCGAGCGCGCGCTGCTCGACCGGTGGGGACGCCCGATCCTGGAGGAGGCTCCGGCGCTGTGAGCACCCTGTCCGCACCCGAGACCGTCCTGCCCTACGACGACGTCGTCGCCGCCTTCGACCCGGTCCTCGGCCTCGAGGTCCACGTCGAGCTGGGCACCGCCACGAAGATGTTCTGCGGCTGCTCGACCACGTTCGGCGCCGAGCCCAACACCCAGGTCTGCCCGACCTGCCTGGGCCTGCCCGGGTCGCTGCCCGTCGTGAACGCCATCGGCGTCGAGTCGGCGATCCGCATCGGCCTGGCGCTGAACTGCAGCATCGCCGAGTGGTGCCGCTTCGCGCGGAAGAACTACTTCTACCCGGACATGCCGAAGAACTTCCAGACCTCGCAGTACGACGAGCCGATCGCCTTCGACGGCTGGCTCGACGTCGACGTCGAGACCGACGAGGGCGTCAAGACGTTCCGCGTCGAGATCGAGCGCGCGCACATGGAGGAGGACACCGGCAAGACCACCCACCAGGGCGGCGCGACCGGTCGCATCCACGGCGCCGACTACTCCCTCGTCGACTACAACCGCGCGGGCATCCCGCTCATCGAGATCGTCACCAAGCCGATCGAGGGAACGGGGAGGTACGCGCCCGAGGTGGCCCGCGCCTACGTCACCGCGCTGCGCGAGCTGCTGCGCGGGCTCGGCGTCTCCGACGTGAAGATGGAGCAGGGCTCGCTGCGCTGCGACGCCAACGTGTCGCTGCGCCCGACCCCCGAGTCGCCGCTGGGCACCCGGACCGAGACCAAGAACGTCAACTCGCTGCGCTCGGTCGAGCGCGCCATCCGGTACGAGATGACGCGCCAGGCCGCCGTGCTGCAGTCGGGCGGCCGGGTCGTCCAGGAGACCCGCCACTGGCACGAGGACACCGGCGTCACGACCTCGGGCCGCTCGAAGGAGGAGGCGGAGGACTACCGCTACTTCCCGGAGCCCGACCTCGTCCCCATCGCGCCCTCGCGCGAGTGGGTCGAGGAGCTGCGCGCCACGCTGCCCGAGAACCCCGCGGTACGCCGTGCCCGCCTGCAGGCGGCGTGGGGCATCTCCGACTTCGACATGTCGGCCGTGGCCAACGCGGGCGCGCTCGACCTCGTGGAGCAGACCGTGGCCGCCGGCGCCGACCAGGCCGCCGCGCGCAAGTGGTGGCTCGGCGAGCTGGCCCGCGTGGCCAACGAGCGGGGTGCCGAGCTCTCCGACCTGCCGATCGCGCCGGCCGACGTCGCCCGGGTCGAGGCGCTGGTCTCCGAGGGCGCGCTCAACGACAAGCTGGCCCGCCAGGTGATCGAGGGCGTGCTGGCCGGCGAGGGCACGCCCGACGAGGTCGTGGCCGCCCGCGGCCTGGCCGTGGTGAGCGACGACGGCCCGCTGCTCGCGGCGATCGACGAGGCGCTCGCGGCCCAGCCCGACGTCGCGGAGAAGATCCGCGGCGGCAAGGTGCAGGCCGCCGGAGCCATCGTGGGAGCGGTGATGAAGGCCACCCGGGGGCAGGCCGACGCCGCCCGCGTGCGCGAGCTGCTCCTCGAGCGCCTCGGCGTGTCGGAGTAGCCCACCTGCCTCGCGGCTCAAGGACCCCCGAGGGGGTCCGATAGTCACTAGGTGAGCACAGGGAGGGTGGGCCGCGGCGCGGGCGCTGTGCGCTCGTCGCTGGCTGTCGCCGTCGTGGCCCTGCTCGTGCTCCCCGTGGTCGTGCTCGACCCCGACAGCACGTGGGGCTGGGGCGTGGCGCTCGGCGTCGAGGTCCTCGCCGCTGTCGCCCTGGGCGTCGCCGCGCTGCGCATGCGCACCGACGCGCGCACGGTCTGGTGGCTGCTGTTCGCCACGGTCACCCTCACGGTCCTGGGCGACGCGGTCTACGACTGGCAGCTCTACGGCCTGGGCGAGGCGCCCTTCCCGGGCTGGTCGGACCCGATCTACTTCGCGTCGTACGTCACCGAGGTGGCGGCGCTCGTCGTGCTCGTGCGCTCGCGCCACCCGCACCGCGACTGGGCCCAGTGGCTCGACTCGGCGATCATCGCCGCGCCGCTCGCGGCCGTCGTGGGCGTGTTCGTCCTGCTGCCGCTCGCGCAGTCGGGCTCCTGGGACGCGCCCACCGTGGTGTCGCTGCTCTACCCGCTGCTCGACATCGTGGTGCTGACCGGCCTGATCCGGATGCTCGTCGGAGGCGGCTCGCTCAACCGGTCGCTCACCCTGGTGACGGTGTCGGTCTCCGTGACCCTGCTCGCCGACCTGCTCTACAACGGCCTCGCCGCCGAGGGGCTCGTCGAGGAGATGCCGGGCTGGATGAACGCGCTGTTCACCCTCGGCATCGTGCTCATGGCCCTGGCCTCGCTCGTGCCCGACGCCGCCGACGTGTGCCGGCCGAGCCACGACTCCGGCCGCATCATCTCGCCGCCGCGTGCCGTCGCCCTGGGCCTCGGCACGATGGCGCTGCCCGTCCTCATCGCGCTCGGCGTCCGGGGCGACGTCGACAGCGGCGTACGCATCCTCGCGGCCGCCTCGATCCTGGTGAACGCGCTCGTCGTGTGGCGCGCCGTGCTGCTGCTCGGGATCGTCGTGCAGCAGAAGGCCGAGCTCGCCCGGGTCGCGCGCACCGATGCCCTCACCGGCCTGCCGAACCGGCGCTCGTGGGACTTCGAGCTCGCCCGCGCCGTCGCCTTCGCCGAGTCGTCGGGCAACGCGCTGACGATCGCCGTGATCGACCTCGACGGCTTCAAGGAGTTCAACGACGAGCACGGCCACCCGGCCGGCGACGCGCTCCTCGAGACGTGCGCGCGGCGCTGGCGCGACGTGCTCCCCGCCGTCGGCTACCTCGCGCGCTACGGCGGCGACGAGTTCACGCTGCTGCTGCCCGAGGTCGAGGTCGACGTCGTGCGCGACTCGCTCGAGCGCGTGCGCCGCAGCACGCCGCTGCCCGTCACCGTGTCCGTCGGCTTCGCCCGGCACCGCCACGGCGACACCGGCGAGCAGACCCTCGCCGACGCCGACACCGCGCTCTACGTCGCGAAGGACCGCGGCCGCAACCAGGTCGTGTCGCTCGACGAGGCCGTCCGCGCCTGACCGTCGGGCATGCTCAGGGCGTGCTCCCGGTGCCCGACCCCTCCGACGTCCTGCGCGCCTTCGGGCTGCCCGGCGACGTCGTGGCCGTCGAGCCCGTCGAGGGCGGCTGGTCGAACACCGTCCTGCGCGTGGCCACGACCGAGGGCGCGTACGCCGTGAAGGTGCTGCGCAACCCGTGGGGAGAGTGTCGCTGGCGCGACTGGCTCGCCGAGGGCTGGCGCGTCGAGCTCGCGGCGCGCGGCGCCGGAGTCGCGATGCCCGAGCCCGTGCCGGGTCCGAAGGGCGAGGTGTCGCTCGACGTGGCGGCCGACGGCGGACCGGTCGCCGTGCGCGTCCACCGCTGGGTCGAGGGCGCGCGCACCGTGCCGCGGGAGCCGGTCGACGTACCGCTGGCGCGCTGGGTGGGCGCGACGCTCGCGCGCGTGCACGGTCTCGCGCTGCGCCCGCTCGACCCGTCGCTCTACGCCGGGCGCGTGGGGCTCACGGGCGCCGACGTGTGGCCCGACCTCGTGGCGCGGTCGCGCGAGCGGCAGGCGCCGTGGACCGACGCGCTCGTGGCGGCCGAGCCCGTGGCCCGTCGCGCGGCGGCGCTGCTGGAGCCGTGGGACCCCGACGACGAGGTCCTCGGGCACGGCGACGTCGACCAGAAGAACCTGCTGCTCGCCGACGGCGGCCCGCTGCTCTGCGACTGGGACGTCGTGCTCCCCCTGCCGCCGGCGCACGACCTCGCGCACGCCGCGGTCACGATGGCCGGCTGGCGCGAGCCCGCGGCCGCCCGCGCGGTCGTCGAGGGGTACGCCGAGACGCACGGCGAGCAGCCGCGGCTGCGGCCCGGCGACCTCGGACCGGCGCTCGCGTCGCGCCTGGGCTGGGTGCGGTTCAGCGTCGACCGCGGGCTCTCCGGCGAGGACCCCGGCGACCTCGCCGGCGTCCTCGCCGACCTCGCGCACCGCGTCGAGGTGGCCGAGAACCTCCCCGACTGGCTGTCCTGACCGGGAGCGCGTGCCATGCTGCGGCCACCGCAGCCGCGCGCAATACGGCCGAAACGCGAGGTGCCCGTGCCGGAAACATCAGCACCCGAGGATCCGGGCATGTCCGCCCCTGCCGCGCTGCTCCCGTACGACGAGATGCACGACGGCGAGGGCGTCCCGAGAGCGGGGCTGGACACGGTCGCCGAGGTGCTCGACACCCTCGGCGCCGACGGCCTCGCCGAGCGGGCCCGGCTGCGCGACGCCTACCTCGACCGCCAGGGCATCACGTTCTCGCTGTCGGGCCGCGAGCGCCCGCTGCCGCTCGACCTAGTGCCCCGCGTCGTGGCCGCGGCCGAGTGGGACCGCGTGGAGCAGGGGATCAAGCAGCGCATCAAGGCGCTCGAGATGTTCCTCGCCGACGTGTACGGCGCCGGCTCGATCCTCAACGACGGCATCGTGCCGCGCCGGCTCGTGACGACCTCGAAGCACTACCACCGCGCGGCGTACGGCGTCGTGCCGCCCAACGGCGTACGCATCCACGTCGCGGGCATCGACCTGATCCGCGACGAGGCAGGGGAGTTCCGCGTCCTCGAGGACAACCTGCGCTGCCCGAGCGGCGTGTCGTACGTGCTGGAGAACCGGCGCACCCTCGCGCACGTGCTGCCCGAGGTCTTCGCCGGGCAGCAGGTGCGGTCCGTCGCGGAGTACCCCGAGCGGCTGCTCGACGCGCTGCGGGCGGCGGCGCCCTCCGGCGTACCCGACCCGACGGTCGCGGTGCTCACTCCCGGCGTGCACAACTCGGCGCACTTCGAGCACGCCTTCCTCGCGCGGCGCATGGGTGTCGAGCTCGTCGAGGGGCGCGACCTCTTCTGCCGCGACGACCGGCTCTGGATGCGCACCGTGCGCGGCGCTCGGCCGATCCACGTCATCTACCGGCGCATCGACGACGACTACCTCGACCCGGTGCACTTCATCCCCGACTCGCTGCTCGGCGTGCCCGGTCTGCTCAACGCCGCGCGTGCCGGCAACGTCGCGATCGCCAACGCGGTCGGCAACGGCGTCGCCGACGACAAGGCCATCTACTCGCACGTGCCCGACATGATCGAGTACTACCTCGGCGAGGCGCCGCTGCTGAAGAACGTCGAGACCTACGACCTCGGCGACCGCGACCAGCGCGAGCACGTGCTCGCGAACCTCACGCGCATGGTGGTGAAGCCGGTCGACGGCTCGGGCGGCTACGGGCTCACCGTCGGCAGCCGCGCGACGGAGGAGGAGCTGGCCAAGGTCCGCGCCGACGTCGAGGAGGACCCGCGCGGGTGGATCGCCCAGCCGATCGTCGCGCTGTCGACGGCTCCGACGTTCGTGGGCGAGGGCGGCATCGAGCCGCGTCACGTCGACCTCCGTCCGTTCGCGGTCAACGACGGCGACGACATCTGGGTGCTGCCCGGCGGCCTGACCCGCGTGGCCCTGCCGCGCGGCAGCCTCGTGGTCAACAGCTCGCAGGGCGGCGGCTCGAAGGACACCTGGGTGCTCGACGACGGCGTGCGCCCGCTCGGCCACGTGCCGCGCGCGTCGGTGCCGCGCGTGACGCGGGTACGCCGCAGCGCGGTCGCCCGCAACCACGCGCCGGTCACCGCCGACGAGCGGATGCGGCAGCAGGAGGGTCAGCAGCAGCAGTCGGGGGAGGCGTCGTGCTGAGCCGGCTCGCCGAGGCGTTCTACTGGATCGGCCGCTACCTCGAGCGCGCCGAGGCCACCACGCGCCTGCTCTCCGAGCACTACATGCTCACGGTCGAGGACCGCTCGGTCGCCGACGAGGTCGCGGCGTCGGTCGTGCTCGAGGCGCTGTCGATCCCGTCCGGCGACGTCACGTCGCCGGCCACGCTCGTGCGCGCGCTGGTGGGCGACGTCGGCAACCCGTCGACCGTCGTCGGTGCCGTGAGCGCCGCGCGCGAGAACGCCCGTTCCGTGCGCGAGGCGCTGCCGGGCGACGTGTTCGAGTCGCTGAACTCGTCGTACCTCGTGCTCACCCGCGGCCTCGCGACGGCGGCCAGCCCGGCCGCGTCGCTGCAGCGCGTCCTCGAGCGCCTGCTCATGGTCAACGGCGCCATCGAGTGGACGATGACGCGCGACGACGGCTACTCGTTCCTGCGCCTGGGCCGCGCGCTCGAGCGCATCGACATGACCGCGCGCCTGCTCGAGGTGCGCCACGACCACGTGTGGCCGGAGAGCGGCCCCGAGGCGATGCTGCGCGCGGCGGCCGCCCTGTCGTCGTTCCTGCGCACGGGCGAGGCGATCACGGGCGACCGCGCGCGCGAGTACCTCGTGCTCGACCCGACGTTCCCGCGCTCGATGCTGACCTCCGCGCGCGTCGCCGAGGAGTCGGTGCGCACGCTGCACTCCGCAGGCGGCGACGACGAGCTGCTGCGCGAGGTCGGCAAGCTGCGCTCGCGGCTGGAGTTCGCCGGCGTGCCCGACGACCCCGACGAGGTCGACCGCCTCGCGTTCGACGCGCAGATGTCGTGCATCGCCTCGGGCGACGCCGTGGCGCACGCCTGGTTCCGCCAGCCCGGCACGATCGTGTGGAGCCACTGATGGCCGGCCGCCGACTCCGCATCACCCACCGCACCGGCTACCGCTACGCCGCGCCCGTGGTCGCCTCGTTCAACGAGGTGCGCATGACTCCGACGAGCGCCGACGGCCAGATGCTGCTGTCGCACCAGCTGCAGGTGTCGCCCCGCGCCTCCGTGCAGGCCTACGTCGACTACTGGGGCGCCCTCGTGCAGTCGTTCGACGTGCAGGAGGAGCACGAGATGCTCGAGATCGTCGCGTCGTCGCTGGTCGACGTCCCCTACGGCCACACCGCCGCGGAAGGTCTCGACTGGGCGCGGCTGCGCGACGGGTCGGTGCTCGACCGGTGGGGCGAGTACCTCGTGCCGACCGAGCTCGTCGACGACGCGCGCGCGGACGAGGCACGAGCCGGTCTCGTCGAGCAGCTCGGGAACCTGCCCACACCTGCCCTCGCGGTGCGCGGCGCCATCGAGGCCGTGCGCGACCGGATCCGCTACGACGACTCCGCCACCGGTGTCACCACGACCGCGGCGCAGGCGTGGGAGATCGGCGCCGGCGTGTGCCAGGACTACTCGCACACGCTGCTGTCGATCCTGCGCGGCATGGGCATCCCGGCGCGGTACGTCAGCGGCTACCTCCACGACGAGGAGGAGCAGCAGGGTCGCACGGTCGTGGGCGAGAGCCACGCATGGGTCGAGGTCTGGAACGGCGGGTGGGAGGCGTACGACCCGACGAACGACCGTCGCGTCGGCTCGGCGCACGTCGTCGTCGCGAAGGGTCGCGACTACGCCGACGTACCGCCGCTCAAGGGCATCTACGCCGGCGGCCTTTCGGAGTCGCTCGGCGTCAGCGTCGAGATCACCCAGCTCGAGGCCTGACGTCCGCTGCCCGGTGCACGCGTCGGCTGGGACGGACTCCCGGACGGCGCGCGCCTACCGTGGAGGTGTCAGGGAGGTGGACGTCATGACGATCCTGCACCCGACCACCAGCACCTCTCATCACCCGCACGCGGTCCGCGACTCCTGGATCGCGATCGCCCTCTCGCCCGTCGGCCTGGTCGCCGCGGTCCTCGTCGCGCTGCTGCTCGGCGGGGGAGGGACGGTCGACCTCTGGCTCCCCGGTGCGGCGCTCGCCGTCGCTGCGCTGGTCGCCCCGACCGTGGCGCTCGTCGAGGCGCGCGCGGCCGACCGCCACGGCGACCACGGCGCGGGTCTCGCGCTCGCGGCGTCCGTCGTCGACTGGCTGATGGTGGTGACCGTCCTCGCCGTCGCCGTCGTCTCGCCCATGGCCGTGCTCGTGGGGCTCACCGTGAGCGTGTGCGTGATCCTCGCGGCGTGGGGCGCCGGCGAGCCGAGCGGCAGCCGCTGAGGGGTACGGCTCCCGAGGCCGTGGTCGGGCCTGCGGTCAGTACCGGCCGCCCTGCGGCGCGGGCACCGCGTCGAGCTCGGCGAGGTCGTCGGCCGAGAGCACGAGGTCGGCCGCGGCCGCGTTCTCCTCGAGCCGCTCCACGCGCTTCGTGCCCGGGATGGGGACGACGTGCTCGCCCTGCGCGAGCACCCACGCGAGCGCCACCTGCGCCGGCGTCGCGCCGAGCCGCTCGGCGACCGCGCGCACGGCGTCGACGATCGCCTGGTTCGCCGCGAGGTTCTCGGGTGCGAAGCGCGGCAGTCCCGAGCGGAAGTCCTTCTCGTCGAACGTCCGCTGTCCGAGCGCACCGGTGAGGAAGCCACGGCCGAGCGGCGCATAGGGCAGGTAGGCGACGCCGTTGTCGCGGCACCACGGCAGCACGTCGGCGGTCCAGTCGCGCGTCCAGAGCGAGAGCTCGCTCTGCACCGTCGCGACCGGGTGGATCGCGTGGCAGGCCTCGAGCTGCTCGACCGTCACCTCCGACAGGCCGATCGCGCGCACCTTGCCCGCCTCGACGAGGCCGGCGAACGCGCCCCACGTCTCCTCGACCGGCGTCGCCGGGTCGACCCGGTGCAGCTGGTAGAGGTCGATGTGGTCGACGCCGAGCCGCTGCAGCGACGCGTCGCACGCGGCACGCACGTACTCGGGCGACCCGTCGCGGTTCGTCGTGGTCACGCGACCGCCGCCGGGGACGAGGCCGCACTTGGTCGCGACGACCGCCTGGTCGCGGTGGCCGACGAGCGCACGGCCCACGACCTCCTCGTTGGTGTACGGGCCGTAGAAGTCCGACGTGTCGAGCAGCGTGACGCCGAGCTCGAGCGCCCGGTGCACGACCGCGACCGAGCGGTCGTCGTCGCGCTGGTCGACGTCGTACCCGTGGGTGAACCCCATGCACCCCAGGCCGATCGCGCCGACCTCGATCCCGCTCCCGCCCAGCACCCGCGTCCTCATGCCGCCAACCTACCGACCCGCCCCACCCCGCGTGATCTTGGTCAGTTGCGCGTTACCGGGGCCGGGTAGCTCGCAACTGACCAAGATCACGCGGGTCTGGGGGAGCGGGTACGGTCGGGACGTGCCGGACCTCGTGCTGCTGCCCTGGGACGACGACCTCGACGGCGCGACCGAGGGGCTCGACGTCGTGGTGTGGACCGACGACGGGCCCGAGCCGCCGCAGGACGTGCTCGACGACGTGGTGCTCTACGTGCCGGCGTACCAGGGCGGACGTCGTGCCCTCGAGGCCGCCTCGCGGATGCCGCGGCTGCGCACGATCCAGTGCCTGTGGGCCGGCGTCGACAGCTTCTGGCCCTACGTCCCGGACGGCGTGGCCCTGCACAACGCGGCCGGCGTGCACGACACCTCGACCGCCGAGCTCGCGCTGGCGCTCATGCTCGCGCGGCTGCGCCGGCTCGACGACTTCGCCCGCCACCCCGGCGCGTGGATCCACGAGGAGACGCCCGCGCTCGCCGACCGACGCGTCCTGATCCTCGGCTACGGCAGCATCGGGAAGGCCATCGAGCGGCGGCTCGCCGGCTTCGAGGTCGACGTCGTCCGCGTCGCCCGCACCGCGCGCGACGTCGAGAGCCCGTACGGCGCCGGCGGTGCCGTGCACGTCCACGGCCAGGACGAGCTGCCGCAGCTGCTGCCCGACGTCGACGTCGTCGTGCTCATCACCCCGCTCACCGACGAGACGCGCGGTCTCGTCGACGCCGCGTTCCTCGCGCGGATGAAGGACGGCGCGCTGCTCGTCAACGTCGCGCGCGGCGCCGTCGTCGACACCGACGCCCTCACGGCCGAGGCGCGCGCCGGACGGATCGAGGCGGCCCTCGACGTGACCGACCCCGAGCCGCTGCCGCCCGACCACCCGCTCTGGTCGCTGCCGGGCGTCCTCATCAGCCCGCACACCGGCGGCCTCTCGACCGCGTTCGAGCCGCGAGCCCAGCGGCTGGTGGCCGCGCAGCTGCGCCGCTGGCGCGCGGGCGAGCCGCTCGACAACGAGGTGCGCCGTCCGTAGCGTCGCCGGTACGGCGCCGGACCTGGCCGGGCCGGCGTACCACGGGGGAGTCCCATGCTGTCGTCGCTGATCGCCACCACGGAGATCCCGGACCCGACCACCGACGTCCCTCTGCCGGCCGACGAGGCCATCGTCGGCGGCCTGGGGATCATGGCGGTCCTCTTCGTGCTCTTCGGCATCTTCTTCCTGCTCGTCGTGGGCTTCATCGTGTTCTCGGCCTCCCGCCGCTACCGCGCCGCGAAGGCCGCCGGGCTCGACCCGTACGCCGGCGACATCCAGCTCATGGGCCAGGCCAAGAACTCCGCGATGCTCGCGCCGGAGCGCAGCGTGGCCGACCGGCTCGCCGAGGTCGACGCCCTGCGCGCGGCCGGCACGATCAGCGCCGAGGAGCACGACGCGGCCCGCGCCCGGATCCTCGGCACGGTCTGACCGACAGCGCCGTCCGAGGGGCAGGCGTCCGGGGGCACCTCGTAGGCTCGCCCTCGTGAGCACCCCTGACATCAAGCCCCGGTCCCGCACCGTCACCGACGGTCTCGAGCGCGCAGCCGCGCGCGGCATGCTCCGTGCCGTCGGCATGGGCGACGACGACTGGGAGAAGCCGCAGATCGGCGTCGCCTCGTCGTGGAACGAGATCACGCCGTGCAACCTGAGCCTCGACCGGCTCGCCGACGCGGCCAAGGACGGCGTCCACGCCGCGGGCGGCTACCCGCTCGAGTTCGGCACGATCTCGGTGTCCGACGGCATCTCGATGGGCCACGTCGGCATGCACTACTCGCTCGTGAGCCGCGACATCATCGCCGACTCGGTCGAGACGGTGTTCGAGGCCGAGCGCCTCGACGGCGGCGTGCTGCTCGCCGGCTGCGACAAGTCCGAGCCCGGCATGCTCATGGCCGCCGCGCGCCTCGACGTCGCCGCCGTCTTCCTGTACGCCGGGTCGATCCTGCCGGGCAAGGTGGGCGACAAGGACGTCACGATCATCGACGCCTTCGAGGCGGTCGGCGCGTGCGCCCGCGGCCTCATCACCCGCGACGAGGTCGACGCCATCGAGCGCGCGATCTGCCCGGGCGAGGGCGCCTGCGGCGGCATGTACACCGCCAACACGATCGCGTCGGCCGCCGAGGCGATGGGCATGAGCCTCCCCGGCTCCGCCGCGCCGCCCGCCGTCGACCGTCGCCGCGACGGCTACGCCCGACGCTCCGGCGAGGCCGTCGTGAACCTCCTCCGCCAGGGCATCACGACCCGCGACATCATCACCCGCCAGTCGCTGCTCAACGCGATCGCCGTCGTCGTCGCGCTCGGCGGATCCACCAACGCCGTGCTGCACCTGCTCGCGCTCGCGCACGAGGCCGACGTCGACCTCGAGATCGAGGACTTCAACCGCGTGGCCGACAAGGTGCCGCACCTCGCCGACGTGAAGCCGTTCGGCCGCTACGTGATGAGCGACGTCGACCGCATCGGCGGCATCCCGGTGGTCATGAAGGCGCTGCTCGACGCCGGCCTGATCGACGGCGAGTGCCTCACCGTCACCGGCAGGACGATGGCCGAGAACCTCGCCGAGATCGCGCCGCCCGACCCCGACGGCAACATCCTGCGCGCGATGAGCAACCCCATCCACCGCACCGGCGGCCTCGCGATCCTGCACGGCTCGCTCGCGCCCGAGGGCGCGGTCGTGAAGACGGCCGGCTTCGAGAGCGACGTCTTCGAGGGCAACGCCCGCGTGTTCGACGGCGAGGCCGGCGCGATGCAGGCCGTCGAGGACGGCACGCTGCAGAAGGACGACGTCGTCGTCATCCGGTACGAGGGCCCCAAGGGCGGTCCGGGCATGCGCGAGATGCTCGCCGTCACCGGCGCCATCAAGGGCGCGGGCCTCGGCAAGGACGTGCTGCTCATCACCGACGGCCGCTTCTCCGGCGGCACGACCGGCCTGTGCGTGGGCCACGTGGCGCCCGAGGCCGTCGACGGCGGCCCGATCGCGTTCGTGCAGGACGGCGACCGGATCCGCCTCGACGCCGCGAACCGCACGCTCGACCTGCTCGTCGACGACGCCGAGCTCGAGCGCCGTCGGGCCGCCTGGACCCCGCCGCCGCCCAAGCACACGCGCGGCGTCCTGGCCAAGTACGCCAAGCTCGTCGGCTCGGCCCGGTACGGCGCCGTCCTGGACTGACCTGCCGCGCGGGAGCGCTTGCACGGCGCTCCCGCCGTACCGCTGGTCCACCGGCCACAGCGGATTCTCAGCCTGCGGTGCACGCTCGGAGTCTCAAGGTGGCGCCGCTCGCGCCGAAGCGATCGACATGGGTGCTGTGCGGGTGACGGGGGCCGCCGGCGCCGCAGGCAGGGCCACCGTCGCGCTCACGACGTCCGCCCTCGCCGGCGGCGCCTGCGCCGTGCTGCTCGGAGGCGTCCAGGGCACCGTCGCCGCGAACCTCGTGCTGGGCCTTCTCTGCCTGCTCACCGTGGTGTCGCTGGCCGTCGCCGGGCGCCTCTGCTCGGGCCAGCTCCGCCGCGCCTGGTGGCTGCTCGCGGCCGCGGCGGCGGTCGGGGGAGTGCTCGAGTCGGGCCTCGTCGACGCCGGGGCGGCGCTGTGGGGGCTGCGACCCGTGGCCGCCGCGCTGGCCGTCAGCGCGCTGCTCTCGTTCCCCGGCACGGCGCGCACCACGAGGCAGTGGGCGCTGCTCGCGCTCGACGGGTGGCTGCTCAGCGGCTCGCTGTTCGTGCTCCTCTGGATCGCGAGCCTCGACCAGGCACGCGCCGCCGACGTGCTCAGCGGCGCCGACGTCGCCTGGACCCTCTGGGTGCTCGTCGACCTCGTGATCGCCAGCGTGGTGCTGGCGCTCACCTTCCGGCTCCCGCGCCGTACGGCGTACGGCGCCCTGGTCCTGTCGTTCGGCGCGATCATGCTCTGCGCCGCCGAGCTCGTGGAGGCGCTCTTCCACGCGACGCCCGACGCGAGCCCGGCGTACGTCGCCTGCTGGACCGCGTCGTTCCTCGCCTTCGCCAGCGCCCCCTGGGTCGACCGCAGCCCGTTCGCCCGCGCCCACGAGGGCAACGGCTCGCGCCGCGTCGTGCGCATCCCGTACGTCGTGGCCTGCGTGGCCATCGCCGCGGTGATCGTCGCCCTCACCACCGGTCGCTCCGGCGGCGGCATCCTCGTCCTCGTCGTCGTGGCGCTGCTCGTGTCGGTCGTCTCCAGCCAGGCGCTGCTGACCGCCGAGAACCGGCGCCTCGTCGTGCAGCTGTCGCAGCAGGCCGAGCTCTTCCGCGACCGCGCGACCCGCGACCTGCTCACCGGCCTGCCCAACCGCGAGGTCTTCGCCGGCCGCGTGGAGCTCGCGCTGACCAGCCCCTCCCGGGGCCAGGTCGCCGTGCTCTTCGTCGACCTCGACGGCTTCAAGGACGTCAACGACTCGTTCGGCCACGCCATCGGCGACGAGCTGCTCGTCGAGGCGGCGGGCCGCCTGGCCGCCGAGGTGCGCGAGTCCGACGTGGTCGCCCGCTTCGGCGGCGACGAGTTCGTCGCGATGCTCGCCGACTGCTCGGACGAGACCGCGCTCGAGGTCGCCGAGCGGCTGCGCAGCTCGCTGTCGGAGCCCTACCGCATCGGTCACCGCGACGTCGTCGTGTCGGCGAGCATCGGCCTGGCCCGACCCGGCGCCGACGACGACGCCGAGTCGGCGATGCGCAACGCCGACCTCGCGCTCTACCGCGCCAAGGAGTCCGGCCGCGACCGCGTCTCCGTGTACGAGCCGGCCATGCACGCGACCGCGCTGCGACGCCTCGACGCCGCGAGCCGGCTGCGCCAGGCCCTCGTGCACGACCGCCTCGCGCTCGCGTTCCAGCCGATCTGCGACCTGCGCACCGGCGCGATCCACTCGGTCGAGGCGCTGCTGCGCTTCGACCACCACGACCTCGCCGACTGGACCGTCACCGAGGTGATCGCGGCCGCGGAGGAGAGCGGGCTCATCGTGCCGCTCGGCGGCTGGGTGCTCGACGCCGCCGTGAGCACGCTCGGCACCTGGCTCGGCAACGGCGTCGAGACGCGTATGCACGTCAACGTGTCGTCGCGCCAGCTCGAGACCGGCGACTTCGCGCGCCAGGTCGAGAACGCCCTCGTCTGCTACGGCGTGCCGCCGGCGGCGCTGTGCCTCGAGATCACCGAGCACCACCTGGTGCGCGACCTCGACAGCTCGGCGCGCGAGCTCGAGCGGCTGCGGCACCTCGGCGTGCGCGTGGCGCTCGACGACTTCGGCACCGGTTACTCGTCGCTGTCCTACCTGCCGCGGCTGCCGCTGGACACCCTCAAGGTCGACCGCGAGCTCATCGCCCGCGTGGGCACCGCCCGCGACACCGTGCCCGCCGTGCTTCGCCTGGGCCGCGACCTCGGGCTCACCGTGATCGCCGAGGGCATCGAGCGCGTGGAGCAGCTGCTCCTGCTGCGCTCGTCGGGCTGCCACCTCGGGCAGGGCCACCTGCTCGCCCGGCCCGCGGGACGGCGTACCGCCGCCGACCTGGTGCGCCGGGGGTACGTCGACCTCCCGGTGGAGCCGATCTTCGCGCCCGCCATCGCCGTCTCAGGATCCCAGACAGGCGATCTCAGCATCTGAGATCCGGTCGTCCAGCAGGTGACATGCCCGACGGGCCGCCGGTACGGTGAGCACGTGAGCCAGAGCATCATCGTCGTCGTAGTTCGCGGGCACGCAGCCTGACGGACCTCGTTCGACTGCGTGCACCCTCCGAACCTTCGGGCCGGGGGGTTTTTCGTTGCCCGGCCCACGCACGATCCGCACCAGCCAGACCGCACCGCACCGACCGCACCCGCCCGACCGGAAGCAAGGGACGCTGAGGACACCATGACCGAGCCGTTGACCGGAGCCCAGAGCCTCGTCCGCTCGCTGGAGCACGCCGGGGTCGACGTCGTGTTCGGCATTCCGGGCGGGGCGATCCTGCCCGCGTACGACCCGCTCATGGACTCCGCGCAGGTACGCCACATCCTGGTCCGCCACGAGCAGGGCGCCGGCCACGCCGCCGAGGGCTACGCCCAGGCGACCGGCCGCGTCGGCGTCTGCATGGCGACGTCGGGCCCGGGTGCCACCAACCTGGTCACCGCGATCGCCGACGCCTACATGGACTCGGTGCCGATCGTCGCCATCACGGGCCAGGTGCCGAGCGCCAACATCGGCACCGACGCCTTCCAGGAGGCCGACATCCGCGGCATCACGATGCCGATCACCAAGCACAACTACCTCGTCACCGACCCGGCGGAGATCCCGCGCGCGGTAGCCGAGGCGTTCCACATCGCCGGCACCGGCCGCCCCGGCCCCGTGCTCGTCGACATCGCCAAGGACGCGCTGCAGGCGAGCACCACGTTCGCGTGGCCCGACCAGATCGACCTGCCCGGCTACCGCCCCGTGACGCGCCCGCACGCCAAGCAGGTGCGCGAGGCCGCGCGCATGATCGTCGAGGCCAAGCGCCCGGTGCTCTACGTCGGCGGCGGCGTCATCAAGGCGCACGCGAGCGAGGAGCTGCGCCGCCTCGCCGACCTCACCGGCATCCCGGTCACGACCACGCTCATGGCGCGCGGCGCGTTCCCCGACAGCCACCCGCTGCACCTCGGCATGCCCGGCATGCACGGCTCGGTGGCCGCGGTCGGCGCGCTGCAGAAGAGCGACCTGCTCATCACCCTCGGCGCCCGCTTCGACGACCGCGTCACCGGTCGCCTCGACTCGTTCGCACCCGACGCGCTCGTGATCCACGCCGACATCGACCCGGCCGAGATCAGCAAGAACCGCACGGCCGACGTCCCGATCGTGGGCGACGCGCGCGAGGTGATCGCCGACCTGATCACGGCGATCGAGGCCGAGCACGCCGCTGGCCGCGTGGGCGACTACGCCGAGTGGGCCGCGCAGCTCGACCGGATGAAGGCGACGTACCCGCTGGGCTACGACCTGCCCACCGACGGCACGCTCTCGCCGCAGTACGTCATCGAGCGGCTCGGCCAGATCGTCGGCCCCGACGCGATCTACGCCGCGGGCGTGGGCCAGCACCAGATGTGGGCCGCGCAGTTCGTGAAGTACGAGCTGCCCGGCACGTGGCTCAACTCCGGCGGCGCCGGGACGATGGGCTACGGCGTCCCCGCGGCGATGGGCGCGAAGGTCGGACGTCCCGACAAGACCGTGTGGGCGATCGACGGCGACGGCTGCTTCCAGATGACCAACCAGGAGCTGGTCACCTGCGCCATCAACGACATCCCGATCAAGGTCGCGCTCATCAACAACTCGTCGCTGGGCATGGTGCGCCAGTGGCAGTCGCTGTTCTACGAGTCGCGCTACTCCAACACCGACCTGCACAGCCACCGCATCCCCGACTTCGTGAAGCTCGCCGACGCCTACGGCTGCCACGGCCTGCGCTGCGAGACCGCCGACGAGGTCGACGCCACGATCGAGAAGGCGATGAGCCTCGACGACGCCCCCGTCGTCGTCGACTTCGTGGTGCACAAGGACGCCATGGTGTGGCCGATGGTGGCCGCCGGCACGAGCAACGACGACATCAAGGTCGCCCGCGACCTGGCCCCCGTGTGGGACACCGAGGAGTAGGAACGATGAGCCGACACACCCTCTCCGTCCTGGTCGAGGACCAGCCCGGCGTCCTGGCCCGCATCTCGGCGCTGTTCTCGCGCCGCGGGTTCAACATCGACTCGCTCGCCGTGGGTCCCACCGAGCTGCCCGGCATCTCGCGCATGACGATCGTCGTCAACGTCGAGGAGCTGCCGCTCGAGCAGGTCACCAAGCAGCTCAACAAGCTGGTCAACGTGCTGAAGATCGTCGAGCTCGAGCCCGAGTCCGCCGTGCAGCGCGAGCTGCTCGTGGTGAAGGTGCGCGCCGACATGGAGAACCGCCACCACGTCGTCGAGACGATCAATCTCTTCGGCGGCAAGGTCATCGACGTCTCGCCCGAGACCGTCACGATCGAGGCCACCGGCGGCCGCGACAAGCTCGAGGCGCTGCTCAAGGTGCTCGAGCCCTACGGCATCAAGGAGCTGGTGCAATCGGGGATGGTGGCGATGGGCCGCGGCTCCCGCTCGATCACCGACCGCAGCCTGCGTCCCGCCGAGCGGTCCGCCTGATCCACCCGCTCGTGGGGGCCGTCCCGGCCTCTGGGAGACTTCCACCGCATCCCCGCCCGAACGCAAGGAGAGCCCACCGTGGCCGAGCTGTTCTACGACGACGACGCCGACCTCTCGATCATCGCCGGCAAGAAGGTGGCCGTGATCGGGTACGGCAGCCAGGGCCACGCCCACAGCCTCAACCTGCGCGACTCGGGCATCGACGTCCGCGTCGGCCTGCTCGAGGGCTCGGCCAGCCGCGCCAAGGCCGAGGCCGAGGGCCTGCGCGTCGTGACTCCCGACGTCGCCGCCGCCGAGGCCGACGTCATCATGATCCTCGCGCCCGACCACAAGCAGCGCGGTCTCTACAGCGAGCTGATCGAGCCGCACCTGACCGCCGGCAAGGCGCTGTTCTTCGGCCACGGCTTCAACATCCGCTTCGGCTACATCAAGCCCCCGGCCGACGTCGACGTCGCCATGGTCGCCCCCAAGGGCCCGGGTCACCTCGTCCGTCGTGAGTACGCCGGCGGCCGCGGCGTACCGGTCATCGTCGCCGTGGAGCAGGACGCCACCGGCGGCGCGTGGGCGCTCGCGCTCTCCTACGCCAAGGCGATCGGCGGCCTGCGCGCCGGCGGCATCAAGACCACGTTCACCGAGGAGACCGAGACCGACCTGTTCGGCGAGCAGGCCGTGCTCTGCGGCGGCATGTCGCAGCTGGTCATGTACGGCTTCGAGGTGCTCACCGAGGCCGGCTACCAGCCCGAGGTCGCCTACTTCGAGTGCCTGCACGAGCTCAAGCTCATCGTCGACCTCATGTACGAGGGCGGCATCGCCAAGCAGCGCTGGTCGGTCTCGGACACCGCGGAGTACGGCGACTACGTCTCCGGCCCGCGCGTGGTCGACGCCCACGTGAAGGAGAACATGCAGGCGGTGCTCGCCGACATCCAGTCGGGCGCTTTCGCCGCGCGCTTCATCGCCGACCAGGACGCCGGCGCGCCGGAGTTCAAGGCGCTGCGCGCCAAGGGCGAGCAGCACCCGATCGAGTCGGTCGGCCGCGAGCTGCGCGGGATGATGTCGTGGGTGAAGTCGAGCGACGACGACTACACCGAGGGCACCGCGACCCGCTGACGTGACGAACGACGAGAGGGCGACGACCAGACGGTCGTCGCCCTCTCGTCGTTCCTGGCGCGCTCAGCCGATGTGGTAGCCGAAGCGGTCGGGGAGCGTCGACACGAAGCGGGTGACCGCGTCGGGGGTGCGGCCGGCGTCCAGCGCGTCGTCGCGGCGTACGACGGCGGCGTTGACGACCGACGCCCCCGCGCCGCGGAAGGGCTGGAGCGGCCAGGGCCGCGGCTCCGCGCCGACGAGCGGCAGCGCGGTGTCGTCGTTCTCGAGCCCGAGCGCCTTGGCCGCGAGGATGCGCCCCATCAGGTGGGTCGGGCCGACGCCGTTGCCGGTGTAGCCGAGGGCGAAGTGCGTGCGGCCGTGGGGGAGCGTGCCGACGTAGGGCTGGTGGGTGGGCGAGACGTCGATCGGCCCGCCCCAGCCGGCCTCGATCGGGACGCCGCGGAAGCCCGGGAAGAACTGGTGGATGGCGCGCACCGCGTGGCCGACGCCGTCGGCGTCGGTGTCGAAGCGCGGGTCGATGCGACCGGTCCAGCTGCCGCGCTGGCCGCCCACGCCTAGCGCGATGCGCCCGTCGGGCGTGGTGCGCAGGTAGCGCAGCGACGAGCGCACGTCGTAGACGCCGGTGCCGTCGGTCCAGTTGAGGTCGGCGAGCCGGTCGGGCGCCGGCGCGGTGAGGGCGATGTAGGTGGCACGCGCGACGATGCGCCGCCGGAAGCCCGGCCACGCCGCCATCCACGCGTTCGCGCCGAGCACGATCTGCTTCGCGCGCACGATGCCGCCCGCGGTCTCGACGCGGCCGACCGTGCCGGGGGAGGGCGGCGTCACCGGCGTGCGCTCGAAGATGCGCACGCCCGCGTCGAGGCAGGCCTGCCGCAGCGCCCGGGCGAGACGTGCCGGCTGCAGGGTGCCGCCGCCGTCGCGCAGCACGAAGCCGGACTCGAAGGTCGGCGACGCGCACACCCGCGCGACGGCGTCGCGGTCGAGCACGCTGACGCGGTCCTCCAGCCCGAGACCGCGCGCAGCCTCGACGACGTCGTCCCACGCGCCGACCTGAGACGGCGACGACGCGACGCCGAGCGACGGCGCCGACCGGTACCACGCGTCGACGCCGTGCTCCTCCATCCACGCGACGACGCCGGCGACGGCGCTGTCGCCGGCGGCCAGCACCGCGCGCGCGCCGTCGTCGCCGTAGTGCTCGCGCAGCCCGGGCATGAACTCGTAGAAGCCGTTGAGGAAGCCGCCGTTGCGGCCCGACGGCCCGAAGCCGCACTCGTCGCGCTCGAGCACCACGACGTCGACGCCGGGGTCGAGGCGCTTGAGGTGCCACGCGGTCCACAGGCCCGTGTAGCCGCCGCCGACGATCGCGACGTCGGCCGTCACGTCGCCGGTGACCGACGGCGCGGTCTCGCCGCGGAACTCGTCGTGGGAGAGGGCCTCGCGCAGCCACCAGCAGGTCTCGGCGATCGACGTCACGCGCTCGACCCTAGCGGCGCGGGCACGACGCCTCGCGGCATGCTGGGCACGTGACGCACCCACCCGAGCACGCGCTGGCGACGTACGGCACCCTCGCCCCCGGACGCCGCAACCACCACCAGCTCGACGGGCTCGAGGGCACCTGGCTGTCGGGCACCGTCCGCGGGCACCTGCACCCCGAGGGCTGGGGCGCCGCCCTCGGCTTCCCCGGCATCGTGCTCGACGACGACGGCGCCGAGGTCTCGGTGCAGGTGCTGGTCTCGCGCGACCTCGTCAGGCACTGGCCGCGGCTCGACGCGTTCGAGGGCGAGGGCTACCGGCGCACGACGGTCGTGGTCACCACGGCCACGGGCGGGATCGAGGCGCAGATCTACGAGCTGGCCGCCGCGCCCGATCAGTAGCGGAGCGCGCCGTCGACGACCTCGGCGGGGCGGGCCTCGTCGACCAGCGCTACCGGCAGGGCGGCATACAGGTGGGGGAAGGTGTCGTCGCCCACCGGGTCGTCGACGACGGGTACGCCGCCGGCCCGGAGCCGGTCGCGGTCGAGGACGAGCAGCACGAGCGGGACGCCGAGGTCGGCGTAGAACCGCGCGGCTGTCGCCTCGAGCTGGTCCTCGCGCGAGGCGTGGATGAAGCCGACCTCGTCGATGGTCTGGCCGATGGTCGAGACGCGGTACTCGCCCGCCGCCACGGCGTCGTCCCAGTCCGAGGCCAGCGCGAGGTGGTAGATCAGCACGTCGCGAGCCTACGGAGCGTCGACGGTCAGCGGCGCTCGCGGTCGACGGCGCGGCGCAGGGCGGGGACCAGGGAGGGCAGGTGGTAGCCCGCGACGGGGGCGGCGAAGCCCACGAGCGCGCAGGCGAGCAGGGTGCGGAGCAGGTCGGAGGTCATGCCTGTCCCTCGGCAGGCCGGCACCGCGTTCTGGAGCCTGCCACCGTCGGAGTCTCGCCTATCGACCGCTCGTTCCACGATGCGGACCTCGTGAAGGCGTTCACAAGACGCTCACTAGACTCGGCGGCGACCGTCGTACCCGACCCTCGCGAGGTCCGCAGTGAGCAAGCCCGTCGTCCTCATCGCCGAGGAGCTGTCCCCGGCCACCGTCGAGGCCCTCGGCCCCGACTTCGAGATCCGCCACTGCGACGGAGCGGACCGCGACGAGCTGCTCGCCGCGATCGTCGACGTCGACGCGATCCTCGTCCGCTCGGCCACCAAGGTCGACGCCGAGGCGCTCGCCGCGGCCTCGCGGCTCAAGGTCGTGGCCCGCGCGGGCGTCGGCCTCGACAACGTCGACGTGAAGGCCGCCACGCAGGCCGGCGTCATGGTCGTCAACGCGCCGACCTCCAACATCGTCAGCGCCGCCGAGCTCGCCGTCGCGCTGCTGCTCGCCTGCGCGCGCAACATCGCGCCGGCCAGCCAGGCGCTCAAGGCCGGCCAGTGGAAGCGCTCGAAGTACACCGGCGTCGAGCTCACCGACAAGACCGTCGGCGTCGTCGGCCTCGGCCGCATCGGCCTGCTCGTCGCGCAGCGCCTCTCGGCGTTCGGCGTGAAGCTCGTCGCCTACGACCCCTACGTGCAGCCGGCGCGCGCCGCGCAGCTCGGCATCCGGATGCTCTCGCTCGACGAGCTGCTCGCCGAGTCGGACTTCATCACCGTGCACCTGCCCAAGACGCCCGACACGGTCGGTCTCATCGGCGAGGACGCGCTGCGCAAGGTGAAGCCGACCGTGCGCATCGTCAACGCCGCGCGCGGCGGCATCGTCGACGAGCACGCGCTCTACGTCGCCCTCAAGGAGGGCCGCGTCGCCGGCGCCGGCATCGACGTGTTCTCCACCGAGCCGTGCACCGACTCGCCGCTCTTCGAGTTCGAGAGCGTCGTCGTCACTCCGCACCTCGGCGCCTCGACCGACGAGGCGCAGGAGAAGGCGGGCATCGCCGTAGCCCGCTCGGTGCGCCTCGCGCTCGCGGGCGAGCTCGTGCCCGACGCCGTCAACGTCAAGGGCGGCCCGATCGCCGAGGCCGTGCGCCCGGGCATCGCGCTGGCCGAGAACCTCGGTCGCGTCGCGGGCTCGCTGTCGAGCGCCCCGCTCGAGGCCGTCGAGGTGCAGGTGCTCGGCGACGTCGCGGAGCACGACGTCAAGATCCTCGAGCTCGCGGCGCTCAAGGGCGTCTTCTCCGCGCTCGTCACCGACCCGGTCTCCTACGTCAACGCGCCGGTGCTCGCCGCCGAGCGCGGCGTGGCGGTGTCGCTGACGACGACGACCGAGCCGGTCACCTGGCGCAACACGGTCCGCGTGCACCTCTCGCTCACCGACGGCAGCCAGATCACCGTGGGCGGCACCGTCACCGGGCCGCGCAGCGTGCAGCGCCTCGTGGAGATCGACGGCTTCGAGATCGACGTCCCGGTCAGCGAGCACGTCGCCTTCCTGCGCTACACCGACCGCCCGGGCATCGTGGGTGCGGCCGGCCGGCTGCTGGGCGAGGCGGGCATCAACATCGCGGGCATGCAGGTCAGCCGCGACGAGGCCGGCGGTCAGGCGCTCATCGCGCTCACCGTCGACTCGGCGATCCCGGCCGACGTGCTCGCCGCGATGGCCGAGGAGATCGGCGCCGTGTCGGCGCGCTCGGTCGATCTCGAGCTGTAACCGTCCGGTCCTGGACCCGTTCCCCTCGTCCGCGCCACCATGGCGGGACAGAGGGGGAGCCATGGACGACGACGACCCGTTCCCGCCACCGCCGCGGGATCCCGGTGCGCCGGGCAAGAAGCAGTGGTCGACGCTGCAGATCGTGCTCGTCTCGCTCGCCGGCATCCTCGTCGTCGGCGGGATCGTGCTCGGCGGCATCATCCTGTTCGTCGCCGCGGCCATGAACAGCTACGCGAGCAACAAGTGAGCCGCCTCCTGCTGCGCGCGCGGCTGTTCGTCGTGCTGGCCCGTCCGCCGCTGCTCCTGCTGCTCGCGATGTCGGGCGCGCTGGGTGCCGCGTCGGCCGGCGCCGCGCTCGAGCTCGGCCCCGCCCTCGTCGCGTTCGCGGTCGTCGTGCCCTGCCTCGTGTACGCCGTGAGCCTCAACGACCTCGTCGACGTGCGCGTCGACCGGATCAACCTGCCCGACGACCCGTCGCGCCCGCTCGCACGCGGTGCCGCGGCGACGCGGGACGCGGTCGTGGTCGCCGGGGTCGCCGCGGTGCTCGCGCTGGCGCTCGCCGCGTGGGTCGGCACCACGGCTCTCGTCGTGACCGCGACCGGGCTGCTCGTGGCCACGGCGTACTCCGTGCCGCCCGTCGCGCTCAACCGCCGCGGCGTCCTCGGTCCGCTGCTCCTGCCGCTGTGCCTGCTCGCGGTGCCCTTCGCGGTCGGCGTCGACGCGGCGGGCGGCACGTGGGGCGCGACCCAGGTCGCCCTGCTGACCGCGCTGTACGCCGGCTTCGTCGGACGCCTGCTCGTGAAGGACTTCCGCGACGTGCGCGGCGACGCGCTGCTCGGCAAGCGCACGTTCCTCGTCCGTCGCGGACGACGCGCCACGTGCGCGCTGTCGGCCGCGCTGTGGGTGCTCGGGTCGGCCGCGCTCCTCGCCGTACAGGACCGCTCCTGGACGCTCGTGCTCTGCTGGACCGCCCTCGTGGCGCTGGCCGTCGGCGTGCTCGTCGCGCTCGCGCAGCCCTCGACGCACCGGCGCGACGAGCGCCTGGTGTCCGCGCTCGCGATCCTGGGTCGCGCGCTCGTGATCCTGCTCCTGCTGCACCTCGCGCTGGTGCAGCAGGCCTCGTCGCCGCTGCGCTCCGCCGCGCTGCTCGGGGCCGTCTCGACCGCGCTCGCGCTGAGCGCCCTGCACGTCGCCCGCCACGGAGCGCCCGGCCGCGTCGTCGCGCTGCCGGCCGCCGAGCACGCGAGGCGGTGACCGCCGTGCCCGACGCGTGGACCCCGCCCGACGACTACGACGAGCCACCTCCCGGTCTCGGCCTGGGCTACGTGCTGCTGCTCGTCGTCGTCGGCCTCCTCCTGCTGCTGGCCGTGTGCGGAGCCATCTGGGCGTTCCTCGACGTCGTGAAAGCGTTCACCGACAACCTCTGACGGGCACGTCCCGCGACGACGTCGCTAGAACCAGAACCCGATGTGCGCGGCTGCGGCCTCGTCCTCGCACACCGGTCCCTCGATCCGCACCGGGCTCGTCGTCGCGGCGCCGAGCTCGGACGCGGTGATCGTGAAGCCGTACGGCGCCTCGCCGGGCGCGGTCGAGATCCCGGTGAGCCGCGCCGCCGTCATCCCGAACACGACGTGCCGGGCACCGGCCCAGAACAGCGCGCCCACGCACTGCGGGCACGGCTCGCACGACGCGTGCACCGTGCCGCGCGCGAGCAGGTCGAGCCGGCCCTCTCGCTCGAGCACGCGGACGAGCTCGGTCTCCGCGTGCGCCGTGATGTCGTGGTTCGTGCTCACCAGGTTGCGCGCCTCGGCGACCATCGCGCCGTCGACCTCGAGCACCGCACCGAACGGGTGGTCGCCGGCCGCGCGTGCCTCGAGGGCGAGCGCGAGCGCACGCTCCATCGCAGGTCCGACCACGCGGAGACCCTAGTGCCCTCGCAGAGACGGGATCCCGTCGCCGCCGGCGACGGCGCTGGAGCGGAGAGGGGGCGCGCTGCGCTGTCGGCGTAAGGGGTCGACCGTCGGGGCCACGCGGGGCAGGGTCGGGGGATGCGGATGCTCATGCTCGGCGGGACGCAGTTCGTGGGGCACGCGGTCGTGGCGGACGCCCTGGCGCGCGGGTGGGACGTCACGGTCGCCAACCGTGGCCGCTCCGACGCACCGCCCGAGGGTGTGCGCCACGTCGTCCTCGACCGGACCGAGCCCGACGCGTACGACGCTCTCGCGGGGGAGCGCTACGACCTCGTCGTCGACACCTGGTCGACCGCGCCGCGGGTCGTGCGCGACGCCGCCCGCGCGCTCGGCGACCAGGTCGACCGGTGGGTCTACGTGTCGAGCCGCAGCGTCTACGCCTGGCCGATCCCGCAGGGCGGCGACGAGAGCGCACCGACCGCCGACGGCGACCCCGACGCGGAGGCCACCGACTACGCCGCCGACAAGCGCGGCTGCGAGCTCGCCCTCGAGCGCGAGCTCGGCGCCGACCGCGTGGTGCACATCCGCGCGGGTCTCATCCTCGGCCCGCGCGAGAACGTCGGCCGGCTTCCCTGGTGGCTGCGCCGGATCGCCCGGGGTGGTGCGGTGCTCGCGCCGGGGCCGCACGACCTCGGCATCCAGTACGTGGACGCGCGCGACCTCGCGCGGCTGGCGCTCGACGCGGGTGCCGCCGGGCGCAGCGGTCCTGTCGACACGGTGTCGCCGCGCGGAGGCGCCACGATGGGCGAGCTGCTCGAGGCGTGCGTCGACGTCACCGGCTCCGACGCGGAGCTCGTCTGGGTCGAGCCCGACTTCGTCACGGCGCAGGGCATCGAGCCGTGGGGCGAGCTGCCGGTGTGGATGCCGAAGGACGACGTCGAGATGTACGCCCTGCACACCAGCGACGTCAGCCGCGCGCTGGAGTGGGGACTCACGATCCGGCCGCTGCACGACACCGTCGCCGACACCTGGGCGTGGGTGCAGCAGGTCGACTCGTCCGGTGCCGTGCCCGAGCCGCGGCCGGGCATCGGGCTCGACCCCGGCAAGGAGGCCGCGGCGCTCGCGGTGTGGGACGCCGGTCAGCCCAGGTCGTAGTCGAGCTCGAGGCGCGTGCCCTCGGGCGCGTGCACGATCGTCCCCGTGCCGCGCAGGCCGACGAGGTCGCCCGTGCCCGACTCCGGCACGACGGTGAGCTCGATGCTCGGCGCACCGCCGGCCATCGACCCCACGTGCTGCAGGACGAACGCGCCCGTGCGCCCCTCGAGCTCGCCCTCGATCCGCTCCAGCGCGACGTAGTGCAGCGGGCCGTCGGCGCCTGCGGCGTAGACCATCTCGACCACGCCGTGCGCGACGAGCGGTCCGGTGAACTGCTTGTCGAACACCGTGCGCCCCAGCAGCGGCGGCCCGCCCGCGGGCGCGGTGGCAGGACGGGCGACGACGGTGAACGGCGACACGAGGCTCGGCATGGTCCGACCGTAGCCGCCGGGACCGACCGCGTGTCCTCCTACGGGTCCGGGTACGACGACGCCGCCCCCGGATCGCGGGGACGGCGTGGTCGTGCGGAGGTCGCGCCGGTCGGGCGCGGCAGGTCCGGAGCTCGGGGTGCCGGCCGCCGACCGCCGGTCGGGCGGTCAGCGGACCAGCAGGTCCAGCAGGTCCAGCAGGGCGGCGTCAGGCGGAGGCGGCGTCGCGCTCGGCGCGGTTGACGGCGCTCACGATGCCCTTGAGCGACGAGGTGACGATCGAGGGGTCGATGCCCACGCCCCACAGCACCCGGCCGCCGACCGCGCACTCGAGGTACGACGCCGCGGCGGCGTCGCCGCCGGACGACATCGCGTGCTCGGCGTAGTCGAGGACGCGGACGTCGACGCCGTACGACGCGAGCGCGTCGCAGAACGCCGCGATCGGGCCGTTGCCCGAGCCCTCGAGCTCGACGGTCTCGCCGCGGTCGAGGAGCACGACGTGCACCGAGGTCGCGCCGTCGACGGCCGAGTCCTGCTTGATGCTCTTGAGCGAGAAGCGGCCCCACGGCGCAGCCGGGTTGGGCAGGTACTCGTCCTGGAAGAAGCTCCACATCGCCGCGGGGGAGACCTCGCCGCCCTCGTCGTCGGTGTGGTGCTGCACGACCTGGCTGAACTCGATCTGCAGGCGGCGCGGCAGCTCGAGCTTGTGCTCGGTCTTCATGATGTAGGCGACGCCGCCCTTGCCCGACTGCGAGTTCACGCGGATGACGGCCTCGTAGGTGCGGCCGACGTCCTTCGGGTCGATGGGCAGGTACGGGACCTCCCAGCGGTAGTCGTCGACGGCGACGCCGTCGGCGAGCGCGTCGCGCTCCATCGCGGCCAGGCCCTTGTTGATCGCGTCCTGGTGCGAGCCCGAGAACGCCGTGTAGACCAGGTCGCCGCCGTACGGGTGCCGCTCGTGGACGCCGATCTGGTTGCAGTACTCGACGGTGCGACGGATCTCGTCGATGTCGCGGATGTCGACCTCGGGGTCGATGCCCTGGCTGAACAGGTTCATCGCCAGCGTGATCAGGCAGACGTTGCCGGTGCGCTCGCCGTTGCCGAACAGGCAGCCCTCGATGCGGTCGGCGCCGGCCATGTAGCCGAGCTCGGCAGCCGCCACCGCGGTGCCGCGGTCGTTGTGCGGGTGCAGCGACAGCACCAGCGAGTCGCGGCGCGCGAGGTTGCGGTGCATCCACTCGATCGAGTCGGCGTAGACGTTCGGCGTCGCCATCTCGACGGTGGCCGGCAGGTTGACGATCGCCTTGCGTTCGGGGGTGGGCTCCCACACGTCGAACACGGCGTCGCAGACCTCGACGGCGAACTCGAGCTCGGTGCCCGTGTAGGACTCCGGCGAGTACTCCCAGTAGACCTCGGTGCCCTTGAGGTTCTCGGCGTGCTTGAGGCACAGGCGCGCGCCGTGGGTGGCGATGTCCTTGATGCCGTCGCGGTCGAGGCCGAACACGACGCGGCGCTGCAGCGTCGAGGTCGAGTTGTAGAGGTGCACGATCGCCTGCTTCGAGCCCGCGATCGACTCGAAGGTGCGCTCGATGAGGTGCTCGCGCGACTGGGTCAGCACCTGGATCACGACGTCGTCGGGGATCAGGTCGTTCTCGATGAGCTGGCGGACGAAGTCGAAGTCGGTCTGGCTCGCCGAGGGGAAGCCGACCTCGATCTCCTTGTAGCCCATGCTCACGAGCAGCTGGAACATCCGCAGCTTGCGGGCGGGGGTCATCGGGTCGATGAGCGCCTGGTTGCCGTCACGCAGGTCGACGGCGGCCCACCGCGGCGCCTGGGTGATGACCTTGGACGGCCAGGTGCGGTCGGGGAGGTCGACCGGCGTGAACGGGCGGTAGCGCTGCCACGCCATGGGGGAGGGGTTCTGGGCGTTGCGGGTGTCGTACGGACTGGTGCTCACGGAGGTCCTCGCTAGTGATTCGTGGGGGCCGGGATCTTCGATCGACCGGCACGCCAGCACCCCGCAGCGAGGAGGCCGGTCCTAGGCCTCGCTGCGGCCGCTAAGGAGCAGGCTCGCGTACGACATCCCGACCAGGGTAGCAGCGTCCCCGTCCGACCCCGGCGCAGCCATGCTCGGCGTCTCACATCTCGGGACGCGCATGTCGGATGCTGGGACGGCTCACTATCCTCGACGCATGTCGAAGAGCTTCCGCCTCGCCCTGATCCCCGGCGACGGCATCGGGACCGAGGTCGTCGCCGAGGGCCTCACGGTGCTCGACGCGGTGTCGGCGCGGCACGGGCTGTCGTTCGACCGCACGGAGTACGACCTCGGCGCCCGCCGCTACAACGCGACCGGCGAGACGCTGCCCGCCTCGGTCCTCGAGGAGCTCCGCGGCTTCGACGCGATCCTGCTCGGCGCCATCGGCGACCCGAGCGTGCCGCCGGGCGTCCTCGAGCGCGGCCTGCTGCTCAAGCTCCGCTTCGAGCTCGACCACTACCTCAACCTGCGCCCGGTGAAGCTCTTCCCCGGCGTGACGAGCCCGCTGGCCGGCAAGGGTCCGGAGCAGATCGACTTCGTCGTGTGCCGCGAGGGCACCGAGGGCCCGTACGCCGGTGCCGGCGGCTGGCTGCGCCAGGGCACGCCGCAGGAGATCGCGACGGAGGAGAGCGTCAACACGGCGTACGGCGTGGGGCGCATCGTGCGCGACGCGTTCGAGCGCGCGACGCGCCGCCGCAAGCACGTGACCCTGGTGCACAAGACCAACGTGCTCGTGCACGCGGGCGGCCTCTGGAAGCGCGTCTTCGACACCGTGGCAGCCGAGTACCCCGACGTCGCGACCGACTACCAGCACGTCGACGCCGCGAGCATGTTCTTCCTGACCCAGCCCGAGCGCTTCGACGTCGTCGTCACCGACAACCTGTTCGGCGACATCCTCACCGACATCGGTGCGGCCATCGCCGGCGGCATCGGCCTCGCGGCGTCGGGCAACGTCGACCCGAGCCGGAAGAGCCCGAGCATGTTCGAGCCTGTGCACGGCTCGGCCCCCGACATCGCCGGACAGGGCAAGGCCGACCCCACCGCGACCGTGCTGTCGGTCGCGATGCTGCTCGACCACCTCGGCGAGGACAAGGCCGCCGCCGAGGTCGAGGCTGCCGTGGCCGCCGACCTCGCCGAGCGCGGCGACGCCGTGCGCTCCACGTCCGAGATCGGCGCGGCGCTGGCCGAGCGAGTAGCCGGCTAGGCGGGTCCCACCCGGCGCGGCCCTCGGCCGCGCGGACCCGCTCTCGCGACGCGACCGGGTCCCGGTCGTGACGCGCCCCGCCGCCCGTCCCGACTCTTCGAGAGGTACCTTCGCGACATGTCCATCACCGCCGATGCGACCGGCACGACCCTCTGGCCGATCGCCCTGCACCCCACCGACACCCCGGCCTCGCCCGAGCGGCGCGCCGAGATCCTGGCCGACCCCGGGTTCGGCCGGTACTTCACCGACCACATGGTCCGCGCCCGGTGGACCGAGGAGCAGGGCTGGCACGACGCCGAGCTGGTGCCCTACGGTCCGCTCTCGCTCGACCCGGCCACGAACTTCATCCACTACGGCCAGTCGATCTTCGAGGGGCTCAAGGCCTACCACCAGGCCGACGGCAGCATCGCGACGTTCCGGCCGCACGTGAACGCGCTCCGGTTCAAGACCTCCGCGCGCCGCATCGCGATGGCCGAGGTGCCCGACGAGCTCTTCGTCGGCAGCATCGAGGCGCTCGTGCGCCAGGACCGCGCGTGGGTGCCCGACGGCGCCGAGCGCTCGCTCTACCTGCGGCCGTTCATGTTCTCGACCGAGGTCGGTCTCGGCGTGCGGCCCGGCAACGCCTACGAGTACCTCCTCATCGCGTCGCCCGCGGGTGCCTACTTCCCGCGCGGCGTGAAGCCGGTCGCGGTGTGGCTCTCCGACGAGTACGTGCGTGCCGCCCCGGGCGGCACGGGTGCGGCGAAGTTCGCCGGCAACTACGCCGCCTCGCTCGTCGCCCAGGCGGAGGCGTCGGCCCACGGCTGCGACCAGGTGGTGTGGCTCGACGCGCTCGAGCGCCGCTGGGTCGAGGAGATGGGCGGCATGAACCTCTACTTCGTCTACGGCCGCGGCGACTCCGCTCGCCTGGTCACCCCGGCGCTCACCGGCACGCTGCTCGCCGGCGTCACCCGCGACTCGCTCCTCGCGATCGCCGAGGACCTCGGCATCCGGGCGGAGGAGGGACGCATCAGCGTCGAGGAGTGGCGCGAGGGCAACGCGAGCGGCGAGATCAGCGAGGTCTTCGCCTGCGGCACCGCGGCCGTCATCACGCCGGTCGGCTCGGTGAAGTCGCGCGGCGGCGCGTGGACGGTGGCCGACGGCAACGCCGGCGAGGTGACGCTGAAGCTGCGCGAGGCGCTGCTCGACGTGCAGACCGGGCGCACGCCCGACAAGCACGGCTGGATGCGCACCCTCGTCCCCGCTCCCTGACCCACGAACGCCACGACGGCCCCGCCTGGAGATCTCAGGCGGGGCCGTCGTCGTGCTGGGCGCTCGGTGCGCGCCGCGCTCAGGCGGTGGGTGCTGCTGCCGCGGTGGTCTCGGCCGGTGCCGGGTCGGCCGCGGTGGAGGAGGGCGGAGGCGCGGGGTCGGGGCTGCTCGACTTCGTCGGCGTCGGGGTGGCGCTCTTCGACGGCGACGACGTACGGCTCGGCGACGGCGACGAGGACTTCGTCGACGACCCGCCCGACGAGGGCGACGAGGACTTCGTCGACGAGCCGCCGGAGCCGTTGCCCGAGCCCTGCTGGCCCGAGCCCGAGATCGGTCCCCAGAACACGCTGTCGGGCAGGTACTGCTTCTCGGCCTTGGGAGCCGAGGGGTCGATCGGCGAGCAGGCGGCCGCGGCGTCGGCGTACGCCTTGGCCCGGGCCTTGGCGCCGTCCTCGGTCGGGTGGATGCCGTCGCCGGCGAGCCACTCCGGGTGCGCCGCGACCATGTCGCTCCACTTGAGGACCGTCACGTTCGTGCGGCCGGCGACCACGGCGTCGAGCGCCGCGTTCATCTGCTCCTGCGTGTCGCCGATCGTGTCGGGGCGCACGACGTCGACCCACACGACGCAGCGCTGGCTGCCGAGCGCGTCGAGGATCGTCGTGGCACCGGTGGTGAGCTCCGCGGCGGTGCCGTCGTTGGTGCCCGAGCTCACGATCACGACCGGTGGCACCGACGCGAGCTTCGTCAGCGCCTTGGCCGTGTTCGCGGTGGAGCGGCCGACCTCCGACTCGTAGGAGACGTAGCGGTCGGGCACGAGGTCGGCGAGGTAGGGGTACACGACCAGGCCGAGCGAGTCGCCGAGCACGAGGGTGGGCTGCGAGGCGGGCAGCATCGCAGCCGGGGCGCCGACCGAGCCGCCGGTCGACGTCGCGGACGTCGACGGCGTCCCGGACGGCGTGCTGGAGCCGCTCGCAGCGGGCTCGGCCGCGGTGCTCGGGCCGCGCCCGGCAAGGGCCCAGCCGACGGCGGCGACGAGCGCGAGGGCGACGACGGCCACCGACGCGATCAGGAGCGTCGTGCGGCGGCGGGTGTCCTGGTGGCGGCCGGCCACGACCGTGGCCGCGGCCGGAGCGACGTGGTGGCCCGCGGGGGAGACGGCAGGACCGGGCGCGCCCTCGTGGTGGTGCGGGTGCGCCTCGTGGGGGTGGATGACCGGCTGCGGAGCGGTGTCCTCGAAGGGGTCGACGAAGGGCAGGGCCCCGTCCCCCGTGCCGAGCTGCTCGCCGTCCACCGGGGAAGGGTACGTCGCGGTCCTGGGAGGAGGCTGAGAGGGAGCGCTCGGGAGCGCTCCGGTGAGGCGTCCATCACGTGGGACGGGGATGTCCGAGGGCTGGATGGCTGTGGCATCCTGAGCACGTGACCACCCTGGTGATCATTCGATAGCGCGTCCGCGGCCCTGCCGCCGACGCGCTAGCCCTTCGCACCCGTGCGGGGGGCTTTTTCGTTGCCCGACCCGCGAGACCGACCCAGCCAGCACCAGCCCACGCAGAACCGGACCAGGACATGACCAGCGACGCCTTCCACGTGTACGACACCACGCTGCGCGACGGAGCCCAGCGCGAGGGCATCTCGTACTCCGTGACCGACAAGCTCGCGGTCGCGCGGCTGCTCGACGACCTCGGCGTCGGCTTCATCGAGGGCGGCTGGCCCGGGGCGCTCCCCAAGGACACCGAGTTCTTCGAGCGGGCGCGCACGGAGCTCGACCTCAAGCACGCGCAGCTCGTCGCCTTCGGCGCGACCCGCAAGGCAGGCGTGAAGGTCGAGGACGACGCCCAGGTGAAGGCGCTCCTCGACAGCGAGGCGCCGGTGATCACCGTCGTCGCCAAGTCCGACGTGCGCCACGTCGCCGAGGCGCTGCGCACGACCCCCGAGGAGAACCTCGCGATGGTCGTCGACACGGTGGCCTACCTCGTCTCGCGCGGACGTCGTGTCTTCGTCGACTACGAGCACTTCTTCGACGGCTACCGCAACGACCCCGACTACGGCGTCTCGCTCATCAACGCGGCCACCGCGGCGGGCGCGTCGGTCAACGTCCTGTGCGACACCAACGGCGGCTGCCTGCCGAGCCGCATCACCGCGGTGGTCACCGACGTCAAGCAGCGCACGGGCGACGCGCGCCTGGGCATCCACTGCCAGGACGACACCGCCTGCGCCGTCGCCAACACGATCGCGGCGGTCGAGGCCGGCGCGACCCACGCGCAGTGCACCGCCAACGGGTACGGCGAGCGCACGGGCAACGCCGACCTGTTCGCCGTGATCGGCAACCTCGAGACCAAGCTCGACATGCGCGTGCTCCCCGAGGGCAAGCTGCACGAGCTCGTGCGCGTCTCGCACGCCATCGCCGACATCGCGAACCTGCCGCCCGACACGCACCAGGCCTACGTCGGAGTCTCGGCGTTCGCCCACAAGGCCGGCCTGCACGCCAGCGCGCTCAAGGTGAACCAGGACCTCTACAACCACATGGACCCCGAGCTCGTCGGCAACGACATGCGCGTGCTCGTCACCGAGATGGCCGGCCGCGCGTCGGTCGAGCTCAAGGGCCGCGAGCTCGGCTTCGACCACCTCGACGGCGAGGTCCTCACGACCGTCGTCGAGAAGGTGAAGGACCTCGAGAGCCAGGGCTGGACGTTCGAGGCCGCCGACGCGTCGTTCGAGCTGCTGCTGCGCGACGCCGTGGCGGGGGAGAAGAAGCGCCACTTCGCGGTGGAGTCCTGGCGCGCGATCGTCGAGCAGCGGCCCACCGGCGAGGTGGTCAGCGAGGCGACGGTGAAGGTGCACGCGAACGGCGAGCGCCACGTGTCGACGGGCGAGGGCAACGGCCCGGTCAACGCGCTCGACAACGCGCTGCGCGGCGCCCTCCTCTCGGCGTTCCCGGAGATGTCGTCGCTCGAGCTCATCGACTACAAGGTGCGCATCCTCGACGGCGGCTCCGGCACGGGTGCCGTCACGCGCGTCCTCGTCGGCACGACGGACGGCGCGAAGGACTGGACCACCGTCGGCGTCCACGAGAACGTCATCGCGGCCTCCTGGCTCGCGATCGAGGACGCCGTGGCCTACGGCCTGCTCCGTGCCGGTCGCGCTGCGGAGGCGCCCGCGTTCACCGACTAGGCTCGCGGGCGTGAAGATCGCGAGGTACTCAGGTCCGGACGGCACGGTCGGCTTCGGCGTCGTCGACGGCGTCGACCCCGATGGCGGGATCGGCGACGCCGCCACCGTCACCCCGGTGCTCGGGCACCCCTTCGGCGAGCTCGAGATCGCCGGCCCGGCGGTGCCGCTGGCCGACGTACGGCTCCTCGCGCCGGTGCTGCCCAGCAAGATCGTGGCGGTCGGGCGCAACTACGCCGAGCACGCCCGCGAGATGGGCAACGAGGTCCCGACCGAGCCGATGATCTTCCTCAAGCCCTCGACGTCGGTCGTCGGGCCGGGCGACGCGATCGCGCTGCCGGAGCAGTCCGAGCGCATCGAGCACGAGGCCGAGCTCGCCGTCGTCATCGGACGGCTGTGCTCCGAGGTCCCGCTGCGCCGGGTGCCCGAGGTCGTGCTCGGCTACACCTGCGCCAACGACGTGAGCGCGCGCGACCTGCAGCGCACCGACGGCCAGTGGGGCCGCGCGAAGGGCTTCGACACGTTCTGCCCGCTCGGCCCGTGGATCGAGACCGACCTCGACCCCGCCGCGGTGTCGGTCCGCTGCACCGTCAACGGCGAGGTCCGCCAGGACGGCACGACCGCCGACATGGTGCGCGGTGCCGCCGAGCTGGTCGCCTGGATCAGCAACGTGATGACCCTGCTGCCCGGCGACGTCATCCTCACCGGTACGCCGGCCGGCGTCGGCCCGATCGTCGACGGCGACACCGTCTCCGTGCAGATCTCCTCCCTCGGCACCCTCACGAACCGGGTGGTCACCCGTGCCTGACACGTCCAGCTCGCTCCCCGCCACCGGGTCGTCGCCGATCCGCGTGCGCTTCTGCCCGTCGCCCACGGGCAACCCGCACGTCGGCATGGTCCGCACGGCGCTGTTCAACTGGGCCTACGCCCGCCACACCGGCGGCACGTTCGTCTTCCGCATCGAGGACACCGACTCCGCGCGCGACAGCGAGCAGTCCTACGAGGACCTCCTCGGCGCGCTGCGCTGGCTCGGCCTCGACTGGGACGAGGGCCCCGAGATCGGCGGACCGCACGAGCCCTACCGGCAGAGCCGGCGGATGGACATCTACGCCGACGTCGCGGCGAAGCTCGTCGCGGCAGGCCTCGCCTACGAGTCGTTCTCGACGCCCGACGAGGTCGAGGAGCGCCGCCGCGCCGCCGGGCAGGACCCGAAGCTCGGCTACGACAACGCCGACCGCCACACGACCGACGAGCAGAAGGCGGCGTACCGCGAGGAGGGCCGCCTGCCGGTCCTGCGGCTGCGCATGCCCGACCAGGACTGGGTCTGGGACGACCTCGTGCGCGGCCCGATCGAGTTCAAGAACGACCACGTGCCCGACTACGTGATCGTGCGCGGCAACGGCGAGCCGCTCTACACGCTGGTGAACCCCGTCGACGACGCGCTCATGGGCATCACCCACGTGCTGCGCGGCGAGGACCTGCTCTCGAGCACCCCGCGCCAGCTCGCGATGTACGCCGCGCTCGCGCAGGTCGGCGTGGGCGACGGCACCACGCCGCGCTTCGGCCACCTGCCCTACGTCATGGGCGAGGGCAACAAGAAGCTGTCCAAGCGCGACCCGCAGAGCTCGCTGAACATGTACCGCGAGGAGGGCTACCTCCCCGAGGGGCTGCTCAACTACCTCGCGCTGCTCGGCTGGTCTCCGGGCGACGACCTCGAGTTCTTCTCGCCGCAGCAGCTCGCCGAGCTCTTCGACATCACGCGCGTGCAGCCCAACCCGGCGCGCTTCGACTCCAAGAAGTGCCTGGCGATCAACGGCGACTGGATCCGCCACATCGGCGCCGACGACCTCGCCGCGCGGATGGTGCCCTACCTCGACGCGGTGGGTGCCATCGACGGCGTACCGACGCCGGAGCAGCAGGCCGTGATCGACGCCGCCGTGCCGCTGGTGCAGGAGCGGATGGAGACCCTGCGCTCGGGCGCCGCGCAGCTGCGCTTCCTGCTCGTCGACGAGGCCGACTTCGCCGTCGACCCCGAGGACCGCGCGCGGGTGCTCACCGACGACGCCAGGCCCGCGCTGCAGGCCGCGCACGACGCCCTCGCCGCGCTCGAGCCGTTCGACCACACGTCGATCGAGGCCGCCCTGCGCGCGGCCCTGGTCGACGGTCTCGGCCTCAAGCCCAAGGTCGCGTTCGGGCCGGTGCGCGTGGCGGTCAGCGGGCACCGCATCTCGCCGCCGCTGTTCGAGTCGATCGAGCTGCTCGGCCGGGAGCGCACCCTGCGCCGCCTGGCCGCCGCGCTCGCCGGCTAGCGCTCCTCGGTCGCCGCGCTGCGCCCGTGCGGCGTGGAGAGCCGGGGGTGAGGCTCGGTTTGGGAGAGCGCGCGGCCACGGGCTATCATCGACGACGTCGACGGCCCGGAAGGGTCGCTGACCTTGGGGTATGGGGTAATTGGCAGCCCAACTGATTCTGGTTCAGTTAGTCTAGGTTCGAGTCCTGGTACCCCAGCTGATCGTCAACGGTCGCCCTGTGCGCGGTACCGATCCCCGGTGGATTTGGTGGCTCTCCGCGCGCTCGGGTAGCGTTCCGGTCCGCTGGTACGGCGTCCCGCGAGGGGCGCCGCAGCAACGCACGGCCCCGTTGTGTAGCGGCCTAGCACGCCGCCCTCTCAAGGCGGTAGCGCGGGTTCGAATCCCGTCGGGGCTACGCGAGACGAAGGCCCGGGTCCTCCACGGACCCGGGCCTTCGTGCGTGCCGGGGGCGGGCCGACGTGGGCGACGCAGTACGGTGCCGTCGCAGGCTGGCGGAGAGCAGGGGGCGGGACGTGGAGCGCGGCACCGAGGGCACGCGCACGCGTGCGCGGATCGTGCGCTGGCGCTCCGGGGCCACCTTCTGGTCGTCGGCGGCCGACGCGCCGCGCGAGCGCCGCCCCACCGACGCCGGCATCGTCGTCCTCGGCGTCGTCGCGGTGGCCCTGCTGTCGATCGCGGCACCCGGGCCGACGGAGCTCGACAAGAAGCTCAAGGACGCGATCGCGGCGCTCCCGGGCCTGCTGGGCTGGTTCTGGGAGTCGACGTACGCCGCGGCCCTGCTGTGGGCGCTCGTGGTCGTCGTCGCGGCGCTCGCGACCAACCACCGGCGCGTGCTGTTCCTCGAGCAGCTCGGCGCCATGGTGCTCGCGCTCGGCTTCGGCGGCCTCGTCGCGGTGATCGAGGGCTCGACGTGGAGCGACGTCTGGGCGTCGCTCGTCAGCCACGACAGCAGCACCGTCTACCCGGCCGTGCGCTTCACGCTGGTGGTCGCCGTCGTCGCCGTGACGGCCCCGCACCTGTCGCGGCCGATGCGACGGCTCGGCATCTGGATCGTCGCGCTCGGCGGTCTCGGAGCCCTCGCCCTCGACATCGACACCCCGCTCGGGCTGATCGCCGGGCTGGTCCTCGGCCTCTCCGTCGCGTCCCTGGTGCACGTGCTCGTCGGCTCCCCGGGCGGACACGTCCCGCTCGAGCAGCTGCGGCAGCAGCTCGCGGAGCTCGGCGTCGAGGCGAGCGGCCTGGAGTACGCCGACGAGCCCGGGCACGTCTCGGTGCTCGCGCGCGGCGTCGACGGCGACGGGCGGCCGATCCTCGTGCGCGTCTACGGCCGCGACGCCTGGGAGGCGTCGGTGCTCGCCAACGTGTGGCAGCGCCTCTGGTACAAGAGCGGCAGCTCCTCGTCGGTAGGCCGCCAGGAGCAGGCCGAGCACGAGGGATTCCTCACGATGCTGGCCGAGCGCGCCGGCGTACCGGTGCAGCCGGTGCTCGTGGCGGGCACCGCGTGGGGCCGCGACGCCCTCCTCGCGCGGCGCGACGAGGGCGTGATGCTGCAGGACGCGCCCGAGGGCTCGTTCGGCGAGCCGCAGGCGCGCGCGGCGTGGGCTGCGCTGCAGTCGTTGCACGACGCCGACATCGCGCACTCCGACCTGCGTTCGCGGCGGCTCATGCTCGACGGCGACCGCGTGCTCATCACCGACCTCGACGAGGCCGTGGTCGGGGCCGAGGACACCGAGCTCGCCTCCGACCGTGCGCACCTGCTCGTGCTCACGGCGCTGCACCTCGGGGTCGACGACGCCGTGCGCGTCGCGCGCGACGTCCTCGGCGACGACACCCTCGTCGCGACGATGCCGTTCCTCCAGCCGGCGGCGTTCGACATGGAGACGCGGCGCGAGATCAAGGACGCGCCGTGGAAGTTCTCGTCGCTGCGCGACGCGATCACGGCCGGCACGGGTGCCGAGGCACCGCCGCTCGAGAAGCTGCGCCGCGTGACGCTGTCGCAGATCGCCATGCTGCTCGTCGTCATCGTGGTCGCCTACGTGATCATCGGCGCCGTCGCGGGCGTCGGCCTCAGCACGCTGATCGCCGAGTTCCAGGGGGCGAACTGGTGGTGGGTCGGCGCGGCGGTGCTGCTCGCGGTCGGCATCTACGTCGGCCAGGCGTTCGCCGTGCAGGGCGCGAACGTCGACGACCTGCCGTTCGTGCCGGTCCTGGGCCTCGAGATGTCCGTGGCGTTCGTCGGGCTCGCCGTACCGAGCTCGGCCGCGAAGGTAGGCCTCACGATCCGCTTCCTGCAGCTCGTCGGGTCCAACCCCACCGCCGCGGTCACCATCAGCCTGCTCGACGCGCTGTCGGGCTTCCTCGTGCAGGCGCTCGTCATCGTCCTCACGCTCTTCACCGGCCTGGTCACCTTCACGCCGTCGACCACGGGCGGCACGAGCCTCGGGTCGACCCTGGCCGGCATCGACTGGGCCACCGTCGGCATCGTCACGGCGGCGCTGCTCGTCCTCGTGGTCCTCGTGATCCGCTTCGTGCCCAAGGTGCGGAAGTTCGTCGTCGACCGGACGGCGGAGGGCCGCGAGTCGCTGCGGGTGCTGCGCTCGCCGCGCAAGCTCGCGCGCATCGGCCTGGGCAGCCTCATGTGGAACGTCGTCGCAGCGCTCGTGCTCGCGTGCGCGCTGCAGGCCTTCGGCCACAGCGCGACGTTCGCGGAGCTCATCCTCATCAACACGCTCGTCGCCCTGTTCTCCGGGCTCATGCCGGTGCCGGGCAACGTCGGCGTCTACGAGGCGGCGCTCACCGCGGGTCTCGTCGCCATCGGCATCCCGCAGGCCGCGGCGATGTCGACCGCGATCGTCTACCGGCTCGCGACGTACATGGTGCCGGCGGTGTACGGCTACGCCTCGTTGGCGCTCATGCGCCGCCGCGGCTACCTCTGACCTGGCTCGGGCCTACGCCGGCTCCTCCGCGAGCGGGCCGAAGAACACCGTGAACGACGCGATGCGGCCGTCGTCGGCGAGCCGGCACACGTCGATGCCGTCGAGCAGCGGCGCGCCAGCCGGGTCGACGAAGACCCACGAGAAGCGCGCGACGTCGTGGTGCCGGTCGATCGCGCTCGTGCGCAGCAGCACGGCTCCCGGGAGCTGCTCCTGCACCCCGGCGATCACCTCGCTGAGGGCATGGACGCCGACCACCTGCGCTCCGGGGTCGACGTAGGGCACGTCGGCGACGACGGTGCGCTCGAGCATCGCCAGCCGGGCTGCCGGGTCGGTCTCGCTCCACGCCGCCGAGTACTCGGCGACGACGTCCTCGATGCTCATGCCGATCCTCCGGTCACCAGATCTCGATGCGGTCCTCGCGCGGGCGCAGGATCGGCGCGTCGTCGGCGAGACCGAACGCCTCCTGGAACGCGTCGGAGTTGGCCAGCGGGCCGTGCACGCGCCAGCGGCGCGGGCTGTGCGGGTCGATCTGGGCGTATGTGCGCGCCAGCTCGTCGCTCATGCGTCCGCGCCAGATGGTGGCGTTGGCGAGGAAGAAGCGCTGCGCGGGGGAGAGGCCGTCGACCTCCGGCGAGCCGGCGCTGACGCGCGCGTGCGCACGCTGCGCCAGGGCGACACCGCCGAGGTCGGCGATGTTCTCGCCGAGCGTGAGCCGGCCGTTCACGTGCACCTCGTCGACGGCGACGTACTCGTCGAACTGCGCGACCACGCGGTCGGCCAGCCCGGTGAAGTGCTCGGCGTCGGCGGGCTCCCACCAGTCGCGGAAGGTGCCGTCGGCGTCGAAGCGGCGGCCCTGGTCGTCGAACCCGTGGCTCACCTCGTGCGCGATCACCGTGCCGATGCCGCCGTAGTTCACGGCGTCGTCGGCGTCGGCGTCGAAGAACGGCGGCTGCAGGATGCCCGCGGGGAACACGATCTCGTTGCGCACCGGGTGGTAGTAGGCGTTGACGACGTGGGGCGGCATCTCCCACTCGGTGGTGTCGACCGCCTGGTCGAGCTTGCCGAGCTGGTGGTCGAGGTCGAAGCGCGACGCCTCGATCCGGTTGTGCGCGTAGGACGACCGGTCGATGGCGATGCCCGACCAGTCGCGCCACACGTCGGGGTAGCCGATCTTCACGCCGAACGCGTCGAGCTTCACGAGCGCCCGCTCGCGCGTGGCGTCGGTCATCCAGGTGCGGGTCTCCAACGAGTGCCGCATCTCCGCGAGGATCTCCTCGACGAGGTGCTGCGCGCGCTCCTTCGCGGACTCGGAGAACGTCGCGCGGACGTAGAGCTGCGAGAGCGCCTCGCCCATGTCGGAGCCGACCGCGCCCACGACGCGCTTCCAGCGGTCCTTGGGCTCCTGCTTGCCCTCGATGCGCCGGCCGTAGAAGGAGAAGGCCTCGTCCTCGAAGCGTGCAGGGAGGGCGTCGGCCGCGGCGCGGACGATCTGGAACGCGGCGTACGCGTGCAGCACCTCGAGGTCGGTCGACGTCACGATCCCGTGCAGCGCAGCGACGTACGCCGGCTGCGCGACGTTCACGTGCTGGGCGGCCGAGGCGCCGAGCGCGTCGAGGTAGCCGGGCAGGTCGAGCCCGGGAGCCATCGCGTCGAGGTCGGCCACGGCGGTCTTGTTCAGCGTGCGACCGCGGTCGCGCGCCTCCTCGGCCTTGAGCCGCGGCTCGGCCAGGCGCGTCTCGAAGGCGAGGACGTCGGCAGCGTGCGCGGCCCATGCCTCGAGGCCTGCGTTGGTCAGCTGCGCCGCGACGTGCTCGACGTACGCCTCCCGGAGGGCGACGGCCGCCTCGCTGTCGGCGACGTACGACTCGCGGTCGGGCAGACCGAAGCCGGCGGGCACGATCCAGAGCAGGTAGCGGCTCGCGTCCTCGTGGTCGACGGTGACACCGGTCGCAACGAGCAGCGGGATGCCGTGGCGGATGACGGTCGGCAGGTGCGCGAGCCACTCCTCGTGGGTGGTGGCGGTCGTGACCGCCTCGAGCAGCGGCGCGATGGGTGCCGTGCCCGCCGCCTCGATGGCGTCGGTGTCCATGCCCGACGCCCAGAAGTCACCGAGCTTGCGCTCGAGCTCGTCGGCGGGGGAGTCGGCGGCCCGCTCGAGGCCGGCGCGGAGCACGAGCTCGTTGCGCGTGAGCAGCTCCTCGAACGAGCCCCAGCTGCCGAACCCCGGGGGGATCGGGTTGGCGTCGATCCAGCCGCCGTTGGCGAAGCGGTAGAAGTCGACGGCCGGGTCGGCCGACGGGTCTCGGTCCTCGGGGCGCAGGGTCACGGTCGTCCTCTCGATCGGTTCGTACCGAACCTAACGCCCGGCGGCCCGCGTGCGCCTGCCCTACTCCTCGGGCTGGTCGAGCTGCGCGGCCGCGGACTCGTCGGCGTCGGCCTGGTCGCGGCGCGAGCGCCACGCGGTGGCGCCCAGGCTCACGATGAACGCGACGAACGTGACCAGGTAGACCTGCCCGACCACGGCCTCGGCGTTGGCCGCGAGCCGACCGACCTTGGTGATCGCGGTGTAGTCGCCGTAGCCGACGGTGGTGATGGTGCTGAGGCTGAAGTACATGTACGTCGAGCTCGGCTGCACGGACCCGAAGAAGTCGCCCTGCGTGCGGAACAGCGTGACGAACACGTAGAAGAACGCGACCGCGATGAGCAGGTAGGCCGAGATGGCGCCCATCACCGTGGCCAGGGTGACCTCGCGGTGGCGCAGCAGGCGCAGCACCACCACGATCGGCGCGACGAGCGAGAGGACGACGAGGACGCCCGACACCCCGCTGCCGGCGGTTCCCTGCGGCGTGCGGTTCCCGAAGAGCGTGATGCCGTAGCCGAGGACGACCAGGGCCACGACGATGTCGATGGTGCGCTGGCGCGAACGCTTGAGCCCGGACGCGCGCAGCGCGACGACCAGGGTGAGCCCGACGATCACGGCCGAGATGAGCGAGCCGACGTCCTGGGGCGGGGAGTAGCCCACCGGGGAACCGATGCTGATGTCGACGAGGGCGAGGCCCACCACCGAGACGACGGTGAGGAACAGCAGCAGGCCGAAGCGGTCGAGGCCGCGACCCTCGTCGTCGAACGCGCGGGTCACCCAGTTGCCCCGCACGCGGGCGGGGCGCTCCCTCCGGCTCACGACGTCACTGCGTCCCTGCCCGCCGCAGCGCCTCGGTGAGGCGCGCTGCCGCGGTGACGACGGCCTGCGCGTGCAGACGACCAGGGGCGCGACCGAGGCGCTCCATCGGGCCGCTGACGGACACCGCGGCGACGACGCGACCGCCGGGGCCGCGCACCGGCGCCGACACCGACGCGACGCCGACCTCGCGCTCGCTCACGCTCTGCGCCCAGCCGCGCCGACGCACGCCGGCCAGCGTGGTGGCCGTGAACTTCGCTCCCATGAGCCCGCGGTGCATCCGCTCGGGCTCCTCCCAGGCGAGCAGCACCTGCGCTGCCGACCCCGCGTGCATCGACAGCACGGCGCCGAGGGGGACCGTGTCGCGCAGGCCGGACAGCCGCTCGGCGGCGGCCACGCAGATGCGCTGGTCGCCCTGGCGGCGGTAGAGCTGGCAGCTCTCGCCGGTGGCGTCGCGGAGCGCGGTCAGCACCGGGCCTGCCGCGGCGAGCAGCCGGTCCTCGCCCGCGGCGGTCGCGAGCTCGGCCAGGCGCGGGCCGAGCACGAACCGGCCCTGCAGGTCGCGCGCCACGAAGCGGTGGTGCTCGAGGGCCGTGGCGAGCCGGTGCGCGGTCGGTCGGGCGAGCCCGGTCGCCTGCACGAGACCGGCCAGGGTGAGCGGCCCGGCCTCGAGCGCTCCGAGCACGGTCGCGGCTTTGTCGAGGACGCCGACTCCGCTAGTGTTGTCCATGTGCTGATACTGCCGTCTCAGCATGCGAGATGGCAAGTCTGAGGACGACGACGGCGAGTCCGACGGGCGAAGGAGCTCTCATGGGCAGGACGCTGGCCGAGAAGGTCTGGGACGCGCACGTGGTGCGCCGCGCGGAGGGCGAGCCCGACCTGCTCTACATCGACCTCCACCTCGTGCACGAGGTCACCAGCCCGCAGGCTTTCGACGGCCTGCGCGCCGCCGGCCGCCCGGTGCGCCGCCCCGACCTCACCCTCGCCACCGAGGACCACAACATCCCGACGATCGACATCGACAAGCCGATCGCCGACCCGGTGTCGCGCGCGCAGGTCGAGGCGCTGCGCGTGAACGCCGCGGAGTTCGGCGTACCGATCTACTCGCTCGGCAGCGCCGAGCAGGGCATCGTCCACGTCGTCGGCCCGCAGCTCGGTCTCACCCAGCCCGGCATGACGGTCGTGTGCGGCGACTCCCACACCTCGACGCACGGCGCGTTCGGAGCGCTCGCGTTCGGCATCGGCACCAGCGAGGTCGAGCACGTGCTCGCCACGCAGACCCTGCCGCTCAAGCCGTTCAAGACGATGGCCATCGAGATCGAGGGCCCGCTGCCCGAGGGTGTGACGGCCAAGGACGTCATCCTCCGCGTCATCGCCGAGATCGGCACCGGCGGCGGCCAGGGCTACGTGCTCGAGTACCGCGGCGAGGCCATCCGCGCGCTCTCCATGGAGGCGCGCATGACGATCTGCAACATGTCCATCGAGGCCGGCGCGCGCGCCGGTCTCATCGCCCCGGACCAGACCACCTTCGACTACCTCGAGGGCCGCGACCGCGCGCCGCAGGGCGAGGAGTGGGACGCCGCCGTCGCCTACTGGCGCACGCTCGTCACCGACGACGACGCCGGTTTCGACGCCGTGGTGCGCATCGACGCCTCCACCTTGTCGCCCTTCGTCACGTGGGGCACGAACCCCGGTCAGGGTGTGCCGCTCTCGGCGTCGGTGCCCTCGCCCGACGACTACCTCGACCCGTCGGAGAAGGCGGCCGCCGAGCGCGCGCTCGAGTACATGGGGCTCTCGGCCGGCACCCCGATGCGCGAGATCCCTGTCGACACGGTCTTCATCGGCTCCTGCACCAACGGCCGGCTCGAGGACCTGCGCGCCGCGGCGAAGGTGCTCGAGGGCCGCAAGGTGGCCGACTCGGTCACCGCTCTCGTCGTGCCGGGCTCGGTGCGTGTCCGTCTCGCCGCCGAGGCTGAGGGCCTCGACAAGGTGTTCGAGGCCGCGGGAGCGCAGTGGCGCCAGGCCGGCTGCTCGATGTGCCTGGCGATGAACGCCGACAAGGTCGCCCCCGGCGAGCGCAGCGCCTCGACCTCGAACCGCAACTTCGAGGGCCGCCAGGGTCCGGGCTCGCGCACGCACCTCGTCTCGCCGCAGGTCGCCGCGGCCACGGCCGTCGCCGGCCACCTCGCCTCGCCCGCCGACCTCGCGCCCGCCGGCGCCTGAGCAGGGAGCACCGCCATGGAGAAGTTCACCGTCCACACCGGTCGCGCCCTGCCGCTGCGCCGCAGCAACGTCGACACCGACCAGATCATCCCGGCCGAGTACCTCAAGCGGATCACCCGTCACGGCTTCGAGGACGCCCTCTTCGCCGCCTGGCGCCAGGACCCGTCGTTCGTGCTCAACGACCCGGCGTACGCCGGTGTCACGGTGCTGGTCGCAGGCCCCGACTTCGGCACCGGCTCCTCGCGCGAGCACGCCGTCTGGGCCCTGCAGGACTACGGCTTCAAGGTCGTCCTGTCGTCGCGCTTCGCCGACATCTTCCGCGGCAACAGCGGCAAGGGCGGGCTTCTCACCGCCGTCGTCGACCAGTCGGTGGTCGAGGCGCTGTGGGACATCGTCGAGGCCGACCCGACCACCGAGGTCACGGTCGACCTCGGCGCCCGCGAGGTGCGCGCGGGGGAGCTCGTGGCGCCGTTCGAGGTCGACGACTACATCCGCTGGCGCCTCATGGAGGGCCTCGACGACATCGGCCTGACCCTCCAGCACGAGGCCGACATCACCGCGTTCGAGGCCACCCGCCCGTCGTTCGCGCCCACGACCCGCTGAGACCGGGGCGCGGTCCCCGGCGCCCGATACCGGACGACGTGACGAAGCGCACCCCGAAATCGTTGCGACACACCGGAAATCCTCGGCGCGCCGTCGTTGCTTGACCTCTGCCCGGCGTCTAGGTTTCTCAGGAGCCGGACGGTGGGTCCGGCATTCCTTCCGGAGGAAGAATCATCGTGGCAGAGAGCGTCAACAAGGCCGAGCTGATCGACCGGCTGTCCGACAAGCTGGGCATCACCAAGAAGGCCGCCGGCGAGGCCATCGAGGCCATCGTCGAGGAGATCACCAAGTCGGTCGCCAAGGGCGACAAGGTCGCGATCAGCGGCTTCGGCGTCTTCGAGAAGGCCGACCGTGCCGCTCGCGTGGGCCGCAACCCGCAGACCGGTGCGACCGTGAAGATCAAGGCCACCTCGGTGCCGAAGTTCCGCGCGGGCGCCGAGTTCAAGAACGCCGTCGCCGGCAAGCGCCCGGCGAAGAAGGCGGCCCCGGCCAAGAAGGCTGCGCCGGCGAAGAAGGCTGCTGCCAAGAAGGCCGCGCCCGCCAAGAAGGCCCCCGCCAAGAAGGCGCCGGCCCGCAAGCGCTAGTCGCACAAGCGGTCTCGGCCGCACGCACGACCCTCTGCTGAGAGGCCGGATCCCTTCGGGGGTCCGGCCTCTCAGCCGTTGCTGGTCTCCAGCACGGCGGCGGTGGCCGGGCCGACGCCGAGGCGCAGGGCGTCCCAGAGGTCGACCTCGGTGTCGACGTCGCGCCGCAGCCCGGCGGCGTCGACGGGCGAGAGCCGCACGGCGCCGGATGCCGCGTGGGCGGCGCACGAGCGCTCGCCGAAGCGCGGGTCGAGCTCGGTGCCGGCGGCGGCGGTCAGCATCGTGGTGCCCGTGCCGGCGGCGTCGGGGACGAAGGCACGCGGGTGCGCGGCGGCGTCCGCGAGCGCGCGGCCGAGCTGGTCGGGGCGCAGCGCGGGCAGGTCGCCGGCGAGGGCCACGAGGGCGCCGGCGCCCTCGGCGCGCACGGCCGCCTCCGCCACGCGCAGGGCGTCGTTGAGCCCTCCGCCCGAGGCGTCGAGGACGGCTCGGGCGCCGGCCTGGCTCACGGCCTCCCCGACCCGGGGGTCGTCGCTCACGACCACGACCGCGGCGACGCCGGGCGCCGCCTGGGCGGCGGCGACGGTGTCGCGGGCGAAGGCCAGGGAGAGGTCGCGGCGTACGCCGGCCGTCCGGGTCGACAGCCGCGACTTCGCGCCGTCGAGGCGCTTCACGGGAACGACGACGGTCCAGGTGCGGTCGGGGGGAGCATCGGGGGAGCCGGGCACGAGGACCATCCTGACCCATGGGCGGTGTCGCGCTGGACCCGCGGCCGGTGGTGACGACAGGATCGGGCGGACGTCGACAGGAGGTGGCGCGTGGTCGCGGTGCGCAGCGGCAAGCGGCTCGGTGGCTGGTACCACCTCGCCGTGGGTCTGCTGCGCCCCGGGATGATGGCCATCACCCGGCGCGACTGGCGCGGCACGGAGAACCTGCGCCCCGGGATCAGGGCCGACGGGACCCAGGAGGGGATCGTCGTCTGCACGAACCACATCTCGTGGTTCGACCCGCTCGAGTGCGCGCACTTCCTCTACGACAACGGTCGGCCGCCGCGCTTCCTGGGCAAGGAGTCGGTGTTCCGCATCCCCGTCGCCGGCCGGATCATCACCGGTGCGGGCCAGATCCCGGTCTACCGCGAGACGGTCGACGCCGCGGCGTCGGTGCGCGAGGCGATCGCCGCGGTGGAGAAGGGCGAGTGCGTCGTCGTCTACCCCGAGGGCACGATCACGCGCGACCCCGGGATGTGGCCGATGACCGGCAAGACGGGCGCTGCTCGCATCGCCCTGGCGACGGGTGCGCCGGTGATCCCGGTGGCGCAGTGGGGCGCCCAGGACGTCATCGGCCCGTACAAGGCGGAGTTCCGCGCGCTCCCGCGCAAGACCATGCACGTCTGGGCCGGCCCGGCGGTCGACCTCGACGACCTGCGCAGCCGGCCGCTGGACACCGAGCTCCTGCAGGAGGCGACGGCGCGCATCATGGCCGCCATCACCGCCATCCTCGAGGAGATCCGCGGCGAGACGGCGCCCGCGGAGCGGTTCGACCTCAAGAAGCATCGCGAGAGCGAGCAGAGCACCGGCGCGGACGGAGAGGGGTCCTGATGCGGGTCGCGGTCATGGGGAGCGGGTCGTGGGGCACGGCCTTCGCGATGGTCCTCGCCGACGCCGGGAACGAGGTCGTCGTGTGGGGGCGCGACGCCGCGCTCGCCGAGGCGATGACGACGCAGCACGAGAACCCCAAGTACCAGCCGGGCGTGGTCCTCCCGGACTCGCTGCGGGCCACCACCGACCCGGCCGAGGCGCTCGACGGGGCCGCGGTCGTGGTGCTCGCCGTGCCGGCGCAGTCGCTGCGCGACAACCTCGCCGCGTGGGACGGCCTCGTGCCGCGCGACTCGGTCCTCGTCTCGCTCATGAAGGGCATCGAGCAGGGGACGTCGTTGCGGATGAGCCAGGTGGCGCACGCGGTCTCGCGCGTCGAGATCTCGCGCATCGCCGTCGTGTCGGGCCCCAACCTCGCTCGCGAGATCGCCGAGCGCCAGCCCGCCGCCACCACCGTCGCGTGCCCCGACGAGGCCGTCGCCGAGCTCGTGGCCGACGCCTGCACGACGTCGTACTTCCGCCCCTACTGGACCGCCGACGTCGTGGGCACCGAGATCGGCGGGTCGGTCAAGAACGTCATCGCGCTCGCCAACGGCATGGCCGTCGGCATGGGGTACGGCGAGAACGCGCAGTCGTCGCTCATCACGCGCGGCCTCGCCGAGATGACGCGTCTCGGTGTCGCCCTCGGCGCCTCGCCGCTGACCTTCCTCGGCCTCGCCGGCATCGGCGACCTCGTCGCCACCTGCCAGTCGCCGCTGTCGCGCAACCGCTCGTTCGGCGAGCACCTCGGCCAGGGCTTGTCGATGGACGAGACCATCGCCGTCACCACGCAGACCTGCGAGGGCGTGAAGTCCTGCCGCTCGATCTACGAGCTGGCCCGCAAGCACGGCGTCGACATGCCGATCACCGAGCAGGTCGTGCAGGTCGTGCACCACGGCCTCGACCCGCGCCTCATGCTCGCGGCGTTCATGAACCGCGCCACCAAGGCCGAGGCCGAGGTCTCCTAGCCCCTCGGGTCAGAGCACCGAGTCCAGCGCCTGCTCCAGGTCTGCCCAGATGTCGTCCGCGTCCTCGATGCCGACGCTGACGCGGATGAGCGTCTCGGGGATGTCGGGGCGCTCCTCGACCCAGCGCCGGCGCCGCTCGAGCAGCGTCTCGACGCCACCGAGGCTGGTGGCGTGGACGACCAGCCGGGTCGCATCGCAGACACGCTCGGCGGTCTCGGCGTCGCCGACGGTCTCGAACGCGATGATCGATCCGAAGCCGGTCATCTGCCGTGCCGCGACCTCGTGGCCGGGGTCGGTCGGCAGGCCGGGGTAGCGCAGGTTGCGCACGGCGGGGTGGCCCTGCAGCCGGCGCGCGAGCTCGAGCGCGGTCGCCTGCGACTCGCGGACCCGCAGCGCGAGGGTGCGCAGGCCGCGCAGCGCCAGCCACGCCTCGAACGGGCCGGGGATGGCGCCGACGAGCGTGCGGACGCGGAGCAGCCGGTCGTACCAGGCGTCGTCGGTCGTGACCACGACGCCCATGAGCACGTCGCTGTGCCCGGCCAGCGACTTTGTCGCCGAGTGCAGCACGAGGTCGGCGCCCAGCTCGAGCGGGCGCTGCACCAGCGGGCCGGCGAAGGTGTTGTCGCACACGGTCGGGACGCCGGCGGCCTTCGCCGCCGCGATCGCCGCGGGGAGGTCGCACACCTCCATCGCGGGGTTGGTCGGGCTCTCGAGCCAGAGCAGGTCGGCGCCGTCGAGCGCAGCGGCGATCGCTGCCGGGTCGTCGACCGGCACGAGCCGTGCCGTGGCCCGGCCGGCGGCCTCGAGGTCGCGCAGCCGCGCGGCCGTCCCGGAGTAGGAGTGGTTCGGTACGACGACGACTCCGCCGAGCGGCACGAGGTCGAGCACCGCCGAGATCGCCCCCATGCCGCTGGCGAACGACAGCGCCCGGCCGCCCTCGAGCGCGCCGACGACCTCCTCGAACGCCTCCCAGGTCGGGTTCGACGAGCGGCCGTAGGCGATCGGGCCGCCCGCGTGGAACGTCGACGACAGGACGACGGGGACGTTGACGGGCGCGTCGGGGCCCTTCTCGGGCCGTCCGGCGGCGACGACGAGGGTCTGGGGGGAGAGGTCGCCAGGGGTCACCCGAGGACCGTACCGGCCGCCGTAGGGTGGCAGCGTGAGCGAGCGCATCCGGGTGGCCGTCGTCTTCGGCGGCCGGTCCAGCGAGCACGCGATCTCGTGCGTCTCGGCCGGCTCGGTGCTCCGCGCTCTCGACCGGGAGCGCTACGACGTCGTACCCGTCGGGGTCACGCCGGACGGCCGCTGGGTGCTCGAGGCCGACGAGCCCGACCGCCTCGCCATCACCGACGGCAAGCTCCCCGAGGTCGACGCGGGCGGCACGTCGATCGTGCTCGCCGCCGACCCCACGCGCCCCGACCTGGAGGTGCACGAGGCCAACCAGGTGCCCGAGAGCCTCGGCACCGTCGACGTCGTGTTCCCCGTGCTGCACGGGCCGTTCGGCGAGGACGGCACGATCCAGGGCCTGCTCGAGATGGCCGGCGTCCCCTACGTCGGGTCCGGCGTGCTCGCGTCGGCCGTTGCCATGGACAAGGGCGCGATGAAGACCGTGTTCGCGCAGGCCGGTCTCGAGCAGGCGCCGTACGTCGTCATCAGCGACCGAGACTGGCGGCGCCGGCGCGACGCGATGCTCGACGCCGTCGCGGCGCTCGGCCTGCCTGTGTTCGTGAAGCCGGCGCGTGCCGGGTCGAGCCTGGGCATCACGAAGGTCAAGTCGGTCGAGGCGCTCGTGCCGGCGATCGAGGAGGCCCGGCGGCACGACCCGCGCGTGGTCGTCGAGGCGTCGGTCGAGGACGCGCGCGAGATCGAGTGCGGCGTGCTCGTCGACGCCGAGGGCGACCCGCAGGCCAGCGTGTGCGCCGAGATCGTCGTGCACGGCGAGCACGAGTTCTACGACTTCGAGGCCAAGTACCTCGACGACGCGGCCGACCTCGTGGTGCCGGCCGACCTCGACCCCGCGGTGTCCGAGCGCGTGCGCGAGCTGGCCGTGCAGGCCTTCGAGGCGCTGGGCTGCGAGGGCCTGGCGCGCTGCGACTTCTTCGTGACGGCCGACGGCCGCGTGCTCGTGAACGAGGTCAACACGATGCCGGGCTTCACGTCGATCTCGATGTTCCCGCGGGTCTGGGCCGAGAGCGGCGTCGACTACCCCGCGCTCGTCGACCGGCTCGTGGCCGACGCGCTGCGCCGCGGCACCGGCCTGCGCTGACGGCGTACCGGGCGGCTCAGGACGCGGAGGGCGACGGCGACGGGGTCGCCAGCGGGATCTGCTTCGCGATCGAGGGCGAGAGGTCGACGAGCGCTCCCGCCTCGGGCTGGTAGGCGCTCGGGACGCTGACGTCGATGTTCACCGTGCGGCCGACGGTCGTGAACAGGTAGCCGTCGGTCAGCTTCTGGGGGAACCACTCCACGCCGTCGACGACGATCGTCTCCGAGGTGGGGCCGAGCTCGGCGGGCGTCGGCACGCCGCAGCGCCACACGATCGTGGGCTGGCCCCAGCCCGCGGTGTACGGCGAGCGCGGGTCGAGGGCGGTGACGGTGTGGCCGTCGACCTCGTCGGGCAGCCGCGCGTGCAGGCTGGAGCAGACGTAGGCCGTGGACCCGGACAGGGCCGGGGGATCGACGTGCAGGGCCTGCTGGCAGCCGGCCAGCGCGGACCCGACGAGGGCGGCGCCGAGCGCCGTGAGAGCGACCCGCCGGGGTGTCGGACGCACCGCTTACAGGTGGACGACGGGGCAGGTCAGGGTGCGGGTGATGCCCTCGACGGCCTGGATCTTGGCCACGACCAGCTTGCCGAGCTCGTCGACGGTGCGCGCCTCGGCGCGGACGATGACGTCGTAGGGGCCGGTGACGTCCTCGGCGAGGGTGACGCCCTTGATCTGGCCGATGGTCGCCGCGACGTTGGCCGCCTTGCCGACCTCGGTCTGGATGAGGATGTAGGCCTGGACCACCATGGTCGTCCTCCTCGGGTCGGCGCGCGGGTCGCGCGGGTCGGGCTGCGGGGAGATCCCCCGGAGAAGGACACTACTGCCCGGCGCTCAGGCGTCACCCACCGGTACGGGCGGACCGCCCGGGAGCGGAGCAGCGATGGCCGACGGCGCGACCGTGGGCGACCTGGGCGAGTTCGGCGTCATCGGCGCTGTGACCTCGCGCTTCCCGGTCACGCCCGACGTCCTGCTCGGCCCGGGCGACGACGCCGCCGTCGTGGCGGCGCCCGACGGCCGCGTGGTGGCCTCCACGGACCTGCTCGTCGAGGGCCGCCACTTCCGCCGCGACTGGTCGAGCGCCCACGACGTCGGCCGCAAGGCCGCCGCGCAGAACCTGGCCGACCTCGTGGCCATGGGCGCGCGTCCAACGGCCCTGCTGGTGGGGCTCGGGGCGCCGCCCGACCTGCCGGCCGACTGGGCCACCGGGCTCGCCGACGGCCTCGCGGAGGAGTGCGCCCTCGTGGGCGCCACCGTGGTCGGGGGCGACGTCGTCCGCAGCGACGCCGTGGTCGTGGCCGTGACCGCTCTCGGCGACCTCGAGGGCCGTGACCCCGTCACGCGCGCGGGCGCCCGCCCCGGCGACGTGCTGGCCGTGGCCGGGCGCCTGGGCTGGTCGGCCGCGGGGCTCGCGGTGCTGGGCCGCGGGTTCCGCTCGCCGCGCGTGCTCGCCGACGCCCACCGGGTGCCCGCTCCGCCGTACGCCGCCGGCCGCGCCGCCGCCGAGGCGGGGGCGACCGCGATGCTCGACGTCTCCGACGGCCTCGTGCAGGACGCCGGTCACCTCGCGCAGGCGTCCGGCGTGGTGGTGGCTCTCGAGACCGCTGCCCTGGTGGTCGACGGACCCGTGGCCGAGGCGGCCGCGGCGTTCAACGTCGACCCGCTGGCCTGGGTGCTCACCGGCGGCGAGGACCACGCGCTCCTCGCGGCGTTCCCGCCGGGCACGCCGCTGCCCGAGGGCTTCGCGCGGGTCGGAGAGGTGCGGGAGGGAGAGGCGGCCGTGCTCGTCGACGGCGAGCCGTACGCAGGAGCGGGCGGCCACGACCACTTCCGCGCCTGACAGGTCCCTCGCGCGGGGCCGGGCTCAGACCAGGCGCCACACGCGGTCGTGGACGCGGACCTCGTCGCCGGGGCCGAGCTGGCGGCCGCGCCGCGCCTCGACCTCGCCGTTGACCTCGACCTCGCCGGACTCCAGCAGGGCCTTGGCCTCGCCGCCGGTGTCGACCGCCCCGGCGTACTTGAGCAGCTGCCCGAGCCGGATGCCCTCGGGGCCGACCTCGATCTCGATCACGTCAGCAGTCTCCCTCGTGGTGCGCCACCGGGTCCGGCGTACGCCGTCGATCGGGGCTGGACGGGCCGGAAACGCCGCGAGGACCGCATCCCCGGTGGGGGAGCGGTCCTCGCAGGATGCGTGTCAGACGCGGGCGACCTTGCCGGCCTTGATGCAGGAGGTGCACACGTTGAGCTTGGTGGGCGTGCCGTTCACCTTGGTGCGCACGCTCTGGATGTTGGGGTTGAAGCGGCGCTTGGTGCGGCGGTGGGAGAACGAGATGGTGTGGCCGAAGCCCGGGCCCTTGCCGCAGACGTCGCAGTTGGCAGCCACAGTCGTAGTCCTTCGCGCTCGAGATCAGGGGTCTCGCTCCAGCCAGGGGCCGGGGCGCGCCCGGGAGGCCGGGCAACCTGGACAGGGTACAGGGCGGGGCCGCGCTCTCCCAAACCGGCGAGCGCCGCACCGGCGCACCCGTGGGCCACGACACTAGGCTCGCCGCCGTGGCGGTGACGCCGCTCACGTCCGCACCGACCCCCGAGGAGCCCGTGTGACCGTCGAGCGGCTCGACGCCACCGGCGTCCGGCGCTGGGCGGAGCTCGGGCTCGACGCCCTCGGGCGCCACCGGGGCGAGATCGACGCGCTCAACGTCTTCCCGGTGCCCGACGGCGACACCGGCACCAACATGTTCCTCACCTTCGAGGCCGCCGCCGCGGCCCTGGCCGAGAGCGCGTCGGGGTCGGTGCGCGAGAGCGTCGGCACCTTCGCCCACGGCGCCCTGCTCGGCGCGCGGGGAAACTCCGGCATCATCCTCAGCCAGCTCGTGCAGGGCGTCGCCGAGACGCTCGCCTCGGCGCGCGAGCAGGCCCTCGGCGAGCACGAGCTCATGGTCACGGCGTTCCGCAGGGCCGCCGACTCGGCGTACGCCGCCGTCGCCGCTCCTCGCGAGGGCACGGTGCTGTCGGTCGCGCGGGCCGCGGCCGACGCCGTGGCCGGACTCGGCCCGGGCACGAGCCTGGCCGGGTTCGTCACCACCGCCGCCGACGCCGCGTCGGAGGCGTTGGCCCGGACCCCCGAGCAGCTCGACGTCCTGCGCCGGGCGGGCGTCGTCGACGCCGGGGGCCGCGGCCTCGTCGTGCTCCTCGAGGCGCTCGTCGAGACGGTCACCGGCGTACGCCGCGACCCGGGGCCGACCGCGCCCCCGGTGCCGCTCGACGCCGACGCGTTCGACGAGGGCGGCGGGGCGTACGAGGTCATGTACCTCCTCGACGCCGAGGACGCCGCGGCCCACGTGCTGCGGTCCGCGCTCGCCGAGCTCGGCGACTCGGTGGTGGTCGTCGGTGGCGGCGGGCTCTGGAACGTGCACGTGCACACCGACGACATCGGCGCCTCGATCGAGGCCGGCGTGGTGGCCGGTCGGCCGCACCGGATCCGCGTCACCGACCTCCGGGAGGAGGCCGCTGCACGGCGGGCGAGGCCGCACGGGCGTGCCGTCGTCGCCGTGGCCCACGGTGCAGGCACCGCGGCGCTGCTCGAGACCGCGGGCGCGATCGTCGTCCGCGCGACCCCGCGGGTGGCGCCGTCGACCGCCGAGATGCTCGACGGCCTGCGCCGGGCCGGGGTCGACGAGGTCGTGCTGCTGCCGAGCGAGTCCGACATCCGCGCGGTGGCCGAGGCCGCGGCCGACCAGGCGCGCAGCGAGGGCGTGCGCGTCGCCGTTGTCGCGACCCGCTCGATCGTGCAGACCCTCGCCGCGGTGGCGGTGCACGACCCCGAGGCCCGCATCGAGGACGACGTCGTGGCGATGACACGCGCCGCGACGGCGACCCGGTACGGCGGCATCTCCATCGCGTCGCGCGAGGCCGTCACCAGCGCGGGCCTGTGCCGGGTCGGCGATGTCCTCGGCATCGTGGAGGGTGACGTCGTGGAGATCGGCGACTCGGTCGACGACGTGGCCGCGCGCGTCATCGGCCGCCTCATGTCGACGGGCGGCGAGCTCGTCACGCTCGTGCGCGGCAGCGAGGCCGACGAGCGGGTCTCCGACGCCGTCGCCCGCCGCGCCCGCCGCGAGCACCCCGGGGTCGAGGTCGTGGTCTACGACGGCGGCCAGCCGTTCTGGCCGCTGATCCTCGGCGTGGAGTAGCCGTGGCCGAGCTGCGACTCACCGACCCGCTCAAGAACGTCCTCGGCGCCGCGACCGCCAAGGCCCTCGCCGACGGGCTGTCGCTGCGCACGGTCGAGGACCTGCTGCGCCACTATCCGCGGCGCTACGCCGAGCGTGGCCAGCTGACCGACCTCGCCTCGCTCGAGATCGACGAGCACGTGACCGTCATGGCGCAGGTGCTCAAGGCCGAGTCGAAGGCCTACCAGGACCGGCGTACCGGGCGCCGCCAGGAGCGGCTCGAGGTCATCGTCACCGACGGCAGGGGAAAGCTGACCCTCACGTTCTTCAAGCAGAGCTGGCGCAAGAAGGACCTGTACGAGGGCCGGGTCGGCCTGTTCAGCGGCAAGGTCGGCGCGTTCCGCGGCCAGCGCCAGCTCACCCACCCCGACTACGTGCTGCTGCCCGACAGCGAGTCGCTGCCCGACTCGCCGTCGGTCGCCGGCGACGAGGACACGCTGCTGCGCTTCGCGGGCCAGCTCATCCCCGTCTACCCGGCCACGGCGCAGATGGCGTCGTGGAAGATCGCGAGCGCCGTCGGCATCGTGCTCGACCAGCTGCCCGCCGACCTCGACGACCCGATCCCGCTCGCGACGCGCGAGCGCCACGGGCTGCCCGACCTGCGCGGCGCGCTGCTCTCGGTGCACCGGCCCGAGTCGCGCGACGACGTCGCCGCGGCGCGCGAGCGGCTGCGGTGGGACGAGGCCTTCGTGCTGCAGACCGTGCTCGCGCAGCGCCGGTTCGCCGCCTCGGCGCTGCCGGCCGTGCCGCGCGTGGCTGCGCCGGGCGGGCTGCTCGAGGCGTTCGAGGCGCGGCTGCCGTTCGAGCTCACCGCCGGCCAGCGCGAGGTCGGCGCGGTCATCACCGACGACCTCGCGCGCACCCACCCGATGCACCGGCTGCTGCAGGGCGAGGTCGGCTCCGGCAAGACGCTCGTGGCGCTGCGCGCGATGCTCGCCGTCGTCGACGCCGGCGGTCAGGCGGCGCTGCTCGCCCCGACCGAGGTGCTCGCCCAGCAGCACCACCGCTCGATCACCGCGATGCTCGGGCCGCTCGCCGAGCGCGGCATGCTCGGGGGGTCCGACGTCGGAACCCGGGTCGCGCTGCTTACCGGCTCGGTGCCCGCCGCGCGGCGCAAGGCCGAGATGCTCGACATCGCCTCGGGCGAGGCGGGGATCGTCGTCGGCACCCACGCGCTGCTCGAGGACAAGGTGCAGTTCTTCGACCTCGGCCTCGTGGTCGTCGACGAGCAGCACCGGTTCGGCGTCGAGCAGCGCGCGGCGCTGGCGGCCAAGTCGCGCGACGACTCCCGCCCGCACGTGCTCGTCATGACCGCGACACCCATCCCGCGCACCGTCGCGATGACCGTCTTCGGCGACCTCGAGGTGTCGACCCTCACGGAGCTGCCGAAGGGTCGCTCGCCGATCACGACCCACGTCGTCCCCGCGGCCGAGCGTCCCGCGTTCCTCGACCGCGCCTGGCAGCGGATCACCGAGGAGGTCGGGCAGGGGCGGCAGGCCTACGTCGTCTTCCCGCGCATCGGCGGCGACAAGGCGACCGACGAGGACGTCGAGGTCACCGAGGACTCCGAGCTGGAGCGCCGCGCGCCGCTCGCCGTCCTCGAGTGGGCCGACCGGCTCGCCGACGGGCCGCTCGCCGGTCTGCGCGTCGCGGTGCTCCACGGCCGGATGCACCCCGACGAGAAGGACGACGTGATGCGCCGGTTCGCCGCAGGCCCGAGCCACGCCGACGGCGTCGACGTGCTGCTCGCGACCACCGTGATCGAGGTCGGCGTCGACGTGCCGAACGCGACCGTGATGGTCGTCATGGACGCCGACCGGTTCGGCATCTCGCAGCTGCACCAGCTGCGCGGCCGCATCGGCCGCGGCGCCCACGCGAGCCTGTGCCTGCTCGTCACCGAGATGCCGCCCGGTACGCCGGCCCGCGAGCGCCTCGACGCCGTGGCCGCGACGAGCGACGGCTTCGAGCTCTCGCGCTTCGACCTGGAGTCGCGCCGCGAGGGGGACGTGCTCGGCGCGTCGCAGTCCGGCCGCCGCTCGTCGCTGCGCGTGCTGGCCGTCCTGCGCGACGAGGACGTGATCGTCGCCGCCCGCGACGAGGCGACCGCGCTCGTCGAGGTCGATCCGGAGCTCGCGACCGTCCCGGCGCTCGCCCGCGCGGTCGAGCGGCTGCTCGACGAGGAGCGCGCCGACTACCTCGAGAAGTCCTAGGGCCGATCGGTCGACAGGCTGTCGCGGTGCGGGTGCCGCGACGACCGGGTCGGCGTACCTTCCGAGCATGGTCGCTCTCCGGCTCCCCGACGGACGCTCCCTCGACCTGCGCCTAGACGGCCCCGACGACGGACCCGCGCTCGTCTACGTCCACGGCACCCCGAGCTCCGGGCTCGTCCCCGACGACCTCGGGCGCGCGGCCCTCGACCGCGGGATGCGCCTGGTGTCGTGGTCGAGGCCGGGCTACGCGACCTCGAGCCGGCAGGTCGAGCGGTCGGTCGCGTCGTTCGCCGCGGACGCCGAGGCGGTGCTCGACCACCTCGGGATCGAGCGCGCGTGGGGCGCCGGCTGGTCGGGCGGCGGCCCGCACGCCCTGGCGCTCGCAGCCCTTCTGCCGCACCGGTTCCACGCCGTCGCGACGCTCGCGGGAGTCGCGCCGTACGCCGAGTCGCAGGGCACGCTCGACTGGATGGCCGGCATGGGCCAGGACAACATCGACGAGTTCGGCGCCTCCCTCGCGGGGGAGGACCCGCTGCGCGCCTACCTGGAGCCGCACGTGGCGGTCCTGCGCAGCGTCCGTCCGCACCAGATCGTCGACGCGATGTCGTCGCTGCTGCCCGACGTCGACCGCGGCCACCTCGCCGGCGAGTTCGGCGACTTCCTCGCCCAGGAGATGCGCGAGGCGCTGTCGGTCTCGCCCGACGGCTGGGTCGACGACGACCTGGCCTTCGTCGAGCCGTGGGGGTTCGACCTCGCCTCGATCGCGGTGCCCGTCACGGTGTGGCAGGGGAGCGACGACCTCATGGTCCCGTTCGCGCACGGGGAGTGGCTCGCCGCGCACGTGCCCGACGCCCGCGTCCGCCTGCTCGAGGGCGACGGCCACCTCTCGATCGTCGTCGGCCGCGCCGGCGAGATCGTCGACGACCTCCTGTCCTGAGCCGCAACGTGGTGGTCCACGTGATACCACGCTGATACCATCGCCGCATGGCCATGACCCTGCGCCTCAGCGACGAGGAGACCGAGCAGCTTCGCCGAACTGCCGAGGCGGAGAACCGCAGCATGCAGGAGGTCGCCCGAGAGGCGATCCGGGAGTACACGGAACGGCACGCAGCGCGACGGGACGCTGCGCTCAAGCGCATCGTGGCTGAGGACGGCGACCTGCTCGACCGTCTCGGTTCCGTGTGACCCGCTATCTCGACCTCGACGACCTGCTCGCGGCAGCCGAGGCTGCTGTCGGGCGCCCGCCCGAGGTCCGCGACTACGGGCTTCTCGAGTCCGCGCTGGCGAGGCCCGCGACGACGGTGTTCGGCGCGGACGCCTATCCGTCGGTGCACCACAAAGCGGCCGCGCTGCTGCACTCGTTGGTCCGCAACCACGCGCTCGTGGACGGCAACAAGCGCCTCGGGTGGGTCGCAGTAAGGCTCTTCTACGTGCTCAACGACCTTGATCTCCGAGCGGACCACGACGAAGCCTTCGACTTCGTGATGGCCCTGGCCGCCGGCCGCCTGACAGAGGTCGACGAGATGGCGGCGTGGCTGGCGCAGCGGGTGAGCCAGGTGGACCGGTGACGCGGATCATCGCGGGGGCGGCTCGGGGGCGGCGGCTCAAGGTGCCCGAGGGGGCGACGCGTCCGACCGCCGACCGGGTGCGCGAGGCGCTGTTCAGCGCGATCGAGTCGCGCCTCGGTTCGCTCGCCGGGGCCCACATCGCCGACCTGTACGCCGGGTCCGGCGCGGTCGGTCTCGAGGCGCTCTCGCGCGGCGCGGCCCACGCCCTGCTCGTCGAGCGCGACCGGCGCGCCCTCGAGGTCCTCAAGGCCAACGCGGCCTCGCTCGGCCTGCGCGGTGCCGTGCCCGTGGGGCAGGACGTCACGCGGCTCGTGGCCGCTGCGCCGTCGTCGGCCGCGCACGCGCCGTACGACCTCGTCTACGTCGACCCGCCCTACGACCACGCCGACACCGAGGTCGAGGTGGTGCTCGCCGGCCTCGCCGACCACGGCTGGCTGGCCGAGGGCGCCCTCGTGCTCGTGGAGCGGTCGCGGCGGGGTGCGGGGTTCCTCTGGCCGGACGGCTACGAGGTCGACCGCGACCGCTCGTACGGCGACACGCTCGTGCGCTCGGCGCTTTGGTACGGTCGCGACGCCTGACCGCCCCCGCGGGCAGCGCGTCCCGTCCCGAGGAGGCTCCGTTGCCCCAGGCCGTGTGCCCCGGGTCGTTCGACCCGGTCACCAACGGGCACCTCGACGTGTTCGTCCGCGCCGCCGCGCTCTTCGAGAAGGTCACCGTGGCCGTTCTCATCAACAAGACCAAGAGCAGCCTGTTCACGGTCGACGAGCGCATGGACATGCTCCGCGAGGTCGTGGCGCCGTACCCGAACATCGAGGTGGACTCGTTCCACGGGCTGCTCGTCGACTACTGCCGGAACCGTGGGATCCCGGTGATCGTCAAGGGGATGCGCGGTTTCGGCGACGTCGACTACGAGCTGCAGATGGCGCAGATGAACCGACGCCTGACCGACGTCGAGACCATGTTCGTGAGCACCAACCCGCTGTACGGGTTCCTGTCCTCCAGCCTGGTCAAGGAGGTGGCGACGTACGGTGGTGACGTCTCGGGGCTCGTGCCCGAGACGGTCCTCACCCGTCTCACCGCCCGGGTCGAGGAACGACGCGCCGGCTCCTGAGCGAGCCACCGGAAGGATCCACCGTGGACGTCCACGACAAGCTCGACGAGCTCTCGGCCCTGGTCGAGAGCGCCCGCGCCATGCCCATGTCGGCGTCGTGCGTGGTCAACCGCGCGCAGGTGCTCGACCTGCTCGACGAGGCGCGCGGGATGCTCCCCGCCTCGCTGGCGACCGCCGACGACGTGCTCGCCGGCCGAGACGAGATCCTCGCCGCCGCCGAGGTCGAGGGGCAGCGGATCATTGCCGCCGCCCGCGAGGAGGCCCGCCGGCTGGTGGGGGAGCACGAGATCTTCCTGGCCGCGGAGGCCGAGGCCGAGGAGGTCCGCGCGGCCGCCGACGCCGAGGCCGAGCGGATGCGCCGCGAGACCGACGACTACGTCGACGCCAAGCTGGCCAACTTCGAGGTGGCCCTGCACAAGACGCTCACGGCCGTGCAGAAGGGCCGCGACAAGATCCGCGGCCGGCACGCCTACGACGAGCTCGGCGAGAGCGTCGAGCCGCCTCTCCCGGGCTGACGGGGCACCACCCGCAGCGGGCCAGCGGGGCGAGACGTCCGGTTTGGGCGGACGCCGGGTGCTCGGCTACCCTGGCGTGTCGGCCTGACATGAGGCCGTGCTCCACCGTGCCCGGCCCTGGAAGGCAGTCTCCTGACCACGATCGACCCCCGTTCCCCTCTCGTGCTCGACACCCGGGAGCTGGGACGCCGAGCGGGGTCGATGCGGGAGGTGTCGTTCACGGCGCCGGCTCCGGCGGGCATCGGGATCATGTCGATCGGCGTCCCCGCGGGATCCGGGATCGAGTGCGACGTACGGCTCGAGTCGGTGATCGAGGGAGTGCTCGTGTCGGGAACGGCACGCGTACGGCTCGAGGGTGAGTGCAGCCGCTGCCTGGACCCGATCTCCGACGAGCTGGAGGTCGACCTGCAGGAGCTCTACGTCTACCCCGAGACCGATGCGCGCGGCCGGATCGTCGCGAGCGACGCCGAGGAGGACGACGAGCAGAGGTACGTCGTCGACGACCACGTCGACCTCGAACCCCTGCTGCGCGACGCGGTGGTGCTCGACCTGCCGCTCGCACCGGTGTGCCGGGACGACTGCCCGGGCCTGTGCTCCGAGTGCGGGGCACGGCTCGAGGACGACCCGGAGCACCACCACGACGTGATCGACCCCCGGTGGGCCGCCCTCGGCGGACTGCTGGCGGACGATGCAGATGCACCGACCGACGAGAAGGAAGAGGGCTAGGCCATGGCCGTCCCCAAGCGGAAGACCAGCCGCAGCAACACCCGCCACCGCCGTTCGCAGTGGAAGGCCAAGCTGCCCCAGATCAACAAGGTCGTGCGCAACGGCCGCGTCGAGTTCGTGGTGCCCCACCGCGTCGACGCCGACGGCGAGTACAACGGCCGCCAGGTCCTCGACGTCTGACCGGTACGCCGCCTCGCGGCGTACCCCTGCTGCTCGACCCTCGACGACACCCGACGCACGCCGTCGGGTGTCGTCGCACGTCCGGGGGCTGCTCACCCGGCGTCCCCTCGTCTAGGTTGGGCGCCATGAGCCACCGCCCCCGGGCGGCCGTGCTCGACCTCCAGGCCGACGAGCCGCGGGCGACGACCGGTCCGCTCGACGACCTGGGGGCCGAGCCGTGAGCCGCCGCAGCCCGTCCCGCCCGCCGCTGTCCGACCTGATGGAGCGCCTCGGCGTCGAGCTCGACCCGGAGCTCCTCGAGCGGGCGCTCACGCACCGCTCGTACGCCTACGAGAACGGCGGCCTCCCGACCAACGAGCGCCTGGAGTTCCTCGGCGACTCGGTGCTCGGGCTCGTCGTCACCGACACCCTCTTCCGCACCCACCCCGACCTGCCGGAGGGGCAGCTGGCCAAGCTGCGCGCCGCGGTGGTCAACGCCAAGGCGCTCGCCGGCATCGGCCGCGAGCTCGCCCTCGGCGACCACCTGCTGCTCGGCCGCGGCGAGGAGACCACGGGCGGCCGCGACAAGTCCTCGATCGTGGCCGACACCGTCGAGGCCGTGATCGGCGCGGTCTACCTCGACCGCGGCCTCGGCGTCGCGACCGAGCTCGTGCACCGGCTCTTCGACCCGCTCATCGAGCTCTCGGCGGGCATGGGCGCGGGCCTGGACTGGAAGACCTCGCTGCAGGAGCTGTCGGCGTCGCGCGGGTACGGCGTACCCGAGTACGTCGTCGAGGAGAGCGGGCCCGACCACGCGAAGTCCTTCCGGGCGCGGGTGAAGGTGGCCGGCGAGCTGTACGGCGACGGCCGCGGGCGCAGCAAGAAGGAGGCCGAGCAGGAGGCGGCGTCGAGCGCCTACACCGAGCTCCACGCCCTCGCGGAGGCCGAGGCCGAGCGCGAGGAGCAGGTGCGCGCCGACGGGGCGGACGCCTAGTGCCCGAGCTGCCCGAGGTCGAGGTCGTGCGCCGCGGTCTCGAGCGCTGGGTCGCGGACCGCACCGTGGCCACCGCCGAGGTGCTGCACCCGCGCGCCGCCCGCCGCCACGCCGACGGCGCGGAGGCGCTGGCCGCGCTGCTGTCCGGCCGCACGTTCGAGGCGGCGAGCCGCCGCGGCAAGTACCTGTGGCTCCCGCTCGACGGCCGCGACGCCGCGATGGTCGCGCACCTCGGCATGAGCGGCCAGCTCCTCGTGCAGGACCCAGCGACCCCCGACCAGACCCACCTGCGCGCCCGGTTCCGCTTCACCGACCGCGGTCGCGAGCTGCGCTTCGTCGACCAGCGCACGTTCGGCGGCCTGGCCCTCGACCCCCTGGTGCCCGACGACGCCGACGGGCACGTGCCCGCGACGGTCGCCCACATCGCGCGCGACCCGCTCGACCCGCTCTTCGACGACGCGGCCTTCGTGAAGCGCCTGCGGTCGCGGCGTACCGGGCTCAAGCGGGCGCTGCTCGACCAGACCCTCGTGTCGGGCATCGGCAACATCTACGCCGACGAGTCGCTGTGGCGCGCTCGCCTGCACTGGGCCCAGCCCACCGACGAGCTCGCCCCCGCACGCGCCCGCGAGCTGCTCGGCCACGTGCGCGACGTGATGACCGAGGCCCTCGGGCAGGGCGGCACCTCGTTCGACGCCCTCTACGTCAACGTGAACGGCGAGTCGGGCTACTTCGACGTCTCGCTCGCGGCGTACGGCCAGGCCGACCGGCCCTGCCCGCGCTGCGGCCGCCCGATCGTCCGCGAGCCGTTCATGAACCGCTCCTCGTACCGCTGCCCCCGCTGCCAGCGCACCCCCCGCCGGCCCCACCCGTGAGCGCCGAGCACGATCCCGACGACCTCGTCCGGCTCAACGCGTGGGTGAGCGGGCGGGTGCAGGGGGTCGGGTTCCGGTGGTGGACCCGGGCGCGGGCCCTCGAGCTGGGCCTCACGGGGTCGGCGTCCAACCTGGAGGACGGCCGGGTCGAGGTCGTGGCCGAGGGTCGTCGGGCCGACTGCGAGGCGTTGCTCGCGGCGCTGCGCGGCCCGGGGACGCCCGGGCGGGTCCGCGGCGTGGTCGAGCGCTGGGGCCCGGCACGCGGGGCGACCGGGTTCGTAGAGCGCTGAGGCCCGTCCGCCCAGGTCAGGGGACCCTGGCTGATCTACGCCGCTCGGGGGCGGGTTGACGGTGCGCGAGCGGCGCTGTCACCCTGGTTCAGCGGGCCCAGGGCCTGCCACCACGACCTTCGCCGCGATCTCCGCGGCACCTCGCCGGGCCACCGGCACCTGACGTTCCGTGTCAAGGGAGACACCTGATGTCCAAGGCGCTGTACGGCCACCTCGGAGGCCCGGACGCTGCGCTGCTGGCCGAGGTGACGCGCCTGCGCCGCCGGGTCCGCGAGCTCGAGGAGCAGGTCGCCGCCTACGAGGCCGCCCGCAAGGTCGAGATCGTGGAGCTCCACGACGACCTCGACGCCGCCCTGCGCGAGCTGGGCAACGAGCCCGTCCTCACGTAGGCCCGGCGCCTCCAAGCTCGTCGCTGCGCTCCTCGCGTCGGCGCACCCCTCCCCGTCGATCTCCTCGGCGACCCTGCGGGCCGTCTCGGATCTCGAGCTCCTCGCTGCGCTCGTCGCGAGGTCGGGGTACTGCAGCTCGTGGTCGGCATCTCGGTCAACCCGTCCGCGTTCCAGCGCCCGTGGCTCTCATCGATCTTCTCGGCGACCCTTCGGGCCGCCTCGGCGTTCGAGCCTCGCTGCGCTCGGCGTCGGCATCCGCGAGGGGGGGGTTCCCGTGGTGTCGGCTCGGGGGCGCGCACCGACGCGGGTTAGGGTGGCTGCACCTTCCCCGGGACCTGACCCGACGCGCCTGGAGACTCGCCGAACGTGCATCTGAAGAGCCTCACCCTGCGCGGCTTCAAGTCGTTCGCGTCGTCGACGACGCTGCACTTCGAGCCGGGCATCACCTGCGTCGTCGGCCCCAACGGGTCGGGCAAGTCCAACGTCGTCGACGCCATCGCCTGGGTGATGGGCGAGCAGGGCGCCAAGAGCCTGCGCGGCGGCAAGATGGAGGACGTCATCTTCGCCGGCACCGCCGGCCGCCCGCCGCTCGGCCGGGCCGAGGTGCTCCTCACGATCGACAACCACGACGGCGTGCTCCCCATCGAGTACGCCGAGGTCACGATCTCCCGCACGATGTTCCGCAACGGCGGCTCGGAGTACGCCATCAACGGCACGCCGTGCCGCCTGCTCGACGTCCAGGAGCTGCTCTCCGACAGCGGCATCGGCCGCGAGATGCACGTGATCGTCGGCCAGGGGAAGCTCGACGAGATCCTCTCCGCCTCCCCGGAGGAGCGGCGCGGGTTCGTCGAGGAGGCCGCCGGCGTCCTCAAGCACCGCAAGCGCAAGGAGAAGGCGCTCCGCAAGCTCGACGCGATGCAGGCCAACCTCACGCGCCTGCAGGACCTCACCACCGAGCTGCGCCGCCAGCTGAAGCCGCTGGGCAAGCAGGCCGAGGTCGCCCGTCGCGCTGCCGTCATCCAGGCCGACCTGCGCGACTCCCGGCTGCGCCTCATCGCCGACGACCTCTGCTCGCTGCGCGACGCGCTCGAGCAGGAGGTGGCCGACGAGACCGCGCTGCGCGAGCGCCGTTCCGATGTCGAGTCCGAGCACGCCGCGGCGACCGCGCGCGAGGCGGTCCTCGAGGCCGAGATCGCCGGCGAGGCGCCCACCCTGGCCCGCACCCAGGAGACCTGGTTCCGGCTCTCGAGCCTGCGCGAGCGGGTCCGCAGCACCGCGGCGCTGGCCGCCGAGCGCGGACGTCACCTCGCCCCCGAGCCCGAGGACGAGCGGCGCGGCCGCGACCCCGAGGAGATCGAGGCCGAGGCCCGCGAGGTCCGCGAGCAGGAGGCCGAGCTCTCCCGCAAGGTCGCCGACGACCGCGACCTGCTCGCCGCCGCCGTCACCGCGCGCGCCGCGGCCGAGGCTGGCCACGCGGCCGAGGAGCAGCGGCTCGCCTCCCTCGTCCGTGCCGCGGCCGACCGTCGCGAGGGCCTGGTGCGCCTCGGCGGCCAGGTGCACGCCGCCACCTCGCGCCTCGAGGCGCGCACCGCCGAGGTCGAGCGCCTCGCCGCCCAGCAGGCCGACGCCCGCGCCCGTGCCGACCAGGCCTCCAGCGAGTTCCGCGCCCTCGAGACCCAGGTCGCCGGGCTCGACGAGGGCGAGGTCGGCCTCGACGAGGAGCACGAGACCGCGTCCGAGGCGCTGGCCGCCGCCGAGGCCCGGGTGCACGCGCTGCGCCTCGAGGAGCAGGAGGCCGAGCGCGAGCGCCACGCGCTCACCGCCCGCGTCGAGGCCCTCGAGCTCGGCCTCGCGCGCAAGGACGGCGGGGCGGCCCTGCTGGCCGCGGGGGAGCGGCTCTCCGGCGTCCTGGGCACCGTCGCGGCCCTCGTCCACGTCGAGACCGGCTACGAGGCCGCCGTGTCCGCGGCCCTCGGCCCGCTCGCCGACGCCGTGGCCCTCGGCTCCGTCGGCCAGGCCGTCGACGCCGTCACCCTGCTCAAGTCCGACGACGCCGGCCGCGCCGCGATCCTCGTCGGCGGTGCGCCGTCGCCCGACCGCTCGTCGTGGCCGTCGCTCCCGGCCGGCGCGCGCTGGGCCGTCGACCTTGTCCGCGTGCCCGACGAGCTGCGCGGCTCGGTCGAGACCGCGCTCGCCCGCGTCGCCGTCGTCGACGACCTCGCCTCCGCGCGCTCCGTGGTCGCGTCGTCGGCCGACCTCGTCGCCGTCACCCGCGAGGGCGACGTCCTCGCCGCCGGCGTCGTGCACGGCGGCTCCGCGAGCGCGCCGTCGCTGCTCGAGGTGCAGGCAGCCGTCGACGAGGCTCGCGCCCGCCTCGAGGACGCGACCCACCGCTGCGAGCGCGTCCGCTTCGAGCTCGGTACGGCGCAGACGACCGCGGGCGAGGCGCAGCAGCGCGTCGACGCGGCGCTGTCCCGCCTGCACGAGTCCGACGCCCGCATGGCCGCTGTGGCCGAGCAGCTCGGCCAGCTCGGCTCGGCCGCGCGCTCCGCCGCGGCGGAGGCCGAGCGGCTCGCGGCGTCCCTCGCATCGGCGACCTCCGCCCGCGACGCCGACCAGCAGACCCTCGACGAGCTGCAGGCCCGCCTCACCGCTGCCCAGCAGACTCCCGACATCGAGGAGCCCTCGACCGCCGAGCGCGACCGGCTCGCCGAGGCCGCGGTGCTCTCCCGCCAGGCCGAGGTCGACGCCCGTCTCGCCGTCCGCACCGGCGAGGAGCGCGTCCGCGCGCTCGCCGGCCGCGCCGAGCAGCTCGAGCACGCCGCCACCGCGGAGCGGGCCGCCCGTGCCCGCAGCGCCGAGCGCCGCGAGGCCCGCGCCCGCGCCGCCGCGGTCGCGACCGCCGTCCACGTCGGTGCGCTCGCCACGCTGTCGCGCCTCGAGGTCTCGCTCACCATCGCGTCGACCGAGCGCGACGCGGCCGAGCGCGCCCGCACGGTGCGCGAGGGCGAGCTCCTCGCCCTGCGCGGCCGGATCCGCGAGCTGCAGACCGAGCTCGAGGCGCTCACGTCGTCGGTGCACCGCGACGAGATGGCGCGCGCCGAGCAGCGCATGCGCATCGAGGGCCTCGAGGCCCGTGCGATGGAGGAGTTCGGCGTCGACGCCGAGACCCTCGTCGACGAGTACGGCCCCGACGTCCTCGTGCCGCCGTCGCAGATCGCCCCGGGCGACGAGGTCGACCCCGAGGCCCCCGACCCCGAGCCCTACCCCTACGTGCGCGACGCCCAGGAGAAGCGCATGAAGGCGGCGGAGCGCTCGCTCGCGCTGCTCGGCAAGGTGAATCCCCTTGCGCTGGAAGAGTTCTCGGCGCTCGAGGAGCGGCACCGCTTCCTCAACGAGCAGCTCGACGACCTCAAGCGCTCGCGCGACGAGCTCCTCGGCATCATCAAGGACGTCGACGAGCGCGTGCAGCAGGTGTTCGCCGAGGCGTACGCCGACACCGAGCGCGAGTTCGAGCGGATCTTCGCGCGGCTCTTCCCGGGCGGAGAGGGCAGGCTGCTGCTCACCAACCCCGACGACATGCTCACCACGGGCATCGAGGTCGAGGCGCGCCCGCCGGGCAAGAAGGTCAAGCGCCTCTCGCTTCTGTCCGGCGGCGAGCGGTCGCTCACCGCGGTGGCCTTCCTCGTCGCGCTGTTCAAGGCGCGGCCGAGCCCCTTCTACATCATGGACGAGGTCGAGGCCGCCCTCGACGACGTCAACCTGCAGCGCCTGCTGACGGTGATGGAGGAGCTGCGGGAGAACTCCCAGCTGCTCGTCATCACCCACCAGAAGCGCACGATGGAGATCGCCGACGCGCTGTACGGCGTCTCCATGCGCGGCGACGGCGTCACGATGGTGATCGGACAGCGGCTGCGCGACGGCCACGAGCCCGGCGACGTCGACGTCACCGAGCCCGCCGGAGTCCCGGCCTAGGGCCTCTCCGCCCTCTGGGAGGATGGGGCCGTGAACTCCACGGTCCTCTACGTCCTGCTCGCCGCCGTCGTCGTCCTCTTCGGCGGCATGGCGGTGCTGCTCTTCCGCAACCGCAACGCCCCGCGCAGCAGCATCCAGGCGCCCCCGAAGGCGCCGTCGATCACGGCTCCCGTCGAGCCGGTCGCGCCCGCCGACGGCGCCGCCGTCGAGGCAGCGCCCGAGGCTCCCGAGCTCGAGGCGGCGCCTTCGGTCCCGGAGCTCGAGGCCCCCGCGCCCACAGCAGGGCGCCTCGCCCGGCTGCGCTCGCGGCTCGCCCGCTCCAACACCGCGGTGGGCAAGGGCCTGCTCGCCCTGCTCACCCGCGACAAGCTCGACCAGGACACCTGGGACGAGGTCGAGGAGACGCTGCTCGCGTCCGACCTCGGGGTCGGCCCGACGCAGGAGCTCATCGCCGCGCTGCAGACCCGCACCCGCGTCGAGGGCGTGACCGACGCCGACGGCGCGCGCCGCATCCTGCGCGAGGAGCTCGTCTCGCTCGTGGACCCGACGCTGGACCGCTCGCTCGCGACGCACACCGACGCCGAGCGCCCGGCCGTCGTGCTCGTCGTCGGCGTCAACGGCACCGGCAAGACCACGACCACCGGCAAGCTCGCCCGGGTGCTCGTCGCCGACGGCCGCAGCGTCGTGCTCGGTGCGGCCGACACGTTCCGCGCCGCCGCGGCCCAGCAGCTGCAGACCTGGGGCGACCGCGTCGGCGCGACGGTCGTCACCGGTCCTGAGGGCGCCGACCCCGCGGCCGTCGCCTTCGACGCCGTGAAGCACGCCGTCGACGAGAAGGCCGACGTCTGCGTCATCGACACCGCCGGCCGGCTGCACACCAAGACCGGCCTCATGGACGAGCTCGGCAAGGTCAAGCGCGTCGCGGAGAAGCAGGCCCCGGTCGACGAGGTGCTGCTCGTCCTCGACGCGACCACCGGCCAGAACGGCCTGCGCCAGGCGCAGGTGTTCTCCGAGGTCGTCGACGTCACCGGCATCGTGCTCACCAAGCTCGACGGCACGGCCAAGGGCGGCATCGTCGTGGCGGTGCAGCGCGAGCTCGGCGTACCGGTGAAGCTCGTCGGACTCGGCGAAGGCCCGGACGACCTCGCGCCGTTCGACCCCGAGGCGTTCGTCGACGCGCTGCTCGACTGAGCCGTCAGGCCTCGACGACGAGGTGCACGTGCGCGGGGTCGCCGTCGTCGAGCCCCTCGGCCCGGCGCACCGCGGCCTTCACGGGCAGGACGTAGGAGCCCGACTCCTTGTCGGGGAAGACCGACGTGCGCCAGTCGCTGCCGCCGATGCGCACCCGCACGCGCACCGACCCGAAGCCGACATGCTCGACGCGGGAGCGGATCTCGTCGGCGAGGTCGACCGGCAGCGACACGAAGTACCAGGCGGCCTGGCCGTCGTAGCGGCGTACCGGGGCCGTGAACTCGTCGGCGATCTCGTGCTCAGTCACGACGGCGCGGCGAGCGGCTGATCACCAGCACGACGAAGGCCACGAGGAGCGCGACGCCGAGCACCTCGAGGATGACGAAGCCCGCGATCGTCACGGCCGCAGGGCGGTCCGAGGACGCCAGCACCGCGACGATGCGGCTCGTCGCCGCCGTCGTGGAGTCGAGGATCGCGGTAGCCGTCGCGGCCGGGGTCGCGGCCTGGGGCGACGCCGGAGGCGCCGGAGACGGCTGCGCGGGCGGAGTCACCCCGGCGCTCGGGCGAGGAGCGGTGGTACGCCGCATCGCGGGGTCGTCCTCCGACCGCGACGCCGCGGGCGGGACGGCGATCCCGGTGGGCACGGCCTCCGGCGGCGTGACGACCGGCGTGGGCGACGGCGACGCCTCGCGGGCCGGCGACGTCGCCTCGCCCGTGGGCGCGGTGTCGCTGGGCTGCGGGTCGGGCGGCGCGACCGTCTCGGTCGGCGGGTCGGTGGGGGTCGGGTCCGGCGGCGGCGGCTCGGGCGACGCGGTGACCGGCGGGTCGACCCGCGCCGGGACGACGACGCTCGCGTCGACGGAGAGGTCGCCGAGCGACGCCGTGACGACGTAGGTGCCGGGGTCGATGGCCGGCAGGTCGGTGCAGCCGGCGCCCTGGTCGTCGAGCATCACGACGCCGGAGGCCACGACCAGGGTGTCGCTGCGCACGGTGACCGCGCCCAGCGGCCCGCCGACCAGGCCGGTGACCTGCACGGAGAAGTCGCCCGTGACGCTCGCCGTCTCCGGGCCCTGGCAGCGCAGGTCGTCGTGGACGGTGACGCCCAGGAGCGCCGCGACGACGGTGCCGGCGGGGTCGGTGGTGCCGGGCCCGGTCGCCGGCGTCGTGGCGTCGGGGGTCGGGGTCGAGGTGTCGGCCGACGCCGTGGGCGCTCCGGCCAGCAGGGCGCCTGCGAGCAGCGTCGACAGGGCGGCCGCCATCAGCGGCCACCGCCGTGCTCGGCCGCCGTCCCGGCGCATGGTGCCCTCCCGGCGGCACGACCTCCGCGGCCGCCGGGTTCCTGCCTACACCCCCGAGGCGGTGCAGCGGGAGTCCTTTGCCCGACCTTGTCCTCGTCAGTCGTCGTCCCAGCGTCCCGAGCTGCGGGACTGCACCAGCACCAGCAGGGCCACGACCAGGGCGGCGGCGAGCAGCACCCCGGCGACCTGGGCCCCGAGCCGCCAGCCCGACGGGGCCTCCTCGACCGCCCCGGAGGAGGGGAGGCCCTCGGCGTACGCCGTGGCGCTCGACGTGGTCGGCGAGGGCGTCGTGCTCGGAGTGGCGGCCGGGGCCGCCGAGGCGGGAGGGACGGACGGCGACGCCGCCCCTGCGGGCGGGGCGGTGGAGCGTGCGCCCGTGCCGCCGGTGCCGCCGGTCAGGGGGAGCGCGGCGCCGGAGGTCGGGGACGCGGAGCTTGGACGGGGGACAGGCACCGGGGCGGGCGCGGTCGGCGTGGTCCGCGTGGGGCTGGGGACGGGTGCGGGCGGGGTCGTGGTGGGCGGGGCGGGGGTCGGCGTCGTCGGCGTGGGGGTCGGCGTGGGGGTGGCATCCGCGAGCACGCGGACCTGGGTGCGTGCGCGGTCGCGGCCCGACGACGCGGTCACCGTGTAGCGCCCGGGGGACAGAGCGGGGAGGTCGCCGCAGCCTCCGCCCTGCGGATCGACGAGCACCACCGACGTCGTCACGACCCCGGACCCGTCGCGCACGACGAGCGCGACCAGCGGGCCGGTCACGCCGCGCACGGCGACGGAGAAGGTGCCGGTGACCGTCGAGGAGGCCCGGCCGGCGCAGCCCGGGTCGTCGTGGACGGCGACGGAGCCCCCGCGCGCCGAGGCGGGGAGCGCGAGCACGACGGGCACCAGGACGGCCGACAGCGCGGCGGCCGCGACGGCGGCAGCCTGCCGCCCGCGGCGCCGTGGGCTCGTTCCCAGCCTCGTCGGTCGCACGGTCCCCTCCTGGGTGCTCCGGTCCGCCGCCCCTACCCGGCCGGCCGACCGCTACACGCCCAGGGACAGGGTGACGCAGGGAGCGGCGTCGCAACACGGGGAAACAACGACGTAACACGAAGGGGTGGATCGTCACGGTCGCGAAACACGAGGAGGAGCGGGAGGCAACACGGCGTCGGTTGCATCTGCCGCAGGTCGACGCAGCGGCGCGTCGGAGCCCTCGCCGGTCCTCCCCGCCGGCTCACGACACAGGGAGCACTTCATGGATCTGAACTCGGGCGACACCGCCTGGGTGCTGGCGAGCACGGCACTCGTGCTCCTCATGACCCCCGGTCTCGCGTTCTTCTACGGCGGTATGACGCAGGCGAAGAGCGCACTGAACATGATGATGATGTCCTTCGCGGCCATCGGGATCGTCAGCGTCCTGTGGGTGATCTACGGGTTCTCGCTCGCCTTCGGCAACTCGGGCAGCGCGTTCTACGGGTCGTTCTCGCTGTCGGGCCTCGGGTCCGCGATGGGCGAGCTCACCAACAACGGCGGGATCTACGGCATCCCGCTGCTGGCGTTCGCCGGGTTCCAGCTCATGTTCGCGGTGATCACGCCGGCGCTCATCAGCGGTGCGATCGCCGACCGCGCGAAGTTCCTCACCTGGGGCATCTTCGTCGCGGTCTGGGTGACCCTGGTCTACTTCCCGGTCGCGCACTGGGTCTTCGACTTCGGTGACAAGGACGCCGACGGCAACGTCACCGGCGCCGGCTGGCTGGCCAACCTCGGCGTCGAGGACTTCGCCGGTGGTACGGCGGTCCACATCAACGCCGGTGCCGCGGGCCTCGCGCTCGCGATCGTGCTCGGCCGTCGTATCGGCTTCAAGAAGCACCCGACCCGTCCGCACAGCCTCCCGCTCGTGCTGCTCGGCGCCGGCCTGCTGTGGTTCGGCTGGTTCGGCTTCAACGCCGGCTCCGCCCTCGGTGCCACGCAGACCGCCGCGATGGCGCTGCTCAACACGCAGGTCGCGACCGCGGCCGCGATGGGCGGCTGGCTGCTCGTGGAGAAGATCCGCGACGGCCACCCGACCAGCCTCGGTGCCGCGTCCGGCGCCGTCGCCGGCCTGGTCGCCATCACCCCCGCCTGTGCGTTCGTCGCCCCCTGGGCCGCGGTCGTCATCGGCGCGGTCGCCGGCATCGTCTGCTCGATGGCGGTCGGCCTGAAGTACAAGCTCAACTACGACGACTCGCTCGACGTCGTCGGCGTCCACCTCGTCGGTGGTCTCATCGGCTGCCTGCTCATCGGGTTCTTCGGCACCAAGAGCGTCGGCGGCGTGAACGGCCTGTTCTACGGTGGCGGCTGGGAGCTGCTCGGCAAGCAGGCGATCGGTGCGTTCTCGGTCCTGGCGTACTCGCTGGTCGTCACGCTCGTCCTCGGCTTCCTGCTCGAGAAGACGCTCGGCTTCCGCGTCAGCCGTGACACGGAGCTCGAGGGCATCGACCTCGTCGAGCACGCCGAGTCGGCGTACGACTACGAGGGTGCTCTCGGCGGCGGCTTCGGCGGCACGCTGACGCACTCGGGCTCCGCGGCGAAGGTGAAGGTCGACGTCACGACCGACCAGGAGGTCAACGCATGAAGCTCGTCACGGCGATCATCAAGCCGTTCAAGCTCGACGACGTGAAGTCGGCGCTCGAGTCCTACGGCATCCAGGGCATGACGGTGTCCGAGGCGAGCGGCTACGGCCGTCAGCGCGGTCACACCGAGGTCTACCGCGGTGCCGAGTACACCGTCGACCTCGTGCCCAAGGTGCGCCTCGAGGTGCTCGTCGACGACAGCGACGCCGACTCGGTGGTCGACGTCATCGTCAAGGCCGCGCAGACCGGTCGCATCGGCGACGGCAAGGTCTGGTCGGTGCCGGTCGACACCGTCGCGCGCGTCCGTACGGGCGAGCGCGGGCCGGACGCTCTGTAGAACCGTGACCTCACGGACCTCCGACGGGGGAGCAGCCTCGGTGCGGGCCGGGGACGCCACTGCGGCGTACCTCGCAGCCCGCACCGAGCTGCTGGAGCGGTCGGGGCCTCCGGGCCCCGACCGCCGTCGGGCTCTCACCGCCCTGACCGACGACTGGCTGCACGCCCTCTTCGTGGCGAGCGGCGCGGCCGGCCAGAAGATCTCGCTCGTCGCCGTCGGCGGCTACGGCCGCGGCGACCTCGCGCCGGGCAGCGACCTCGACGTCCTGCTCCTGCACGACGCCTCGGTGCCCGTCCCCGAGGTGACCGCCATGGCCGACCGGCTCTGGTACCCCATCTGGGACTCGGGGCTGCGCCTCGACCACTCGGTGCGCGCGCCCGCGGAGGCCCGTCGCCTCGCGGCCAACGACCTGCGCGTCGTGCTCGGCCTGCTCGACGCGCGCACGATCGTCGGCGACGAGGCCCTCACCCGCAGCGTGCGCGAGTCGGTCCTCGGCGACTGGCGCGCGCTGGCCCCGCGCCGCCTCGGCGAGCTGCACGAGGGCGTGCGCGAGCGCATCGAGCGCAGCGGCGAGCTCGCCCACCTGCTCGAGCCCGACCTCAAGGACTCCTACGGGGGCCTGCGCGACCTGGTGGCGCTGCGCGCGGTCGCCGCGTCGTGGATCACCGACGCGCCCGTCGCCTCGCTGCACGGCCACCGCGACCTGCTGCTCGACGCGCGCGACGCGCTGCACCTCGTCGCCGGCCGCAGCACCGACCGTCTCCTCGGCCAGGAGCAGCCCGCCGTGGCCGCCCGGCTCGAGCTCGGCGGCGACGACCCGTCCGACACCCTGCTGCGCTCGATCTCCTCGGCCGGCCGCGCCGTCGCGTTCGCGTCGGAGAGCACGTGGCATCGCGTCGAGCGGCTCACCCGGCGTACGACGGTACGCAGCGGGATCGCCACGCGCGCACGGCGTCTGCGCGGCGGTCGCGCCGAGCGTGCACCGCTCGCCGAGGGCGTCGTCGTCCAGGACGGCGAGGCCGTGCTGGCGGCCGACGCGCACCCCGAGCGCGACCCGCTGCTCGCCCTGCGAGCTGCGGCAGCCACCGCCCAGGCGGGGCTGCGCCTCGCGCCGCACGCCGTCGAGCGGCTCGCGCGCGACTCCGCGCCCCTGCCCGTGCCGTGGCCGGCGCCCGCGCGCGACGCGCTGGTGTCGCTGCTCGGTGCCGGGCGCCCGGCCGTGCCGGTGTGGGAGGCGCTCGACCAGGCCGAGGTCTGGAGCAGGCTCATCCCCGAGTGGGAGATCGTGCGCAGCGCCCCGCAGCGCAACCCCGTGCACCGCTACACCGTCGACCGGCACCTGCTCGAGGCGGCCGTGCAGGCCTCGGCGTACACCCGTCGGGTCGAGCGGCCCGACCTGCTGCTCGTGGCGGCCCTGCTGCACGACATCGGCAAGGGGCGGCCGGGCGACCACACCGACAACGGCGTGGAGATCGTGGCCCGGCTGGCACCGCGCATGGGCTTCTCGATGGACGACACCGACACCCTCGTCGCGCTCGTCCGCCACCACCTGCTGCTCACCGAGACGGCGACCCGTCGCGACCTCGAGGACCCGGCCACCGTCGCGGCGGTCGCGACGGCGGTCGGCGACCAGGACACCCTCGACCTGCTGCACGCGCTCACCGAGGCCGACGCAGCCGCGACCGGCCCCGCGGCGTGGAGCGCGTGGAAGAAGGCGCTCATCGACGACCTGGTCGCCCGCACGCGCGCGGTGCTCGCGGGGCGCCCCCGCCCGTCGGACCCGCGCACGACGGCCGCGCAGATCCGCCTCGCCGAGGCGGTGCGCGCCACCTCGGAGCAGGGCGTCGCGGTCCTGGTCGACGAGGACTCCACCGGCACGGTGACCGTCACGGTCGCGGCGCCCGACCGCACCGGCCTCATGTCCACGGTGGCCGGCGTCCTGTCGCTGCACCGCCTCGCGGTCCGCGGCGCGCAGGTCGACACGGTCACCGCGCCCGACGGCTCGCGCCGCGCGATCCAGGTGTGGACGGTGCTGCCGGCGTTCGGCGACGCGCCGCCGGTCGACCGGCTCCGCGAGGACATCAGCCGGGCCCTGGCGGGCGGGCTCGACGTCGCCGCCAGGCTCGACGCCCGCGAGCAGGCCTACCCGCCGCCGCAGGGCACCGCCGACCCCGTCGTCGAGGTCGTGCCCGGTGCGAGCGACCGGGCCACCGTGCTCGAGGTCAAGGCGCACGACGCGCCCGCCCTGCTGCACCGCGTGACCCGTGCCATCGCCGCGGCCGACGTCGCTATCACCGCGGCCCGCGTGGCGACCCTCGGCTCCGAGGTCGTCGACGTCTTCTACCTGGTCGACCACGAGGGGCGCCCCCTCAGCGACCCCCGCGCCGCCACCGTCGTCGTCACCGTCCTCGGAGCCCTCGCCACCTGACCCGGACGGCGTGATCGTGGTCGTATGCCTGTGTCCCGGGCGGATCGGACCCCGGTAGCGAGCACACGACCAAGATCACGCGGGAACGCGGGGTGGCTCCCGCGTCGGCGGGGTAAGGCGGGGCCCGGTTACCCTGGGGGCCTGCGCCGGGGGAGATCCCGCGCCCGTTCCAGACCCACTCGACCGACGGGACGACGTTGTTCACCTCCCTGTCCGACCGCCTCGCCGCGACCTTCAAGAACCTGCGCGGCAAGGGCCGCCTGTCCGAGGCCGACGTCGACGCGACCGTGCGCGAGATCCGTACGGCGCTGCTCGAGGCCGACGTCGCGCTGCCCGTGGTCCGCGAGTTCTGCGGCCGGGTCAAGGAGCGGGCCCTCGGCGAGGAGGTCAACCGCGCGCTGAACCCGGCGCAGCAGGTCGTCAAGATCGTCCACGAGGAGCTCGTCGCGATCCTCGGCGGCGAGACCCGCCGCCTGCGCCTGGCCAAGACTCCGCCGACCGTCATCCTGCTCGCCGGCCTCCAGGGCGCCGGCAAGACCACGCTGGCCGGCAAGCTCGCCCTGCACCTCAAGGACGGCGGCCACCAGCCGCTGCTCGTCGCCGCCGACCTCCAGCGCCCCAACGCCGTCGACCAGCTCTCCGTCGTCGCCGAGCGCGCCGGCGTCGCGGTCCACGCGCCCGAGCCCGGCAACGGCGTGGGCGACCCGGTCGCCGTGGCCCGCTCCGGCGTCGAGCTCGCGAAGCAGAAGCTCTACGACGTCGTCATCGTCGACACCGCGGGCCGTCTCGCGATCGACGCCGACCTGATGGACCAGCTCGGCCGCGTGCGCGACGCGGTGCAGCCCGACGAGACCCTCCTCGTCATCGACGCGATGATCGGCCAGGACGCCGTCCAGACCGCCGTCGCGTTCGACGAGGCGATCGGCATCGACGGCGTCGTGCTCTCCAAGCTCGACGGCGACGCCCGCGGTGGTGCCGCGCTCTCCGTCGTCACCGTCACCGGCAAGCCGATCCTCTTCGCGTCGGTGGGCGAGAAGCTCACCGACCTCGAGACCTTCCACCCCGACCGGATGGCCTCGCGCATCCTCGACATGGGTGACGTCCTCACCCTCATCGAGCAGGCCGAGAAGGCGTTCGACGCCGAGCAGGCCGCGCGGATGGCCGGCAAGGTCGCGAAGGGCGACGACTTCACCCTCGAGGACTTCCTCGAGCAGATGACGGCGCTCAAGAAGATGGGCTCGCTCACCAAGATGCTCGGGATGCTCCCGGGCATGGGCGAGATGAAGGCCCAGCTCGACGCGATCGACGAGCGCGACCTCGACCGCGTCGCCGCGATCATCCACTCGATGACGCCGGCCGAGCGGGCCGACCACTCGATCCTCAACGGCTCCCGGCGGGCGCGCATCGCCCGCGGCGCCGGCGTCGAGGTGTCGGCGGTCAACAGCCTCGTCGAGCGCTTCGTCGAGGCGCAGAAGATGATGCGCTCGATGCGCGCCGGCGGCGGGATGCCCGGCATGCCGGGGATGCCGGGCATGGGCGGCGGCAAGCGCGCCAAGGCCAAGCAGAAGGCCCAGGTCCAGAAGGGCAAGGGCGCCAAGCGCAGCGGCAACCCGGCCAAGCGGGCCCAGCAGGAGTCGGCGCCCTCGGGCGCGGGCAGCATGCTCGGCGCGGGCGGCCTCGGCGGCTTCGACCCCGCCGACCTCGAGGCGCAGCTCGGCGAGCTGCCCCCCGAGTTCAAGGGCCTCCTCGGCGACAAGTAGCCCGGGTACGCCGCCCGGTCCCGCCCGTGAGCGGGGGAGCGGCCCGCCGCAGGCGCGATTTCCGGCGTACCGGGACCGTCTGGCAGACTGTCGGGGTTGATCCCGGCGCTCCGGCGGCCCTCTAACCGGCCGGTCGTGCTCGGGTCCATCGGGACCGACCTGCCCGTGCCCCACGCGTGGCGGCGAGGACCCACCCCTTTCGTAACAGGAGAACCAGCCCCCGTGGCCGTCAAGATCAAGCTCAAGCGCATGGGCAAGATGCGCAACGCCCAGTACCGCATCGTCGTCGCCGACGCCCGCACCAAGCGGGACGGCCGGGCGATCGAGGAGATCGGCATCTACCAGCCGAAGGAGGAGCCGAGCCTCATCCGCGTCGACTCCGACCGCGCGCAGTACTGGCTCGGCGTGGGCGCGCAGCCCACCGAGGCCGTGGCCGCCATCCTCAAGATCACCGGCGACTGGCAGAAGTTCAAGGGTCTCCCGGGCCAGGAGGGCACGCTGCGCGTGGCCGAGCCCAAGGCCGACAAGCTGGCCATCTTCGAGGCCGCCGCCAAGGACGCCGCGAACGAGCCGGCCAAGGAGGCGACCACCCCGAAGAAGAAGGCCGCCGCCAAGGCCGAGGAGCCGGTCGAGGCCGTCGAGGTCGTCGAGGTGGCTGAGGCCGCCGACGGCACCACCGTGGTCGACGACGTCGTCGCCGAGGTCGAGGCCGACGGCACCGTCGAGGTCGTGGAGGTCGTCGAGGTCGTCGACGCCGACGGCACCGTGGAGGCCGCCGAGGTCGTCGCCGAGGAGATCCCGGCCGAGACCACCGAGGCCTGACGTGCTCGAGGAGGCTCTCGAGCACCTGGTCAAGGGCATCGTCGACCACCCCGACGAGGTCGACGTCCGTGACCGCGCCGGTCGGCGCGGGCACGGCGGCCGCACCCTCGAGGTCCGCGTCCACCCCGACGACATGGGCCGCGTGATCGGGAAGTCCGGCCGCACCGCTACCGCGCTGCGCACCGTGCTCTCCGCCCTCGCGAACGGCAGCCACGTCCGCGTCGACTTCCTCGACGTCGGAGAGCGCTGACCCCTCATGCTCGTCGTCGTCGGCCGCATCGGCCGTCCTCACGGCATCAAGGGTGAGGTGACCGTCGAGGTCCGCACCGATCTGCCCGAGCGCCGCTTCGCGTCCGGCTCCGTGCTCGTCACGGAGCCGGCGCGGGTCGGGCCGCTCACCGTCGCAGCCGCCCGCTGGCACAGCGGGCGGCTGCTGCTGTCTGTCGAGGGCGTCCGCGACCGCAACGGCGCCGAGGCGCTGCGCGGCGTCGTGCTCTCGGCCGACGTCCCCGACGACGAGGTCACCGAGGACCCCGAGGAGTTCTTCGACCACCAGCTGCGCGGCCTGGCCGTGCGCACGGTCGACGGCACCGAGGTCGGAGTCGTCGACGACGTCGTGCACCTGCCGGGCCAGGACCTCCTCGGCGTACGCCGCCCCGACGGCCGCGAGACCCTGGTGCCCTTCGTGGCCGAGATGGTCCCCGAGATCGACGTCGACGCCGGCGTCCTCGTGATCGACCCGCCGCCCGGCCTGCTCGACCTCGACCTGCCGTCGGCGCCCGAGCCGGGCGACGACGCGGAGGCCGCGGAGCCGGCGCCGTGAGGCTCGACGTCGTCACGATCTTCCCGGACTACCTCGCACCGCTGCGCCTCTCGCTGGTCGGCAAGGCCGTCGAGAACGGTCTGGTGCGCCTCGAGGTGCACGACCTGCGCGACCGCGCCCACGACCGGCACCGCACCGTCGACGACACCCCGTACGGCGGCGGCCCGGGCATGGTCATGAAGCCCGAGCCCTGGGGCGAGGCCCTCGACGCGATCCTCGACAGCGACCCGGGGGCGCGCCCCCGGCTGGTGATCCCGACCCCGAGCGGGCGCCGGTTCACCCAGGAGGTCGCGCAGGAGTACGCCGAGAGCCCGTGGCTGGTCTTCGCGTGCGGGCGCTACGAGGGCATCGACTCCCGCGTCGCCGAGCACTACGCCGACCGCACCGAGGTCGACGAGGTGAGCGTCGGCGACTACGTGCTCGCCGGCGGCGAGGCGGCCGTCCTCGTGATGGTCGAGGCGGCCGTCCGGCTGCTCCCCGGCGTGCTCGGCAACCCCGACAGCGTGGTCGACGACTCGTTCGCGCCGGGGGAGATGGAGTCGCTGCTCGAGGGGCCGGTGTACACCAAGCCGCCGCAGTGGCGCGGCCTGGAGGTGCCCGAGGTCCTGCGCTCGGGCGACCACGGCCGGATCGCCGCCTGGCGCCGCGAGCAGGCCCGCGCGCGCACCGAGCAGCGGCGCCCCGACCTGCTCGGCTGAGCCAGGCCCCTCCGCACGATTGGGAGGGCTCCGGGGTGCTGTGGCAGACTGGGACGGCTCGCGCCGCTCCCTGCCGCAAGGGGGACCCGGCGATCACCCCCGGGTGGCGGGCACATCCGAGACAGACACGACACCGTCCGTGGTCGGCTTGCGGCGCCCGCGAGGAGATGACATGCAGACGCTCGACTTCGTCGACGCCAAGTCCCTCAAGACCGACCTGCCGGACTTCCGTCCTGGCGACACCGTCAAGGTGCACGTGAAGGTCGTCGAGGGCAACCGCTCCCGCATCCAGGTCTTCCAGGGCGTCGTGATCCGTCGCCACGGCGGCATCCGCGAGACCTTCACGGTCCGCAAGGTCAGCTTCGGCGTCGGCGTCGAGCGCACCTTCCCGCTGTACACGCCAGATCGTCGAGAAGATCGAGCTCGTCACCTGCGGTGACGTCCGTCGCGCCAAGCTCTACTACCTGCGCGAGCTCACCGGCAAGAAGGCCAAGATCAAGGAGAAGCGCGACAACGCGCCCAAGGCCTGATCGCACCGCCTGACGCAGCGCCCGGTTCCCCCGAAGGAGCCGGGCGCTGCGGCGTCCGGAACGTCCCAGCCGTTACGCTCGTCCCACCATGGTGGACCGTATGGACGTCGGGCCCGTGCCGCCGGAGACCGAGGTCCCGGGTGCGCACGCGAGCCGCGCCGCCGCTGCAGCCGCCGTCCCAGACGCCCTGGTACGAGCCCGCCTACTCCCCGCCCCTGTCGGCCACCCCGCGCCCGCGCGGCACCGGTGGCGCCACGCCCGGCACGACGCCGGCGACGCGTCGCACCAGCACGGCTCCTTCAGCGCGAGGTGCTGACGCTGTCATCGCGTTCGGCCTCGCCTTCCTGGTGAAGACGTTCGTCGTGCAGGCCTTCTACATCCCGAGCGGCTCGATGGAGAACACGCTGCAGGTCGGCGACCGCGTGCTGGTGAACAAGGTCGTCTACCACCTGCGCCTGATCGAGCGCGGCGACATCGTCGTGTTCAACGGCGTCGACTCCTTCACCCCTGGGGTCCGCATCGCCGAGCCCAGCGGGCGGATCGCGCAGACCTTCACGTGGCTGGGTCGCACGTTCGGCTTCGCGCCGCCCGACGAGTGACTTCGTCAAGCGCGTCATCGGCGTCGCGGGCGACCACGTCGCCCGGCTGCAACGCCAAGGGCCAGGTCACCGTCAACGTCGCGCTCGAGGAGTCGGAGTACCTCTACCCCGGCAACGCCCCGAGCGACGCGAACTTCGACATCGTCGTGCCCGAGGGCAAGCTCTGGGTCATGGGCGACCACCGGGCCGCGATGCCAAGGCGACCTCGCGCGCACCTCGGCGACCCGGGCGGTGGTTTCGTGCCCACCGACCGCGTGATCGGTCGCGCCTTCGCCGTCGTGTGGCCGTTCTCCGACGCCCAGATCCTGTCGACGCCGTCGACCTTCGACCAGCCCGCAACTGCAGGAAGCCGGGTAGTGGCAGCCACCTCCAACTCCTGGTGACCCGCGACGACGAGCGCCGCCGCGACGAGAAGCAGGCCCCCTCGGTCGCGAGCTGCTCGTCATCATCGTCGTCGCGCTCGCGCTGTCGGTGCTCGTGCGCACCTCGTGGCGCAGGCGTTCTACGTGCCGAGCAGCTCGATGGAGAACACGCTGGAGATCCAGGACCGCATCCTGGTCTCGAAGCCGCTCGACCCAGCTCGGTGGCGTGAACCGCGGCGAGATCGTCGTATCGACCGATCCGGGCGGCTGGCTGCCGCCGGCCGAGAAGCCCTGGGCGTGCAGGGCTCAATCCGCAACGCGCTCAAGGGATCGGCCCGCTGCCCTCCGACACCGGCGAGGACCTCGTCAAGCGCGTGATCGGGGTCGGCGGCGACCACGTCGTGTGCTGCAACGCCAAGGGCCAGATCGAGCTCAACGGCGTCGCGCTGGTGGAGCCGTACGTGAAGCCGGGCAGCCGCACCGACCAGGCCTGACCTCGTCGTCCCCGAGGGGCGCGTTCGTCATGGGCGACAACCGCGCCGACTCCTCCGACTCGCGGTTCCACCTCGACGTCGAGCAGGGCACGATCCCGGTGCCCAACGTCGGCCGCGTCGTCGCGGTGATCTGGCCGATCGCCAACTGGTCCGGCGAACCCATCCCGGCGACGTTCGACAACCCTGCGATCGACGCCTCGCCGACGACCGCGCCTCGGCGTCGGCGTGCTCGGGCTCGACTCGCCCGAGGCTGACGTGCCCGACGTCACCGAGTGGCCGGCGTACGACGTGGAGCGCACCAGCGTCCGCGTCGTGTCCTCCGCGACGACGCCGGCAGCGTGCTGCTCTTCCACACCATCGACCCGACCATGCCCGAGGCCTGGTGGAGCGCCCGGCGGCGGGGTCGAGGGCGATGAGACCTACGCCGAGACCGCGTCGCGCGAGATCGCCGAGGAGACCGGGTTCCTGCTCGCCCTGCCGGAGTTCAGCGCGGCGACCTGGCGGCGCGACTTCCTCGACCTACGTGCGCCGTCACGTCCGCTACTGGCAGCACGAGGTCGTCGTCCTCGGCGCATGCCCGGCACGGCAAGCTGGTGCTGGTGGCCGACGGCTGCACCCTGACCGAGCTCGACGAGTACGTCGACCACCGGTAGGCCTGTCGACGAGCTCGCCGGCTCGACCGCGCGGTTCTTCCTGACCCCGCTGCCCGGCCTCGTGCACGAGTTCCTCGCGGGCGCTCCAGATCGACGAGTCCTTCGACTACTGGAACTAGGGTCGGCCGTAATCGACGAGCGCACCGCGGTGACCCGGCGGCGGCCCGCGTGGTCGCGCTGCCGCCGCAGGGCCGGTGCTGCTGTTCGAGGGCGGCGACCCTGACCGGCCGCACGTCCGCATTCGGCACACCCCCGGCGGCGGCGTCGACCTGGGCGAGAGTCCGACCGCGCGGCGGCGGTGCGCGAGTACCGCGAGGAGACGGGGCCGAGGTCGAGCTCGGCCTGCACGTCTGGGACCGCGAGCTGCGCTTCGGCTTCAACGGTGTCGTCTACGACCAGTTCGAGGCCTTCTCCTCGCGCACGTCGACCACGAGTACGACGCCGACACCCCGGGCCACGACGAGCTCGAGCGGCAGTACCGGCCAGCATCGCTGGTTCGTCGCCGAGCTGCGCCCTGCCCACGGCCGACGGGTCGGTGCTGCTCGCGCCGCTCCGACATGGCCGACCGCGTCGAGGAGCTGCTGCTGCACGGCCCGCCGGAGTCGCCTGTCACCGTCGCCGGGGTGGTGGCGCCATGAGCAAGGCTCCGTCGCTGTAGTCGAGCGCGAGCTGCTCCGCACCCACGGCGTGCGCTGGCTCGCGTCTATCGACGAGGTGGCCGTGGCGGCCGGCGGCCTGGTCACCGTCGGCGTGGAAGCCTGGTCGACCTCGAGACATGGAAGGCCAGCCGACTGCTGTCCGCGACTCCAAGCTGCTGTCGCCCGCGGCGCGGAGAAGCTCGTGCCGCGCATCCGGCGCTGGGCACCGGCGCGGGCGGTCGCCCACGCGAGCGCCGAGGAGATCGACGCCGTCGGCATCCTGCGCGCAGCTGCGCCTCGCCGGCGAGCGGCGTTCGCAGAAGTGCCCGTGCGCCCTGACCACGTGCTGCTCGACGGCCCTGCGACTGGGTCTCGCGCCCTGCGCCCGCCCTCTTCGACGAGGACGGCCTGGTCGCCGACCCTGACGCCTGGAGGAGCTCGCCGCCCGTCACCGTGCGATCAAGGCCGACATGACCTGCTCGCCGGTGGTGGCTGCGCGAGCGTGCTGGCCAAGACCACGCGCGACGCCCTCGGCGATGCGCTCGCCGCCGAGCACCCGGCGTACGGCTTCGACGTCCAAGGGCTTCTGGCGGTGAGCCCCGAGCACCGCGAGGCGCTCGAGACCCACGGGCCGTGCGTGCAGCACCGCCAGTTCGTGGTCCATCCCCGGCGGCATGCCGACACGGCCGCTGCGCTCGGTGCCGACGTCGGCCTCAGCGACGACACGGCGTACCTCGTCGAGTCCTGGAGACGGCAGATCCACCTACGTCGACCCTGCGGTGCTGACCGTCGTCGACTTCACGACGAACTGTATGGTTCAGTTTCAGACGGTCGACTTCGACGCGGCCTTCGCGGCGCTGGCGGACGGCATCGCGTCGAGGGGTGCTCGAGCAGCTCGGGGAGTCGGAGCGGTCGATCACGACCTGGCCGAGCGATTCGGCATGACGCTGACCGGCATGCGCAAGCACGTCGGAGTCTCGAGTCGGCCGGCCTGGTCACCACGGAGAAGGTCGGTCGGGTGCGCACGTGCCGGATCGGCGACGGCCGCCTCGACGAGGTGGCCGCATGGATCGACAGCTATCAGCGTCGCTGGGACGCACGGTTCGACGAGCTGGACAAGGTCGTCGCCGAGCTCAAGCTCAAGGAGGAACAGGACGGACGCGCGAAGCACTGAGAGCACGTGGGCACGGGTCGGCGGACGACGGTGAGGAAGGCCGCGGACCGCGAGATCGTGGTCACGCTGGTTCGACGCCCTGCACGTCTGTCCTCGAGGTCGCGACCAGAGCTGTTCCAGTGCTGCTGGTGGGTCCCGCGCCTGCTCGGGATGACGCTGCACGCGTGCGAGCCTACGGCACCGGCGGCACCTACTCGGCTGAACTTCGGCGACGGCATGGACTTCTACGGCCGCTACCTCGAGGTCGTGCCCTGGCCGCTCATCGTCTGACCAACGAGGAGGGCGGCGGCCGAGGCGTCGGTGACGACCGTGACCCTCGACGAGGTCGACGGCAGGACCCTGCTCTTCGGCTACGAGCGAGGTGTTCGTCGAAGGAGGCCTTCGAGGCCGAGGGTGGAGCAGCGGACGCCGACGAGACCTTCAGCCAGCTCGACGAGGTGCTCGCCTCCTGGCCTGAACGGCGCTGCACCGAAGGCGCCCCGCGGACCGGATTCGCCGGGGTGCGTCCCGCCGTCGACGTCCTGGGGTCCAGGATGGAGGCGGGCGCGCCGCGGCGTGGTGGAGGAGGAGCGGGCATGTCGGCCGAGGACCTCGAGCGCTACGAGAACGAGATCGAGCTCGGCTCTACCGCGAGTACTGGGCAGCGACGTCGTGGGCCTGTTCCTAGGCCGTCGTCGAGACCGAGCGGCGCTTCTACTCACCAACCTGTCGACGTGCAGGTGCGTCATCGACGGCGGCGACGTCTACTTCGAGGTGTCCGCATGTCCGACGCGTGGGTGGACATGTACCGCCAGGCCCGCTTCGTGAAGAACGTGCGCGTGCTGACGTTCAAGGACGTCAACGTCGAGGAGCTCAAGCCCGAGCCCAGATCCCCGACGGCCTGGCGTCGTAGCGCTGGCTGCCGTCCAGTTCCTCGGCGCGTCGTCCCCAGGCGGCAAGGCGTTGGGCGGCGTCGTCGTACGAGGCGCGGTCCACGTTGCGGTGAAGGTCGGCCCGTTGGGCGCGCCGTGCGCCCGGGCGGGAGGCGCACGTGGGCAGGGCAGCGCCGAGGGGTCCGCGCGGAAGGACGCGCTGGGCGGTACGGCGAGGACGTCGCCGCGCGGCATCTCGAGCAGGACGGCTACGTCGTCCTCGAGCGCAACTGGCGCTGCGACATCGGCGAGATCGACATCGTCGCGCGAGGCGACGCTCGTCGTGTGCGAGGTGAAGACCCGCAGCTCGCTGCGCCACGGTTCGCCGTTCGAGGCGATCACCATGCAAGCGTACCGCCTCGAGCGGCTCGGGATCGCGTGGATGCGCAGGCGGCATGCGGCCGCGGTCCGCGGCGTCGACATCGTGTCGGTGCTGCGACCGCGTACCGGGCCGATCGTCGTCGAGCACGTGCGCGGGGCTTGTCGAGCGGCGGAGTCGCGCACCCGCGGCGTCGTGCTGCTCGGGGTCGACGGCCACGTGATCGGCGTCGAGGCGCACGTGTCCATCGGCGTGAGTGGATTCTCCGTCGTGGGCATGGCCGACAAGCTCGTGGGCGAGGCGCGCGACCGGTGCCGGTCGGCCGTCCTCAACAAGGGTCTGGAGTGGCCCGGCCCGAAGAACACGGTCGGGCTCGCCGCAGGCCGAGCTGCCCAAGCGCGGTCCGACGCTCGACTGGCGATCGCCCTCGCGCTGCTCGCGGCGTCGGGGCAGGCGCCGCGGCGACGCGGTCGCCGAGCTCGGCCGGTCGGCGAGCTCGGGCTCGACGGCCGGGTGCGTCCCGTGCGCGGAGCGCTGGTCGCGGCGCTCGCGGCACGCGCGGCCGGGGCGACGCGGATCGTCGTACCGCGGGCGAACGTCCAGGAGGCGTCGCTCGTGCCCGGCATCGACGTCGTCGGTGTGCGCACCCTCGCGGGCGCGCTCGCCCTGGTGCGCGGCGACGACGTGCCCGAGGTGGAGCTCGACCACACCGGCGACGAGCCGGCCCTCGTCGGTGAGGCGCCGACGGTGCCCGACCTCGCCGACGTCCGCGGACAGCACGCGGCCCGGGGCGCTCTCGAGCTCGCGGCAGCGGGCGGTCACCACCTCGCGATGACAGGACCTCCCGGCGTCGGGAAGACGATGCTCGCGGAACGATTGCCCGGCCTGCTGCCCCCGCTCGACGAGCAGGCCTCGCTCGAGGTCACGGCCATCCACTCGGTGGCCGGGCGGCTCGAGGGCGGCCGGCTCATCACCGTGCCGCCGTTCGAGGCGCCGCACCACACCGCGACCCACGCGGCGATGGTCGGCGGCGGGTCCGGCGTCGCGCGGATCGGTCTCGTGTCGCTGGCCCATCGCGGTGTGCTGTTCCTCGACGAGGCTCCGGAGTTCGACACCAACGCGCTCGATGCGCTCCGCCAGCCGCTCGAGTCGGGGGAGATGGTGGTGTCGCGCTCGGCGTTCACGGTGCGCTTCCCCGCGCGGTTCCACCTCGTGCTCGCGATGAACCCGTGCCCGTGCGGCCGCGCGGGCGGGCTCGCCGGCAGCGGCGCACCGATGTGCACCTGCTCGCCGGTGCAGCGTCGGCGCTACCTCAGCCGGATCAGCGGCCCGCTGCTCGACCGCGTCGACCTGCGGGTGATGCTCGTGCGGCCGACGCTCGCCGACCTCGAGTTCGGCGCGTCCACGGCCGAGCCGACGTCGGTCGTCGCCGCACGGGTGCTCGAGGCTCGCGACCGCGCGGCGCGTCGGTACGCCGGCACGCCGTGGCGGGTCAACGCCGACGTCCCAGGCCCGGTGGTGCGCCGTCGCTTCGGTCTCGACCCCGACGCGAGCGCGCCGCTGTCCGACGCGCTCGCCCGCGGGGTCGTGTCTGCGCGCGGCGCCGACCGGGTCGTCCGGGTGGCGTGGACGGTGGCCGACCTCGCGGGCCGCGACCGGCCGAGCCGCGCCGACGTCGGCACCGCGCTGCTGCACCGGGACGGAGGCGCGGCATGGGCGGCGTGAGCGACGAGGAACGGGTCGCCCGGGCGCTGCTGTCACGGCTCGCGGAGCCGGGCGACCGCCGGATCGGCCGTCTGCTCGTGCGGATGCCGGCCACCGAGCTCGTGCAGCTCGTGCGCGACGGGTCGTCGACCGTGCCGGGTGTCGAGCGGTACGCCGTGCGCCTGGCGACCGCGGACCCCGAGGCCGACCTCGCGCGCGTCATCGAGGTGGGCGGCCGTCTCGTGGTGCCGGGCGACCTCGAGTGGCCCTCGCAGCTCGACGACCTCGGCGACGCGGCGCCGTGGGCGCTGTGGCTGCGCGGCACGGTCGACCTGCGTCTCGCGGCGCTGCGCTCGGCCGCGCTCGTGGGGTCGCGGGCGTCGACGGCGTACGGCAACGACACCGCGTCGCGCATCGCGAGCGACCTCGCGCTGGCGGGCTGGACGGTCGTGTCTGGCGGCGCCTTCGGGATCGACGCGGCCGCCCACCTCGGCGCTCTCGCGGCCGGCGGGATCACCGTGGCCGCGCTCGCCTGCGGAGTCGACGTCGCCTACCCGCCGCGCCACGACGCCCTCTTCGAGCGGATCGCCGCCGACGGCCTGCTCATCTCGGAGGTGCCGCCGGGAGCCGCGCCGCACCGCACGCGGTTCCTCGTCCGCAACCGGCTGATCGCAGCGCTGACCCGCGGCACGGTCGTGGTCGAGGCGGCCTACCGGTCCGGCGCCCTCTCGACCGCCAACGAAGCGCTCAAGCTGGGCCGGCCGGTGCTCGGGGTGCCCGGACGGGTCGACTCGCCGATGTCGCAGGGCGTCCACCGGCTCATCCGCGACGGCGCCACCCTCGTGACGTCGGCCGCGGAGGTGGCGGAGGCGCTCGGCGACCTCGGCGCCGATCTCGCACCCCGTCCGAGCGGCCCGGTCGACGCCCGCGACGGCCTCGACCCGCTCACCGCACGGGTGCTCGACGCCGTGCCGTCGCGGCGTCCGGCCACCCTCGACTCGGTGGCCCGCACGGCCGGAGTGACGCCGGCGGAGGCGGCCGGGGCGCTCGGGCTGCTCGAGGTGGGCGGGTGGGTCCGCTCCGACGGGTCGGGCTGGCGGCTGGCCCCGCGCGGCGCGCCGCGTTGACTCCGGGCGCCGCGGCACGGACGGTGGAGCCGTGTCCGCGTCCCCCGAGGTGCAGGTGGTGCCGGTCGAGGCCGAGCTGCCCGCCGACATGGAGGACGCCCTCGTCGCGTTCGCCACCCACCTCGGCAGCGAGCTGGGCCGCAGCCCCCACACGGTGCGGGCCTACACCGGCGACGTACGCCGCCTGCTCCGGTTCTCCCGGGCCAACGGCGCGACGGCGCTGGCCGAGCTCGACCTCACCGACCTGCGCGGCTGGCTGGCCCAGGAGGGTCTCGAGGGCCACGCCCGCACCACGCTGGCCCGCCGCGCCGCCGCGGCTCGGGTGTTCACCGCCTGGGCCGCCCGGCGCGGCCTGCTCCCCGCCGACCCGGGCGACCGGCTGGCCACCCCGGCGGCGCACCGCACCCTCCCCGGCGTCCTCAAGCAGTCCGAGGCCACCGCCCTGCTCGACGTCGCCGCCGTGGCTGCCGACGACGGCGACCCCGTGCACCTGCGCGACCTGCTCGTCCTCGAGCTGCTCTACGCCACCGGGATGCGGGTCGGCGAGCTCGTCGGCCTCGACCTCGACGACGTCGACACCGGGCGCCGCACCCTGCGGGTCCTGGGCAAGGGCGCCAAGGAGCGCACCGTGCCCTACGGCGGTCCCGCCCAGCGGGCGCTCGACTCCTGGCTCGCCGACGGACGGCCGCGGTTGCGGACCGGGGAGTCCGGACCGGCCCTGCTCCTGGGCGCCCGGGGCCGGCGGCTGGACCCCCGGACGGCCCGCGAGACGGTCCACCGGATGCTCCGGCACGTCGAGGGGGCGCCCGACCTGGGGCCGCACGGCCTGCGCCACTCGGCCGCGACACACCTTCTGGAGGGTGGCGCGGACCTCCGATCCGTCCAAGAGATCTTGGGGCACGCTACGCTCGCGACTACACAGATCTACACCCATGTCAGCGTCGAACGGTTGAGGGCAACGTATGAGCAGGCGCACCCGCGAGCCTGAGGGCGTCGACGACGCTCTCGAGCCTGAGGACGCCCCTGAGGTCGACGACGAGACCGACGCCGACACGGGGGACGACGAGTTCGAGGTCGACCTCGACGCGATCGACCTCACTCCGACCGAGGAGGAGAAGGCCGCCGCCGCGGCCGAGACCCAGGAGCGGCTCCGCCAGCTCTGGGAGGACTTCAAGGCGACCGGCGACTCCGGCCTGCGCGACAAGCTGATCCTGCACTACTCGCCGCTCGTGAAGTACGTCGCCGGCCGCGTGGGCGTGGGCCTCCCGCCCAACATCGAGCAGGCCGACCTCGTCTCCTACGGCATCTTCGGGCTCATCGACGCCATCGAGAAGTTCGACCTCGACCGCGCCATCAAGTTCGAGACCTACGCGATCAACCGCATCCGCGGCGCGATCATCGACGAGCTCCGCTCCATCGACTGGATCCCGCGCTCGGTGCGCTTCAAGGCCCGCGAGGTGGAGAAGGCCTACCAGACCCTCGAGGCCCAGCTGCAGCGCACGCCGACCGAGGCCGAGGTCGCCTCGAGATGGGCATCAAGCTCGACGAGCTGCACGCCATCTTCAGCCAGGTGTCCTTCGTCAACGTCGTGGCCCTCGACGAGCTGCTCCACGCCGGCGGCGAGCGCGGCGACAAGATGACGCTCGGCGACACCCTCGAGGACCCGAAGGCCCCGGACCCGATCAACCTGTTCGAGGGCGAGGAGACCAAGTTCATCCTCGCGAAGGCGATCAACCAGCTCCCCGAGCGGGAGAAGATCGTCGTCACCCTCTACTACTACGAGGGCCTCACCCTCGCCGAGATCGGCCAGGTGCTCGGCGTCACCGAGTCGCGCATCTGCCAGATGCACACCAAGGCCGTGCTCCAGCTGCGCGCCAAGCTCAGCGAGTCGCACGACTCCGAGTGACGGGACGAGGCGCCGGGCCGCTCAGGCTCGGCGCAGGGTGGCCCAGCCCTGGGTGGCTCAGCGCAGCGTGACGCGCAGGATCCGATCGTCGTCGGCCGTCGGGTTCCCGCGGCCGTCGCGGTTCGACGTCGTCACCCACAGCGTGCCGTCGGGAGCAGCGGCCACGGTGCGCAGCCGGCCGTAGTCGCCGGTGAACGCCGCCACCGGGGTGCCGGCCCGCCCACCCATGAGGGGCACCTGCCAGAGCCGCCGCCCCTTGAGCGCACCGACGAACGCCACGTCGCCGACGATCGCCAGCCCGCTCGGCGAGGCGTCGTCGGTGCGCCACACCACCTGCGGGTCGACGTACCTGCTGTCGCCCCCGCGACCCTCGACCAGCGGCCAGCCGTAGTCGCCGCCCTTGCGGATCAGGTTGAGCTCGTCGTAGGTGTCCTGCCCGAACTCCGTCGCCCACAGCCGCCCGGCCGAGTCGAAGGCCAGGCCCTGCACGTTGCGGTGGCCGTAGGACCACACCGGGGTGCCGAACGGGTTGTCGCTGGGGACCGATCCGTCGCGCGCGATCCGCAGGATCTTCCCGCCCAGGTCGCCCTTGCGCTGCGCCCGAGCCGTGTCGCCGGCGTCGCCCGTGCCGATCCAGAGATCGCCGTCAGGACCCACCACGATGCGGCCGCCGTTGTGGCGACGACCCGCGGGGATGCCGGTGAGGAGCGCGCGCTCGAACCGCAGCGTGCCGCCCGAGAGCCGCAGCGCCACCACCCGGTTGTCGTCCTGCGTCGAGGTCAGGTACGCGTAGACCCGCGTCGCGTCGTCGGGGTCGACGGCGAGGCCGAGCAGGCCGCCCTCGCCCTGGTCGGCCACGCCCGGCACCCGGCCCACCGAGGTGACGCGACCGGTGGGGGAGACCAGCACGACCTCGCCGGACTTCCGCTCGGCCACGAGCGCCGAGCCCGAGGGCAGGAACGCGACACCCCACGGCACGACGAGCCGGCGGGCCAGCACCGTCGCGCCGGCCGCGTAGCGCGGACGTGCCGGGGCGGGGCTCGCCGAGGCGGAGGCCGGCGGCGCGGGCGTCGACGCCGTGGCGCTCGGCGACGAGGCAGCCGGGCTCGACGGGCTCGACGAGGAGGGCGGGGCGGTCGGCGCCGCGGGAGAGGTCGTGCACGCCGTCAGCGCCAGCGCGGCGCACACCGCAGCCGCCGCAGCGGCTCCGGCCCCGCGTGGTCCTCCCATCCCTCGACGCTACGTCGGCCCGCCCGCGACGGCACCTGGTCGACCGCGGTCGGTGCGCAACGGTGACCCGGGCTCACGGAGGGAGCAGGACCGGCCGGCCGGGGTGCAGCAGCCGCCACGGGTCGAGGTAGTCCTCGCCGCGCCGCAGCCCCCAGTGCAGGCAGCGCGGATCCTGGCCGCAGTGGACGTCGCCGTCGCCGACCGTCCCGATCACCTCGCCCGCCTCCACGTGCTCGCCCTCGACGACCACGGCGTCGACCGGCTCGTACGTCGTGCGCAGGCCGCCCTCGTGCGCCACGACGACCACGCCGCGACCCGCGAGCGGCCCGGCCCAGGTGACCGTGCCCGATCCGGCTGCGCGGACCTCCTGGCCGGCACCGGCCGCGAGGTCGACGCCGCGGTGGCCGGGCAGCCAACGCCGCTCGGGCGGGTCGAACGGGGCGACGACCACGGCGGGGTCGACCGGCGCGGTCCACGTGGGGGCGGCGCCCGGCGGCCCGGACGCGGGCAGCACCGTGGCGGTGACGAGCAGGGCGGCGGAGGCGAGGGTGACGGGCAGCACGGGGCGAGCGTGGGACCGCCCGGAGCCGTCGCGGGGCGGCCGCGGTCCCCGCCTGGGGACGACGCGCCGCACGCGCTCCCTGGGGACGCCGGGGGCGTCGTCCCCGCGGGGCCGCTGACCTGCGGGGACGGGCGCCGGAGAGGCGGATGGGCACGATTTCGGCCCAGGGGCACCTGCCCCGTACACTCGACCTGCGGCACGCCTCCCGGCGGGCCGACATCGCACGCCCGCAGCCCGGTCCACGACCGGCGACGCACCCTCGGTCCTCGCGAGAGGTCGGGTGCGCTCGGCAGGCGTCAGGCGTCCGGTCGACCGACCGGGCGGACCAACCGAGCGGCGCCGCGCGCGCCCGGGCCAGCGTGCCCGGCGACCGGCGCCTGAGAAGGAGACCTCGTGGCCGTCGTCACGATGAAGCAGCTGCTCGAGAGCGGCGTGCACTTCGGGCACCAGACCCGCCGTTGGAACCCGAAGATGAAGCGGTTCATCTTCAACGAGCGCAACGGCATCTACATCATCGACCTCCAGCAGTCGCTGACCTACATCGACCGCGCGTACGAGTTCGTCAAGGAGACCGTCGCCCACGGCGGCACCGTGATGTTCGTCGGCACCAAGCGCCAGGCGCAGGAGCCGGTGCAGCAGCAGGCCTCGCGCGTGGGGATGCCCTACGTCAACCAGCGCTGGCTCGGCGGCATGCTCACCAACTTCACGACGGTCCACAAGCGCATCCAGCGCCTCAAGGAGCTCGAGCTCATCGACTACGACGACGTCGCGGGCTCGGGTCTCACCAAGAAGGAGCTGCTGGTCCTCCGCCGCGAGAAGGACAAGCTCGACAAGACCCTCGGTGGCATCCGCGACATGTCGAAGGTGCCCAGCGCGGTGTGGATCGTCGACACCAACAAGGAGCACATCGCGGTCGCCGAGGCCAAGAAGCTCAACATCCCGGTCGTCGCGATCCTCGACAGCAACTGCGACCCCGACGTCGTCGACTACCCGATCCCGGGCAACGACGACGCCATCCGCGCCGTCGCGCTCCTCACCCGCGTGATCGCCGACGCCGTCGCCGAGGGCCTCATGGCCCGCGCCGGCCGTGCCACGGCTGCGGCCGAGGGCGAGGTCGCGGCCGACGAGCCGCTGGCCGCCTGGGAGACCGAGCTGCTCGCCGGCGCCGAGTCCGCCGTGGCAGCGGAGGGCACCACCGAGGCCCCTGCCGAGGCTGCCGAGGCGCCCGCCGCCGAGGCCACCGAGACCCCGCAGGCCTGATCCCGCCGCTCGCGGCCCGACCGGAGGAATCCGGCGGGCCGCGCAGCGCGCCCGACAGACCTCGACACCTTCGACACAGAGAGGGCCACCACCATGGCCGACGTCACCGCTGCTGACGTGAAGAAGCTCCGCGACCTGACCGGCGCGGGGATGATGGAGTGCAAGAAGGCGCTCCAGGAGAACGACGGCGACTTCGAGAAGGCCGCCGAGGCGCTGCGCATCAAGGGTGCCGCCAAGGCCGCCGCCCGCGGCGCCGAGCGCGAGGCCAGCAACGGCCTCGTCGTCACCAAGGACGGCGCGCTCGTCGAGCTCCGCGCGGAGACCGACTTCGTCGCCAAGAACGCCGACTTCCAGGCGCTCGCAGACAAGGTCGTCGCCAAGGCCGCCGAGATCAAGGCCGACAGCACCGAGGCGCTCGCCGCCGCGGAGCTCGACGGCAAGACCGTCGCCGAGACCGTCACCGAGCTCGCCGCCACCATCGGCGAGAAGCTCGAGCTCGGCCGCGTCGCGTTCGTCGACGGCAAGGTCGCCACCTACATGCACAAGCGTGCTGCCGACCTGCCCGCGCAGGTGGGCGTCCTCGTCTCGTACGAGGGCTCCGAGGAGGCCGCCCGCAGCGCCGCGATGCAGATCGCCGCGATGCGCGCCACCTACCTCACGCGCGACGAGGTGCCGGCCGATGTCGTCGAGACCGAGCGTCGCGTCGCCGAGGCCAAGGCGAAGGAGGAGGGCAAGCCCGAGGCCGCCCTCCCGAAGATCGTCGAGGGCCGTGTGAACGCGTTCTTCAAGGACAACGTCCTGCTCGAGCAGGAGTCGGTCGTGGAGGCCAAGAAGTCGGTCAAGGACGTCCTGGACGCCGCGGGTACCTCGATCAGCCGCTTCGTGCGGTTCGAGATCGGTGCCTGAGGGGACCCCAGGAGCACTCGCCTGACAGACTCCCCCCAAGACCCGTGAGACCGGAGGCCGCCGTCGTGGACAACGCATCAACTGCCGCGACGGCGGCCTCCGGCATCTCCGTGGTGCAGCCCTCGCTCGACGGCACGCTCGACACCTGGCCGGGGGTGCCCGAGGGCGGCTACGCCCGCGTGCTGCTCAAGCTCTCCGGCGAGGCGTTCGCCGGCGGCGGGGCGCTCGGCGTCGACCCCGACGTCGTCTCGGCCATCGCCCGCCAGATCGCGGCCGTCGTCCGCGGCGGCACCGAGGTCGCCGTCGTCATCGGCGGCGGCAACTTCTTCCGCGGGGCGCAGCTCAACGAGCGCGGCATGGACCGCTCGCGCGCCGACTACATGGGCATGCTCGGCACGGTGATGAACTGCCTGGCCCTCCAGGACTTCCTGGAGAAGGAGGGCATCGACACGCGCGTGCAGACCGCGATCGCGATGGGCCAGGTCGCCGAGCCCTACGTACCGCGCCGCGCGATCCGCCACCTCGAGAAGGGCCGCGTCGTCATCTTCGGCGCGGGCCTCGGGGCGCCGTTCTTCTCGACCGACACCACCGCCGCGCAGCGCGCGCTCGAGTGCGGGGCCGAGGTGGTCCTCATGGCCAAGGGCGTCGACGGCGTCTACGACTCCGACCCGCGCACCAACCCCGACGCGCAGCGCTTCGAGACCCTCACCCACGCGGAGGTGCTCGCCCGCGGCCTCAAGGTCGCCGACGCCACCGCCATCAGCCTGTGCCAGGACAACACCCTGCCGATCCTCGTCTTCAACCTGCTCGTCGAGGGCAACATCGCCCGCGCCGTGCGGGGTGAGAGGATCGGCACGCTCGTCGCGTCCTGACGGCCCGGTACGCCGTCCGCGCACGTACGACCAGAACCGACACGTCACGACGAGGAGCACGCGGTGATCGACGAGACCATGTTCGAGGCGGAGGAGAAGCTCGAGAAGGCTGTCCTCGTCGCCAAGGACGACTTCGCCCACATCCGCACCGGCCGCGCCACCGCCGCGATGTTCGAGCGCATCACCGCCGACTACTACGGCGTCACCACGCCCATCACGCAGATGGCCGGCTTCCAGATCCCCGAGGCCCGCCTCGTGGTCATCGCGCCGTACGACAAGGGCTCGATGGCGGCGATCGAGAAGGCGATCCGCGACTCCGACCTCGGCGTGAACCCCAACAACGACGGCGTCGTCATCCGCGTGGTGTTCCCGCAGCTGACCGAGGAGCGCCGCAAGGAGTACATCAAGGTCGCCCGGCACAAGGCCGAGGAAGCCAAGATCTCCATGCGCAACATCCGCCGCCACGCCAAGGACACGCTCGACAAGCTGGTCAAGGACGGCGAGGTCGGCGAGGACGACGTACGCCGCGCGGAGAAGGCCCTCGACGACCTGGTGCACAAGTACACCGGCCAGGTCGACGACCTGCTCAAGCACAAGGAGGCCGAGCTGCTCGAGGTCTGACGACCTCCGAGCACCTCCGACCCTCCATGGCAGAGGCGACGACACCCGCGCAGCCGGACGCCCCGCACGGGCGCGCCGGTCGCAACCTCGTCGTCGCCGCTGGGATGGGCGCGCTGCTGGGCATCGGCCTGGTCCTGCTGCCCGTCGTCTACGCGCCGTGGCTGTTCGCGGTCGTGATCAGCGTCGCGATGGCGATCGGCGCCTGGGAGCTCGCGGGCGCCTTCGAGAACCGCGGCGTGCACGTCGAGCGGTACGTCGCCTACGCGGGCTGCCTCGCGATGGCGCAGGTCGGCTACTGGTGGGGGGTGCAGCCGCTCATCGGCGTCTTCGCCGTCACCGTGCTGATCGGCATGGGCGCGCGGCTGCTGCGCGGTCCCGAGGGGTACGTCGCCGACGTCGCCGCCACCACGTTCGTGCTCGCCTACACCGGCCTCATCGGCGGGTTCGCGGGGATCGTCACGGCGCAGCCCGACGGCGCCTACCGCGTCATCACGATCATCGTGCTCACGATCTGCAGCGACATCGGCGGCTACGTCTTCGGCGTCCTGTGGGGCAAGCACCCGATGGCGCCGGTGATCTCGCCGAAGAAGTCGTGGGAGGGGTTCGTCGGCTCGCTGCTGTTCCAGGCGGTGGCCGGCGTCCTGCTCTTCATCTTCCTTCTCGGTGCACCGTGGTGGCAGGGCCTCATCACCGGCCTCGTGATGACCGTGGTCGCGACCCTCGGCGACTTCGCCGAGTCGGCCATCAAGCGCGACCTCGGCGTGAAGGACATGAGCAACCTGATCCCGGGCCACGGCGGCCTGATGGACCGGCTCGACTCGATCCTGCCCAACGTGATCGCCGGCTGGCTGCTGCTCACGCTGTTCCTGGGGTCGTGACGTGACCGACCTCGACGCCCCGCGCCGCCCGGCCCCGGGCGAGCTCACCTTCACCGCGCCGCGTCGCGGGAAGCCGCCGCGCCACCTCGCCGACATGACGTCGGCCGAGCGGCGCGAGGCGGTGTCGTCGGTCGGCCTCCCCGCCTTCCGCGCCGACCAGGTCTCGCGCCACTACTTCGGCCGGCTCGACGCCGACCCCTCGTCGTGGAGCGACATCCCCGCCGCCGCCCGCGAGCAGCTCGCGTCGCTGCTGACGCCGACGCTCATGACGCCGGTGCGCGAGCTCACCGCCGACAAGGGCACCACGCGGAAGACCCTGTGGCGCCTCAACGACGGGGCGCTCGTCGAGAGCGTGCTGATGCGCTACCCCGACCGCGTGACGATGTGCGTCTCGAGCCAGGCCGGCTGCGGCATGAACTGCCCGTTCTGCGCGACCGGCCAGGCCGGGCTCACGCGCAACATGAGCACCGGCGAGATCGTCGAGCAGGTGGTCGCGGGCGCCCGCCAGCTCGCCTCGGGCGACGTACCCGGCGGCCCGGGCCGCGTCTCGAACGTCGTGTTCATGGGCATGGGGGAGCCGCTCGCGAACTACAAGGCGGTGGTCGGCGCGCTGCACCGCCTCACCGACAAGAGCCCGGGCGGGCTGGGCATGTCGGCGCGCGGCATCACCGTCTCCACCGTCGGTCTCGTGCCGCGCATCAAGCACCTCGCGGGCGAGGGGCTGCCCGTCACCCTCGCGGTGTCGCTGCACGCGCCCGACGACGAGCTCCGCGACACCCTCGTGCCGGTCAACACGCGGTGGAAGATCGCCGAGGTTCTCGACGCGGCCTGGCAGTACGCCGCGGCCACCAAGCGGCGCGTGTCGATCGAGTACGCCCTCATCAAGGACGTCAACGACCAGGCGTGGCGGGCCGACCTGCTGGCCAAGCGGCTGCGCGGCAAGCTCGTCCACGTCAACCTCATCCCGCTCAACCCCACGCCGGGGTCGAAGTGGACCGCCTCGCGCCGCGAGGACGAGCGCGAGTTCGTCCGGCGCCTCGAGGCCGGCGGCGTCGCGGTCACCGTGCGCGACACCCGCGGCCGCGAGATCGACGGCGCCTGCGGCCAGCTCGCCGCCTCGGAGTAGCGGTACGCCGTACCGCTCGGCGACGGGAGCGGATCGTCCGGCGCAGGCGCCGCGGCTCTCCCGGGCATGGCGACCAGGGCTTCCCTAGGCTGCGAGGCGAGCCCGCACGCGCCTCCGGGAGGTCCCATGCCCACGACCGGTCCCTACGCCGACGCCCACGCCCGCAGCCTGTCCGACCCCGACGGCTTCTGGGGCGAGGCGGCGACCGCGGTCGACTGGGACGTCGTACCGCCGAAGGCGCTCGACGGCTCCGACGCGCCGTACTACCGCTGGTTCACCGGCGGTCGGCTCAACACCTGCTGGAACGCGCTCGACCGCCACGTCGAGGCGGGGCACGGCGAGCGGCTCGCGCTGGTGTACGACAGCCCGGTCACGAGCACGGTCGCGCGGTACACGTACGCCGAGCTGCGCGACGCGGTCGCGGCGTTCGCGGGCGCGCTGCGCGGGCTCGGCGTGGAGAAGGGCGACCGCGTCGTCATCTACATGCCGATGGTCCCCGAGGCGGTCGTCGCGATGCTGGCGACCGCGCGGCTGGGTGCCGTGCACTCGGTCGTGTTCGGCGGCTTCGCGCCGCACGAGCTCGCGCTGCGCATCGACGACGCGACGCCGAAGGTCGTGGTGTCGGCGTCGTGCGGCATCGAGCCGGGGCGCGTCGTCGAGTACAAGCCCATGCTCGACAAGGCGATCGAGGCGTCGACGCACAAGCCGTCGGCCACGGTCGTGCTGCAGCGGCCGCAGGCGGTCGCTGCGATGGGGGAGATCGACCACGACTGGCACGAGCTCGTCGCGGCTGCTGAGCCCGCGGAGTGCGTCACCGTCGACGCGACCGACCCGCTCTACATCCTCTACACCTCGGGCACGACCGGTAAGCCCAAGGGCATCGTGCGCGACAACGGCGGTCATGCCGTGGCGCTCACCTGGACGATGGCCAACGTCTACGACGTCGGACCGGGCGAGGTGTTCTGGGCGGCGAGCGACGTCGGCTGGGTCGTCGGCCACTCCTACATCGTCTACGCGCCGCTGCTCGTCGGCGCGACGACGGTGCTCTACGAGGGAAAGCCGGTCGGCACTCCGGACGCGAGCGCGTTCTGGCGCGTGATCGCCGACCACGGCGTGAAGGCGCTGTTCACCGCGCCCACCGCGATCCGCGCGATCAAGAAGGAGGACCCCGACGCCGCGCTGCGCGCCGGCCACGACCTCTCGGGCCTGAAGACCCTCTTCCTCGCCGGCGAGCGCCTCGACCCCGACACCTACCACTGGGCCAGCGACATCCTCGGCATCCCTGTCATCGACAACTGGTGGCAGACCGAGACCGGCTGGCCGATCGCCGCGAACCCGCGCGGGCTCGAGCCGATGCCGGTGAAGCCGGGCTCTCCCACGGTGCCGATGCCCGGGTACGACGTCCAGGTCCTCGACGAGCGCGGCGCCCCCCTCGAGGCGGGCAACGACGGCAACATCGCGATCAAGCTGCCGCTCCCTCCCGGCACGCTGCCCACGCTGTGGCAGGACGACAAGCGCTACGTCGACTCCTACCTCGCGGTCTTCCCCGGCTACTACGCGACCGGCGACGGCGGCCAGATCGACGCGGACGGCTACGTGTACGTGATGGGTCGCACCGACGACGTCATCAACGTCGCGGGGCACCGGCTCTCGACCGGCTCGATGGAGGCGGTCGTCGCGTCGCACCCCGCGGTCGCGGAGTGCGCGGTGATCGGCGTCCACGACGCGCTCAAGGGCCAGATCCCGCGCGCGTTCGTCGTGCTCAAGAGCGGCGCCGACATCGAGCCGGCGCAGCTGCAGGCCGAGGTCGTGAAGTCGGTGCGCGACGAGATCGGTCCGGTCGCGGCGCTCAAGAGCGTCGTCGTCGTACCGGCGCTGCCCAAGACGCGCAGCGGCAAGATCCTGCGGCGCACCATGCGCGGCATCGCCGACGGCCGTCCCGAGGCGCCGCCGTCGACCATCGACGACATCTCGGTGCTCGACGTCCTCCGCCCCCTCCTGGAGGCGTCGGACTAGGCGCCGGTCAGGAGACGGACGCGGTCGCGTCCGCGGGCAGACACCCGCCGGACCCGTCGCTGCCGGGGATCACGAGCGGGCTGCTCCCGAAGTCGACCCACTCGTCGGTCGTGATGCCGACGCTGCGTACGCCGAGCTGCACGCCGGACAGGCTCATCGCGCCGATGGGCCGCCGCCCGCACGGCGGCGCGGTGACGGTGAGCAGCACACCTGCCTCGTCGCCGGCGCCGAGGGTGACCGTGTCGGCAGTGGGCCGGTTCGTGTCGCCGACCGCGTAGGGCCCGGTGAACGGGTCCGGCTGGAACTGCGCCGTGACGGTGTAGCCGGGCGGTAGCTGGCCTGTGGCGCCCGTGAGGGTGACCGGTGCACGGCCGTCGTTGCGCACGCTCTCCACCAGCTGAGCCCGATCGCCGGTCATCGCGAGGCGCGGCGTGCCGGCGACGAAGCTGACGGAGATCCCGTCGCCGGGGCCGCCGAAGCTGCCGGTGCCCACGGCCGGATGGGTGCCGATCCAGGCCCATGCCGCGACCGCTCCGATCGCGACGACCGCGCCGCCGGTCACCGCCACAGGACGCCCCCGATGCACGCGTCCACTGTGGCACGGCGCAGCCCGCGGGGGCGGCAGGATGCCCCCCTCGCGCAGACGCGTGCGGCCGGGCACGATCGGAGGCATGCCGGAGCATCCGCAGCTGCTGCACACCGTTCTCGACACGACCGAGCCGCGCCGGCTCGCCGAGTTCTACCGGCAGCTGCTCGGGCTGCATTACCGCGACGGTGACGAACCGCCCTCCGACGGCGCGGCCGACGACGCCGACTGGCTCGTGCTCGTCGACGAGCACGACGTGCGCAAGCTCGCCTTCCAGCAGGTCGACCGGCTCGAGCGGACGACCTGGCCCGAGCACGACGTCCCCATGCAGCTCCACCTCGACCTCACGGTCTCGAGCGAGGAGGAGCTGCACCGCCAGCGTGCGATCGCCGAGTCGCTCGGCGCGGAGCTCCTGCTCGACCGCACCGACGACGAGGACGAACCGCTGTTCGTCCTCGCCGACCCGTCGGGCCACCCCTTCTGCATCTTCGTGGCGTAGCCGCTACGACCGCTCCAGGTGCAGCGCTAGGTTGAGGCGGCTCATCGACCCGAGGAGAACGATGCCGCGCATCCTGGACTACAACGGCCGCGAGGCCGACCGCACGGTGACCGTGGCCGACATCGTCGGGCTGCGGGCGCAGGGGCGTCGGCTCGCCCAGGTCACGGCGTCGACACCCGCCGAGGCCGCCGCGGCTGAGGCGGCGGGTGTCGAGATGGTCGTGTGCATGTCGGACTTCGTGCCGGCCGTGCGGCAGGGGTCGCAGCGCGTCTTCGTCACCGCGGCGATCGACTTCTCCGGTGCGGTGACGAACGACGACCTGCTCGCCGAGGCGCTGAAGGCGCTCGGCGCCGGTGCCGACGCCGTGATCACGGCCCGCGGGCTCGACGGCGTACGCCGGATCGCGCACGAGGACATCCCGGTCATGGGCCACCTCGGCTTCATCCCCAAGAAGTCGACGCTGTTCGGGGGAGTGCGTGCGGTGGGACGGACCGCTCCCGAGGCGCTCGACCTGTGGCGCCGGTTCCAGGAGCTCGAGGAGGCGGGCGCGTTCGCCGTCGAGTGCGAGCTCATCCCCGCCGAGGTGATGCGCGAGATCCACCAGCGCACCGGTCTCGCGACGATCTCGCTCGGGTCCGGCCCGCACGCCGACGTGCTGTTCCTGTTCACCAGCGACATCTGCGGCGAGAGCGAGCGCCTGCCCCGTCATGCGCGCCGGTACGCCGACCTCGCGGCGCTGCAGCGCCAGATCGACGCCGAGCGCGTGCGCGCCCTCACCGAGTTCCGCGCCGACGTCGCGAACGGCTCCTTCCCCGCGGCGTCCGAGGTCGCCAACGTCGACGCCGACGAGCTGATCGCGTTCGCGCAGGCATTCGAGACATGACGCCGCGCTTTGGAGGTCTGGGCGTGCGCCATAGAGCACGCTCAGACCTCCAAAGCGGGAGGCACGGCGTCAGGCGCGGCGGAGGGCGGCGGTCACCGCGGTGACGGAGTTGTCGCGGTGGTCGTGCTGCGCGCGGATGGCGGCGTCGACGTCGCCGGCGCGCAGGGCCACCAGCAGCGCCTTGTGCTCGTGCTTCACCCGCTGGCGGTTGGTGACGCCGGAGAAGTAGACGGACCGGTAGACGTCGGTGGCGTCCCAGAGCTGGCGCAGCGTGCGCGAGAGGCGCGGCATGCCCGCGGCGTCGAACAGCAGGAAGTGGAAGCGGCGGTTCGCCTCGGTCATCGCGGTGACGTCGCCGGCACGTCCCGCAGCGTCGACGTCGGCGGCCGCAGCGGTGAGCGCCTCGAGGTCCGACGCCGACAGGCGCGGCACGGCGACGCGGATCGCCTCCGCCTCGAGGATCTCGCGCAGCCGGTAGACCTCGACGAGGTCGTCGACCGAGAGCTCCGCGACGACGTAGCCCTTGTGCGGCTCGTGCACGACGGCGCCCTCGCCCTCGAGCACCTTGAGCGCCTCGCGCACGGGGACGCGAGAGACGCCGAGCGCATCCGCGAGCGCCTCCTGGCGCAGCGGCTCTCCGGGTGCGAGCTCGCCGGTCACGAGCATGCGCCGCAGCTCGGAGAGCACCGCCTCCTGCGCGGTCTTGGGCCGCACGAAGGTCATGCGCCCTCCAGCGGCGGGGGAGCCAGGCGGTACGACGGAGGCGTGGCCGACATGCGCAGCGGGTTCGCCACCTGCGGCACGGGCGAGCCGTCGACCGCCACCACCGGCGAGAGGTCGAGCGACGTCGCGAGCGCGAACGCGTCGTCGAGGCCGTTGATCGGGCCGCACGGCACCCCCGCCGCCGTGAGGTCGCGCGCCCAGCGGTCGGCGCCGTCGGCGGCGAGGGCCGCCTCGAGCAGCGTGCGCACCTCCGCGCGGTGGGCCACGCGCGCCGGGTTCGTCGCGAAGCGCTCGTCGTCGGCGGCCTCGGCGATGCCGAGCACCGACACGAGCGCGCGGAACTGGCGGTCGTTGCCGACCGCGAGCACGAGCGGCTTGTCGGCCGTGGCGTAGACGGCGTACGGGACGATCGACGGGTGGTCGTTGCCGAGGATGCCCGGCACGACGCCGCCGGCGACGTACGCCGAGCTCTGGTTGACCATGGCCGACAGCAGCGACGACAGCAGGTTCACCTCGACGTGCTGGCCCTCGCCGGTCACGTCGCGGTGGCGCAGCGCCGCGAGGATGCCGTAGACGGCGTGCAGCCCGGTGATGACGTCGACGAGCGCGACGCCCACCTTCGTCGGCTCGCCCGCCCCGGGACCGGTGACCGACATGAGCCCGCCCATCGCCTGCACGAGCAGGTCGTAGCCCGGGAGCTCCGCGCCCGCGCCCGACCCAAAACCGCTGATCGAGCAGAGGATCAGCCGCGGGTTCTCCGCGGCGAGCGCGTCGTAGCCCAGGCCCATCTTCGCCAGGCCGCCGGGCTTGAAGTTCTCGACCATCACGTCGGCCCGCAGCGCGAGCGCGCGCGCCTCGGCGAGCCCCTCGGGGGAGGAGAGGTCGAGCCACAGCGACGTCTTGTTGCGGTTGACGCCGGCGAAGTACGTCGCGGTGCCGTCGGCGGCGTACGGCGGACCCCAGTGCCGCGTGTCGTCGCCGGCGCCCGGGCGCTCGACCTTCACGACCTCGGCGCCGAGGTCGCCGAGCAGCATCGTGGCGTACGGACCGGCGAGGACACGCGAGAAGTCGGCGACGACGATCCCGTCGAGCGCGCCGCTCATCGGTAGGCGGCGATGCCGGTGAGGGCCTCGCCGACGACGAGCGTGTGCATCTCGTTGGTGCCCTCGTAGGTGAACACCGACTCGAGGTTGTTCATGTGGCGCACGACCGGGTACTCGAGCGTGATGCCGTTGGCACCCAGGATCGAGCGGCACTCGCGCGCGATGGCGAGCGACTCGCGCGCGTTGTTGAGCTTGCCGACCGAGATCTGCTCCGGGCGGATCGTGTGCGCGTCCTTGAGCCGGCCGAGGTGCAGCGCGAGCAGGAAGCCCTTGTCGAGCTCGAGGGTCATGTCGGCGAGCTTCTTCTGCGTGAGCTGGAAGGCCGCGATCGGCTTGTCGAACTGCTCGCGGTCGATCGAGTACGCGATCGCGGTCTCGAGGCAGTCGCGCGCGGCACCGAGCGTGCCGAACACGATGCCGAAGCGCGCCTCGTTGAGGCACGACAGCGGGCCGCGCAGGCCGACGACACCCGGCAGCACGGCGTCGGCGGGCAGCCGCACGCCCTCGAGGATGAGCTCGGCCGTGACCGAGGCGCGCAGCGAGAGCTTCTTGTGGATCTCGCGCGCGGTGAAGCCGGGGGTGCTCGTCGGGACGACGAAGCCGCGCACGCCCTCGTCGGTCCTCGCCCACACGACCGCGACGTCGGCGACGGTGCCGTTGGTGATCCACATCTTCGTGCCGTCGAGCACCCAGTCGTCGCCGTCGCGCTTGGCCGACGTGCGCATGCCGCTCGGGTTCGAGCCGAAGTCGGGCTCGGTGAGGCCGAAGCAGCCGATAGCCTCGCCGGCGGCCATGCGGGGGAGCCACTCCTGCTTCTGCTCCTCGGAGCCGAACGCGTGGATGGCGTACATCGCGAGCGACCCCTGCACGCTCACCAGCGAGCGGATGCCCGAGTCGCCGGCCTCGAGCTCGAGGCAGGCCAGGCCGTACGCCGTGGCGCTCGTGCCGGCGCAGCCGTAGCCCTCGAGGTGCATCCCGAGCAGGCCGAGCTCGCCCATCTGCAGCGCGAGCTCGCGCGCGGGGATCGCCCCCTCCTCGAACCAGTCGCCCACCGACGGCTTGATGTGCTCGTCGACGTACTGGCGGACGACGTCGCGGATCGCGCGCTCCTCCTCCGACAGCAGGCCGTCGAGGTCGAGCAGGGCGAAGGGGGACTGGGGCGCGCGGGACATGGGGTCTCCAGGGCTGCGGGAGCGATCGACCCGAGGATTGTATCCAATATCCACGACGGCGTCCACGACCGTTCCTCCGGGCGCGGACGACCAGGAGCCCCGGCGCGCGAGGCGGCGCGGCCGGCGCTCCTCGTCCGGGGGGTCTGCGGGTCTAGACGGCCTCGAGGAGCTCGTAGACGCGCTGGGTCGGCACGTCGGCGAGCGGGCGGGCGTCGGCGAGCAGGTGCTCGATCCAGCCGAGCAGCGTCGCGTGGTCGAACGGCTTGTCGATGTACGTCGACGCGCCGGCCTGCCAGCCGGCCCACGTCGTGTCGTCGTCGCCGGCGGCCGTGAGCATGAGCACGGGCAGGTGCTCGAGCTCGGGGTCCTGACGGATCTCGGTGAGCACCTCGATGCCCGACATCCGCGGCATCATCACGTCGAGGATGACGAGGTCGGGACGGCGCTCGTGCATGTCGATCAGGGCGCTCGGCCCGTCCTCGGCCTCACGCACGACGTAGCCCTCGATGGCGAGGACGTCGTGGAGGAGCGATCGGACGGTGCGCTCGTCGTCGACGACCAGGATGGTGGTCATGGTGGCTGCTCCTCAGGCGCTGCGGGCGTAGGTGCTGTCGGTACCGGTGCTCGTCGTGCTCTTGGCTCCGTCTTCGGTCCGCGGAAGAGTGAGACTGAAGACCGACCCCCTACCTGGGCTAGAGGTCACCGTCAGGGCTCCGCCCATCGCCACCGCGAGCTCGCGCGCGATGTAGAGGCCGAGGCCGCTGCCGGAGGTGCGCATGGTCAGGGAGTCCTCGACGCGGTAGAAGCGCTCGAACACGCGCTCCAGGTCGCTCTCGGAGATGCCCTGGCCCTGGTCGATCACGTCGACGCGCGCGTGGCTCTCGCCGAACTCGCTCGGGTGGATGCGCACGGAGATGGGTGCGTCCTCCGGGGAGTACTTCGCGGCGTTCGACACGAGGTTCGACACGATCTGCACGGCGCGTACCTCGTCGCAGTACACCGGGACCGCCGAGACCGGCTGGTCGACGGTGAGACGGGCGCCGAGGTTGGGGAAGTTCGACGTCGCCTCCGCGACCACGTCGCGCAGGTCGTGCGGCGTCGGGGCGGACGCCAGCTTCGAGGCCAGCGTGTGCGTGCCGCTCGCGCGCGAGGCCATGAGCAGGTCCTCGACGAGGCGGCCCATGTGGTCCGCGCGCTCGGCGATGAGGCTCAGCGCGTGGTCGCGCTGCTCGTCGTCCATCTTCCCCCAGCGGGCCATGAGCAGCTGGGCGTAGCCCTTGATGGGCGTCAGCGGAGTGCGCAGCTCGTGGGAGATGGTCGCGACGAAGTCGCTCTTGAGCCGGTCGGTGCGCGCCTGCGACGTGATGTCGTGGACGGTGACGACGGCCACCGGGTCGCCGTCGACCGGACGCGCGGTCACGACGTTGACGGACACGTCGCGCTGCTCGCCGTCGGGGCGCGTGATCGGGACCTCGGCGGTCTCGGCGCGCTGCGCGTGGCTGCCGGACGCCAGGGAGCGCAGCCGGGCCAGCGGGTCGGGCACGTCGCCGCTCGTCGCGGTCGCGACCGAGGGGCTGACGCCGGTGATGCGGGCCATCGCCGGGCTCCACAGCGTGACCGAGCCGGTCGAGGACAGGACCGCGATGCCGTCGGACACGTGCTCCACGACGGCCTTGAGCTTGCTCGACTCCTCCATGAGGGCGTCGCGGTGCTCGATGCCGCGGACGGCGCTCGAGATCGACGCGGCCACGGTCGCGAGGACGGCGGTGTCGTGCTCGCCGATCGACCAGCCGCGGCTCTCGCCGTCGCTGCCGAGCAGCAGGACGCCGTGCCGGCCGGTGCCCAGCTCGAGCACGGACATGACGCCCGAGGTCCAGCCCTCGGGCAGCAGCTCGACGGGTACGGCGGTGACGGGCTCGTCGCACGCGGCGGCGAGCGTCTCGGCCGGCGTGGCCTCGGGGAGGAGCAGCTGCACCTGCGGGGCGCCGAAGGCCTTGCGGACGGCCTCGGCGGCGTCCTCGACGAGGGAGGACAGCGGACGCTCCTCGGCGAGCAGGCCGGAGAGCGTGACGAGCCACATGTTGCGCTCGCGCTCGGCCTCCTGCTGCGCGGCCGACCGGTACGCGTACCAGAGGGCGAGCGCGGGGAGCAGCGTGAACGGCACGAGGGCGGGCGCGACCGGTGCCACGGCGACCGCGACGCCTCCGACGCTGATGCTCGCCATCGTCATGAGGACCGGCAGGGCCCAGAAGTCGGTGACGACGGAGCGGAACGAGGCGCCCTGCGCGGCCTGGAGGATCACCGCGAGCAGGACGGTGTTGATGACGGCGAAGACACCCATGCCCACGACGAGGGCGACGATGCCGCGGAAGGAGAACTGCGCGGCGCCGCCGCAGACGATCAGGTACGAGAGCACGGCGGCGGTGGTGGCCACGGCGTACGAGCCGAGGTTGAAGGCGGCCTTCATCGGCTGCTTGCGCGTGAGCACCTGGACCAGGGCCAGGCCGGCGAGCGGCGCGACGAGCGCCCACCTCGGCTCGAGGAGGAGGAACGCCGCGACGGTGACGATCTCGAAGAAGGTGAGGTCCTCGACGGCACCGTCGTGAAGGAGCGGGACGCGCACGATCTCGGCGACGGCGGTCGCCAGGACGAACGCGAGGACCGCGACGGGCGACGCCCACAGAGGGGCGGCGGCGGGGTGGGGGAGGTGCGGCTCGACGAGGAGCCCCACCACGAAGGCGACCACGCCCGCCAGCGCGATCGCGCTCACCGACGCCGCCACGGAGGGGCGGCGCCGGCGGGCGGCGATCATGGTGGTCACGCCTGGTCACCCCAGGCGACGGTGGCCCACGAGCGGGCCGACCAGGTACCCACGGCCCAGCTGCGCGCGGCCCACGTCAGGTCCGCCCACGAGCGGGCGGTCCAGGACCGTGCCGACCAGGCCTGGCTGTCCCACGAGTCGGCGGCCCAGGAACGAGCAGCCCACGAGCGGGCGACCCACGCGAACGCGAGCCAGTCGGTCTGCGCCCAGGAACGGGCCGACCAGTCCTCCTCGGCCCAGCTGCGAGCGGCCCACGAGCGGGCGGCCCACGACCGGGCGACGAACTGCGCGTCGGCCCACGAGCGCGCCGACCAGTCCTGCTGCGCCCACGAGCGGGCGGTGAAGGAGGTGTCGGCCCAGGAGCGGGCGGCCCAGTCGTCGATGGCCCACGAGCGCGCGGCCCACGAGCGGGCGGCCCAGCTGCGCGCGACGAAGGTGTCGGTGGCCCAGGAGCGGGCCTCCCACGCCTGCGTGGCCCAGCTGCGCGCCATCGCGGTCAGCGCGGCGTACTCGTCGGGGTCCATGCCGGGGTTGTTCGAGAGCAGCGCGAGCGCGAAGGCCGTGGCGGCCCAGCGGCGGGTCTGCTCCGAGAGCTGCACCCACGCGGCCGAGACGGCCTGCAGGTCGCCCGCGGTCCACGCCTGCTGGAACGCGTCCCAGGTGTCGGCGTCGGCCGGGTCGGGCCCGTAGGAGTCGTCGAACCGCGACACGGTCGAGCGCGACGAGCGGTGCAGCGCGATGGTCGCCGCGTCGTCGACGGCGGCACCGAGGTCGAGACCGCCCGCACCCGCGCCCAGAGCCTTGGTCAGGCCGGCGGCACGGTAGGCGTTCGACACCAGGAGCGTCTTGACGGCGTCGGGCGTGAGGGCCTTCCGCGTCCCGAGGAGGACCGCGGCGGCGCCGGCGGTGACAGCCTCGGACATCGAGGTGCCGCTGCCGGTGAAGTACGCCTCGCCCACGCGCGACTGCGGGTTCTCGACGTCGGCCGAGGATCCGGGGGCGCGGGTGGAGATCAGCGAGGTGCCCGGCGCCACGAGGTCCGGCTTCTGCGTGCCGAACTGCGTGCCGCGGGAGGAGAACGCGCTGACGGTGTCGTCGGTGCGTGCGGAGGTGACGTGCTCGTCGATGCTGCCCACCGTGATGAGCGTGGGGTCGGCACCCGGCGAGGTGATGGTGCCGGCGTCCGGGCCGTCGTTGCCCGCGGCGACGACGACGGTCATGCCGCGCGACCACAGCCGGTCCAGGGCCCGCGCGAGCGGGTCGGTCCTCGGCGGCAGCGGGCTGCCCGTCGACAGCGCGAGGCTGACGACCTTGATCGACCGGTCGGAGACGGCGGCGTTCGCCACGGCCTGCAGGCCGGAGAGGACGCGCGTCAGCGAGGTGGTGCCGTCGGCCGTCGCGACCTGGACGTCGAGGATGCTCGCGCCCGGCGCGACGCCGGTGTACTGCCCGTCCGAGCTCGAACCGTCGCCCGCGATGAGGCCGGCCATGAAGGTGCCGTGGCCGAGGCCGTCGCCCGCGGGACCGCCGCTGACGTTGACGTGGTCGACGCGGCTCGCGAGGTCCGCGACGTCCGCGACGCCCGTGTCGATCAGCGCGACGGTGACGCCGGAGCCGGTGGTGCCGGCCGGGGCGTCGATCGTGGTGCGGTACGTCGCGCCCTTGACGTCGGCGGCCGCGGTGGCCGTGGCGACGGACGTGACGTGCAGCGCGACGTCGGACACGGCGACGGTCCCCGCGGGCGCCGGGGACCCGGCGGGCAGGGACACGAGGAGCGCGTCGGCGACGTCGTACACGTCGAGCACGCGGCCGCCGCGCTGGGCGACGGTCGCAGCGACCTCGGCCGTCGAGACGGTCGGGTCGGTGATGGAGAGCAGGATGCTGTGCGACTCCGGTGCAGGAGCGGCGTCGACAGCAGGGGCGCCCAGGGCCAACGCCGTCGCCGAGACGGCGAGAGCAGCACCCAGGACGAGACGTCCTGAGGCCCGGGCGCGACGAGGGACGGTGCGGGCGCGCGGCGGACCGTTCTCGGTCCCGGCGTGCGACCTCGTGCGTGCCATGTCCGGCCTCCTTGAGAGAACCCCGACGGAGGTCCTCGGACCGGTGCGGCACGGGCCTGTAACCGCTCACCCGAACGGCGCAGGCATGCCGTCTGACCTGGGCCCTTGCCTCTCCGGAGGCTCAAGCCGGGGTCAGCGCAGGCTGCGCTAGGAGACGAGCACGTAGAGCTTGCGGACGGTCTCGGTCACGTCCCAGCGGCCCGACCAGCCCTTCGGGAGGACGAAGACGTCGCCCTCGCCGAGCTCGACCGGCTCGCCGTCGGCAGGCGTGATGGTCGCCGTGCCGCCGAGCAGCATCATCGTCTCGGTCGTGGGCCGGTCGACGATGGCCCAGCCGCCGGGCGTGCACTCCCAGACGCCGACCTCGACGCCGTGGCCGGAGAAGAACGTGATCCCGCTCGTCTGCGGGTCGCCGCTGTCGAAACCGGCGCGCGGGCCGAGCGGCTCGAGCTCGCCGTCCAGGACGTCGGCGTAGGCGACGACCATCGTGCGCAGGGCCTCGTCGGGGGACAGGTCGGCGGTCATGGGCTCTCCAGCGTGATCGGTGTCGGTCGACCGTAGTTCCCCGGACATGATCATGTTCCGGGAACCACGGGTGCGGTCAGTGGCCGCCGAGGAAGGGCGCGAGCAGCTCGGCGCGCCGGGCCGGCTTGCCGGAGCGCTCCTCGGCGCCGTCGGCGGAACCCATCGTGCGCAGGCCGACGTTGACGCCGAGCCAGCGCAGCGGCTCGGGCTCCCAGCGCCGCGAGCGGCGGTTCACCCAGGGCAGCGCGGTGAGCGGGGTCTGCGCGCCGCGCACGAGGTCGGCGAGCGTGCGTCCGGCGAGGTTGGCCGACGCGACGCCGTCGCCGACGTAGCCGCCGCCCCAGCCGATGCCGGTCGCCGGGTCGAGACCCACCGACGGGAACCAGTCGCGCGGGATGCCGAGCGGGCCGCCCCACGTGTGGGAGACCTGGAAGCCGTCGACCACCGGGAACAGCTCGCGCAGGACGCGCCACAGCTCGGTGTAGACGGCGGGGTCGCGGTCGTAGGCCGGCTTGATGCGCGAGCCGAGGTGGTACGGCGCACCCCGCCCGCCGAACACGAGCCGGTCGTCGGCCGTGCGCTGGCCGTAGATGATGAGGTGGCGCTGGTCGCTGAAGGTCTCGCGCCGCCCGAGGCCGATCACGTCCCACACGTCGGCGGGCAGCGGCTCGGTGGCGAGCACGAGCGAGTAGACCGGCGCGATGTCGCGCTCGTAGCCGGGCAGCTGCGAGGTCCAGGCCTCGGTCGCGCGCACGATGCGCCGCGCGCGCACGTCGCCCTGCTCGGTGCGCACGACCCCGGGGTCGATGCGCGTGACTCGCGTTCCCTCGTGGACGGTCACGCCGAGCCGCTCGACCGCCTGGGCCAGACCGCGCACCAGGCGCGCCGGGTGGATCGCCGCGCAGTGCGGCGTGTACGTCGCGCCCAGGACGTCGGTGGCGCCGAGGATCTCGCGCGCCTCGCCCGCCTCGAGCAGCGCGTGGTCCTCGGGCCCGAAGCCCCACGAGCGCAGGTGCTCGATCTCCTGGCGCGCCCGCTCGAGCTGCACCGGGGTGCGCGCCGCGGAGATCGTGCCGCCCTTGGCGAAGTGGCAGTCGATGCCCGCCTCCTCGGCGGCGCGGCCGAGCTCGTCGACGGTGCGGAACATCTCCCGCTGCAGCGCGATCGCGGCCTCGCGGCTCGACGACGCGGCGACCTTGTCGAGCGAGGTGGGGAACAGCGCCGACGCCCAGCCGCCGTTGCGTCCGCTCGCGCCGAAGCCCGCCGTCTCCGACTCGAGCACCACCACCGAGAGCGACGGGTCGGCCTTCGCCAGGTAGTACGCCGTCCAGAGGCCGGTGTAGCCGGCGCCGACGATCGCGACGTCGACCGACGCCGACCCGGACAACGGCGGACGCGCGGGACCGACCAGGGCGTCGGGGAGGGAGTCCCACCAGAACGAGAGGCGGCGCGGGTTCGCGGTCATCGGGACCAGGTCTCCAGGTAGGCCGGGGTCGGGAAGGCGGCGCCCGCCTCGTCGGGCTCGGGCGTGCCGAACGACTCGGTGATCGGGACGACGCCGGCCCACACCGGACGGTCGAGGTCCTCCTCCGCGTCCTCGGGCGGGCCGGCGCTGATCTTCCCGCTGGCCTCGTCGAGCGGCAGCGCGAGCACGAGGGTCGCCGCGAGCTCCTTGCGCGAGGGCGGGCGGATGTCGTCCCAGCGGCCGGGGAGCAGGTGGTCGGAGATGACCCGCAGCGCGCGCTCCTTGTCGTCGCCCTCGAGCACCGCGCAGCTGCCGAGCACCATCGCGCTGCGGTAGTTCATCGAGCTCTCGAACGACGAGCGCGCCAGCACCAGGCCGTCGAGAAGCGTGACGGTGAGGCAGGTGCGGGCGCCGGCCGCCAGCGAGCGGAACAGCCGGGATCCCGTGGAGCCGTGGAACAGGACGCGCTCGCCGTCGCGCGCGTAGGCGACGGGTACGACGTAGGGCTGTCCGTCGTCGTCGACCACGGCCACCTGCGCGACGAGGCCGGCGTCGAGCACCGCGTGCAGCACCTCGCGCTCGGCGACGGACTTCTCCGGGAAGCGACGCACCCGGGTCCTCTCGGAGGACCCGGGTGCGGGCAGGTCGTTCTGGGTCATGCGCGCCTTCCGGCTCAGGGGCTCGCGCTTACAGGATGCGCATACCCTCGGTGAGGACCGAGCGCAGGATCTGCTCGATCTCGTCGAACTGCGGCTGCTCGAGGATGAGCGGCGGCGCGAGCTGGATCACGGGGTCTCCGCGGTCGTCGGCACGGCAGTAGAGGCCCGCGTCGAACAGCGCCTTGGACAGGAACCCGCGCAGCAGGCGCTCGGACTCGTCGTGGTCGAAGGTCTCCTTGGTGGCCTTGTCCTTCACGAGCTCGATGCCGTAGAAGTACCCGGCTCCGCGGACGTCGCCGACGATGTCGAGGTCGGAGAGCTTCTGCAGCGTGCGCAGGAACGCGGCCTCGTTGTCGCGGACGTGCTGGTTGAGGCCCTCGCGCTCGAAGATGTCGAGGTTCGCGAGCGCGACCGCCGCCGACACGGGGTGCCCGCCGAAGGTGTAGCCGTGGGCGAAGTAGTTGTGGCCCTGCTTGAACGGCTCGAACAGCCGGTCGCTCACGATCATCGCGCCGATCGGGGCGTAGCCCGACGTCATGCCCTTCGCCGTCGTGATGACGTCGGGGGTGACGCCGAAGCGCGACATCGCGAACATCTCGCCGATGCGGCCGAAGGCGCAGATCGTCTCGTCGGCGACGAAGAGCACGTCGTACTCGTCGCAGATCTCGCGCACGCGCTCGAGGTAGCCGGGCGGAGGCGGGAAGCAGCCGCCGGAGTTCTGCACGGGCTCGAGGAAGACGGCGGCCACGGTGTCGGGGCCCTCGAACTCGATCGCCTCGGCGATGCGGTCGGCGGCCCAGCGGCCGAAGGCCTCGAGGTCGTCGGCGTGCTCGGTGGCGCGGTAGAAGTTCGTGTTGGGCACCTTGTGCGTGCCGGGCACGAGCGGCTCGAAGTACTTCTTGGCGTCCGGGATGCCGGTGATGGAGAGCGCGCCCTGCGGGGTGCCGTGGTAGGCCACCGAGCGGCTGATCACCTTGTGCTTCATGGGCTTGCCGGTGAGCTTGTAGTACTGCTTGGCCATCTTCCAGGCCGACTCGACCGCCTCGCCGCCGCCGGTGGTGAAGAAGACGCGGTTGAGGTCGCCCGGCGTGTAGTGGGTCAGGCGCTCGGCGAGCTCGATCGCCGCGGGGTGGGCGTAGGACCACAGCGGGAAGAAGGCGAGCTCCGACATCTGCTTGGCGGCGGCGTCGGCGAGCTCCTGGCGGCCGTGGCCGGCCTGCACCGTGAACAGCCCCGCGAGGCCGTCGAGGTAGCGGTTGCCCTGGTCGTCCCAGATGTAGGCGCCCTCTCCGCGCACGATGATCGGGACGTGGCCGCCCTGCTCGTAGGTGGAGTGGCGCGTGAAGTGCATCCACAGGTGGTCGCGGGCGGTCTCGGCGAGGCGGTCGGGGCCGCTCTCGCTCACGTACTGCGGTGACGTGGTCATCGGGTACCCCAGGTGTAGATCTGCTTGCGGAGCTTCAGGTAGACGGAGGTCTCGGTCTGCCTCACGCCCGGGATCGCCCGGACGCGGCGGTTGACCACCTCGAGGAGGTGCTCGTCGTCCTCGCACACGACTTCGGCGAGGATGTCCTGGCCGCCGGCGGTGATCACGAGGTAGTCGACCTCGCTCATCGCGGCCATCTGCTCGGCGACGGCCTCGACGTCGCCCTCGACCTTGACGGCGATCATCGCGGCGCGGGGGAAGCCCACCTGCAGCGGGTCGGTCACCGCGACGATCTGCATGACGCCGGACTCGATCAGCCGCTGCACCCGCTGGCGCACCGCCGCCTCCGACAGGCCGACGGCCTTGCCGATGGCTGCGTAGGGACGGCGACCGTCCTCCTGCAGCTGCTCGATGATCGCCTTGCTCACGTCGTCGAGGCCGACGTGAGGGGCTCGGTCACGGGTCACCACGGAGGTGATCGTGGAGGACGCTTCCAGGGCTTGGCAAGCGATTCCGTGGATTTCGGGTAAGAATTCTGCGAAATCTGTAGGAACCGAGCACTTCCTCTATCGGGAACCGAACTCGAGGGCTAGGGTGAGCCCCGCCGAGCCGCGCCCCGCGGCGCCTCGGCACGGAGCCCCGCCCCACCGCGCGCGAGCACGGGGGTGCAGCATTCCCGTCGACACCGACCTCGAGAGGACAGACGCATGGCCGACTACGCCGTCGTGAACCCCGCCACCGGCGAGGTGGTCAAGGAGTACCCGACGATCACCGACGCCGAGCTCGACAGCGCCATGGCGCGCGGCTACGCCGCGCGCGGGCCGTGGGGCCGCGACAAGACCGTCGCCGAGCGCGCCGAGATCATCCGCCGGGTGGGCCAGCTGCACGAGCAGCGCAAGCTCGAGCTCGGCGAGATCATCGCGCGCGAGATGGGCAAGCCGGTCGCGCAGGGCGTGGGCGAGGTGGAGTTCAGCGCCGCCATCTACGAGTACTACGCCGACCACGCCGAGGAGTTCCTGGCCGACGAGCCGATCGACCTGCTCGCGGGCGAGGGCACCGCGATCATCCGCAAGAGCCCCTACGGCCTGCTCCTCGGGATCATGCCGTGGAACTTCCCGTACTACCAGGTCGCCCGCTTCGCCGGCCCGAACCTGATCATCGGCAACACCGTGCTGCTCAAGCACGCGCCGCAGTGCCCCGAGTCGGCCGCCGTGATGGAGGAGATCTTCCACGCCGCGGGCGTGCCCGCCGACGCGTACATCAACATCTACGCGACCAACGACCAGATCTCGACCGTGATCGCCGACCCGCGCGTGCAGGGCATCTCGCTCACCGGCTCCGGCCGTGCGGGTGCTGCGGTCGCCGAGCAGGCCGGCCGTCACCTCAAGAAGGTCGTCCTCGAGCTCGGCGGCAGCGACCCGTTCATCGTCCTCGGCACCGACGACATGGACGCGACCATCGAGGCCGCCAACTTCGCGCGCATGGACAACGCGGGCCAGGTCTGCAACGGCGGCAAGCGCTTCATCGTCGCCGAGCACCTCTACGACGAGTTCGTCGAGAAGTTCACCGCGTCCCTGCTGGGCACGCAGTACGGCGACCCGTCGGCCGAGGACACGGCTTACGGCCCGCTGTCGTCGGCGCTCGCGGCCGACCGGCTCGAGGCGCAGGTCGCGCAGGCGACCGCCGACGGCGCGGTGCTGGTCGGCGGCGCGCGCGAGGGCAACTTCGTGCAGGGCGGCGTGCTCACCGACGTGCAGCCGGGCAACTCGGCCTACGGCCAGGAGTTCTTCGGCCCCATCGCGCAGGTCTACAAGGCCGCTGACGAGGCCGACGCCGTGCGCATCGCCAACGACACCCCGTACGGCCTGGGCAGCTACGTCTTCACGACCGACCCCGAGCAGGCGGCCCGCGTGGCGGACCAGATCGAGGCCGGCATGGTCTACGTGAACGGCGTCGGCGCCGACGGCGTCGAGCTGCCCTTCGGCGGCGTGAAGGCGTCGGGCTTCGGTCGCGAGCTCGGCCGCTACGGCATGGAGGAGTTCGTCAACAAGAAGCTCATCCGCGTCATCGGCTGATCCACCGCACCTCGCGAGGGGGCCGCACCGATCCCGGTGCGGCCCCCTCGTCATGCGGGGGACCGGGCACCGTCGGCTCGGAGGGCTCAGTCGACGAAGGCCGAGACGAGGTCGTCGACGTCGGCGTCGATGGCCGCCAGGCGCGCCTGCTCCAGCGCGTGCTCGGCGTCGCGCAGGGCGGCCAGGCGCTGGTCGATCTCGGACAGGCTCAGCTCGGTCGACGCAGGTCGGACCGCGGCGGTGGTCATCGGACGCTCCTTGCTCGCAACCGGTCCGCTCGGTACGGACCGAACGGCTACGACGCTACGCCGCTCGTGTGTAACCGCTTGCACGGGCACGCCGGACCGTGGCGCGTGCCACAGGAGCCCCGCACCGCGAGGCGGTACGGGGCTCCTGGTGAGCGGTCAGGCCGGGCAGTCGACCGAGGGGCTCGTCAGCTGCGTGGTGGACGGGAAGTCGTACCAGCCGTGGTACGCCGACGACGGCGTCTCGCGGCTGAACCACTGCAGCAGGGCGATGTCCTGGAAGTGGTAGGTGAAGCCGTGCAGCGGCACCTCGACCGTCGGGAACAGGTCGAAGTCCGGGCCGTTGCCCTGCGGGTCGCCGACCTCGACGTAGGGGTTGTCGCCGCAGACGTCGTTGAAGGGTGGGAAGGCCCACAGCGGCGCCTGGTTGTCGATGAAGGGGTCGTTGACCCACTCGGCGACCTCGTGGTTCATCGTGCTCACGTCGGCCAGCAGCGGACCCACGTCGTTGATGTCGAGCCAGCTCGACCACATGAGGGTCTGCACGCGCTGGCCGCCCTTGCCGTCGGGGACCATGAACGCGTCGTGGTAGCCCAGGGCGTCGGCGATGGATCCCTGGGTCACGAACAGCGGCGTCTCGTCGGCCTTGAGGTGCAGCTTGGGCAGGATCGCGTGCAGCTGCGCGTCGAAGTCGTCGATGTGCATGTTGCCGAGCAGCGCGCCCCCGCCGAGGTCGAAGATCTCGCCGGTGTCCGGCGTCACCGTGATGGTGAAGGTCTTCGCGCGCTCGGGCGAGTCCATGTAGAGGTGCCACTTGTGCTTGCGGTCCATCTGGTTCCAGAACGTGGCGCGCTGGAGCTGGTCGATGAACTGGCCGCGGCCGTTGGCGAACCTGGCCTCGCGGTAGATCGGCGAGCTGGCCATGTTCTGCACGGCGTACGCCGGGTCGAAGGTCTTGTCGCCGCCGTCGAAGCCGACGAACTTCATGCGCAGCGGGACGATGACCGTCTTGAGCTCGGCGCTGCGTCCCGACCGGGGAGCGGCACCGAGCATCGTGTACGGGTACGTCGTGCCGTCGACGGTGAACGACCCGTCGAACGACGGCAGGCCCTTCTTCTGCTCGTGCGAGGACTTCTCGACCTCGGCAGCGCGCGCCGCACGGGCGGCGGGCGCGCGGTCCGACGCGGCGATGCGTGCCAGTGCCGCGCGCGAGAGCGGACGGACCGCGGTGCGCGAGGCCCCCGAGGTCGAGGCGGCGACGGCGGGCACCGAGAGTCCCAGGCAGGCCAGTGCGGTGACGCCGGCGAGCAGCGCGGTGCGCCGCGGCCGACGAGGACGTGCAGGTTCCATGGATCCCCCTCCAGGCAGGTGGTGCGGCGACCGTACGCCGCGGCCCGTTGAGCGGATAGAGGCAGATCTCGTCGGGTGTCGCGCGGTCACCGAGAGCGATCGGGCCGCGGTTGGAGCAGCGTGCCGACCGTCGCGGCGAGCGCGCGGACGAGCCGCTCGGCGTCGGCGTCGTCGGCGAACGGAGGCACGAGCCGGACGGAGACCTCGAGCTGCACCGCGTCGGCCCCGCGGCCGTGCGCCCACTGCACCAGCGTCGCCGGACCGCGGGCAGGGAAGCGGTGGTCGAGCACCGTCGGTACGCCGCCGTCCTCGAGCGAGTCGCGGACCGTCAGCGCGAGGGCCGAGGGGGCCGCTCCGGCCGGCGCCCCGCTGCCGATCTCGACCACCTGGTCCGGCGAGCGCATCGCGTGGAGGTCGACCACCACCCGCGGCTCCAGCGCGGCGACCTCGTCCTTGAACGCGTGCTCGTGCTCCCACGACGGATCGCCGTCGCCCGATGTCTCGACGACCGCCGTCGCGCCGGTGAGCTCCGCGAGCAGCAGCGCGAGTCCGCCGGTCCACATGTCCGCGCGCTTGGGCGACCCGTCGCGCACGTGCGGCACGGCGTGCGGCGCGGTGATCACGACGCCGTAGGCCGCAGATCCGTTGCGCACCAGGCGGTCTCGGTGCCCCGCGATGCCGAGCACGTCGTCCTCGAGGTGCACCCAGCGCTGCACCGTCTCCGACATCACGTCTGCCGCCCGCGCACGCAGGCAGCATGCCTCACGGACTCAGACCTCGACCGCGAGGATCGGCGTGGTGGTAGGCGCGGAGGAGCCGCCTGCGGGCTCGATCGTGACGCCCACGCCGGTGGCCCCGGCGAGGTCGCCCTGCAGCACCACCGCGCCCCTGTCGCCCGACGGCACGAATCCCGCGCTGGTGGGCGCGCCGGAGCCGTTGAGGTACCAGACCTGGTACGTCGAGCCGGACGGGGCCGGAGGGAGCCCTGCGGTGACGAGCACCGCCTGGTCGAGCGCCTGCGACGAGACCACCGCCGCCCGGCCGCCGGTCGTCGCGCGGGCTGTCGTCGTCGTGGCGTCGGGCGCGGTGAGGATGCGCGTGACCTCGTCTCCCGCAGCCACGACCGAGCTCAGCTCGCGGTCGAGCTGCACGGCGCGCACGGTGGCGGCGCCGGCGAGGACCGCGAGCACGGCCGCGGCGGCGGCGAGCCAGCGCGACGACCGCCCTGCGCGGCGGCGGGTGCCGAGCTCGACCGGAGCCGTCGGGGCACCGGCCTCGTCGTCCGCCCCCACGGGCGGCAGCGGGCGCACCGTGCCGATCGCGGCGAGCACGGAGCCGCGGAGGTGCTCCGGCGGAGCATCGGCGACGTCGTCGGCGAGCGCTGCCGATGCCTCGCGCAGCGAGCAGACCTCGGTGCGGCAGGACTCGCACGACTCGAGGTGCACCTCGAACGCAGCCGCCTCCTGCGGCGTCAGCGCGTCGAGGGCGTACGCGCCCGACAGCGCGTGCACGTCCGGCGTCTGCGGCGTCATGACTCCACCCCCAACGTGTCCCTCAACCGGATGAGCCCGTCGCGCATCCTCGTCTTCACGGTGCCCAGTGGTACACCCAGGAGGTCGGACACCTCGCGGTGCGTGTAGCCGCCGAAGTACGCGAGCGTCACGGCCTCCCGCTGCACGTCGGTCAGCGTCTCCAGAGCCCGTCGTACGCGCACCGAGTCCAGCCGCGCGGTGACCGTCTCCTCGACGACGTCGTACGCCGGTCCGTCGCCCGTGGCGGCGTAGCGGAGGTCGCGCTCCTGGGCGCTCTGCGCCGAGCGCACCCGGTCGACAGCACGGCGGTGCGCGATCGTGAGCATCCACGCGAGGACCGACCCGCGTGACGGGTCGTACCGCGCGGACTGGCGCCAGACCTCGAGATAGGCCTCCTGCACGACCTCCTCCGACTGCGCGGGGTCGCGCACGACGCGTCGGACGAGCCCGTAGACCCGTGACGCCGTCAGGTCGTAGAGCCGGGCGAACGCCGCCTCGTCGGCCCGGCCGGACGCGGCCAGCAGCGCCGCGAGGTCCGCGTCGCCCCCTCCCGAGGGGGAGGGCGACGCGGACGGCTGCACGGGTTCGAGCATCGCAGAGGTCTCCGAGGTCGGCAGCAGGTCAGGACCTGGGGAGCAGGACGCCGTCGATGAGGTAGACGGTCGCGTTCGCGGTGGGCACGTTGCCGCAGACGACCTTCGCCGACCCGTTCACGGTGAACTGGTCGCCCGACCCGGCGACCGAGATCGTCGCGCCCTCGAGGGTCTTGTGCGTGCCGGCCAGCTCGTCGGGCGAGAGGCGTCCCGGCACGACGTGGTAGGTCAGCACCTTCGTGAGCAGACCCTTCGGGTCGGCCATGGCGGCGTTGACGGTCTTGGTGCCGAGCGCCGTGAAGGCGTCGTTGACGGGGGCGAACACGGTGATGCCCTGCGCGGTGTTGAGCGAGTCGACCAGGCCGGCCTTGGACACCGCGCTGACCAGCGTGCTGAGCGCCGGGTTGTGCGACGCGGCCGTGGCGACCGGGTCGGTGGCCATCCCGTCGAAGGACCCGGGGCCGGTGGTCGGTACGGCGGAGCACGCGGAGCCGAACACCTGGTCGGCGGCGGTCATCGTCGTCGGCGACGCTGCGGACATGGGCGTCGACGACGAGGCGGCGGGCATCGGGCTCGAGGCCGAGGTGCTGCCCGACGACGAGCCGCACGCGGCGAGAGCCAGGGGGAGGGCCAGGAGGCTCGCGGCGGTCAGGCCGCGGCGCTGGGTTCGGGTCATGGGGGGTTCTCCTCGGGTTTCGCGGGGGGCTGCGCCCCAGGTCCGGCACCGGTCGGTACCGGGTGTCTCGTGGGGTCTTCGGAGCCGTCGGCGGATCGGATGGGTCGGTCAGGCGACCTGGACGACGACCTCGTGGTGGCCCTGCGCGCCCGACGGGAACGGCGTCAGCCGGGAGGCGGGCTGCACCGCGCCCGACCCGTCGGTGGCGCGCACGCGCAAGGTGTGCCGACCTGGCTGCGCGTCCCATGCCCAGACCCACTGCCGCCAGGTGTCGTCGGAGGGTGCGCCGCCCAGCCGCGCCGGCTCCCACGGGCCGTCGTCGACCTGCACCTCGACCCGGTCGACGCCGCGGTGCTGGGCCCACGCGACGCCTGCGACGGGCACGCGTCCCGCGCGGACCGTCGTGAGCGGTCGGGGTACGTCGATGCGCGACATCGTGCGCACGGGCGCGTCGGTGGCCCAGCCCCGCTGGGTCCAGTAGGCCTGCTCGGCGGCGTAGGTCGTGGCGACGATCGCAGTGAGCCACTTGGTCGCAGACACGAAGCCGTACAGGCCCGGCACCACGAGGCGGGCGGGGTAGCCGTGCTCCGGCGGGAGCGGCTCGCCGTCCATCCCGACGGCGACGAGAGCGTCCCGTCCGTCGAGGGCGATCGCGACCGGGGTGCTCGCCGACCAGCCGTCGACCGAGTGCGAGAGCAGCTGCTCGGCGCGCGGGTCGAGGCCGGCCAGCTCGAGGACGTCGGTCAGCCGCGCACCGAGCCAGCGGGCGTTCCCGACGTAGGGACCGCCGACCTCGTTCGAGACGCACGTGAGGGTGAGATCCCGCTCGACGAGCGGCATCCGGAGGAGGTCGTCGTACCCGAGCCGTACCTCGTCGCGCACCATCCCCGTGATCGTCAGCGACCACGTCGCCGCGTCCACCTCGGGCACGACCAGAGCGGTGTCGACGCGGTAGAAGTCGCCCACGGGTACCCGGAACGGCGTCACGTCGGCGACCCCCACCTCGACGTCGGGCGGGAGCGGCGGCGCCGGGTCGCTCGGCGCGGGGAGCCGGAGGGCTCGGCGGGCCGCAGCCTGCGCCTCCCGTGCGCGTCGCACGGCTTCGCCCGCGCCGGCTGAGACGACGGCCAGCACCGCGGCTCCGGCGAGACCGACGAGCACGGCACGACGGCCCACGCCGTCAGCGGGACCTTGCGGTGCAGGCGCGCTCGGGGAGGGAGCCGGCGTGCGGCTCAGCAGCAGGAAGGTGCCGGCCGCCACGGCGCCGCCGACGAGCGACGGCACCGCCGACGGACCTCCGCCGGCTGCCGTCGCTGCGACGGCCGCGACGACCGCGAGCGCGAGCAGGATCGCCGCACCCGCGGCCCGGCTGCGACGCCCCACCAGCCCCGCGGCGGCACCGACCAGCACGAGGCCGGCACCGAGCGTCAGGAGGAGCACCGGCTTGTCGTTCGTGCCCAGCCGCTGCACGGCGAGCTGCTCGAGCCAGGTGGGCACGGACCGCACGACGACCCCGCCGACCACGGCGAGCGGGGAGCGGGCCGGATCGGTGAGGGCAGCGACGAGGTGGGCGACGGCCACGCCCAGGGCGAGCGCGACCACGCCGCGCACCGCGTCGACCGTTCGAGAGCTCTGCACGACACCTGTTCGGAGCCGCGGCGCCGCCGGATGGGTCGGTCAGCGGCGCAGGGCGTCGAGGCCGAGCAGGGCGACGTGCAGCGACAGGCACGACTCGACCGAGTCGAGGTCGACCGACAGCACGCGCTCGATGCGGTGCAGCCGCTCGTAGAACGACGGGCGCGACATGTGGGCGGCATCGGCCGCAGCCGACTTGTTGCGGCCGGTGGCGAGGTAGACGCGCAGGACGCCGACGAGGTCGGTGCCGTGCTGCGCGTCGTGGGCGAGCAGCGGTCCGAGCTCGCGCTCGACGAAGGTCTGCAGCCGGTCGTCGTCGCGCAGCAGGTGCAGCAGACCGCGGAGCCGGACGTCGGGCAGCCGGTAGTAGGGACGCGGCACGCCGTCGTTGCTCGACGGGGCGGCGTCGGCGACCTGCGCGGCCTCGAGGAAGGCTCGGCGCGCGTCGCGCACCGACGCGACGACCGACCCGACGGCCATGACCCAGTCGTCGCTCGGCACGCGCGCGGTGCCGACGCGCTTGGTGAGCGCGGCCGACAGGCGCTCGAGCGCGCGGTCGACGTCCTCGCGCGGAGGGAGGGACAGCAGCACGCCGACCGTGGTGTCGTCGACACCGCCGACGAGGGCCGACGCGCGCGTGTCGCGCACGGCCGCCGACACGGTCTCGGAGAAGTCGCGCAGCCGCTCCTGCGCCTCGAGCGCCGGACCGGTGGGTCCGCCGGAGAGCCGGACGAGCACGGCGACCAGCGCCCGCCCTTCGAGCGGTACGCCGAGAGCCTGTGCGCGCGTGACGGTCTCGGCCGTCGACACCGAGCCGGAGATCAGGCCGGTGAGCAGCGTGCGGTGCGACTGGCGCTCCAACGACTCGCGGTCGCGCTCGACGAGCCGCGCGAGCGCGACGGTCGCGGCACCGCGCTCGAGCAGCATCGACTCGCGCGGCGTCGGCGGTGCACCGGTGACCAGCACGAGCCGGCCCCAGTCCTGCCCGCGGGCGCCGACCGTCGTGACGAGCCAGCCGCTGCCCTCGTCGTACGCCGTGCGCTCGGGCACGCGCACGGCGCGGCTGCGGTCCTCCCACCCGTCGAGCACCGTCGCGAGGTCGACGCCGGCCGGGTCGACCGCGAGCACCTGGTGCGCCAGGTTCTCGAGCACGACGGGGCGGCCCGACATGCGCGCCACCTGGCGGACGATCTCGGTGGGCGGTGCGCCGTCGACGGTGAGCTGCGTGAACGCCGCGTGCACCTCGTCGGACGAGCGCAGCTCGGCGAGCTGGGCGTCGACGATGCGCGCGTGGACCGCCTCCGTGATCGAGGCGAACGGCACCTCGTGCGTGAGCTCGACGAGCACGAGCCCGCGACCCTCGGCCCGGGCGACCATCGCGTCGGGCAGCCGGTCGAACCGGCGTCCCGTCTCGACCATCACACCTGTGACGCCGGCGTCGGCGAGCCCGTCGACCCACGCCGCGAGGCCGGCGGTGTCCTCGGGCAGCAGCACGCCGGTGGTGAGCAGCAGCTCGCCGCCGCGCAGCAGCCGCGCGACGTCGGCGATCTCGGCGGCGTGGGTCCAGCGGACCGGCCGGTCGAGGTGAGCCGCGCCTGCTCGCACGACGGGATCGCCGGGCACGACCGTGGGCAGGCCGAGCACCTCGGCGACGGTGGGGTAGATGCCCGCCAGCCGGTCCGGCGCCGCGGTCGTCGGCGACGTGTCGGCGGCGCGGGCGGTGTCCACGCCCGGAGGGTAGACGAGGTGGCCGACACAGCGTCAAGCCACGGCACCGACCGTTGGCAGGCTGTCGGTTGCCCACGGAGCCCGCCAGGGCCGACGGTGGCGCCAGGGCGCAGTCGTGTGTGTCGCCTGTGTTACGGGATCCCGGGGTCGAAGGTCACGATCGCGATGCAATCCGTCGCGGAACCGGGCTGCGGCGACGGAATCCCTTGTGTCCGGATTGCCCCCGTGCGAGGATCGCGCCCGTTCGCGACGCGCCCGGGGGAGGTGCGCGACGGCCGCGTGGACGAGGGAGGACTCGGGTGCTCGAGCAGGGCCACCAGTACGTCGACGGCGCGTTCCGTCGAGGCTCGCACTCCGACACGCACGACGTCGTGAACCCGGCCAACGGCGAGGTGGTGACCCGCGCCGACCTCGCCACCCCCGCCGACGTTGACGCCGCCGTCGACGCCGCGACCCGCGCGCAGGCCGAGTGGGGCCGTGCGACCCCCGGCGAGCGTGCCGCCGCCCTCACCGCCCTCGCCGCCGCGATGTCCGAGCGCGCCGAGGAGTACGCCCAGGCGGAGACCGCGCAGGCGGGCAAGCCGATCAAGCTCTCGCGCGAGTTCGACGTCCCCGGCTCGATCGACAACGTCTCCTTCTACGCCGGTGCCGCCCGCAACCTCGAGGGCCGCGCGTCGGCCGAGTACGACGGCGCTCACACGTCGGTCATCCGTCGCGAGCCGGTCGGCGTCGTCGGCTCCATCGCGCCGTGGAACTACCCGCTCCAGATGGCCGTCTGGAAGGTCATGCCGGCCATCGCCGCGGGGAACACGATCGTGCTCAAGCCTGCGGAGATCACGCCCATCACCTCGCTGATGCTGGCCGAGGACTGCACGCGCGCCGGACTCCCGAACGGCGTCGTCAACGTCCTCAACGGTCCCGGACGCGTCGTCGGCGAGGCCCTCGTCACGCACCCCGGCGTACGCATGACGTCGTTCACCGGCTCGACCCCGGTGGGGCAGCGGATCATGGAGCTCGCCTCGGGCACCGTGAAGCGGGTGCACCTCGAGCTCGGCGGCAAGGCGCCGTTCGTCGTGTTCGACGATGCCGACCTCGACGCCGCGGTGCAGGGTGCCGTCGCCGGTGCGCTCATCAACTCCGGGCAGGACTGCACCGCCGCCACGCGCGCCTACGTCCAGCGCCCGCTGTACGACGCGTTCGTGCAGGGCGTCGCCGACGTCATGCGCACCGTCCGCCTCGGCGACCCGACCGACCCGTCGACCGACCAGGGTCCCCTGGTGTCGGTGAAGCAGCGCGACGCGGTCGCCGGCTACGTCGACCGCGCCCGCGGCTACGGCGCCAAGGTCGTCGTCGGCGGCCAGGCCCCGGGCGGCGACCTCGCCCGCGGCGCCTACTACGAGCCGACCCTCGTGGTCGACGTCGCGCAGGACAGCGAGATCGTCCAGCAGGAGCTCTTCGGCCCCGTCCTCGTGGTGCTGCCCTTCGACACCGACGACGAGGGCATCGCGCTGGCCAACGACACGCCCTTCGGCCTCGCGGCGTCGGCCTGGTCGCGCGACACCTTCCGCACGCTGCGCGCCAGCCGCGAGATCCAGGCCGGCTGCGTGTGGATCAACGACCACATCCCGATCATCAGCGAGATGCCGCACGGCGGCTACAAGGCGTCGGGCTTCGGCAAGGACATGAGCCAGTACTCCTTCGACGAGTACACCCAGGTCAAGCACGTCTCGTTCGACATCACGGGCGAGCCCCGCAAGGACTGGCACCGCACCATCTTCGGCGACCGCTGACACGGGAGCCGCTGCACCACCCCCCCCACCCCCCTCACCCCCCGCACGAGCACCCCCCGAGGAGACCACGTCATGGCCGAGCGCCCTGTCGACCCGATGATCGAGGCGGTCCGCCGCGCCGCCGAGAGCGGCATGCCGCGTCGCCGCGTGCTGCAGGCCGCTGCCCTGGGCAGCGCCGCCGTCGCCGGCTCGTCGCTGCTCGCGGCGTGCGGCACCAAGGGCTCGGGCGGCGGCAGCTCCGCCAGCGCCGCGCCCACCACGCCGGACAAGTCCGACACCGACAAGACGCTGAACTTCAGCAACTGGCAGCTCTACATCGACGTCGACGACAAGGACCAGAACAAGCGTCCGACCCTCGACGAGTTCAAGGCCAAGACCGGTGTCACGGTGAACTACACCGAGGACATCAACGACAACGACTCGTTCTACGCCAAGATCGCGCCGGCGCTGCGCGCCGGCCAGGACACCGGCAAGGACCTGTTCGCCCTCACCGACTGGATGGCCGCGCGCCTCATCCGCCAGGGCTACGTGCAGAAGGTCGACAAGAACAACCTGCCCGACGTCGACAAGAACCTCATCGACTCGCTCAAGGCCCCGACCTGGGACCCGCAGCGCGAGCACTCCGCGCCGTGGCAGTCCGGCGTCACCGGCATCGCCTACAACTCCAAGAAGGTGCCCGAGGTCAAGTCGGTCGAGGAGCTGCTCACCCGGAGCGACCTCAAGGGCCACGTCACGGTGCTCACCGAGTGGCGCGACACCATCGGCCTGATCATGCTGCAGCAGGGCAAGGACCCGTCGAACTTCACCGACGACGACTTCATGAACGCCGTCGACTACCTGCAGAAGGCCAACGACTCGGGCCAGATCCGCCAGTTCACCGGCAACGACTACTCGGGTCTGCTCGCCGACGGCACGGCGTACGCGTGCATGGCGTGGTCCGGCGACGTCGTGCAGCTGCAGGCCGACAACCCCGACATCAAGTTCGTCCAGCCCGAGTCCGGGATGATGATCTGGGCGGACAACATGATGATTCCGAACATGGCGCAGCACAAGAAGAACGCCGAGCTGCTCATGAACTTCTACTACGACCCCGCGGTCGCCGCGCAGCTCACGGCGTACGTGCAGTACATCAGCCCCGTGAAGGGCACCCAGGCCGCGATGGAGAAGGTCGACCCGTCGCTGGTCGACAACCTGCTGATCTTCCCGGACGAGGCGTTCCTCTCCAAGACGCACCTGTTCATGGGCGTCGAGGAGGCCACGGAGAAGAAGTACGCCGCGGCGTTCAACAAGGTGAAGGGTTCCTGATACATGACCACCCCTGGCGGCGCTGACCTGCGCATCGTCGACGTCACCAAGCGCTTCGGCGACTTCGTGGCGGTCGACGACCTCACCCTGACCATCCCCGCGGGATCGTTCTTCGCGCTGCTCGGCCCCTCGGGCTGCGGCAAGACGACGACGCTGCGCATGGTGGCCGGCCTCGAGGAGCCCACGCAGGGCGCCATCCTCATCGGTGACGAGGACGTCACCTGGAACAAGCCGTACAAGCGGCCGGTCAACACCGTGTTCCAGAGCTACGCGCTCTTCCCGCACCTCGACATCTGGGAGAACGTCGCGTTCGGTCTGCGCCGCCAGGGCAAGAAGGAGATCGACAAGCAGGTCGAGGCGATGCTCGCCCTGACCGAGCTCTCCGGCCTCGCGCGCCGCAAGCCGCAGCAGCTCTCCGGCGGCCAGCAGCAGCGCGTCGCCCTCGCTCGCGCGCTCATCAACCAGCCGCAGGTGCTGCTCCTCGACGAGCCGCTCGGCGCCCTCGACCTCAAGCTGCGCCGCCAGATGCAGCTCGAGCTCAAGCGCATCCAGACCGAGGTGGGCCTCACGTTCGTGCACGTCACGCACGACCAGGAGGAGGCCATGACCATGGCCGACACCATCGCCGTCATGAACCAGGGCCGCGTCGAGCAGATGGGCGCGCCCACCGAGCTCTACGAGAACCCGATGACGACGTTCGTGGCCAACTTCCTCGGCCAGTCGAACTTCTTCGACGGCGACATCACCGACCGCTCGGGCGAGATCGCGTTCGTCTCGGTGCAGGGCAACCGCATCGGCGTCCCGGTCAGCCGGGTCCACTCGGCCGGCGACGCCGTCCACGTGGGTGTCCGCCCGGAGAAGCTCCGCATCCAGTTCGCCGACGACGCCGAGGTGCGCGACGGCGAGAACCGGATGGAGGCGATCATCTCCGACGAGTCGTTCATCGGCGTCTCGACGCAGTACCTCGTCGACACCGCCTGGGGCCAGGAGCTCACGGTCTTCGCGCAGAACACCGGCCGCGACGCGCGCCTGGTGCCCGGTGCCCGCGTGGTGCTGACCTGGGCGCCGGAGCACACCTTCGCCCTCGACGCCTCGCAGAGCGTCGACGCCGGCGTCGTCATCGACGAGGACGCCGCGCAGCCCGACTCCGTCGGGGCGCCCTCGTGAGCGGCGGCGCCGTCGTCGCGACCGAGCTCGAGCAGGTCGACGTCCGCCGGCCCAAGAAGGGCAAGGACGGCGGGGGCTCGACCGAGGCCAAGGCCGTCGGCTCCTCGCGCTGGACGCCGTACGCGCTGCTGACGCCGGGCTTCCTGTGGCTGACGATCTTCTTCGTCGTGCCCACACTGTTCCTGGTCATGACGTCGCTGTACGTCGGCTCGCTCGACGCCGGCTACGAGTTCGTGCCGCCGGGCGAGTGGTCGACGTACGTCAACGCCCTGCAGGAGTACTGGCCGCAGTTCGTCCGCTCGTTCGTCTTCGCGGGTCTCGCGACGATCTTCTGCCTGCTGCTCGCGTACCCTCTGGCGTACTTCATCGCGTTCCGCTCGGGGCGGTGGAAGGCCGCGATGCTCGTGCTCGTCATCGCGCCGTTCTTCACCTCGTTCCTGATCCGAACGCTGGCGTGGAAGACGATCCTCGCCGACGACTCGATCGTCGTGCGCACGATGAGCTTCCTGCACATCACCGACGTGCTCTCGGCGCTCGGGCTCACCGAGGGCCAGCGCGTCCTCAACACGCCGCTCGCGGTCGTGCTCGGCCTCACCTACAACTTCCTGCCGTTCATGGTGCTGCCGCTGTACGCCGCGCTCGACCGCATGGACCCGCGCCTCGTCGAGGCGGCGCAGGACCTGTACTCGTCCCCGTGGACGGCGTTCCGCAAGGTCACGTGGAAGCTCTCGATGCCGGGCGTCGTGGCGGGCACGCTGCTCACCTTCATCCCGGCGGCCGGCGACTACATCAACGCCGAGCTCCTCGGCACCACGAAGATCCGCATGATCGGCAACGTGATCCAGGACCAGTTCTTCGTGATCACCGACTATCCGACAGCGTCGGCGCTCTCGGTGATGCTCATGCTGGTGATCCTGGTGATGGTCACGATCTACGTGCGCAAGGCCGGGACGGAGGAGCTGGTCTGATGGCTACCGCGACCGCACCCTCCGCCGCTCCCGCGTCGAGCAGCATCAAGATCCGCAAGCGCCCGGGCGGCCCGTTCCGCTGGATCCGCTCGCACATCATCCCGATCATCGGGGTGGGCGTGCTGTTCTACATGTTCCTGCCGATCTTCGTCGTCGTCGTCATGTCGTTCAACGACCCGGCAGGCCGCTACAACTACACGTGGAACCACTTCTCCACCAACGCCTGGACCGACTTCTGCGGCGTCGCCGGCATGTGCGACTCGCTCTACCTGAGCCTGTTCATCGGCCTCGTGGCCACCGCGGGCTCGGTCGTGCTCGGCACCCTCGTGGCGTTCGCGATCGGGCGCTACCGGTTCCGCGGCCGGGCAAGCAGCAACCTGCTCGTGTTCATGCCGATGGCCACGCCCGAGGTCGTCATGGGCTCGTCGCTGCTGACGCTGTTCGTCGGCTTCCAGATCGCGACCGGCGTCACGACGATCCTCATCGCTCACGTCATGTTCTGCCTGAGCTTCGTCGTCGTCACGGTCAAGGCGCGCATCTCCAGCCTCGACCCGCGTCTCGAGCAGGCGGCGATGGACCTGTACGCCGACGAGAAGACGACCTTCTGGAAGGTCACCTTCCCCCAGGTCCTCCCCGGCATCGTGGGCGCGTCGCTGCTGGCGTTCTCGCTGTCGTTCGACGACTTCATCATCACGAACTTCAACTCGGGCTCGTCGGTGACGTTCCCGATGTTCGTGTGGGGCTCGGCCCAGCGCGGCACCCCGCCGCAGATCAACGTGGTCGGCTCGCTCATGTTCTTCATCTCGCTGGCGGTCGTGCTCATCGGGCAGGTCCTCCAGCGCCGCCGGGCCCGCAAGGCCTGACGGGGACGAACCCAGGGTCCCGTTCGTCGACGTGGGGGCAGCGGCTGCTGCTCACCGCGTCGACGGACGGGCCGTCGTAGCCGGAGCCGAGGGGGAGACGTCGTGAGCGGTTCGAGGAAGCTGAGGGGTCCGTCGGTCACCCGGCGCCGCGTGCTGGGGACGACGGCGGCCGGCGCCGCGGCGCTGGCGGCTGGTCCGCTGCTGTCGGCGTGCGGCACCAAGGGCGCGCCGAAGCAGAGCGAGCCCCCGGTGCCCGACCTGTCCGACACGGACAAGTCGGTGAACTTCTCCAACTGGTCGCTCTACATCGACACCGACGACAACAACGCGTCGGACCACCCGACCCTGACCGCGTTCACGAAGAAGACCGGCATCGCGGTGAGGTACACCGAGGACATCAACGACGCCGACGCCCTCTACGCCAAGCTCCTGCCGATGATGCGCGCCGGGCAGGACACCGGCTACGACATCATCGTGCCGACCGAGGACGTCGCCACGCGGTGGATCCGCGGCGGCTACATCGAGGAGCTCGACAAGGCCCAGCTCCCGAACGTCACCAAGAACCTGCTGTCATCGCTGCAGCACCCCGAGTGGGACAAGGAGCGCACCTACACGGTCCCGTGGCAGTCCGGCTGCACGGGCATCGCCTACAACGGTGCCGTCACCACGAAGGTCGGCTCGATCACCGAGCTGCTCACCCGCGAGGACCTGCACGGCAAGGTCGCGCTGCTGCACGACTGGCGCGACACCGTCCCGCTGGTGATGCTCGAGCAGGGCGTCGACCTCTCGAGCTACACCGACGACCAGTTCATGGCCGCGTGCGCCGTGGTCCAGAAGGCGGTCGACGCCGGGCAGATCCGTGCCTTCACCGGCAACAACTACACCGAGCTGCTCGCGAACAAGTCCGTCTACGCGTGCCTCGCGTGGTCCGGCGACGTCGTACAGCTGCAGTACGACGAGCCCAAGATGCAGTACCAGATCCCCGAGGCCGGCCAGCTGATCTGGGCCGACGCGATGGTGATCCCGCAGAAGGCGCAGCACCGCAAGAACGCGCACACGCTGATGAACTACTACTACGAGCCCGAGGTCGCGGCCCTGGTGTCGGCGTACGTGCAGTACATCTGCCCGGTCGAGGGCGCCAAGGCGGTCATGGAGAAGGTCGACCCGACCCTCGTCGACAACCCGCTGGTCTTCCCCGACGCCGAGTTCCTCGCCACCACGCACACCACGCGGCTGACCGACGAGGAGACGCAGAAGAAGTACACGACCGCCTGGTCCAAGGTCACCGGCACCTGACCGGTCGCTCCCGTCAGGTCGACGGCGTCAGGCCGACGGAGCGGTCGCGCTCGCGAGCACGCGGCGCAGGGCGTCCGGCGCCGCCACCGCGCGCAGCCCCTCCTCGTGGAACGACACGAGGGCCGGGTCGTCGCCCGGGTCGAGCGCTGCCGCCTCCGCCCACATGGCGAGCTCGACCGCACGCCAGTCGTCGCGCGTCTCGACCACGACGTCGACGAACCCCGCGCCCCGCAGGCTCTCGTCGAGATCGAGGTCGCGCAGCCTCGCCGGCACCTGCTCGTCGCCCCGGGACCGTGCCTCCCACCCGGTGAGGACGACGCGCCCGCCCTCGCGCAGCACCCGCCGGACCTCGCGCAGCGCGTCGACCGTGCTGCTCGCGAACTGGATCGAGTCGACGACCAGCACGGTGTCGAAGGCGCTGTCGGGCTGACCCGTGGCGAGCAGGTCGCCCACGGCGTACGTCGCGTCGCAGCCGACGGCGCGCGCGTGCGCAGCGGCCTGACGCAACGCCTCCGGCGAGAAGTCCACGCCGACGAGCCGTGCGTCTGTCCTCGTCGCCAGCTCCTGGCCGATCCGTCCGCGGCCGCACGCGAGGTCGAGCAGGCGCCCGCCCACGGGCAGGCGCAGGTGACGCTCCAGGTCGTCGAGACCGGGCCACGGAACCGTGCTGTTCACGACCAGGTGCTCGGGGAGCCCGAGATAGCGCTGCATGACCGCGTCCTTGAGCGATGATCGCTCCATCGCCGCGTACCAGGCGTCGAAGTACTCCGATGACAGCGGCGGGGGAGAGGTCACCCCGGGAGTATCGCCCTCCGTCGATGGCTCCGTCAGATGCTGCACGGCTGTTCAGGATCTGGTTATCCTGTCGGGGTCCCGGGGACGACGCGGCGGATCCACCGCCCGCCCGGGACGGCCGTATCGTCCGGAGGACCCGGGGCGGCCCACCGCGGAAGCGTGAGAGTCGTGCCCTTCGCACGCACCCCTCGTCCCTCGTCGTACGCCGCCGTCGCCGACGCGTCGCCGGTCCCGTTCTGGCTCGACGACCCCCGTCGTCCCGAGCCGCTGCCCCCGCTCGTCGGGGACACCACCGCCGACCTGCTCGTCGTGGGCGGCGGCTTCTCCGGCCTCTGGACCGCGCTGCAGGCCAAGGAGGCCGATCCCTCGCGCGACGTCCTGCTCGTCGAGGGTGCCCGCATCGGCTGGGCGGCCTCGGGCCGCAACGGCGGCTTCTGCGAGGCCTCGATCACGCACGGCTTCGAGAACGGCTGGAGCCGCTGGCCCGAGGAGATCGACACCCTCGTGCGCCTCGGCCACGAGAACCTCGACGGGCTCGAGGCGACCCTGACCCGCTACGGCATCGACTGCTCGTTCGAGCGCGGCGGCAACCTCAGCCTCGCGACCTCGCCGCACCACCTCGAGGGCCTCGAGGATGCCGCGGCGCTCATGCGCGACCACGGCATCGACGCCGAGGCGCTCGACGCCGACGCGACGCGCGAGCTCGTCGACTCGCCGATGGCGATCGGCGGCTTCTACTCCCGCACCGGCAACGCTCTCGTCTACCCGGCCCGCCTCGCGTGGGGCCTGCGCGACGCGTGCCTGTCGCTCGGCGTACGGATCCACGAGCACACCCGTGCCACCGGCTTCGGCGACGCATCGGGCGCCGGCGTGCGCATCACGACGGAGTCCGACTCGGGTGCCGGCTCGGTCGACGCCGCGCGCGTCGCGCTGGCCACCAACGCCTTCCCGCCGCTGCTCAGGCGGCTGAGCCACTACGTCGTCCCCGTCTACGACTACGTGCTCATGACCGAGCCGCTCACCGACGTCCAGTGGAAGTCGATCGGGTGGTCCGGCCGCGAGGGCCTGTCGAACATGGGCAACCAGTTCCACTACTACCGCCCCACCGACGACGGCCGGATCCTGTTCGGCGGCTACGACGCGATCTACCAGCGCCAGGTCTCGGCGCGCCACGACCAGCGCGTCGAGTCCTTCGCGCTGCTCGCCGAGCACCTGCGCCAGGTCCTGCCCCAGCTCGAGGACGTCGGCTTCACGCACCGCTGGGGCGGCGCGATCGACACCTGCTCGCGGTTCTCGGCGTTCTTCGGCACGGCGCGCGACGGCAAGGTCGCGTACGCCGCCGGCTTCACCGGGCTCGGCGTGGGTGCCACCCGGTTCGGCGCCGCCGTCATGCTCGACCTCCTCGACGGCCGCGACACCGAGCGCACCCGCACGCGCATGGTCTCGACGATGCCGCTGCCCTTCCCGCCCGAGCCGGTCCGCGGCCTGGGCATCGCGATGACCACCCGCTCGCTCGCCGCCGCCGACCGCAGCGGTCGCCGCAACCTCTGGCTGCGCACCCTCGACCGCCTCGGCCTCGGCTTCGACAGCTGACCCCGTTCGCGCTGAAGGTGCCCCAGGCTGCCCAAGACGCAGCCCAGGCTCCCCAGCGCCCGCTCAGCGGCCTGACAGGTCGTCAAGCAGATCGGGCCTGCGCCGTCACAGTGCTGGTGGCGGCGCAGGTCCCGGACCCGACAGGATGACGCCCATGAGCGAGCCCACGCGTATCTCCCACTGGATCGACGGCAAGCCCTACGGCGCCGTCGCCGAGCGCACCGGCGAGGTGCACGACCCCGCGACGGGTGCCGTCACCGGCCGGGTCGACTTCGCCACCGTCGAGGTCATGGACGAGGCGGTGGCCGCCGCCAAGGCCGCCTTCGCCGAGTGGGGCAGGACCTCGCTCACCAAGCGCGCGACGATCCTCTTCGCCTTCCGCGAGCTGCTCAACGAGCGCAAGGAGGAGCTCGCCGCGATCATCACGGCCGAGCACGGCAAGGTGCTCTCCGACGCCCTCGGCGAGGTCACCCGCGGCCTCGAGGTCGTCGAGTTCGCGTGCGGCATCCCGCACCTGCTCAAGGGCGGCTACTCCGAGTCGGTCTCGACCGGCGTCGACGTCTACTCGATCCGTCAGCCGCTCGGCGTCGTCGGCATCATCTCGCCGTTCAACTTCCCGGCCATGGTCCCGATGTGGTTCTTCCCGATCGCGATCGCGGCGGGCAACACCGTCATCATCAAGCCGAGCGAGAAGGACCCGTCGGCGCAGAACTTCATCGCGCAGCTGTGGGCCGAGGCCGGCCTGCCTGCCGGTGTCTTCAACGTCGTGCACGGCGACAAGGTCGCCGTCGACGCCCTGCTCGACCACAAGGACGTCAAGAGCGTGTCCTTCGTCGGCTCGACCGCGATCGCCAAGTACGTCTACGAGCGCGGTACGTCGAACGGCAAGCGCATCCAGGCGCTCGGCGGCGCGAAGAACCACATGGTGGTCCTGCCCGACGCCGACCTCGACCTCGCCGCCGACGCCGCTGTCAACGCGGGCTTCGGCTCCGCCGGCGAGCGCTGCATGGCGATCTCGGCGCTCGTGGCCGTCGGCGACGTCGCCGACCCGCTGGTCGCGAAGATCGAGGAGCGGATGGCGGGCCTGCGCACCGGCGACGGCCGTCGCGGCTGCGACATGGGTCCGCTCATCACCGAGGTGCACCGCGACAAGGTCGCGTCGTACATCGACGCCGGCGAGGCTGCGGGCGCGAAGGTCGTCGTCGACGGCCGCAACCCCGAGGTCGACGGCGAGCCGGGCGGCTACTGGCTCGGCCCGACGCTGCTCGACGAGGTCACGACCGACATGAGCGTCTACACCGACGAGATCTTCGGCCCGGTCCTCTCGGTCGTGCGCGTCGACTCCTACGACGAGGCGCTGCGCCTGGTCAACGACCACCCGTACGGCAACGGCACGGCGATCTTCACCAACGACGGCGGTGCCGCGCGGCGCTACCAGAACGAGGTCGAGGTCGGCATGGTCGGCATCAACGTGCCGATCCCGGTGCCGATGGCCTACTTCTCCTTCGGCGGCTGGAAGGCGTCGCTGTTCGGCGACACGCACGCGCACGGTACCGAGGGCGTGCACTTCTTCACCCGCGGCAAGGTCGTCACGAGCCGCTGGCTCGACCCGAGCCACGGCGGCATCAACCTGGGCTTCCCGACCCACGGCTGAGCCCACCCGCTCCAGCAGCAGCCCCGTCGCCTCCTGGCGGCGGGGCTGCTCGCATCGTGCGACGGATCCGGCCGCGGATGGCCGACGATCGACCGATAGGAGACGAAAGGGTCTCGGAGCGCTGACATTTCGTCCGGAATGCGCCCCGCAGGGCGGTTCGTCGGCGATGATCCCAGCACTCGTCCTGGAGCTGGAGCCTGCCGATGCGCGTCCGACGTCTCGTCCCGCTGCTCGCCGCCGCGATCGCGGCCGCGGTCCTCGTCCCCGGCGCCGCCCAGGCCACGTCGAGCTCGCCGCCCGCCTCGCCGAGCGTGTCGGGCTCGGGCAGCGGCCCGGTCCTGCGCGTCGGCATGACCTCGGGCATCGACAACCCGAACATCTGGGCGCTCAACAGCGCGACCGAGTTCGAGGCCGTGACGCTCCAGTACGACATGCTCATGAAGTACAGCGACGTCGACCTCACGGCGGCGCCCGGCATCGCGACCGGCTGCGACCCCAACGCCGACCGCACGGTGTGGACCTGCAAGCTGCGGCCCGGGCTGAAGTGGAGCGACGGCGTCCCGCTCACGTCGAAGGACGTCGCCTTCTCCTACCGGTTCGCCATCGACAAGGAGATGCCCTACTTCAGCGGGTACTTCACCGAGGGCACGACCTTCGAGACCCCCGACGACACCACGCTGATCTGGAAGTCGCCGACCCCCACGAACGGTCCCAGCGTGCCGGCGTGGGTCTACGTCGCTCCTGAGCACGTCTGGGCGAAGTACGCCGACAAGGACCTCAAGGAGATCACCGCCGCGAAGGTGCTCCCCAACGTCTCGTCCGGCCCGTTCACGATGACCAAGGCCGTCGACGGACAGAGCTGGACCTTCGAGCGCAACCCGTACTTCTGGGGTCCGAAGCCGGCGTACCAGACGATCGTGTTCCAGCTGTTCACCAACCAGGAGGCGATGGTCCAGGCGCTGAAGAACGGCCAGATCGACATCGCCGACGGGCTCGAGCCCGCGCTGCTCCCGGCCGTGGAGAAGCTGTCGAACGTCGCGATCCAGAAGGTCGTGTCCGACTGGTGGGTCAACATGGCGTTCAACTTCGGCGGCCAGGGAGCGGCGTCCAAGCCGCTGCCGGCGCTCAAGGACCTGCAGGTGCGCAAGGCCATCGAGATGGCCATCGACAAGCAGAAGATCGTCGACACCGTCTACCCCGGGGCGGCGAGCCCGGGGACGACGGTGGTCAGACCGCTGTCGGTCTACTGGCACCTCGACATCCCCGACGACAAGGTCGTGAAGTACGACCCGCAGGCCGCCAACGCGCTGCTCGACCAGGCCGGCTACCCCAAGGGCACCGACGGCGTGCGCACCGACCCCAAGACCGGGCAGCCGCTCGTGATCCGGATGCCCACGTCGGACGACACGCAGGGCAGCACCGCGGTGGGCCAGCTGATCGCAGGCTTCCTCAAGCAGATCGGCATCACCGTCAAGGTGCAGCCGGTCACCGCCGGGAAGATGTACGACATCCAGCAGTCCGGCGACTTCGACGCCTACATCTGGTACTGGAGCGGCGACCCCGACCCGAACTACCAGCTGTCGGTGTTCACCTCCGGCGAGTGCAAGAACCTCAGCGACGGCTGCTTCGCCGACCCGGCGTACGACGCGCTCTTCGAGAAGCAGAACAAGACCCTCGACCCCACCGAGCGGCTGCCGATCGTCAAGGAGGCGCAGCAGTACCTCTACGACCACATCCCGGGCATCGTCGTCGCGTACCCGAACGCCATCGAGGCCTACCGCACCGACAAGGTGACCAACCTGACCGCGACGCCGGCGAAGGTCGGCTACCTGATGCCGTCCTACGTCTACACGAGCATGGTCACCGCCAAGCCCGCGGAGGCGTCGGCGTCGGGGTCGGGCTCGGGCTCGTCGTCGGGCGGTATCCCCGTGTGGGTGTGGGCGATCGTGGCGCTGGTCGTCGTCGTGGGCGTCGTCGTCGCGCTGCGCAGGCGCGGAGCGGGCGACGACGAGGCCGAGACGGACTGACGGGCGCATGCGGTCGCGCTACCTGCTGCGCAAGGTCGGCTGGGCGCTGCTCACGCTGCTGTTCGTCCTCACGGCGAACTTCTTCCTGTTCCGCATCATGCCCGGCGACCCGGTCGCCCTGCTCGGTCGCAGCCAGCGGCTCTCGGCGGTGGCGCTCGAGCGCCAGCGCGAGGTGTTCGGCCTCGACCAGCCGCTGCTCGTGCAGTACCTGACCTACCTGCGCCAGACGCTGTCGGGCAACCTCGGCGTCTCGATCATCTCCGGCGACGACGTGTGGTCGATGATCGCGGCACGCATGTGGCCGACCGTGCTGCTCGTCGGCGTGGGCACCGCGTTCGCGGCGCTCATCGGCGTCCTCGCCGGCATCCGTGCGGGGTGGAAGCGGGGGAGCGCCTTCGACCGCGGCGGGCTCTACTCCTCGCTGATCCTCTACGCGACGCCCGAGGGCTGGCTCGGGATGATCCTGCTCATCGTGTTCGCCGGCTCCCTGGGCTGGTTCCCCGCCGGCGGCTACTCGTCGTCGGAGGGCGGCGACGTGCTCAGCCACCTCGCCCTGCCCGTGCTGACGCTGACGCTCGGGTACGTCGGCCAGTTCATGATCGTCATGAGGTCGTCGATGATCGACGTGCGCGGCGAGGACTACCTCGTGCTCGCCCGCGCGAAGGGCTTGGGCGACAAGAGGATCCGGCGGCACCACGCGGTGCCCAACGCGTTCCTGCCCAGCTTCACGCTCATCGTGCTCAGCTTCGGCTTCGTGCTCGGCGGCGCCATCGTGATCGAGACGGTGTTCTCCTGGCCCGGGCTCGGGCTGCTCACCTACCAGTCGATCAAGGACCAGGACTACCCCGTGCTGCAGGCGGTGTTCCTGCTCTCCAGCGCCGCGGTCGTGCTCGCGAACCTGCTCGCCGACATCACCTACGGGTTCCTCGACCCGCGCGTCGAGGAGGTGTGACGTGACCGCAGACGCCGCCGACGTCTCCACCGAGAGCGTGCGCTCGATCGCCTGGGCGCGCCGCCGCGACTCCTTCCTCGCCAGCTGGCGGCTGTTCCGCCGCAACAAGCAGGCGATGGTGGGTCTCGCGATCCTGGTGCTCGCGGCCGTCGTGGCGATCCTCGCGCCGCTGCTCGTGAGCCCCGCGTCGATCGACCCCGCCACCGCACCCGGTACGCCGAACCAGCCGCCCTCGGCGCAGTACCCGCTCGGCACCGACGGCTTCGGCCGGTCGGTGCTCAGCCTGATCATCGTCGGCACCCGCGTCTCGCTGCTCGTCGGCCTCACCGCCACCATCGGTGCGATGGTGCTCGGCGCAGGCGTCGGCGTCGTCGCCGGCTTCTACGGCGGCACGCGCATCGACACGGTGCTGTCGGCCCTCACCGACTGGTTCCTCGTGATCCCGTGGCTGGTCCTCGCGATCGTGATGGCGGCGATCCTCGGGCCCACGCTGCTCAACGTGATCCTCGTGATCGCGGTGACGTCGTGGGCGCTCACGGCCCGCATCGTGCGGGCGCAGGCGCTTTCGGTGCGGCGCCAGCCCTACGTCGAGCGCGCCCGCGCGCTCGGCGCGAGCGACTGGTCGATCATGACGCGCCACATCCTGCCCAACACGTTCGCGGTGATCTTCGCGCAGGCGGTGCTGACCGTGGCGGTCGCGATCCTGTCGGAGACCACGCTCGCGATCCTCGGCCTCGGCGACCCGACGGCGACGTCGTGGGGCCGGATCATCGAGGAGGCGTTCGACGCCGGTGCGATGGCCAACGGCTACTGGTGGTGGATCATCCCGCCCGGGGTCTGCGTCGTGCTCGTCACGCTCGCGTTCACCATGTGCGGCTACGCCATCGAGGAGATCCTCAACCCGCGGCTGCGCCGCAAGGACAAGGGGAAGGCATGAGCAGCAACCCGTTCCGCGCGCCCGGCGAGTGGCTCAAGGCGGCGCTGCACACGCACAGCACCGAGAGCGACGGCACGCTGCCGCCGGCGCGTCTGGTCACGACGTACGAGGAGGCGGGGTTCGACGTCGTCGCCATCACCGACCACTGGCGCCTAACCGAGGTGCCGTCGACCGAGCGGGTGCTCACGGTGCGCGGCGCCGAGCTCGGGTGGGACCTCGCGCGGCCGAACTACCCGACGCAGAGCGCCGAGTTCCTCGTCTACGGCATCGACCACCTGCCCGACGACCCGGGCGGCGACCGCGCCAACTGGTACACGAACGACGAGGAGCACTACGAGGTCCGCACGTTCCCGGACCTCACCGCGGGCTGCGCGTGGGCGGCGACGATGGGTGCCGTCGTGTACGTCGCGCACCCGTACTGGAACGGCCTGCACGTCGACGACATCGCGTCGCAGGACGGCTACGTCGGCATCGAGGTCTACAACGCCTCGGCCGAGGACGAGACCGGTCGCGGCGACTCCTCGCCGTGGTGGGACGCCCTGCTGCGCAGCGGGCGCCCGGTGATGGGCATCGCGACCGACGACCAGCACTACCCGCTCTTCGAGCTCGGTGCAGCGTGGACGATGGTCCGCGCCGCGGAGCGCACCGAGGCCGCCGTGCTCGAGGCGCTGCGCACGGGTGCGACGTACCTGTCGGAGGGTCCGGTGATCCATGACGTCGAGGTGACGGCCGACGGCGTGGAGGTCGCCTGCTCCCCGGCGCGGCAGGTGCGTCTGCACACCGAGGAGGAGTGGGGCACCAGCGTGTCGGTGGGCCGCCACGGTCGCCGCAACGGCCGGATCCTCGAGACCGACGGCCACGGGCTCATCACGCGGGTGCTGCTCGACCGCCAGGGCGAGCGGCTCTACGAGCGGGTGACGGTCGTCGACGAGCACGGCCGCCGCGCGTGGACCAACCCGCTCTGAGCCTCAGTGCAGGGTCGCGCCGTACGTCGCGCGCAGTTCGTCGTCGATGCGACCGTTCGTGGCGAGCAGCCGGCAGCCGGCGTACGGTGCCGCTGCATCGAGCGCCGACGTGCGGCCGCCCGCCTCGTCGAGGATGAGCGAGGTCGCCGCCCAGTCCCACTCGTAGCAGGGGGCCGCCTCGACCAGCGCCTCGGCAGAGCCTCGCGCCACCATGAGGTGCGCCCACGCGTCGCCCATCCCGCGGCTGCCGCGCGACGCGGTCACGAGCCGTTCGAGCGACGACGTCTCGCCGAGCCCGGCGAACTCCTCGACGGACGCGTGCAGCACGAACGAGTCGGCGAGACGGTCGACGGGGGAGACGGCGAGGCGACGTCCGACCTCCCACGCGCCCGCGCCCCGTGCGGCGTGCTGGCGCAGCGCCGAGGCGGGTGCGTCGGCCACCCCCACGAGCACGCCGGTGCTGTCGCGCAGGGCGACCAGGGTGGTCCACAGCGGGATGCCCTCGGCGTACATGCGGGTGCCGTCGATCGGGTCGAGCACCCACACACGGCCGCTGGACCCTTCGACGAGCCCTTCCTCCTCGCCGAGGACGCCGTCGTCGGGGCGGTGCTCGCGCAGCGCCTCGCGCACGGCCCGCTCGGCAGCGGCGTCGACCTCGGTGACCACGGTGTCGTCGGCCTTGAGCGCGACGTCGAGGCGGCGCCCGAACGCCGGGAGCGTGACCGCCGCGGCGACGTCGGCGAGGTGGAGCGCGAGCGCGAGGTCGTCGTCGAGGCCGGGCACGGCGTCAACCTACTCACCGGACGCGCCGTGCGCGGCTGCTCCGACCAGCGGTCGCTCTCCGCATTCCGCGAACACGGTCGGTCATCGCCCCGTACCGTCGGTCCATGAGGGTCACTGTCGTGCTCGACTGCGTGGACGCCGACGCGCTGATCCCGTTCTGGGAGCTGGCGCTGGACTACCGGCTGTCCGACAAGCTCGACGAGTACCGCGTGCTCGTCCCCGCCGACTCGAGCAAGGACGGTCCCGTCCTCGTGCTCGCCACGGTGCCGGAGGCCAAGTCCGGCAAGAACCGCATGCACCTCGACTGCCACCCCGACGACCCCGAGGCGCACATCACCCGGCTGCGCCGGCTCGGCGCCACGGTGGTCGGCGAGCGCGTCGAGCGCTTCGGCCACTGGTGGCAGGTCATGGCCGACCCCGAGGGCAACGAGTTCTGCGTGACCGCCGGAGCGCAGGGCCCCGACGAGGGCGACGCCTCGAGCGGCTGAGCCCCCGGGCTCCTGAGCTCCTGAGGGCGTCAGCCCTCCTCGTCGCTCTCGCGCGCCTCCTCGCGGGCCTCGGCCTGCGCCTCGCGCAGCTCCTCGACCGAGAGCGGCGGCACGACCGTCTGCTCCTGGCTCGGTGCGTCGGGCAGACCCGGGACGATCGCCTCGACCTCGGTGATCGGCTCCTTCTCGTACACCTGGATCACGGTGTCGCGGTTGAGCACCTCGCCGGAGAAGAACGCGGGCGAGCGGAACCGGCTGATGATCATGAGCACCACACCGAGCAGCAGCGCGCCGACGCTGATCACGAACACGCCGCCGGTCTCCCAGCCGAAGATGGTCAGCTGCGTGTCGCTGTTCTCGGGGTTGGCGTTGTCGCGCAGGGTCAGGATGAACGCGCCGAGCAGCATGAGACCGCCGAGCAGCGGCATGATGATGCGCGCGTTGAGCTCGCGGAACCCCGTGCCGCGGTCGTTGCGGAAGTACCACGCCGACGCGAACCCGGTGAGGCCGTAGTAGAACGCGATGAGCAGGCCGACCGCGAGAGCGGAGTCGGCGAGGATGCTGTCGCTGATCCGGGCCATGATCACGTAGAAGACGATCGACACTCCGCCCATGGCGATCGTCGACGTCGTCGGGGTGAAGAACCGCGGGTGGATCCGCGAGAACGAGGCGGGCAGCGCCTGGTACGCCGACATCGAGAGCGTGGTGCGCGCGGTCGGCAGGATCGTCGTCTGCGTCGAGGCCGCCGCCGAGGTGAGCACCGCGATGATGAGCACCTTGTCGAGGCCGGAGCCGAGCACCTGCGAGCCGAGCGTGGCGAGCACGTCGTCGGAGTCAGCGAGGTCCTCGACGCCGTTGAACGCGACGGCCGCGACGGCCACGATCGCGTAGGTCAGCACGAGGATGATCGTCGACAGGATCGCGGCGCGGCCCGGCGTCGTCTCCGGGTCCTTGGTCTCCTCGTTGACCGAGACCGCGGAGTCCCAGCCCCAGTAGATGAAGACGGCGAGCAGGGTCGCCGACGACATCGTCGTGATCGAGAAGCCGCCGCCCTCCCCGACGATGTTGAGCGGGTTGAGCCACGACAGCGACGGTGTCTCGGCGCTCGGTCCGGCGTTGCCCGTGTAGACCTTCACCAGCGCGATGGCGCTGAAGAGCACCAGGATCACGACCTCGACGGCGAGCATCACGAACTGGAACTTCGCCGACACCTCGATGCCGCGGTAGCAGACGTAGGTGAGCAGCACGATCCAGAGGCAGCCGACGGTCGTGACCGCCGCGGTGTTGTTCGCGAGGTCGTCCTGCCCGAAGAGCAGGAAGCCGTAGATGCCGGCGATCTGCGCGAGGCTCGCCATCACGACGACGTCGGCGGCGATGATGCCCCAGCCGCCCATCCAGCCGACCCAGGGGCCGAAGGCCTTCGTCGACCAGGTGAACGTGGTGCCGCAGTCGGGCGCCACCCGGTTGAGCTCGCGGTAGGCGTAGGCGATGAAGAGCATCGGGATGAACGCCAGGATCATGACCGCCGGCGCCTGGAACGCCACGAGGGCGACGACGCCGCCGAGCGTCGCGGCGATCGAGTAGCCGGGGGCTGTCGACGAGACGCCGATGACCACGCTCGACAGCAGGCCGAGCGCCCCGCCCTTGAGGCCCTTGCTGCCTTGCTCGTAGGCCCCGCTGGGCATGTCGACGGTCGATGCCATGACGCGTACCTCCAGGACTGGCCCCCGCGGCTGGTCCCGGCAGGCTATCCGGAGCGCTCCACCGGCGACTCGGGTTCAGCCGACCTCGCACGCGACGTGGGTCACGAAGGCTGCCCTCAGCCGGCGTCCTCCGGCACGAGCACGGCCGTCGTCCGGTTCAGGGAGCGGCCGCGGAAGAACGGCCGCTGGGCGGGCAGGGCGGCGAGCACGAGCATGAGCACGACGCCGAGCAGCAGGCCGCCGATGCCGAGCACGAAGGCGGCGCCGACGCCGAATAGCGTCGTGTAGCTGTTGGCGGGGTCGAGCATGTCGGAGGCGCTGCGGACGAACACGAACACCAGCGCGAGCGCGCCGAGGACGGGGAGCACCCCGCGCGTCAGCGCGGTGCGCCAGCTGCGCATGTCGTGGCGGAAGTACCACGCGCTGCTGAAGCCGGTGAGCGCGTAGTAGAACGTGATGAACAGCCCGATCGAGTAGATCGAGTCGTAGAGCAGGTTCTGGCTCACGAACGTCATGCCGACGTAGTAGACGATCGCCGTCACGCCCATCACGAGCGTCGAGAAGCCCGGCGAGCGGAAGCGCTCGTGCACGCTCGCGAAGCGGCGCGGCACGGCCTGGTAGACGCCCATCGCGAGCATGCCGCGCGTGGTGGGGAGGATCGTCGTCTGGCTCGACGACAGGCTCGAGACCACGATCGCCAACCCGACGAGCACCGCGAGCCACGGCCCCACGGTCTGCGCGAGCGGGGTGAACACGTCGTCGGCGCTGCCCTCGGCGACCGCCTCGTCGCTCAGGTCGAGGACCCCGCCGCCCGTGCCGCCCGCGGCGAGCACGGCGATGGTCACGCCGACGTAGGTCACGAGCAGCAGCACCGTCGAGATCAGGGCTGCGCGTCCCGGCGTACGCGTGGGGTTCTCAGTCTCCTCGTTGACCGACAGCGTGCTCTCCCAGCCCCAGAACAGGAACACGCCGAGCACGACCGCGGCGATCATCGACTGCATCGAGTCGATGCGGAACGGGTCGAGCATCGACCACGACAGCGGTACGCCGCCGTCGGGCGTGCCGTCGGACATGACACGCCACAGCAGCGCGCCCGTGAACAGGATGAGGACGCCGTACTGCACGTAGATCAGCGCGTTCTGCACGCGCGCGCTGATGACGATGCCGCGGTAGCTCACCCACGTGACGAGCACGATCGACACGACACCGAGGGTCGTGACGATGAGGGTGCTGTCGCCCCACGACGCGACGGTCCCGGCCCACGCGGCGTCGCCCCCGGCCGCGGACACCGAGCTGATGAGGTAGCGGGCCGCCACCTCGGCCGCGTTGGCCAGGAAGATGGTGCCGGAGAAGGCGACGGCCCAGCCGCCCATCCAGCCCAGCCACGGCCCGAACGCCTTGGTGCTCCACGTGAACGTCGTGCCGCAGTCGGGCACCGCGCGGTTGAGCTCGCGGTAGGCGTACGCCGTGAAGAGCATGGGCACGAACGCGACGAGGATCGACGCGGCGGAGAAGTCGCCGACCGCCAGGATGATGTAGCCGAGGGTCGCGGCCAGCGAGTACGCCGGGGCCACGGACGCGAGGCCGAAGACCACGCTGTCCTTGAGCGTCAGGGCGCCGCTCTGCAGACCCTTCCCCGCGTCGCTGCGGACGGGTGCCGCCGGCTCGGGATCGTCGTCGTGCTCGTGACGGTGGCGGCGGATCGTGGTGGACATCGCGCACCTCCCGGGCGGGCGCGCGGTGGCACCCAGCCACGACTCGCACGCTAGGCCGACCGTGGCGGGGAGTCGCGCCGACGGGGCGGCGTCAGCCCGTGGTGTCCTCGACGCCGAAGCCCGTGCCGCGCCGGTGCGGCGGGGTCGCCTGCGCGCGCTCGACCGGGCAGCGCGCGTCGGGGCAGGCGAGCTCGTCGCACATGCGGCACATGAACTCGCTGGTGAGGAGGTCGTCGGCGAGCGCCTCGAGCATCGCGCCCACGGACTCGACGAGCGTCGACACCTGCTGGTCGTCGAGGGCGGACACAGCGCGCTCGAGGAGGTCGCGCCGCTCGGCGAGGACGTCGAGCGCGACCTCGTGGCCGCGGTCGGTGAGCGCGAGCAGCTTCGTGCGTCCGTCGTACGCCGGGACGCGCTCGACGAGGCCGTCGTGCTCGAGCCGGTCGACGAGCTGCACCGCGCCGGGATGGCTGATGCGCAGGCGGTCGGCGAGGAAGGCGATCGGGCGGTCGGGGTACCAGAGCAGCGTGACGAGCGCTGCGGGCGCGTTGGCACCGTGCCCCGCGGCGTCGCGCGTCGCGATGCCCATCCGGTCGGACACGGTGAGGGCGAAGGTGCCGAGCACGTTCGCGGCGAAGGCGCGGTCGGCCCTGGCGCCGCGGCGAGGAGGTCGCGGGGCGCCGGGCGGGATCGCGATCCCCGACGCGTCGTACTCGCGGATCACGACTCGCCGCCCAGCGCGCTCGCCAGCAGGTCGACGAGTGCGCGGCCGTTGGCGAGACCCGGGTCCTTCGTCGGGTTGTAGCAGGCGATGGAGACGCCGAGGCAGCGCTCGTCGCGTCCGAGCGGCGCCATGACGTCGTGCAGCTCGTCGAGCGACAGGCCGCCCGGCATGAGGTAGTCGGTGGCCGGGAACGCCGCCTCGTCGAGCACGTCGACGTCGAGGGAGAGCCAGAACCCGCTGGGGCCCAGGGCATCCGCGGTCTGGGCTCCGACTCCGGAGGGATCCGACCGGATGGCGTCGACGTCGTACGCCGGGAGCTCGAGCTCGCGCACGAGGTCGGCGACGTCGGCCCACTCCTCGCGGTCGCGCGCGCCGAGCACGCGCAGCCGGTCGGCGGTGAGCGACGGGGGAGCCGACACCTCGAGGAGCCCGCTCTGGCCGCGGCCGAGGAGGAGGGCGACGGGCATGTCGGCGACCTCGCCGGTCGGCGAGGTCAGGTGGTCGTACACGTCGTAGTGGCCGTCGAGGTAGGCCAGCCCGATCGGGCCGCGCACGTCGACCGCGCCGGGGAAGGCGCCGACCAGGAGCGTGCAGCAGCCGCCGAGGATCAGCGGTCGCGCGCCGGCCGCCACCAGCTCGCGCGTGCGGGCGCGCACGGCGGCGATCGTCGGAGCGACCGTCGTACCGCCGACGAGGCCGGTCGCGGGGTCGCGGTCGGGGCCGGTGATGCGGGCGTCGACGTCGCCGGCGTCGGTGGCGCCGAGCCGGTCGAGGATCCCCAGCGATCGCAGCGCCTCGGGAGCGAGCTCGGTGCCGAAGAGCGGCCCGCCGGCGGGCGCACCGACGCTGTCGATGGGCACGCCGAGGACGGTCCAGGCGGTGTCGGTCTGCGGGCGGTCGGCTGTCCAGGTCGTCATATAAGCATCTTATGCCTTAGCGTGCCGATCAGGAGCCGGCGACGTCGGCCCACGACCAAGGAACAGACCATGCGGATCCTCATCGTCGGCGCTGGTGGTGTCGGCTCGTCCGCCGCCCTGATCGCCGCCCGCCGTGACTTCTTCGAGCGGATCGTCGTCGCCGACTACGACGTCGCCCGCGCCACCGCGCTCGTCGAGCGCCTCGACGACCACCGCTTCTCGGCCGCCCAGGTCGACGCCTCCGACGCCGAGGCCGTCGCCGCGCTCTGCCGCGCGCACGACATCACCCACGTGCTCAACGTCGTCGACCCCCGCTTCGTGCTCCCCATCTTCGAGGGCGCGTTCCTCGCCGGCGCCGACTACCTCGACACGGCGATGAGCCTGTCGCACCGCCACCCCGAGCAGCCCTACGAGCTCACCGGCGTGAAGCTCGGCGACGAGCAGTTCGCGCGCGCCCAGGAGTGGGAGGTCGCCGGTCGCCTGGCGCTCTGCGGCGTCGGCGTCGAGCCGGGCCTGGCCGACGTGTTCGCGCGGTACGCCGCCGACCACCTGTTCTCCGAGATCGACGAGCTCGGCGTGCGCGACGGCGCCAACCTCGTCGTGCACGGCTACGACTTCGCGCCGTCGTTCTCCATCTGGACGACGATCGAGGAGTGCCTCAACCCGCCGGTGATCTGGGAGAAGGAGAAGGGCTGGTACACGACCGCTCCGTTCTCCGAGCCCGAGACCTTCGAGTTCCCGGAGGGCATCGGCCCGGTCGAGTGCGTGAACGTCGAGCACGAGGAGGTGCTGCTCATGCCGCGCTTCCTCGACGCGAAGCGCGTGACGTTCAAGTACGGCATCGGTGACGAGTTCATCGAGGTCCTGCAGGTGCTCAACAAGCTCGGGCTCGACCGCACCGAGCCGGTCACCGTGCGCGGCGTGCAGGTGAGCCCGCGCGACGTCGTCGCCGCGTGCCTGCCCGACCCGCTCCTGCTCGGCGACAAGATGGAGGGCAAGACCTGCGCCGGCACCTGGGTGACCGGTACGGGCAAGGACGGCCAGCCGCGCGAGGTCTACCTCTACCACGTGGCCGACAACGCCTGGACCATGAAGGAGTACGGCGCCCAGGCGGTCGTCTGGCAGACGGCGATGAACCCCGTCGTGGCGCTCGAGCTGCTCGCCACCGGCGCGTGGTCGGGCGTCGGCGTGGTCGGCCCCGAGGCGTTCGACGCCGTGCCGTTCCTCGACCTGCTCCGCGACGGCTACGGCCAGCCCTGGGGCCTGCAGGAGCGCGACCCCAGCACCCACGCCGTCCTCAGCGAGACCCACCCCTCCTGACACCGTGCGTGATCTTGGTGAGTTGCGAGCTACTCGGCCCGGGAAGCAAGCGACTCACCAAGATCACGCGGGATGACGAAGGCCCGGATCCCCTGGGGGATCCGGGCCTTCGTCGTGGGTCGGTCAGTGGCCGGTCTGGGCCAGGAACTGCTCCTCGAGGACGGTGAGGGCCTCGTCGAGCAGGGCGTCGGGGATCACCAGCGGCGGGAGGAAGCGCAGCACGTTGCCGTAGGTGCCGGCGGTGAGGACGACCACGCCCTGCGCGTGGCAGGCCTTCGCGATCGCGGCGGTGAGCGCGGCGTCGGGCTCGTCGGTGCCGGGCTTGACGATCTCGACGGCGATCATGGCGCCGCGGCCGCGGATGTCGCCGATGACGCCGGTCTTGTCGGCGATCGTCTGCAGGCGCGGCTTCATCACCGACTCGATGCGCTGGGCGGCGGCGTTGAGGTCGTGCTCCTCCATCTCGGCGATGGAGCCGAGAGCCGCCGCGCAGGCGACGGGGTTGCCGCCGTAGGTGCCGCCGAGGCCGCCCGCGTGGACGGCGTCCATGATCTCGGCGCGACCGGTGACGGCGGCGAGCGGCAGGCCGCCCGCGATGCCCTTCGCGGTCGTGATCATGTCGGGGACGATGCCCTCGTGCTCGCAGGCGAACCAGGCGCCGGTGCGGCAGAAGCCGGTCTGGATCTCGTCGGCGACGAACACGATGCCGTTGGCGCGCGCGTAGTCGACGAGCGCGGGGAGGAAGCCCGCGGCCGGGACGATGAAGCCGCCCTCGCCCGCGATGGGCTCGATGACGATCGCCGCGACGTTGTCGGCGCCGATCTCCTTGTCGATGCGGCTGATCGCGTCGGCCGCAGCCTTCGCGCCGTCCTTGTTGCCGTCGTGGAACGGGTAGGACAGCGGCACGCGGTAGACCTCGTTGGCGAACGGGCCGAACGACTGCTTGTAGGGCATGTTCTTCGCCGTCATGGCCATCGTGAGGTTGGTGCGGCCGTGGTAGCCGTGCTCGAAGACGACGACGGCCTGGCGCTTGGTGTAGGCGCGGGCGATCTTCACCGCGTTCTCCACCGCCTCGGCGCCGGAGTTGAACAGCGCCGAGCGCTTCTCGTGGTCGCCGGGGGTGAGGCGGTTGAGCGCCTCGCACACCTCGACGTAGCCGGCGTAGCTGGTGACCATGAAGCAGGTGTGCGTGAACTTCGCGACCTGCTCCTGCACCGCGGCCACGACCTTGGGCGCGGAGTTGCCGACGCTCGTCACGGCGATGCCGGAGCCGAGGTCGATGAGGGAGTTGCCGTCGATGTCGACGATGACGCCGCCGCCGGCGGCCTCGACGTAGACGGGCAGGGTGGCCCCCACGCCCGCGCTCACGGCGGAGGTGCGACGGGCCTGGAGCTCGGCCGACTTGGGGCCGGGGATGGCGGTGACCAGGCGGCGCTCCTGGGGGAGGTCCGCTGCGGTGAGGGGAGAGGTCGTCATGGCCCGAGCGTAGGGCCCCGCGACCCCCGCGCGACGTGGACTTCCGGGCCAACGCTCCCGATACTGTTGTCCGACTCGGATATCGGAAGGGGTACGCCGTGCCGCCCGTGCTGCGCGAGGTCGTGGCCCTGCCCGAGCTCGGGCTCGTCGTCCGCGCGGCGGCCGCCCACCTCGACCGCCCGGTCAAGTGGGTGGCGGTCTCCGAGCTCGAGGACCCGGCGCCGTTCCTCGAGGGCGGCGAGCTGCTCCTGACGACCGGGATGCGCCTGCCCGAGAAGGCCGCCGCGGCCACGGCGTACGTGAAGCGGCTGGTGGCCGCCGAGGTCGTCGGCCTCGGGCTCGGGGTGGGGCTCAGCCACGCCGAGGTCCCGGCGCCGCTGATCGCGGCGGCCGAGAAGGCCGGCCTCCCGCTGCTCGAGGTGCCCGAGGGCACGCCGTTCATCGCGGTCACGAAGGCGGTCTCCCGGCTGCTCGCGGCCGAGGAGTACGACGAGGCGGCGCGCGGCTTCGCCAGCCAGCGCGACCTCATCCGCGCGGCGCTCTCCTCCGACGACGGCGGCACCGCCGCGGTGGTCGCCCGGCTCGCCAAGCACGTGTCGGGGTTCGCGATCGTGCTCGACGCTGCGGGCCACGTCCTCCACGCGAGCCCGGCCTCGGCCGCCTCGCGCACGGCAGACCTCGAGGGCGAGATCGCGCGGCTGCGACCGCGCGGTCTCCTCGCGTCGGCCGTCGTCTCCGGCGCCGACGACTACGTCGTGATCCAGCCGCTGGGAGTCCGCGGACGCGCCCGCGGGTTCCTCGCGGTCGGCGCCTCGGGCCCGTTGCGCGCCAACGACCAGGCCGTGGTGAACCTCGCCGTGTCGCTGCTGTCGCTGTCGCTCGCGCGGGCCGAGGGACGCACGGCTGCCGAGCGCGGCGTGCGTGCGGCCGCGCTGCGGCTGCTGCTCGACGGTCGCGTGGCCGAGCTGCCGCTCGACGCCCTCGGGTGGACGGCGCTGCGCGGCGGTCAGGTGCGGGCACTCGTCGCCCGTCCGGCGTCCGCCGACCCTGCGGTCGTGGCGGGCTGCGAGGACCGGCTCGCCGACTCGCTGCCCGGCGGCGCGGTCGCCGCGGGGCTGCTCTCCGACGACCCCGCGCTCGTCGTCGCCGTGGCCCCGGCCGCGGTCGCCCTCGACGGTGCGGCGGGCGCTGCCGACGACCTCGAGCTGGTGGCTGGTGTCGGTGTCGGCGACGGTGCCGACCTCGACGATCCCGACGCCCTGGCCCGCTCGCTGACGCGTGCTCGTCGCGCGCTGGCGGCCGGCGGCAGCGGCGTACGCGCCTACGACGAGCTCGGCGGCGGCCTCGAGGCGCTGCTCGACCCGGCGGCCGCAGATGCCTGGGCGGCAGCGCTTCTCGCGCCTCTCGACGAGCCGGGGGAGCGGGCCGACCTGCCGGCCACGCTGCTCGCCTGGCTCTCGCGCCACGGCCAGGTCGACGCGGCGGCGGCCGACCTCGGGGTGCACCGGCACACCGTCCGGCACCGGCTGCGGCGCGCGGAGGCGCTGCTCGGCCGCTCGCTCGACGACCCCGGCGTGCGCGCCGAGCTCTACCTCGCGCTCACCCGTCAGCCGGGCTGAGCGCGCGCTGCCGCGCCCCCACGGGTCGCGGTGGAGGCGCGGCAGCGGTCGGGCTCAGATGCGCGGCAGCACGATGCGGGTGGCGTGCGGCCAGCGGCCGGTCGCGTTGTGGAACGCCACGCGCGCGGCACGGACCGACTTCGCGTACGTGAGCCACGCGCTCTTCACGGCGGTGTGGCGCGCGGCGCGGGCGGCCACGACGTCGGCGTCGGTGCGGAACGCGGTGCGGGCCGTGGTGATCGCCGCGGTGAAGGCGGCGAGGTCGTCGGCCGTCTTGCCGCTCGCCTCGTAGGTCGCGATCGCTGTGTTGACCGATGCGCGCAGCGTCGCGTGGTCGGCGGCCACGGCCTTGCGGTAGGCGCGGTGCGCCGCCGAGATGTGCGTGCGCAGCTCGTAGTTCGCGCTGCGCATCGCGGCACGGTAGGCGTTGCGCGCGATCGCGTTCGCCGGGTTCACCACGAGGTCGTACGCCGCCCACGCGGCGTCGACGGCGGCGAACTTGGTGGTGCGCGCGGCGTCGATCGCGCCGGCGCGGGTCTCGAGCGCCTCGGACACGGCCACGGCGTACGCCTGGTTGGCGGCGAGGATCGCGGCCGGGTCGGTCGACGTGCTCACGATCGCCAGGCGCTGCGAGCGGGCGAGCACGACGGTCGGGTCGCTGAAGAAGTGCCGGTTCGCCGCGGCGACGGCGGCGCGGTAGGCGCGGTCGGCGGCGGCGATGGAGGCCAGCAGCGTGGCGCGGGCCTGCTGCTGGGTCGTGGAGCTCACGGTCGTGGCCGTGGTGGTCGTGGCGGCCGACGCGGGGCTCGCGGCGACGGCGCCGACGGGCAGCAGCAGCGCGAGCGCGAGGCCGGCGCCGACGCCGGCCCGGCGGATCGAGCGGGTCGTGGTGGTCATCAGGGGTCCTCTCCGGTCGCCGGCGGCTCGTCCGTCGGTCAGGACGAGGTTCGGCGGGAGCGCCGAAGACCGGCTTTCGTCCCGCTGAAGGCCCACGCCGCCGGAGTGTCCAGGCAGGAGCATCCCGTGGCCCGGGTACGCCGTACGGGCGAGGGCCGCGTGCGTGGCGGACCGTACCGTCGACGTCATGACCGACATCCGCCCGTTCTGGGTCGCCGGCCGCGCCGAGACCTCCGCCGTCCACGTCGACGTGACCAACCCCTACGACGGCTCCGTCGCGGGCGCGCACGCGGTGCCCGAGGCCGCGCAGGTCGAGGAGGCCGTCGCCGCGGCCTGGGCCGTGCGCGGCGCGTTCGCCGCGACCTCGGCGCACCAGCGCGCCGAGGCGCTCGCTCACGTCTCGCGCCGCCTCACCGAGCGCACCGACGAGATCGCCGGGCTGATCACGGCCGAGAACGGCAAGCCGATCATGTGGGCCCGCGCCGAGGTCGGCCGTGCCGCGTCGGTGTTCCGGCTCGCCGCGGAGGAGGCCCGCCGCTGGAGCGGCGACGTGCAGCGGCTCGACACCGACGCCGCGACCGCCGGGCGCACGGCGATCATCCGCCGCTTCCCGACCGGTCCGGTGCTCGGCATCGCACCGTTCAACTTCCCCCTCAACCTCGTGGCGCACAAGGTCGCGCCGGCCCTCGCGGTCGGCGCGCCGATCATCGTGAAGCCCGCGCCGGCCACGCCGCTGTCGGCGCTGCTGCTCGGCGAGCTGCTCGCCGAGACCGACCTGCCGGCCGGCTCGTGGTCGGTGCTCCCGGTCGGCAACGACGTCGCGTCGGCGCTCGTCGACGACCCGCGCCTGCCCGTCGTGTCGTTCACCGGCTCGGAGGGCGTGGGCCTCGCGATCCAGGCCGCGGTGCCGCACAAGCACGTCACCCTCGAGCTCGGCGGCAACGCGGCCGCGGTCGTGGCCCCCGACTGGTCGAGCGACGCCGACCTCGACTGGGCCGCCACGCGCATCGCGACGTTCGCCAACTACCAGGGCGGCCAGTCCTGCGTGTCGGTCCAGCGCGTGCTCGTCGACCGCTCGCTGTGGGAGCGGCTCGTGCCGCTCGTCGTCGCGAAGGTCGAGTCGCTCGCCACGGGCTCGCCGTGGGACGAGGCGACGGTCGTCGGCCCGCTGGTCGACGAGCGCGCCGCGGTGCGCGTCGAGACGTGGGTCGACGAGGCCGTCGCCGCCGGGTCGACGCTGCTCACCGGCGGTGTTCGCGACGGTGCGACGTACGCGCCCACCGTCCTCACCGACGTCCCCGCCGACGCGAAGGTGTCGTGCGAGGAGGTCTTCGGGCCGGTGCTCGTCATGGCGCCGGTCGACGGTGTCGACGACGCTTTCGCCGCGGTCAACGCGAGCCGCTTCGGCCTGCAGACCGGAGTGTTCACCCACGACCTGCAGGTGGCGTTCCGCGCGCACGCCGAGCTCGAGGTAGGCGGCGTGGTCGTGGGCGACGTGCCGTCGTTCCGCGCCGACCAGATGCCCTACGGCGGCGTGAAGGCGTCGGGCGTCGGGCGCGAGGGCGTGCGCTCCGCGATGGAGGACCTCACCTACGAGCGCGTCCTGGTCCTCACCGGCATCGCGCTCTAGGGCGCGAGCTCGAGCCGGAAGCAGCGGCTGCGGGGGTCGTCGGCGTACGGGCCGAAGACCTCCATGGGGGAGAAGCCGTACGACGTGTAGAGCCCGATCGCCTCGGGCTGCTCGATCCCCGTCTCGAGGACGAGCGAGCGCAGGCGCTGCTCGCGCGCGATGCCCACGAGCGCGTCGAGCACGAGGCGCGACAGCCCTTGTCCGCGGGCGGCGGGGACGACGTACATCCGCTTCACCTCGCCGACGTCGTCGGGCGCGCCCGCCACGGTGTGCGACCACGGCTGCACGGCACCGCAGGCGACCGGCATGCCGTCGTCGTCGCGCACGAGCACCCACCGCGCGTCGGCCGCCGTGGGAGCGACCTCGCCGTCGGGGTCGTCGTAGCGCACGGCGTACTCCTGGACCACGGCGCGGGCGAGCTCGGCGATGGCCGGGTCGTCGGGCCGGACGCGGTGGCAGGCGGGCACGGGGCCATCGTGTCCGACGCTGCTCCGGGCGGGGGAGGCGGGTCGGCGGGGCGAGTCGCTTACTGACTCGCGAGTCAGTAGCATGTGCCGACCGCACCGCCCCCGAGGAGCCCCCATGCTGCGCGACCTGCCGACCGACCTCGTCCCGCTGACCGCGGAGCAGCTGGCCATCGTGGACATGGTCCGCACCTTCGCCGACCGCGAGATCCGGCCGATCGCGCGCGAGGTCGACGAGGCCGACACCGAGGTGCCGTGGGGCATCTGGAAGCGCGCGTCCGAGGTCGGCATCACGTCGTTCGCGCTGCCCGAGGAGTACGGCGGCGGCGGCTTCACCGACGTGTTCACGCAGTGCCTCGTGCAGGAGGAGCTCTGCGCCGGCGACAGCGGGCTGGGCAACTTCATCGGCTCGAGCGGCTTCTTCGCCCACCCGCTGATGGAGCTCGGCACCGACGACCAGAAGGAGCGGTGGCTGCGCCCGCTCACCGGCGACAACCCGCCGCTGTCGGCGCTGTGCATCACCGAGCCGGGCGTCGGCTCCGACGCGGCGTCGATGACGACGCGCGCGGAGAAGGTGCCGGGCGGCTACAAGCTCTACGGCCAGAAGACCTGGATCAGCAACGGCGGCGCCGCGGAGTTCTACGGCGTCTTCGCCAAGACCGACCCGACCCAGCGCTCGCGCGGCGTCACCGCGTTCCTGGTCCGCAAGGGTTCCGAGGGTCTGTCGTTCGGCGCACCCATGAAGAAGATGGGCCAGCGCGCGATGGTCAACTGCGAGGTCTTCCTCGACGGCGTCTTCGTCGCCGACGAGGACCGGCTCGGCGACGAGGGTCAGGGCTTCTACGGGCTCATGCACACCTTCGACGCCTCGCGCGCGATCCTCGGCGCCGCGGCGACCGGCACCGCCCGCGCGGCGACCGAGCTCGCGCTCGACTACGCGCAGCAGCGCGAGCAGTTCGGCAAGCCGATCATCGAGCACCAGGCCGTGGCCTTCCGCCTCGCCGACATGGCCACCAAGGTCGAGGAGTCGCGGCTCATGACCTGGCGCGCCGCGAAGCTGCTCGACGCCGGCAAGGACGCCGCTGCCGCGTGCGCGCAGGCCAAGCTCGTGGCGTCCGAGGCCGCGATGTTCTGCACGTGGGGAGCCGTCCAGACCCTCGGCGGCTGGGGCTACTCGCGCGAGTTCCTCGCCGAGAAGTGGATGCGCGACGCCAAGCTCGAGGAGATCGAGGAGGGCACGTCCGACATCCAGCGGCTCGTGATCTCGCGCCGGCTGGCGACGTGAGCACCCGCCTCGGCGGCGTCACCGGCGGAGAGGTCGTCGTCGCCGCGCTCGCCGCGCACGGGGTCGACCTCGTCCTCGGCATCCCGGGCACGCACAACCTCACCGTGTTCGACGCTCTGCGCCGGTACGGCGTACGCGTGGTCGCCCCGACCCACGAGCAGGGCTGCGGGTACTCCGCCGACGGCTACGCCCGCACGAGCGGGAGGCCCGGCGTCGCCGTCGTGACGAGCGGCCCCGCCGTCTACAACGCGGCGACCGCGGTCGCGCAGGCGTACTCCGACTCCTCGCCGGTGCTGCTCGTGTCGCCCGGCATGCCCCGCGACCACGTGGTCGGCGGACCCGGCACGGGGTTCCTGCACGAGGCCCGCGACCAGCACGGCGTGATGGCCCTCGTCGCCGAGGCGAGCCTGCGGCCGACCACGCACCAGGGCATCGCCGACGCCGTGGTCGAGGCGTGGTCGCTGATGACGAGCGGTCGTCCGCGCCCGGTGCACCTCGAGGTCCCGCTCGACCTGCTCGAGGAGCGCGGCGACGCCGAGATCCGCACGGCCGCAGCGCTTCCCGAGGTTGCGGTCGACACCTCGACGATCGGCGCTGCTGCCGAGAAGCTGCTCGGCGCGGAGCGGGTCGTCGTGGTCGCCGGAGGCGGTGCCGCCGGCGCCGCCGAGGAGGTGCTCGAGGTCGCTGAGCTGCTCGGTGCGCCGGTCGTCACGTCGATCAACGGCACCGGCGTCGTGGCCGGCGACCATCCGCTCGGCGTCGGCTCGCGCCTGGGCACCCACGCCGTGAAGGCGGCGGTCGCCGAGGCCGACGTCGTCCTCGTGGTGGGCAGCGAGCTCGCGCAGTCCGACCTGTTCGTCGGCCCGTTCGCGCCGCGGGCCGTCGTACGGCTCGACGTCGACCCGCGGATGGCCGACGTCAACGTCGTCGCCGACGTGATGGTGGTCGGCCGCGCCGAGAGCACCGTGCCCGCGCTGCGCGACGAGCTCGTCCGTCGCGGTGCGGAACCGCGTCCCGCGACGCCGTGGGCCGAGCAGGTGCGCGCGGCCGCGGCCGCCGAGACCGCGTCCTCGGGCGAGCGCTGGCTGCCCTGGGTCGCCGCGCTGCAGTCGGCGCTCGACGACGACGCCGTGCTCGCGACCGACAACGCGATGTGCGTCTACTACGGCGTCGTCCCGAACCTCGTCGTACGCCGACCCTCGTCGCTGCACTTCCCGACCGGCTTCGGCACGCTCGGCTTCACGGTGCCCGTGGCGGTCGGCGCCGCGCTGGCCGCACCCGAGCGTCAGGTGGTCGGGATCAGCGGCGACGGCGGTCTGCTGTTCACCGCCACCGAGCTCGCGACCGCGGCCGCCGAGCACCTGCCGATCGCCGTCGTGGTCTTCGACAACAGCGGCTACGGCGAGATCCGCAACGAGATGCTCGACCGCGACGAGGAGCCGGTCGCGGTCACGGCTCCGCCGCGCGACCTCGTGCTCCTCGCGCAGTCGCTCGGCGCGCACGGCGTCCGCGTCTCGACCCCCGACGAGCTGGCCGCGGAGCTCGCGGCCGCCCGCACCCGTACCGGCCCGACGGTCGTCGTCGTGCCCGAGAGCCCCCGGGAGGGCTGATGTCCTACCTCGAGCTGACGTGGACCGACGAGGAGACCGGCATCCGCGGGTACGTCGTCATCGACCGGCTCTCGCGCGGCGTCGCCGGCGGCGGCCTGCGGATGCGCAAGGGCGTCACGCTCGACGAGGTCCGCGACCTCGCCCGCGGCATGACGCTCAAGGACCCGGTGCTCTGGCAGGAGGGCGACCGCTACGTGCCGTTCGGCGGCGCCAAGGGCGGCATCGACTGCGACCCCTACGACCCGCGCGCCCGCGAGGTGCTCGGCCGGTGGGCGCGCGCGATGAAGCCGCTGCTCGACACCTGCTTCGCCACCGGCGAGGACTTCGGCGTGCGCCAGGACGTGCTCGACGAGGTGCTCGAGGAGAACGGCCTCGAGCCCTCCGCCCACGCCGGCTACGCGCTCGTGCCCGACGGCGAGGCGGCGGCGAAGGAGCGCGAGCACGTGGCATGGAACGTCGACGTCGACGGCGTACCGCTGCCGGAGCTCGTGGGCGGGTACGGCGTGGCCGAGGCGGCTCTCGCCGCGCTCGAGCACCGCGGGATCGCCGCGAAAGAGGCGCGCGCGGTCGTGCAGGGCTTCGGCTCGATGGGCGGCGCCGCGGCGCGCTACCTCGCGCGGGCCGGCGTACGCGTGGTGGGGATCGCCGACCGCGACGGCCTGCTGCACAACCCCGACGGCCTCGACGTCGAGACCCTGCTGCTCACGCGCGACGCGTTCGGCGTCATGGACCGCACGACGCTGCGGCCCGGCGACGTCGAGCTGCCGCGCGAGGACTGGCTCGGGCTCGACGCCGACGTGCTGGTGCCCGCGGCGATGTCCTACGTCATCACGCCCGACGACGTCGACCGCATCACGGCGAGCATCGTCGTCGAGGCGGCCAACGTGGCGACGCTCGTCGACGCGGAGGCGGAGCTCGGTCGCCGCGGCACCGTGGTGGTGCCAGACTTCGTCGCCAACTGCGGCACCAACCAGTGGTGGTGGTGGGTGGTGTTCGGCGACGTCGAGCCCACGGCCGAGTCGGCGTTCACGACCCTGCGCGCGCGGATGCGTCCCGTGGTGCACGAGATCCTCGAGCGCGCCGACGCCGAGGGCGTCTCGCCGCGCACCGCCGCGACCGAGGTGTCGCACGACAAGCGCGCGGCGCTCGACGCCCGCTACCCGCGGCTCGCCGACCTGCCGGCCCGAGCAGGCGCTGCGACGATGGAGGCGTGACCCCGCCGCCGGACGCGCCTACCGCGTTCCCGTCGATCCGCGGCCGGTCGCTGCTCGGCGACGAGGTCGAGCTGCCGACCGGGCTCCCGGCGCGGCGCACCCTCGTCGTGGTCGCCTTCCGGCAGCGGCACCAGCCGTGCGTCGACCGCTGGATCGCGCGCGCCGTGGCCGCCGGAGTGCCGGCGACGCCGCGCGGTCAGGTGCTGCCGATGGCGACCGCCGTCGTCGAGGTGCCCGCGCTGTCGTCGCGCTGGCGGCCGGTGCGCGGCTGGATCGACGGCGGGATGGCCACCGGGATCGGCGACCCCGACGTCCTGGCGCGCACGATCACCGTCTACACCGACGTCGGCGCCCTGCGTCGGGTGCTCTCCATCCCCGACGACCGCGACGTCTGGGCCTTCGTCGTGGCCGACGACGGTGCGATCGTGGCGACCGCGACCGGCGAGCCCGACGACGCCGCCTGGTCGTCGATAGCCCCGGCCCTCTTCGCCTCGTAGGTCCCAAACATGATCATGTTTGGGGACCTACGTGCCGGGGCGCCGCCGCTGCGTCAGAGCTGCGGCTCGAAGGGGCGGGTGCCGTCGAGGACGAGGTCGGCTCGGCGCTGCGGCTGCGTCGCCGCGATGTAGGCCTCCTCGCGCGGCTGCCACACCGTCGTCCACGCGAGTCGCGCCCGCTCGCCGAGCGCGATCCCGCCGTCGCGGCCGAGACCTCGCTCGAGGCACACCGACGACGGCGTCTCCACCCAGATCCGCACGTCCCACGGCGCGTCGAGGCCGAAGCCGAACCACCGCTCCACCACGAGCCCGCGGTCGACGTGCAGCGGACGCACCTCGCCGAGCCGTCCCCGCGGGAAGTCGAACGGCTGCACCGGGATCGCGCGCTCGCCGGCACGGATCCTGGAGAGCACGTCGGCGTCGAACCGCTCCTCGGCGAAGTCGCCCCACGTGACCGGGTGGTCGTGCGGCTCGAAGTAGTCGTCGCCGTGCACCACGGCGTACCCGTCGAGGTGGTCCGCGAGCAGGTCGGCGAGCGTCGTCTTGCCCGACGCGCCCCGCCCGTCGACCACCACCGTCGGGTACGCCGCGTTGCGCGGCTCCACCCGCGCCAGCAGCCCCTCGAGCACCCTCACCCCGTCATCCTCGCGGCGGCGGCCTGCCGCCGCGCGGGGGTTCCGACCGTGCCGTGGGGCGCCGTCGGGCGGGGGATCGGTCACACTGGGCTGGTGCGCGACGTCGTGATCCTCGGGAGCACCGGGTCCATCGGGACCCAGGCGCTCGACGTCGTACGCCGCAACGCCGACCGGTTCACGGTCTCGGCCCTCGCTGCGGGCGGCGCCGACGTCGCCGCGCTGGCCGCCCAGGCCGCGGAGACCGGGGCGCAGGTCGTGGCCGTCGCCGACCCGGCGAAGGAGGCCGCGCTGCACGAGGCGCTGGCCGCGCACGGCGTCAGCCCGAAGGTCCTCGTCGGCCCCGACGCCGCCACCGAGGCGGCGGGCCTCCCGACGGATGTCGTGCTCAACGGCATGACCGGCTCGATCGGCCTGCGTCCCACCCTCGCGGCGCTGCAGGCGGGCTCCGTGCTCGCGCTGGCCAACAAGGAGTCGCTCGTCGCGGGCGGACCGCTCGTGAAGGCCGCTGCGGGGCCCGGTCAGATCGTGCCGGTCGACTCCGAGCACAGCGCGCTCGCGCAGTGCCTGCGCGGGGGATCGGCGTCGGAGGTGCGTCGCCTCGTCCTCACCGCCAGCGGCGGGCCGTTCCGCGGCCGCCGCCGCGACGAGCTCACCGACGTCACGCCCGAGCAGGCGCTCGCCCATCCGACGTGGAGCATGGGCCCGGTCGTCACCACGAACTCGGCGACCATGGTCAACAAGGCCCTCGAGGTGATCGAGGCGCACCTGCTCTTCGACGTACCCATGGACCGCATCGACGTCGTGGTGCACCCGCAGTCGCTGGTGCACTCGATGGTGGAGTTCACCGACGGCTCGACCCTCGCCCAGGTGAGCCCGCCCGACATGCGGCTGCCCATCGCGCTCGGCCTCTCGTGGCCCGAGCGGGTCGCCGAGGCGGCCCCGCACTGCGACTGGACGACCGCCTCGCAGTGGACCTTCGAGCCGCTCGACGAGGAGGCGTTCCCGGCGGTCGCGCTGGCCCGGCGCTGCGGCGTCGCGGGCGGCACGGCCCCCGCGGTCTTCAACGCGGCCAACGAGGAGTTCGTGGCGGCCTTCTTCGCGGGCCGGCTGCCGTTCCTGGGCATCGTCGATTCACTCTCCCGGGTGGTCGACGAGCACCTGGCGTCCGGGTCCGGGAACCCTCGTACCGTGGACGACGTCCTAGCGGCGGAGGACTGGGCACGAACCCGTGCCCGCGAGCTGACAGGGATTCCGACGTGACGATCGCGCTCGAGATGCTGGGCTGGGCCATCTTCCTGGTGGGCGTCGGCGTCTCCATCGGACTGCACGAGATCGGCCACCTGCTGCCCGCGAAGGCCTTCGGCGTGAAGGTCACCCAGTACATGGTCGGCTTCGGCCCCACCGTCTGGTCGCGCCAGAAGGGCGAGACGGAGTACGGCGTGAAGGCCGTGCCCCTCGGCGGCTACATCCGGATGATCGGCATGTACCCGCCGGCCCCGGGCGAGGACGAGACGAAGCTCCGCGCCTCGTCGACCGGCCGGTTCTCCGCGCTCATCGACGACGCCCGCAAGCAGTCGATGGACGAGGTGGGTCCCGAGGACCGCGACCGCGTGTTCTACAAGCTGCCCATCCGCAAGCGGATCGTGGTCATGCTCGGCGGCCCCACCATGAACCTGGTGCTCGCCTTCGTCCTCATGACGATCGTGGTCTCGATCATCGGCCTCCCGCAGACCACCACCACCGTCGGCGCCGTGGCGCCGTGCGTCCCCACCGCGAGCGACGGCAACGGCCAGCAGGTGAACGGCTCGTGCCCTGCCGGTACGTCGGCCGCCGCGCTGGCCGGCATCAAGGCCGGCGACCGCGTCGTGTCCTTCGACGGCCGAGAGATCACCGAGTGGTCGCAGGCGCAGGCCGCCATCCGCCAGGCGCCCGCCGGCGACGTCCCGCTCGTCGTCGAGCGCGACGGTCAGCTGGTCACCCTCACCGTGCCGGTCAAGCCCGAGAAGCTGCCGGTGTACGGCGCCGACGGCAAGCCGACCGGCCAGACCGAGAGCCGCAACTTCGTCGGCCTCGTGCCCGGCTTCGAGCGCCAGACCGACTCGGTCGCCACGGTGCCCGGGATCATGTGGGAGCAGACCACCCACGCCGTGAGCGCCATCGTGACGCTGCCGGTGCGCATGTACGACCTCGTGCGCCAGACCGTCACCGACGAGCCCCGCGACCCGAACGGGATCGTCGGCGTGGTCGGCGTCGGCCGCCTCACCGGCGACGCCGTGGCTCTCGAGACCACCCCGGTCCTCGACAAGGCCGCCTTCGTGCTCAGCCTGCTCGCAGGCCTGAACCTGTTCCTGTTCCTCTTCAACCTGATCCCGCTGCTGCCGCTCGACGGCGGCCACGTCGCGGGCGCGGTCTGGGAGGCGATCAAGCGCGGCTACGCCAAGGTCCGGCACCTGCCGACGCCGCCCCCGGTCGACATCGCGAAGGCGCTCCCGCTCACGTACGTGGTCTCGGGCCTGCTCCTGGTGCTGGGCGCGATCACGATCGTCGCCGACCTGGTGAAGCCGATCACGCTGCAGTAGGCGGCGGGGCCGGAGGCGGGAGCGGCGCCGACGGGGGATGATGGACCCATGGACGTCGCCCTCGGTATGCCCGCACTGCCCGCTCCCGTGCTCGCCGAGCGCCGGGTCAGCCGCAAGATCCGCCTGAACCACCCGACCCACCCGGTCGAGGTCGGCGGCGACGCGCCGATCTCCGTGCAGTCGATGGCCACGACGCTCACGGCCGACGTCAACTCCACGCTGCAGCAGATCGCCGAGCTCACCGCCGCGGGCTGCCAGGTCGTGCGGGTCGCCGTACCGAGCCAGGACGACGCCGACGCGCTGTCGCAGATCGCGAAGAAGTCCGGCATCCCCGTGATCGCCGACATCCACTTCCAGCCCAAGTACGTCTTCGCCGCGATCGACGCCGGGTGCGCCGGCGTCCGCGTGAACCCCGGCAACATCAAGCAGTTCGACGACAAGGTCGGCGAGATCGCCCGCGCCGCGAAGGACGCCGGCATCCCGATCCGCATCGGCGTCAACGCGGGCTCGCTCGACAAGCGCCTTCTCGAGAAGCACGGCAAGGCGACGCCCGAGGCGCTCGTCGAGTCGGCGCTGTGGGAGTGCTCGCTGTTCGAGGAGCACGACTTCCGCGACATCAAGATCTCGGTGAAGCACCACGACCCCGTCGTGATGGTGCAGGCCTACCGCCTGCTCGCCCAGCGCTGCGACTACCCGCTGCACCTCGGCGTCACCGAGGCAGGTCCGACCTTCCAGGGCACGATCAAGTCCGCCGTCGCGTTCGGCGCGCTGCTGTCGGAGGGCATCGGCGACACGATCCGCGTCTCCCTCTCGGCCCCGCCGGTCGAGGAGGTCAAGGTCGGCATCCAGATCCTGGAGTCGCTGAACCTGCGCAAGCGCGGCCTCGAGATCGTCTCCTGCCCGTCCTGCGGCCGCGCCCAGGTCGACGTCTACACGCTGGCCGAGCAGGTCACGGCCGGTCTGCAGGGCCTCGCCGTCCCGCTGCGGGTCGCGGTCATGGGCTGCGTCGTGAACGGCCCGGGCGAGGCCCGCGAGGCCGACCTCGGGGTGGCCTCGGGCAACGGCAAGGGCCAGATCTTCCGCCGCGGCGAGGTGGTCGCCACCGTGCCCGAGTCGCAGATCGTCGAGACCCTCGTGGAGATGGCCCTCGAGATGGCCGAGGAGATGGGCGTCGACCCCGAGAGCGGCGAGGCCGCCCCCGTGGTCAGCGTGTCCTGACCCCGTACGGGCCGGTCCTCGGCTCGAGCGAGCTCTTCAGCGGACCTTCAGGGGACGCCAAGCAGTCCCGATGACCCTCGTAGGAGGGTGCGGCGGCCGAGCCGTGCCCCGGGTCGGGAGGGCACGTGGCACCGCGGGTCGACGGCATCGACGACCTCGCCGAGATCGGGCGGGGCGGCTTCGGCGTGGTCTACCGCGGCCGGCAGGCCGACCTGGGCCGCGAGGTCGCGGTCAAGGTGCTGCCCGACGTCCGCCGCGACACCGAGGCCTACGGCCGGTTCGCCCGCGAGTGCGAGGCCCTCGCCGTGCTCGGCGAGCACCCCAACATCGTCACCGTGCACGGCTGCGGCGTCACCGACGAGGGCTCCGGGTACGTCGCGATGGCGCTGCTGCCCGGCGGCTCGCTGGCCGACCGGGTCGCCGAGGGCCCGCAGGACTGGCGCTCGGTCGTGGGGTGGGGGACCGCGCTCTCCGGAGCGCTCGAGTCGGCCCACCGCGCCGGGATCACGCACCGCGACATCAAGCCCGAGAACGTCCTGTTCGACGCGGTCGGCGCGCCCGTGCTGCTCGACTTCGGGATCGCCGGCGTACCGGGCGCCTTCCGGACCACCACGGGTGCCGTGACCCTGACGCTCTCGCACGCCGCCCCGGAGGTCGTGGCGGGCGGGCGCGGCACCGTCGCCTCCGACGTCTACTCGCTCGGATCGACGCTGTACGCCGCCCTGGCCGGGCGCGCCGCGTTCGCGGCCGAGACCGACGAGAGCCTCGTGCCGATGGTCGCCCGGATCGCGACCGCTCCGGTGCCCGACCTGCGGCCGCTGGGCGTGCCCGCCGGCGTCTGCGACGTCCTCGAGCGCGCGATGGCCAAGGACCCCGCCGCCCGCCAGGCCTCCGCCGAGGAGCTCGGCATGGCGCTGCGCGGCGCGGCCGAGGCCGAGGGGCTCGTGGTGCCCGCGCCCGCCGTCGTCGCGGGCGGCCTGCTGGCCGCCGCCGCGGCCCCCCGGCCCGTCACCGCCCCGGTGCCGCCCGAGGCGGCCGACGCCACGATCACCGGCTGGACGGGCGAGCCCTCGCCCGCGGTCCCGGTACCCGCGGCCACGGCGGCGACCGTCGTCCAGGCGCCGCCCTCGCGCCGCTCCACCAACGCCTGGGCGCTGGTGGCCGGGGTCGCCGTCGTGCTCCTGGGTCTGGTCGCCTGGCGCGGCGCCGGCGCCCAGACGCCGGGGACGACCGCGGGGGCCGGGGCGAGCCCGTCGACCTCGTCGTCGCCGTCCGCGACCCCGAAGGCGTCGTCGGCCACGCCCCGGGCGACCCCCTCCGGGTCGCCGTCGAGCACCGCGCCGGGAACCAGCGGCACCGGGGCGGACGGCACCGGGCCCGGGAGCAGCCCGTCGAGCCGCCCGGCGTCGAGCACGCCGTCGAGCAGCCCCTCGACGTCGCCCACGACCCGGGTCGTCGCGCCGACGGTCCCGCGCAACGTGCGGCTGTCCGACCCGCGCCTGGAGACCACCGCCTCCGGCAGCGACGTGAGCCTGCTGCTGGCCTTCGCCGCGCCGACCAGCGGCGCGCAGACCTACGAGGTCCGCTGGACCGTCGTCGGCGGGACGTCGGCCGGTACGACGACGACGGTCGCCTGGACCACCGCGCGGAGCGGGCGCGTGACCGTGCCCGTGCCCGGGTCGGGCAGCTGGTACCGCTGGCAGGTGCGGGCGAAGAACGGCACCCTCGCCTCGGCCTGGGTCACGGCGCGTGCCGTCGTCCCCGACGTGGTCGACCACCGGGCGGCGGTTGCGCGCCCGGCGCTGCGCGCCCAGGGCCTTCCGTCGTCGACGTACGCCGTGACGACCACGACGCGGACGTCGGTGGGCAAGGTGCTCGCCCAGTCGACGGCCGCAGGCAGCGCGGTGGCGGCCGGCACCAAGGTGGCCCTCGGCGTCGGGAGGACCGCATGAGCCGCTGGAGGTTCGGCGTCCTCGGCCCGCTCGAGGCGACGCGCGACGGCGTCGCGGTCGCGCTCGGCGGCCCGAAGCAGCGCTCGGTGCTGGCGCTGCTGCTGCTCGACGCGGGACGCATCGTGCCGGCGTCGCGCATCGTCGAGGCGGTGTGGGGGAGCGAGGGCGCTGACGGCGCCGCGGCCAGCCTGCAGGTGCACGTGTCGGCGCTGCGCAAGCAGCTGCGCGACCCCGACGACGCGGAGACCGTCGAGCGGATCTCCTACGTACGCCCTGGCTATCGCATCGAGATCGCACCCGGCGAGCTCGACCTGCACGAGGCCGATGCAGCTCTCGCGCAGGCCCGCGAGCTGCGCTCGGCAGGCGACGGGACGGGGGCCTCGCACCTGCTGCGCTACGCGCTCTCGCTCTGGCGCGGCCCAGCCCTCGCCGACCTCGCCGACATCCCGTCGATGGCCCCGGTGCTCGTCGGCGTGGAGCGCCGCCGCGCGGTGCTGCTGCACGAGTGCGTCGACGTCGAGCTCGCCCTGGGCCGCCACCTCGCGCTCGTGCCCGAGCTGGAGGAGGCGGTCGACGCCGCACCGCTCGACGAGCGCCTCGCGGGCCAGTACATGCTCGCGCTGTACCGCTCGGGGCGGCAGGCCGACGCGCTCGCGGCGTACCACCGCACCGCCGACCGGCTCGCCGACGAGCTCGGCATCGACCCGGGTCCGGCGCTGCGCGCCACCCACGAGGCGATCCTGCGCCAGGACCTCGCCCTCGACGTGGCGTCGGTCGCCGACGTGGCGGAGACGGTGACGCACGACGACCGGGGGGTCCGCGGGGCCACGCTCACGCTGCCCAACGGGGTGTCGGTCGAGCTCGGCTCGCGCGCGTGGGTGGTCGGGCGCCACCCCGAGTGCGACGTCGTGCTGGCCGACCCGCGCATCTCCCGGCGGCACGCCGAGATCAGGCCCGTGGTCGGCGGCTACGAGCTGGTGGACCTCGGGTCCAGCAACGGGACGAGCGTCGGCGACGTGCCCGTGGAGCGCTACCGCCTGCAGGACGGCGACCAGGTCGTGCTGGGGGGCACCTCGTTGAGGGTGCACGTCCCGGCGTGACTCGCCGAACCTGAGGGGTTGGCACGTACCCCCGGGGGTCGGGCACGATGGCCCCGTGACCACGGCGACCACGGGCGTTCTGCGCGTGCTGAGCTCGCGCGACCTCGTGCAGGCCCAGCGCGTGATCGACCGCGACCCCGTGGCCCACTGCTTCGTGGCCTCCCGCGTGCGGATCAGCCACCTCGACTCCTGGCGCATGGGCGGGGAGATGTGGGGCTGGTCCGAGGACGGCGTGCTCACGTCGCTGCTCTACCTCGGCGCCAACCTGGTGCCCGTGCAGACCACGCCCGAGGCCCGGCGCGCGTTCGCGGAGCGCTGCCGCCGGATGGGGCGCCGCTGCTCGTCGATCGTCGGCCCCGACGACGAGGTGCTCGACCTCTGGTCGATGCTCGCCGACGCGTGGGGCCCGGCTCGCGAGATCCGCGCCAGCCAGCCGCTGCTCAGCATGGACACCGACCCCGTCGTGCCGGGCGACCCCGCCGTGCGCCAGGTGCGGCAGAACGAGATCGACCTGTTGCTGCCCGCCTGCGTCGCGATGTTCACCGAGGAGGTCGGCGTCTCGCCGCTGGCCGGCGGTGCCGCCGAGGCCTACCGCGCGCGCGTCGCCGAGCTCGTCCGGCACGGCCGCGCCTACGCCCGCATCGACGACGGCCGCGTCGTGTTCAAGGCCGAGATCGGCGCCGTGAGCGACGGCGTCTGCCAGGTGCAGGGCGTGTGGGTCGCGCCGGAGTACCGCGGCCTCGGCCTCGCGGCGCCGGGCATGTCGACCGTCGTGCAGCTCGCCCGCCGCGACCACGCGCGCGTCGTGAGCCTCTACGTCAACGACTTCAACACCGTCGCCCGCCGCGTCTACGAGCGGGTCGGGTTCGAGGACGCCGGCACCTTCGCCACCGTCCTGTTCTGACCGCGGGCGCCGCGTGCGCGACCACCCCTGCGGGGCTGAGAGGATGTCGCGGTGCTCCGCCGCCCCTCGCCCGACAGCCTGTGGGGCGACCCCCAGTGGCGGCGCTACTGGCTGAGCCGGATCGTCTCCTACGCCGGTGCCACGGTCACCTACGTCGCCGCGCCGATCCTCGTGTACTCGCTCTCGGGATCGCCGCTGCTCACCGGCATCACCGCCGCGACCGAGGGCCTGCCTTACCTCGTGTTCGGCCTGCTCGCCGGTGCTCTCGCGGACCGGATGGACCGCAAGCGCGTGATGGTCGGCGCCGACCTCGTCAACGCCGCGGTGCTGGCGACGGTGCCGGTCGCGGCGGCGCTCGGCCGGCTGACCGCGGCGCACGTGATCCTCGCGGGGCTCGCCGTGATGACCGTGTTCGTGTTCTGGGACGCCGCGAACTTCGGCGCCGTACCGACCCTGGTGGGCAAGGAGCGCATCCGCGACGCGACCAACGCGGTCTGGGGCGCGACGCAGGTGTTCGACATCGTGCTGCCGGGTCTCGTCGGCGTCGCCGTCGCGTGGGTCGCGCCGTCGAGCCTCTACTGGGTCAACGCGTTCACCTTCCTCGCGAGCGCGTTCCTCGTCCGCAGCATCACCCGCGCCATGACCGGCGAGCGCGAGGGGGAGCCGCGACGGCTGCGCGAGGACGTGCTCACCGGGCTCCGCTGGCTCTGGGCGCACAAGACGCTGCGCACCATGACGTTCATCGGAACCACGGTGTCGTTCAGCCTCGGCGCGATCCTCGGCCAGCTCGTGCCGTTCGCCGACAAGGTGCTCGGCATCCGGCAGGGCGACGTCCGGCTGGGTGCGGTGTTCGCGGCGTTCAGCGTCGGCGGCCTGCTGGGCACGCTCGCGGGCCGCTGGCTGCGCCAGTTCACGCCCGCCCGCGTCTGCCTGGTGAGCACCACCGCGATGGCCGCGATCATGGTGCTCATCCCGTGGCCGCGCGACTACCGCGCCACCTTCCTGCTCGTCGTGCTGTTCGGCGTCGCGAACGTGATCAGCGTCGTCAACAACATCACCTTCCGGCAGGAGGAGACGCCCGAGGACATGCAGAGCCGGGTCAACACCACCGGTCGCATGCTCAGCTGGGGCCTCGGTGCTCCTGCGGGAGCCCTCCTCGGCGGCCTCGTCGCAGGTGCCGTCGGCCCGTCGTGGGGGATGGCCTCCGGCAGCATCGTGGTGGTCGTGGGCGTGACCCTCGGCTGGTTCTCCGACCTGCGGCGGATCCCGGTCCGCCGCGCGGCCGTGCCCGTCTGAGGCGCTCGCCACCCCGGGGCCAACTCGTTCGGGCTTGCCGCGGGTGCCCCGATATCCTGCGGGTCCGCCGGTTCGGCAGAGCCGCCGACCGTCAGGACCGAGGAGAACCCGTGCTGCTCCGCATGTCGTCGCTGTTCCTCCGCACCCTCCGCGAGGATCCGGCCGACGCCGAGGTGCCGAGCCACCGCCTCCTCGTGCGCGCCGGCTACGTGCGCCGCGTCGCGCCCGGCATCTTCAGCTGGCTGCCGCTGGGCTACCACGTCTACCGCAACGTCGAGCGCATCGTCCGCGAGGAGATGGACGCCGCGGGCTTCCAGGAGGTCCACTTCCCGG
>JAXLSG010000009.1:0-161658 GCA_046330715.1 Candidatus Nanopelagicales bacterium
GAGCAGTACCCCGTCACGGTCGAGGGACCCGGCGCGGTCTTCGACCCCAGCAACGAGCGGATCCTCGGCTGATGCACATCGCTGTCTGCGCCAAGCGCATCCCCCTGTCGGGCGGTCGGTGGGTGCTCACCCCCGACTCGACCGAGATCGACACCAGCGGCCCGTCGATGGGCTTCACGCTCTCCCCGCACGAGGAGTGCGCCGCGGAGGCCGCCGTCCAGCTCGTCGAGCAGTACGGCGGGTCCTCCACGGTCCTCACCGTGGGTGTCGCCGACTCCGAGACCGAGCTCCGCTCGCTGCTCGCCGTCGGCATCGACCGCGGCGTGCTCGTCGAGACCGACGGGCGCGAGTGGGACCCGCAGGCCACGGCCGCGGTGCTCACCGAGCAGATCCAGAAGGGCACGCCCGAGGGCGACGCCTACGAGCTGGTCATCTGCGGCACCGAGGCCGGCGACACCGCCGACTACCAGGTCCCCGTGCGCATCGCGCACGCGCTCGGCTGGCCGGTGGTCACCAACGTCAAGGGCCTCACGATCACCGACGGCGTCGCGCGGTGCGAGCGCGCCGTCGGCTCGGCGCGCGAGGTCTACGAGGTGCCGCTGCCCGCGGTGATCTCGGTGAAGGACGGCGTCAACATCCCGCGCTACCCCTCGGTGCCGGGCCGCATCAAGGCGCGCAAGAAGCCGGTCGACGTCGTCGCCGGCGAGCGCCCGGACCCGAAGCTGGAGAAGGTCCGCCTCGACCTCGTCGAGGAGGAGACGCGCAGCGCCGAGGTGCTCGGCACCGGTCCCGAGGCCGTGCCCGCCCTCGTCGAGGTCTTCAAGAAGATCGGGGTGATCTGATGACCGTCCTCGTCATCGCCGACCAGGACCGCGGCGTCCTCGACGCCACGTCGCTGCAGGCCGTCACCGCGGCTCGTGCGCTCGACCCGCAGGTCGACGTGCTCGTCGCCGGCTCCGAGGGAGGAGGCGTCGCGGGAGAGCTCGCGGCGTACGGCGCCTCGACCGTCCACGTCGCCACCGGTGCGGCCTTCTCCGACTACGCCCCGCAGGCCGTGGCCCGTGCCGCGGTGGAGCTCGTCGAGAAGCTGCAGCCGAGCGCCGTCATCGCCGTCGGCACCGCGCGCGGCAACGAGGTGCTCGCCCACGTGGCGGCGATCCTCGACGTGCCGTTCGCCGCCGAGTGCGCGCAGATCACCCTCGGCAGCGGCTCGCACGACATCGTGCGCAACCGCTGGGGCGGCAACGTCCTCGAGACCTCGAGGGTGCACAGCGACCTGCTCGTCGCGTCGTACACCGCGCACACGGTGAAGGCCGAGCCCGCTTCGGGCGCCGGCACCGTGGCCGAGTTCGAGCCGGCGCTCTCCCCCGCCGACACGGTCGTCCGCGTGGTCGACCGCACCGGCGAGGCGGCGTCGGGCGTCGGCCTCGCCGAGGCGCGCGTCATCGTCTCGGGCGGCCGCGGGGTCGGCGGTCCGGAGGGCTTCGTGCCCCTCGATGAGCTCGCCGAGCTGCTCGGCGGCGCCGTCGGCTGCTCGCGCGTGGTCACCAGCAACGGCTGGCGCCCGCACGCCGAGCAGGTGGGCCAGACCGGCACGAAGGTCGCGCCCGACCTCTACATCGCGGCCGGCATCAGCGGTGCCACCCAGCACATCGCCGGCATGCGCACGAGCAAGACCATCGTCGCCATCAACACCGACAAGGACGCCCCGATCATGGGCTACGCCCACTACGCGATCGTCGGCGACGTCTCGACCATCCTGCCTGCCCTCGTGGCCGCCACCCGTGCGGCGAAGGAGTAAGACGTGCTCTCCGACATCGAGATCGCCCAGGGCGCCACGCTCGAGCGCATCGGCTCCATCGCCGACAAGCTCGGCATCCCCGACGACGCCATCGACCCGTACGGCCACTACAAGGCCAAGATCAGCCTCGACTGGCTCGACAGCCAGCCGGTGCGCGACGGGTCGAACCTGATCCTCGTCACCGCGATCAGCCCCACCCCCGCGGGCGAGGGCAAGACCACCACCACGGTCGGCCTCGGCGACGGCCTTCGCCGCATCGGCAAGGACGCCATGATCTGCCTGCGCGAGCCGTCGCTCGGGCCGGTCTTCGGCATCAAGGGCGGCGCGGCCGGCGGCGGCTACGCCCAGGTCGTGCCGATGGAGGACATCAACCTCCACTTCACCGGCGACTTCGGCGCCATCCAGCTCGCGAACAACCTGCTCGCGGCGCTGCTCGACAACCACGTGCACCACGGCAACGAGCTCGGTATCGACGTACGCCGGATCACCTGGAAGCGCGTCGTCGACCTCAACGACCGGGCGCTGCGCGACATCACCGTCGCGCTCGGCGGTCCGGCCAACGGCTACCCGCGCGAGGACGGCTTCGACATCGTCGTGGCGTCGGAGGTCATGGCGATCTTCTGCCTCGCGACCTCGCTCGAGGACCTCAAGCGCCGCCTCGGCAACATCGTCGTCGGCTACACCCGCGACAAGAAGCCGGTGACCGCGCGCGACCTCAAGGCCGAGGGCTCGATGGCCGTCCTGCTCAAGGACGCGTTCCGCCCCAACCTGGTGCAGACGCTGGAGGGCACGCCCGCCTTCGTGCACGGCGGCCCGTTCGCCAACATCGCGCACGGCTGCAACTCCGTCGTGGCCACGGCGTCGGCGCTCAAGCTCGCCGACTACGTCGTGACCGAGGCGGGCTTCGGCGCCGACCTCGGCGCGGAGAAGTTCGTCGACATCAAGTGCCGCAAGTCGGGCCTGCGCCCGAAGGCTGCCGTGATCGTCGCGACGGTGCGCGCGCTCAAGCACCACGGCGGCGTCGCGCTCGCGGACATGGGCACCGAGGACCTCGACGCCGTACGCCGCGGCTTCGCGAACCTCGAGAAGCACATCGCCAACGTCACGAGCGTCTACGGCATCCGCACGGTCGTCGGCATCAACCGGTTCGGCACCGACACCGACGCCGAGCTGGCGCTGGTGAAGGAGCTCGTCGAGAAGGCGGGCGCCACCGCGGTCGTCGCCACGCACTTCGCCAACGGCGGCGCGGGCGCCGAGGACCTCGCGCACGCGGTCGTCGCGGCGTGCGAGGAGCCGACCGAGATGACCTTCACCTACCCCGACGACCTGTCGCTGTGGGACAAGATGGTCGCGGTGACGAGCAAGGTCTACGGCGCGTCCGAGGTCACCGCGACCGCGGCGGTCAAGGCCCGCATCCAGGAGCTGCAGGACTCCGGCTACGGCTCGTTCCCCGTGTGCGTGGCCAAGACGCAGTACTCCTTCTCCACCGACGCCGCGCAGCGCGGCGCCCCGACCGGCCACGCGGTGAACATCCGCGAGGTGCGGCTCTCGGCGGGTGCGGAGTTCGTCGTCATGGTCTGCGGCGACGTCATGACGATGCCGGGCCTGCCCAAGATCCCGGCGTCGGTGCACATCGACCTCGTCGACGGCAAGGTCGTCGGCCTCTCCTGAGGCCTGCTGACATGGAGAGCCCCCTCCGCGTGATGGTGACCGCGGGCGCGTCCGGCATCGGTGCCGCGATCGCGTCGCGCTTCGCCGCGGAGGGGGCTCTCGTGTCGGTGCTCGACGCCGACCCTGCAGCCGTGGCCGCCGTGTCGGGCCTGCACGCCGTGGCCGGCGACTGCAGCTCGGCGTCCGTCGTCGACGGCTGGTTCGACGACCGGCTCGCCGCGTGGGGCGGCCTCGACGTGCTGGTGAACAACGCCGGCATCGCCGGGCCGACGGCGTACGTCGAGGACGTCTCCCCCGACGCGTGGCGGCAGACCCTCGCCGTGGGGATCGACAGCCACTTCCTCACCTCGCGCCGAGCAGCCGCGGTGATGAAGGCGCAGGGGTCGGGGTCGATCGTCGCGATCTCCTCGACGGCCGGGCTGTACGGGTACGGCATGCGCTCGCCGTACGCCGCGGCGAAGTGGGCCGTGATCGGCCTGGTGAAGTCGCTCGCGATCGAGCTCGGTCCCTTCGGAGTGCGCGTGAACGCGATCTGCCCCGGCTCGGTCGACGGGCCGCGGATGCGCGGCGTGATCGAGCGCGAGGCGCAGGGCCGCGGCGTCGACCCCTCGGTCGTCGAGCAGGAGTACGTGCAGGGCCAGTCGATCCACCGCTTCGTGCAGGCGGGGGAGATCGCCGACATGGCGTGGTTCCTCGCCTCCCCCGAGGCCGCCATGGTCACCGGCCAGGCCATCGCCGTCGACGGCCACACCGAGACCTTCCACCTCTGACCGGTCCCTCCTCCGAGCGACGGTCAGTCGGAGGCGGGGCGCTCCAGGACGACGGTCGTGCCGTTGCGGTGGACGACGGTCCAGCCGCCCTGGGTGAGGGACTGCTCGGTGAACCAGGGCCGTCCCGAGCTCGGGAAGCGGCGCGGGCCGAGGTAGGCGTAGCGCACGCCGAGGCTCGTCGCGATCCGCGCTGCGCGCTCGTCGCGGGCGATGTCGCTCGCGTGCTCGAGCAGGTAGCCGCGGTCGTCGCGCAGCTGGTCGGGGTCGAGCTTCTGCGGCACGAGCGGGGCCAGGCCGTTGTCGGCGTACATCCACCCCGACCCGTCGGCGAAGGCGTTGAGCACCCGGTCGTGCGGCCCGACGTGGGCGGCGAGCCAGCCCCACGAGTCGCGCGCGTCGGCGGTGGCGAGGCTGCGGCCGGAGCCGCTGCCGTCGCGCTCGGCGTAGCTCTCCGCGGCGTCGGCGTACGCCGGACGCGCGAGCAGGACCGCGACGACGGTCACGACCGCGATGCCGGCCGCGGTCGCGAGGCCCCGGGGCCGCCGGGCGGGACGTCCGACCACGGCGTCGCGGACGGCGCGCGCCAGCCACCAGGTGCCGTAGCCCGCGAGCGCAGCGACGGGGTAGGTCAGCATGAGCGCGGAGCGGTTGAGGTTGGAGTACCACGGCGTACCGAGCAGGCCGGCGCCCGGCCACGAGAAGCCGATCGCGGTCGAGATCACCACGGTCACGCCGGCGAGCCAGAGCCAGCCGGCCGCGCCGCGACGCCACGCGGTGACGACGCCGACGACGGCGAGCGGGGCGAGCAGCCACGAGACGGGAGCAGGTCCGAACGCGTACCCGAGCAGCTTGTCGAGGACCTTGTCGCCGGGCAGGTGGTCGCTCGCGTCGAGGAGGTAGCGCTCCCCCGCGCCGCCGCGGATGGCAGGGACCCACGGCAGAGTCACGACGACGAGCACCGCCAGCGCGACGAGCGCGGGGACGACCGCCTCGCGCCAGCGACGGAGGAGCGGGCGCAGCGCGCGGTCGCCGAGCACGAGGCACCCGACCACGAACGCGACCGTCACGACCTCGGTGGAGTGGACGAAGAACAGGCCGACCGCGGCGAGGCCGAGCGCGATACCTGCCGCGACACGTGCGGAGCGCGACGGGTGCTCGTCGTCGAGCAGCCCGAGCACCTCGTCGGCGACAGCAGGTGCCATCGCCATGCCGGCCACGAGCGCGAGGCCTCCCCACGCGAGCTGCCCCGTCGGCATGAGCGGCACGAGGACGGCGACGAGAGCGGCGCCGAGCGCGGCACGGCGCGGCGCGAAGGTACGCCGGGCCAGGACGTGCATGCCCAGCGGCATCGCGACCGCGAGCGTCGCGACCCACACCGCGTTGAGCGCCGTCCCGACCGGGATGCCGAGGCCGGCCACCATCGCCGCCACGGTGTGCAGCGCCAGCGGGTAGTAGGACCACTGCTGCGCACCGGTGACGACGTCGCCGACCAGCACGTGCGACGGCTCGACCGAGCCGGTCGCGAGGATGCGCGCGACGTAGAGCCCGTGGTTCGTGCCGTCGTCGCGCGGCGGCACCGCCGAGAACCCGCGCGTCGCGAGCCACCACTGCAGCAGCACGAGCAGCGAGATCCCGACGAGCGCCACGACGTCCCACCGGTCGACCACGAGCGCGTGCTCGCCGTGCGCGAGCAGACGCCCGCGGCGTACGACGACGGCGACCACGATCGGGACGACGAGGACCACGGCGATCAGCACGAGGGGCGTGACGGCGATGTGCACCACGGTGAGCGCCGTGGCGACGAGCCACACGAGACCGATCGAGACCGCCGGTGCGAGAGCGAGGTTGCGCAGGGCTCCGGCCGACGGGCGCAGAGCAGCGAGCAGGGCGGTGCCGGGGACCACGAGCAGCACGAGGGCGGCCACGAGCGCCGCGGCGCCGGTCCACGCATCCACGCGAACCCCTTCCCTCGACCGCGTCGCTCCAGCCTACGGGCCGATCCGGCACGGATCGCCGCGGCGGGGAGCGCGCGGCGTACGGGAGGGTCCGGGCCCTACGGTGGGGGCCGGGAACCGACGACGAGGACGGTGCGGTGGACTCCTTCGACACGCTGTGGGCCGAGCTCGAGCCGATCGGCCGCTACGCCGGCACCGGCGGCTACCGGCGCTACGTGCTCAGCCCCGAGGAGCTCGCTTGCCGCGAGTGGTTCGTGTCGACCGCGCAGGCCCGCGGGCTCGACGTCGAGACCGACCGCAACGGCAACCTCTGGGCCTGGTGGGTGCCGCCCGGTGTCGACGCGTCGCTGCCGGCGCTCGTCGTCGGGTCGCACCTCGACTCGGTGCCCGACGGAGGTGCGTACGACGGCCCGCTCGGAGTGGTCTCGGCGTTCGCGGCCCTCGACGCGCTGCGCTCCGCCGAGGTCGTGCCCACGCGTCCGGTCGCGCTCGTGGCGTTCGCCGACGAGGAGGGCGCCCGCTTCGGCATCGCGTGCGCCGGCTCGCGGCTCATGACCGGCGCTCTCGACGCCGACAAGGCGCGGGGCCTCGTCGACCGCGAGGGCCGCACGATGGCCGAGGTGATGACATCGCTCGGTATCGACCCGCGCATGCTCGGTCCCGAGCCCGACCGCGTCGCGCGGATCGGGCAGTTCGTCGAGCTGCACGTGGAGCAGGGCAAGGCGCTCGTCGACCTCGGCGCCCCGGTCGGCGTCGCCGAGTCGATCTGGCCGCACGGCCGCTACCGCTTCACCTTCTGCGGCGTCGCCGACCACGCCGGCACGACGCGGATGGCCGACCGCCACGACCCGATGCTCGCCTACGCGCGCACGGCGATCGGCGCCGACGGCGCGGCACGCGCGTCGGACTCGCGCGCGACGTTCGGCCGCGTCGAGGTCGAGCCCAACGGCACCAACGCGGTGCCCTCGACGGTGCGGGCATGGCTCGACGCGCGCGCGGCCGACGAGGGCACGCTCGCCGAGCTCGTCGACCGGATCGCGCGGGAGGCGTCGGACGCCGCTGCGGGCAACGGCACGACCGTCGAGCTCACGGTCGAGTCGACCACGCCGCTGCTGTCGTTCGACCTCCCGCTGCGTGACGCCGTGGCGGCCTCGGTCGCGCGGGTCGCGGGCGGTGACGGCGTACCGGTCCTGCCGACCGCCGCAGGTCACGACGCCGGCATCCTCACCGACGCTGGCGTACCGAGCGCCATGCTCTTCGTGCGCAACCCGACCGGGATCTCGCACTCGCCGGTCGAGCACGCCGAGCCCGAGGACTGCCACGCCGGCGTCACTGCCCTCGCCGCCGTCCTCACGGACCTCGCCCGATGACCGCCCTGCGCGACCACCGCACCCCCGGCGTGCCGACGCATAACGGAAACGAGATCTCGTTCGCGTCACGTGCCCTGCGTGACAGGTCCAGGCACAACGGAAACGAGATCTCGTTCGCGTTATGCGCCCTGCGTGACAGCCCCAGGCATGACGGAAACGAGATCTCGTTCGCGTCATGTGCCATGCGTGACAGGGCCAGGCACAACGGGAACGAGATCTCGTTTGCGTTGTGTCGCGGGGCGGGTCGTGGGGGTGCGCGGTGACGGTGTTCCGGGCGGCTCATGCGTGGGTCGGCGACGGGGTCGTGAGCGACGTCGACATCGTGGTGACCGACGGCGTGATCGCGTCGGTGTCCCCCGTGGCGGCCGAGACGCGGGCCGACGTCGAGCTGCCGGGGGTCGTGCTGCCGGGGTTCGCGAACGCGCACTCGCACGCGTTCCACCGCGCGCTGCGCGGCCGCACCCACGGCGACGGCGGGACGTTCTGGACCTGGCGCGAGCGGATGTACGAGCTCTCCGCCGTCCTCGACCCCGACCGCTACCACGCGCTGGCCCGCGCGGTGTACGGCGAGATGGCGCTCGCGGGCGTCACGTGCGTCGGCGAGTTCCACTACGTGCACCACGCGCCCGGGGGTACGCCGTACGCCGATCCCAACGCCATGGGCGAGGCGCTGCGCGCGGCCGCGCGCGACGCCGGCATCCGCCTCACGCTGCTCGACACCTGCTACCTCGCGGGCGGCCTCACCGCCGACGGCCACGTGCCGCTCAACCCCGAGCAGCTGAGGTTCGGCGACGGCTCGGCCACCGCGTGGGGCGAGCGCGTCTCGAGGCTGCGCGGCGACGCGACCACGCGCATCGGCGCCGCGATCCACTCGGTGCGCGCGGTGCCGCGCGACGAGATCCCGACCGTGGTCGAGGTCGACGAGGCGTGGCCGCTGCACGTGCACCTCTCGGAGCAGACCGCCGAGAACGATGCGTGCCTCGCGGCGTACGGCCTCACGCCCACGGCGCTGCTCGACGACGCCGGTGCGCTCTCGCCGCGCACCACCGCCGTGCACGCGACGCACCTGACCGACGCCGACGTCGCGGCGCTCGGACGCACGACGACGTACTCGTGCTTCTGCCCCACGACCGAGCGCGACCTCGCCGACGGCATCGGTCCGGCACCGGCGCTGGCCGCGGCCGGGTCGCCGCTCTGCCTCGGGTCCGACCAGCACGCCGTGATCGACCTCCTCGAGGAGGCGCGCGCCCTCGAGATGCACGAGCGGCTCGTCTCGCACCGCCGCGGCACGTTCCAGCCGACCGAGCTCATGGACGCCCTCACCGTCGTGGGTCACCGCTCGCTCGGCTGGACCGACGCGGGACGCATCGAGCCCGGCCTGCGCGCCGACCTCGTCGCGGTGCGCCTCGACGCCCTGCGCACCGCGGGCTCGCTCCCCGAGCAGGTGCTGCTCTCGGCGTACGCCGCCGACGTCGACACCGTCGTGGTCGACGGCGAGGTCGTGGTGCGCGGCGCCCGGCACACCGCCCTCGACGTCGCCCACGAGCTCACCACCACGATCGACGCGCTCTGGTCCCTCGTCCCATGACGCGTCAGGTGCTGCGTGCCGACGAGCACCCGGTCGTCCCGTGGGCGAACGGGCGCGGTGTCACCGAGGTGGTCGTGTCGTGGCCGCCCGGCGAGGACGAGTTCGAGTGGCGGGTCAGCATCGCGACCATCGAGGAGCCGGGAGCGTTCTCGTCGTACGCCGGCATCGACCGGACTCTGGTCCTCGTGGCCGGCGGGCCGCTCGTGCTCGGTGTCGACGGCACGATCCTCGCGGCCGAGCAGCGCGATCCCGTCTCGTTCTCCGGCGACGCCGAGACGGTGTGCCTCGCGACCACCGACCGGGCGCGCGTGGTCAACGTGATGACGCGCCGCGACGCCGCGACGGCAGAGGTCTCGGTCGTCGAGGCGCGCGCGGCAGGCGGGACGCAGCCGCCCACCGTCGTGCGCGCGCCGGAGGCCGGCTTCGCGATCGCCGTCGTCGTGCGCGGCACGGCGGCCGTGGGCGACGACCAGCTCACCGCTTACGACGCGGTGCTCTCGCTCGACGACCTCGAGGTGCACGGACCGGCCACGCTGGTGGTCGCGCGCATCGAGCCGATCCGCTAGCGGCTCAGACGATCCGGGGCTCGCGGCCCGAGCTGCTCGCGAGCTCCCCTCCGGCGTCGCGCCACGCGCGCAGGCCGCCTTCGAGGCGGTGCGCGTCGAGGCCGCCCGCCCGCAGGTGCACGACCGCCTCGGCCGCGCGGCGGCCCGAGCGCGAGACCACGACGAGCGGGTGCGCGCGCGAGAGGACGGTGGTGGCGTCGGAGAGCGTCGACATCGGGACGTGCACGGAGTGCGGGCTGTGGCCCGCGGCCCACTCGTGCTCGTCGCGCACGTCGATCATCTCGGCGCCCGACGCGATCCAGGCGCGAGCCTCGACGACCCCGACTCCGGGGACGTGAACGGTGCTGGCGGTCATGGTGCTCACCTGCTCCCTGCCCGACGTCTCCAGTCTGGTCCGGCGTCGACGGGGTGGCTCGGCGACGACGGCGACCGTCCGGCTACCGGGACGGCCGGCCGGAGAACGCCGCGCGGAGGACGGGGTGGCGGCGCAGGAGGTCGAGGGTCCACGCGCCGTGGTCGGGGGTCACGCCGTTGCTGAGCTCGAGGCGGGCCGGCGTACCAAGCGGGTCGCTGCCGAGCGCGGCCGCGGCGAACGAGGTCGCGGTCGAGAAGAACAGCACCGTGCCCGTGCCCGCGCTGACGAGCAGCGCCGTGCCCTCGCAGCCGCGCGCCGACGTGCACGCGAGGGTGAGGTCAGCGGGCTCGAGACCGCGGTCGCGCAGGATCGTCGCGGTGGCCACGGCGTCGCGGGCGTCGCACTCGAGCACGACAGCGTCGGGTACGGCGCTGCGCACGCGCTCGAGCGCCGGCGCCGACACGTCCACGACGGTCACGACTCCGTCGGATCCCACCGCCTCGCGCGCGGCGACCGCGGCGAGCAGCCCCGCGAGACCGGCGCCGAGCACCACGACGTGGTCGCCGGCCGACGCGCGCTCGCGCGCGTACGACGCGACCGGGTACACGTCGGCGGCCGACAGCGCGCAGTCGGCCAGGTCGTCGGGCACCCGCAGCACCGGCATCCGGCCGGTCACCACGGCGCGACCGCGCACCGGGACCTCCGGCGTTCCCGGGTCGAGCGGGCCGACCTCGTCGAGCACCAGCGGCAGCGCGATGAGCGACACGAGCGGCACGACCAGGTCGCCGACGGAGACACCGGCGCGCGACGACGCTCCGACCTCGACCACACGTCCGCGCGCCACTCCCCCGGAGCCGGTGACCGGATTCTGCAGAGCGCCTCGTACGCCGACGATCTCGGCGATCCTCGCCGCCATCCGCACCGGGTCGCGGTCGCACTCCGCGGCGATCTGGGCGAAGCTCGTCGCGTCGACGTGCAGCAGGTCGACCTCGATCAGCACCTCGTGCTCGTTGATCGGCGCGGCGGCGTCGACGACCTCGGCGAGGTGCGGCAGCGCACCGGCCGGTCGCACCGACCGCCACGACCCGAGCACCTGCGGGTCGACGTCCCAGCTCATCGATCTCCCCCGGTCACAGGTGGTCGGGGTAGCGCGCCAGCTCCCACTCGGTGACCGACTCGGCCCACCACGTCTCGTACGCCGCGAGCTCGCCGCGCCTCGTGAGCGCGAAGGTGGTCACGAACTCCTGGCCGAGCAGCTCGACGGCGAGCGACGACGCCTCGAACCGCTCGATCGCCTCGCGCAGGTTCGACGGCACCGGGCCGCCCGACGTCGCGAGGTCGTCGCCGGGCAGCAGCGGCGGACCGGGGTCGATGCCGTGGCGCAGCCCGTGCAGCCCGCCGGCGAGCACCGCAGCCGTCACGAGGTAGGGGCTGACGTCGGCACCGGGACGTCGGTGCTCGACGCGCGCACCCGCCTCGCCGACGTTGAGGATCGCGCGGCACGCGGCGCTGCGCGTGTCGAGCCCCCAGGTCGCGCGCGCCGCCACGAACAGGGCGGGATCGACGCGCTTGTAGGAGTTGATGAACGGGTTGAGCATCGCCGTGAGGTCGCCCATCGTCGCGAGCAGCCCGCCGAGGTACGCCGACCCGTGCTCCGACAGCCCTCCCGCGCCGTCGCCGAAGACGTTGACGCCACCGCGGCGCAGGCTGCTGTGCACGTGCCCGCCGGATCCCGAGTGGCCGGCGTACACCTTGGCCATGAACGTCGCGCGCAGGCCGTGCTCGGCGCACAGCTCGCGGAAGTACTGGCGCGCGCGGGCCGCGTTGTCGGTGGCGGTGAGCGCGTCGGCGGGCGCGAGGGCGAACTCGAAGAAGCCCGGCCCGATCTCGGTGTGGAACGCCTCGACGGGCGCGCCGATCGCCGACATCCGCGCGAGGAACTCCTCGACGACCGGCATGACCTCGTCGAGCCGCGAGAGGCCGTAGCCGCTGATGGTCGAGGCGACGGACACGTCGCGACGCACGGCGTCGGGCACCGGCGTGATGTAGACCTCGTACTCGTAGCCGAGGACCGGCTCGAGGTCGAGCGGCGCGTACTCGGCGAGCAGCCGCTTCACGAGCGACCGCGGCGACTCGGCGACGGGCCGGCCGTCGTCGTGCACCATGTCGGCGATCACGGCCTCGGTGCTCGCCTTCCACGGCAGCGCCACCCGGGTCGCCTCGTCGGGCACGGCGAACGCGTCGGGGTAGCCGTTCGCGACCGAGCCGAGCGGGGTGTCGACGACCTCGTCGACCAGCGACATGCCGTAGACGATCGTGCAGAACGCGATGCGCTTGCCCGGCGCGGCCTTCTCCGGACGCACCGCCTTGCCGCGCAGACCGAGGTCGTAGTCGGGGACCTCGAGACGGACCAGGGGCACGGGGGCCAGCGGCACGGGAGTCAGGGGCACGGGAGCCGGGGTCACGGGGCCATCATGCCGAGGCGTGCGGGCCGACTCGCCCCGGGAGCGTGGATCAGCCCGTCGCCAGCGAGGCGACCGACAGGTCCTCCCACGCCTCGCCGACCGACTTGAAGACCCGCGGCCGGTCGAGCGGCACGTCGACGTCGCCACGGACGAGCGCGCCGAACTCTGCACCGACCACGTCGCGACCGAGCTCGGCCTCGGCGAGCACGACGTCGCCGGCCTCGGCCCGGGCGACCGCGAGCGACTCGACCACGACGAAACCGCGACCCAGGAGAGCGGTCGGCAGCTCGCGCGCGGTCGGCTCGTGGGCGCCGATCGCGACGGCGACCGCGTGGTCCGCAACGTCGACGTCGTCGAGCACCGGGACCGCGCTCGACGTCGTGCACACGACGACGTCGGCCTCGCGCACGGCGTCCGACGCGTCGGCGAGGTGCACGGGCTCGAGCGGTACGCCGCGCTCCGCCGCGAGCGCCCGCACACGGTCCGCGCTCGCGGCACCGCGCACGACAGCCTGAACGGCAGAGGCGCCGAGCACGCGCAGCGCGGCGTCGGCGTGCGCCACCGCCTGCGGGCCGGAGCCGACGACGACCACACGCGGTGAGGCAGCGGGCGCGAGGCATGACACGGCGAGCATCGACACCGCGGCCGTGCGCACGAGCGTGAGCTCTGCCGCGTCGAGCACGGCGACCGGCGTGTGCGTCTCGGCGTCCATCAGCAGGTAGGCGCCCTGCACCGACGGGAGACCGCGCGCGGGGTTGCCCGGCGAGAGCGACACGATCTTCACGCCGACGTGGTGCGCCGACTCGTCAGGCATGAGGAGGAGCTGGCCCGCGGCCGTGGCGTGCCGGGTGCGCACCGCGCGCTGGTCCGGCGGCGGGTCGTCGACCAGCCGTCGGCGCAGCGCTTCGACGGCACGCTCCGGGGTGATCGCCGTCCGGACGCGCTCGGCGTCCCACATCTCGAGGCTCATCGCAGCTGGAACCCGCGGCCGACGGGGTCGCGCGGGTCGAGCACGAAGCGGTGCTCACCCGTCCGGTACGCCGAGCCCTGCACCTCGGTCACCACGGCGTCGCGCCCGTCGGTCGTCGTACGGCCGACGACCCGGCCGAGGAAGCGCGTGCCGATCACGCTGTCGTGCACGAGGGTGGCACCGTCGGCGAGCTCGACGCCGTCGAGCAGGGCGAGCCGGGCGCTCGTGCCGGAGCCGCACGGCGAGCGGTCGACCTCGCCGTCGGCGAAGACGGTCACGTTGCGCTGGTGCACAAGGCCGTCGGCGTCGTCGAGCCGCTCGTACCAGATGGTCCCGTAGACGCCGGAGAGGCGCGGGTCGCTGGGGTGCTGCGCCGCTTCGTGGTCGTTGAGGGCCCACTTGATCGCACGCCCGACGCGGATGAGCTCGCCGAGGTGCTCGGGCGTCACGCGCAGCCCGACCGACGTCGCGTCGACGCTCGCGTAGACGGCGCCGCCGTACGACAGGTCAGCGGTCGTGGGCTCGAGGACCGCGTCGACGGGGACGCCGCGGGCGAGGACGTACGACGGCACGTTGACGAAGCGCACCGACTCGACCTCGCCGCCGGCGCGCGTCACGACGGCGCGCACGCGGCCCGAGGGGACGTCGATCACGACCTCGGTCTCGCCGTCGTCGGGCGCCTCGACGATGCCCTCGTCGACGGCGTACGTCGCGAGCGCGATCGTGCCGTGGCCGCACGCGGTCGAGAAGCCGTCCTTGTGCCAGAAGAGGACGCCGAGGTCGGCGCCGTCGTCGTCGGGCGGCACCAGGAACCCGCCGTACATGTCGGCGTGGCCGCGCGGCTCGCTGCACAGCAGCTGCCGGACGAGGTCGAGCTCGCCGTGGATCGCGGCCTCACGACGGTCGAGCACCGTGCGCCCGGGTGGCACGGGCGCACCGGTCGTCACGATGCGGAACGGCTCCCCGGCGGTGTGGTAGTCGACGGTGGTCAACGGCTGCACGCGGTCAGCATGCCGCACCGCGCGGCGCCGGGTCGCCCGGGTCGGATCGACGCGGTGGGTCAGGGGGCGAGCTCGGCGCGGGCCGCGCGCAGCACCCGGTCGAAGCCGTACGTCGCGACCCTCGCGGCCAGCGGGTCGGCCCAGCCGGTCAGGCGTGCCGGTGCGACCTCGACGTCCTCCCACCAGGTCGCCGTGCACGCGTCGGGCCTGGTCGGCGCCACGGTGAAGCCCGCCGTGCCGAGCACCACCGAGCCGGTCTTCACGATCTCGCAGCGCCCCGCGTGGCCGTCGTGCGGCGGGTCGAAGACGGTGACCGTCATCGGGTCGTCGAACCCGACGCGGTCGAGCGCCGGCAGCAGGCCGCCGAGCGACGACCGGCCGACGAAGCGGGTGCCCAGCCCGCCGTCGCCCGACAGCACCCGCACCTCGGTCGCGGGGATCCACCGCGAGTGCGACTCCCAGTCGGTGAGCAGCGCCCACGTCCGTTCCGCCGACGCCGGCATCTCGAGCGACGCACGAACCCGGATCACGCCGTACCACCTCTCGTGCAGCCGGTCTCAGGGGGTGAGGACGCCCTCGGGGTGGCCGTCGGCCCACGCCTGGATGCGGGCTACGGCGGTGGTGTACCAGTCGCGGTAGTTGTCGAGCGTGACGTAGCCGACGTGGGGCGTGAGGACGGTGCGCGGCGAGGAGCGCAGCGGGTGGTCGGCGGGCAGCGGCTCGTCGTCGAAGACGTCGAGGGCGGCGCCGGCGATCCAGCCCTCGTCCAGCGCCCGGACGAGGGCAGCCTCGTCGACGACGGGTCCACGGCTGGTGTTCACCAACCACGCGTCGGGACGCATCAGGCGCAGCTCGCGCTCGCCCACGAGCCCGCGCGAGCGCGGCGAGAGCATCTGGTGCACGGAGACGATGTCGGACGCCGAGAACAGCTCGTCCTTCTCGACCCGGCGCGCTCCTCGCTCGACGGCGGCCTCGGCGGTGAGGTTCTCGCTCCACGCGACGACGTCGAGGCCGAACGCCGTACCGATCCGCGCCATCCGGGTGCCGGTCTTGCCCAGACCGAGCAGCCCGAGCGTGCGACCTTCGAGGGCACGGCCTGCTGTCGGCTGCCACTCGCCGCGCCGCATCGACGCGTCTCGGGACGGCACGTCGCGCAGCGCCGCGAGGATCAGCGCCCACGCGTGCTCGACGACGGGCGACTGCGTGCCGCCCGTGGAGCAGACGACCACGCCGCGCGCGGCGCACGCGTCCAGGTCGATCGACGCGTTGCGCACGCCGGTCGTCACGATCAGGCGCACCGAGGGCAGCGCGTCCAGGAGGTCGCCGGTCATGCGGGTGCGTTCGCGCTGCACCACGAGCACGTCGAACCCCGCGAGCAGCCCGGCGAGCTCAGTGCCCTCGACGTGGCGCTCGAGCGCGACGACCTCGTCGGCGCCGAGCGACCGCCAGTCGGCGCACGACAGGGCGACGCGCTCGACGTCGTCGAGGATCGCGACCCGCACCGCGGGCGCCGTCATGCCCTGCGCGGGAACTGCGAGAAGTCGGGAGTCCGCTTCTCCTTGAAGGCCTCCCGGCCCTCGCGCGCCTCGGCCTGCCCGTAGAAGAGCAGGTTGGCGTCGTGCGCGAGCTGCTGGATGCCGGCGTAGCCGTCCTCGGTCGCGTTGAAGCTCAGCTTCACCAGGCGGAGCGCCCACGGCGAGAGCGCGAGCATCTCGCGGCACCACTGCACGGTCGTCGCCTCGAGGTCGGCGAGCGGTACGACGGTGTTGACCAGACCCATGCGCATGGCCTCGTCGGCGTCGTACTGGCGGCACAGCATCCAGATCTCCTTGGCCTTCTTGGGGCCGACGAGGTCGGCGAGGATGCTCGCGCCGTAGCCGCCGTCGAACGAGCCGACCTTCGGACCGACCTGGCCGAAGCGCGCGTTGTCGGCGGCGATGGTGAGGTCGGCGACGAGGTGCAGCACGTGCCCGCCGCCGATGGCCCAGCCCGCGACCATCGCCACGATCGGCTTGGGGCAACGACGCATCTGCACGTGCAGGTCGGTGACGTGGAAGCGGCCGGTGGCGCCCTCGTCGGTCTTGTAACCGCTGTCGCCGCGCACCCGCTGGTCGCCGCCGGAGCAGAACGCGCGGTCGCCGGCACCGGTGAGGATGATGACGCCGACCGACTCGTCCTCGCGCGCGAGGTCGAGCGCGCGCGAGATCTCGATGATGGTCTGCGGCCGGAACGCGTTGTGGACCTCGGGGCGGTCGATCGTGATCTTCGCGATGCCCTCGTCGCTCGTCTCGTAGCGGATGTCGGTCCACTCGCCGCTCGCGCGCCACTCGACAGGGGTCCGGTTCAGCTCAGCCATGCGGCCATTCTGTCCGCACCGGCCCGGCACCTCATCCGGAGACCCCGACGAAGCGGATCCGCTGCCCGGGACGCGCCTGCGCGGCCACGTCGGTGTCGGCGTCGAGCACCACGGCCACGACCGGGTAGCCGCCGGTCACGGGGTGGTCGGCGAGGAAGAGCGCGGGCAGGCCGCTCGGCGGCACCTGCACCGCACCGCGCACGAGACCCTCGCTGGGCCACTCGCGGGAGGCGTCCCACGCGAGCGCGGCCGCGTGCGAGCCCTCCGGGCGTGCGAGCCGCAGCGCGACCCGGGTGCTCGAGGCGCCGACCTCCCACTCGCCGGACAGCAGCGCCTCGGCGCCGGGCACGCGGTCGTCGCGCGGCCCGAGCGCGACACCGAGCTCGATCACACCGTCCCGCCACGTCCGACGGCGGACCACGCGCGGGGTCCACGGCGCGTCCTCGACCGGGCCGAGCGGGAGCACGTCGTCGCGTGCGAGCGGCTCGGGGCCGAGCGCGGCGAGGACGTCGCGGCTGCGCGAGCCGAGCACGGGTACGACGTCGACTCCCCCGCGCGCGCCGAGGTAGCAGCGCAGGCCCCGCTGCGCGGGTCCGACGTGCAGCTCGGCACCGTCGCGCAGCCGGATCCGGGCGTCGTGCACCTCGACGACCCCGTCGACGTCGACCTCGCACGGTGCGCCGGCGACCGCGACCCACACGTCGCCGACGGCGCGCACGCGCAGCCCGCCGCCGACGTTCTCGAGCGCAGCCGCGCCGGGTGCGTTGCCGACCAGCTCGTTGGCCCGTCGGTACGACTCGCGGTCCGCGGCGCCCGACGGCCCCACCCCCCAGCGCGCGAGATCTGGGCGCCCGTCGTCCTGCACGAGCGTCTGCAGGCCGGGGTCGACGACGACCAGCGCGCGGGTCACGGCGTACCGCCGTCGACGAAGCGCACGCGCATCCCGGGCACGACCGCGGCGGGCGGGTCGGCGGCCACGTCCCACATGACGTGCTCGGTCGACCCGATCAGCTGCCAGCCGCCGGGGGTGCGCGACGGGTAGACGCTGCAGTAGTCGCCGGCCAGCGCGACCGATCCCGGCTCGACCACAGCGCGCGGCTCGGGGCGCCGCGGTGCGACCAGGCGCGGGTCGCCGCCGGTGAGGTAGACGAACCCGGGCGCGAAGCCGGCGAAGGCCGCGGTCCACGGGGTCGCGGTGTGGGCGGCCACCACCTCGTCGCGCGAGAGCCCGCTCGCCCGAGCGACCTCGTCGAGGTCGGGGCCGTCGTAGCGCACGACGATCACCACCTCGCCCGCGTCGACCGGCGGCGGCACGACGTACGCCGTCAGCGCGCGTTCCACCAGCAGCGCGAGCTCGTCGAGGCGCACGCCGAGGTCGACGCCGCTGCGGAACCGCACGAGCACCGACTCGCCCGCCGGCACGACGTCGTCGACATCGCGCAGCCCGCCGAGCCCGTGCGCGACGCGCAGCGCCTCGTCGAGCCCGTCGACGGCGACGAGCGCGGCTCGGTCGCCGGCGGGGCGCAGACGGTAGGTCACGCGAACGACCTGACCTCGACCCCGTGGTCGACGAGGGCGGCGCGCACGGTCTGGAGCAGCTCGGCCGCGCCACCCGTGTCGCCGTGCAGGCACAGCGTCGCCGCGTCGACGGTGATCTCGGTTCCTGAACGGGCGAGCACGCGACCGTGGACGGCGAGATCGACTGCGCGCGCGGCGATCTGGGTTGGGTCGTGCAGGACGGCGCCTTCCTCGGTGCGCGGCACGAGGGTGCCGTCGTCGCGGTAGGCGCGGTCGAGGAACGCCTCGCCGACCACGCGGAGCCCCGCGTCGGCGGCGAGCTGCGCGAAGGCACCGCCGGGCAGGGCAACCACCGCAAGGTCGAGGCCTACGTCGCGCACGCCGCGCACCACGGCCTCCGCCTGCACCGTGTCGTGCACGACGGTGTTGTAGAGGGCGCCGTGCGGCTTCACGTACCGCACGCGCGTGCCCGCGCCCGTCGCGATGTCGTGCAGCGCCGCGACCTGCGACCGCACGAGCTCGGCGAGCTCGTCCGGGGCGACGTCCATCGGGCGTCGGCCGAAGCCCTCGCGGTCGGCGTACGACACGTGGGCGCCGATGCTCACGCCGTTCTCCACCGCCAGCCCGACCGTGCGCCGCATCGAGTCCGCGTCGCCGCAGTGGCCGCCGCACGCCACGCTCGCGCTCGTCACCAGGCGCAGCAGCGACGCGTCGTCGGTGCGCCAGTCGCCGAAGGACTCCCCCACGTCGGCGTTGAGATCGATCCCCACGGGTCGATCCTGGCACGGCCTCAGGAGGCCGGGGCGTCGTGCTCCGGAGCGCGGCGCAGCGGCCACAGCGCGAAGAAGTCGAGGTAGAACGACAGGAGCGGGAACGTGACGGCCAGCAGCGCCGACGCCAGCCACAGCTGCTTCTCGAACGTCGGCGGTCCGCTCACGAGGTCGCCGGGCAGCGGACCCGACAGCCACAGGTAGAGCGCCGCGAGCACCTGCCCCACCACGATCGCCGTGACGATGGTGGCCAGGCCGCGGAGCGGCTGGCGCAGCCGCGGGTACGCCGACCCCTCGAGCATGATGAGCACGACGATCGAGCCGAACAGGAACGGCACCGTCACCGACGTCAGCAGCACCGGCTCGGCGAGCCCGAGCACGTGCAGCCCGACCCAGAGCACGAGCCCGCTGATCGCCATCATCGCGACGGTCACGACGAGGCCGCCGAGGGGCTGCGAGCCGATCCGCGACCAGCGCGAGAGCGGCCAGAGCCCGAGCTGCAGCAGGAGGAGGCCCGCGGCCATGCACGTGACGATGAAGACGAGCACGGCCCAGACCCCGAACGGCCCGTGGGGGTCGAGCCGCTCGACGTACGCCGGGGTGCCGCGCAGGAAGTCGTAGTTCACCAGCAGCCGGAAGACGACCCCGTCGATCAGGTACGTCGTCACGAGCACGAGCGCACCGCCGAGCACCGGGCTGCCCACCTTGCTGAACGGCCAGCCGCCGAGGATCACCGTGAGCCAGAACGAGATCGGGACCGACATGATGATGAACTGCACGGCGTTGGGCGGCGGGGGTGTGACGCCGCCGCCGAAGGTCGCGGCGACGAGCACGGCCACGACGACGCCGACGAGCAGCGCGAGCACGAGGTAGCCGAGGCCGCGCCACGGCTGAGCGAGGCGCGCGGCCCAGCGCGGGTGCTGCCCGTGCCAGAACGCTCCCACGACGAACGCGAACGGGATCGTGCACATCAGGTAGTACGACACCCAGTCGCGGAACAGCGGCCAGTCCATCGCCGCGATGACGACGAGCGACACCACGATCATGAGCGCGGTCGCGACGACACCGACGAGCGGCTGACGCCGCCAGCCGGGACCGGCGTCGGGCTCGCCGGTGACGAGCAGCGGATCGGTCGGGGTCTCGGCGCTCACCGGTCCTTCCTACCCGTCGCCGTCGCCGGCCCTCGCGCGCCGTTTCTGTCCCCGGAACGCGGACGTCCCGCCTGCCGGGGCGTCAAGGTCGCGCCAACCGCGTGCGCGGCGGGCAGCGCGGTGGCAGCGTGTGCCTCCCCGAGCACACCCCAACAGGAGGACGGCGATGGCGCTTCTCGGATCGGACTGGCAGGGCCGCATCTACTCGGGCGGCTGGGTCGACGGCACGGGAGGTACCCGCGACGTCGTGTCGCCGTCCAGCGGCGAGGTCATCGGCTCGATCGGCATCGCGAGCCCGGACGACGTCGCGCGCGCGAGCGCCGCCGCCGTCGAGGCGCAGAAGGCCTGGGCGGCCACGCCGTACAACGAGCGGGCCGCCGTGCTGCGTCGCGCCGGCGACCTGTGGAACTCCAACGCCGACGAGATCATCGGCTGGCTGATGCGCGAGACCGGCGCCATCGGCCCGTTCGGCGGCTTCCAGATCATGACCTCCGCCGAGGAGTGCTACGAGGCCGCGGCGCTGGCGTCGACGCCGTACGGCGAGCTGCTCCGGACCTCGTCGCCGCGCCTGTCGATGGCGCGCCGGCTGCCGGTGGGCGTCGTCGGCGTCATCTCGCCGTTCAACGTCCCCACGATCCTGTCGATCCGCGCGGTCGCACCGGCGCTGGCGCTGGGCAACGCCGTGATCCTCAAGCCCGACCCGCGCACGTCGGTCGCCGGCGGTGCGGTGCTCGCGGAGATCTTCCGTGCGGCCGGGCTGCCCGACGGCGTGCTGCACGTGCTCCCCGGCGGCGTCGAGACCGGCGAGGCGCTCGTGGCCGACCCTCGCGTGCCGGTGATCTCGTTCACCGGGTCGACCCGCGGCGGTCGCGCCGTTGCGGCGCTCGGCGCGCAGCACCTCAAGCGCGTGCACCTCGAGCTCGGCGGCAACTCCGCGATGCTCGTGCTCGACGACGTCGACGTCGACGCCGCGTCGTCGGTCGGCGCCTGGGGCTCGTTCGCGCACCAGGGGCAGGTCTGCATGACGACCGGCCGCCACCTCGTGCTGTCGTCGATCGCCGACGAGTACGTGTCCGCGCTCGCCGCACGCGCCGACCACCTGCCCGTCGGCGACCCGACGACCGGCACCGTCGCGCTCGGCCCGGTGATCGACGCCGGGCAGCGCGACAAGATCCACGGGATGGTCACCTCCACCGTCGACGCAGGTGCGCGCCTCGCTGCCGGCGGCACGTACGACGAGCTCTTCTACCGCCCGACCGTGCTCGACTCGGTCCCGCTGGACTCGGCGGCGTACCGCGAGGAGGTCTTCGGGCCGGTCGCGCCGGTGGTGCGCGTCGACAGCGTGGAGCAGGCGATCGCTCTCGCGAACGACAGCGACTACGGGCTCTCGCTGGGCATCCTCACGCGCGACGTCATGCGCGGCCTCGAGATCGCCGAGCAGATCCCGACGGGCCTGGTGCACATCAACGACCAGACCATCAACGACGAGGCCACGATCCCCTTCGGCGGCACGGGCATCTCGGGCACCGGCGGCCGCCTCGGCGGACCGGCGGCCAACATCGAGGCGTTCACGCACACGCAGTGGGTCACCGTGAGGGGAACGCTCCCGCAGTATCCGTTCTAGGTCTTCCGCTCGTCGAGCGCCCGTGCCCGGTACGCCGGTGCACGGGCGCTCGTGCGTGTACGCACCCGACGGTGTGACGTCGTCCACACGTCGACGTCGGCACGGGTGCATCCATCCGACGCCTGTCCGCGGAAGTAGTGGTTGTAGGCGCCCCACAGCGGGGCGACGCCGACCTCAGGAGACGACCCATGCGCCACACCAAGATCGCCGTCGCTGCCGTCGCAGCGCTGTCCGCCCTCACGCTCGTCGCGTGCGGCAGCTCGAGCGAGACCGCCTCGTCGCCCGCCGCGTCGAGCCCGGCTGCGTCGTCGCCTGCCGCCTCGACGCCGGCCACCGCCGGCACGATCGTCGACGTCGCCGCCGCGAACCCCGACTTCACGACGCTCGTCGCCGCGGTGAAGGCCGCCGGCCTCGTCGACACGCTCAACGGCACCGGCCCCTACACCGTGTTCGCCCCCACGAACGAGGCGTTCGCGGCGCTGCCCGCCGGTCTGGTCGACAAGCTGCTGCTGCCGGAGAACAAGGACGTCCTCACCAAGATCCTGACCTACCACGTCGTCGCGTCGAAGGTCATGGCCGCCGACGTGAAGGACGGCAAGGCCCCGACCGTCGCCGGCAGCGACCTCACGCTCGGCACGATGGGCGGCGTCACCGTCAACGACGCCAAGGTCGTGACGGCCGACGTGGCCGCCAGCAACGGCGTCATCCACGTCATCGACAAGGTGCTCGTCCCCGCCGACGTCGACGTCAGCAAGCTCTGACGCCCTGTGCCGCCCTTCGCCGCCCCCGCCGGTCCCCCTCCGGCGGGGGCGGCCCCGTGCCCAGCAGAGGCACGGCGAACAGCTCGGTGGGGCGGGTGGGGCTCGAACCCACGACCTGACGGGTCGCGCCGATGTGTCCACGGTGGTCCGCCACCGTCTGCCGCAGCCCCCCTGACCTGCAGTGACAGGCCACCAGAGTCCACTGTTGTACACCCTCGACTGCAGGTCGTTGGTGTCACGGTTGGTGTCAGATTCCGTCGCCGGTCGGTTACCGGCACCTAACCGCAAGGCGTCCCGACGCCGCTGCGGCGGTGCCGGGACCGGAGAAGGGGGCAAGACCATGACCACGACCACCACTGCCACGACCACGATGCCGGCGTGCCCGGCCTGGTGCTCCGGCGAGCACGAGCTCAACCCGATGACGCCCGCCTACGCGGCGGCCTATCGCGACGCCGATGGCGCGGCACTGCCCGGCATCGGGACCGCGATCACCCGCGCGCATTGCACGGACGGATGGCCCGGGACGTGGCTCTCCCGCGACGACGCCCTGCTGCCGGACGGTACGTGGCGCGTCGGCGTCCCGACTCTCGGGATGATCGAGATCGAGGCGGGCACGATGACGCTCGACGAGGCGGACTCGCTCGCGTCGCGCCTGGCCGGGCTCGTTCGCCTGGCCCGACAGGCGGACCTCTACGCCACCCAGGAGGGCCGCGACGCGCCCGCGGCCGACCTGACCGAGGCGCACGGTCGCCCCGTGACGGTGACGGAGGCGACGCGATGACGACGGCGAAGGCGGCTGCACGGGTCGAGCGCTACCGAACCCGGATGCTCGAGGTGAGGGCGCTACGGGCCACGGAGGGCAACACCCAGCGGGTCCTGATCGCTGACCGCGTGCTGTGGGCCATCAAGCGCGACGAGGAGGCGTGCTCCTGGCTCCCGCCGCTGCCCCGTGGGGCGGTGTCTGCGGAGTGGGTCGAGGGCGTCCTCGGCGGTTGGTGGTGGGACACCGGGCTGGACCCGGCGTACATCGAGGCGGGCAAGCTGACCGCCGAACAGCGGGAGGCGGTGGCGACCTACCTCGCGACGGTCGGCCCGCTGCTGACGGACATGGCGGCGCGGCTCGAGGAGATGGTGGCCGCCCAGCCAAGCCAGGCCTAGCCTCACCACGACGACCCCCTGCCAGCGACCCCGTGAGGCAGGGGGTCGTCCTATGTCGCGGGCTCGAGCAGCGCGGCCGGCACGGCGCGCTCTCGCGGACTCCTTAGGACTGACGTCGGCTCGACCACGTGCGATACAGAAGGTGCGGCGCCTCTGCCTCAGCGAGACGCTCGCGCCAATCAGCGTGCTGAGGCCGACAGCCGGCTTCGGCCGCCCACGCCAGTGCGTGCTCGAGGGAGCAGCGCCCCGAGGGCAAATGCGATTTATTCGTGACCGGGCTGCCAGGGCTCAAAACACCTGGCCCGAGGTGGATGTGCGGCTCTCGCACGTTGCCCGGTCTGGTGGGATGCCAGTGATGAGCCCAGAGCTCGGCGTCGTCGGCGTCGACGAGTGAGTAGTCGTAGCCCGTGGTGGTGACGCGGACGGGCCCATGACCGTCACGTGCGTCCTCGATAACGTCCCACCACATAGCCGCGAAGAACGTTTGGCCGTCGGGGAACACGAGTCCACGTCCGTCGTTCAGCGACCAAGAGTACGAGCGACCTACCTCGTAGAGTCGTCGACCGCCGAAGTCGACCAGGACTTTCGCAGTACCGAATGCACCAACCGCGGCCTGTATCGGCGCTAAGAACGCCCGAACGGCCTCGTCAGGATCTCGCCCGGCCACGGATTAGCGGACGAGCGGAAGGCAGGATGCAACTCGGCCGACTGCGGCAGAGTCGGGCAGGTCGCCTCGCGTATATGCGCTGACAAACTCCCGACCGGACATCCCGAGGAAACGCCGCGCCAGAACGTCGAGTGTCTCCATGCGCTCAGCCTGCGACATCGCCTCGACCTGCACGCCAGTCGCGGCGGCTACGTCCTCGCTCGTGAACATCTCGATCCCCACCGTCACGCCTTTCATGGTTCCACAGTCTGGCCAGGGGGTCTGACATTGGGGGTCGCGCACGGCGTCGTCGTGTACGGCAGCGCCGACGAGACGATCTAGTCGGGCCGGTCCCCTCGGGTCCACGCCCGCCGGGCGCGGCGCCAGTGCATGCGGCGCCAGGGCTCGGCGGGGATGTCGTCGGGCGGGTTGTGGTCGCGCCAGTCGGTCTCGACGAACACGGCGAGGTGTTCGGGCATGACGGGCTCGGGCTCGGCGACCTGGCGGCGCTTCACTGCGCCACCTTGAGCCGGTACGGGCCCCTTACGCCGGTGCGGCGCTGCGCGCGGCCCTCGTCGTCCTCGGGGATGCGCAGGGCGGCCAGGAGGCGGGCCAGGGTGATCCGCTGCTGACGCAGCTCGGCGAGCGCGGGGTGCGGGCGCGACAGTCCGTCGGCACCGGCACGGACCGCGCCCTCGTCGGCGACGACCTGCTCGAGCGCGTCGAGAAGGTCGACGAGGCGGCAGGCCTCCCGGAGCTGGGTGAGCTCGTGCTCGGCCAGGTCGAAGTCGGCGGTGACTGCGGCGTAGAGCCGGGTGCCGGCGGTGTCGGTCATCGGTTCAGCCTCCTCGACGGGGGTCTGGGACTGGAAACTGCGTCACGCCGTGACGCAGTCCTCCTCGGTGGTCTCGGACGTTTCAGGGGTCACGCTGTCGAAATGGGCTGGCGCGGGGTCAGACGCTGGGGTCGGTGGACTTTCACCCGCCCCCGGGGTGGGAGCCGCCGGCCCGGACTTCTCGGGACGGGCTGACGGCTCCCACCGTCGCGGGCAGCCACCTCGGAGGCCCGCGTTCTCAGGTGTGGCTAGGGGCGTGCGCCGGTCAGGACGTTGAACGCGGCCGGGCGGGCGACGGCGACGTCTCCGCGCCACCAGGCGACGAACCCGACCTGTCCGGTGTCGGCGTAGCGCTCGGTGAGGACGCCGACCTGGAGCTGGGTGCGGACACCGACGGCGACCTGGGTGAAGTCGCCGATGAAGATGTCGGTGCAGTCCGTCGAGGTGCCCTGCGTGAGGTTGATCGGGAGCTGGGTGGAGGCGAACCGGCCGACCCGGTCGACGACCGCGGGGGGCGGCGTCAGGTACTGGGTCGTTGTGTCCTTCGCCTTGGCGAGCGAGCGACCGACGCGGGGGTGCCAGACGACGGCGTTGGGGGTCTCGTTGGCGTCGTCGAGGACGCCGATGCCGTCGATCATGTTGTCCCACGTCGGGGTGGCTCCGTTGGTGCCGAGCGACGTGGTGGTGATGCCGGCGGTGTTGCGGATGCCGCGCGGCTCGGGGGCGGTGCCGGTGCCGCGCAGGGCTGCGAGGTCGACCTTGAGCGCGAACGCGGCCGCGAAGGCCTCGAGCAGCTTGGACTGCACGGCGGGCGCGTCCTCGAGCAGCTCGCGGCTGACGATGACGAGCGCGGCGAGGGACTGCGCGGTGAGCGTGATCTTCCCGAGGGTCGCGTCGGACGCTGTGATGGACGCGGCCTCGTTGCGCCACGCGGCGGTGGGGTCGCCGGTCCACTTGGCGACGTCGACCTTCTGCGACTCCATCGGCACGAGCTGTGCGCCCGCGGCGAGGGTCACGGACTTGGCGCGGGCCAGGTCGATGATCTGCGCGGAGAGCAGCGTCGGCACGAGGTAGCCGCCGGCGGTGGTGGTGCCCTCGGACATGGCGCGGCGCTCGGCGTCGGCACCGTCCCACTGGCCGGTGACGATGCCGCGGACGTAGCGGTCGAAGTCGAGCGAGCGCTGGTCGTCGGCGACCAGGCCGCGGGCGCGGACGTAGTCGCCGAAGGTCTGGCCGCGGGTCAGCGGTCGACCGGCGACGGCCTGGCCGTCGGCGTCGGTGGCGAAGTCCTCGCGGTGGTAGATGCCGAGGGCGGGCGATGCGCCTGCGGCGGCCCGGTCGGCGGTCTCGGCGGAGCGGGTGTCGCGGATCTCGATGTCGAGGACGCCGATGCGGGCCTCGAGCCGGTCGAAGTCGTCGCGCTCGGTCTGGGTGAGCTTGCGGTCGCGGGCGGCGTTCCCGAGGGTCGAGAACTTGGCCCAGAGGTCGGCGCGCTCCTCGAGGAGCTGGCGCAGCTTGGACGTCATGGTGAGTCACTTTCGGTGCGTGGGTGTCGTGCCGCACAGTCGGGCCGACACCGCGGATTGGTGGGCATGCACGCGCGCAGGAACGGCGCTGGCGTGCGACTGCGTCTGGCTCGCGAGTGGACTCACCCGGCTCGCTACCGGCGACGGTGAGTGGTTCTCGGCCGGCTCACCGGCGCTCCCCGACGCGGGAAGCGCTTGCCCTGCAAGTGTACGGCGGATCCTCACTCGGCGTCGTCCACGATCTCGCCGACGGTCTGGTCGTCGAGGTCGGGGTCGAGCGCGGCGAGGATGTCGCGCCGACGGTCGGTCTCCTCGGCCATAGCGACGGCCAGGGCGTGCCAGAGCGGCACCCATGCGTCGTCGTCGACGCGGGCCTTCTTGATGAGAGCCGCGGTCGCCACCCTCAGGTGGCGGTCGTCCATCCGTCGCAGCGCCTCGTCGATCACCGTCGGGTCGATCATTCGGGAGTCGTCCTCTCGCTTGTCTCGGTTGGGGCAGTGCGGTGCATGCCAGCGGGACCAGGTGGCCTCGACGGCATCGCAGAACGGGCATCTGATGACGGTCACGAGGCGACCTCCCATCCGTCGCGCGGCTCGCCTCGCTGGTAGAAGCGGGCACCGGCGACGTAGCCGAACAGCCGGTAGGGGGCGTTGCTGTCGGCCAGCTCGCGGCAGGGGCGGACGACTCGGCAGCCGGTGCAATACCTGGCGATCAGGTGGCGCGCCTTGTCGTGGTCGACGACGTCGACGAACTCATCGCCGCGCTTGTAGGCGCCGGCGCAGGCCGCGTCCTCGCGCCATGGCTGGTGGGCGATGGCGGCGAGGTCGCCGAGGGCGCCCACGGCTCACCAGCGCCATTCATCGGCGAGGCTGTCCCCTGTGTCCCCTGTGTCCCCATCACTAGGGACAGTGGGGACACTCGGGACAGTGGGACCGGTGTAGGTGCCTCGCTCGGCGCGCAGGATGCGGCCGGAGGACGCGAGCCGGGAGAGGTACCGCTTCGCTGTGTCGCGGTCGATGCCGAGGCTGTCAGCCACGGCAGCGGCGTTGACGCCCGTCTCTGACTGCAGGACGAAGCGCACCACGTCGGCGGAACGGTCCGCGAGGTTCGCGGTCGCCGCTGCGAGGTCTGCGCTGACGCGCTCGGCGAGTTGCCACGCGGGGCCGACTCGTCGCAGCTTCCACGCGGAGTCGTCGGCGATGTCGCGGCCGGTCAGCTGCAGGAGTCCGTCCGCGTGTCCGCGGTCGCGGGTGAGCAGCAGGATGGAGTCGGCTGCACCAGTGATCCCGAACGTGCCGGACACGGCCTGGACGAAGTCCGCCGCGCCGACCTTGCGGTCGTGGTGAAGCGCGAGCAGGCAGACGCCGCGCTCGGTGGCCCAGGACTGCAGCCTGCCGGCGAACCGGTAGTCGTCCTGGTAGGCGTTGCCGTCGCTCGCGGCGCGCGGGCGGATGCGGGCGAACGTGTCGACGACGACGAGGCGCGTGTCCGGGTACGCCGCGAGGTGGTCGTCGAGGCGCTGCAGTGGAGCCTCGGGCTGGCGGACGACGACGTGCAGGGCGTCGGGCCAGGGCTGCTCGCCGTGCAGCGCCCGGATGCGGTCCTGCAGGCGTCGCTGCCCGTCCTCGAGCGCCAGGACGACGACGCCGCCCTGCTCCACGGGGATCGATCCGAGCGCGAGCCCGCCGCTGGCGACGGCGAGCGCGAGGTCGAGGGAAAGCCAGCTCTTGCCGACCTTCGGCGATCCAGCCAGCAGCGTCAGTCCCTCGGCGACGAGACCGTCCACGGCGAACGTGACGGGCGGGAAGACGCAGCGCTGCAACTCGCTCGCCGTGATGCTGTCGAGGGGCCGGGGACGGGTGTCGGAGCGCAGAGCGGGCCGCGCCGGCGGCGCCGTCACGATGCGCACCGCCCGACCTCGGCGAGCGGCTGCAGCCGCGCCTCGGCCTCATGGCGGCGCCGAAGTCCGGCGAGGTAGTCGAGATGGCAGCGGGCGCAGATGTGGCGGCCTGCACGAGGCTCGCGCCGGTCGCACTCGGCGCAGAGCCGGATGCGCGGGAAGGTGGCAGGCACTAGTCGACCCGCCCCTCGGCGGCAGCGCGATCGACGAACGCGACGAGGACCGTGTGCGCGATGCGTCGCGAGCGACCGACCTTGAAGCTCGGCAGAAGGCCGCGCCTCATCAGGTCGTAGACGGTGGCGCGGCTGAGGTTGAGAGTCGCGGCGGCGCTCTCGGGGGTGTGAGCGAGCGGTGGCGTCGTCATGCCTCCACGGTCCGCCGCGGCTGTGTGCTGCGCGAACGTGTCACCAGCATTTATATAGAAGGTTGCGCGCTAGTTGCCTATCGAACGTGATCGGCGTACCTTGAGTGCATGGCACCGACCTGGGACAGCGGTCCCGTCCCCTTCCCCGACGACACACGGTGGAGGTGGCGCGCGGTCGGCTACCTTGTCGACGGCGACGTGTGGCCGTACCGGCTCGAGGTGCGGTTCAAGGGTCACCCGTGCCACCACGACACGATGCCGAGCGACTGGGACGAGTCGGGCGCACTTGTCTGGGAGCCGACGCGCTGCGACTGCTGGGACGACCTTCCGGAGCGACCCGCGCTGGACACGATGCCGCCGGGAGGGCTGAGCGCGCGGTTGCTGCGACAGGTTCGGCTGGGCGAAGTGCGCGAGGGCTTCGTCCGGTCGACTCAGAACCTCAAGCGGTACGGGGTCACGAAACCTGCGGGAACCGTCTGGGACGTCCTCACGGCCGAAGGCGAGCGCGCTGAGCAGAACGCGCAACGATCGCGCTTCGCCGAGCGAGGCCCGGGACGCCCCTCGCTCCCCCGCGACGAGCACCTGCGACGGCTTGCCGTCCTGGTCGACGAGTACGCCAAGGGCCACACGCAACGCTCGGCCGCGCGTCGCCTGCGGATCTCGGAACCGACTCTCCGGCAGTCGCTGGAGTGGGCACGACGTGAGGACCTCTGGACGCCCGCGGTCAACGGCCGCCGTGGCGAACCGACCGACAGCGGGCGCGCCGCGCTCGCGGACTGGCAGGACCGGAAGGGACGGGCTCGGCGATGACCAAGCGCGGAAACGGCGAGGGCTCAGTCACCCAGCGCGGCGACGGACGATGGATGGTTCGCGTCACCGACCCGACCAATGGGAGGCGGCGGACCGCGTACTTCCCCGCCGACCGGGAAGCGGAGGCGCGGCGCGCACTGCGGCGCATGGCGACGCGCGCCGAAAACGGCGAGGTCGTGCTCGCGAAGGGCGCAACGCTGCGGACCTGGGTAGCGGAGTGGCTGCCCGAGCGCGCCGGCCGTAGGCGCCGCGAGTCGACCGTCAGCGCCTACGCGTACCGACTCAACACCTACGTCCTGCCGCTGATCGGCGGCATCCGACTCCGCGAGCTCACCAGCCTCGACGTCGAGGACATGGCCCACGCGCTCGCGCGCAAGGGACTCTCGCACTCCACGATCAAGGGCTGCCTCGTCGCGCTCTCCGCGTGCCTCCACGACGCGAAGCGCGGGTCACACCTGGCGACTAACCCTGCCGTCGGCGTCGAGGTGCCCGAGACTGCCCGGCCGACAGCGGAGGCGTCCGCACCGACCATCGAGCAGGTCGCTGCGCTACTGGACAAGGTCGGGGGGACGTACCTCGAGGCGCTGTCCCTGCTGCTGCTCTCCACCGGCGCGCGGATCGGCGAGGCGCTCGCCGCGCGCTGGTCGGAGGTCGACCTCGACAGCGGGTCGTGGCTCGTGTCCCAGACGCTCACCAGGGGCCGCGACGGCTCGGTGCGCATCGGCGATCGGCGGAAGTCCGGCGACGGTCGACGACTCAGCCTCTCGCCCGACGCCGTGACGGCGCTCCGCGAGCAGCGCAGGCGCGTGGCCCAGGCACGACTCCACGCTGGCGGTGCCTGGCATGACCACGACCTCGTCTTCCCGTCGTCTATCGGCACGCCGCAGGACTCGTCGAACGTCCGCGCGGACTTCCGCCCGGTCGCGGCCTCTGTCGGCTGGCCAGGCTCGTTCCACGCGTTCCGGCACTTCGTGGCGTCGGTGGGCCTGTCGGCCCTCCCGACGGCCGTCGTGAGCAAGCAGCTCGGCCACAAGCGCGCAACGCTCACCACGGATGTGTACGGCCACCTCCTGCCCGACGACAGCGCTCAGGTTGCGGCGTTGGTGTCAGGGTTGGTGTCACGGCAGCGGGCGGCGAAGTGACTTCTCCACTCCCGCAGACGATTCGGTGGGGCGGGTGGGGCTCGAACCCACGACCTGACGGATTATGAGTCCGCTGCTCTGACCAGCTGAGCTACCGCCCCGGTGCCCGCGAGCCTAGCCAGCCGGTCGGCGCACGACGCACGCTCCCTGCGACGACGACCCGCGGGGTCATGTGCGCGTGAGCAGGCTCTCGTGCGGCTGGCTCGACGCGACTCCGAGCGCGGTCGTCGGATACAACGAGCGTCATGGGTAAGGGGCCCGAGGACGTCGACGCGCGCCGGTGGGTGCTGCCGGTCGCGCTGCCGGTGCTGCTCGTGATCCTCATCCTCGTCGCCGATGCGCTCGAGGGTCCCAAGACGGCGTACGTCGGCGTCCTCGCCGTCGTCCCGATGTTCTCGGCCGTCTTCGGCACGGTTCGCCAGGTCGCGGTCGTCGCGGTGATCGCGTGGCTCGGCGGGCTCGGCTTCGGCATCGTCGCGTCGGACGGCAACGTGCCGGCGCAGCGGGTGCGCCTGGTCATCATCGCGCTCTCCGGCGTCGCCGCTGTGCTGGCAGCGCAGCACCGCGTGCGCGAGGAGGAGCGGCTGCGTACCGCGGAGCGCGAGGCGGCCCTGGCCATGCAGATGCGCGAGCAGGCCGACACCGACCAGCTCACCGGTGCGCTCAACCGTCGCGGCGTGCTGCGCACCCTCGGGGTGGAGGGCGCCGAGCCCGACGGGATGCGCGTCGCCCGCCCGCCGCGCACCACCTCGTGGACGGTGGCGCTCGTCGACCTCGACGGGTTCAAGCAGGTCAACGACCGGCACGGCCACGCGGCCGGCGACGAGTTCCTCCGCGCTGTGAGCCGACGCCTCGACCGCTCGGTCGCCGAGTCCGACGTCGTGGGGCGCTGGGGCGGCGACGAGTTCATCCTCGTGCTCACCGTGTCGCCCGACCGCGCCGAGCCGGTGCTGCGCCGCGTGCAGGACACGATCACACGGATGCCGATCGAGACCTCCGCGGGTCAGGTGCCTGCCGACCTGAGCATCGGTGCCGCCGCGTGGGCCGTCGGCGAGGCGTTCGACGACACGCTCCGGCGCGCCGACCATGCGCTGTACGTCGGCAAGGAGGCCGGCGGAGGCCGGCTCATCATCGACACCGAGCTGCCGGGCGGGAGCACCGACGACAGCGCCCCCGACGCGGGCGAGGCGCCGCCCGGCTGAGCGCCCGCGTGCGGCAGAGTAGGGACGTGAGCGACGGGATCGCGGGGATCGGCGAGCGCCTGCGCGACTGGGCCGACCAGCTGCAGCGCCGGCACGCGATCTTCGGCTTCCCGTACGCCGTCATCAAGAAGTACGGCGACGACGAGGGCGGACGTCACGCGGCGCTGCTCACCTACTACGGCTTCCTGTCGATCTTCCCGCTGCTGCTGCTCGTGGTCGCGGTCGTGCAGACGGTGCTCCAGGGCAACGCCGAGCTGCGCCAGGAGATCATCGACAACATCGTCCCGCCCGACCTGCAGGACACCGTCGAGGCCGCGGTCGCCCGCCTCCCCAGCAACGGCATCCCGCTCGCGATCGCGATCGTCGGTCTGCTGTTCTCCACGATGGGAATCGTGTTCTCGGCGTACCAGACGCTGAACCACCTCGCCGCGGTCCCCCACCGCAAGCGGCACGAGTTCTTCCCGCGCTACCTGCGCATCTTCGCGATGCTCATCGTGCTGATCATCGGGGTCGTCGGCATCGGTGCGCTCGGTGTCGCGGTGGCGGCGATCCCCGACCTGCCGGGCGACTCGCGGTTCGCGGCCGCAGGCGGCACCGCGGCGCTCGTCTTCTGCCTGCTGTGGGCCGCCACGGCGCTGCTGCTCCCCCACCGCGCCGGCCTCGGCATCGTGTGGCCCGCGGCGCTCGTCGGCTCGCTCGCGATCACCGGCCTGCTGACCTTCGGCGCCAACGTCCTGCCGCGCTTCGTCGCGAAGTCGGGCCCGGTCTACGGCTCGTTCGCGACGATCGTCGGTCTCTTCGCGCTGCTCTACATCCTCAGCCAGGTGCTCGTGTACGCCGGCGAGATCGCCATCGTGCGACGGCGCCGGCTCTGGCCGCGAGCCCTGGATCCGATGAATCCGACCGACGCCGACCGGCGCAGCCTCACGTTCCTCGCGCGCGAGCAGGAGCGCATCGTCCTCGAGCGCATCGACACGCGCTTCGACGCCCACCCCGACCCGGAGCCGGAGAACGAGCCCGCACCGGAGCCTGAACCGACGGACGCTGCGACGCAGCAGGCTCCCGAGGCGTAGTCGTCCCGTCCGCCCGGCGGCTCCAGCTGGAGCGCGTACCAGCATCTCGACGGCCGCCTGGGGACACCTGCGAGAGATCTGTGGACGAAACGCCGAGAGCCTTGCGTTGTGGACGACCGGTCCAGAAACCCGTTGTGCTGCTTGGGTTCTCGGGCGGTCAGCACTGTCGGAGGTGGTCGTTAGGTTCTTCGCATGAGCTCGACGACCGACGGCACCCGGACACCGATCACGGTGGCCGGGCTCGCACGCCTGGTCGACGACGCCCGCACCGCGACGCGCGCCGTTGCCTCCGCGCTGGCGCAGGATCCCACGCTGCTCGCCGAGGTCCCCGACGAGCTGCTCGAGACCTTCACCCTCGCCCTGCACCAGGCCGCCGACGCCTCCACCGCCGCCGCCACGGTCGTGACCGGAAGGCTGGAGCGGCAGGTCGGATCCGTGCGCGGCAAGCTCATCGCCGGCCGCTACCCCACCACCGCGCGGTTCCTGCAGGTCGAGGCCGGGATGACCACGCCGCAAGCCCGGGCGACCGTCGCCCGCGGCCGTGACCTCGACACCCACTCCACCCGGGTGGGCGATGCTTGGCTGTTCGGCGACATCCCCGGCGGCGCCGTCCGCGACCTCACCGTCGGCGTCACCGAGGTTCTCCGCCGGTCGACTCGGACCGATACGCCGGTCGCGCGGGGTGAGGCGCTGGACATCCTGCTGCCCCTGGCCCAGCACGGTGATCCGGATCGATTGCACCGGGCCATCGGCGAGCTGAGGCTGCGGATCGACCCCGAGGGCACAACGGACGAGGCGTTGTTCGCGTTCGAGAACCAGACCCTGTCCATCGTCGACGCCGGGACGATGTGGCGGATCTCCGGCTGGCTGTCGCCCGAAGCGGCGATCGCGACCCGCGCGGTGCTGGAGGCAGGTGCCCGTCAGATCTCCGAGCAGGCGTTGGCCGGCCTCGACCACGACGTCGACTGCGAGCACACCCTCGATAAGGGTGAGGACTGCTCCTGCGGAGCGACCGACCGGGCAAAGCGGTCCGCAGGCATGCGGCAGGACCATCTGCACGCCCGCGCTCTCGGCGAGTTCATGACCGGCAAGCTCGACGACGCGACTCTCGGCTCCCACCACCGGGTGGCACCGCACATCACCGTCGTGGTCGACACCACCGACGCCACTGCACCGCTGATCGGTCGCATGGCGGTGCCGGGTCAGGACGGCGACGTCCTGCTCGGCGAGGCATCTGTGAACCGGCTGCTCTGCGACGCCGACGTCACCCGAGTCCTCACCACCGCCGCCACCGCCGCAACCCCGGCACCGTCATCCGAGACAGCCTCGACGACCACGGTCGAGGACGACGAGATCTCGGACGCGACCACGACCGACACGGCGAACGCCTACCTCGCCGCGGTGGTCACGACGCTCGAGGCGATGGCCCGGTCCGTCCTGTACGTCGGTCGGCACGAGCGGACCATCTCCGCCCGGCTACGACGTGCGCTGGAGATCCGTGACGGGCACTGCGTGTTCCCCGGCTGCCGCGCGCGCGTCGCCCGCTGCCACGCCCACCACGTGCAGCACTGGAAGGACGACGGTCCGACCGATCTCCCGAACCTGGCGCTGCTGTGCGTGACCCACCACGTCGCCGTCCACGAAGGCGGCTGGACCCTCGCCCTCAAGCCAGGGGCCACGGGTCACGAACGCGGCTGCTGGCAGTTCACCCCACCACCCCCGAAGACCCGAACACGCCGGCCCTGAGGAAGGGCGCACCACCTGTCACCCGATCACACCCAGCAGCCATTCCCTGGGCGGCTTGGCCTCGGCACCACCCCTCGATGGCGCTGCGTTGCGTCGCCAGCTCGCGGAGCTCGGCGCTCGGGCCAGTCGGGAAGTCGGAACTACCAGCCTGCAGAGGAGGAAGCACGCGTGCGGCTAGGCGAGAACCTTGTAGGTGACGACGAGCTCGACGTAGGCCAGGTCGAAGTCGTACGGCGGGGACGAGCCGTACTGGTTCGGCAGGTCGATCGCGACGGTCGTGCGACGACCCGAGACGCGGTTGGCGGCCGGCAGCCCACGGAACTGCCAGAGGGTCTGGCGCGCCGTGGTCAGCTTGAGGACGCCGGTGCGGTCGTACTGGCCCGTGGCGGTGTTGCGCAGCCGCGCCTCGACCCACGACGGCGTGTAGTAGCTGTAGCCGTACGCGCGGACGTAGAGGGCGCTGTACGACGTGGCCGCAGGCAGCACGACGTCGAAGAACGCAGCGGCCATCTGGGTGCCGTCGGCGGAGAGGTTGCAGTCGTTGAGCAGCCACAGGCCGTTGGTGTAGTCGCTGTCGGCGCGCGAGCCGCCGGCGCACGACGCGGAGCCGCCGTACGTCGTGGCCCGGGCGCCGGCCACCCGCACCACGGCGGACCGTGCCTGCAGGCGCGCGAGCGAGACCTTCACGGTGTACCAGCGCGTGACGCGCAGGTTGCCGGCGCGGTCGAGCGCCTGGAAGCGCCAGTAGTACCAGCCGGCCGGCACGAGGGCGCCGCGCGCGTTGCGGCCGTTCCAGGCGACGACATACCTGCCGGCCGAGCTCTTGGTGACCGACACGGTGCGGACGATCGCCCCTGCGCGCGAACGGATGACGAGCGAGAGGGTCGCGCCCTCGCTGGTGGTCACGCGCGGCGCGAACGCGTCGCGGTAGCCGTCGGGGTAGGGGAAGAAGCCGGTGCCGTTGCCGGTGATACCGGTGAGCGCGGGCGCCGTGGAGTCGACGCGGAACGCGCGGCTGGCCGCACCGCGCAGCGGCACTCCGCCGACGGTGGCGGTCGTCGACAGCACCACGGTGTAGATGCCGTCGGCCCACCGGGTGCCGGCGCGCGTGAAGCCGCGGAGCACGAACGAGTGCGTGCCGCGCGACTGCGTGCCCCACGACAGCGGACCGAGCACGCGGGTGCCCTGCGCGTCGTAGACGCGGGCGACGACGGCCTCGCTGTCGGGCAGCGAGTACACGACCGTCGCGGTGTCCTTGCGGCCGTCGCCGTTGGGGCTGAACGGGCTCGGCGCCACCGACACGATGCGCGGCTGAAGCGACGTCGACGTGAACGAGACCGAGGAGCTCGTGGCGCCCTGGCACCTCGTGCCGGTCACGTCGCACTGCACCGCCACGATGCTGTGCGCGCCGTCGGGCAGGCTCGCGTTGACCGTCACCGTGTACGGCGACGCCGGGGCGAACGCGACGGGAGCGCCGTCGACGACGAACCGCACACCGCCGCCGGGAGCCGTGGCCGACACGACGTACGCACCCGACACCGAGTCGTCGGTCGCTGGCGCGGTGACGACGGGCGCGGCGTTGGAGACGGTCACGGTCACGGAGTCGGTCGTCGTCGAGCACACGCCCGCGGCGTTGCAGTCCGCCGCCGTCACCGTGTGGCTGCCGGCGAGGCCGAACGTCGTCCACGAGGTCGTGGCCTTGCCGGCCGACACGGCGACGAGCCCGCCGAGCGGCGTGCCGTCGACGGCGAAGCGCACTTTCGCCGCCGTGGAGGTCGCGGTGACGCCGACGACGCCGGACACCGTCCCGGACGGCGCGGTGAGGTTCGGGACCGTGGGCGGCGCGAGGCGGGCGAGCGCCGCGGCGACGTTGACGAGACCCGCACCGAGCCCTTCGCCGGGCAGCGGGTGCGCCGACGACACGAGGGCGGAGCGCAGCTGCGTCGCGGTGGCGCTCGGCGCGTACGCCGCGAGCAGGGCCGCGGCTCCCGCGACGTACGGCGACGCGAACGACGTGCCCGACTCCTGCGCGTAGGAGCCGGCCGAGGTGGTGGAGGTCAGGTCGACGCCGGGAGCCGCGAGGGTGACGAAGCCGCCGTGCTCGGAGAAGGGTGCGCGATGGCCGGTCGTGGAGTCGGTGGCGCCCACGGCGACCACACCGGGGTAGCCCGCCGGGTAGTTCACGGCGTTGGCGCCGAGCCCGTCGTTGCCCGCGGCCGCCACGACGAGGACGCCGTTGCTCTGGGCGTACTCGACGGCCTGCTTCTCGGTGGGGTCTGGCGTCTCGCTCCCCAGCGAGAGGTTGATGATGCGGGCGCCGTGGTCGGCGGCCCACACGATGCCCGCGGCGACGGCGTCGGACATGATCCCGCCGCTCGAGTTGGCGACCTTCACCGCGAGCAGCGAGGAGTCGCGCCCGACTCCCGCGACGCCGATGCCGTTGTTGGTGCGCGCGGCCGCGACCCCGGCGACGAACGTGCCGTGGCCGATGGTGTCGGTGACGTCGCTGGTGCCGTCGACCGCGTTGTAGCGGCCGACCACCTTGGAGCCCGCAGAAGCGCCGTCGAGGTCCTCGTGCGTCGTGCGCACCCCGCTGTCGACGATCGCGATGCGCACCGACGCGCTGCCGTGCGTCACGTCCCACGCCGCCGGCAGGTGGCCCGCGTCCATGTCCTTGGCCTGGTTGGTCCACTGCGGGTCGTTCGGGACGTCGCTGAGCCGGCGTACGACGGCCAGGCTCGCGGACACGACGTCGGGGCGGGCGCGCAGCCGGACCAGGAGCGCGGCAGCGTCACCGGCCGGCACGGAGTAGGAGACGACGTCGAGCGCGGGGATCGTCCGCGTCGCGCGGCCGGCGCTGGCCACGACGAGCCCGCCGACGCCGGAGAGCCGGGCACCGGGACGGAAGCGGACCGACACCGTGACCGGAGCCTGCAGGGCGCCGACGCCGACGCCCGGGTCGACCGCGCGACGGTCCTTGGCCGGGCGGGACGGGGCCGAGGTCGTGGACGCCGCGGCGGGCGCGGTCGGCGCCGAGGAGGCGGCGGCAGGAGGGACGGCCGCCAGCACGCCCGCAGCCAGGGCCGCCGAGGCGAGGGCGACGATCCCGCGTGCTCGAGCCATCCCCGCCCCTCGTGTCGTGCCGTGCAGCCTCGACGCTAACTCCTGGGAGCGCCGATGCGCCGGACCGGCGCCGACCTGTGACCTGTGTCCGATGCCCGACGACCCGGCCACGGAACGGGCGAGGCCCCAGGACCGGGTGGTCCTGGGGCCTCGAGGTGCTCCCGCGATTGGACTCGAACCAATAACCGCCCGATTAACAGTCGGGAGCTCTGCCGATTGAGCTACGCGGGATCGTGCACCGCCGCGGTGCCGCGGCGCCCGAGGAGGATAGCAAGCGGGCCGGTCGCGACCGAAATCGGCGTACCCCTGTCCGGTCCGCCGGGTCAGACCCCGAGCGAGGTCCGCAGCCGGGCCAGCTCCTCGTCGGCGCGGGCGCGCAGGACGGGGTCGGTGGGGTCGAGGCCGGGGTCGAACACGACCGACCAGCGCAGCACCGTCTCCCCCGGCGTACGACGGGCGACGATCCGCGCGCCCTGCTCGCCATGCAGCTCGACGTGGTGCTGCACCACGATGCTCGCCTTCACCCGCTCGCGGACGACCTCCGGGAGCGACCCGTGGTCCTCGAGCACCGGCACGCGCAGCTCGGTCGGTCGGCCGCCCGACGGGTCCTGCACCGTGATGCGCAGCGACGTCGCGTCCCACGACGCGTGGAGCACCCGGTCCCACGGCACGCGCTCGGGCGTCGTGCCCTCGGGCAGCAGCAGGGTGCGGTCGGTCGCGACCAGGCTCGACCCGACGCTCGGGAGCCAGGCCAGGACCCGCTCGCCCTGGGCGCGCGCCCGCACCTCGGCCGGGGGCCGCAGCCTCACGACGTGCCTCCGGCCACCTGCTCGCGCAGCCCGCGGCGGTAGGACTCCAGCGCGATCACGTCGGCGAACACCGCCTGGTAGGTGTCGGGGTCGGTGGCCGGCTCGATGCGCTGCAGGCGCGCCTTGAGGTCGGTGATGCGCCGCGACGCGTCGATCTCGAGCAGCCGCGCGATCACCGACTGCGCGTAGCGCTGGTCGGCCTCGTCGGTGGGCAGCGGGTCGACCGAGAGCTCGAGCACCACGGCACGCACAGCGTCGTCGGGGCACGCGGCGAGCACGGCGTCGAGCCACTCGCGGTCGGTGAGCCCCGAGGCGGCACCGCCCGCGCCGACGATCGCACGATGGACGGCGAGGTACGCGGGCGAGCGGAACGCGTCGTCCTCGATCGCGTCGACCCACGAGCCCGCGACCTGCGGGTGCTGCAGGCACACCTTGAGCGCCTCGCGCTCGACCGCCGCGACCTTGTCGCGCGGGTCGGGCCTCGGCAGGCGCGGCACGGCAGCAGGGTCCGGCGCGGGAGCGGCCGGCTGGTCCGGCGTACGCCGCGGAGCCGCGGGCTGCGACCGGGCGGCGGCGACGGCTCGACGCACCTCGTCGTCGGGGATCGCGAGCCAGCCCGACACGAGCCGGATGTACTCGGGGCGCAGCGCCTCGTCGCGGATGCGCGCGACGACGGGGGCCGCGGCACGCAGGCCCGCGATGCGGCCCTCGGGGCGGTCGAGGTCGAAGCCCTTGAGCTCGGCGCGGATCGCGAACTCGAAGAGCGGCACCTTGCGGTCGATGAGCGCCTGCACGGCCTCGGGGCCCTTCGCGATGCGCAGCTCGCACGGGTCCATGCCGCTGGGCTCGACCGCGACGAAGGTCTGCGCCGTGAAGCGCTGGTCCTCGCCGAACGCCCGCTGCGCGGCCTTCTGCCCCGCGGAGTCGCCGTCGAAGGTGAACACGACCTCGCCGGTGAAGACGCCGTCGTCCATGAGCAGCCGGCGCAGCACGCTGATGTGGTCGGAGCCGAACGACGTGCCGCAGGTGGCCACCGCGGTCGTGACGCCGGACAGGTGCGCGGCCATCACGTCGGTGTAGCCCTCGACGATCACGGCCTGCTTGTTCTTCGCGATGTCGCGGCGTGCGAGGTCGATGCCGTAGAGCACCTGGCTCTTCTTGTAGAGCGGCGTCTCGGGGGTGTTGAGGTACTTGGGGCCGTCATCGTCGTCGTAGAGCTTGCGCGCGCCGAAGCCGACGACGTCGCCGGACGTGTCGCGGATCGGCCAGACCAGCCGGCCGCGGAACCGGTCGTAGATGCCGCGCTGGCCGCCGCGCGCGACCAGGCCCGCCTCGACGAGCTGGTCGTCGGTGAACTTCAGGCCGCGCAGGTGGCCGAGCAGCACGTCCCAGCCCTTGGGCGCGTAGCCGACGCCGAAGTGCGCCGCGGCCTCGGAGTCGAAGCCGCGCTCGGTGAGGAACCGGCGGCCGATCTCGGCCTCGGGGCTCGCGAGCCGCTCGACGAAGAACGCGGCCGCGGCCTTGTTCGCCTCGACCAGCCGGCTGCGGTTGCCCGCCGGCCGCGACGGTCCGGACGAGCCCTCGGTGTAGCGCAGGGTGACGCCGTACCGGCCGGCCAGCTTCTCGACCGCCTCGGTGAACGAGAGGTGGTCGATCTTGCGCAGGAAGCCGATCGCGTCGCCGCCCTCGCCGCACCCGAAGCAGTACCAGGCGCCCTTCGCGGGGCTGACGTTGAACGAGGGGCTGCGCTCGTCGTGGAACGGGCAGAGGCCCTTGAGGCTGCCGCCGCCGGCGCTCTTGAGGGTGACGTAGTCGCGCACGACCTCGTCGATGCGGGCCTTCTCGCGCACGAGGAGGACGTCCTCGTCCCGGATCCGGCCTGCCACGCCCCGATCCTAGGTGGGCCGTCCACCCGGTGACCGGGGCCGTCCCGGCCGACCGCCCGCGCAGCGCGCCCGCCCCGTGATGGGATGCCCGTCGTGGGGAGCATCGACGACGTCGTACGCCGGGCCCGGGCCGTGGTCGAGGCGCTGGAGGCGGCGCAGGACGCCGCCGCGGCGCCGATGGCCGTGGAGCAGTGGGACCACGACGGCGAGCCGCTCCCGGTGCCCGAGGCGCTCGCCCGGCTCGCGTCGCAGGTGCGCCCGGGCGCGGTCGGCGACGGCTGGGGGCCGGTCTGGGGCACGACCTGGTTCCGGCTGCGCGGGCGCGTGCCCGACGGCTGGTCCGGGCGTCCGGTCGAGACCGTGGTCGACCTCGGGTACGACGGCTGGGGGCCCGGCTTCCAGGCCGAGGGCCTCGTCGTCGCGCCCACCGGCGACCCGGTGACCGGGCTGCACCCGCGTCGTCAGCGGGTGCTCGTCCAGGAGCAGGCCGAAGCCGGCGCGCTGGTCGAGCTGCTCGTGGAGGCGGCGGCCAACCCGAGCGCCGGGCCGGGCGAGCGGGGCACCGACCCCGTGGCGCGCCCCGCCGGGCCGGTCTACCGGCTCGCGCGCGCGGAGCTCGTCGTGCCCGACCGCGAGGCGCGCGCGCTGGCGCTCGACCTCGACGTCCTCGCGACCCTCATCGCGGTGAACGCGCCGTCGCGCGGGCCGTCGCGCCTCGCCGACGACGCTCGTCTCGACGACGTCGTCGCGGCGGTGCAGGAGGCGTGCGACGTCGTCGACGACGGCCGGTCCCCCGGCGCGGCCGACGCCGCACGTGCGCGGCTGGCGCAGGTGCTCGGCGTACCCGCACCCGACGACGCGCCGCGGCTGTCGCTCGTCGGCCACGCGCACCTCGACACCGCGTGGCTGTGGCCGATCCGCGAGACCCGGCGCAAGGTCGTGCGCACCACGGCGAACCTGCTCGCGCTCATGGACGACGACCCCGGTCTGACCTACGCCGCGAGCCAGGCGCTGCACGGCGCGTGGGTCCGCGAGGACCACCCGGCGCTGTGGGACCGGGTGAAGGAGCGCGCCGCCGAGGGCCGATGGGTGCCGGTCGGCGGGATGTGGATCGAGAGCGACGTGCTCCTCGCGTCGGGCGAGTCGCTCGCGCGCCAGCTCGTGCACGGCCAGCGGTTCTTCGCCGACGAGCTCGGCCGCGAGGCGCGCACCGGCTGGCTGCCCGACTGCTTCGGGTTCACCCCGGCGCTGCCGCAGCTGCTCGCGCAGGCCGGCATCGGCTCGTTCCTCACCCAGAAGCTGTCGTGGAACGACACCAACCGCTTCCCGCACCGCTCGTTCTGGTGGGAGGGGCTCGACGGCACGCGCGTGCTCTGCCACTTCCCCACCGTCGACACCTACAACGCCGAGCTCGGCGAGCACGACCTGCTCATGGTCACGCGCACCGACTCGTCGCACCGCCACCACCCCGACTCGCTCGCACCCACCGGGTACGGCGACGGCGGCGGCGGACCGACGCAGGAGATGCTCGAGCGCGCGTCGCGCATGCGGTCGGTGCTCGGCCTGCCGCGCACCGAGCACGTCGACCCCGACGCGTTCTTCGAGCGGCTGCGCGCGCAGGACGCCGACGAGGCGCTGCCGGTGTGGCGCGGCGACCTCTACCTCGAGACGCACCGCGGCGTGTGGACCTCGCAGCGCGAGACGAAGGCCGGCGACGCCCGCGGCGACGAGGCGCTGCGCGACACCGAGACCTGGTGCGCCACGGCGTCGGTGCTCGCGGGCGCGGCGTACCCCTACGACGCGCTCGACGCGCTGTGGAAGCGCCACCTCGTGCTCGAGTTCCACGACATCCTGCCCGGCTCGTCGATCACGCGCGTGCACCGCGAGGCCGAGGCCGAGCACGCCGCGGTGCTCGAGGAGACGCTCGCGCTGCGCACGTCGGCGCTCGCGTCGCTGGGCACCGAGGGCCGCCAGCGCGACACGGCGTACGCCGCACCCTCGGGCGCGACCCTCGACAACGACCTGCTGCGTGCGACGTTCGACGGCCGCGGCCGGCTGGTGTCGCTGGTCGACCTCGCCGCGGGCCGCGAGCTCGTGGCTCCCGACGAGGGGCTCGGCACGCTGCGCCTGCACCGCGACCTGCCGCTGTACTTCGACGCGTGGAACGTCGACCGCGGCACGGTCGACGACTACGAGCAGCTCGACGACGCGGGCAGCGTCGAGGTGCGCCGCGACGGGCTGCGGATGGTGCGCACGTTCGGCGACTCGACCGCGACCCTCACCTGGCGGCTGCCGCTCGACGCCGCGCGCCTCGAGGTCGAGGTCGCCGTCGACTGGCACGCGGACGGGAAGCTGCTGTCGCTGACGTGGCCGCTCGACCTGCGCGCTCCGCACGTGACCGCGGGCGTGCAGCACGGGCTGCTGCAGCGGCCGCTGCACGCGAACACCACCTGGGAGCAGGCGCGCTTCGAGGACTGGTTCCACGGCTACCTGCACCTGGCGGAGGGCCCGTTCTCCGTCGCGGTCGTCACCGCCGACGCCCACGGGTACGGCGCGAACTCGCAGCCGCGCGTCGACGGCGGCACGACGACGACCCTGCGCACGTCGCTGCTGCGCTCGCCGGCGTACCCCGACCCCACAGCCGACCGCGGCCGTCACGTGCAGCGGTTCGCCCTGCTCGTCGGCGCCGACCTCGAGGCCGCGACGCGCGCGGGGCATGCGATGCGCCGGTCGCTCGTGCCCGGCGCGACCGACGAGCTCGACATCGAGCCCGTCGTGTCTGCGACAGGTACCGGTGTCGTGGTCGACGCCGTGAAGCTCGCCGACGACCGCAGCGGCGACCTCGTCGTGCGCGTGCACGAGGCGCTCGGCGCGCGCACGGTCGCGTCGGTGCGCAGCGTCGTCCCGGTGTCGGCGTACGCGACCACCGACCTGCTCGAGCGCGCCGACGACGAGGCCTGGGTCGGCGTCGCGGGCGACGGCCACACCGTGTCCGTGCCGCTGCGCCCGCACGAGCTCCGCACCCTGCGCCTGCGCCGCGCGTGACCCCATCCCCCGAGACCCGGAGGTCCTGAGAATGCCGAGCTCGAAGCTGTCGTGGCGGTCGACGCGGTCGTTCCTGTCGATCGCGAGCACCGACTCGGTCCTGTCGATCGGCTCGGTCGGCTCGGTGCTCTCGGTCGGCTCGATCGGGTCGGCGCTGTCGGCGTTCTCGGTCGGGTCGTTCCTCAGCGTCGGGTCGCTGCTGTCGGACCGGTCGGTGCTCTCGGTGATGTCGTCGCGCTCGCGCCGCGCCGTCACGAGCGCGGGCGAGCGCTGATCCGCCGGCCTGAGAGGGTTCAGCGGCAGAGGGCTCAGCGGCAGAGCCGCTGGTGCCAGGCCACGACCGAGCGGTCGGTGAGGCTGGCGACCTGGTCGACCACCACGCGCAGCCGCGCGTCGTCGTCGGGTGCGGCGTCGTACGCCGCGAGCAGCACGGGGTCGAGCGACACCGGCGCGGTGAGGCGCAGCGCGGCGGCGAGCTCCTGCACGATCTCGCGCTGCCCGGAGTAGACCGACGCGGCACCCTCGCGCTGCATGACCCAGCGGTTCGCGACCGCCTTGAGCACCGCGACCTCGAGCCGCTGCTCGCGGGGCACGACCAGGTCGGCGGCGTACCGCGTGAGGCGTCCGTCGCCGTGGCGCTCGCGGGTCGCGCGCTCGGCGGCCGCGCAGAACCGGCCGATCAGCTGCGAGGTGAGGTTCTTCAGCGCGGCGAGGCTGCGCAGCGAGCCGTCGTATGTGGTGGGCCAGAACGGGAGCGTCGTGAGGCGGTCGACGGCGGCGCCGAGCTCGTCGCGCGTCGCGTCGGCGTAGAGCGACGCGACGTCGAGCAGCCCCTCGGGGTCGGAGGCGCGGCCGGCACCGGGGAGCGCGCGGATGTCGAGGTGGCCGGCGACGAGGGCGTCCTCGACGTCGTGCACGGAGTAGGCGACGTCGTCGGCCCAGTCCATCACCTGCGCCTCGAAGCAGGTCCGGCCCTCGGGCGCGCCGAGCCGGGCCCAGGTGAAGACGTCGACGTCGTCGGCGTACACGCCGAACTTGCGCACGCCCTCGCGCCGCGGCCACGGGTACTTGCTCGCGGCGTCGAGCGCGGCGCGGGTGAGGTTGAGGCCGACCGGTCCGTCGGGCCGCGGACCGTCGGCGGGGCTGAACGACTTGGCCTCGAGGCGGGTGAGGATGCGCAGCGACTGCGCGTTGCCCTCGAAGCCGCCGATGCCCGCGGCGACCTCGTCGAGCGCGTCCTCTCCGTTGTGGCCGAAGGGCGGGTGGCCGAGGTCGTGCGCGAGGCACGCGGTCTCGACGAGGTCGGGGTCGCAGCCGAGCGCCGCGCCGAGCTCGCGACCGACCTGCGCGCACTCGAGCGAGTGGGTGAGGCGGGTGCGCAGGAAGTCGCTCTCCCCCGCTGCGAGCACCTGGGTCTTGGCGGCGAGGCGGCGCAACGCGGCGGAGTGCAGCACCCGGGCGCGGTCGCGCGAGAACGCGGTGCGCCCCGCGCGCTTGGGCGGCTCCTGCACCCAGCGCGCCTCGTCGTCGGAGGCGTAGCCGTCGGAGTGCCGGTCGTCGCCGAGGAGGTCCATCGCCCCCGACCCTAGTGGGCTCGAGTCACGGGCGGGGCGTGACGGTGCGCTGCTCGAAGAGCCAGAAGGAGAGCAGGCCGAGGGTCTCGCGGGCGACGTACTCGGGGGTGAGGCTCGAGCCGGCCCCCGACGACGTCGGGCTCGCGTGGGCGTCGATGCCGAGCGCCCGCGCCATGGCGACGCTGCGCGCCTCGTGCGCCGGGTCGGTGACGATCGTCGCGCTGCTCCAGCCGCGGTCGGCCATCACGTGCGCGGCGGCCTCGAGGCTGGTGAGGGTGTCGTGCCCGTCGGGCACCGAGACGATCGCCGACGCCGGTACGCCGTGGACCACCAGCCAGTCGCGACCCGCGGCGGCCTCGGTCGTGTTGTCGCCAGGCTGGTTGGCGCCGACGGTCACGATGCGGTCGGCGACGCCGGCGGCGTACAGGTCGGCGGCGTGCTGCAGCCGCGCCTCGAGCACCGGGCTGGGCTTCCCCCAGAACTGGGCCGCGCCCAGCACCACGATGGCGTCGGTGGGCGTCCGGTCGTCGGTGCGCGCGGTCGAGACGACCGACGCGGCGGCGTACGCCGTCACCGCGGCGGCCGCGAGCACGACGAGCGCCACGAGCACGCCCACGACGCGGCGCACCCGGGAGCGCCGACGAGCGGGCGCCACGGGCGCCTCGGTGTCGGTGCTCACGGCCATGGGGTCGATTCTCCCCGATCCGGGGCCGTGCTCAGAACATCCGTACACGTGGCGCACCCCGTGCCTGACAGCGCGCTCACACGTTCGGCCCGGACGGTGGTCGCACCAGGTCCCCCGGGACCCCGATCAAGGGAGAACCACATGATCGACCACGAGACGACCACCTCCACCCGGAGCTCCGCGAAGCGTTGGGGCAGCGCTGCGGCACTCCTGGCGGCGGGTCTCGCGGGCGGGATCGTCATCGCCGGAACCGTGACCGCCAACGCGGCCACCGGTTCCCCGAGCCCCTCCGCCTCGTCCAGCACCGGCGCGCCCTCGGGCATCCAGCCGCCGAACGGCTCGTCGAACGGCTCGTCGTCCACGACCGGCGGGCAGGGGCAGTCCCGTCCGGCCGAGACCGAGCTCACCGGCGACACGGCGGCCAAGGTGAAGGCCGCGGCCCTCGCGAAGTACCCCGGCGCCACCGTCGACCGGGTCGAGACCGACTCCGAGGGCGTCTACGAGGCGCACATCACCACGACCGACGGGAAGCACATCATCGTCGCCGTCGACACGTCCTTCACCGTCACCGGCACGCAGGAGATGCAGGGCCGCGGCGGCCAGGGGGGCCAGGGCGGACAGGGCGGCCCCGGCAACGGCGAGACGCCGCTGACCGGCACCACGGCCGAGAAGGTGAAGGCCGCGGCTCTCGCGAAGTACCCCGGCGCCACCGTCGAGCGGGTCGAGACCGACTCCGAGGGCGTCTACGAGGCCCACATCACCACGACCGACGGCAAGCACGTCATCGTCGCGGTCGGCAAGGACTTCACCGTGACCGGCACGCAGGAGATGCCGGCGGGCGGTCCTGGCGGCGGCCACGGCGGTCCCGGCGCGGGCGACCCCGACCCCAACGACAACGACGGTCCGGGCACGAGCAACCCCGGCGGCTCGCTGCAGGGCTCGAGCGCCGCGCCGAGCTCGAGCAGCACCGCCTGACGTCGTACGCCGACAGCGAGAGGGGCGGGACCGCGACGGTCCCGCCCCTCTCGTCGTCCTACGTTCAGCGCGTGTCGCTGATGTCGCCCGAGATCGCGGCGCGACCGGCCTCGAGACGGGCCACCGGGACGCGGAACGGGCTGCAGGACACGTAGTCGAGCCCGACCTTGTGGAAGAAGTGCACCGAGTCGGGGTCGCCGCCGTGCTCGCCGCAGACGCCGAGCTTGAGGTCGGGGCGGGTGGCCCGGCCCTCGGTCGACGCGATGTCGACGAGACGGCCGACGCCGTCGACGTCGAGCGACTCGAACGGCGACACGGTGAAGACGCCCTTGTCGAGGTACTTGCCGAAGAACTCGGCCTCGACGTCGTCGCGGCTGAAGCCCCACGTCGTCTGCGTGAGGTCGTTGGTGCCGAAGGAGAAGAACTCGGCGACCTCCGCGATGCGACGGGCGGTGAGGGCGGCGCGCGGCAGTTCGATCATCGTGCCGATCGGGATGTGCAGCTCGATGCCCTCGCGCTCGGCGATGTCGGCCACGATGAGGTCGGACTCGTCGCGGATCAGGTGCAGCTCCATCACCGAGCCGACGAGCGGCACCATGATCTCGACCTTCGGGTCGCCGCCGTCCTTGAGCCGCAGAGCCGCGGCCTCGGCGATCGCGCGCACCTGCAGCCCGAACAGGCCCGGTACGACGAGTCCGAGGCGCACGCCGCGCAGACCGAGCATCGGGTTGGCCTCGTGCAGCCGCTCGACCGCGGCGAGCAGCGCGAGGTCCTTCGCGTCGGAGCTGCCCTCGGCGTGGGCCAGGGCCACGCGCACGGAGAGCTCGGTGTAGTTCGGCAGGAACTCGTGCAGCGGCGGGTCGAGCAGGCGGATGGTGACGGGCAGGCCGTCCATCGCGGTGAGCAGCTCGACGAAGTCCGCGCGCTGCATGGGGAGCAGCGCGTCGAGGGCCTCCTGGCGCTCGTCGTCGTCGACGGCGAGGATCACGCGCTCGATGAGCACGCGGCGGTCGCCGAGGAACATGTGCTCGGTGCGCGTGAGGCCGATGCCCTCGGCGCCGAGGTGGCGGGCGCGCGCGGCGTCCTCGGCCGTGTCGGCGTTGGCGCGCACCTTGAGGCGACGCGTCTCGTCGGCGTGCGCGAGCAGCCGGTCGACGCTGCGCACGAGCGCCGCGGTCTCCTCGTCGGCGGACTCGACCGCGTGGTCGAGACCGTGCTCGAGGTAGAGCACCACGGGCGAGGGCTTCACGGGGACGTCGCCGGCGAAGACCTCACCGGTCGAGCCGTCGATGGAGATGACGTCGCCCTCGAGGAGGTTCAGGTCGCCGACGCGGACGAGCTTCGCGGCGACGTCGACGTCGAGCTCCTCGGCGCCGCAGACGCAGGTCTTGCCCATGCCGCGCGCCACGACGGCCGCGTGCGAGGTCTTGCCGCCGCGGCTGGTGAGGATGCCGGCGGCCGCGATCATGCCCTCGAGGTCGTCGGGGTTGGTCTCCTTGCGGACGAGGATGACGTCCTCGCCGCGCTCGGCCCACGCGACGGCGGTGGCCGAGTCGAACACGACCTTGCCGACGGCCGCGCCGGGAGAGGCGGCCATGGCCTTGGTGAGCAGCGTGCGGTCGGTGCCGCTGTCGAACTGCGGGAACATCAGCTGCGCGAGCTGGGCGCCGCTGACGCGCTCGAGCGCCTCGTCCTCGGTGATGAGGTGCTCGTCGACGAGCTGCGTCGCGATGCGGAACGCCGCGGCGGCGGTGCGCTTGCCGACGCGGGTCTGCAGCATCCAGAGCTTGCCGCGCTCGATCGTGAACTCGATGTCGCACAGGTCGCGGTAGTGGGTCTCGAGCCGGCGCATCACGGTCATCAGCTCGCCGTGCGCCGAGGCGTCGATCTCCTTGAGGTCGTCGAGCGACAGCGTGTTGCGGATGCCGGCGACGACGTCCTCGCCCTGGGCGTTGACCAGGTAGTCGCCGTACGCGCCGGGCTCGCCGGTGGAGGGGTCGCGGGTGAACGCGACGCCGGTGCCCGAGGTCTCGCCGAGGTTGCCGAACACCATGGTGCAGATGTTCACGGCGGTGCCGAGGTCGTGCGGGATGCGCTCGCGGCGGCGGTAGATCCGCGCGCGGTCGGTGTTCCACGAGTCGAAGACGGCGCGGATCGCGAGGTCGAGCTGCTCGCGCGGGTGCTGCGGGAAGTCGCGGCCGGCCTCGTCGCGGACGATGTCCTTGTAGCGCTGCACGAGGGCCATCAGGTCGGTCACGTCGAGGTCGACGTCGCTCGTGATGCCCTTGGCGGCCTTGGCCTTGTCGAGGGCCTCGGAGAACAGCTCGCCCTCGATGTCGAGGACGGTCTTGCCGAACATCTGGATCAGGCGGCGGTAGGAGTCCCAGGCGAAGCGGTCGCTGCCGCTGGCCTCGGCCAGGCCGATGACCGAGGCGTCGTTGAGGCCGATGTTGAGGACCGTCTCCATCATGCCGGGCATGGAGAACTTGGCTCCCGAGCGCACGCTGACGAGCAGCGGGTCGTGGCGGTCGCCGAGGCGGCGGTCGACGGAGTCCTCGAGGTGGCGCAGCGCCTTGGTGACCTGCACGCGCAGCTCCGGCGGCTCCTTGCCCACGGCGAGGTAGGCGCGGCACGCCTCGGTCGTGATGGTGAAGCCGGGCGGCACGGGGAGGCCGAGGCGCGTCATCTCGGCGAGGTTCGCACCCTTGCCGCCGAGCAGGTCCTTCTGGTCCTTGTCGCCCTCGGTGAAGTCGAAGACGTACTGCGTGCTGGGCATCGGCCGAAACCCTTCGTCGCCGGCGGACGGACCTGGTGGCCGCCCGTGGTCGGTGGACGCCGGGGCCACCGCCTGGCCGCGTCCGCTGAGCGGGTGCGGCTAGGGCGAGTGAACACCCCCCGACCCCGCGAATCCACCCGGCTGTTCCGGCTCGCGGGGAGGCGCTCGTCACACGGTCCGAGGCCCACCGATGTGCCCGTAGGTGTAGACGACGGGCGACACGTCGCGCAGACTGTGTTCCGTCTCACGGATCAGCCAGGAGGACGACGTGCCGAGCACGACCGACACTGCTCAGGGTAGCCTTACCGTTGTGCGCCAGGCGCGTTCCCGGAACTCGATGCTCGAGCGCGGGATCCACGTCCTGCAGGCGTTCCGCCCGACGGGCAACCCCATGTCGATGTCGGAGATCGCCCGGCGTACCGGCCTGCCCAAGACGACGGCGCACCGGCTGATCGAGGAGCTCACCGAGCTCGGCCTGCTCGAGCGCACCCGCGAGCAGTACGTGCTCGGCCGGCCCATCTTCGAGCTCGGCGAGCTCGTGCCCGTGAAGCACCGCCTGCGCGAGGCAGCGCTCCCGTTCATGCAGGACCTCTACGAGGCGACGCACGAGACGATCCACCTCGGCGTGCGCGACGACCTCGACGTCCTCTACATCGACAAGATCCGCGGCCACTCCGGCGTCGACGTCCCCTCCCGCGTGGGCGGGCGGCTGCCGCTGTCGAGCACCGGCCTGGGCAAGACGCTGCTGGCGTTCTCGCGCGACGACGTCGTGTCGCAGGTGGTGTCGCGACCGCTGCGCCGGCTCACCGACCACTCGATCGTCGACCCCAAGGCGCTCGAGGGCGAGCTCGCGCAGATCCGCGCGGCCGGCGTCGGCTACGACCACGAGGAGGCGACCCCCGGCGTCAGCTGCGTCGCCGCCCCGGTGCTCGTGAAGGGCGACCCGGTCGCCGCGATCTCGATCACCGTGCCGACCTCGCACCTGCAGCCCGCGCGGCTCGCCCCTGCCGTGAAGACGGCGGCGCTGGGCCTGTCGCGCACCCTCTCGCGCTGAGGCACCGTTCTACCGACCACCAGTTCGGTCGTCCCTGTAGTCCTGTGCTCCCTGTAGTGCGGTTAGGCTGACGCCGTTTCCGCACAACGCACGGGGGGTCGGGGTCGTGCCACCGAGGACGTCACGTCGGCACAAGCAGGGCGCCGAATCGCGCGAGCGCATCCTCGAGGTCGCCCTGGAGATCTCCGCCGAGCGCGGGTACGACGGCACCACGATGGCGCTCGTCACCGAGCGCAGCGGCCTGCCCGCGTCGTCGGTCTACTGGCACTTCAAGAACAAGGACGCCCTGCTCGCCGAGGTGCTCGAGCTCTCGTACACGCAGTGGCGCCAGGGCGAGGACGCCTGGGAGGCGACCGACGACGGCGACCTCCGCACCCGCTTCCGCGGCCGGTTCGAGCGGGTGCGCCTCGGGCTCGCGACGCAGCCGGAGTTCTGGCGCTTCGGGCTGATGCTCGCGCTGCTGTCGGGGGGCGACCCGATCGCGGCGCGCGACCGCTTCCTCGAGGTGCGCGCCGACACCATCGGCAGCACGGTCGCCTGGTGCCGCGCCGTGCTCGGCGCCGACGCCGTCGCCCGCCACCCCGAGCTGCCCGTGCTGCTCACGCAGTTCTTCATGGCGAGCGCCGACGGGCTGTTCCTCTCGACGCAGATCGACCCGCGGTGGTCCTACGGCCGGATCACCGACGCGCTCGGTCGCGCGGTGGGCGAGGTCGCGCTGGCGCTCGCGTCCGCTCCCCCGTCGCGCAAGCGGCGCAAGCCGGCTCCGCTGCACCGCTCGGAGCCGCGTCCGGCGCCCGAGGACTCGCGCGAGCGGCTGCTGTGGGCGGCGTCGCGCGTCGCCGCCGAGCGCGGCTACGTCGGGACGACGATCTCGCGGGTCTGCGCGGAGTCGGGGCTGCCGGTCAGCTCGGTCTACTGGTACTTCGACGACAAGGACGCCCTGCTCGGGGCCGTCGTGCAGAGCTCGTGGGAGACCTGGCTCGAGCACCAGCCCACCTGGGAGCCGGTCGTCGGCGCCGAGCAGCGCGACGCCGTGCTGCGCACCGTCCTGCTCGAGGGCACCCGGTCCTTCCTCGACTCCCCCGACTTCCTGCGCGTCGGGCACGGGGTCACGCTGGCGCGCCAGGACCTGGAGACCGCGGCGCACACGCTCTTCCGCGAGCTGCGCCGCGACACCGAGCGGCTGCTGACCACCTGGTTCGTCGACACGTTCGAGGGCTCGCCGCACGAGGGCGACAAGGCGCTGGCGGTCGTGCTCGCCCGCATCGTCATCGCGGTCACCGACGGGCTGTTCGTCGCCGAGCAGATCGACGACTGGGAGTGGGACCTCGAGGCGTTCGTCGACCTCCTCGTCGCCGTGCTCGAGCAGGTCATCGACTCGGCGCCGCCGGTCAAGGCGAGCCGTCGGCGTACGACGTCCTGAGCGGCACGACCTCGGTCGCGCGGCGAGACCGGTTCCGCCCGGCGGGCGACCGGCCCGCGACGGTCGCGGCGGTCGCCGTCGACGGACCATCATGCGTCACCGACGTCGTGCTCCCGCCGACGACGGACGACGCAGGAGGTGCGTGATGGACCTGTCCCTCGCCCAGCAGGTGCTGGCCGCAGCCGTGGCGCGTGCGGAGGAGATCGGCGTACGGCTGTCGTTCTCCGTCGCCGACGCGAAGGGCCACGAGATCCTCACCGCCCGCATGGACGGCGCTCCGTGGTTCACGCCGCACATCGCGCGCACCAAGGCCAAGACCTGCGTCGCGATGGGCATGGACTCCGCCGACGTCGCCGGCCTCGACAGCGCGCACCCCGGACTGCTCAAGGTCATCGAGGAGCAGGTCGGCCACACGGTCACGACGCTCGGCGGCGGCGTGGTCGTGACCGACGCGTCGGGCGCGGTGCTCGGTGCTGTCGCCGGCAGCGGTGCCCACCCCGACCAGGACGCCGAGGGCGCTCGCGCCGGCGCCGCCGCCTGGCTCGCCGCGCAGGCCTCCTAGCGCAGCAGCGACTGCACGACCTCGGCTGCTCCGGCGCCCGACCGCAGCGCGCCCTCGAACCAGCCGGCCTCCTCCGACGCGACGTCGGCCGTCGCGAACGCCACCCGGCCGTGCGGCGCGAACCGCTCGGGGCTCAGCACCTCGGGCCGGCTGGCGGGAGTGCTCGCCCACGTGCCGCGCGACGCGGGGTCGGTGTTCCAGTCGTGCGTCCAGTGCGCCAGCACCTGCGCGCCCGGGTGGAACGCCTCGAGCGCGCGCTGCAGGTCGGCCTCGCTCGTCGGGTCGAAGCCGTCGGCGTCCCACCCGAACCCGATCACGAGCGCCGCGTCGTCGCCGACCGCTCGGTCGCCGTACAGCAGGTGCAGCCCGTGCCCGCGCCCGAACGCGAGGCTGCCGGCGGGCACGCCGCGCGCCAGCAGCCACACCTTGATCGCGCGGCCGGTGCTGGCCCCGAACCCCTCGTACGTGGTCGCCGCGACGGGCGGGTCGAAGACGACGTCGGGCAGCACGTTGACCGGCAGAGCGACGACCGCCGCACGCGCGCGCCAGCTGTCGTCGGCGGTCGACACCGCGACGCCGTCGTCGTCCTGCGCCACTGCCGTGACGACGGAGCCGAGCCGTACGTCGACACCGGGCTCGCCGGCCATCGCCTCCGCGAGCGCCGACCAGCCCGTGGCCGGCGCGAGCTTGAGGTAGCCGAGGTTGCCGATCTCCCCGTCGACGTGCTCGTCGGAAAGGATCGCCTCGACGCATCCCTCCGCAGGGTCGGAGCCACCGGTGATCGTCCACCAGCCGTAGAGCAGGTCGCGCACGGCTGGCGTCGCTCCGATGGCCACGGCGTACTCGTCGAGCGAGAGCCGGAAGCGCGGATCCTCGACACCTGAGCGCATCGCGACGATGTCGTCCTGCACCTGCTGCCACGCCGCGAGGCTCGCGGTGTCGTCCGCGGCGAACGGCGTTTCGAGCCGCAGCTCGCCGTCGAGGAGCCAACGCGTCGACGTCACCGCGTCGAAGGTGCGCACCGGCAGCCCGTACCGCGCCATCTCCGCCGCCACCTCGTGCTGCTCGACGGTGTACCAGCCACCGCCGAGCTCGACCCGCTCGTCGGTCCCGGGGAACGTGCCCGTCCAGCCACGACCACCGACCCGGTCGCGCGCCTCGAGCAGCACCACCGAGAGCCCGCTCTCTGCGAGATCGCGCGCGGCGCGCAGCCCCGCGAGGCCACCACCGATGACGACGACGTCAGCCGAGTGCTCACCCATGCCCGCACCCTAGCCAGCGCGCGGTCCTGGGCCGGGCGACGCTAGGCGATCGACGCGGCGACCGCGATGAGCCAGGCGAGCGCGCCCTGTTGCCGCGGGCGAGGTCTGCCGAGACTCCTGCTGCTCCGTCAGTGCCGGTCAGTCGTGCCAGCACGTGTCGCACCCCGGAGCGCCGCAGCGCATCCACCGGGCGCGGAGCGCGGTCGGATCAGCCGCCGAGCGGAGGCAGCACCACGTGCCCCACCGGCTTCTCGCGCCCGAACCACAGCAGAGCCGCCCCGGCGCCGGCCAGCACCAGCATGAGGAGCCACCGGGCGCCGAGAGCCGCGTTGCACGGCTCGATCGCCCACCCCTCCCCGGGTGCCGGGTCGCTCGGGAACATCAGGAAGACGGCGCTCAGGGTGGCACCGCACTCGACGGTGCCCTGGTCACCGGTCACCGACTGGCTCGAGAAGGCGACGACCGCGGCCATCATGCAGAGAACGATGCCCACCAGCGTCATCGCCCAGTGCCTGCCACCCTTCGCCACGCGCACAGGATGCCTCAAGGCACGTGGAAACAAGCACTTTCGGCCCTTCGTCAGCAGCCTCAGCGGCACGTCACTCCGCTGCCCTAGTCAGCCGGCTCGTTCGGAGAGTGCAGGTCCAGGGAACCGCCCTGGCGGAAACTGGCGTACACCTCGGCGACGTCGGGATCGATCTCGACAGGCATGGTGCTGTAGCGGCGATCCCGGCCGTCTCTGTGCGGCCCCGAGATCCAGAAGTTCTCGCCCGTCTCCACGTCGTAGTGGTTCGCGTCGAACGAGCGGAAGTGCCGCAAGGTTCGCCCGTGGAAGTAGACCGTCCGACCGCTCTTCGAGAACTGCACGCGGCTGATCCATGCCGGCCCACGGTCGGTGTCGTGGCCGGTCTTCAGCTCGACGTACATGACGCGATCCTTCACGCCGTCATGGTGACGGAGCCCCGGACGCGAAGCGAACGAGAACGGCACGTTTTCGAGCAGGCTCATCGTGGCAGCGCCAGTACCCTCTCGATCATGGGTGAACGAGTCGAGCGCTACGACCTGTTCCTCGGTGAACCCCTCCGATGGGAGCCCAACGTCCCTGAGGCGTTCTTCGTGTCGGACGACAGTGGTCGCGGCGCTCTGGCGCAGCGAGCCCATCCGGATGACCCGGATCAGCGCTCTGTGGTGCTGCGTTGGGATGTCGTGCACTACGCGCTCATGAGCCCGCCCAACGACGAGGGCCGACACTTCCATCGGCTCTATGAGGTGGGCTTGAAGGACGTCGACTGGCTAGGCGTGGTGCGTGACAGCAATCTGCTCGAAGGTCTCCGCCCAGCATTGGGCCGGTGGGCCATGGCCGAGCCGCTCCACTACGTGGTCGTCTCCAAGGAGTGCGTCATCGAGGTTCTGGCCGAGAACGTCGATGTGTTCCGAATCGAGGGCGGCACCCGCCAAGCAGCTCCAGCGAGTCTCAGTCCCGAGCCCTGACAAGGCGAGCTCGAACGGCTGCTATTCGCGGACATGCGCTCCGGTCGGACCCGGCCCCGACGGGCAACCTGGGACGCCGCAGTCCTCATCTGGGTCGATGCCCTGGCCGCGGTTGTCGTGCTCGAACTCGTAGTGGAAGCAGACCCAATGCATCCGCTCGAAGGTCTCGTAGTGCGCCGCGCTGACTCTCACTAAACGCCCGCATCTACGGCAAAGAAGATCGCCTTGCGACTCTGGCATGCGCGTCAGGATGCCTGATCGGCCCTGGGCGTGCAGGCTCGCCGGGCGGTGTCTGCGCTCGGTGGGGGTCAGAAGGGTGGGGTGTCGGGGAGCGGCGGCTTCGTAGGTTTCGGTGGGTCCGCTGGTTCCGGGGGTGGTTCGGGGTCGTGGGTGTGGTCGAGGGGGTCGTGCAGGAACGGTCTCGGTGGGATGCGGATCTGCTGGCCGAGGCCGGTGATCCAGGTTCCGGATCCGTCGGCGGCTGAGTCGAGGAGGTCGGCGTAGCGCTGGGTCTTGAGCTGGTGGTGGTGGCGGCACAGACCCCCGCAGTTCGCCGCGGAGCTTCGACCTTGGGGGAAGGGCAGGGAGTGGTCGAGGTCGAAGTCGGCCCAGACCGGCCGGTTGCAGCCCGGTGCACGGCACAGGTCGCGGGCGATCATCAGCCGGCGCAGCGCGGGAGGCAGGTACTGCTCGGTGCCGAAGTCGAGCAGGTGCCCGGTGACCGGGTCGGTGACCGCACGCCGCCACAACCTCGCGGCTTGGGCGTGCTCACGGCCCGCGTCGGCGGGGATGGGTTCCCCGTCCAGGAGGGCGTGGCGGTCGGCCTCGCCGCGCAGGGTGTCCAGGTCCATCACCAGGGTGAGGGAGACCTGGATGTTGCTGCGGTCCCAGGACACCGTGCCGTCCTCGGCGACCGTGCCCAGCACGCGGGCCGTGAGGGCGTCGGCGCGGCACGCATCCATCGCCGCGTCGTCGTCCCCGGCACGCACCGCGGCGGCGCCGCCCTTGGCCTTGTGCTCGACCTTCGCGTCGGCGTCGATCGTCTTGAACATCGCGAACACCGTCGGCTGGTCCGCCACCAGACCCAGATAGGCCATGCCGTCGCCGAGGGGCCGGTAGGTGACGTAGCGGTCCGCCCTGGCGGAAGCGAGGCGTTCGGCGGCCTTCTCGGCGTCGAGGTCGCAGACGGCCTTGCGGACCTCGGTGCGGAACTGCGCCGGCGTCTTGCGCTTCGCCTTGGGCAGCAGCCGGTCTTGGAGCTTGGCGATGACGTCGGGGTCGGTGACGTGGCGGGTGCCGGTGACGAGCTCGCGGGCGTGCCACTCGCTGATCTGCCCGCGGGACAGGGCGTCGAGGAACCGGGGGTAGTCGGTGTGCAGACTCCGTGCGACCGCGATCGCCGACCCGGCAGCACCTTCCCCGATCCGCAGGGCGAGGGCGACCTCCATGGTCACGGCGCGGTCGGCCATCGAGTCGCCGCAGAACCGCTCCCCCGCGATCGCCACGATCGCGCGCATCTTCTGCGCCGCCTTCACACCATCCAGCGCGTCGGACCGCTGCAGGAACGCGATCCGCCCGACACGATCAAGAGAGCGCGGGTCGATCGAGTCCAGCAGCGGCAGGTCCCACACCGACACCTCACCCGCCCCAGCGAGCGCGTCCTCGTCGGTGAACGCGCAGTCGTCGAGGACGGGCTCGCCGTCCTCGACCGGGATGAGGTTCGCCCACTCCTCGAGGTAGGCCTGGTCGACGTCCCACAGGTCGATCCCGCCAGCACCCGCGTAGGGGTCCTCGGCATGGACCGGGTAGGAGGTCATGGAGCGAGATTAGTTCACCAGTACGATTCTTGTCAAGAACTAGAACCGTCGATTTCGCTTGCAGCGCAACCACTTTCAGCGATCACGCACTCACACTCAGCAGCAGCTACCCCCATCGCAGGACCCGGTCCAGTCGCTGCGCTCGTCACCAGGCCTGCAGCGCCACAGCCCTTCGAGACACGGGAAGCACTGCTCGGTTGCTGCACCGTTCACAACGACGTAGCGCCACAGCCCATCGCGACCGACCTAGAGCTCCCGCGTCGCTGCGCCCTTCACCACCCACCCAGCGCCACAGACCAACGCGACTTCACTACCTGCTCCCCGTTGCTGCGCCCTTCACCACCCACCCGGCGCCACAGACCAAGCGCGACTCCGCTACCTACTCCCCGTTGCTGCGCCCTTCGCCACCCACCCAGGGCCACAGACCAAGCGCGACTCCGCTACCTACTCCCCGTCGCTGCGCCCGTCACCACCCACCCAGCGCCACAGACCACCGCAACGCCGCGAGCCACTCCCCGTCGAGGTCAGCCGGCCGACGCCGAACCCTGCTGGAGGTTCAGACCGGCGAGCCACAGCAGGACGGCGATGATCGCCGCGCCGCCGAGCACCACGACCAGCGCGAGGACGAGCCGCCATGCGCGCCGCCCGACACCCATCGCCGCGAGCCCCCGCCAGACCAGGGCACCGCCGAGGAGCACCGGCAGCACGACGAGCAGAAGGAGCGCGACGGTCTGCGTCAGGAGGTTCGAGCTCAACGGATGACCGGAGTCGTACCAGTTCAACCCGGCGAGCGCGGCGAGGAAGGCGGCGACGGCGACCACCGGACCGGCGATCAGCAGCGCGGTCCCGGTGCCGCGCGAGGTCGGTCGCTCGAGCGTCGTGGTCATCGCTACCCCCTCCACCTGTCCCGATGGTCCTCCGCGGCGCTGGTCGTCGCACGCACCGAGAGGGTGACGACGCCGGATCGTGATGAACGCGGCCACGGCGAGATCGAGCGGGATCAGACGAGATGGGCCTTGAGGAACGCGAGGGTACGGCGCATCGAGAGCGACCACGCGTCGTACATGTAGTGGTTCTCGCCGGCGTACTCGTAGTAGGTCAGGTCGACGCCGGCCTCGCGCAGCTCAGCGGCGGTCGCGCGCGCCCACGCGACCGGGCAGGTGTCGTCGACGACGCCCTGGTGCATGAGCACCGGCGTGGTGATGCGGTCGAAGTACGAACGCGACGACACGCCCTTCCAGAACGCCGGGTTCTTCTCCGGCGAGCCGTGCTCGGCCTCGATCGCGGCGGCGAGCTGGCGACGGCCGTCGGCGAAGCGGATCCAGCGCTCGTAGTTGTCGACGGCGTCGGTGCTCACCGACGCCCAGGTGATCGCGGCGTCGACGAGGCCGGGTCGCGCGACCAGGGCATTGAAGGCGACGCCGCCGCCCATCGAGCGGCCGATGAGGCCGATGCGCTCGCCGTCGAGGAACGGGAGGCGCGACGCCTTCACCGCCTCGACCGCGGCGATCGCGTCCTCGGCGTACCCGAGGCGGAGGTCGACGTCGTTGCGCGCGTCCTTCGAGGAGCCGGCGTGGTTGCGGTAGTCGACGTGCAGAGCGACGTACCCGTTGCGCGCCAACGAGTCCTGCTCGCGACGGAAGCCCTGGCCGGTGACGTACACGTCCTCGTCGATGTGGCCGTGCAGCAGCACGACCACCGGGAACGGGCCGACGCCTTTCGGCACGTTCATGACGCCGGTGATGGTGAGCGCACCGGCGCGATACGTGATGGCGTAGCGGGTGTACGCGCTCGTCCGGTCGAGCACGCGACCGAGCCGGAGGTCGGTGCCCACGACGTCCTTGCGCATGAGCGCGGGCAGCGACACCGGGTCCGTGACGGGCGGAAGGTCGTCGGCGGTCGACGATGCCGTCGGAGAGGGACTGGCAGGCGCAGAGCTGGAGGGCGGTGCCGGCGTACCGCTGCTCGACGGAGGCGGGCTCGAGGCGGCTGTGCTCGGCTGTGCGACCGGCGCGGAGCACCCTGCCAGCAGGGCGATCGCGGCGATCGCTGCCGCACCCGTCCGAGGACCCATCTCACGATCATGCGACGGATCCCCGCTCCCCGCACGAGGACGTCAGCCGCGCCGGATGCCTCACCCCGCACCTGCCACGGACCGGCGCCCCAGACGGCAGGCGCGCGCCGTGAGGTCGCCCCCGTACGACGCTCTCCACCTCCGGGCCACCGATGGACGGAGCGCCGATCAGGCGACAGCGCGCTTCACGAGGTCGGTGATGCGCTTCTCGTCGGCCTTCGTGATGGCGGTGATGGCGTACGACGTCGGCCACATGCTGCCCTCGTCGAGCTGGGCGGGGTCCTGGAAGCCGAGCGTGCAGTAGCGCGCCTTGAACTTCGCGGCGTCCTGGAAGAAGCAGACGACCTTGCCGTCCTTCGCGTACGCCGGCATGCCGTACCAGGTGCGCACCTCGAGGTCGGGCGCCGCGGCCAGCACGAGCGCGTGCACCTTCTCGGCGATCACGCGGTCGGCGTCGTCCATCGCGGCGATCTTGGCGAGCACGTCGGCGAGCCCGTCGGTCTTGCCGGCCTTCTGCGTGCGGCGCTCGCGCGCCGCCTCCTTCATCGCCGCCTTCTCCTCCGCGGAGAACGCGCCGTCGTCGGCCTTGGCCGTGGTCTTCTTCGCCGTGGTCTTCTTCGTGGCGGCCATCGTCGGCTCCTTCGTGATCGGGTACGACGAGCATGCCGACCGGCGCGCGGCGGCGCTTCTCCGATCCTGCGCGACCTGCTGCAGGTCAGGCGACGGCGCGCTTGCGGGCCTCGGCGAGGACCTGCGCAAGGACCTCCTCGGGCTGCGCGCCCTGGACCGCGACCGCTGCCGACGACAGGCCGTACGCCGGGTCGACGTCGGCACCGGCGTCAGCCACGAAGGTCGGGACGGCGTTGACGCCGAGCTCGCGACCGAGCTGGAACGACGCGTCGAGCCGCGCGATGTCGAACGCCGCGACGCGCACCTCGACCTCGTCGCGCGTGTCGCCGGAGGCCTCCGCGGCCACGGCGTAGCAGACCTCGGGCTCGGTGATGTCGAGCCCCTTCTCGAAGTACGCCGAGTACATCGCGAGCAGCACGGCGCGCTGGCGCGGGTCGCCGTCGTAGGACAGCACGACGGAGTGCGCGAAGCGCGTGTTTGCCGCCTTCGGCATGCGCGCGTGGTCGATCGCGAGACCGACCTCGGCAGCGACGGCCTCGGTCCGGGCGAACGCCTCGTCGACGGCGGCCGACCCGCCGAAGACCTCCTCGTAGTGGCTGCGCATCGGCAGCCCCTCGGGCGGCAGCGCCGGGTTGAGCTGGTAGGGACGGTGCCGCACCTCGACCTCGCGGCCGGCGGCGCGCTCGGCCTCGAGCGCCCGGTTGAGCCGGGTCTGCCCGATGAAGCACCACGGGCAGGCGATGTCGGCCCACATGTCCAGGCGCACGGTCTCGGTCGCGTCGCTCACAGCAGTCCTCGTCTCGTCGTACAGGCGTCTCCCCGGGCCAACTCCCCCACCGGCCCCCGCATTCCCTGCAGCGGCGGGGTCAGCCGCCGGAGACGGAGAGTTCGGCCGCGCTGATGTCGGCGAGGAAGCCGTCGAGGTCGTCGGGGTCGTCGAGCCAGCCGTCGGGAAGCGCCACCCGCTTGCCGGGCTGGGTGCGCCCGCGCGGGCCCTCGGCGACCTCGCCGGGCCACGGCTGGTCGAGGTCGAGCATCGCGAGCCAGTGGTCGACCTCGTCGAGCGACGACACCATCGCGAGCCCCTGGCGCACCTCGTGCGGCGCGCTGAAGCCCTTGAGGTACCAGGCGATGTGCTTGCGGAAGTCGCGCGGCCCCTTCTCCTCGCCGAGCACCTCGACGAGCAGCGCCGCGTGCCGGCGCATCGCCGCGACGACCTCGCGCAGCCCCGGGTCCGCGGGGATCTCGCGACCGGTGAACGACGCCGCGAGCTGACCGAACAGCCACGGTCGCCCGAGGCACCCGCGGCCCACGACCACACCGGCCGCACCGGTCTCCTCGACCATGCGGCGGGCGTGCCGGTGGGTCCAGATGTCGCCGTTGCCGAGCACCGGTACGCCGTAGGGCTCGAGCTCCTCGACGAGGCGCGCGATGGTCGACCAGTCGGCCGTGCCGCCGTAGAGCTGCGACGCCGTGCGTCCGTGCAGCGCCACCCACGCAGCGCCCTCCTCGGCGGCTGCGCGACCGGCCTCGAGGTAGGTCACGTGCTCGTCGTCGACCCCGACGCGCATCTTCACCGTCACCGGAAGCGGCTCGCGGCCGTGCACGCGCGACGTCTCCGCCGACGTCGTCACAGCCGCGCGCACGATCGCGCGGAACAGCCCGCGCTTCCACGGCAGCGCGCTGCCGCCGCCCTTGCGCGTCACCTTCGGGACGGGGCAGCCGAAGTTCAGGTCGATGTGGTCCGCGCGGTCCTCGTCGACGAGGAGGTGCACCGCAGCCGCGACGGTCGCAGGGTCGACGCCGTACAGCTGCACGCTGCGCGGGCTCTCGTCGGGATCTGTCTCGATGAGGCGCATCGACTCCTCGTTGCGCTCGAGCAGAGCGCGCGAGGTCGTCATCTCCGTGACGTAGATGCCGGTGGCCGCGCCGTCGGTCGCAGCGCGCGCGTGCTCGCGCGCGAGGCGCCGGAACGCGCGGTTCGTGATGCCCGCCATGGGCGCGAGCACGACCGGCACGCCACCGCGCGCCAGCAGCTCGTACCCGGGATGCGTCACCGCGCCAGTCTCCCAGAGCCTCAGGCGTACGCCGAATCCGTCGCGAGCCGCTCAGGCCGACGAGCAGCTGCCGTTCAGAGGCGGAGGGGGGCGGCTCAGTGCCGCTGCTCGATGACGCGGTCGACGTCGACGACGACGTTCACGCGCGGGCGGGTCGCGCGCTCGACCCACTGCTCGCCGGTGTACTTGAGGGACATCTGCGCGACGAGCTCGTCGGCGCCCTCGTCCTCGAGGGTCGCGGTGCCCGCGAGCGCGACGAAGCGCTGAGGGTCCTGCGCGTCGAGGACCAGCACGCTGATGCGCGGGTCTGCGAGCAGGTGGCGCTCCTTCACCCGGCCGCGCACGGTCGAGAACACGACCTTCCCGTCACGCTCGCCGGCCCACACCACCGTCTGGTGCGGTGTGCCGTCCGAGAACAGGGTCGCGACGGTGGCGAAGTTGGGTCCGGCGAGGAGCTCTCGGGCGAGGTCGGTCAGCATGCGGCGATCCTCCCTCATCCGCGGACGACGAGCGCCGGGTGTCGCGGATCGTCGACGCGGACGACGAGATCGGCCAGCGACTCGGGATCGCGCTCCGCGACGTAGCGGCCGAGGGCCGGCAGCGTCCACGTCTGGTCGTTGGGCGTGCGCCGCACCAGGGCGGCCGGCGTGAGCCGCAGGTGCACCGCGACCTCCGCCGGGAGCCCGCGCCCGAGCAGCACGGCTCCGGACACGACCACCACCCCGTCGTCGGGCAGCTCGACGACGGGCACGCGCACCGACCGGTCCGCGACCGGGTCGCGCAGCGCCGGCAGGACGCGTCCGGTCTCGAGGAAGGAGTCGAGCACCTCGCGGTGCAGCGCGCCCTCGTCGAGCCAGTCGTGCAGCCAGGCGTCCTCGTCCTGCTTGCCGTACTCGAAGCGCTGCCCCGCAGGCCGCCAGAACCCCGAGGCGCGCACGTGGACCGCCGGTCTGGGCGCGAGCGCCGCGACCAGCCGCTCGCCGAGGTCGGCCGGGTCGGCTGCGTCGGCGCCGTCGACCAGCACGCGGGTGCGCCCGGGGCCGAGCAGGCCGATCACGGCCTCCACCACGCCCTCCGGCGTCGACGCCCGCACAACCACGCCTCGATCCTGCCCGGCCGAACGGCCCATGCGGCGATCGCCCCCGCGATCGACGCGGGGCGCCGGTGGAGCGCGATACCGTCCTATCGACCGAAAGGGCAGCCCTCTGATGGAGCACACGCTCGCGCTGGACCACGTCGTCGCCGGCGTACCGGACCTCGACGACGCCGCCGCGCTGCTGCTCGTGCGGTACGGGCTGATCTCGCTGCCCGGCGGCGAGCACCCGCTGTGGGGCACCCGCAACCGGATCGTCCCCCTCGGCGGCTGCTACCTCGAGCTCGTCGCGGTCGCCGACGAGACCGTCGCCGCCGGGACCGGCTTCGGCCGCTGGGTCGCGGCGATGGCCACGGGCGAGGCGCCCTGGGGCTGGGCCGTGCGCACCTCCGACATCGACGCGACCGCTGCGCGCCTCGGGCTCGACGTCGTCCCCGGCGAGCGGACCCGCCCCGACGGCCTGCGCCTCTCGTGGCGGCTGGCCGGCGTCCCCGACGACGACCCGTCGCAGCGGCTGCGCCCGTTCTTCATCCAGTGGGACGAGGGCACCCCGATGCCCGGCTCGGTCGCCGTGCCGCACCCCGCGGGCCAGGTCACGGTGCGCTCCGTCGAGGCGAGCGGCAGCGGCCTCGACGCGTGGCTCGGCGCGCCCGTCCCGCTCGTCGACCAGGTGCCGGGCCTCGGCGGCATCGAGCGCCTGACCCTGCTCGGCGACGGCGGCGACCTCGAGATCACCCCGCCGCTGACCTGAGCGGATTCCGGACGGCTCCCCCTCCCGGTCACCGGGTCGATCAAGCCCGGCTCGTCGCGCAGCCGATACCGCTGCCGTCAGTAGTGGCGCAGCGGACGGGGCGGACATGCGTACATCGACGAGGGTGGCGACGGTGCTGCTCATGACGGGGATCACCGCAGCCGCAGGCGGGATCTGGGGCGGCGCGCTGACCGCACCCGTGGTCGCACCCGTCGCGACCTCGACCGGTGTCCGTGCCGTGCAGCCGGCGCCTGCTCAGGTCCGCGTCGGCACGGCGGCGCTCGCGACAGGCGTCGCGCTCCCCGCCGGTTCGGCGCTGCTCGGCGCGCCGAGCGTGTCCTCCAGCGACGGCGGGCTGCGCCGGTGGGAGTGCACGGTCGACCTGGCCGGCGCGTCGCCGGCAGCCGCGCTCGCGATCGTGCGGGCCGATCTCAGGGCGCACGGGTTCGACGTCCAGGGCGGTACGTCGGACGTGTTCGCCGTACGCCGCTGCGAGGGCCGGTGGGAGATCGTGGTCGCACGGGTCGCGCTGCACGGGACGGGCGAGGACGCCACGCAGGTGCTCGAGCTCGGCATCGGATCACGACCGGCCTGAGAGAGCAGGACGGCCGAGGGTGCTGACCCCCCCCTCAGCGGTCGAGCGCCGCGTCGATCAGCCCCATCGGGGGCGCACCGAGCGAGAGCAGCGCGGTGTGGAACCGCGGCAGCGAGAACGCGTCGCCCCACTGCGCGCGTGCCTTCTCGCGCAGCTCGAGGATGCGCAGCTTGCCCCACGTGTAGCGGCCGTAGCCGGGGTCGTACGTCGCGCGCAGCGCCTCCGACCGCGCCGCCGGACCCTCCAGGAACCCGTCGCTCTGGAACATCGCGGTCGCCTCGTCGACCGTGAGCGCGCCGGTGTGGATCCCCACCGCCGACCGCAGCCGCGTGACCCGCACGAGCGCCTCGAGCGCGACGCCGACGGCGTACCGCGGGTCGTCGCCCCGGAAGCCGACCTCGGCCACCATCTCCTCGGCGTAGTGCGCCCAGCCCTCGGTGAAGGCGTAGGTCTGCAGGGTCCGCGCCACCGGGCTGACCACGCGGCGCAGCGCACGGGCGTGGGCGAAGTGGCCCGGCGAGACCTCGTGCACCGTGATCGCCGGAAGGGTCGTGGCGCTGAAGACCTGCAGCCACTCCTCCTGCTCCTGCTCGGGCCAGCTGCTCTCGGGCGGCGTGACCCAGTACCAGGACGGCGCCTCGTCCTCGTACGGACCGCCCGACGACATCCACGCCATCGCGTGGCGCAGCGCCTCGGGCGACGGACCGACGAGGCACTCGCCGTCGAGGTACGGGACGAGGTCGTGCTCACGGGTGAACGCGATGACCTCGTCGACCTGCAGCTGCGCCTCGCGGAGCACGCCGTCGGCGTCGGGATGGTCGGCCTGCAGCCGTGCGACGACCTCGCGCACCGACGCGTCGGCGTCGATCCGGGCGCACGCCTCGCGCAGCATCGCGAGGAGCCGGTCGCGCTCGGCGTCGCCCTCGCGGGCGAGCTCGTCGAGGTCGATGGTCACGGCATCGCTCGCGCCGAGCAGCTCGGCGAGGACGTCGGCACCGAGCGCGGTCTCGGACCTGCCCTCGGCCGTGAGGCGCTCGACGCGCTCGACCAGCCGCGCGTGGGCGGCCAGGGCCGCGGCGTCGTCGACCGGATCGAGTCCGGCCGCGAGCCCGTGCACGGCGGGCAGCAGCGCCGTAGCGACGGCGGTCGGCGTCTCGGTGAGCGACTCGAGCGCCATCTCGACGGCGTCGGGCCAGGCGGCGAGGTGGCGTCGCCGGGCATCGGCGCGCACGTCGGCCGGAGCGTACGTGCGCTCGTACAGGGTCACGTCGAGGTTCCCCATGTGCAGCAGGGGGTTCCAACGGTGCGAGGCAGCCGTGCCCAGCACCGAGCGCAGCTCCGCCTCGAACGCGGAGAGGTGGCGCTCGTCGAGCTCGTCGTCGAGCGGGTCGCCGCCGAGGCGCGCGAGACCGGACGCCACTCCCGCTGGCGAGAGATCCTGCACCTCGCCGTCGTACTCATGACGCCCGGCGAGGCTGCGCACCGCCTCCACGCTGAGGTCGCACACCGCACGCAGGCGCGGCACCAGGTCGTCGGTCACGGATGCCCCCTGCGCCCGCGTCAGCAGCCGGGGAGGCGCTGCGCGAGCCAGCCGGGAAGCGCGTCGAGACCGATGCGCTCCTGCGACATCGTGTCGCGGTCCCGGACCGTCACGGCCTGGTCCTCGAGGGTGTCGAAGTCGACCGTGATGCAGTACGGCGTACCGATCTCGTCCTGGCGGCGGTAGCGGCGGCCGATCGCGCCGGCGTCGTCGAACTCGACGTTCCACGACTTCCGCAGCTCGGCGGCGAGGTCCTTCGCCTTGGGCGTGAGGTCGGCGTTGCGCGAGAGCGGCAGGACGGCGGCCTTCACCGGCGCGAGGCGCTTGTCGAAGCGCATCACCGTGCGCTTGTCGACGCCGCCCTTGGCGTTGGGCGCCTCGTCCTCGTCGTAGGCCTCGAGCAGGAACGCGAGCATCGCGCGGGTGAGGCCGGCGGCCGGCTCGATGACGTAGGGGAACCAGCGCTCGCTGGTCTCCTGGTCGAAGTACGACAGGTCGACGCCGGACGCCTCGCTGTGCGCCTTGAGGTCGAAGTCGGTGCGGTTCGCGATGCCCTCGAGCTCAGCGAACTCGGCGCCGCCGAAGTTGAAGCGGTACTCGATGTCGACGGTGCGCTTCGAGTAGTGCGACAGCTTCTCCTTCGGGTGCTCGTAGAGCCGGAGGTTGTCGGCCGAGAGCCCGAGGTCGAGGTACCAGGCCCAGCGGTTGTCGATCCAGTACTGGTGCCACTCCTCGTCGGTGCCGGGCTTGACGAAGAACTCCATCTCCATCTGCTCGAACTCGCGGGTGCGGAAGATGAAGTTGCCGGGCGTGATCTCGTTGCGGAACGACTTGCCGACCTGGCCGATGCCGAACGGCGGCTTCTTGCGCGCGGTGCCCGCGACGTTGGCGTAGTTCACGAAGATGCCCTGCGCGGTCTCGGGACGCAGGTAGTGGATCGAGGCGTCGTCCTGCACCGGGCCGAGCGACGTCGAGAGCATGCCGCTGAAGTTGCGGGGCTCGGTGAACTGGCCCTTGTTGCCGCAGTTGGGGCAGTTGACGCCGGCCAGGCCGCTCTCGGGCGCCTTGCCGTGCTTGTGCTCGTAGGCCTCGATGAGCTGGTCCTCGCGGAACCGCTTGTGGCACGACAGGCACTCGGTCAGCGGGTCGGTGAAGGTGTCGAGGTGGCCCGACGCGGCCCAGACCTGCGGCGCGAGGATCACGGCGCTGTCGAGACCGACGACGTCGTCGCGGCCCTGCACCATGTGCCGCCACCACTGCCGGCGGATGTTCTCCTTGAGCTCGACCCCGAGCGGGCCGTAGTCCCAGGCGGACCGCGTGCCGCCGTAGATCTCGCTGCACGGGTAGACGAACCCGCGGCGCTTGGAGAGGTTGACGACGGCGTCGACGCGATCGATGGCCACGGTGGCGCTCCATCCGGCTGGTGTGTCGGCGAGTGGGTGCGGGCGTCCGCCCGCGAGGCCTCAGGCTACGCGAACGTGTCGTAGTGCGACCTCAGGGATACGCGCTCGAGCGGCTTCGTGACGGCGATCACGTCGTCGTACGGCGGACGCAGGTCGGCCTCGGCCGGCACCGGGCACACGGGTACGGCGAGGACCACGCCGGTCGCCCCGGCCGCACGCATCAGCGAGCCGACGGCGCGGGCGGCCGTGCCCGTCTCGACGCCGTCGTCGATCACGACGACGCGACGACCCTCGACGTCCACCGAGCGCATGTCGGCGTGGACGGTGCCGTCGACGCGGGTCGTGGGGATCGGCGTCACGTCGACGCCGAGCGCCTCGGCCACGGCGCGGCCCGTCACCTGACCGCCCTCGCCGATGCACACGAGCAGGGCGTCGCCGACGACGTCGGGCGCGAGCAGCTCGGCCAGACGGCGGCCGCCGTCGGCGAGGTCGACGAACGTCATGAGTCGCCACCGAGCCCGAAGTCGCCGCGCGGCACGCGCGGTGCAGCCGCGTGGCCGAGGCCGATCGTGTCGGCGTCGGCACCGCGGTCCGACGCCTGCTCGACGACCGCCTCGGGGGTGCGCGACACGAGCACCTCGAACGCCGTGGCCTCGTCGACCGCCGTGAGCAGGAACGGCCAGCGCAGCTTCACGTCGTACGCCGACAGCGCCCGGCGGTAGGAGCCGACGTCGACCCACTCGTGCGCGAGGACGAGCAGGTCGGGGTCGTCGACCGCGCGGGTGAGCCAGCCGCGCAGGTAGCCGGGCTGCTCGGCGAGGACGACGAGCACGTCGCGCGCGGCCTCGAGAGCGGCGGGCACGTCGGCGTACCCGGGCAGCGGGAGGCGGTGGCGGGTCACGGCGAGCACGCCCCCACCGTAGGGGCGGCAGCGGAGGTGCGACGATGGGGGCGAGCGTCGCCGCCCGCCCCCGAGGAGTACGCCGTGCCCCAGAGCAAGCGCCACCCGGCGCGCCGGCCGCAGCGCCGTCCGGCCCGGGCGCCGCACCACAACCCCGCGGCCGCGGCACCCCCGCCGCCGCAGGCGAGCGGCTTCCGGCGCTGGCTCGAGAGCTGGAGCGGCATCCCGCTGGTGATCCTGTCGCGCCAGCCCTCCTGGCTCGTGCCGGTGATCCTCGCCGTGATGCTGGTCGCCGGCCTCGCGGTCCCGTCGCGCTGGGCCGGGCTGCTGCTCGTGGTGGTCGGACTGTTCCTCGCCTGGCTCACGGCCCTGTCGTGGCCGGCCGCCGGCACGGCGGGCCGGATCGGGCGTCTCGTCGTGGTGCTCGCGCTGTTCGCAGCCGCGGGCGCACGCCTGCTCGGGTACTTCTGACCCACGCCGACCTGGCGCGCCAACTGCAATTGACAATCATTCCCGTTTAGCGGGAGACTGGTCCCGTGACCGTGCCCCGCCGCGCCCTCGCCGCCGTCGTCCTCGTCGGAGCCCTCGCGCTCTCCGCGTGCTCCTCGGGCAGCGCCACGACGGGCTCGTCGTCCGGGGCGCCGGTGCAGGTCGTGACCGCGTTCTATCCGCTGCAGTTCGTGGTGGAGAAGGTCGGGGGGGACCGCGTCAGCGTCACGTCGCTCACGGCGCCGGGCACCGAGCCGCACGACCTCGAGCTCACGCCGCAGCAGGTCGCCTCCGTGTCGGATGCCTCCCTCGTCGTCTACCTCGCGGGGTTCCAGCCGGCTGTGGACGACGTTGTGGCGCAGGAGGCGCGCGACGCCCTCGACGCCGGGACCGGAATCACGCGGCTGGCTGCCACGGCGTCGCAGGTCGAGGAGGCCACCGCGGAGGGCGGCACTGCGCCCACGACCGACCCGCACGTATGGCTCGATCCCACGAACCTCCAGAAGATCGTGGACTCGGTGGCCACCCGGCTGTCGCAGATCGATCCCTCGGGTGCGGACACCTACCGCGCGAACGCGGCTGCGCTCGACGCCCAGCTGTCCGACCTCGACGCGGCGTGGAAGAAGGGCACGACCACGTGCGCCAACCGCGACCTCGTGGTCTCGCACGAGGCGTTCGGCTACCTCGCGAAGCGCTACGCCTTCACGCAGCGCGGCATCTCCGGCCTGTCCCCCGATGCCGAGCCCAGCCCCGCGAAGATCGCGGAGGTCGCCGACTTCGTGCGGGCCAACGGCGTGAGGACCATCTACTACGAGTCGCTGGTCGACCCGAAGGTCGCGCAGACCGTCGCGTCCGAGACCGGCGCGACCACCGCCATGCTGGACCCGCTCGAGGGACTCGCCCAGGGCTCGACCGACGACTACCTCACCGTGATGCGCAAGAATCTCGAGACCGTCCAGAAGGGCCAGTCCTGCACGTGAGCACGTCCACCGCTCCCCCGGCGTTCGAGGTGTCACGCGCCTGCGTGACCTTCGACGGCGACTGCGTCGTCGACGAGGTGTCGCTGCGCATCGAGCCCGGGGAGTTCGTCGTCGTCCTCGGTGGCAACGGCGCCGGGAAGACGACGCTCATGCGGGCCATGCTGGGGCTCGTGCCCCTGTCGCACGGGCAGGTCCGCGTGCATGGAGCTCCCGTCTCGGAGTTCGACGACTGGAACCGGATCGGATACGTGCCGCAGCGTCTTCTCGCCACCGGCGCCGTACCCATGTCGGTGCGCGAGATCGTCGAGTCGGCGCGCTGGGGACCTGCCACCCGCTGGCGGCTCTTCGGACGAGGAGACGGCGCCGCGACCCGCGAGGCCCTCGCCACCGTGGGGCTGGCGGACCGCGCGGACGACCGCATCGACACGCTCTCGGGCGGCCAGCAGCGACGCGTCCTCATCGCCCGGGCCCTGGCCACCGGCGCCGACACCTTGGTCCTCGACGAACCGACCGCGGGCATCGACGCCGAGAGCCAGCGACGGCTCGCCGAGACGCTGGCTGTGGTGCGAGAGCAGGAGCGCACCGTCCTGCTCGTGACGCACGAGATGGGTCCGCTGGCCGACCTCGCGACGCGAGCCGTCGTGCTCGGCCGGGACGAGCACGGTTCGGTCCGCTACGACGGCCCGCCCCGGCGCGAGGACCTCGCCCACCACCATGCATGGCACCACGACGACGAGCTCGGTCCACCCGAGCCCGGACCCTCGTTGCTGGAGGGATGACGGTGCTCGCCTACGACTTCATGCAACGCGCGCTCGTCGCGGCCACGCTCATCGGCCTTGTCGCACCGCTCATCGGCGTCTTCCTCGTCCAGCGACGCCTCGCGCTCCTCGGCGACGGCATGGGCCACGTGGCGCTCGCCGGCGTCGGACTCGCCTTCCTGCTCGGCACGGCACCTGTCCCGTCGGCGCTGGTCGCAGCAGCCGTGGGAGCCGTCGTCATCGAGCTGATCCGCTCGCGATCGCGTACCGCGGGCGACCTGGCGCTGGCCCTGATCTTCTACGGCGGTATCGCCGGTGGCGTGTTCTTCACGTCCTTGGCGGGCGGGCGCTCCTCCACCGCGCTCAACCAGTACCTGTTCGGATCGCTCTCGACCGTGGCCACGACCGACATCGGCTGGCTCGTCGCCGTCTCGCTGATCGTGCTCTCGATCATGCTGGTGTTCGGTCGCGAGCTGTTCGTCATGGCGCTCGACCCCGACGTCGCACGGACTCAGGGCGTCCGCACGGTCGCGATGAGCATGCTGCTCACGGTGATGGCTGCCCTCACGGTCGTGATCGGCATGCGCACGGTCGGCCTGCTGCTCGTCAGCGCGATCATGATCGTTCCGATCGCAGCGGCTCAGCAGCTGACCCGGGCGTTCCGGACGACGGCCGTCCTGGGCGTCGTCGTCGGCGAGCTCGCGGCCGTGCTCGGTCTCGTGGTGTCCTTCGAGCTCGACGTGCCGCCCGGCCCGGCGATCGTGTTCCTCGCGCTCGGGCTGTTCGCGGTGTGCGCGGTCGTGGCCGTTCCGCTGCGGAGGCGCCGCGCCCGCTCGTCGGTGGCGACGCGCGCGACGACAGGAGGCCACTCATGAACGCGACCGAGCCGGTACGCCGGACCACCCGCCAGCGCACCGCCGTGCTCGCCGTGCTCGACGACCTCGACTCGTTCCGCAGCGCTCAGCAGATCCACGCCGAGCTCGCGCGCCGCGGCGACTCGGTCGGTCTCAGCACCGTCTACCGCTGCCTCACCGCGCTCGCGGCCGACGGCGACGTCGACTCGCTCCTGCTCGACGACGGCGAGTCGGTCTATCGCCGCTGCACCGGTGCGAAGCACCACCACCACCTGGTGTGCCGCACGTGCGGCGCCACGGTCGAGGTCGAGGGGCCGACCGTCGAGCGCTGGGCCGAGAAGGTCGCCGCCGAGCACGGCTACGACGACGTCAGCCACACCCTTGAGATCTTCGGCCGCTGCGCCTCCTGCCGCTGACCCTCTACTCGTACGGGTACTTCGGCTGGGGGACGACCTTCATCGAGTCGGCCTTGATCCGGGGTACGGCGGTGACGCTCTGCGTGCCGCCGCCCGGGGTCCACTCCCCCACGACGGTGACCCAGGTGTTGGTCTTCGGGGCGAACGGCGCGTCGACGACCGTGACCTTTGTGGCGGTCGCGTCGGCGGCGCAGCAGGTGAGCGCCAGGCGCGTCAGGTACCAGCCACCATCCGGAGCCGCCGACGCGAACCCCGTGAGCTCAACGGGTTTTCCGGCCAGCGTCTTGCCGTCGTCCCACACCGCGCGCACGGCGAAGTCCGACAGCGCGAGCACCGACGGGTTGCCGGGCGGGATGGGCGGCAGGTCGCTCTGCTGCGCCGGGGGCAGAGTCGTCGACTGCTCGCGCTCGGCGGCGTACCCGCCCAGGGGCGGGGGCGCGACGAGCAGCACCGCGAGCACCGGCAGGAGCAGCAGCCAGGCGGTGCGCGGCAGTCCGACGTGGCCGTGGCCGTCGTCCTCGTCGTCGTGGCCCTCGTCGGCCGCAGCGGAGCGCACGATGTCGACGAGCGACCAGATCCCCAGCGCGAGCAGGATCGCGCCGGTCAGCAGCAGCCACGGCCGCATCGAGGCCTTGACGTAGTTGAGGTAGAGGTCGGTCGCGCTGATCTTCAGCAGCGCGGCGCCGAGCAGGCCGAGCAGCACTCCGCCGACGTGACGGTTCACCAGACCCACCACCCGACGAGCGACGCGACGGTGACGGCCACGACGAACGTTGCGGGTGCGAACCGCACGGCGAAGCCGCGGCCGAACATGCCCGCCTGCAGCGCGAACAGCTTCAGGTCGACCATCGGGCCGACCACGAGGAACGCGAGGCGCGCGGTGAGCGAGAACTGCGTGAGCGACGCCGCGACGAACGCGTCGGCATCGGAGCAGACGCACAGCACGACAGCGAGCGCCGCGAGCGCGAGCACCGACAGCACCGGCCGCGCCGCGAGGCTGTCGAGCCACTGCGTCGGGACGAGCACGTTGAGCACGGCGGAGGCGAGGGCGCCGATCACGAGGAACCCGCCGGCGTGCAGGAAGTCGTGCGACGCCGTACGCCGCCAGGTCTCCGCCTTCGTCGCGCCCTCGAGGTGCGAGCGGCTCGGGATGCGCAGCCACTCGCCGCGCCCGAAGCGCATCCACGCCCAGCCCATGATGATCGCGACGACGAGCGAGGCACCGAACCGGGCGACCGCCATCATCGGCTGGTTGGGGAACGCGACGAACGTCGACACGATCACGACCGGGTTGATCGCAGGGCTCGACAGCAGGAAGGCGAGCGCCGCCGCAGGCGCGACCCCTCGCGACATGAGGCCGCCCGCGACCGGCACCGACGCGCACTCGCAGCCCGGCAGCACCACGCCCGCAGCACCTGCGACCGGCACGGCGAGCGCGGTGCGCGACGGCAGGACCTTCGTGAAGAACGACGCGGGCACGTACGCCGCGATCGTGGCCGACAGCACGACGCCGAGGGCGAGGAACGGCAGCGCCTGCACGACGATCGAGATGAAGACGGTCGCGCCGGTCTGCCACGCCGGGGTCTGGAACAGCCCCTGGATCCAGCGCTGGGCGAGCACGAGCACGACGAGCCCGCCCGCGAGCCAGCCCAGAGCGCCCGGGCTCCACCCGGTGCTCCGCGTCGGCTGCTCGGTCTGCGTCATGCCGAGGAGCCGGGGGCCTCGTTCGGCACGGCCCCGCCGTAGCGCCGGTCGCGCGAGGCGTACTGCTCGCACGCCCACCACAGGTGCCGGCGGTCGAAGTCGGGCCAGAGCGTCGGGACGAACACGAGCTCGGCGTACGCCGACTGCCACAGCAGGAAGTTGCTCGTGCGCTGCTCCCCCGACGACCGCACGAACAGGTCGACGTCGGGCATGTCGGGCTCGTCGAGGTGGCGCGCGATGGTCTTCTCGTCGACCTTCGACGGGTCGAGCCGCCCGGCGGCCACCTCGCGCGCGATCGCTTGCGCCGCATCGGCGATCTCGGCACGGCCGCCGTAGTTCACGCACATCGTCAGGGTGAGCGTGGAGTTGCCGGCGGTGAGCCGCTCGGCCTCCTCGAGCTCGTCGATCACGCTCTTCCAGAGCTTGGGCCGACGGCCCGCCCAGCGCACGCGCACGCCGAGGTCGTGCATCTCGTCGCGCCGACGCCGGATCACGTCGCGGTTGAAGCCCATGAGGAACTTCACCTCGTCGGGCGACCGCTTCCAGTTCTCGGTCGAGAACGCGTACGCCGAGATCGCGCCCACCCCGAGCTCGATCGCTCCGTGGACGCAGTCGAGCAGCGACGCCTCGCCCGCCTCGTGCCCCGCGGTGCGCGGCAGCCCGCGCTCCTTGGCCCAGCGGCCGTTGCCGTCCATCACGAGGGCGACGTGCCGCGGCACGAGCTCCTTCGGGATGTCGGGCGCGGTCGCCCCGCTCGGGTGCGGACGCGGCGGCAGCACCGGCGAGGTGCGCGCAGCCGCCGTCCTGGTCGATGCCCGCGAGCCGCGTCGTCCTGCCACGCGCTCATGGTCGCACCGACTCCCGCGTCAGCGTGCGACGACCCGGCTGTCGGCCGTGTGCGCGAGCAGCTCGGCGGTGACCAGCGCCGGGTCGAACGTGTGCGGATGGTGCGCCGCGCCGGGCACCACGACGAAGCGGCTGCCCGGCAGCAGGGCCGCGGCTGCGCGGCCGTGCTCGATGGGCAGCATGGGGTCGCGGTCGCCCCACACGATGAGCACGCGCGCGGGATCGAGCCCGCCCATCTTCTGCAGCGCCGACACGCGCTGGCCGTCAGGACCGACGACGCTGCGGACCGTCGACAGGAAGGCGCGGCGACGGCGCTCGTCGCGCAGCACCTCGAGCTTCTCGAGCGCGTGCGGGCTGAGCACCTCGGCGTCGATGCTCAGGGCGCGCAGCCATCCGCTCGACCGCCGGGCCAGGGCGACGACGCGCTCGCTGCTCGCGAGGCGCAGCACCAGCTCCGACCCGGGCAGGCTGGCCGCACGCAGGGGCGCGCCGACGTCGCTGCCGAGGCCGCCGCTGGAGATGAGCGTCATCGAGGCGACCCGCTCGGGGTACTGGTAGGCCAGCTGCAGGGCGACTCCCCCGCCGAGCGAGTGGCCGACGAGGTGGACCGGGCCGGTGTGCCCGAGGTGGTCGAGCAGGTCGCGGACGGCGCTCGCGTGGGCGCCGAGGCTGAAGTCGCCGTTGCCGGCGTCGGACCCGCCGTGCCCGAGCAGGTCGACGGCCACGACGGCGCGGCCCTGCTCGGCGAGACGCTGCGGGATGTCGCCCCAGGTGTCGATCGACGAGCCGACGCCGTGCAGCAGCACGAGCGGCGTGCCCTGCCCCGGGAGCTCGACGTAACCGAGCGTGTGACCGGGCAGGGCGGCGGTGCGCCGGCGCAGCGGGTGCATGAGGACCTCCAGAAACCTACGTTGCCGTAAGTTTACCACCACAACCTACGGTCGCGTAAGTTGTGGTCAGGTACGCTCCACCAGCGGCAGGCTGCGCAAGCCGCGCTCGAGCTGCCAGGACAGGTACGCCGCGACCAGGCCGGAGGCCTCGCGGCGGTGGCGCGGGTCGCTGGCGTCGGCCACCGTCCAGTCGCCGGCGAGCAGGGCGCCGAGCAGGGCCATCGTCTCCGGCGCGGGTGCGGCCGAGCCGGGCTGGCGGTCGGCGGCGCACAGGGCGCCGCCGGCGGGGACGCTGAAGGCGCGGTGCGGGCCGGCGGCGCCGCAGCGGGCGCAGGCGTCGAACGACGGCGCCCAGCCCGCGACCGAGAGCGAGCGCACGAGGTAGGAGTCGAGCACGAGCGAGGAGTCGTGCTCCCCCGCCACGAGGGCGCGCAGGCCGCCGACGAGGAGGAGGTACTGCTGCACCGAGGGCTGCCCCTCCTCGGGCGTGAGCCGCTCGGCGGTCTCGAGCATCGCCTGGCCCGCGGTGTAGCGGGCGTAGTCGTGCACCAGGCGGGCGCCGTAGGACGCGATGGTCTCCACCTGCGTCACGCCGTCGAGGGTGCGCCCCGTGTAGAACTGCACGTCGACGTGCCCGAACGGCTCGAGCCGCGCCCCGATCCGCGACGAGGTACGGCGTACGCCCTTCGCCACCGCGCGGACCCGGCCGTGGTCGCGCGTCAGCAGGGTCACGATGCGGTCGGCCTCGCCCAGCTTCTGGGCGCGCAGGACCACGCCCTCGTCGCGGTAGAGGCTCACCGGGCCATTCTCACCCGAGGGGCCGACGGCGCACGCTCCCGACACCCGGTGCACGCCGTGGCGCCCCGGCGGGACGGCCCGCGGCCGGTACCGTCGAGCGCGAGGAGGACCGACGTGGACGAGCCCCGCACCATGACCGCCGACGAGCCGGACGCGCCTGCCGAGCCGACCGGCCTCCTCGGCAGCCTCGCGCGGCCGATGACGGTGCAGTTCGAGCCGCGCATGTTCCGCAACGCGGTGGTGTGGGTCTTCCTGATCTTCGTCGGCTACCGCATCGCGTCGTGGATCTGGGACTCCACCGGCGGCTTCGTCTTCATCCTGCTGCTCGCCTGGCTGCTCTCGATCGCGATGGAGCCGGCCGTCGCGTGGCTGGCCAACCACGGCTGGCGCCGCGGCCTCGGAACCGGAGTCGTGCTCCTCGGCATCTTCGTGGCGGGCATCGCGTTCGTCGCGATCTTCGGCAGCCTGTTCGCGACCCAGACCGCCGAGCTCGTGAAGTCGGTGCCCGACCTGCTCGTGCAGATCGCGAACTGGGCCAACGAACGGTTCGGCACGAACTTCGACCCGACGCACATCCTCGACTACTTCAACCTCAGCGCCTCGACCATCGCGACGATCGGCAGCGACCTCGCGGGCGGCGTGCTCGGGATCCTCGGCATCGTCTTCGGCGGACTGTTCGACCTCATCACGATGCTCGTGTTCTCGTTCTACTTCTCCGCCGAGGCGCCGCGCATCCGCCGCGTCGTCGGGTCGTGGCTGCCGCAGCGCCACCAGAAGGTGTTCCTCACGGTGTGGGACATCGCCGTGGTGAAGACCGGCGGGTTCGTCGTCTCGAAGGTCGTGCTCGCGACGATGTCGGCCTTCTTCCACTCGCTGTTCTTCTTCCTCATCGACATCCCCTACTGGCTGCCGATGGGCATCTTCGCCGGCGTGGTGAGCCAGTTCATCCCGACGATCGGCACCTACATCGGCGTCGCGATCCCCGCGGTGTTCGCGGCGTTCCACGACCCGTGGGACGTCGTCTGGATCATCGCGTTCGCCACCGTCTACCAGCAGATCGAGAGCTACGTGTTCACCCCGCGCGTCAGCCGCGCGACGATGGACGTGCACCCGGCGATCGCCCTGGCGTCGGTCTTCGTCGGCGTCGCGCTGTTCGGCCCGATCGGCGCGATCATCGGCATCCCGATGGCCGCCGCGATCATCGCCGTCATCGAGACGTACGGGCAGCGCTACGAGCTGGTGCCCGAGCTGCGCGCACGCACCAAGGGCGAGAAGTCGATGGTCGACGACCCGCTCGTGGACGAGCACGTCGAGCTGCCGGCCGGCACCAAGCTCTCGCAGGTCGAGGAGCTGGCCCGCGAGGAGAGCGAGCGTGCGGACGCGATCGCCGACGCCGAGGAGGAGGGCTGACCGCCTCCGTGCCCGACGTCCTGCGCCGCATCGACCGCTACCTCGACGCCGTACCGCGCAGCGCCGCCGACCCGGTCGACGCCGGCACGCTGCGCGCCTTCCTCTCGCACGCTCCCTGGCCCTACTACGCCCGGCCGCGCCCGGAGCTCGACCTCCTCGACGGCGACGTCCCCGCCGACGACGTACGGCAGGCCGCGCACCTGCTCGAGCAGCACGGCTCGGCCGTGTCCTTCGAGTGGGTCCACGAGCTCGTGCCGTCGTTCGAGACGACCCTGACCTCCCTGGGGTACGCCGTCACCCTGCACCCGCTCCTCGCGCTGGAGCTCCCCGCGATGCTTCCCGACGCGTCCGGCACCGAGCTGCTGGCGGGCGGGTCGCCGTACCTGCGCGACGCTCTTGCCGTGGCCGAGATCGCTTTCGCCGCACCGGGAACCGCGATCGGCGACGCCGGTCCGACCGCGCGCGACGAGGTCGAGGTCCCGGTCGGTCAGATCGAGCACATCGGCGGGAGGGTCGCCGAAGGATCGGCGTCGCTCGCGGCTGCGTTCGACCCCGTCGACGGTGTCGTCGCGTCGGGCAGCCACGTCCCGATCGCGGGCGTCACGGAGATCATGGGCGTGGCCACGCTCCCCTCGCACCGACGCCAGGGCCTCGCCGGTCGCGTCGTCGCACGGCTGCTCGCCGACGCGATGGAGCGCGGCTGCGACCTCGCGCTCCTCTCCGCTGCCGACGACGACGTGGCCCGCGTCTACGAGCGCCTCGGCTTCGTGCGCGTCGGGCACGCAGGTGCGGCCGAGCCGCGAGGTTCATGAGTCGCTCACGTTCGGGGGCGCGCGCTGCAGAACGGCTCGCGGCGTACCGATGGCATGCATCGGCGGGGGTCGTCGCGAAGGAGGCGACCACGATGATCGAGCAGGGCGCGATGCTCCTCGAGCGCGACGTGTCCGAGGTGTCGGCACCGGCGTGGCTGCGCTACTGGCACCGCCTCGGCTGGGAGGTCGAGGGCGAGCCCGAGGTCGTCGGCACCGACGGCACCGGTCATCGCGTGCTCGACTTCCACCTCCGCGCGGCCCACCCCGGAGCCGTGCTCCCCGTGGTCCACGCCGCGCGCGACCACCACGCCCTGGCCGCCTGAGAGCGCCCGCTCGGGCGCCCGGCTTCCGGGCGACGAGATGACCGGGTTACCGGCATCCGCGGCGACGGCGTGGCACAGTGGCGCCGACGACGGCCCGTCCTGAGCCGCCGACGAGCGCACCGGGGGGTGGCATGAGGGCGCGATCCGGCGCTGCCGCGCTGACCTCGCTGCTGCTCGCCGCCGCCCTCCTCGTGGTCCCCCAGCTCGGCCGGGGCACGGTGACCGAGTCCGTGCCGCCCGCGCAGGCAGCCGCCGAGCTCGCCTCCGTCGCCACCACCACACGCGCCGCCGCAGCGCAGGGCTTCGAGCTCCGCGCGCAGGACGGCGTCCGCACCTGGACCCAGCTCTTCGACCCGGTACGCCGCACCCTGCTCACCTCCGCCGACGACGGCCGGCTCGTGCTCGACACCCCCGACGCGGAGTTCACGCCGCTCGACCGCGCGGCCACGACGCAGTCGGTGCTCTCGCAGGTGCCCGGCAAGGAGCGCGCGTCGTGGAGCTACGTCTACGACCCGGGCAACCCGTCGTACGCGCCTGCGCTCCCCTCGCTGGTGTCCGGCACCTGGGTCGCCGCCGACCCCACGGACGGCACGCGCACCCCGGTCACGGTGATCGACTCCGCCGTCCTCACCACGCATGACGACGGCACCCGCACGTGGTCGCTGCAGACGCACCGCTTCCCGCGCGCCGACGCCGTCAGCAGCACGACCGTGACCGCCGACGCGCACGGTCGCCTCGCCTGGCAGACCTACGGGTCGCAGCGCGCGTCGCTCACCGTCTCCTACGACGCCCCGACCGTCGTGCACCCCGCACCGCATGACGTCATCTGGACGACGCTGCTCACCGAGGCGCGCGACGCCTACCGGCTGCGCACCGGCGTCGACGCGTCGACCACGAGCAGGCCCACCCTCCCGCGTACGCCGCAGCTCGGCGACCTCGGTGGCTCGATGCCCACGAGCACGCTGGCCGTCGTGACGTCGACCACGAAGATCCACTGGGCCGCAACGACTCTCGGCGTCTCGCTCTCCGACGCCGACCTCCGCACGCACCAGGGGGACTCGCTCGTCGAGCGCGTCCTCGTCCACCGCGTCCGCCCGATCCTGCGGACGTGACAGAGATGCACCACACCCATGAAGGAACCGCCATGCACCGACGCACCACGGCACGTTTCGCCCTTGCTCTCGGGCTCGTCGTCACCGCCCCGCTGCTCGCCGCGAGCAGCTCGTGGGCCGCTCCACCGGTCCCGTCCCGCGCAGCTCCCGCCACCACGGCGGTCCGAGCACCCGCAGCGACAGCAGCGACCACGACGACCACCGCCCGCCCCCGCACGATCTACATCTCGCTCTCGCACGACATCGTGACGATGCCGACCACCGTGCGAGCCGGCACCTACTACGTCCAGGTCCGCACCACCGACGCCGCGAACGGCGTCACCGTCGTCCGACCTCCGTCGACCCTCACGCCATCGACCTTCTACGCGCGGTTCCGCGCCATCTCGTCGGCGACGGGCTCCGGCGTAGCCGCGGCGATACACCGGTACCGCACCTCCGCGACGTTCGTCGGTGGCACCCGAGCCGAGGCGGGTCACGTGGGCGCCTTCGCGATCCGGCTGTCGCCCGGGCGCTACTTCTTCTTCTCGGCCGCGGGGTCCGACCCGCTGGGCGAGGACCTCGGGCGCGGCGTCCGCCGGTACGACCCAGGGCGCGTGAAGGTCGTCACCGTCGTCGGTCCCGCACCAGCGGCGCTCCCGGTCGCCACGGTCGGGGTGGCTCGGTTGGGCATCGACTGGGCGCGCAGCACCAGCGTCTCCTTGCCCACGGCCCTGCCACGCCGGGGCTTCCTGCTCACCGTGGGCGGCCGCGGCCTGACGAGCGACCTCTGGGTGCGGCGCATCTTGCCCGGCGTCACCGACCCCGAGCTCCACGACGGCACCTGCCTCGCCGGCGGGCTCCAGCCGCCGCGCGACTGCTTCGACGCCGTGTCCGCGCAGATCGGCGGCGCCGTCTCCCCGGGCGCCTCGGCGTGGTTCTACTACGACCTCCCACCTGGTGACTACGCCGTCGGCAGCGGCGACCACAACGACAACTTCGACTGGTTCTTCATCATGGGCCTCGTCCAGCGGGTGCACGTCTCATGAGCCGCGATCCCTTCTGCCCACCGCACTTCACGAAAGGACGAACCATGAGTCGACGAGCAGCCGCAAGGTCAGCCACCCTGGTCGCCGCCCTAGCGCTCGCGTCCGCCATCGCGCCGTCGTCGTTCGCCTCCCCCGCGAGCGTCACGACGACCACGGTCGCGCGTACGGTCACGGCTCCGGTGGCCGTTGCCGCGCCGCGGATCAGGTCGCTCACGGTCTCGGTGTCGAAGGGCGTCGTCACGATGCCGTCACGTCTCGCGGCCGGCACCTACTACATCCACGTCACGACGCGCGACCCAGACGCCTCGCTGCAGGTGGTGCGCCGACCCGTCGGACTCAGCCTCGCGACGTGGCGCCAGAGATTCCTGGCCTGCAACTCCGTGACGCCCGGTGAGCCGTCGCAGGGGATCGTGCGTCGGTGCCGGTACTGGCGGACGTCGGCGACCTTCGTCGGCGGTGCGAACGTGGTCCGCACGTCGTCGAGCGGGACCTTCTCCAACCCGGGCGGGCGAGCGACCTTCGCCCTGACCCTCTCGCCCGGCCAGTACTGGTTCTACGAGGACCGTGCCGGACAACCGATCTACGGCAACACGCCGTTGGCCCTGTCGAGGATCCGCACCGTGACCGTGGTCGGGACCGCCGAGCGCGGCTCGGTGCGCGCCGTCGGCGTGGCTCGTTTCGCGGCGGGCTCGCTCACCATCACCCGCGTCATCCCGCGTCGGGGCTTCCTTCTGGGGATCGGCCAGCCGGGCATCATCAACAGCCTGGGCCTGGCCCGCATCAAGCCGGGGATCACCGACGAGCAGCTCGTCGCCTTCGGGGTCTGCTTCAACTCCGGCAGCGGGATCCCCGAGCTCTCCTGCCTCGACGGCGGCGCCTCCCTCGGCGGCGGCGTCTCAGGCGGGGCATCCGCCCTGTGGTGGTACGACCTGCCGCCGGGCGAGTACATCGCCTTCCAGGCCGGCACCAACGAGGCAGGCGACGCCGGTCTCTACCCGCGGCCGCTGATCGCCCGCCTGACGGTCCAGCCATGAGTGCGCGCCCGACCACTGCCGCCGAACCCTCGATGACAGGAGAACCGATGACCCCATCTCGCGCACGACGTTCCGCCCTGCTCGTGACCGCGATGGCGCTCCTCGCCGGGCTCGCGCCGACCGCCACCGCGTCGGCGGTGGAGGCGCCACCGCGCTCGACGTCGACGGTCAGCGGCCCGTCGGCACGCTCGACAGCCACGACGGCGCCGCGGATCAGGTCGCTCACGGTCTCGGTATCGAAGGGTGTCGTCACGATGCCCTCGCGTCTTGCGGCCGGCACGTACTACGTGCACGTCACGACGCCCGACGCGTACGCGTCGCTCCAGGTCGTGCGCCCGCCGGCGGCCTTGAGCCTGTCGACGTGGTACGCGCGGGATGTCGCCTGCCGGACGGCGTCCCCGGGCGAGAGCACGGCGACGTGGATCCGGCAGTGCCGCACCTGGCGCACGTCGGCCACCTTCGTCGGCGGGGCGAACGTCGTGCGCACCACGCCGTACGACCTCATCGTGAACCCCGGCGGCCGGGCGACCTTCGCGATCACGCTCGCGCCGGGGCGCTACTGGTTCTACTCCGACTCGAACGGTCATCCTGCGCTTCCGGGCGGGCGGTCCATCGCCATGAGCCGCATCCGCACCGTCACCGTCGTCGGTGCGGCCGAGCGTGCGGCTGTACCGGTGGCGGCGACCGCCAGGTTCGCCACGGGCTCGGTCACGCTGCCCCGCAGCATCCCGCGACGTGGCTTCGTCCTCGGCGTCGGCGAGGTCGGGTTCGTCAACGCCCTCGCCCTCCGGCGGCTCGAGCCGTGGGTCACGCCGGACCAGCTCCAGGAGGGGGTCTGCTTCGACGACGGCGGCGGCGGCACGCCCTCGCTCTCGTGCTTCGACGGCGACGCAGGACTGGGCGGCGGCGTGTCCGGCGGCGCCTCAGCCCTGTGGTGGTACGACCTCCCGCCCGGCGAGTACATCGCGTACCAGGGCGGCCTCAACGCGCTGGGCGAGGCGGGCCCGCTGTACGGCTCCGGGTTCGCGCAGGTGACGGTCCGGTGACCTCCGCACCCGACCGGGGCGCCGTGCGTCCCAGCGTTCTTCCGCACCCCTAGATCCCCGGTGGTCGGTGGGTCCCACGGGGGTGGATCCACCGGCCACCGGTGCTGCTCGCGGCGGTGCGGCTTAGAAGCCCAGCTTTCGGAGCTGGCGGGGGTCCTGCTGCCAGTCGGGGGCGACCTTCACGCGCAGGTCGAGGTGCACGCGGGTGCCGAGCAGCGCCTCGATCTGGCGTCGCGACGTCGTCCCGACCTCGCGCAGGCGACCGCCCTTGTGGCCGATGACGATGCCCTTCTGGCTGTCGCGCTCGACGTAGAGCGAGGCGTGGATGTCGAGCATCGGGTCGTCGGCCGGGCGGTCCTCGCGCGGGATCATCTCGTCGACGACGACGGCGATCGAGTGCGGCAGCTCGTCGCGCACGCCCTCGAGTGCGGCCTCGCGGATCAGCTCGGCGACCATCACGGCCTCGGGCTCGTCGGTGAGCTCGCCGTCGGGGTAGAGCGCCGGCCCCTCGGGCAGCAGGCCGACGAGCAGGTCGGCGAGCAGCTCCACCTGGTCGCCCGCGACGGCCGACACCGGCACGACCTCGGCCCAGTCGATGCCGACCTTCTGACCGAGCTCGGCCACCTCGAGCAGCCGCTGGCCGACGACGTCGTGAGGAACCAGGTCCGTCTTCGTGACCACCGCGACCTTCGGCGTACGCCGTGCCGCCGCCAGCTCGCTCGCGATGAAGCGGTCGCCCGGCCCGACCGGCTGGTCGGCGGGCAGGCAGAAGCCGATGACGTCGACCTCGGCCCACGTCTCGCGCACGAGCGCGTTGAGCCGCTCGCCGAGCAGCGTGCGCGGCTTGTGCAGACCAGGGGTGTCGACGAGGACGAGCTGCGCGTCGGGACGGTGCACGATGCCGCGCACGGTGTGCCGCGTGGTCTGCGGCTTGCTCGAGGTGATGGCGACCTTCTCGCCGACGAGCGCGTTGGTGAGCGTCGACTTCCCCGCGTTGGGGCGACCGACGAAGCAGGCGAAGCCGGAGCGGTGGTCGGTCACGTCGGCAATCCTCCCCCCAGCGCCTCCTCGGCCGCGACCTCGCCCCCGCGCCGGGCCGACACGACCCCCTGAAGGGCGAGGCCGGCCAGCACCAAAGCTGCACCCACCCAGCCGAGCGGTGCGAGGGTCTCGCCGAGGACGACGACGCCGAGGAACGTCGCCACCACGGGCTCGGCGAGCACGAGCGTGGTGACCGGGCCGGCGGGAAGGTGCCGCAGCCCGCGACCGAAGAGCACGTAGGCGAGCGTCGTGGTCGCGAGCCCCAGCCACAGCGCCATCACGAGACCCTTCGGCGTCGCGAGCCATGCGAGGGGCTGCGTGAGCAGCAGCGGCAGCAGCACGAGGCCGCCGAGGAGGAACGCCGCGGTCATCACGTCGTCGCTGCGGTGCCCCTCGGTGATCAGGTGCTTGGCGCCGACCGTGTAGACGGCGTACCCGCAGCCGGCGCCGAGCGCGAGCAGGAGGCCACGGCCGTCGGTGCCCGGCGCCGACGCGCCGCTCCCGACGAGCAGGGCGAGACCCACGACGCACACCGCCGTCGCCACCACCCACGACAGCTGCGGTCGCTCGCGCAGCAGCAGCCACGACAGCAGGCCGGTGAAGACAGGACCGCTGCCGATGGTGACGAGCGTGCCGAGGGCGACGCCGGCGAGGTGCACGCCGCCGAAGAAGAGCACCTGGTACGTCGCCGTCATGAGGCCGGCGAAGAGCCCCCACCGCGTGCGCCACAGCGCGAGCGCAGCGCGGCGCGAGCCGCCCACCCGCGGCAGCACGAGCAGGAGTCCGAGACCGCCGATGACGATGCGCGCGGCGCCGACGCCGAGCGGTGTCGTGCCCGAGGGACCGAGCGCCTGGGCCGTGCCGGTCGTGCCGAACAGCGTGGCGGCGGCGAGGACGGCGAGGACGGGACCGGCCGCCGATGTGGAGCGCGGCGCGGCCACGTCAGCTGGTGATCGTCGAGAGGAGGCTGCCGTCGGACGCCACCACGTGGACGGTGACGCCGGCTCCCCCGAGCGCACGGACCGCCGCGAGGTCGTCGTCGGCCAGGTCGGCGTCGCGGCGTACGACGACGGCGGCCTCGAGGCCGCGCGCGCCGCTGGCAGCAGCCTGGGCGACCGCGAGCTGCAGCGCCGACAGCGCGAGCGAGTCGAGCGCGACGGTGGCGCCGGAGTAGGTGCGACCGGTCTCGTCGCGCACCGCTGCGCCCTCCGCAGCACCGACGCGGCCGCGCGCACCGCGCGCGAGGGTGACGAGCTTCGCGTCCTCCGCGGAGAGCTCAGTCGCTGTCATCGTCGTCGTCCTCGTCGTCGGGCCGGCTCACGGGTTCGGCCAGCACCGTACCGATCCGGTTGCGACGACCGGCAGCCGACTCGGCCGTGAGGTCCCAGCCCTGCACCGTGATGCGCGCGCCCGGGATCGGGACGCGACCCAGGCGACGCGCGAGCAGGCCGCCGACCGTGTCGACGCCCTCCTCCTCGCCGTCGATCTCGATGCCGACGAGGTCGGCGAAGTCCTCGACGTGCATGCGCGCGTGGACGCGGTAGCAGCCGTGGGCGAGCTCCTCGACCTCCGGGACCTCGGTGTCGTACTCGTCGGCGATCTCTCCGACGATCTCCTCGACGACGTCCTCGATCGTGACGATGCCCGCGGTGCCGCCGTATTCGTCGACGACGACGGCGAGGTGCACGCGCGCCTGCTGCATCTCGCGCAGCAGCTCGTCGGCGGTCTTGCTGTCGGGGACCATGAAGACAGGTCGCATGAGGCTCGTGACGCGCTCGCTGGTCTCGGCCTCGTGGTGCTCGAACGTACGGCGCGCGATGTCCTTGAGGTAGACGACGCCGATGACGTCGTCGACGTTCTCGCCCACGACGGGGATGCGCGAGAAGCCCGATCGCAGCGCGAGCGAGAGCGCCTGGCGCAGCGTCTTGGTCGACTCGACGAACACCATCTCGGTGCGCGGCACCATGAGCTCGCGCACGATCGTGTCGCCGAGCTCGAAGACGGAGTGGATCATCTGCCGCTCGTCGTCCTCGATGACGTCGCTCGCCTCGGCGAGGTCGACGAGCTCGCGCAGCTCGGCCTGCGTCGCGAACGGGCCCTCGCGGTAGCCCTTGCCGGGCGTGATCGCGTTGCCGACGAGGATGAGCAGGCGCGTGAGCGGGTTGAGCAGCGCAGCGAGGAAGCGCGCGGGACCGGCCATCGCGATCGCGATGCCGTCGGCGTGCTGCACGCCGAGCGTGCGCGGCGCGACGCCGAGCGCGACGAAGTTGAGCACCACCATGACGAGCGCTGCCGCGAGCAGCTGCCACCACAGCGGCCCCAGGACGATCTGCAGGAACGCCCACGTGACGAGCACGGTGGCGCACGCGGCGAGCAGCATGTGCGTGAAGAGCAGCGCGTTGACGTAGCGGGCGCGGTCGTCGAGCAGCGGTCGTACGCGCGCGGCTCCGCGACGGCCGTCGCGCACGAGCTCCTCGACGCGCGCCTTGGAGATGCGCCCGTACGCCGACTCGCCGGCGACCACGACCGCCGCGATCACGATCAGCAGCGCCGCGACGAGCAGCGCGACGACGTACGTCATGCCGTGCCCCCGTGGTGCGTCATCGTGCGGCCACCCACTCGGCGAGCAGGCGGGCCTGCAGCCCGAACATCTCCGCGTGCTCCTCGGGCTCGGCGTGGTCGTAGCCGATGAGGTGCAGGATCCCGTGGGTGAGCAGCAGCGCCAGCTCGTCATCGAGCGCGTGCCCCGCGGCGTCGGCCTGACGCTGCGCGACCTGCGGGCAGAGCACGACGTCGCCGAGGACGCCCGGCTCGGGCTCCTCGTCGTCGCGCGGGCTGCGCAGCTCGTCCATCGGGAAGCTCAGCACGTCGGTGGGACCGGGCTCGTTCATCCAGCGCACGTGCAGGTCGGTCATCGGCTCCTCGCCGACGAGCACGACCGACAGCTCGGCCTGCGGGTGGATGCGCAAGCGCTCCAGCACGAAGGCGGCCTGGCGCCCGAGCACGTCGACGTCGACGTCGACGTCGCTCTCGTTGACGACCTCGATGGTCATGCCCGGCGCCTAGCGTCGGGTGCGGCGGGCGCCGCGACCGGTGAGCTGCGAGGCTGCGGCGCTCTCGGCGTCGAACTTGGCGTAGGCGTCGACGATCTGGCCGACGAGCTTGTGCCGCACGACGTCCTGGCTGTGCAGCCGGCAGAACTCGACGTCGTCGAGCTCGGCGAGGATGCCCTCGACCACCTTGAGGCCCGACGCCGTGCCCGTGGGCAGGTCGATCTGCGTCGTGTCGCCGGTGATGACCATCGTCGAGCCGAAGCCGAGGCGGGTCAGGAACATCTTCATCTGCTCGGGCGAGGTGTTCTGCGCCTCGTCGAGGATGATGAACGCGTCGTTGAGGGTGCGACCGCGCATGTAGGCGAGCGGGGCGACCTCGATCACGCCGCTGGTCATGAGCCGCGGGATCGAGTCGGGGTCGATCATGTCGTGCAGCGCGTCGTAGAGCGGGCGCAGGTAGGGGTCGATCTTCTCGCTGAGGGTGCCCGGCAGGAACCCGAGCCGCTCGCCGGCCTCGACCGCGGGACGCGTGAGGATGATCCGGCTGACCATCTTCGCCTGCAGCGCCTGCACGGCCTTCGCGACCGCGAGGTAGGTCTTGCCGGTGCCCGCCGGACCGATGCCGAACACGATCGTGTGGTGGTCGATGGCGTCGACGTACCGCTTCTGGTTCAGCGTCTTGGGCCGGATGGTGCGGCCGCGGTTGCTCAGGATGTTGGCCGTGAGCACCTCGGCCGGGCGTACGCCGGAGTCGTCGCGCAGCATCGCGATCGAGCGCTCCACGGCCTCGGGCGTGAGGCCATGGCCCGTGCGCAGCACGGTCATCATCTCGGAGAGCACGCGGTCGACGAGGATGAGCTCGGCGTTCTCGCCGGTCATCGCGATCTCGTTGCCGCGGACGTGGATGTCGACGTCGGGGAACGCGCGCTCGATGACCCGCAGGAACTCGTCGCCCGGCCCGAGCAGGGTGACCATGTCGAGGGACGAGGGGACGACGATCGTCGCGCGCGTGTCGGTCGGTGCTGTCATGGGTCGGCCCTCGCGGGCCGTCTCTGCCCTTCGTCGTGGTCCCGCCCGTTCGGGGGCGGCTCCGGCGGTGCCGGAGGGTCCATCGTAGGCCGGATCCGCCCTCCCGACCCGTCCGTTACCCGGTCGGCACGTGCCCCCCGAGGGTGCTCTAGCCGGGGGGCCAGGTGAGGGGACGGCCGCCGAGGACGTGCAGGTGCACGTGGAAGACGGTCTGGCCGCCGTCGCGGCCGGTGTTGAGGACGAAGCGGTAGCCGTCGGCGAGGCCCTCGGTCGCGGCGACCTCGGCACCGGCGGCCAGCAGGCGACCGGCGAGCTCCGGGTCGGCGGCCGCGAGCGCTGCGGCGTCGGCGTGGTGCGCCTTCGGTACGACGACGACGTGGGTGGGCGCCTGCGGGGAGATGTCGCGGAACGCCAGGACGTCGTCGGTCTCGTGGACGACCGTCGCCGGGATGTCGCCCGCGACGATCGCGCAGAACAGGCAGTCGCTCATGGCCCGACGCTAGTGGACGCGCGCCCGCCTACGATGCGGACCCGGACGAGGAGGCGGGTCGGATGGGCGCACGGGTACGGGTCGGCGTGGTGGGGGTCGGCACCATCGCGGCGGCCCTCGTCGAGGCGATCGTCACGGGGCCGCGTGCGGACGAGGTCGAGGTCGTGCTGTCGCCGCGGTCGCAGCACCGCGCCGCCGACCTGGCCGACCGGTACGCCGCCGTACGCGTGGCGACCGACAACCAGGCCGTCCTCGACGCGAACGACGTCGTGCTGCTCGCCGTCCTGCCGCCGCAGCTGGCCGAGGTCGTCGACGCGCTGACGTTCCGCGCGGACCACGTCGTCGCCAGCCTCGTCGCGGGCTGGCCGCCGTCGGTGCTCGCGGCGCGCGTCGCACCGGCGTCGAGCATCTGCCAGCTCATCCCGCTGCCGATGGTGGCCCTGCGCACCGGTCCGCTCGTGATCTACCCCGAGGTGCCTGCGGTCGCAGCGCTGCTCGAGGGCTGCGGCGACCTCGTGGTGCTGGAGAAGGAGTCCGACGTGCTCGTGCTCAACTGCGCGTCGGCGGTGATGTCGTCGTACTTCGAGCTGCAGACGACGCTCGTCGACTGGGCGAGCGGCAAGGGGCTGCCCCGCGCCACGGCGCTCGACTACGTGACCGCGCTCTTCGAGGGGCTCGGCGTCGAAGGGCGCGCGGTGACAGACCTCGACGCCCAGGCGCTCGAGCACGAGACGCCCGGCGGCTTCAACGAGCAGGTCCGCCGGGGTCTCACCGCGCGCGGTCTCTACGAGGAGCTCGTCGTACAGCTCGACGACCTCCACGCGACCCGCTCGGCTCCGCGGTCCGAGCAGCCCTGACGATCAGCCGGGCAGCTGGCCGGCCGCTGCCAGGATGGCCGCGACCCGGTCGCGGTCCGCGGGCGACAGCGGCTGGATCGGCAGTCGCGCCGGACCGGTCGAGTGCCCCACGAGGTCGAGCGCTCCCTTGACGCCGGCGACGTAGTCGACCGACTCGAGGAAGTCCGACAGCGCCCAGAGGTGGGTCCACTGCTCGCGCGCGGCGACGAGGTCGCCCTTGACCGCGAGGGTGTCCCAGAACTCGACGGCGAGCTCGGGGACGATGCCCGCCATGCCCCACACGCTGGCCCTGGCGCCCGACGCGATGCCGAAGAAGGTCAGCGTGTCCCAGCCGTTGAAGGCCGTGATCCGGTGCGGGTGCTTCACGAGCAGCTCGCCCAGCGAGACCGCGTCGCCGCTGGTGTCCTTGAGGTAGTCGAGGCCCTCGATGTCGCCGAGCGCCGCGAGCTGCTCCGCGGACAGCGACGTACCCGTGGCGCCCGGGACGTTGTAGTAGACGGCCGGGATCGAGATCGACGAGCACACGGCGGTCAGGAACGCGACGAGCTGCTCCCACTGCTGCGCACCGTAGAACGGCGGCAGCAGCATGATCGCGTCGGCGCCGGCCGACTCCGCGTGCTGCGCGAGCGAGACCGCCTCGGCCGTCGACAGCGCGCCGACGCCCGCGACCACCGGGATGCGCCCGGCGACGGCGTCGACGTACGCCGAGATCACGTGGCGGTACTCGGCGGGCGAGAGCGTCGTGAACTCCCCCGTCGTGCCGGTGCAGACGAACCCGTGGACCCCGGCCGCGATCAGGCGGTCGGCCTGCGCCTTCAGCGCCTCGTCGTCGACGGCCGACCCGTCGGCGGTGAACGGGGTCGTGACGGCGACGAGGATGCCGCGCAGGTCCGCGGTACGGCGAGTGCTCATGAGGTGTCCTTCCGGAGGGCCGGGCTAGAAGCGGGCAGGGTCGAAGGGGGCGAGCACCGGGCGGCGCACGCCGTGCAGGACGAGGTCGGTGAGGGCGAGGGCGCTGCCGGCGGCGAGGGTGACGCCGAGCATCCCGTGGCCGGTGCTGACGTAGGCGTTCGCGAGACCGGGCAGCGCGCCGATCGCCGGGAGGCCGTCGGGGGTCATCGGGCGCATGCCTGCCTGGGCCACGGGGCTCGTCGCAGGCGGCTGCCAGTCGCGCAGGTAGGTGCTCGGAGCGCGGAGGATCGCAGCGACGCGTCGGTCGTTGACCTTCTCGTCGACGCCGGCGAACTCCATGGTGCCGGCGAGGCGCAGGCGGTCGGAGAAGGGCGTGAGCGCGACCTTCGCGTCGTGCAGGTTGGTGGCGCTGCGGAGCGGTACGGGGGCGACGTCGACGCTGTAGCCCTTGCCCGGCCGCACCGGGAGGCGGGTGCCGAAGGCCTTCGAGAGGCGGCCGGTCCAGGCGCCGGTCGCGACCACGAACGCGTCGCCGTCGATGCGTCCGCCGGTCGTCTGCAGCGCCGTGACCCGCGGTCCGGACGTGACGAGCTCCTCCAGCGCGCAGTGCTCGCGGATCCGGACGCCCATCTCGTCGAGCCGCTTGTGCAGCGCCTGCACGAACCCGCGCGGGTCGAGGTGGCGCTCGTCGGGGAAGTAGATGCCGCCGTGGACGGCCTCGGACAGCTGCGGCTCGTGCACCCGCACGTCGTCGCCGACGAGCACGAGCGGCTCGATGCCGTGCGACCGCACGATGTCGAGGTTGTGCAGGTGGTGCTCGAAGAGGTCCTGCCCGGTGAAGGCCATGAGCAGGCCCGCGGAGTGCATCTCGAAGTCCATGCCGTCGGCGCGGTACTCGTCGAGCACGGCGCCGGTCGCCTCGGCGAGCGCGAGGTGGGCCGCGAAGCCCGCGCGCTGGTCGGCGTCGTTGCAGTGCCGCCACATGCGCACCATGAACGACACGAAGCGGGGGTGGACCGAGGGCCGGATGTAGACCGGGCTGTCGGGACGCAGCATCCAGCGCATCGTCTGGGCGACCATGCCCGGCCCGGGGACCGGCATCGCCTCGGACGGCACGAACCACCCGGCGTTGACCGCCGAGGCGCCCAGGCCCGTCGCGCGGGCGTCGAGGAGCTCGACCTCGGCGCCGGCCCGGGCGAGGTGGTAGGCCGTCGTGAGGCCGACGACCCCGCCCCCGACCACGACCACGCGCACGAGCGCCTCCCGGATCCGCCGTAGATTGTCAGACAATCCGTGGACAGTACGCGGCGCCCTGGACTACGGTCAAGGGATTGTCAGACAATCTTCCCCGCGCCCCAGCGCTCCGACCCGGACGAGAGGACGACGCGGTGACCGCCGAGCCCGACGCCCCCACCCGCGCGGCCGCGACGACGCCGGCGCGCGAGGCGGTGGTGACCTCGATCCGCCGAGCCGTGGTCGTCGGCGAGCTGCAGCCGGGCGAGAAGCTCACCGAGGTGAAGCTCGCGGCCGCCCTCGACGTCAGCCGGGCGACGCTGCGCGAGGCGCTCAACCTGCTCGTGCAGGACGGCCTGCTCGTGCAGGAGCCCTACCGCGGCTTCTCGGTCGCCTCGCTCACGCCCGAGCAGCTGCGCGACATCGCCGCGACGCGCGTGCCCCTCGACCTCATCGCCGTGCACGCGATCCTCGCCGACACCACCGGACGACGGACCCGGCTGCTGCTCGACGCGTGGGAGCAGTTCGACCGGCGCGCGTTCGACCCCGACCCGCTCGTGCAGCACGAGGCGCACGTCGACTTCCACCACGGGCTGTGGGCGGCGTCGGAGAACTCGATGCTCCTGCGCCTGTGGCCCGTGACCGAGGCGATGGCCACCATCGCGCTCGCGCAGGACCAGGCAGCGCACCACGACCCGGCGCGCGCGCACCGCTTCCACCGGCTGCTGGTCGACGCGATCGTCGCCGGCGACCTCGAGCTCATCGAGCGGCGGCTGCACGAGCACATCGTCGATGCGACGGAGGAGCTGCTCGTGCTCGAGTCCGGCGAGGGCTCATGAGGTGGGATCACGTGCTCGAGCTGCTCGAGGTCCACTGCCAGGGCGAGATCGGGAAGGTCGTGGTCGGCGGCGCACCGACGCTTCCCGGCTCGACCGTGCTGGAGCAGATGGACCACCTCAACGCCGGGAACGACGGGCTGCGCCGCCTGCTCACCCGGGAGCCGCGGGCGAACGCGGCGATGTCGGTGAACCTGCTCGTCGAGCCGACCCGCCCCGACGCCGACGCCGGCTTCATCGTCCTGCAGGCCGACCGCGCCCACCCGATGTCGGGGAGCAACACGATCTGCGTCGTGACCGCGCTGCTCGAGAGCGGGCGCGTGCCGATCACCGGGGAGGAGACGGTGGTCCGGCTCGACACCGCGGCCGGGCTCGTCGTCGCGCGCGCCCGGTGCCTCGACGGCCGCGTGGATTCGGTGAGCTTCGACAACGTGCCGGCATGGGTGCACACGCTCGACGCCGAGATCGCGACGACCAGCTGGGGCGCCGTCCGGGCGGACGTCGTGTTCGGCGGCGTCTTCTACGCGCAGGTCGACGTCGACCAGGTCGGGCTGTCGATCGACCCGGCGTACGCGCGCGAGCTGGCCGACGCCGGTCTCGCGCTGCGGGCCGAGATCGCGGCGCAGGTACCGGTCTCGCACCCGGAGATCGCGGGTCTCGACCACATCGCCTACGTCATGTGGCGTTCCACCGAGCCCGACGGCGCGATCCGCACGTGCACCACGCTGCCGCCCGGCCGCGTCGACCGGTCGCCGTGCGGCACGGGCAGCTCGGCCAATCTCGCCGTGGAGCACGCGCACGGCAGGCTCGAGGTCGGCGACGTACGCGTCTCGCGCTCGATCATCGGCGGCGAGTTCACCGCCGAGGCGCTCGGGTTCACCTCCGTGGGCGACCACCCCGCGGTGCTGCCGCGCATCACCGGCAGCGCCTGGGTGTACGGCCGCGAGCACCTGCGGCTCGACCCGAGCGACCCGTTCGCGGACGGGTTCGTCCTGTCCGACACCTGGGGGACCGCGCTGGACGGCATCCGGTGACCCGACGACGGTGAGGCCCTCGCTGTGACCACCTCCGGCCCGACCACCACAATGGCGCGCATGACGCTCCACGAGACCCTCCTCGACCGTGCCCGGACCGCCCTCGACGCCTGCGGCGCCGTCGTCCCGGAGGGCACCGGCTGGACCGCCCGCTCCCCCATCGACGGATCGACCCTGCTGGAGCTGCGGTCGAGCTCGGCGGCCGACGTCGAGGTCGCGATCGGGACGGCGCACGCGGCGTTCCTGCAGTGGCGCACGGTGCCGGCGCCGCAGCGCGGCCACCTCGTGAAGCGCTACGGCCGGCTGCTCGAGGAGCACAAGGAGCACCTCGCCGACCTCGTCACGATCGAGGTCGGGAAGATCCGCTCGGAGGCCCTGGGCGAGATCCAGGAGATGATCGACATCTGCGAGTTCGCCCTCGGGCTGTCGCGCCAGCTCGAGGGACGCACGATGCCCTCGGAGCGCCCGGGCCACCGACTCATGGAGACCTGGCACCCCGCCGGCGTCGTCGCCGTGATCTCGGCGTTCAACTTCCCCGCGGCCGTGTGGTCGTGGAACACGGCGCTCGCCCTCGTGTGCGGCGACAGCGTGATCTGGAAGCCGAGCGAGATGACGCCGCTGACGTCGATCGCGTGCGCTGCGCTGCTCGACCGCGCGATCGCCGAGTCGGGCGCACCCGAGGGGCTGCACCAGCTCGTGCTCGCCGACCGCGACGACTCCGCCGCGCTGCTCGACGACAAGCGGGTCGCGGTCGTGAGCGCGACCGGCTCCGAGCGGATGGGCGCGCAGGTCGGTCCTCGCGTCGCCGCGCGCTTCGGCAAGACCATCCTCGAGCTCGGCGGCAACAATGCGGCCATCGTCGCGCCCTCGGCCGACCTCGACCTCGCGCTGCGCGGCATCGTGTTCGCGGCGGCCGGCACCGCGGGCCAGCGCTGCACCTCGATGCGTCGCGTGATCGCGCACTCGACCGTCGCCGACCAGCTCGTGGAGCGCATCGCGAAGGCGTACTCGGGGCTGCCCGTCGGCAACCCGTTCGACGAGGGCACGCTCGTCGGCCCGCTCATCAACGCCGCGGCGTACGAGCGCATGCAGGCCTCGATCGCGCGCGCCGTCGAGGCGGGCGGCGAGGTCGTCGCCGGCGGCGAGCGGGTCGACGTCGCAGGTGCCGACTCCTACTACGTGCGCCCCGCGGTCGTGCGGATGCCGGCGCAGGCCGACGTCGTGCGCGAGGAGACGTTCGCGCCGCTGCTCTACGTCATGACCTACGACGAGCTCGACGACGCGATCGAGATCCACAACGACGTGCCGCAGGGCCTGTCGTCGTCGATCTTCACGCTCGACCAGCGCGAGGCCGAGACCTTCATGTCCGCAGCCGGTTCCGACTGCGGCATCGTCAACGTCAACATCGGCACGTCGGGCGCGGAGATCGGCGGCGCGTTCGGTGGCGAGAAGACCACGGGCGGCGGGCGCGAGAGCGGCTCCGACGCGTGGCGCGGCTACATGCGCCGCGCCACGAACACCATCAACTACTCCGACTCGCTGCCCCTCGCGCAGGGCGTGAACTTCGGATGAGCCTGCCTGCGCGCGCCGAGGTCGTGATCGTCGGCGGTGGGGTCATGGGCGCCAGCACGGCGTTCCACCTCGCCGAGGCCGGCGTCACCGACGTCCTGCTGATCGAGAAGGACTCGCTCGCCTGCGGGTCGACCTCGAAGTCGGCCGGCGGCGTGCGCGCGCAGTTCTCCGACGCGGTCAACATCGCGCTCGGGCTGCGCAGCCTCCCCGCGTTCGAGCAGTTCGGCGTACGACCGGGCGGGGAGATCGACCTGCACCAGGTCGGCTACCTCTTCCTGCACACCGAGCCCGAGGCGTGGGCGGTGGCGCAGGAGGCCGTGGCGCTGCAGAACTCGATGGGCGTGCCGACGCGGCTGCTCACCGCTGCCGAGGCCGGCGCGCTGAGCAAGGGCGTCGACGTGAGCGACGTCATCGGCGCGACCTTCCACCCGCGCGACGGCTACTGCAGCCCCGAGAACGTCGTGCAGGGGTACGCCGCCGGCGCACGCGCCCTGGGCGCGACGGTGCGCACGGGTGTCGGCGTCACCGGCATCGAGTCGCGCGACGGCGAGATCACCGCGGTCGTCACGACCGACGGCGTGGTGGAGACGTCGACGGTGGTGTGCGCCGCGGGAGCGTGGTCGCGCGAGGTCGGCGCGTGGGTCGGCGTCGACCTGCCCGTGCAGCCGCTGCGCCGCCAGATCCTCGTGACCGAGCCGCTGCCCGCCGCGCTGCTCGAGCTCTACCCGCTCGACACCCCGATGACGATCGACGCGGCGTCGACGTTCTACCTGCACCGCGAGGGCCCGGGGCTGCTCGTCGGCATGTCGTACCAGGCGGAGACGTTCGGCTTCCACGACGGCTTCACCGACGCGTGGGAGGACGACCTGCTCGCCGCGATGGAGCGGCGCGCGCCGGCGCTGCTCGAGGTCGGCATCGCGCACCGCTGGGCCGGCTACTACGAGGTGACGCCGGACCACAACGCCGTCATCGGCGAGGCGTCGTCGGTGTCGCGCTTCCTCTACGCGACCGGCTTCTCCGGCCACGGCTTCCTGCAGGGGCCTGCGGTCGGCGAGGTGCTCCGCGACCTCTACCTCGGACAGGAGCCGGTGGTCGACGTGAGCTCGATGTCGGCCGACCGCTTCACCGTCGGCGAGAGCGTGTACGAGCTCAACATCGTCTGAGCGCTCACCCGCGCGGGCGCCATCGCTTCCACTCCGCGGTGGCCGTCGCGCGCACCTTGCCGTCGTGGACGAGCTCGGCGACCGCGAGCATCCGCGACTCGTCGGCCTGGACCACCCGCGCCACGAGCTCGCACTCCTCGCGCAGCGGCGAGGGGCGCAGGTAGCGCACGTCGAGCCCGGCGGTCACGTACGACAGCGGCAGACCCTCGAACGGCTTCCAGCCGCGCAGGTCGGCCTCGTGCAGCACCGCGGCCGCGCTGTGGCAGTCGAGCACGGTGGAGATGATGCCGCCGTTGAGGAAGCCCAGCCCGTTGTCGTGCTCGGGCCACGGCAGGAAGGTCGCGCGGACCTCGCCCTCGGCCGGGAAGCTCTTGAGCCGCAGGCCTTTCGCGTTCTCCGGCCCGCAGCCGAAGCAGGTCGTCCCCGCGAGCAGCCGGTCCTGGATGCTGACCTCGTCCACGCGGCGACCCTAGGCGCTCAGCCCTGCGGCGTCGACATCGTCGTGGGCGGCGCAGGACAGGTCGACCCCGCCTTCCCGAGGCCGGTGTCACGGACCACCGTGACCTGACCCTCGCGGACCACGACCGAGGTCGTCTCGTCGGGGACGACGTCGTTCGTGTGCGGCACCACCGCGAGGTCGACAGCGAGGACCGCGACGCCGGCCGGCTGCCGCCACTGCAACGGCGTCCCGACATGACCGGTCTCGAGACGGTGCGGCCACGGCCCCTGACCGCCGCCGGGCTTGGGCTGGTCGCCGACGATCGAGGTCCTCAGCAGGTACAGCTCACCGACGGGGTGCGCGGCGTCGGGCTCCCGGCAGTACCAGATCTCGCCCTGGGGGACGTACGGACCGCAGCACCCGACCCCGATGTTGTTCTCCACCCAGACGGCCGAGGCCTTCCCGGCCGCGACGAGGAGGACGACGGCCAGCCCGGCACCGACGTAGCGCAGGATCCGGCCGCGCGGCCACCGCGGGTGGTCGCGCGGCTCGATCGGCGCGTCGCGGTCGACCGGTGCGTCGTCCACCATCCCTCACCCCCGTGCCGGTCCTCGTGCTCGTGCTCGTGCACCACTGTGGCGCGGAGACGTGCACGACTCGGACTCGACGCGATCACGATCGGGTTGCGAGGCTCCGGACGACCGGGTCAGGCCCAGCGGCCGGTGGCGTCGAGCACCAGCGCGGCCGCCACGGCACCGGCGGTCGAGGTGCGCATGACCGACGGACCCAGGCGCACGGCACGCGCACCGGCGTCGGCGAACCGCTCGAGCTCGTCGCCGCTGATGCCGCCCTCGGGGCCGACCACGAGAACGACGTCGCCCGAGCGCGGCAGCGCGAGGTCGGCGAGGCGGTACGGCGCGGCCTCGTGCAGCACGGCCGCGGTACCGCCGCGGTCGACGGCCGCGCGGATGCGGGCCACCACGTCGGCGGTCGTCGCGAGCGCGCGCACCTCCGGCACGAACGGGCGGCGCGACTGCTTGGCCGCCTCGCGCGCGGTGGCGCGCCACTTCTCGACACCGCGCTCCGCCTTGTCGTCGCGCCACACCGCGACCGATCTCGACGCCGCCCACGGCACCACGACGTCGGCGCCCACCTCGGTCGCCAGCTCGACCGCGAGGTCGGAGCGGTCGCCCTTCGCGAGCGCCTGCACGACGACCACGCGCGGCGAGGGCGGCGGCGTCTCGGCGTACGACGCCACCTCGACGTCGACCCGGTCCTTGCCCAGCACCGCGACGACGGGACCCTCGACGACGCGACCTCGGCCGTCGCCGACGCGGACCGTCTCGCCGATCTCGAGCCGGCGCACGGTCGCGGCGTGGCGACCCTCAGCGCCGTCGATCACGACCACGGACCCGACCGACGACGACAGCGCGGCAGGCTCGACGAGGAAGAACGGCGCGGTCATGGCTCAGCCGTTGTTGAACGCGTCCTTGAGGCGCGAGAAGAGCCCGCCCCCCGAGCTGTTCTGCTGCACGGTGCCAGACGGGCGCTCCTCACCGCGCAGGGCAGCGAGCTCGCGGAGCAGCGCCTCCTGCTTGTCGTCGAGCTTGGTCGGCGTCGCGACGTCGACGTGCACGTGCAGGTCGCCGCGGCCGTTGCTGCGCAGGTGGGTCACGCCCTTCTGCCGCAGGGTGACGACGGAGCCCGACTGGGTGCCGGCCTTCACGTCGATCTTCTCGACGCCGTCGAGCGTGGTGAGGTCGATCGTGGTGCCGAGCGCCGCGGCGGTCATCGGCAGCGAGATCGTGCAGTGCAGATCGTCGCCCTGACGCGTGAAGGTCTCGTGCGGCTGCTCGACGATCTCGAGGAACAGGTCGCCCGCAGGACCCGCACCAGGACCGACCTCGCCCTCGCCGGAGAGCTGGATGCGCGTGCCGGTGTCGACGCCCGCGGGGATCTTCACCGTGATGGTGCGGCGCGTGCGCACGCGGCCCTCTCCGGAGCACTCGGGGCACGGGTGCGGGATGAGCGTGCCGAAGCCCTGGCACTGCGGGCACGGGCGCGACGTCATGACCTGCCCGAGGAACGAGCGCTGCACCGACTGCACCTCGCCGCGGCCGCCGCACATCGTGCACGTGACGACCTGCGTATCGGGAGCCGTGCCGGCGCCGTGGCACTCGCCGCACGCGACGGCGGTGTCGACGGTGAGCTCGCGCGTCGCGCCGAACGTCGCCTCGGCGAGAGTGACCTGCAGACGGATGAGCGCGTCCTTGCCGCGCGCGGTGCGCGACCGCGGACCGCGCGACTGCGACCCGAAGAACGCGTCCATGATGTCGCCGAACCCGAAGCCCTGGCCGAAGCCGGCGCCCGGTCCGCCCATGCCGCCGCGCGGGTCGCCGCCGAGGTCGTACATCTGCCGCTTGTCGGGGTCGGACAGCACCTCGTACGCCGCCGTGACCTCCTTGAACCGGTCCTGCGTGGCGGGGTCGGGGTTCACGTCGGGGTGCAGCTCGCGGGCGAGCTTGCGGTAGGCGCGCTTGATCTCCTCGGGGGTCGCGTCGCGCGCGACACCGAGGGTGGCGTAGTAGTCGGTGGCCACGGGTTCCCTTGCTCGTTACTGATGCTCGGTCAGGATGCGGCCGACGTAGCGCGCGACGGCGCGGACCGAGGCCATGGTTCCGGGGTAGTCCATGCGCGTCGGCCCGAGGACGCCGAGCTGCGCGACGACCTCGTCGCCGCGCGCGTACCCGACGGTGACGACCGAGGTCGACGTGAGGCCCTCGACCTCGTTCTCGTGCCCGATACGCACGGTGAGGGCGTCGCCCGAGCGCGTCTCGCCGAGCAGGCGCAGCAGCACCATCTGCTCCTCGAGCGCCTCGAGCACGGGCCGCACGGTGCCGTTGAAGTCCTCGCCGAAGGCCGCGAGGTTCGCCGTACCCGCGAGCATCACGCGCTCCTCGTGCCGCTCGACCACGGTCTCGAGGAGCGTGGCGACGACTGCCGCGACGGCGGGCCGCTCGTCGGGCTCGAACGTGCCGGTGAGGTCGGCGACGCGGTCGGCGACGTCGACGAGGCGCTGGCCGTTGACGGCCTCGCTCAGGCGCGAGCGCAGCCGGCCGAGCAGGTCGTCGCTCATCGCCGACGAGCTCTCGACGACGCGCTGCTCGACGCGCCCGGTGTCGGTGATGACGACGAGGAGCGCGCGCGTCGGCGTCAGTCCGACGAGCTCCGTGTGGCGCACCGTCGAGCGGGTGAGCGACGGGTACTGGATGAGCGCGACCTGACGGGTGAGCTGCGAAAGCAGGCGCACCGAGCGCTGCATGACGTCGTCGAGGTCGACCGCGCCGTCGAGGAACGAGCCGATCGCGCGGCGCTCCGCGGCGCTGAGCGGCTTCACCTGCGAGAGCCGGTCGACGAAGACGCGGTAGCCCTGGTCGGTGGGCACGCGGCCGGCGCTCGTGTGCGGCTGCGCGATGAGGCCCTCGTCCTCGAGCGCGGCCATGTCGTTGCGGATCGTCGCGGGGCTCACGCCGAGGCTGTGCCGCTCGACCAGCGACCGCGATCCGACGGGTTCGTGCGTGGCGACGTAGTCCTCGACGATCGCGCGCAGGACGGCGAGGCGCCGGTCCTCCGTCATCGCCCACCTCCGCTCGTCGCCGCTCGGAGCGGCCGGGTGCCTGGCACTCCGCGCCACCGAGTGCCAATCCTACGACGCCCCCGCTCCCCGCTCACCCCGACGCACGCGCCGCCCGGCGAGGCGCCGCAGCCCCGGCGCGCTGTCGACCTAGGCTCGGGCGGTCCCCGATCCGCCGACCCGAGGAGCGCCGTGTCCGACCGGTACGGGCGCGACGTACTGTCGGCCGACCCGCACGCGCCGCGCGTGCGCACGGTGCCGCTCGTGCCGGCCGAGAACGGCCTGGTCGTCGAGTGCGCCGCGTCGGGATGGTGCGGCGCCGTGGTCGGCACCGAGAAGGGCTCGGAGGGCTGGGCCGTCGTGCTCGAGGACAGGCACGGCGTACGCCGTCCCTTCGCGATGCGCGCCGCGGCGTTCCTGCTCGACGGCGAGACCGTCACCCTCGTGCGCCCCGAGGTCGCCGCACCGCGCACGCCCCGGCGTTCGGCGTCGGGATCGATCGCGGTCGAGAACCACCGCGCGGTCGTGGCCCGGGCGTCGCGCATCTGGGTCGAGGGCAAGCACGACGCGGAGCTCGTCGAGAAGGTCTGGGGCCACGACCTGCGCGTCGAGGGCGTCGTGGTCGAGCCGCTGCACGGTGCCGACGACCTCGTCGAGCGGGTCCGCGACTACGAGCCGGGACCCACCAGGCGCCTCGGCGTCCTGCTCGACCACCTCGTGCCCGGCTCGAAGGAGACGCGCATCGCCGACGCCGTGCGCCGCGAGCACGGGCCGCACGTCGTCGTCCTCGGCCATCCCTACGTCGACGTCTGGCAGGCGATCAGGCCTCAGGTGCTCGGCATCGACGCCTGGCCCGTGGTCCCGAAGGGGACCCCGTGGAAGGAGGGCGTGCTCGCCGGCCTCGGCCGGCCGCACCGCACGCCCGAGGACGTCGCCGACGGGTGGCGCTGGCTGCTCGGCCACGTGCGCACCTACGCCGACCTCGAGCCGTCGCTGCTCGGCCGGGTCGAGGAGCTCATCGACGCCGTGACCGCGCACGGCACGCGCTGAGCGCGCGATCATCACTCTCTGTCAGCACAGAGGCACCGTACGTCGCATCCGTCGCACATCCTGCGGCGAAACCGGCCGAACGGCTGCGCCAGCGTCCCACCACCGCGCTCCCGGTCTCGCTACGTTGATCGCGAGCCGCCTGTCGTCCTGAGGCGGTCACCCCTCTCGAGGAGCCCGCGATGTCCGACCAGTTCCCGCCCCCCGGCGAGCCGACTCCGCCTCAGGGCGAGCCGGTCCCCCCGACCCCGCCCGCCGACGCCACTCCCCCGCCGCCGCCTCCGCCGCCGCCGCCGGCCCCGGGTGCTGTGCCCCCGCCGCCGGCCCCGGGCTACGCGCCGCCGCCGGCGAGCCCCGCTGACGCCCCCTGGAGCGTGGGCGCGGCCTTCAGCTACGGCTGGGCGAAGTTCCAGCAGTACCTCGGCCCGCTGCTGCTCGCGATGCTGGCGCTGTTCATCGCCGGCGCGATCATCTCGATCATCTGGTACGCGATCGTCGGCGCCATCGGCGGCGCGATCTTCGGCCAGGCCGGCGTCACCATCGACCCCAACACCGGCCAGATCACGACGAGCGGCGGCCCGGGCTTCTTCGGCACGCTGATCCTCGGCGTCATCGGCGGCCTCGTGTACTACACGGTCGTCGGCTTCATCCAGGCCGCGATCACCCGCGCCGCGCTGGCGATCACCGACGGCAAGAAGATCGAGGTCGGCACGATCCTGTCGGCCGAGCGCCTCGGCCCGATCATCATCACCGCGTTCCTCGTCGGCATCGCCACCGCGATCGGCTACCTGTTCTGCGGCATCGGCGCGATCATCGTGTCGTTCTTCCTGGCGTACACGTTCTACTTCCTGCTCGACCAGAACCTCGAGCCGACGCAGGCGGTCTCGGCCAGCTTCAACTTCGTCAAGGAGCACCTCGGCGACCTGCTGGTCTTCTACCTGGTCAGCCTCGTGGCGTACTTCATCGGCGCCCTGCTCTGCGGCATCGGCCTCATCGTGGCCGCTCCCGTGGTGCTCATCGCCACGGCGTACACCTACAAGAAGTTCACCAACCAGCCGGTCGCTGCCTGACCTGCTGACCTTCCGTCCACGAGGGGCGGGCGCCCGATCCTGGGTGCCCGCCCCTCGTGCGTGCCACGGCCACCGGACACCTGCGGCCGGACGTGCCGCTCCCGCTGGCGCGACCCCGCAGTCGGCCCCACCATGGGCGGAACCGACCCGGGAGGTGACCGTGCCCGACGACGACCCGACACCCGTGTCCGACCCGCTGCTGCGCGACCTCCCGCCCGGCGACCCGCCGCCGCGACCGGTCCGCTCCACGACTCCGGGCGAGCCGCCCGTGCTCGAGACCTACTTCGCGCTCGACGACGGACCGCTGAAGCCCCGCGAGGAGCGCGTGTACGCCGCCCTCGCGCACCTGTCGCAGATCGCCGGCATCGTCGTCGCGCCGATGCTCCTGCTCGCCACCCTCGGCCCGCGCTCGATCTACGTCGACTCGCACGCGAAGGAGGCGTTCAACCACCAGATCACGATGGTGATCGCCTTCGTGGTCGCGGTGGTGGTGGCCCTGCGCGGAGCAGGCCCGACCGTGCTCGGCGTCGTCGCCGGCTACGGCGCGCTCCTCGCGGTGTACGCCGCGCTGCGCTCGATGCAGGGCGCCTACTTCCGCTACCCCCTCGCCCTCCGCTTCCTCCGCTGACGGATCCCCTCAGTCGAGGAGGTCGCGGACGAGGGCGTCGGCGAGGAGACGGCCTCGGCGGGTGAGGACGACGCGGCCGAGGGCGTATGCCGCGGGATCGGCGAGGCCGTCGTCGACCGCGCGGGCGGCGACGTCGAGGCCGGCGCCGTCGAGCAGCGACAGCGGCAGGCCCTCGCGCAGGCGCACCCGGAGCAGAACGTCCTCCACGCGGCGGTCGGCGTCGCTGAGGAGCTCGCGCGCCTGCGCGGGCGACTGGTCGGCCGCGATGCGGTCGGCGTACGACGAGGGATGCCGGACGTTCCACCAGCGCACGCCGCCGACGTGGCTGTGCGCGCCGGGGCCGACGCCCCACCAGTCGTCGCCGCGCCAGTACGACAGGTTGTGCCGGCACTCGCCGCCCGGCCGCGCCCAGTTGCTCACCTCGTACCACTCGAGGCCGGCGGTCGTGAGCGCCTCGTCGGCCTGCACGTAGCGGTCGGCGGCGACGTCGTCGTCGACGTCGGGGAGCTCGCCGCGGCGGATGCGCGCGGCGAGGCGGGTGCCGTCCTCGACGATGAGCGAGTACGCCGACACGTGGTCGGCACCGCTGCTCGTCGCCGCCTCGAGCGACGCGGCGAAGTCGGCCTCGGTCTCGCCCGGCGTCGCGTAGATGAGGTCGAGGTTCACGTGCTCGAACCCGGCGGCGCGCGCGTCGGCCACGGCGTCGACCGCGCGGCCGGGCGTGTGGGTGCGCTCGAGGACGGCGAGCACGTGCTGCGCCGTCGACTGCATGCCGAACGAGACGCGCGTGAAGCCGTCGTCGCGCAGGCGTCGCAGGCCTGCGGCATCGACCGAGTCGGGGTTCGCCTCGGTCGTGACCTCGGCGCCCGGCACGAGCCCGAACTCGTCACGGACCGCGGCGAGGATGCGGCCGAGATCGCCCGAGGGCAGCAGCGTCGGCGTACCGCCTCCGACGAACACGCTCGACACCGGCAGGTCGCGCTCGCCGAGCACCCGTCGCGCGAGTCGCACCTCCGCGATCGCCTGGTCGGCGTACGACGCACGGCTCACGCCCGGGCCGAGCTCGTCGGCGGTGTAGGTGTTGAAGTCGCAGTAGCCGCAGCGGGTCGCGCAGTACGGCACGTGCACGTAGACGGCGAACGGCCGCGCGCCGAGGTGCGCGAGCGCCGATGCCGGCAGCCCACCGTTGAGCGGGGCGGGCTCCCCCTCGGGCGGAATCGACGGCACCCCCCGACCCTACGACCCCCGTCTGCGGTCAGGTCTGGACGGCGGCTTCGAGTCCGGGCTCGGCGTCGGCCGTGTCGTGCGCCTGCTTCTCCCGGGCGAGCAGCACGGCGGCGACGTTCACGAGCACGACCACGAGGATGCCGATCCACTCGTGCAGCTCGAGCACCTGGCCGAGCAGCACGAGGCCGGCGAGCGCGGCGAACACCGGGTGCAGGCTCTGCACGACGCTGAAGAAGCGCGGCGACACCCGGCGCAGCGAGATGAGGTCGAGCGTGAACGGCACGACCGACGACAGCAGACCCGCCGCCACGGAGAAGCCGAGCGCGGCCGGCGTCAGCTTCCCGTGCACGACGAGCAGGACCACCACCGGCAGGTACGCCGCGGCCGTGATCGTGGTCGCCGCAGCCGGTCCCTGCACGCCCGGCAGCCGCTTGCCCGCGACGCGGTTGAGCATGATGTACGCCGCCCAGCAGCACGCGGCGTACAGCGCGAGGCCGATGCCGAACCAGTCGCTCGACGGGCTCGGCAGCACGAGCACGTAGACGCCGACCCCGGCGACGACAGCGAGCAGCAGGTCGCGCCACGAGCGCGACCCGGCGAGCGCGACAGCGAGCGGCCCGAGGAACTCGAGCGTGATCGCGAGAGCGAGACCGATGCGCTCGATCGCGGTGTACAGCGACAGGTTCATCGTCGCGAACACGAGCGCGAGCAGCAGCACGGGCCACCACTGCGACCACGTCATGCGCCGCAGCGGCGGCCGCGCGGTCGGGAGCAGCACGCAGACGGCGACGAGCTGACGGATCGCGACGACGCCCGCGGGGCCGATGACCGGGAACGCGTGGGCGCCCATCGCAGCGCCGGTCTGCGCGCTCATCGCGCTCGTGAGCATGATGCCGACCGAGCCGAGGACGGAGGGCGCGGCGGCGCTCTCCTCGGGCTCGACGGTCTCGGTCACCCGCCCAGGGTGCCCCTCCGCGACTCATACGGGAAATGCACGGCACGCGTCTGCCATACGCTGGACGTATGGACATCGAGCTCCGCCACCTGCGTGCTCTCACGGCCGTCGTCGACGAGGGCGGCTTCACCGATGCGGCCGCCGTCCTCGACGTGTCGCAGGCCTCGGTGTCGCGCACGGTCGCCGGCCTCGAGGAGATCCTCGGCGTACGCCTCCTCGACCGCACCACCCGTCGCGTGTCCCCCACGCCCGAAGGGGTGCACGTCCTCGAGCACGCCCGCCGGGTGCTCGAGGAGGTCGCCGCGCTGCGTCGTGCCGCGGAGTCCGGGGCGAGCGAGCTGCGGGTGGGCTACGCCTGGGCCGCGCTGGGCCGGCGTACGACGTCGGTGCTCCGCCGCTGGGCCGCCGCGCACCCCGGCACCGAGCTCGTGCTCGTGCGCATCAACTCGCGCACCGCGGGGCTCGCCGAGGGGCTGTGCGACGTCGGCGTGCTGCGCCGCCCGATCGACGACCCGCGGTTCCGCAGCGTGCTCGTCGGAGTCGAGGCGAGGTACGCCGCCCTGCCGGCCGACGACCCGCTCGCCCGCAAGCGCTCGGTGCGCCTCGACGACCTCACCGGCCGCACGCTCGCCGCCGACTCCGTCACCGGCACGACCTCGGGCGAGCTGTGGCGCGCAGGGTCGGGCCCCGGCGAGATCATCACGACGCACGACGTCGACGAGTGGCTCACCGTCATCGAGGCCGGCCGCGCGTTCGGCATCACGACCGAGGCCACGCTGCACCAGCACCCGCGACCGGGCGTCGTGTTCCGCGCCGTCAAGGACGCACCGCCCGTACCGGTGCACATCACCTGGCGCACCGACGTCCCCCCGCGCGCCGTCGGCGACCTCGTCGACCTCGTCATCGAGGCCTACAGCTCCTGACACGACAGCGTGATCTTGGTCAGTTGCGAGCTACCCGGGTCGGGAAGCAAGCAACTGACCAAGATCACGCAGGCTTGAGCTCGGGTCAGGAGTTGGGGTACATCGACTGGAGGACGTCGGCGTAGTGGGTCTCGACGACCTTGCGCTTGATCTTCAGGCTCGGCGTGAGCTCGCCCTCCTCGACCGAGAGGTCGCGCGGCAGGATCCGCACGTCCTTCACGGTCTCCCACCGGTTGAGGTCGGCGTTGAGCTCGTTCATCGCGTCGCGCACGGCCTTGTCGATGGTGGGGTCGGTCGGCCAGCTCTCGGGACCGCCGGTGATGCCGTGGTGCTCGGCGAAGGCCTTCGTGACGTCGGGGTCCAGGGTGACGATCGCCGTGGCGTAGTTGCGGCCGTTGGCGTGCACGAGCACGTTGCCGAGCAGCGGGCACAGCGCCTTGAAGCGGGCCTCGATGAGCGACGGCGCGATGTACTTGCCGCCCGAGGTCTTGATGAGGTCCTTCTTGCGGTCGGTGATCTTCAGGTTGCCGTCGTCGTCGATCTCGCCGATGTCGCCGGTCGCGAACCAGCCGTCGCCGATGAGGACCTCGGCGGTCTGCTCGGGCAGGTGGTAGTAGCCGCGCATGACGCCGCCGCCGCGGATGAGGATCTCGCCGTCGGACGCGATCTTCACCTCGGTGCCCGGGAACGGGCGCCCGACGGTGCCGACCTTGACGCTGCCGCTGCGGTTGACGCACGAGCCGGCCGAGGTCTCGGTGAGGCCGTAGCCCTCGAGGATCGGGAGGCCGATCGCCTCGAACCAGGAGGCGACGTCCTTCGACAGCGCGGCCGAGCCGGAGATGAAGGTCTCGATGCGGCCGCCCATGCGCTCCTTCACCTTGGAGAACACGAGCTTGTCGGCGAGCGAGTGCTGCACCGACAGCGTCATCGGGACGCTCTTGCCCTGCTCCTGCAGCGCGGCGACCTGCTTGCCGACGCCGATCGCCCAGTGGAAGATCTTCGCCTTCGCGCCGCCCTCGGCCTCGGTGCGCGAGACGACGCTCGCGTAGACCTTCTCGAAGATGCGCGGGGCGCCGGCCATGAGGTGCGGCTTGATCTCGCCGAGGTTCTCCACGATCTTGTCGACGCGCCCGTCGACCGCCGTGGTGAAGCCGATCTGCATCTGCGCCGCGAGCAGCACCTTGCCGAACGAGTGCGACAGCGGCAGCCACAGGAAGTGCAGCTGGTCGCGGTGCACGAGCTCGATCGCCTGCGCACCGGCGCCCTCGTAGGTCCAGTTGCCGTGCGTGAGCTCGACGCCCTTGGGCTTGCCCGTGGTGCCCGAGGTGTAGATCAGCGTGGCGAGACGGTCGGAGGTGACGGCGTCGTTCGCCTTCTTCACGGCGTCGGCGTCCTCGGCCAGCAGCGTCTTGCCGCGCGCAGCGAGGTCGTCGACGGTGATGACCCACTCGTCGGTGCGCGTCGACAGGTCGGCGTCGGACGTGTCGAGGATGATCACGCGCTCGACGGCGGGCACGGCGTCGCGCTGGTCGACCAGCTTCGCGAGCTGCTTGGCGTCCTCGACGACGACGTAGCGCGAGCCGGAGTCGCTGATGATGTAGGCGACGTCGTCGGCCTGGGTCGAGGGGTAGACGGTCGTCGTGGCGCCGCCGGCGGCCATCACCGCGAGGTCGATGAAGATCCACTCGATGCGGGTGTTCATCGCGATCGCGACGCGGTCCTCGGGCTGCAGGCCCAGGGCGAGCAGTCCGGCGGCGAGGTCGACGACCCGCTCGGCGCTGCGTCCCCACGTCCACGACTCCCAGCCCCCGCTGGGCTTCGGCGACCGGAACGCCTCGCGCGCCGGGTCGGACTCCACCCGGGAGAAGAACAGGGCGCCGAGCGACGGGGCCTGCTCGGGAAGCGTCTCGAGACCGGTGGTCGTGCGGCCGGCGCTGGGGACTGCGGCGTCGTCTGCCACGGGGGGCTCCTCTGCGGTGCGGTCGTACCCGGGGCACACCCCCGGTCCTCTTCGGAATCTACTCGGAACACCCACCCCCCGCGCCACCTGGAGCAAGCCCGTCCGCCGCCCGCGCGCAGAGTGGTTGAAGACCGGATCGATCCAGCCCGCCCGAGGCGTCGACCCGGGGCAGAGATCGACGCGCGGGAACCGTCGGATGTTCCGGCGTACGCCGGACCCACTCGCTCGTCGGCGCTGTGCCGTCGGCCGAGAGCGCCGCTGTGCTGCCCCGGACTAGTTCGGCGTCGCCGCGGAGTCGTCGGTCGAGAGCGCGGCTGTGCTGCCCCGGGCTACTTCGGCTTCGCCGCGGAGTCGTCCGTCGAGAGCGCAGCGATGAAGGCCTCCTGAGGGACCTCGACGCGTCCGACCATCTTCATCCGCTTCTTGCCCTCCTTCTGCTTCTCGAGGAGCTTGCGCTTGCGGGTGATGTCGCCGCCGTAGCACTTCGCGAGGACGTCCTTGCGGATCGCGCGGATGGTCTCGCGGGCGATGATCCGGGCGCCGATGGCGGCCTGGATCGGCACCTCGAACTGCTGCCTCGGGATGAGCTCCTTGAGCTTGGAGGCCATCTGGACGCCGTACGCGTAGGCCTTGTCGCGGTGCACGATCGCGGAGAACGCGTCGACCGGGTCGCCGTGCAGCAGGATGTCGACCTTCACGAGGTCGGCCTCCTGCTCGCCGGTGGGCTCGTAGTCGAGCGAGGCGTAGCCGCGCGTCTTGGACTTCAGCGCGTCGAAGAAGTCGAACACGATCTCGGCCAGCGGCAGCGTGTAGCGCAGCTCGACGCGGTCCTCGGAGAGGTAGTCCATGCCGAGCATGACGCCGCGGCGCGCCTGGCAGAGCTCCATGATCGCGCCGATGTACTCGCTCGGGGCGAGGACGGTCGCGCGCACGACGGGCTCGTGGACCTCGGCGATCTTGCCCGAGGGGAACTCGCTCGGGTTGGTGACGACGATCTCCTTGCCGTCCTCCATGACGACCCGGTAGACGACGTTCGGAGCGGTGCTGATCAGGTCGAGGTCGAACTCGCGCTCGAGGCGCTCGCGCACGATCTCGAGGTGGAGCAGACCGAGGAAGCCGCAGCGGTAGCCGAAGCCGAGCGCCACCGACGTCTCCGGCTCGTAGACGAGCGCAGCGTCGTTGAGCTGCAGCTTGTCGAGGGCGTCGCGCAGCAGCGGGTAGTCGGAGCCGTCGATCGGATAGAGGCCCGAGAACACCATCGGCTTCGGGTCGCGGTACCCGCCGAGCGCCTCGGTCGCGCCGTGGCGCTGCGTCGTCACGGTGTCGCCGACGCGCGACTGGCGGACGTCCTTCACGCCGGTGATGAGGTAGCCGACCTCGCCGACGCCGATGCCGGCGCCCGGCACGGGCTCGGGCGAGATGACGCCGACCTCGAGCATCTCGTGGACGGCGCCGGTGCTCATCATCTGGATGCGCTCGCGCGTCGAGAGGTGGCCGTCGACGACGCGGACGTACGTGACCACGCCGCGGTAGGTGTCGTAGACCGAGTCGAAGATCATCGCGCGGGCGGGCGCGTCGGGGTTGCCGACCGGCGGCGGCACGAGCCGCACGACCTCGTCGAGCAGCTCGGTGACGCCCTGGCCGGTCTTCGCGCTCACCTGCAGCACGTCGGCGACGTCGCAGCCGATGATGTGCGCGAGCTCGGCGGCGTACTTCTCGGGCTGCGCGGCCGGCAGGTCGATCTTGTTGAGCACCGGGATGATCTGCAGGTCGTTCTCGAGCGCGAGGTAGAGGTTGGCCAGCGTCTGGGCCTCGATGCCCTGCGCGGCGTCGACGAGCAGGATCGCGCCCTCGCACGCGGCCAGGCTGCGCGAGACCTCGTAGGTGAAGTCGACGTGGCCCGGGGTGTCGATGAGGTTGAGCGCGTAGGTCACGCCGTCGGACGCCGTGAACGGCAGGCGCACCGCCTGGCTCTTGATGGTGATGCCGCGCTCGCGCTCGATGTCCATCCGGTCGAGGTACTGCGCGCGCATCGCCCGGGCGTCGACGACGCCGGTGATCTGGAGCATCCGGTCGGCCAGCGTCGACTTGCCGTGGTCGATGTGGGCGATGATGCAGAAGTTCCGGATGACCGAGGGGTCGGTCGATCCGGGCTTCGGGGCGTGAGCGTTGGCCACGGCGGTCGGGCGTCCTGACGTCGGGTCGGGGCTCGGTGTGCAGCGAGCAGGGCTGGGCGGGCAGGTGGCCGCGGCCGGAGTCGCCGCGTGCGGGGACCATCGTCCCACGTCCGGAGCGGTACGCCGTCCCCCGCAGGTGCGGGGGCCGCGGGTGGCGCGGGTCACCCCACGAGCGTCGCGATCCGCCGTCGTGGGAGGCTCTGACCTGCGGCGACGGCGTACGGGCGGATTTGGCCCGGGGAGCCCGGTCCGGGTACCCTGGCGTGTCGCGCGGCGTGCTCCACGCGTGCATGCCCGACCACAGACCTGTTCGAAGCCCGTCCCGCGTACCGAAGGCGAAGCAACCCCGTGGCGAACATCAAGTCGCAGATCAAGCGCAACCGCACCAACGAGGCCGCGCGTCTCCGCAACAAGTCGGTCAAGTCGGCCCTGAAGACCTCGGTCCGCAAGTTCCGCGAGGCCGCCGACGCCGGCGACGCCGCGAAGGCCCAGGAGCTCGCCCGCGAGGCGACCCGCGCCCTCGACAAGGCCGCCAGCAAGGGCATCATCCACAAGAACCAGGCCGCGAACCGCAAGTCGGCGATCGCCACCCGCGCCGCGGAGCTCGCCAAGACCGCCTGACGCATCACGCTCCCTGACAGGGGTCGGTCCTCCGGGACCGGCCCCTGTCGGCGTTCCTGGACCCGGATGCTCGAGGAGCGGGTCTGGTGGACCGCAGCTACCGTCGAAGGCACGGCGTCTCGACACGGGAGAGGCAGGTGCCGGTGACCAGCCCGGAGCAGGAGCGCGTGCGACCCGCGGTCGACGGCGCCCGGATCTCGACGCTCGTCGGCGTCTACCACGCCGACGGTGGCCCGGTCGGCGAGCTGCGCTACGTCGTGGGCAAGCTGCTCGGCACGGCGCACTGCGCGCTCTGCGACGTCACGCACTCCGCCGTACGCCGCAAGCCCGAGTGGGACGCGATGGTCGCCTCGCTCGGCGTGGGGTTCGAGCTGCTGCACCTCAACGAGCTGACGCCCGACGTCGCTCTTGCGGTCGCCGCCTCCGGCTCCCCCGTGGTGCTCGCCCGGGTCGCGGACGGCGGTCTGCGCACGCTGCTCGGGCCTGACGAGCTCGACGGGCTGGGTGCGTCGGTGGCCCGGTTCCGCGTCGCGCTCCTCGCGGCGGTCGAGGAGCAGGGGCTCCGGCTCCCCGTGGAGTCCTAGCCGCAGGGTCAGGGGCGCGACCGGTTGCGGACGGCGTGCAGGAGCGCGCGCTCGAGGGCGTAGGTGCCCTGCTCGCGGTCGAGGCCCTCCTCGCTCATCGAGCGGCCGTCGACGTCGCGGCCCTTCACGGCGGCGTCGGCCACGGCCATCGCCACGATCGCGTCGGCGAGCGCCGCGGGGTGCCAGCGCGATGCCTGCTCGCGCAGGGTGCGGACCTTGAACGGCGGTACGCCGGCCTCCCGCGCGACCTCGGCGTCGGGCGTGCCGCGCGGCGTGGACGCGACGCGGGCCAGGCCGCGCAGGCCCGAGGCGACGGCGGCCGACAGCGCGGGGCCGGCGCCGGGATCGTTGAGCAGCGCCCAGCGGGCGCGCCGCAGCACCTCGACCGCACGGCCCCCGAGCACGGCGTCGGACACCAGGTAGCCCGGGACGTCGGCGACGCCGTCGTAGTAGAGGGCGACCGACTCGGGCGTGAGCGGGTCGTCCTGCACGTCGCTCACGAGCTGGGCGATCGCGGCCGACAGGGAGCGCAGGTCGTCGCCGATGGCCATCCGCAGCGCCTCGACCGCGGCGGGCGTGGCCTTGCGCTTCGCGGCGTGGAGCTCGCGGGAGATGAAGTCGTCGACGGCGCGGCCCTTGGCCTTCTCGCACGGCGCGACGGTGAACCCGCCCTTGGCGAGAGCGTCGGCGACCTTGCGGCCCTTCTGACCCGAGGGGTGCAGCACCACGAGCCGCACCTCACCGGCACCGGCCGCGTCGAGGAGCGCCGCGACGAGCGAGTCGTCGGCGGAGTCGGCGTTGCGGGCCACCACCACCGCGGCGTCGCCGAACAGGTTCGGGGAGCAGGCCTCGACCAGCATGCCGAGCGCGGAGTCGGACGCGAGGTCGACGTCGCGCCGCTCGACCGTGGGGTCGTCCTTGCGCGCGGCCGCGATCACGGCCGCGACGACCCGCTCGGCGAGGAAGTCCTCGGCGCCGAGGGCCAGCACCGCGCGCGAGCCCGCGACGTCGGCCTCGGGGGCCGTGGAGGCGGGAGCCTTGCGCTGTGCCGGGGGCGTCATGGTGCCCCGAGCATGCCACGCCCCACCCACCGCCGACCCCCGGGAGTCCACGGGCGCCCAGCGAGGTCTAGACACCACTCTGAGCACCCATCGACTCGAGCTCGAGATCGGTGGGCGCTCAGCGAGGGCTAGAGACCTCGCTGAGCACCCATCGACGTGAGCGGTCAGTGGCCGCGGCGGACGAGGCCGAGGGCGTCGGGGTCGGCGGGGTCGTCGAGGGGGACGACGGCGAGGTCGCCGTCGAGGTCGGTGCGGCCGACCACGGCGCCGACGGCGCGGTAGTCCGCGACCGTGCGGGGCGAGGGGTGGCCGTAGTCGTTGTCGACGCCGACGCCGACGAGCGCCACCCGCGGCCGCGCCGTCGTCGCCCAGCCGGGTGCCTGCTTGGCCGAGCCGTGGTGCGGGACCTTCACGACGTCGACCTGCGTCACCTCCCCCAGCGCCAGCACGGCCTCCTGCGCCGCGGTCTCGAGGTCGCCCGCGAGCAGCACCGACGTCTCGCCCAGGTCGGCGCGCACCACGACGCTCGCGTTGTTCGGGTCGGAGCCCTCGCCGCGGATCAGCCGCTGCGGCCACAGCACCCGCAGGGTCGCGGCACCCACGGTCCACCGGTCGCCGGGCGCGGCGGTGCGCATCGTCGCCCCCGATCCGCGCAGCCACCGGCGTACCCGCGACGTCTCCCCCGGCGGCTCCTCCAGAGGTGACACCAGCACGGTGCCGACCGTCCGGCCGCGCAGCAGGCCGGGCAGACCCTCGACGTGGTCGGCGTGGAAGTGCGTGAGGACGAGCAGGGGCACGCGTACGACGCCGAGCCTGCGCAGGCAGCGGTCGAGCAGCACCGGGTCAGGACCGACGTCGACCACCACGGCCTCCCCCTGCGCGGTCGCGAGCACGGTCGCGTCGCCCTGGCCGACGTCGCACATCACCACGCGCCACCCCGTCGGCGGCCAGGCCGCGGCGAGGGGCACCGACGTCGGCGGCGCCGCGACGACGAGACCGCCCACCAGCGCCACCGCAGCGCAGACCCGCGCGACCCGGTCTCCGGCGCGGCGCGCGGTGACGACCGCGACCGCCCCGACGAGGAGCACCACGAGAAGCGCGAGGCCACCCGCCCAGCCGCTCGGCCACGGCAGGGGCGGCGCGGCATCCGCTGTGGCGCGGGCGATCCGCGCGATCCAGCCGACCGCCCAGGCGCCCGGCAGCGCGACGACGGTCGCCGCGGCCGGCCACACGACCCCGACGAGCGCGGCGAGCACCCCGCACACCGTCGCGGGAGCGACCGCGGGCTCGGCGAGCAGGTTGGCGACCAGACCTCCGAGCGGTACGCCGCCCCCGATGCCCGCCACGAGGGGCGCGACCGCGAGCTGCGCCACGGCGCTCACGGTGAGCAGCACCACGGCACCCCGGGCGACGCGCACCGGCCACGGACCGTCGGTGCGCGGCCGCCACCGCGACGCGAGCAGCACCAGCCCCGCGGTGGCCGCGGCCGACATCGCGAAGCCGACCGACAGCGCGAGGAACGGGTCGAGCAGCACGAGAGCGCCGACCGCCACGCCCAGCGCGTCACGGGCATGCACCCGGAGGTCGAGCAGCAGCGCGACCAGCACGACGGCCGTCATGCCGGCCGCACGCACCACCGACGGCTCGGGCCGCGCGACCACGACATACGCCGCAACCACCGCGCCGACGAGCAGCACCTGCAGCCGACCTCGGTGCACGCCGGCCGCTCGCACCGCTGCGAGAGCGAGCAGGACGATCACCGCGACGTTGCCGCCGCTGACCGCGGTCAGGTGAGCGAGCCCCGAGTCGCGCATCGCGCGGTCGAGGTCGTCGGGCACGTGCGACGTGTCGCCGACGACGAGCCCCGGCAGCAGACCTGCCTCGTCGGGCGGCCGGTCGGCGACCGAGGCTCGCAACGACGACCGCAGCGCGCCCGCGATCCCTTGCACCGCAGGCGGTCCCGCGCGCACCTGGGTCGAGCTCAGCAGCAGCGTGGCCGCTCGCCCGCGCAGCGGGTCGCCGGGCAGCACCCGCACCCGACCGACGAGCACCGTGCCGGGGAGCACCCGCCCGACGTCGTCGGTGGTCAGCGCGCGCACCGGCAGGTCGACGGCCACGACCGCGCCGTCGACGGTCCGCAGCGAGGTCAGCGCGGCGTCGAGCTGCCACTCGTCGTCGGTGCGCCGCGACCCGCTCGTGCGCCCGCTGCGCGTCGTCGGGTCGCCGGTCGCCGTCAGCACCACCTCGACGCTCGCGCGCGTGCCCGCGATCGCGGTGAGCGGCGAGTCGAGCAGCGGTACGACGCGCCACGTCACCACCGCCGACCCGAGGACCAGCCCGCCGGTCGTCAGCACGAGCGCACGCCGTACGCCGACCAGCCGCCACCCCACGAGGAACGCGACGACGGTGGCCGCACCGACGAGCAACCACCATCGCCCCGGCCCGAGCGCCACGACGCCGACCAGCGCGGCGGCGGTCGCGAGCCACAGCAGGAGACCCGCGCGCACGTCAGACCCGCACGTGCGGCTTGAGCCGCTCGAAGGTCTTGGCGCCGATGCCCGACACCTCGCGCAGCTGCTCGACCGCGGTGAACCGGCCGTGCGCCGAGCGCCAGTCGAGGATCTTCGCCGCGGTGACCGGGCCGACGCCGGGCAGCGAGTCGAGGTCCTCCGCCGTCGCCGTGTTGAGGTCGACGACGTCGCTCGACGCACCGCCACCGCTCGGAGCCGAGCCGGCAGGAGCATCGGGACCGACGACGATCTGCTCGCCGTCGACCACGGGCCGGGCCAGGTTGAGCGCGCCGCTGCTGCCGCCGCGCACGAGACCGCCCGCGAGCCGGACCGCATCAGCGACACGGGATCCGGGCGGGAGCGTCACGAGACCGGGACGGCGTACCTGACCGACCACCTGCACGACGAGCTCCGGCGCCGGCGGCTCGACTCCTCCGGTCGAGCTCGGCGAGGCCGCACCCGCAGCCGGGGCCGACGACACCGCGACCGGCGTACCGGGCAGCACCTCCACCGGCGACGGCGGACCGCCCGACGTCAGGTGCACCACGGCCCAGGTCGCGAGCGCGGTCGCCCCGACCGCGACGAGCACCGTGCGCGTCGACGCCCGAGTCCGGACCACCGCCCCCGGCTCCGGCGTACCGAGCAGTCCGTCGAGCCCGACCTCGTGACCGCGCTCGACGTCGTCGTCGGGGAGCTCGCCCCACGCGCCCTGCGCCAGCGCCCGCAACCGCGCACGCACGACCTCGACGTCAGGACGGGGACGAGGCAGCGGAAGCACCCGTGCACGCTGGCATCACGAGGGCGGCTCCCCATCGCAGCCCGCCCGCCCCTGTGGACGACGCGACACCCGTCCCCAACGTCCACGCAGCACCTCCCACCCACCACGCGCATAACGGAAACGAGATCTCGTTCCTGTCATGGGCGGGCGCAAGGGCAGGCCGACACCGTGACGCGAGCCCGACCCTGGCGCGTCGGGGCGAGTGTGCCCACGGCATAACGGAACGAGATCTCGGTCCCGTTATGCCTGGCCGCGAAGGGAGTGGTCGGCAGGCGGGTGACGTCGGGTGGGAGACGTCGGGTGCGGTGTGCGAGGGGTCAGCTGCGGCGTACGGCGGCGAGCAGGTTCTTGCGGTGGCGCACGAGGACCAGGAGGGTCAGGGCGACCGCGAACCAGACCTGGGCGTCGCTGGTGTGCTTCCAGATCGCGGCCGGCACGAGCACCACGGCGGCGGCGACTGACGAGAGGCCGACGCGCCGGGTGAGGGCGTAGCCGAGGCCGAACGCCGCCATCACCGGCAGCACCCAGATCGGCTGCACGGCGAGGATCGCGCCGAGCGACGTCGCGACCCCCTTGCCGCCGCGGCCGCGCAGGAACGGCGACGTCACGTGGCCGAGCACGGCGGCGAGGCCCGCGACGAGGCCGGCGACCGGGAAGCCGAGCAGCTCGAAGGCGAGCACGGGCACGAAGCCCTTGAGGGCGTCGAGTACGCCGACGAGCACGCCGACCTTCCAGCCGAGGGCGCGTCCGGCGTTGGTGGCGCCCGGGTTGCCCGAGCCGACCGACGCGAGGTCGACGCCGCGGACCCGCGCGATGAGCGATGCCGGGTTGATCGCGCCGATGCCGTAGCCGACGACGGCCGCGAGCGAGCCGATGAGGACCGAGACCACGACCGGTGACACCTCGGCGACCGTCGACGCCGCGAGCACCGCGTGGTGGACGGCCATGTCTCAGGCGGACGTCGGCCGCGGCGAGACGGCCACCGCGACCATGCCCGGTCCGACGTGCGCGCCGACGACGGCGCCGACCTCGCTCACCAGCACGCGCGAGTCGACGAGGCGGGCGACGAGATGGCCGGCGAGGGTCTCGGCGCGCGCGGCGGAGTCGAGGTGGTGGACGGCGATGTCGCACGGCCGTCCCGCGGCACGCTCCACCACGAGCTCCTCGATGCGGGCGAGCGCCTTCGCCGACGTGCGCACCTTCTCCAGCGGCGCGACGTGGCCGTCGACGAGCTCGAGGATCGGCTTCACGGCAAGGGCCTGACCGACGAGCGCGGTCGCGGCGCCGATGCGGCCGCCGCGGCGCAGGTAGTCGAGCGTGTCGACGTAGAACAGCGCGCTGCTCGACCCGACGCGGCGCAGCACGGCGTCGGCGACGTCGTCGACATCGGCGCCCGACTCCGCGGCGCGCACGCCGTCGAGCACGCCGAAGCCCATCGCCATCGCGACGCTGCGGGTGTCGACCACACGCACCGGGATCGGCGACTCCTTCGCGGCGAGCGCGGCGGAGTCGACCGTGCCCGACATGTCGCCCGACAGGTGCGCCGACACGATCGCGGTCGCGCCGGCCCCCGCGGCCGCGGCGTACGCCTGCGCGAAGCGCTCGGGCGAGGGCCGCGACGTCGTCACGACCTTCCAGGCGCGCAGCGCCTCGGCGACCTCGTGCGGCGTGATCTGCGTGCCCTCGTCGTAGGCCTGGCCGGCGACGACGACCTGCACCGGCACGACCGTGATGGCGTGCGAGGCCACCAGGTCGGCGGGCAGGTACGCCGTCGAGTCGGTGACGAGCGCGACGCGAGCCATGCCGACGACCCTACGACCCGAGGCCTACGCCGGGACGATGTTGACGAGCTTGGGCGCCCGCACGATCACCGTGCGGATCCCCTTGCCGTCCAGCGCCTTCACGACGCCGGGAGCGGCCAGCGCCAGCTCGCGCAGCTCGTCCTCGCCGATCGACGGCGGCACCTCGAGCCTGTCGCGGACCTTGCCCGCGACCTGCACGATGCACGTCACCGACTCCTCGACCAGCAGCGTCTCGTCGACGGCGGGCCAGCCGGCCAGGGCGACCGAGGGCTCGTGTCCCAGGCGCGACCACATCTCCTCGGCGGTGTACGGCGCGACCAGCGACAGCATGATCGCGACGGCCTCGGCCGCCTCGCGCACCGCAGGGTCGGCACCTCCGACGGCCTCGCTGTCGATGGCCTTGCGGGTCGCGTTGACCAACTCCATGGTCTTCGCGACCGCGACGTTGAAGCGGAACGACTCCACCGCCTGCGCCGCCTCGTGCACCGACTTCGCCGTGATGCGGCGCAGCGCCAGGTCGCCGGTGGTGACGTCGACGCCGGGCTCGCTCGTGACGTCGCCCGACAGGCGCCAGGCGCGCGACAGGAACTTCTTCGAGCCGCTGGGCGACACGTCGGCCCAGTCGATGTCGTCCTCCGGCGGGCCGGCGAACACCATCGTCAGCCGGACGGCGTCGACGCCGTTCTTCTCCAGCTCGTCCGACAGCGCCACCAGGTTGCCGCGCGACTTGCTCATCGCCGACCCGTTCATGCCGACCATGCCCTGGTTCAGCAGGCGGGTGAACGGCTCGACGAAGTCGACCATGCCCATGTCGTGCAGCGCCTTGGTGAAGAAGCGCGCGTAGAGCAGGTGCAGGATCGCGTGCGTGACACCGCCGGTGTACTGGTCGACCGGCGCCCACTCGCGCACCTGCTCGGTGTCGAACGGCACGTCGTCGCGCGAGGGGTCGACGTAGCGCAGGAAGTACCACGACGAGTCGACGAACGTGTCCATCGTGTCGGTGTCGCGCTTGGCCGGACCGCCGCAGCTCGGGCACGACACGTCGACCCAGTCGGTCGCGCCGGCCAGCGGCGACGTGCCCTTGGGCGCGAGGTCCAGGCCCTCGGTCGGCGGCAGCACGACAGGCAGCTGGTCCTCGGGCACCGGCACCTCGCCGCACGAGGGGCAGTGGATGATCGGGAACGGCGTGCCCCAGTAGCGCTGGCGCGAGATCAGCCAGTCGCGCAAGCGGTAGTTGACCGCGCCGGTGCCCAGCCCCTTCTCCTCCAGCCACGCGATGGTGCGCTCGATGGCGTCGGCCTTGTTCAGGCCGTCCAGGAACCCGGAGTTCACGGCGACGCCGTCGCCGGCGTAGGCCTCGCCGTCCCAGTCGGCCGGCGGCTGCACGACCGTGACGATCGGCAGGCCGAACGCCGTGGCGAAGTCCCAGTCGCGCTGGTCGTGCGCGGGCACGGCCATGATCGCGCCGGTGCCGTAGTCGGCCAGCACGTAGTCGGCCGCGTAGATCGGGATCCGCTCGCCGTTGACCGGGTTCACGGCGTACCGCTGCAGGAAGACGCCGGTCTTGGGCCGGTCGGTCGACAGGCGCTCGACCTCGGTGATCCGCTTGGTCTCCTCCAGGTAGGCCTCGAACTCGGCCTGAGCCGGCGTGCCGGCGGCCAGCTCGGCGGCCAGGTCGGAGTCGGCGGCCACGACGAAGAAGGTCGCGCCGAACAGCGTGTCAGGGCGCGTGGTGTAGACGGTGACCGGCTCGTCGCGGCCCTCGATCTCGAAGCGCACCTCGGCACCGGTCGAGCGGCCGATCCAGTTGCGCTGCATCAGCAGGACCTTGTCGGGCCAGTGGCCCTCCAGCTGCGCCATGTCGTCGAGCAGCCGGTCGGCGTACTCGGTGATGCGCAGGTACCACTGGGTCAGCTTCTTCTTGGTGACCAGCGCGTCGCAGCGCTCGCAGCGGCCCTGCACGACCTGCTCGTTGGCCAGCACGGTCTGGTCGTTGGGGCACCAGTTGACGCTGCTGTCCTTGCGGTAGGCCAGGCCGCGCTCGTACAGCTTCAGGAACAGCCACTGGTTCCAGCGGTAGTACGCCGGGTCGCTCGTGTGCAGCACGCGGTCCCAGTCGAACGAGCACGCGTAGCGGCGCATCGAGCTCTTCTGCTGCTCGATGTTCGCGGCGGTCCACGCGACCGGGTCGGCGCCGCGCTTGATCGCGGCGTTCTCGGCGGGCAGGCCGAAGGAGTCCCAGCCGATGGGGTGCATGACGTTGTAGCCCTGCTGCACCCAGTACCGCGCGATGACGTCGCCCAGCGCGTACGCCTCGGCGTGACCCATGTGCAGGTCGCCCGAGGGGTACGGGAACATGTCGAGCGCGTAGCGCTTCGGACGGGTGTCGTCGGGGCGGCCGCTGCGGAACGGGGCGATCTCGTCCCAGACCGGCAGCCACTTGTCCTGCACGGCGTGGACGTCGTAGCCCTCGCGGCCCTCGGCGTCGAACGTCTCGGTCGTCATCTCGAAGTCCCTCGTCCCTGGTTCCCGGTCCCTGGCATGAAAAAGCCCCTCGCTCAGGAGGGGTCAGCCGCACCGGGTCCGCGGCGGTCAGCCGCGGCGCTGCATCCGGTGCGGCCCGGTAAGCAGGAGTCCGGTTCGCACGAGACGAGGATACCGGACGGGGCACCCGGCGCCCCACGGGGTTGCCGACGCCGGATCAGCCGGCGAGCAGGCGCTCGACGTGCTCGGCGACCAGCCGGGCCGACTCGTCGGGGCTGCGGTGCGTCGTGTCGATCACGAGCGAGTTCGCCCCGGTCGGACGGTAGAACTCGCTGCCCTCGATGAACGCCCGCGCCGCCACGGGGTCGGAGAGCTTCAGGCGTACGACGCGGTCCTCGGACGACACCCGGCGCAGCTGCTCCTCGAGCTCGCACTCGAGCAGCACCGGGACGAAGACCGACCCGCGCGCTTCGGCGATGCCCTCGATCCTCCGGAGCCAGTCCAGGTGCGTGACCTCGAGGGCGTTGGTGAGGACGTAGCTGGCGTCGCGGGGCGCGATCTCGACGAGGGCGTCGAGCACGGCGTCGCGGACGCGGTCGACGTACCCCCAGACCTCGGGCGGCAGCCGCTCGGCGCCGTCCCAGTCGAACAGCGACATGATCGGCAGGTTGATCCGGTGGTTGTCGAGGACGACGGCGCCCGTGAGCCGGTGCAGCGCGTCGGCGACGGTGCGCTTGCCGACTCCGGGTGACCCGAGCAGGTAGACCAGGCTCGTCCGCATCGGCTCAGCGCGCGCGGATGAGCAGGCCGAGGACCAGCAGCGGCACGAAGAACAGGAACGCGCCCGGCCCGACGAAGAACGACAGGCAGCCGGCCAGGCCGAGGGTGACGCCGACGGGCCACCAGAAGCTCGGCGGTCGCGGGTGCGCGATGCAGCTCTTGTGGTGGCGCGGGCCGTCGGGCTGCCCGCAGTCGGGGCAGGTGCCGGACCGGTCCTCGACGAGCGACGACCAGTCGACGGGGTCGGTGCCCTCGGAGCCCAGCGCGAGCACGTCGCGCAGCGAGATCTCCTCGAGGACCTCGAGTGGGGACGGCGCCTCGGGCTCGCGAGCCTGCGGCTCACGACCGTCGCTCGGGCTCATCCGCTCCCCTCCCCTGTCGCACCGGCCGAGACAGCGTCTCCCGCGCTGCGGGGGCGAGTCCAGCGACGCGTCCCAGCCGTCGCAGGATCGTGACGGACCGGGCGGTCAGTCCGCATCCACGCCGAGGACCCGCGCCACCGACCGGGCGAAGGCCTCGGCGTCGACGTCGCCGATGATCCGGCGCTGGACGACGTACCCGGGGAACATCGCGAACAGGACCGTCGCGACGTCGTCGGGCGACCGGCCCTCCGGCAGCTCGCCCGCGCGGTGCGCCCGCTCCACGAAGGCACGGATCGACGCACGGACCTTCGACGCCTCGCCCTGGGCCAGCGCCGCGATGGCGGGGTCGCGCTGCGCCTCTCCCCAGACGATCATCGCGAGCCGGCCCGGGCCGTCGGCCACGGCGTCGAGCATGCCCAGCAGCCGGACCACCGCGTCGGAGAACGGCTCCTCGGAACCGTCGGCCAGCAGGCTGTCGACGCCGGAGGTCATGCCGCCGACGACCCGCTCCGCGACGGCGGCCACGATCTCGTCCTTGCCCGCGAAGTACCGGTACGCGCCCCCGGCGGACATCCCGGCCGCCGCGAGGATGTCGTCCATCGAGGTCGCGTGGAAGCCGTTGGCCGTGAACACCTCCGTGGCGGCGTCGACGATCCGGTCGCGCCGCTCCTGACGGGTCTGCTCGCTGATGCGTGGCACGGCGTCAGTGTGGCACAAAAGAGAACGATCGTTCTTGACAGGGCTGCCGCGCCGGCGGGAGTATCCGAGAACGAACGTTCCCTTTTCTTGGAGAGAACCATGTCGAAGCTGTCCACCGCAGGCCGGGTGGCCGTCGCGGTCGCGCTCGTCGTCTGCGTCCAGGTGCTCCTGCTGCTCGTCTTCGCCTGGTCGGCGTCGCGGTCGGCGCCGCACGACCTGCCGATCGCCGCGGCCGGCCCCGCCCAGCAGGTGCAGGCCCTCGTCGGCGGCGTCGAGGCCGCGCAGCCCGGCGCGTTCGACGTCACCGTCGTCTCCGATGACGCCGCCGCACAGTCCGCGGTCACCTCGCGCGAGGTCTACGGCGCGATCGTGCTCGGGCAGTCCGGAGTCACGGTCTACACGGCGTCCGCCGCGAGCGGTGCCGTCGCTCAGGCGCTGTCGCAGGGGATCCCCGCGGCCGTGCGCGCCGCGAACCCGGACGTGCCGGTGACCGTCACCGACCTCGTCCCCTCCCCCGCCGACGACCCGCACGGGGCCGGACTCTCGATCGCGTTCCTGCCGCTCGCGATCACGTCGCTCGCCGCGGGCGCGATCATCGCCCTGCTCGCGCGCGGCCGCCTCCAGCGCCTCGTCGCCCTGCTCGGGTACGCCGTGGCCGCGGGCCTGCTCTGCGTCGCGGTGCTGCAGCCGGGGCTCGGTGTCCTCACCGGCGGCTGGGCCGCGAACGCCGCGGTCCTCGGTCTCGTCTCGCTCGCGATCGCCGCGGCGACGTGCGGGCTCGCGGTGCTCCTCGGTCCGGGCGGCATCGGGCTGTCGGTGCTCGTCGTCTTCTTCCTCGGCATGCCGTTCTCGGGCGTGACCTCGGCCTGGCAGCTGGTGCCGACGCCGTGGGGCGCCTGGGCGCAGCTGCTCCCGCTCGGCGCGGCGAACACCGCGGTGCGGTCGGTGGCGTTCTTCTCGTCGGCCGGCGCGGGCGGCGCGCTCGCGGTTCTCGGCGTCTGGGCGATCGCAGGTCTGCTCCTCGCCGGTCTGCTGCCCGGCCGCACCCTGCGGCACGACAGCCCCGACGTCGCGGAGGTCGACGCCCCGCGCGAGGTGCTCAGCCCGGAAGCCGTCGCAGGATCGTGACCGCGAAGTCGCCGTCGGCGCGGTAGGGCTTGAGGTCCCAGGTCGAGAACCGGTGCTCGACGCAGAAGCCCGCGGCCTCGGCGTCGTCGTCGAAGGCGATGAGGTCGTAGTGCCGGTCGGTCGCGAAGCCGGTGACGAGCGGGGCGCCCGGGGCCAGGTGCCGCCCGACGCCGGCGAGCACGGCCTGCTCGCTCCCGGGCGCGACGAAGACCATCACGTTGCCGGCCATCACGGCGCCGTCGAACGGCTCGGCGACGCCGTGGTCGGCGAGGTCGAGGGCGCTGAGATCGGCGACCAGCCAGGTCGGGCCCTCGTGGTCCTCGCGCGCCGCGCCGACCAGGACCGGGTCGGCGTCGACACCGACGACGCGGTGGCCCCGCGCGTGCAGGACCGCTCCCGTGCGCCCGGTGCCGCAGCCGGCGTCGAGCACGTGCGAGCCCGGCGGCACGAGCGCGTCGAGCAGCCGCGCCTCCCCCGCCAGGTCGTCGCCCTTCGCCGCGAGACGTCGGAAGTGCGCGACGTAGGACTGCGAGTGGGTCTCGGGGTTGTCGGTCACCCACCGCGTCTGCTCGCTCATGCCCGCACTCTAGTAACCGGTCTCACTCGGCGAGGTGCTCGCCTCGGGCCGCGAGGCGAGCAGTTGGCCGAGTGAGACCCAGGGGGTCAGAAGCCGCGGGCGGTGAGGGCGTCGGCGGCGGCACGGCCGATGGCGGCGTGGGCGTCCCAGCCGAAGTGCATGCCGTCGGGGTTGCCGGTGCCGGCGCGCAGCGACGGGCCGACGAGCGGGTCGAGGTCGACGAAACCGACGTCGTGGGCTGCGCACCACCGGCGCGCGGCCGCGACGGCGGGCTCGTGGTGGCGCAACGACGGGTACGACGGAGCCGCGTGCGGCGCGGGACCGAGCAGCACCACGGGGATCCCGGGGCGGTAGGTGCGCACGCCCTGCACGATCCGCGCGAGGTAGTGGTCGGTCGCCGCCTGCGGGAGCTGGCGCAGCGGCCCGCCGGTGAGCCGGATGACGTGCGGCGAGACCGCGCCGTACGCCTTGCGGACCTGGCGCCGCAGCGATCCCGGGCGCACGTACGGGATCCCCTCGCGCAGCCACGTCGGCACCGACGCGGGCAGGTGGTCCATCTGCCCGACGCCGAGGACGAGCGCGTCGGCGCGCGGCAGCAGCTCGCCCCACACGTGGGGGTCCTTCGTGAGCGCCCACCACGCGTCGCGCGCGGTCCACCCGATGCGTGCGACGACGTCGGCGCGCACGTCGTCGCCGAGCGAGCTCGCGAGGACGTTGGGGTAGAGCCGCGGGTCGCTCGGGCGGTGCGGCTGGTCGGGCCCGTGGAAGGTCAGCGAGTCGCCGAGGACGAGGACGTGCCTAGGCATGGAGCTCGGTGAGGACGGCGTCGAGCTCGGTGACGAAGCGGTCGGCGTCGGCGTCGGAGAAGCACAGCGGCGGCCGCACCTTGAGCACGTTGTTGTGCAGGCCTCCGGTCGCGACGAGGACGCGACGGCGCTGCAGGCCGTTCACGACCGCGAGGGTGAGGTCGCCATCCTGGCTGCCGTCGGGGTGCACGAGCTCGACGCCGACGAACAGGCCCGCACCGCGTACGTCGCCGACGCACGCGTGGTCGAGGTCGCGCAGCTGCGCGCGCATCCGCTCCCCCACGACCCGCGCGTTCTCCTGCAGGCCCTCGTCGCGAAGCACGTCGAGCACCGCCTGGGCGGCCGCCATCGCGACGGGGTTGCCGCCGAAGGTGTTGAAGTAGCGCATGTCGCGGCCGAACCGCTCCGCGATGTCGGGACGCATCGCCGTGGCGGCGACCGGGTAGCCGTTGCCCATCGGCTTCCCCATCACGACGAGGTCGGGCACGAACGGCGCGTCGGCGCTGCCGTGGCGCGCGAAGCCCCACAGCTCGTCGCCGGTGCGGCCGAAGCCGGGCTGCACCTCGTCCGCGACGTACAGGCCGCCGGCGCGGTGCACGACGTCGCGCACCGGAACGAGGAACCCGCGCGGGTCGGCGAGCACGCCGTCGCTCGCGAACACCGAGTCGGCGACGAACGCGGCGAAGCGGATCCCCTGCGCCTCGAGGTCGTCGATGGCGCTCTGCACCTGCGCCGCGAACCACTCCCCGAGGTCGGCGTACCCCGTGGTGTCGACGCGGTAGGCGTCGGGCGCCTCCACGACACGCACCCAGTCGGGCAGGCTGTCGAGCCCGCCGAGCGACGGCGACAGCGCGGCGACCTCGGTGGTCACACCGTGGTAGGCGTTGCGCGTCACGACGACGCCCGTGCCGCCGGTGAGGTGCTTGGCGAGCCGCATCGCGAGGTCGCCCGCCTCGGAGCCGGTGCACGTGTACATCACGTGCCCGATCTCGTCGGGCATCGTCGCGAGCAGGTCCTCGGAGTAGCGCACGATCCCCTCGTGCAGGTAGCGCGTGTGCGTCGAGAGCAGCGCTGCCTGCGCGGCGATCGCCGCGACCACGCGCGGGTGAGCGTGACCGACCGACGGCACGTTGTTGTAGGCGTCGAGGTACTCCACGCCGTCGACGTCGTAGAGGTGGCAACCCTCGCCGCGCACCAGCTGCAGCGGCCGGTCGTAGAACAGCCGGTACGCCGGTCCGAGCGCGGCGATCCGGCGGCGGACGAGCGACGCGGTCGACTTGTCGAGCTCCTCGACGCGCGCCGGATCGAAGTACGTCGACGGCCCGACGGTGACGGCCACGGTCAGCCCCTCTCGATCGGTGCGGGCACGGTGACGACGCGGTGCAGCGCCGGCGCGGAGCGCACGAGGCTGCGGCCGGTGTACTCGGCATTGGCCGGGTCGGCCGACACCAGCCAGGAGTTCACGAGCTGGCGCTGCGCGAGGCGCGTGCGCACGAGGTCGGGCAGCAGGCGCGTCTCGTCGTCGTCGAGCGCCCGCACCGCGAGGTAGCCCTCGGCGACGTCGTACGGACCGGTCCACGGGTCGTCGCCCGAGCCGGCGGCGTCGACGGCGTACGCCATCGCGACGGCGAGGTCGGCGACGACCGCCGTGCGCAGCATGTCGCCGAAGTCGAGGACTCCCGTGACGGGCTCGGCAGCACCGGGGACGAGCAGGACGTTGTCGGGGTTGAGGTCGTTGTGCACGACCTGCTGCCGCGTCGCGGCGACGGCAGCCCCGACCGACGCGTCGAAGCGGTCGAGGACCGTGGCGGCGTCACCACGCGCGACCGGGTCGGTGACGTGGTCGAGGAGAGGCCGCAGCGAGCCGACCTGCTGCAGGTCCCAGGGCAGCGAGCGCTCGGCACCGGCGTGCTCGAAGTCGCTCAGCGCCAGCGAGAGCCGCGCGAGGGCGGCGCCGACCGCGCGGCGGTCGGCCGCCGAGGTGCGGTCGTAGTCGAGGACCTGGCCGGGCAGGTGGCTCAGCAGCCGGGCCCGCCGAGGCTCGGGGCCGTCGACGAGGTGCAGCAGCTCGCCGGCGACGTCGGGCCGCACGTGCGGGATCGGCAGCGCGGGGTCGCGGTCGGCGACGTGGGCGAGCGCCGAGCACTGCAGGTCGAGGATCGCGACGTCGTCGAGCGGGTGCGCCACCTTGAGGACGTACGTGCCGACGGCCGTCTCCGCGACGTAGGTGTCGTCGCGCTCGGTGTCGAGACGCCGCAGCGCCGTCGCTTCGAGACCCCAGCCGCTTTCGAGGATCTGCGCGGCACGGACGTCGTCGAGACGGGTGAACGGTGCGGCGAGCGAGTCGTCGAGCAGACCGGGGGGCGACGCGTCTGCACTGACCACCCGCGCAGGGTATCCGTCGGCGTCTGCGGGCCGCTCAGGCCTCGTCGTCCTCCACCGTGCGGTCGAGGGTGAGCACCGGCGGCACCGTCCGGCCCTTGAGGGCGCGGCGCACGTACATGTCGCGGTCGGCCGACCACAGCAGGCCCTGCAGGTCGCCGGTGTCCCACGGCTCGAGCATCGAGCGGCCGACGCTGATGCCGATGGCGCCGACGTGCTCGGCGAGGCCCTCGTCGTCGTGCAGGTACTCCTGCACGCGGCGCTCGAGGTCGAGCGGCGGTACGCCGGCCCCGAGGCCGACCACGACGAACTCGTCGCCGCCCCAGCGGGCGACCACGTCGGCCTCGCGCGACGAGCGCCGCAGCGCCTCGGCGACCGCGACGATCACGTCGTCGCCGGCATCGTGGCCGTAGTGGTCGTTGATCGCCTTGAGCCCGTCGACATCGACGAACGAGCAGTGCACCGCGTCGTTGTGCCGGCGGGCGACGGCGACGACCTCGCGCCCGAGCATCGTGAGGCCGCGGCGGTTCACCAGCCCCGTCGCCGCGTCCTCGGTCGCGGCGCGCAGCGCGAGGTCGACCGCGTCGGAGGCGATGCGCAGGTTGTGCCGGCGCAGGACGTGGATCACGGTCCCGAGCGCTGTGGCGACGCCGAGGTAGAAGAGCCAGTACGACCACTGCTGCACGCTGCCGCCGATGATCTCGACGGCCGCCAGGACGGCGACCCAGACGAGGGCGATGCAGCCGACGAACCAGGCGCGCGCCAGCAGCACCGCGCCCAGCCCGGTGGCCAGCAGCAGGAGCGGGACCGTGTCGCGGGGGTCGGACCCCTCGATGAGGTGCACGAAGGCGGCACCCGTCGCGGAGAGCGCGACCAGGGCGAGCAGCGGGTAGGCGTTCGCGGTCGTCACGTGACCGGTGGTGGCGAGGACGGCGACGACGCCGGAGATCAGCGCGCCGAGCGCGGTGACGACGATCGTCATGGTCCCGGCCGGCTCGCCGAACACGAACGGGTGCACGACCAGAAGGGTCGCGAACACCAGCGCGAGGGCGACCGACACCGGGAGCGTGCTCGCGACCGCGTCGGTCGCATAGGTCACCCGGGAGACGCCGTCGACAGCGCCGACGGCGCCGCCTCGCGTCGAGGAGTCGCCCACGGGGTGTGTCTCGGCTGATCCACCCCCACCCCTTGAGCCCTGGAGGGTCACGGGTCGGTCAGACGGCGTGGACGCGCTCCCCGCGCACGTAGGTCTGGAGCACCCGCAGCGTGCCGAGGTCGGCCCGCTCGACGGCGTACGGGTCGCGGTCCAGCACGACCAGGTCGGCCTCGCGGCCGGGCCGCAGGACGCCGGCGTGCTCCTCGAGGCGCGCCGCTCGGGCCGCCTCCCGGGTGTAGGCGCGCAGCGCCTGGTCGAGGCTGAGCCGCTCGTGGGCGAGCAGCGGCTCGTTCCGCGAGCGGCGGTCCTGCGCGTGCGGGTCGCCCGGTGCCGCGGTGCGGTTCACGGCGGTGTGCAGCCCGGCGATCGGGTCGGGGGTCGACACCGGCCAGTCGGAGCCGAACGCCACGGGTACGCCGGCCCGCGCGAGCGACCCGAACAGGAAGTGCCGCTCCTGCTGGTCGGCGTTGAGCAGGGGCAGCTTGGTCTCGACGAGCACCGGGTCCTGCCGGGCCCACAGCGGCGACACGTTCGCCATCGCACCGGTCGACCGCATCCGGGAGAGGTCGTCGCGCTGGATCAGGTCGATGTGCGCCACCTGGTGGCGCCGGTCGTCGCGGGCCGGCAGCGCCTCGAGGGCGTCGAGCGCCGACGAGACCGCGAGGTCGCCGACCGCGTGCATGTGCAGGTCGAAGCCCGCACTGTCGAAGACGCGCGTGATCGCGCCGAGCTCCTCGGCGTCGAAGAACGGCAGCCCGCACTCGTGCGGGTGGCCCTCGTAGTGCTCGTGCAGGGCGGCGGTGAGGTTCTCGCAGACGCCGTCGAGCGCGAGCTTCACCGCCGTGGTGCGGAACCGGCCGTCGCTGCGGCCGCGACGGTCGACGAGCTCGCCGGCGTCGGACAGGTCGCGCCCCGGCACCCAGAACAGCGCGCCGGTGACGCGCGAGGTGAGCCGGCCGCTCTCGCCGGCGGCGGCGTACACGTCGTAGCAGTCGGGGATGCCGAACAGCTCGCCCACGAGCGCGTCCTGCCACGACGTGACACCGACCGAGTGCAGGTACTCCTGCGCTGCAGCGAGAGCGGCGTCGAGGACGTCGCGCGAGAGCGGCGGCCGGTACGGCGACAGCAGCTCGGTGGCGAGCTCGAGCAGGTGGCCGGTCGGCTCGCCGTTCTCGTCGCGGGTGATCCGGCCGCCGTCGGGGTCGGGGGTGTCGCGGTCGATGCCCGCCCCATCCCCTGCCCCATGCCCATGCCCATGCCCGGACCCATGCCGCCGCTGGGCCCCTGCACGACCTGGCCCGAGGCGTCGCGCACGACGAGCCGGGGCGCCGGCGCCGCCCGCGAGCTCGTCGGCCGCCGCGAGGTCGGCCTCGACCAGCCGCCGGCGGCGGCGTACGCCGAGGCCGTGGCCGCAGCGACGCGCACGGCGGCCTCGTCGCGCGTCGTCTGCTCGCCGGTGGTGATGCCGCGGACCGTGCCGGCGATCGCGATCACGGCGAGGACCGCGACCGACGCCAGCGCCACCGCGACGAACGCGGCGAGCAGACGTCTGCCGAGCGGGCCCAGCCCGCGGTCACGCGTCACGGCGCAGCCCCAGCCGGTACCCCGCGCCGAGCACGGTCTCGACGACGGCTGCGCCGTCGGGCGCCAGCTTGTGACGCAGGTTCTTCACGTGCGAGTCGATGGTGCGCTCGTAGCCGGCGAACTCGTACCCGCGGACGCGGTTCACCAGCTCCAGCCGCGACGACACGCGACCCGGCCGGTCGGCGAGGGCGGTGAGGATGCCCCACTCCGTCGGCGTGAGGTCGAGCACCGTGCCTGCCCACGTCGCCTCGTGCCGGGAGCGGTCCAGGATCAGACGGCCGCTCCCGTAGGACTCGGCGGCCTCGCCGACGGCCGCACCGCCCCGTGCGAGCACCGCGCCGACGCGCAGCACGACCTCGCGCGGGCTGAAGGGCTTCGTGACGTAGTCGTCGGCGCCCTGCTCGAGCCCGCGGATACGGTCCTCGACGGCGCTGCGGGCCGTGAGCGCCACGACCGGTACGCCGCGCCCGCGTGCCACGGCCAGCACCTCGAGACCGTCGATGTCGGGGAGTCCGAGATCGAGGAGCACGAGGTCGGCCGCACCGTCCTCCACGTGCCGGATGCCCTCGGTCCCGGTGCCGGCCGTGATGACCGCGTGGCCCTCGCGCTCGAGGTAGCGGCGCAGGAGGTCGCGGATGTCGCGCTCGTCCTCGACCACCAGCACCGTGCTCACGGTCCCCAGTGTCACCAACGACGGGGCCGGGTGCGCGCCGTGCGGACAGTCCGTCGACGATCTCCACGAGATCTCCATACGGACGGCACAGCGGCTCCGGACGCGACGCCGACAGTGATGGTGTCGCCCGGCCGGACGGACCGGGCACCGCACCCAGGAGGTCGTCATGCGCCACCCCGTGGCACTCGGCGCCGGTCTCGCGGCCGGTGCCGCCGCACTCGCACTCGTCGTCAGCCCGCAGGTCGCCGGCGCCGTCGGCTCGGTCACCTCGACGGCCGGCAGCGCGGTCTGCACCACCACCGGCCGGTGGTGCCCCACCACATCTCCCGGCTCAGGGACCGGCTACGGCATGGGCGGCCAGATGATGGGCGGCCGCTGGGGCACCTCCGACGGCAGCGCCGCCACTGCGCCCGGCGGGATGATGGGTCGCAACGGCGGCGGCATGATGAGCGGCACCGTCCTCGGCACCGGCACCCTCACCGCCGACCAGCGCAGCACCGTCGCCGCGATGGCCGAGGAGGAGAAGCTCGCCCACGACGTCTACACGGCGCTCGCGGCCCGCTACCCCTCCGACGCCCGGTTCGCACGCATCGCGTCGTCGGAGAGCCAGCACCTCGCGGCCCTGCGGCAGGTCATGACGGCGTACGGCATCACCGACCCGACGGCCGGCCTCGCCGACGGCAGGTTCGCGACGTCGTCGGTGCAGCAGCTCTACAGCGATCTGCTCGCCAAGGCCACCACGGTCGACGCCGCCCTCGCAGTGGGGCGCACGGTGGAGACGAAGGACATCGCCGACCTCGATGCGGCGATGGCGTCGGTGACGACGGCCCCGGACGTCGACACGGTCTACAGCCACCTGCGGATGGCCTCGACCATGCACCTGCGCGCGTTCGGCGGGTGAGCCGACAGCGTCAGGCGTCGTGGACGCGCTGCCCGCGCACGTAGGTCTGCGTCACGCGCAGCGTCCCGAGCTCGGCGCGCTCGACGGCGTACGGATCGCGGTCGAGCACCACGAGATCCGCCTCCCGACCCGTGCGCAGGACACCTGCGTACGGGTCGAGGCGCGCCGCCCGGGCAGCCTCGCGGGTGTAGGCGCTCAGCGCCTGGTCGAGGCTGAGCCGCTCGTGGGCGAGCAGCGGCTCGTGGCGCGAGCGGTGGTCCTGCGCGTGCGGGTCGCCCGGGGCGGCGGTGCGGTTCACCGCGGTGTGCAGCCCCGCGATCGGGTCGGGGGTCGACACCGGCCAGTCGGATCCGAACGCCACGGGTACGCCGGCCCGCGCGAGCGACCCGAACAGGAAGTGCCGCTCCTGCTGGTCGGCGTTGAGCAGCGGGAGCTTCGTCTCGACGAGCACCGGGTCCTGGCGCGCCCACAGCGGCGAGACGTTCGCCATCGCACCGGTCGACCGCATCCGCGCGAGGTCGTCGCGCTGGATCAGGTCGATGTGGGCCACCTGGTGGCGTCGGTCGTCGCGGACCGGCAGCGCCTCGATCGCGTCGAGCGCCGACGAGACCGCGAGGTCGCCGACGGCGTGCAGGTGCAGGTCGAACCCGGCGCTGTCGAAGACGCGCGTGATCGCGCCGAGCTCCTCGGCGTCGAAGAACGGTAGCCCGCACTCGTGCGGGTGGCCCTCGTAGTGGTCGTGCAGCGCCGCGGTGAGGTTCTCGCAGACACCGTCGAGCGCGAGCTTCACCGCCGTGGTGCGGAACCGCCCGTCGCTGCGCCCGCGACGGTCGACGAGCTCGCCGGCATCGGACAGGTCGCGCCCCGGCACCCAGAACAGCGCGCCGGTGACGCGCGAGGTGAGCCCGCCGCTCTCGCCGGCGGCGGCGTACACGTCGTAGCAGTCGGGGATGCCGAACAGCTCGCCGACCAGCGCGTCCTGCCACGACGTGACGCCGACCGAGTGCAGGTACTCCTGCGCTGCAGCGAGAGCGGCGTCGAGGACGTCGCGCGAGAGCGGCGGCCGGTACGGCGACAGCAGCTCGGTGGCGAGCTCGAGCAGGTGGCCGGTCGGCTCGCCGCGCTCGTCGCGGGTGATCCGGCCGCCGTCGGGGTCGGGGGTGTCGCGGTCGATGCCCGCGATCTCGAGGGCGCGCGAGTTGACCCAGCTGCTGTGCACGTCGTGGCTGATGAACACCGCAGGGCGGTCGGGTACGAGGCGGTCGAGCTCCTCCCTGCTCGGGAAGCCGCCGGGGAACACGTCGCCGTACCAGCCCGAGCCCTCGATCCACGGGCCGTCGTGCGCAGCGGCGTACTCGCTGATGATCCGCCGGTAGTCCTCGATCGAGTGGACTGTCGACAGGTCGCAGCCGAGCAGCGCGAGACCGCCCATCACGGCGTGCAGGTGGGCGTCGACGAAGCCGGGCAGCAGCGCGCCGCCGCCGAGGTCGACCACCTCGGTCCGGTCGCCGCGGAGGCCGAGCACCTCGTCGCCGCCGACCGCGGTGATGACGCCGTCGGTGACCGCCAGCGCCGTGACCGGCGCGGGGTCGTCGTCCTGCGTGAGGATGCGCCCGCCGACGAACAGGACGTCGGCGGGCGCGTCGCTCATGCGGTTCCTCTCGGCGATCAGGCGAAGGTGCCGTCGGTCTTCGTGCGGGCGAGCACCGAGCGCATCGCCTCGACGGCGCGGTCGACCTCGGCCTCGGTGAAGACCAGCGGCGGCGAGAGCACGAGGTTGTGGCCGCAGTCGCGGACGATGACGCCCGACTCGCGGCGGATCTCGTCGGGCAGCAGGTTCACCAGCGGCAGCGGCTCGCGCGTCTCACGGTCGGCGACGAGCTCGACCGCGTGCATCATGCCGACGTACCGCACCTCGCCGACGATCTCGAGGTCGAGCAGCGTGCGCAGCTGCTGGTGCAGGTAGGCGCCGATGGTGGTCGCGCGCTCGAGAAGGCCCTCGCGCTCGATGATCTCGAGGTTGCGCAGCGCCACCGCGGCGGCCGTCGGGTGGCCGTTGTAGGTGTAGCCCATCGGGAAGCCGTGGTCGCGGCCGAGCACCTCGGCGACGTGGTCGGCGACGAGCACCGCGCCGAGCGGGACGTAGCCGCTCGTGATGCCCTTGGCCGTCACGATGATGTCCGGGGTGACGCCGAAGTGCTGCGCCGCGAACCAGGTGCCGACGCGGCCGTACGCCGTGACGACCTCGTCGAGGATCAGCAGGATCCCGTGCTTGCGCAGCACGGCCTCGACGCGCGGCCAGTAGTCGTCCGGCGGCACGAGCATGCCGCCGACGCCCATGATCGGCTCGCCGATGAACGCTGCGACCTTGTCCGGGCCGATGCGCTCGATGGTCTCCTCGAGCTCGGCGATGAGGAAGTCGGTCGGGTCCTGGCCGCCGTACAGGTCGCTGCGGTAGGGCCACGCCGGCGACACGTGCGCGACGTTGGGCAGCATCGGGCCGAAGCCCTCGTGGTAGACGTCGAAGCCCGACGCCGAGCCGCCGCCGTACGCGATGCCGTGGTAGCTGTTGCGCCGCGCGATGATCCAGCTGCGGCCCTCGGCGCCGTTGCGGTGGTGGAAGTAGCGCGCCATCTTCAGCGCGGCCTCGTTGCCCTCGGAGCCGCCGCTCGTGAAGTAGACGTGGTTGATCGGCTCGGGCGCGATGCTCGCGAGCTTCGCCGCCAGCGCGATCGCCTTGTCGTTGCTGAACTCCCAGAACGACGTGAAGTACTCGAGCGTCGAGATCTGCTCCGCGGCGACCTGCGCGATCTCCTCGCGGCCGTGGCCGATCTGCGCGAGCCACAGCCCGCCCGTCGCGTCGAGGTACTCCTTGCCGTTCACGTCGGTGAGCGTGGAGTCCCTGCCGCTCACCATGATCACCCGCTCCTCGTACGACGAGGGCAGGTACGGGTGGATGATGTGCGCCCGGTCGGTGGCCGTCAGGCCCGCGGCGTCGAGGTCGACCGAGATGCCCGTCGTGGCGTCGGTGGTGGTCATCGTTCCTCTTCTCGTGGTCGGGCCGAAGGGGCCCGGCTCCCGGTTCCGGGTGGTGCGTGCGGCGGCTTGCGTTCCCGCGCGAGTTCTTTGATAGTGCATTCAAGGAATTCCGGAGCCTCCTGTCAATGGCCCACGGCCGACGGGGCTCCGGAGGAACCGATGCGTGGATCGACGGAGGTGATGGATGGCCCGGCCCCGCAACCAGGAGGAGCGCCGCCGCCAGCTCGTCGCCGCGACCGCGGCCGCGATCGGCGAGCAGGGCCTGTCGGGCCTGCGCCTCAAGCACATCGCCGACCAGGCAGGCCTCTCGATCGGCTCGGTCCTCTACTACTACCCCGACCTCGACGCGCTGCTGCTCGAGGTGCACGAGGAGGCCGTGCGCCAGTTCTACTGGGCGCGCGTGAACGCCACCGAGGCCGAGCCCGACCCGGTGCGCCGGCTCGTGGTCGCGGTCGAGCACGGCATCCCCGACAGCGTCGACGACCCCACGGTCCGGGTGATCTACGAGCTGCACCTGGCGTCGGCCCGCGACGAGCGGCACGCCGCGATGCTCACCCGGCTCTGGGAGCGCGAGGTGTCGCTGTACGCCGACCTGCTCGCCCGCGGCGCCGAGGCCGGCGCTCTCGAGCTGCGCTCGAGCGCGCGGGACATCGCCGAGACGGTCGTGGCGCTCGAGGACGCCTTCGACCTGCACCTGCTGGCCCGCAACGGCGCCGTCGCCCGAGACCTCGCCGTACGCCGCGTGCTCGACTACCTCGCGATGGCCACCGGCACCCGGCTCTCCCCGACGAGCCCTCCGACCTCGGACCATCGCACGGCAGCCGCCACCACCACGTAGGTCCCCAAACATGATCATGTTTGGGGACCTACCCGGTCTTCGGCGGACCCGATGGACTGGGTCGGGAAGATCTGTTGGACACCGGGTTCGCCCCGCCAGCAGGATCGCGCCACGACCCGGAGCAGCCCCGGGCGCGAGGGAGGGACGGGCGATGGCCGACGAGAGCGTCGACGTCGTGGTCGTGGGTGCGGGCCAGGCCGGCATCGCGACGAGCGAGCACCTGCGCCGGCACGGCATCGACCACGTGGTGCTCGAGCGCGGGCGGATCGCCGAGCGCTGGCGCTCGCAGCGCTGGGACTCCCTCGTCACCAACGGCCCGGTCTGGCACGACCGCTTCCCGAACCTCGAGTTCACCGGCCTCGGGCCCGACGAGTTCGCGACCAAGGAGCGGGTGGCCGACTACTTCGCGGAGTACGTCGACCTGATCGAGGCTCCCGTGCGCACCGGCGTCGAGGCCACGTCGCTGCGCCGCGCCGACGACGGTCCTGGCTTCGTGGTCGCGACGGCCGACGGCACTCTCCGCGCGCAGCAGGTCGTGGTCGCGACCGGGCCGTTCCAGAACCCCGCGATCCCGCCGATCGTCCCCGCCGACGCCGGCCTCGTGCAGCTCCACTCGAGCGACTACCGCAACCCCGACCAGCTGCCCGACGGCGGCGTGCTCGTCGTCGGCGCCGGCTCGTCGGGCGTGCAGATCGCCGACGAGCTGCTCGAGTCGGGACGCGACGTGCACCTGTCGGTCGGCCCGCACGACCGGCCACCGCGCAGCTACCGCGGGCGCGACTTCGTGTGGTGGCTCGGCGTGCTGGGCCTGTGGGACATGCAGACGCCGCCCGAGGGCGCGGAGCACGTCACCATCGCCGTGAGCGGCGCGCACGGCGGCCACACCGTCGACTTCCGCGACCTCGCCGCGCGCGGCATGACGCTGGTCGGGCGCACCGAGTCCTACGACGACGGCGTCATCCGGTTCGCGACCGACCTCGCCGCGAACATCGAGGCGGGCGACGCGAACTACCTCGGACTGCTCGACGCCGCCGACGCGTACGTCGCGCGCAACGGGCTCGACCTGCCCGAGGAGCCCGAGGCACGCGAGTTCGGCCCCACGCCCGACTGCGTGAAGGACCCGGTGCTCGAGCTCGACCTCGCCGCGGCCGGCATCACGTCGATCGTCTGGGCGACCGGCTTCCGCTCCGACTACTCCTGGCTGCAGGTCGACGCCCTCGACGAGTCCGGACGCCCGGCCCACCGCCGCGGCATCTCGACCGAGCCCGGCGTCTACTTCGTCGGCCTGCCCTGGCTCTCGCGCCGCGGCTCGACCTTCATCTGGGGCGTCTGGCACGACGCGAGCTACGTCGCCGACCACATCGCCACCCAGCGCGGCTACGCGGCGTACGGAGCCTGAACGGTTCCTGGGCCGAGCGCACCGGTCTACCCTGCTGGAACGACGTGGCAGCGAGGGGGGGGGTGCACGCATGTCGGGGATCCCGTGGGTCGCGATGGCGATCGCCGGGGCCGGGCCGTTCCTGGGCGGCATGATCCGAGCGCACCGCGAGTCGCGCACGGCCACGCCGGGCTGGCGCCTGCTCCACGTCGGACCGCGCTACGACGACCTCGAGATCGACGGCGTCCCGCTGTGGACCACCCGGTGGCGCTGGACCCTGCACCGGCTGACCGTCCCCGATCCGCAGGCACCCGGGCACCTGATGTCGCTCACGACGTACCGGATCCCGACGCAGGACGGCGACGAGATCTGGTTCGCGTGCGGCGGGCTCACCGGCTGCGGCGACTGGATCTTCTACGTGCCGGAGTGAGCCGTCAGCCGAGGAGCCGGATGCGTACGGCGTCGTCGGTGGCGGCGTCGGCGACCGTGAGGGCGAGGGCGGTCGCGGCGTCGAGGAGGGCGACGTCGGCGGTCTCGGTGATGCAGGCGGCGGCGAACTCGCGCTGGTGGTTCACGGCGGGTGCCGACGCGATGCCGATGTAGGGGTGGATCGACGCGACCACCTGCGACACGTTGCCCATGTCGGTGCTCGCGCGGCTCATCCGGCCGAGGCCCGTGTCGCCGTCGGAGAACTCGCGTCCGAGCTCCGAGGCGTTGCGGACGTAGAGCGAGAGCACCTCGTCGTCGGTGCGCATCTCGGCGTACGGCGCGGTCGGCTCGTCGACGTGGAGCTCGCAGCCGGTCGCGAGGGCGCCGGCCTCGAAGCAGCGGAGCACCTTCTCGCGGGTCGCCTCCATGAGCGCGGTCGAGTCGCCGCGCACGTACCAGCGTCCTTCGCTGCGCTGCGGGATCGCGTTGGGCGCCTCGCCGTGCCGCGTGACGAGACCGTGCACGCGCGCGCCCGACGGCAGCTGCTGGCGCAGCAGCCCGATCGCGACCTGCGCGACCGTGAACGCGTCGGCGGCGTTGACCCCGTCCTCGGGGTACGCCGCGGCGTGGGCGGCCTTCCCGTCGTACGCGACGTCGAGATGGCTCACTGCGTAGGGCCGAGCCCGCGCGACGTCGACCGGACCCGGGTGCGCCATGACCGCGAGGTGCACGCCCTCGAACGCGCCGCGCTCGAGCATCACGACCTTGCCGCCGCCCCCCTCCTCCGCGGGCGTGCCGAGCAGCGTCACCGTGAGCCCGAGCTCGTCGGCCACGGCACCGAGCGCGAGAGCAGCGCCGACGGACGACGCCGCGATGATGTTGTGACCGCACGCATGACCGAGTCCGGGCAGCGCGTCGTACTCGGCACACAGCACGACGTGCAGCGGACCGCTCCCCCGCGTCGCGCGCAGCGCGGTGTCGAGCCCGAGGTACGCCGGTGTCACGTCGAACCCGCCGCCGGCCATCGCCTCGCCGACCCAGCCGGCCGCGCGGTGCTCCTCCCACGCCGTCTCGGGGTTCGCGTGGATCCGGTGGCTGAGGGCCAGCAGCTCGTCGCGCCGACCGGCGACGGAACGGCGGACGGCGTCGTGCGCGGTCACTCGTCCCCCGGTACGCCGTACGACGGAGCGCTCGTCGGGTCGAGCGCGCGCGTCACGTAGTCGACCTTCTGCGGCGCCCACACGTCCCACAGCGCACGCAGGTCGGCGATCGGCGCGTCGCTCCAGTCGACGCGCAGGTTCGTCGTGGGCCACTCGACGCCGTCGGCGACGAGCAGCCCGGCCGAGTGCAGCGGACCCGCTTCGCCGCCCTGCGCGAGGCCGGCCTCGAGCGCCTCCAGCAGCCGCTCCTCGATCGCGAGGTCGGGACGCGCCTCGAACGCCTCGGTGCACGCGGTCAGGACGTCGAGCGACGCGAGCAGGTTGCCCGCCGCCGCGCACGAGGACCCCAGCGCGTGGCCGTTGACCCCGAGCGACGATGCGCCGCTGAACACGGCGACCTGGCCCGACGAGTCGACGGCCGAGAGCTGGCGGAACTCGGAGAACTCAGCAGCGCCGCTGACCGACGACACCGCGCCCTCCGCGCCGAGACCCGACGCGAGCGCGTCGAGCACGCGCGGCCCGAGCCGCGGATCCGTCACGTTCTGCGTCGCCACCGCACCGACGCCGGCGCGCACGTACGCGCAGCGCGACGCGACCGCCGGGCTCGACGACGTGATCACCACGCCGAACGCGCCGGTGCGCGCGCAGCGACCGACGACGCTGAAGGTCATGCGCCGCGCTCGGCAGGGATGACGGCCGTGGCGTCGATCTCGACGAGCCACTCCGGGCGTGCGAGCGCGGTGACCACGAGACCGGTCGACACGGGGAAGACGCCCTTGAGCCAGCGGCCCATCACGCGGTAGACGGGCTCGCGGAAGCGGATGTCGGTGAGGTAGACGACGACCTTCACGATGTCGCCGAGCTCGGAGCCGGCCTCCTCGAGCAGCATCGCGATGTTGGCCATCGCCTTCTCCGCCTGCGCCTCGACGTCGCCGATGCCGACGCTCTCGCGGGTGTCGAGGTCCTGGCCGATCTGGCCGCGCAGGTAGACGACGCCGTTCGCGACGACGGCCTGGCACAGGTCGTTGTCGAGGTTCTGCTCGGGATAGGTCTCCGCGGTGTTGAACGGGCGGATGCGGGTGTGCGTCACGGAGGTCTCTCTCGAGCCGGAGTCAGGTCTCCGGCATCCTCGCGGCTGCGTCGTGGTCCCGTAAAGCAGAACTATCCGCACTAGCGCTTCGGCTGAGGCGATGAGGAGAGCAGCGCCGTCACGACCTCCGCGACCGCCTGGGCCCGGCGCGTGAGCCGGTTCCCCTCCCACGACGCGAGCACCACCCGCAGCTCGGCCTCCTCGCGCGGCAGCGGCGAGGTCAGCGGCACGACGGCGTACTCGTCGCCCTCGAGCGAGACGTGGTGCGCCGCCTGCAGGTTGAGCACCGTGTAGCCCATGCCGCGCGCGACGAGCGCGCGTGCGGTCTCCGCGCTGTGCGTGCGGTAGCGGACGTCGGGCTCGACGCCGGCCGCGTCGAAGAGCCGGGCGAAGTAGTCGCGGCTGTGCGGCAGGTCGAGCAGCACCATCGGCTCGCCCTCGAGCTGCTGCAGCGACACCGACCGCTTCCCCGCGAGCCGGTGATCGGTGGGCAGCACGACGTGCGGCGGCACCGAGAAGAGCGTGCGCTGCCGTACGCCGGAGGCGTGCCCGAGGTCGTAGCCGAGCGTCAGCTCGAGGCGCCCGTGCCGCAGCCCCTCGGCCAGGCCGTCGAGCGCCTCCTCGGTGGTGGCGAGCTCCACGCCGGGCAGCCGCTCGCCGACCTCCTGCAGCAGCTGCGGCATGACGTACGGCGCGAGGATCGCGAAGCACCCGAGGCTCACCCGGCCCGAGACGCCGCTGCCGTGCGCCGTCGCCGCCGACTCGAGGTCCTGCGCCTGGCGCAGCAGGGCGCGCGCGTCGCTGAGCAGGTCCTCGCCCGCCGGCGTCAGCGTCACGCCGCGCGCGTGGTGGCGCACCAGCAGCTGGACGCCGAGCACCCGCTCGAGGTCCGACAGCGCCGTCGACATCGCCGACTGCGACAGGTGCACCCGCTGCGCCGCACCCGTCACGCTGCCCGACTCCGCGACCGCGACGAAGTACTCCAGCTGGCGCAGCGTGTAGTCCGGCACCCGCGAAGCATCGACCAGCACGGCGTACGCCGGCAAACCCATCGGCCGGCCCGATGCCGCTCAGAGGGTCGCCGCCGCGCCCCCGTCGAGGTACGCCGACGCGATCGAGTGCAGCTCCGCCGGCGCGAGCACCCGGCCGTGCCCGGGCAGCGCGCGCGTGAAGGACAGGTCGAGCAGCCGCTCCATCGTCGCGCGGTAGGCGACCGGGTCGGCGCCGGTGCAGCCGTCGATGAGACCGCCCTCGTAGAGCACGTCGCCGGTGAGCAGCAGGCCCGTCTCGGGCTCGAGGAGGTTCAGCGAACCCGGGGTGTGGCCGGGCAGGTGCAGGACCGTGAACGCGCGGTCGCCGAGGTCGAGCACGTCGCCCTCGTGCAGGCCGGTGGCCTCGGGCATCCCGTGCAGGCCGTAGGCGTCGACGTCGTACGCCGCATCCGGCAGCGCGTCGAGCAGGAGCTCGGAGATCTGCTCGCCCTCGGGGTCGAGGCCGAGCAGCTCGAGCAGACGGGGTCCGTGCAGGCTGCTCGGACCCGGTCGGCGCACCTCGTCCACCTCGGCGGCTCCGACCCGGACGTCGGCGAACTCGTGAGCGCCGCCCATGTGGTCGAGGTGCGCGTGCGACAGGACGAGGACGGGGTCGTGCTCGAACAGCCACGGCAGCGCCGTGCGGAGCGAGGTGACGCCGAGCCCCGCGTCGAGCACGAGGTCGCGGTCGCGCCCGCGGACGTGCCACAAGTTGGCCGACACCAGCGACGAGACGTAGGGCTCCTCGACGAGCGTGACCCCCTCGCCGAGCGGGGTGACGCGGAACCAGTCCGCGGCCTCGACCACCTGCACCGCAGCCTCCCGCCCTCGAAACGACAAGAACCGCCCGAAGGCGGTCCTTGTGTCCGGGTGGAGCTGAGGTCCCCTACTGGCCGCCGCTCCAGCCGCGGCGCAGACTACTCGATCTTGGGGCGGCCAGCGGGGGCCCACCGTCCATCGAACGCCAGCAATGATGAAGACCCCCGGCCAGAGGGCCGGGGGTCTTCATCATTACGTGGAGCTGAGGGGATCCGTCGCTCGCCTCGCGGCGAGCTCCTCCCGAGTCCCCACTGCTCTGCCCAGCACAAACGACGAAGGTCCGGGGGATCAACCCCGGACCTTCGTCGTTTGTGGAGCTGAGGGGACTCGAACCCCTGACCCCCTGCATGCCATGCAGGTGCGCTACCAGCTGCGCCACAGCCCCGTGCGGTCGTGCCGGAGAAGCATAACGGCGAGGCCCGCGGGAGGCGAAATCGCCCCCTGCCGGGCTACTGCTCGTCGCCCTCGACCTCCTCGGGGAGGGAGCGGGCGTTGTGCTCGAGCAGGCGCCAGCGGCCGTCGGGGAGCTCCTCGAGCACCGACCAGGCGCAGTTGGTGAGGCCGCCGAGCACGGTCCAGTGCTCCACGGGCAGCCCCAGCAGCCGGCCGATGCCGGCGCGGGCGGCGCCACCGTGCGTGGTGACGACGAGGGTGCCCCCCGGGGGCAGCGCCTGGGCGTGGCGCTGGACGGCGTCGGCCACCCGCTGGGCCACCTCGACGCGCGACTCGCCGCCGCCGGGACGCACGTCCTCTCCGGCCAGCCAGCGCACGAAGGCGTCGCCGTCGCGGGCCACGATCTCCTCGCGCAGCAGGCCCTGCCAGGTGCCGGCGTAGGTCTCGCGCAGCGCCTCGTCGGTCGTGACCGGCAGCCCCACGACCGACGCGAGCGCCTCGGCGGTGACGCGGGCGCGCTCGAGGTCGCTCGACACGAGCAGGTCGGGCTCGAGGGTCGCCAGGTCGCGGGCCGCGCGCTCGGCCTGCAGCACTCCGACCTCGTCGAGAGGTACGTCGGTCGTCCCCTGGAAGCGGGTCTCGGCGTTCCAGGTGGTGCGTCCGTGGCGCCAGAAGACGACGCGCCGGGAGCCGCTCACGCGTCGTCGTGCACGCCGCGGGGCCGGGTGACCGACTCGGGCAGCTCGATGCGCGCGCCGTCCTTCCACAGCCGCTCGAGCGCGTAGTAGGTGCGCTCCTCCGCGTGCTGCACGTGGACCACGAGGTCGATGTAGTCGAGGAGCACCCAGCGGCCGTCGCGCTCGCCCTCGCGGCGTACCGGGTCGACGTCGATCTTGTCGAGCGCCTCCTCGATCCCGTCGACGATGGAGCGCACCTGGCGGTCGTTGGTCGCCGAGCAGAGCAGGAACACGTCCGTGATCACGAGCGTGTCGGACACGTCGATCGCGACGATGTTCTCGGCGAGCTTCTCCGACGCAGCCTCGGCGGCGAGGATCGCCAGCTCGACGGCACGGGGAGATGCGGTCACGTGCGCCTCGTTCCAGGTCGGTGCCCGGGTGGCCCGGGCGCGGGAGCCGCCGGAGCGGCGACGCCCCATGGTCTCACGGGGCGGGAGGGCCGACGATCAGCCGGCGACGGGCGGGGTGAAGTCGCGGCCGAGCACGACGACGACGTCGGCGATGCTCTGCCCCTCGGTCGCGACGACGACTGCTGTCGAGGGCACCTTGAGCGCCTTGGCGATGTCGGCGCCGAGCGCGAGCGACTCCGTGCTGCGGTCGGGCACGATCACCTGCGTCGCGGCCAGGCCGCGCACCGCAGCGTTGCCGCCGTTGACGAAGGTGTAGCCCGCCTCGACGAGCAGGTCGCGAGCACCGGTGTTGAGGCCCGGGGTCCCGACGCCGTTCTGCACGAGCACGCGCGTCTTGGAGTTGGGACCGGGCTTGCGCTTGGCGTCGGGGAAGTACTTGTCGACCATCGCCGAGGCGGCGGTCTGGTCGATGCGCTGGCCCGGGGTCGCGCCGCCGGCGTCGGCCGCCACTGTGGGCAGGCTGTTGTAGGCGACGTTGTCGGCGAGCACGTACTCGTGCATCTTCACGAGGAACGCCGCGAGGTCCTTGGTGGAGATCGTCGAGCGCGCCGAGGCGCCGAGGCCGGTGAGGATCGCCTCGGTCTTGGTCGCCTCCACGGGCAGCTTCGCGAGCGCGAGGCGCGTGACCTCGACGAAGCGCGCAGTGCGGGCCGCCTCGGGCTCGCCGTCGGCGAGATAGGTCGCGTACGCCGCGGCCGCGGGACCCTGAAGCAGCTGGTGCTGCCCGGAGCCGACGAGGACCTTCTGCGAGCCGTCGGGCTGCTCCTCGACGACGTCGGCGTTGACGTCCATCACAACGCCGCCCACCGCGTCGATCAGTCCGGAGTAGGCGAGCTTGTCCATCGTCCACGTGCCGTTGACGTCGACGCCGATGGCGTCGGACAGCGTGTTGGCCGAGGCGTCGGCGTCGGGCAGCCGGTCGACCTCGCCGAACGGCATCGTGCCGCCGGTGGCGACGTCGACGAGCGTGTCGGGCGTGACGGTGAGCATGTTGGCCAGGCTCGTGCCGCCGATCGACAGCAGCGCGTTGCCGACGCCCACGCCCTCCTTGTCGGTGAGCTGCAGCAGGAGGGTCGGCTGGGTCGGGCCGGTCGGGCTCGGGCTCGTGGTCGGCGCGGCGTCGGCGTCACCCGAGGAGCCGCGGCCCACGACCCACCAGCCGCCGACGACGGCGACGAGGAGGGCCACCACGACGCCGGCCGCGATCACGACACGGCGGCGCGAGACGTCGGCGTCGGACTGGGCCAGCTCCTCGCTCGCGCGGCGTCGCGCGGCGCGTCCGCCGTCGTTGGGAACGGGCGTCGTCGTGCTGCCGGCTCCCGAGTCCACGGTGGGATCGACGACCGGGTCGTCCTGGGGGTTCCCCGCTCCCAGCGTGACCTCGCGCACCGCCGTGTCGGCAGCAGCGACAGCCTCGCCCGGCACGGGCAGGTCCAGCGGCGCGGAGTCCGGGGCGGGCAGGTCCAGCGGGGCGCCGTCGGGCGCCGGGAGGTCGAGCGCGGGCCCCGCGGGGGCGGGGAGGTCGCCGGGCAGGTCGGGGCGGTCGGTCACGACGCCGCCTCGTAGAGGCCGCGCTTGGCGGCGTACTCGACCACGCCCTCGGGCACGAGGTAGCGGATCGGCTCGCCGCGCGAGGCGCGCTCGCGGCAGTCGCTCGACGAGATCGCGAGCGCCGGGATCTCGACCAGCGTCACCGAGCCCTCGGGCATCCCGGGGTCGACGAGCGGGTGGCCCGGACGGGTGACGCCGACGAAGTGCGCGAGGCCGAGCAGCTCGTCGCTGCGGTGCCAGGAGGCGATCGACGCGAGCGCGTCGGCGCCGGTGATGAAGAACAGCTCGGCCTCCACACCCTCGGCGTCGAGCTCGGCGCGCAGGTCGCGCAACGTGTCGACCGTGTACGTCGGCCCCTCGCGGTCGACGTCGACACGGCTCACCCGGAAGCGCGGGTCTGCGGCGGTGGCGATCACGGTCATGAGATAGCGATCCTCGGCCGGGCTCACGTGGCGCTCGGCCTTCTGCCAGGGCTGCCCCGCGGGGACGAAGACGACCTCGTCGAGGGCGAACCGGTGCGCCACCTCGCTGGCGGCGACCAGGTGGCCGTGGTGGACGGGGTCGAACGTGCCCCCCATGACCCCCACCCGGCGCATGACGGAGGGGGTCAGCGGTCGAGGTTGAAGCGCGTGACGACGAAGAGGAGGAGCAGGAAGACGACGAGCGCGCCGATCCCGTAGAACCACTTGCCCGGGTCGAACTCGATGAAGGTCGGGGTCACCGAGTCCTTGACCTGCTGCACGGCGCTCATCGCCCTACCTCATCGTTCGCGTCGATCGTTCTCACGGAGTCCCCGGGTGCCGGGGCCTGCGCGAGCCTACCAACCGACCCCTGCGGCGGGGGTGCGCGACCCGGCGGGCGGACCGGTCAGCCCCGCACGTGCCCGTCGCCGGTCACGACGTAGGTCGTGCTGGTCAGCTCGGCCAGGCCCATCGGGCCGCGCGCGTGCAGCTTCTGGGTCGAGATGCCGATCTCGGCGCCGAAGCCGAACTCCCCGCCGTCGGTGAAGCGGGTCGACGCGTTGACCATCACGGCCGCCGAGTCGACGCCGGCCACGAAGGCCGCGATCGCCGACGCCGAGTCGGACACGATCGCCTCGGTGTGACCGCTCGACCAGCGCCGGATGTGCGACAGCGCCGCCGGGAGGTCGTCGACCACGCCGGCCGCGATGTCGAGCGAGTAGTACTCCGCGGCCCAGTCGTCGTCGGTGACCGGCGCGAAGCCGATGCCCGAGCCCTCGGCGTACGCCGCGACCCGGTCGTCGCCGTGCACGGTGACGCCCTTCTCGTGCAGCGCCTCGAGCGCGCGCGGCAGGAACGCGTCGGCGACGTCGCGGTGCACGAGGAAGGTCTCCGCGGCGTTGCACACGCTCACACGCTGGGTCTTGGAGTTCACGAGGATCGCGACGGCCTTGTCGAGGTCGGCGTCGGCGTCGACGTACACGTGGCAGTTGCCGACGCCCGTCTCGATCACCGGCACCGTCGAGCCCTCGACCACGCTCCGGATCAGGCCCGCTCCCCCGCGCGGGATGAGCACGTCGACCAGACCGCGCGCGGTCATGAGGTGCTTCACCGACTCGTGCGTCGTGCCCGGCACGAGCAGCACGGCGTCGACGGGGACCGCGGTCGCCTCGAGGGCCTCGCGCATCACGTCGACGAGGACGGTGTTGGAGTCGTACGCCGACGACGACCCGCGCAGCAGCGCGACGTTGCCGCTCTTGAGCGCGAGCACCGCGGCGTCGACGGTGACGTTGGGCCGCGCCTCGTAGATCATCCCGACGACGCCGAGGGGCACGCGGACCTGGCGCACGGTGAGGCCGTTGGGGAGCGTGTAGCCGCGGACCACCTCGCCGACCGGGTCGGGCAGGGCGGCGACGTCGCGCACGGCGTCGGCGATCGCGTGCAGCCGGTCGGGCGTGAGGGTGAGCCGGTCGACGATCGCGGGGTCGGTGCCGTTCTCGACCGCTCGCGCGACGTCGCCGGCGTTCGCGGCCACGACCCGGTCGGTCGCAGCGTCGAGCGCGTCGGCGATCGCCTGCAGCGCGGCGTCCTTCTGCGCGCGGGTGAGCGTGCGCAGGACGACGGCCGCCTCGCGCCCGCGCCGCGCCGTCTCGAGGACGGCCTCGCGCTCGTCGCTGCTGGTCTGGCTCATGCGTCGAGGGTAGGCGGCGGCCGAGCATGGCGGGAACCCGCCCTCCTCGCGCGATCCGGCCCGCGCAGGGCCGAGCAGGCGCACACTGTCGGGCGACGGCGGTCGGCACGGGGGCCGGTCGTCGGGCTCGAGCAGGGGGTTCGAGATGTCTGCCGACGCGCTCCGGGTCCGAGGGATGACCCTGGACGACTCCCCTCAGGTCTACGACCTCTGCGACCGCTACCAGCGGGCGGTGATGGACCGGCGGATGCCGATCTCCTACGACCAGTTCGTCTCCGAGCTGAGCGTGCCGGGACGCGTCCTCGACGTGGACGAGACGCTGGTCCACCTCGACGGCCGGCTCGTCGGCAGCGGGTCGGTGTGGGCGATGGCGCCGTACACCGAGATCTCGCTCTACATCTCGGCCGACCAGACGCTTCCACCGACCACCGGCGCGGCGGTGCGGCAGCTGCTCGTCGACGCGCTGGCGACGTCCGCAGCGCACCACACCCGCGGCCTCGACGACACCGCACCACGGCACGCGGTGGTGCAGGTGCCCGAGCGCGACGAGCTCACGCAGGAGGTCGCGCGCAGCAACGGCTTCGCGTTCGAGCGCCAGCTCCTGCTCATGGCGATCGACCAGACGACGACCGACGTCCCCGAGCCGCGGTGGCCTGCCGGCATCACGGTCCGGCCCCTCACCACCGACGACGGCGCCCTGGTCGGCGAGCTGGTCCGCGACGCGTTCTCCGAGCACGCGGGCGACAACCAGTTCGACGACGACGCGATGTCGCACTTCCTGAGCAAGCCCGGCAGCCGGCTCGACCTGAGCCTGCTCGCCGCCGACGACGAGGGTCCGGTCGGCATGATCCTGTGCGAGCAGCGGCCGACCGAGGGGTTCGTCACGCTGCTCGGCGTACGCCGTCGCGCACGCGGGCTCGGTCTCGGAACCGCCTTGCTGCGCCAGGCCTTCCGCGGCTTCGCCGCCGACGGCGTGACCCTCGTGCGCCTGGCCGTGGAGCAGGAGAACACCACCGGCGCCGTCGGCGTGTACGAGGGCGCGGGCATGCGCCGCAGGCACGCCCTCCAGATGTGGACCCGTCCGCTCGTTGGCTGACAGGGTCGCGAGCAGGACGATCGGGGGAGAAGCAGATGACGGGAACCGCGGGCGGCATCACGACACGCCCCATGACGGCGGCGGACGCGGTCGAGGTGCATGCGGTCGGCGACCGCTACATGCGAGCGATGCAGGGTCGACCGATGGCGGTCGGCCCGGAGTCGTTGGCCGACCAGCTCACCTGGCCCGGTCGCAACCTCGACCTCGACGTCTCGGTCGTCCTGCTCGACGGTCGCGTCGTGGGGTTCGGCTCGGTCTGGACGGCACCGCCGTACTCCGAGATCCCGCTCGGCGGCTGGACCGACCTCGACCTGGAGGAACCGTTCGCGACCGGGGCGCGGCAGGCGCTCGTCGACTGCGCACTGGCGGCGGCCCGCCACTACGACGCCGTCGGGGCGCCCGATCCTGACCGGCACGTCTGCCTCATGGTCATCGAGCGCGACACCCTCATGGCCGCGGTCGCAGAAGCCCGCGGCTTCCGGTTCACCCGTCAGATCCTGCTCATGGAGATCGACCAGGGCGAGACCGTCGTCGAGGAGCCCCGCTGGCCGTCGGACGTCCGCGTGCGTCCCCTGACCGCCGACGACGCCGCGGTCGTCGGCGAGCTGCTGCGCGACTCGTTCTCCGAGCACCCCGGCGACAACGACCACAGCGACGGGGAGGTCGCCTCGTTCCTGTCCGAGCCTGCGTCGCGGCTCGACCTCAGCCTGCTCGTGGACGACGACGAGGGCGCGATCGCGACGATCGTCGCCTCCGAGCAGACCGACGGCGGGTACGTCGGCGTCCTCGGCGTCCGTGAGCGCGCCCGCGGACGCGGCCTCGGCACCTCCCTGCTGCGGCACGTGTTCCGCGGCTTCGCCGCCGAAGGGCAGCCGGTCGTGCGCCTGCACGTCGAGCAGGAGAACACCACGGGAGCCGTCCGCCTCTACGAGGCCGCGGGGATGCACCCGCGGACGGCGACGCAGGTCTGGACCCGCACGCTCTCGGACTGAGCCGTCGGCTGGTCAGCCGGTGGGCACAGCCGGGCCTGCCTCCGGATGGGACGGACGCCGTGCCTCGCGCCGCTCGTCGACGACGAGTCGGATCCAGACCACGACGCCGGACACGAGCACCACGCCGTACACCAGCTCCCAGGTCGCGAGGCTCAGCACGAACCCGGCGCTGCCGCCCACGCGACCGCGCTGCAGGTCGCGCATCACGTCGGAACCGGCCAGCACCGCCACGCCGGCGGCCGCCGCGTCGTGCACGGCGTGCAGCACGATGCTGGGACCGAGCCATCCGGTGCGCAGCCGCACAGCGCCGAGCCACAGTCCCAGCGCTGCCGCGAGCCCCGCCTGCAGGACCGCGGCACCCCAGCGACCGGTGACGAGCCCGTTGCTCAGGTGGACGGCGCCGAACGCGAGCGAGGTGACCAGCAGGACCCGCGACGCGGGCCAGCGCTCCGGCAGCGCCGCCCACAGCAGGCCGCGGAAGACCGTCTCCTCCACGATGCCGACTGCCAGGCAGTTCACCGCGATGAGCAGGTACGTGCCTGCGGCGGCCTGGCCCACGGCACCGGCGGTGACGACGAGCAGCAGGCACGCGACCAGCTGGAGGACGGCGATGAGGCGTACGGCGGTGCCGACGCCACGTCGAGGGACCCAGCCGACCGAGCGCCACCAGCGCCCGACGAGCACCACCACCGCGATCACGACCACGGCGATCAGCTCGCTGACCGCGAGCCTGCGGGTCAGCGCCGCTCCGAGGTCGTTGACGACGTCGCCGCGCAACCACGACCGCACGGCGAGCGCGAGGCCCACGGCGATCAGCAGCAGCGGCACCCAGAGCGGAGGACGACGACCCGTGATCGGCAGCAGCGGAGGACGCGGCCGAGGGGGCGGTGGCGCGTACTGCCCGGGTGCGTACTGAGCCGGTGCGTACGGGCCGGGCGCGTACGGCTCGGTGCCATAGGGCGGACCGGCGTACGGCGGAGCGGCGTACGCCGGCGGCTCGGGCGGCGGAGCGGACTGCGCGGGCGGCGGGTACGACGCGATATCGGGAGGCGGGACGGGCGACGCAGGAGGCGCCCACGGATCGCGCGGCTCGTCGCCTCCGGGCTCGGCTCCGCTCATCGTGTCCCCCTCGCGGTCGGCGTGCGCGACCTCCCGCGCATCATCGCGGGTCGAGGACCGATCCGATCAGAACGGCGCGACGCGTCGAGGGCGACGGATGCTCACCTGACGGTCGCGGACGCCGGTACGCCGATCCCGGCCGCCGTGTAGGCGCGCACCTGGACCGGGTAGGCGACACCGGCGCGGAGAAGACTCGTGGCCGCCGAGAGCGTGGTGGTCCGGACCCACGAGCGCCAGACGCCGGCGACCTTGAGGCGCCACTGGTACCCGAGGACGGGTCGTCCACCGAGGAAGGACGGCGAGGACCAGCGCAGGACGCCGCGCGAGTGCGACCGGACGGCCGTGAACGACCGCGGCGCGCCCGGCGGTGACGTGATGACGATGCTCACCGCCGAGTGCCAGTAGTCCCAGTAGTGGTTGGCCTTGGCGTAGGTCCAGACCAGGAACCGGCAGCCGTACATCTCGCGCGGCACCACGATCGCCCGCTTCGAGATGACCGGGAAGCCGCCCGGGATGCCGCACCGCTGGGTCGCGCCGCCTAGGACCTCCCAGTTGTAGACCACGGTCGCCGCGGCGGGCGTCCACGTCGGCGTCGACACAGCCAGCGTGCGACCGACGACCGGTGTCCCGATGATCCTCGGTGCGGCTGAGGGCGTCACGTCGGTCCCGAGGATGTCGTAGAGCCGCACGCCTCGAGCGACGACCTTGAGAGGAGTGCCGCCGTTCGACCCGGTCGACGACACGGAGCGGGTGCCGAGCACGTCCTGCGCGTTGACCGACGGCTTGTAGTAGCCGGGCGGGAGAACCATCGGCGTGAGGTAGTCGTGCGGGGCGTCGACGGCCGCCTGGGCCGTGCCGCTGCCCAGCGTGCCGCCGTCGAAGTTGATGAACAGCCGGGTGGTGTCGATGTCCGGCGCGTCGGGCTGGACGTGGCCCGAGATGACGCCGCCCTCGGCCAGCGTCACGATCCCGACCCGCACCCGACTGCCGCTCACGACGGTGATGAGCTTCTGGGTGGACACGCACTCCGATCCTGGCGGCACGACGGGGCCCGGGGTGAAGCGAGGCGTGATGAACGGCTTCCCGCCGAGCCATCGCCCGAAGTACCAGTTGTCGGCGCCGAGCTGCTCCGGGCTCACGGTCAGGGCGTAGACGCCGGCGGGCACGGACCCCACCGAGAAGCCGCCCGTCGACGAGCTCGTGGCGACCAGGTTCGTGGCCAGGAGATAGGGGCCGTCGGACCCGGTTCCCCCGGGGCAGATGTGGGCCACCGGACCCGTCGCCGTCGCTGGATCGACCCGCTTCCACAGCCTGACCTGCGTCCCTTGCAGCGGCCCCGAGACGCCGTAGACCCCACCGGCGACGGCGCCCGACGCTGTCACGGCCGCGGCCGGCGAGCCTCCCGCCGCCGCTGCCCCCAGGACGATCGCGGCCGCGCACAGCAGGACCGTCCCCCGTGATCGACGCATGCGCAGATGATGCGGGAACGCGGCGGCCGGATGCGAGCCGAGCCCTCGAGGACCGATCCGGTCAGAACGGCGCGACGCCGACGAGGGAGACGGGCGAGAGCTGCGTGCGGCCGCGGGTGTGGAAGGTGTCGCGGTCGACCACCTCGACGCCGACGACGTGCCAGTCCGGCAGCAGCGCCGAGGCGCGGTGGTCGTCCCAGAGCCGCAGCGCGAGCGACGCGACCGTGCCGGCGTCGGGGGCCTCCTCCCAGTAGCGCACCTCGGCGCGCTCGCAGGAGTAGCGGCCGGAGAGCAGGAAGGGGTGCTCCTGGCTGAGCCGCTCGAGACCGTGGCGGATCTCGGAGTCCGGGACGCGCTCCCCGGCGACGGTGAGCGTCACGTGCCAGAACGGCCAGCCGGTCACGGCGCCTCCGATTGGGGCGCTAGTGGCGCAGGATCACCAGGTCGTCGCGATGCACGACCTCGCGCTCGTACGCCGGTCCCAACTCCCGCGCCAGGTCTCGTGTCGAGCGACCGAGGAGGCCGGGGAGTTCTGTCGCGTCAAAGTTGACCAGCCCGCGGGCCACGGCGTGGCCGTTTTGGTCAACCAGGTCCACCGGATCCCCGGCCACGAAGGAGCCCTCGACGGCGGTGATGCCGGCCGGGAGGAGCGACAGGCGACGGCGTACGACGGCGTCGACCGCACCTGCGTCGAGCACCAGGCGTCCGCGTCCCGCGGTCGCGTGCGCGAGCCACAGCAGACGAGTGCCGGTCCGCTCGCCGGTCGGGTGGAAGAGCGTGCCGGTCCGCTCCCCCGCGAGCGCCTCGCGCGCCTGCGCGGCCGACGTCAGGACCACGGGGATGCCGGCCGTGGTCGCGATCCGCGCCGCCTCGACCTTCGTGACCATGCCGCCGAGCCCGACCCCGGAGCCGGTGCCGCGTACGACGACGCCCTCGAGGTCCTCGTCGCCGCGCACCTCCTCGATGCGCCGGGCGCCCTCGCGCGAGGGCGGACCGTCGTACAGGCCGTCGACGTCGGAGAGCAGCACGAGCAGGTCGGCGTGCACGAGGTGCGCGACGAGAGCGGCGAGCCGGTCGTTGTCGCCGAAGCGGATCTCGTCGGTGGCCACGGTGTCGTTCTCGTTGACGATCGGGACGACGCCGAGCTCGAGCAGCTTGTAGAGGGTGCGCTGCGCGTTGCGGTAGTGCGAGCGCCGCGTGACGTCCTCGGCCGTGAGCAGCACCTGCCCGACCGTGCGGCCGTGCCGCGCGAACGAGCCGGTGTAGTGCGCGAGGAGCTGTCCCTGCCCGACGCTCGCCGCGGCTTGCTGCGTCGCCAGGTCGCGCGGACGGCGCGTGATGCCGAGGGTCGGCATGCCGGTGGCGATCGCGCCCGACGACACGAGCACGATCTCCGCACCGTCGGCGAGCCGCGAGCCGAGGGCGTCGACGAGCGCGTCGACGCGCTCCGCGTCCAGACCGCCCGCGGCCGCCGTCAGCGACGACGAGCCGACCTTGACGACGACGCGCCTCGCCGACCGCACGAGAGCACGCGTCCTGGGCATGCGCTCATCCTGTCAGGGCGCCGCCACCGGGTTCCGTCGCCCCGCGGGTGTCACCGACCCCCGAACGCCTCCAGCGGGCACGTTCCCGGCTGCGTCGGGGTGTCGAGCCTCTGCGGGAGCGGCAGGGTCAGGGTCGTCGTGCGGCCGAGCACCCGCGCGTCGACGGACACCGTCTCCCATTCGTACGTCGGTCCCTGGACGGCGGCCGACGGGTCGGACACGAGGCAGGACCCTGGGTAGAAGACCTCGGCGACGAGGAAGCCCTCCTGGCCGGGCTCGATCGTCACCGAGTCCTGCAGCCCCGTCGGGGTCGCACCGAACAGACCGTCGGGCGACCCGCCGTCAGCGCGACCGGGCAGGAACTGCACGGACCGGCGCGGCATGGCGTTGGGGTAGTTCGGCGCCGGTTCCTGCGTGAGCGTCACGGCGTACCGACCGTCGTTGTACACCGACCAGGCGGCCCACGCCGCCGGCTGGGTCTGGCGCCAGATCTGGGAGCCGGTGGCGGCGAACGGGTCCGTGTCGTCGACGACGACCGTGCCGCCGCTCGGCCCGACGGTCGAACCCTGCGCGACGTACGGCGTGCTCTGCCACCACCACAGCGCCACGAGCAGGGCGATGGCGACCGTGATCGATCCGATGACGACGAGCCGACGCCGCACGCGGGCCGTCGTCGCGGTGCCCCCGTGCGGCTCGACGGTCGAGACGTCGGCGCTCACGACGACGACGGTAGACCTCGCGGGCGCCGCGGTCGGTGCTCTCGGGCAGACTCGGGCGGACCGCGAGGAGGTGGGCGTCGCGATGGCCGACGAGGACGACGTACGCCGGATCGCGCTGTCGCTCGACCACGTCGAGGAGATCCCGTCGGACGGCTTCGACTTCCGCGTGGGCGGCAAGGGCTTCGTGTGGAGCTATCCCGACCGCGAGGGCGGCCGGCGCGTGATCCGCACCGACGTCGCCGTGCTCTACGTCGGCGACGAGGCCGAGAAGCAGGCGCTCCTGCTCGGCGAGCCCGACCTGTTCTTCACCACGCCCGGCTACGACGGGTTCCCGCTCGTGATGCTGCGCCTCGAGCAGGTCGGCGTACGCCGCCTCCGCGAGCTCGTCACCGACGCCTGGCACATGCGCGGCGGACTCTGACGTCCACCCCGCCGTCGACGAGTGATGAGGCGACGCTAGAAGGCGGCGTCATCACCCATCGACGGCCTCGGACTGTCGATGGGTGATGAGGCCACGCTAGAGGGCGGCGCCATCACCCATCGACGGCGGATCAGCGGCGCTGGGTGCGTTCGATCTGCTCGGCCATCGCCTTGATACGACGCATCCTCGCGTCCCACGCCGCACCCACCTCGGACAGCTGCGCGACGGCCTTCGCCAGCTGGCGGTCGTCGACGCGGTAGCGGGTCTCGCGGCCCACCGGCTGCGCGTGCACGAGCCCGACGCGGTCGAGCACCACGAGGTGCTTGGCCACCGCCTGGCGCGTCACGGGCAGCTGCTCGGCCAACGACGTGGCCGTGCCGGCGCCGTCGACGAGCAGCAGGTCGAGCAGCCGTCGACGGGTCGGGTCCCCGACCGCCGACCAGAGGTCGTCGTCGATGGCCGTCGCCGTCATGCCGCGACCAGCGCCTCGGCGTAGTCGCGGATGCTCGGGACGAAGAGGTCCCAGCCGTTGACGTGGTCGTCGTAGCAGCCCTGGGCGACGGCGTCGGACCAGCCGCGCTCGCGGAAGCCGGTCTCGGTCATCCGCAGCACCGTGCCGCTGCCCTCGGGGCGCAGCTCGAAGACCACCAGCAGCGAGTTGTCGGCCGCGGCGACCGAGCCCGCGTCGTACACCCAGCGGAACGAGAACCGCGAGTACGGCGCCGCCTCGACGACCGCGATCTGCTCGGTGTGCTCGTGGCTGGGCTCCCCCGGCCACGCGATCGTGCCTACCGACCCCGGCTGGGCCGCGATGTCGGTGTCCGCGCCGTTCCACCAGCCGCGGATGTGCTCCGGGGTGCTGATCACCTCGTACACGACCTCCGGCGAGGCCCCGATGGTGATCTCCCGCTCGATCGTCCCCTGCTCCATGACCTGCTCCCTCATCTGCAACCAATGGTTGCACATGAGGTTAGCCGCACGTCCGCGGATTCGCAACCATCAGTTGCATATGCCGGGTGCAGCACTCCACGGACCCGCGGGCGGGCCGCTGGGCGAGGCATGACGGAAACGAGATCTCGTTCCTGTTGTCCCGCTACTGGTAGAGGCGGTCGTCGCTGCCGCGGGGGCCGGTGAGCGGCGAGCCGGCAGCGATGGTCGGCTCCCAGTCGAAGACGACGGCGTTGTCCTCGGGGCCGATGAGCACCGTGGCTCCTGCGGTGGCGCCGAGCTCGAGCAGACGGTCCTCGACGCCGAGGCGCGCGAGGCGGTCGGCGAGGTAGCCCACGGCCTCGTCGTTGGAGAAGTCGGTCTGGCGCACCCAGCGCTGCGGACGCTCGCCGCGCACGCGGTAGCGCACGCCGTCCTCGTCGTCCTCGCGCACGACGGTGAACCCGGCCTCGTCGACGGCCTTCGGCGCGATGACCAGGCGCGGCGCCTCCCCCGGCGGGGCGGCGGCACGCGCCGCGCGCACGAGCTCGGCCATCGCGAAGCCGAGCGCCTTGAGGCCCTCGTGGGCCACGGCCGACACCTCGACCACGGTGTAGCCGCGGTCGCGCAGGATCGGCGTGACGAGGTCGGCGAGCTCGCGGGCCTCGGGGACGTCGACCTTGTTCAGCGCCACGAGACGCGGCCGGTCGGCGAGGTCGCCCTCGGTGCCGCCGTACTGCGCGAGCTCGTGCTCGATGACGTCGAGGTCGCTCACCGGGTCGCGGCCCGGGTCGAGGGTCGCGCAGTCGAGGACGTGGACGAGCACGTGGCAGCGCTCGACGTGGCGGAGGAACTCCAGGCCGAGGCCCTTGCCCTCGCTCGCACCCGGGATGAGCCCGGGTACGTCGGCGACGGTGAAGATCGTGTCGCCCGCGGTGACCACGCCGAGGTTGGGCACGAGGGTCGTGAACGGGTAGTCGGCGATCTTGGGCCGCGCGGCCGACATCGCGGCGACGAGCGAGGACTTGCCGGCGCTCGGGAAGCCCACGAGCGCGACGTCGGCGACGCTCTTGAGCTCGAGCACGACGTCGAGGGTGTCGCCGGGCTCGCCGAGCAGCGCGAAGCCGGGCGCCTTCCGGCGCGTGCTGGCGAGCGCGGCGTTGCCCAGACCGCCGTGACCGCCCTGGGCGACGACGTACTCCATGCCGGGGGCCACGAGGTCGGCGAGCACCTCGCCGCGGGTCGTCTGCACGCTCGTGCCCGGGGGCACGCGCAGCGTGAGGCTCTCGCCGTTGGCGCCGTTGCGGTGGCTGCCCTCGCCCGGGCGGCCGTTGCCGGCGCGGCGGTGCGGGCCGTGGTGGAACTCGAGCAGCGAGGTGACGTTGGTGTCGACGACGAGGCGTACGTCGCCCCCGTGCCCTCCGTTGCCGCCGTCGGGACCGCCGAGCGGCTTGAACTTCTCGCGCATGACCGAGACGCAGCCGTGGCCGCCGTCGCCGCCGGACACGTGCAGGACCACTCGGTCGACGAACGTCGTCACGACAGGCTCCGGGCGCGAGGCGCAGCCGAGCAGTCGGAGCGGTTCGGGACCATCAACGTGGTCATCAGAGGTCCTCGGGGTTGTCCTGGAATGCGATGAGGGGCGAGCCGAGCGGCTCGCCCCTCATCGGAAGTCGGTGGTGGTGAGGCTCAGGCCTCGACGCCGACGACGTTGACGACCCGGCGACCGCGGAAGGTGCCGAACTCGACGTTGCCCGGGGCCAGGGCGAACAGCGTGTCGTCGCCGCCGCGGCCGACGTTGTCGCCGGGGTGGAAGTGGGTGCCGCGCTGGCGGACGATGATCTCGCCGGCCTTCACGAACTGACCGCCGAAGCGCTTGACGCCGAGGCGCTGCGCGTTGGAGTCGCGACCGTTGCGGGTGCTGGACGCGCCCTTCTTGTGAGCCATGAGTCAGTCCCCTACGCCGTCTCGATGCCGGTGACGCGCACGCGCGTGAGCTGGGCGCGGTGGCCCTGGCGGCGCTTGTAGCCGGTCTTGTTCTTGTAGTGCATGATCCGGATCTTCGGGCCCTTGGTGTGCTCGACGACCTCGGCGGTCACGGTGACGCCCGCGAGCTTCGCGGGGTCGCTGGTGACGGCGTCGCCGTCGACCAGGAGCAGCGCGGGCAGGGTGAAGGTCTCCCCCGCCTCGGAGCCGACGCGGTCGAGCTCGAACTCGTCGCCGACAGCGACCTTCTCCTGGCGGCCGCCGGCCTTGACGATCGCGTACACCGCGGATCTCCTTCTACAACGTTCACGGATGACGCGCGCACGCGGGCACCGCCCCCTGCGGGGCGAACCGGCACGTGGTGGCGTCGAGGTGCGTGGGCACCGAGGGTCAAGGGTACGAAGCGGGCACCCGGCGGGTCAAACCGCGCCGGTCCACGGCCGCCCGCCGCGTGGTCGAGGTCACGTGCTGCGGGCGGGTCCCGCCTTCCGGGTGGCCTTGCGCGGGCCGCGAGCACGCCGGGCGGGGCCCGCGGGGGCCTCCGCAGCGGGCTCGGACGTCTCAGCAGCCTCGGCCGCCTCAGGAGCGGCCTCGACGGCCTCGGCCTCGACCTCAGCCGCCTGCGCCTCGGCCTCGTCGGCGCGGGCCACGGCCTCGGCGACGTCGACCGCGATCTCGTCGGTCTCCTCGGGCTCGGCCACCGGGGCCTCGCCCTCGAGGACGGCGACGTCGGCGGGCTCGGGCTCCTCACCGCGGGCGGCAGCCTCGGCGGCGCGCTTGGCGGCGGCCGCGTGGACCTTCTCCATGGCGGCGGAGACCTTGGGGTCGATCGCGCGCGGCTCGACCTCGGGGGTCGAGGCGGCCCGCGCGGAGTCGCTGCCGCCCTTGCGCCGACGACCGCTGCGCCCGCTCTTCTCCTCGCCGCCGCCGTTCTCGCCGCTCGCCGCGGCCTTCGCGACGACGGGCTCGGAGTGCACGTGGTAGCCGCGGCCCTGGCAGGCCTCGCACGGCTCGCTGAAGACCTCGAGCAGGCCCTGGCCGATGCGCTTGCGCGTCATCTGCACGAGGCCGAGCGAGGTGACCTCGGCGACCTGGTGCTTGGTGCGGTCGCGACCGAGGCACTCGATGAGCCGGCGCAGCACGAGGTCGCGGTTGCTCTCGAGCACCATGTCGATGAAGTCGATGACGACGATGCCGCCGACGTCGCGCAGCCGGAGCTGGCGCACGATCTCCTCGGCCGCCTCGAGGTTGTTGCGGGTGACCGTCTCCTCGAGGTTGCCGCCCTGACCGGTGAACTTGCCGGTGTTGACGTCGACGACGGTCATCGCCTCGGTGCGGTCGATGACGAGCGAGCCGCCCGAGGGCAGCCAGACCTTGCGGTCGAGCGCCTTGGCGAGCTGCTCGTCGACGCGGTACTCGGTGAACAGGTCGCCGGGACCGACCCACTTCTGGATCCGGTCGGCGAGGTCGGGCGCGACACCGGTGACGTAGGCGTCGATGTCGGTCCAGGCGGCGTCGCCCTCGACGACGAGCTTGGCGAAGTCCTCGTTGAAGATGTCGCGCACGACCTTGATGGCGAGGTCGGGCTCGCCGTGCAGCAGCGCGGGACCGCCGCCGGCCTTCTCGGCCTTGGCCTTGATGTCCTCCCACTGCGCGGCGAGTCGCTCGACGTCGCGGCGCAGCTCGTCCTCCGACGCGCCCTCGGCGGCCGTGCGGACGATGACGCCGGCGTCCTCGGGGACGACCTGGCGCAGGATCGACTTGAGGCGCGAGCGCTCGGTGTCGGGCAGCTTGCGGCTGATGCCGGTCATCGAGCCCTCGGGCACGTAGACCAGGAAGCGGCCGGGCAGCGAGATCTGCGCCGTGAGGCGCGCGCCCTTGTGGCCCAGCGGGTCCTTGGTGACCTGCACGAGCACGGGGTCGCCGGACTTGAGGGCGGCCTCGATGCGCTTGGGCTGGCCCTCGAGCCCCGCGGCGTCCCAGTTGACCTCACCGGCGTACAGCACCGCGTTGCGGCCGCGGCCGACGTCGACGAACGCCGCCTCCATGCTCGGCAGCACGTTCTGCACCTTGCCGAGGTAGACGTTGCCGATCATCGAGCCGCCGGTGCTGCGGTTGACGTAGTGCTCGACGAGCACGCCGTCCTCGAGCACGGCGATCTGGGTGCGGTCGTCGCGCTGGCGCACGATCATCACGCGGTCGACGGCCTCGCGACGCGCGAGGAACTCGGCCTCGGTGAGGATCGACGGACGGCGACGGCCGGCCTCGCGGCCCTCGCGACGGCGCTGCTTCTTGGCCTCGAGGCGCGTGGAGCCCTTGACGGAGGTGACCTCCGAGGACGCCGAGCGCTGGCGCGGCTCGCGCACACGGACGACGGTGTTCGGCGGGTCGTTGTCGCCGCCCTCGGCGTCTCCGCCGCGGCGACGGCGACGACGTCGGCGACGGCTGGAGCCGGAGCCCTCGGCGTCGTCCTCGTCGCCCTCGGTCTCGGCCTCGTCGGCCGCAGCCTCCGTCTCCTCGCTGTCGGCCTCCGCGCCCTCGGCGTCGTCGGCGCCCTTGCGGCGACGGCCACGACCACCACGACGGCGACGACGACGGCCCGTGCCGCCCTCGTCGGTCTCGGCCTCCTCCGCGGTCTCGGTCTCGTCGGTCTCCTCGGTCTCCTCGACCTCCTCGACCTCCTCGACCGGCTCGGGGGCCGGGGCGGCCGCCTTGCGGCTGCGCCGCGGCGGGGCGGCCTCGACGCTGGGCGCCTGGAACATGAGCAGCCCGGCGACCGGCTCGGCGGCCTCGGGCGCGACGGGGGCCTCCTCCACGACGGCGGAGAACGCCGGCGCGGGGGCCTTGCGGCTGCGGGTGCGCTTCGCGGGCGCGGGCTCGGCCGAGGGGGCGTCGACCTCGTGCTCGAGGTGCGACGGCGCGGCGTCGTCCTCGGCGACGGGCTCCGCGGTAGCGGCCGCCTTCTTCGAGGTCTTCTTCGCGGCGGTCTTCTTCGCGGCCGCCTTCTTCGTGGTGGTCTTCGCGGCCTTCTTCGCGCCCTTGGCCGGCGCGGCGGCGGCCGGCTCGGCGGCGTCGTCCGCCGCAGCGGGCTCGGCCGGCGCCTCGGCGGGGGTCTCGGCCACCGCGGGCGGCGGGCCGGCGGGGCGCCCGGCCGCGCGGCGGCGGCGGGCGGGCTTCTCGGCGGCGGTCTCGGCGCCGTCGGCAGCAGGGGTGTTCTCGGGGGTCACGTCGCTCACGCGAGTACTCCAGTTCCGACCTCCGGGTGCGAGCACCGCGCGGAGATCACGTCGCCCGTGGCCGGGGCCCCGGGCGAAAGCCGGTGGGATGCCCCCTCCTCGGGCCCGGGTGCGGGCCCTCGTCGGGTGCCGATGCGCCCGTCAGCTGCGGTCTGCCGCGAGCGGGTCGGAGACCGCTTCCACAGCGGCTCCGGCGCTCACGTCTGCGACCAGCGGCCCCTGCGCCAGCCGGGTCACCCGCGGGGGGACCGGCGGCACGAGGTCGGCTGCAGCTCGCAGCGCAGCAAGGACGTCATCGGGTCGGACGGACGGGGTGACGTGCCGCACGACCAGGTCGAGTATCGCACACGGGGTCCCGTCGACCGCGTCCGCGCCGCCCCGGACGTCCATCCGGAGGATCGGCCCGCGGGCGTCGAACGTCCGCATCCCGGACTTCGTGAGCCGGGAGACCTCGACGGTCTCCGCCGCGAGCAGTGCCTCGGCCGCGTCCCGAGCAGCGGCCTCGTCGACCCCGGGGAGCTCGACGACCCAGACGCTGGCCTGGAGCCGGTCGGCGAGGTCGGGCGTGCGGACCTCGACGACCTCGAGCACGTCGAGCCCGGGCGGCAGCGCCTCGTCGAGGGCGGTGCGCACCCGCTCGGGGTCGAGCACCGAGGTCACCGCGAGCTCGGCGTACTCCGCCTCGCTCGCCGTGCCCGTGGGGGCGGCGTTCGTGTAGGAGATGCGCGGGTGCGGGTTGAAGCCCTGGCTGTAGGCCATGGGTACGCCGGTGCGCCGCAGCGCCCGCTCGAGCGCGCGCTGGAAGTCGCGCGTGCTCGTGAACCGCAGCGGGCCGCGCTTGGCGTAGCGCAGCCGGAGCCGCTGGACGGTCGGTGCGACGTCGCGGACCGGTGCCTGGCGCGCCATCAGGCGCCGTCCGACGCGGGCGTGCCGGCGGCAGCGGCGACGAGGCCGTCGCCGCGCACCGGCAGGGTCGGCATCCCGAGCAGCGTCGTGCCGCTGGGACCGACCTGGATCTCGGTGCCCATCTGCTCGCACACGCCGCAGTCGAAGCACGGAGACCAGCGGCAGTCCTCGACCTCGACGCCGGACAGGGCGTCCTGCCAGTCCTCCCAGAGCCAGTCCTTGTCGAGGCCCGAGTCGAGGTGGTCCCACGGGAGCACCTCGGTCTGGTCGCGCTCGCGCGTCGTGAACCACGCGACGTCGACCGGCGTACCGGCGAACGCCGTCTCTGCCGCCGACATCCAGCGGTCGAAGGAGAAGTGCTCGCTCCAGCCGTCGAACCGGCCGCCGTCGCGCCACACCTGCTCGATGACGGCACCCACGCGGCGGTCGCCTCGCGACAGCAGTCCCTCGACCGTGCCCGGCTTGCCGTCGTGGTAGCGGAAGCCGATCGCCTTGCCGTACTGCTTGTCGGCGCGGATCGCGTCGCGCAGCTTCAGCAGGCGCGCGTCGGTCGTCTCGTGGTCGAGCTGCGCCGCCCACTGGAACGGCGTGTGCGGCTTGGGGACGAAGCCGCCGATCGACACGGTGCAGCGGATGTCGCGCGTGCCGCTGACCTCGCGGCCGGTCTGGATGACACGGCGCGCGAGCTCGGCGATCTGCAGCACGTCCTCGTCGGTCTCGGTCGGCAGGCCGCACATGAAGTAGAGCTTCACCTGGCGCCAGCCGTTGCCGTACGCCGTGGCGACGGTGCGGATCAGGTCCTCCTCGGTGACCATCTTGTTGATCACCTTGCGCATGCGCTCGCTGCCGCCCTCGGGCGCGAACGTGAGACCGCTGCGGCGGCCGTTGCGCGTGAGCTCGTCGGCCAGCTCGATGTTGAACGCGTCGACGCG
>JAXLSG010000010.1:0-133531 GCA_046330715.1 Candidatus Nanopelagicales bacterium
AGACGCCCGCCGGCAAGACGTTCAACGTCGAGATCCTCAAGGCCGAGCCCTACACCGGCTGAGCCGACCGCGTACGACGAGGGCCCCCACCGGTCGGGTGGGGGCCCTCGTCGTACCCAGGAGGCGGGTCAGGCGGTGGTACGGCGGTACTTGCGGACGGCGAGCACCGAGAAGATCGCGATGATCACGACGCAGCTGATGAGCGTGTAGGCCTCGGGGTGCTGCAGCGACCACGGTGCGCCGGGCAGGTCCTGCTGGATGCCGGTGGGGTTGCCGAACAGCTCGCGGCAGGCGAGCACGAGGGTCGACACCGGGTTCCACTCGGCGATCGTCTTCACGACCGCGGGCATGCCGGCGAGCGGCACGAAAGCGTTGGAGAGGAAGGTCAGCGGGAACAGCCAGATCAGGCCGGCCGTGCTCGCGGTCTGCGGGTTGGGCATGTGCAGCCCGACCCACGCGCCGACCCACGCCACCGTGTAGGCGAAGAGCAGGAGCAGCAGGTAGGCGAGCACGGCGTCGGGGATGCCGCCGGAGATGCGCCAGCCGACGACGTACCCGGTGATCGACAGGACGACGAGGACGCCGATCTGCTGGATCGCGTCGGCCGCGGTGCGGCCGAACAGCACCGCGGACGCGGCCATCGGCAGCGAGCGGAACCGGTCGACGATGCCCTTGTGCAGGTCGTCGGCGAGACCCACGGTCGAGGCCGCGGCGGCGAACGCGACGGTCTGTCCGAAGATGCCGGGGATGAGGTACTGCCGGTAGGCGTCGGAGGCGTCCTGCCCCGGGATCGGGATCGCGCCGCCGAACACGTAGGCGAACATCAGCACGAAGATCACCGGCTGCACGAGCGAGAAGAAGATGCTCTCGGGCACGCGGATCGACTGGATCAGGTTGCGGCGTACGACGACGAAGCCGTCGTGGAGCAGCCACGAGAGGTTCGAGCGGCGCAGCGGGGTGGGCGCGACGCCGGTGGCGACCGAGGCCATGTCAGCTCTCCTTCCGGCCGCGACCGCGACCACGTCGACCGGACTCGTCCGGGGCGGGCTCGCTCTCGGCCGCGTGGCCGGTGAGCGTGAGGAACACGTCGTCGAGGGTGGGGCGGCGCAGGGCGAGGTCGTCGACCTTCACACCCTGGGCGTCGAGGGCGCGCACGGCGTCGACGAGCACCGTGGAGCCGCCGGACACGGGGGCGACGAGACGTCGAGTGTGCTCGTCGGCCGTCGGGTCGCCGTCGCTCACGGTCCGCAGCGCCTTCACGGCGTCGTCGATCGACGACCCCTGCTGCACGACGATCTCGAGCCGGTCGCCGCCGACCTGCGTCTTGAGGTCGTCGCTCGTGCCCTCGGCGATGATGCGGCCCTTGTCGATGACGACGATCCGCTCGGCGAGCTGGTCGGCCTCCTCGAGGTACTGCGTGGTGAGCAGCACCGTCGTGCCGTCGGCCACGAGGTCGGCGATCACGTCCCACATCTGCAGGCGCGACCGCGGGTCGAGGCCGGTGGTCGGCTCGTCGAGGAAGAGGATCTTCGGCGATCCGACGAGCGACGCCGAGAGGTCGAGGCGACGGCGCATGCCGCCGGAGTAGGTCTTCACCGGGCGGTCGGCGGCGTCGGTGAGGTCGAAGCGCTCGAGCAGCTCGGACGCACGCTGCTTCACGTATGCCGGCGGCAGGTGGTAGAGCCGCCCGACCATGTCGAGGTTCTCGCGACCGGTGAGGTACTCGTCGACCGCGGCGTACTGGCCGGTGAGACCGATCTCGTGGCGCACGGCGTCGGCCTGCTGCGCCACGTCGTACCCCGCGACCGTCGCGCGGCCTGCGGTGGCGCCGAGCAGGGTGGCGAGGATGCGGACCGTGGTGGTCTTGCCGGCGCCGTTGGGGCCGAGGAGGCCGTACACGGTGCCGTAGGGGACGGTGAGGTCGATCCCGTCGACGGCCTTGACGTCGCCGAAGTGCTTCACGAGGCCTTCGGCGACGATCGCGTGGTCTGTGGTCATGCGCTGAGCCTTTCTCGGGGGTACGACGGGCGCATCTTCATTCGTGCTCGATCGTGGGGTCGTCGCTGTCGTGCGGGGACGCCGCGGCCGACCCTGCCGGTTGCCGTAGGGGCAGGGTCCAGCGCGACGCGCGGGCTAGTCGGTGAGCAGGTCCTGGGCCTCGTCGACCGAGAGCCGGCCAGCGGCGAGGTCGGCGAGCACCTTGTCGCGGTCGGCCTTGCGCGCGGCCGCGGAGGGGTCCTCGAGGCCGAGCTTGGCGAGCAGGTCGGCGAAGCGCTGACGGGTCGTCGGATAGGAGACTCCGAGGTGCTTCTCGAGCTCGCGCATGTTGCCCCGGCTCACGAGGAACACGCGCAGCATCTCGGTCTCGTCGTCGGTGAGGCCGCAGTAGCTGCACATCCGGAACGCGCCCGAGATGCCGGTGCCGCACTCGGGGCAGCCGCACCCGGTGACGACGAGCGCCGAGGAGCAGACCGGGCAGTCGCGCGGCGGCCGGTGCTCGGGCGCCGACGCAGAGGGGAAGGACTGCGTCATGACGCCACCCCGACCGAGGCCGAGCCCATGCGTACGAGGACTCCGAAGGGATGCGTGCCGGCACCGGCGACGATCGTGCGCGTGGTGGTGCCGTCGGTGGAGGCCTTGCCCTCGCCGGCGGCCCGCAGCGACCCCATCTCGACGGTGGCGGTGACGGTGACGTCGCTGCCGCGGTCGAGGCGCAGGTCGAGGCTGCCGAGCTCGCACGCCAGATCGCTCGGGCCGGTGACCGTGCCGACCACGGCGAGGCTGCCCATCGACAGCGAGCCGTGCAGCGAGCCGACGTGGTCGCGCACCTTCACCGACGACGCCGAGCCCGCGAGGGTGAGCGAGGAGCGGGTGCCGATGATCTCGACGCCGCAGGCGGTGGCGTCGACGGTGAGCGGCAGGTCGGGGTTGACCCGCACGTGCACCTTCTCGCCGCGGCCGGCGGTCCACACGACGCCGGGCACCCAGCCGAGGAACCGCGGCGGCGGCTGGGTCTGGTAGCCCTCCTCGCGCGGCGACTCGAGGACGAGGGTGCTGCCGTCGTGGCGCAGGGAGTGCGGTCCGTCGGCGACGAGGGTGTCGACCGTGGGGTCGGCGACGACGGTGAGCTTCACGCCCCCGGCCTTGATGAGGACGGCGGCGACGCTGCCGGAGACGGAGGTCGCCAGGCCGGACGCGGCGTCGCGGTCGACGGTGGGGGCGGCGGGGTCCTCGTCGAGGAGGCGGGCGGCCTCGGCGGGGTCGAGGTCGCCGGCGGCGACGCGCGTGAGCAGGTCGCGCAGGGGATCGGGGGGAAGGGGTGTCTCGCTGGTCATACCTGGAACTGTAAACCGAACTTTCTAGATTGGCAACTGTGCTTTCTACTTCAGTTCCCAGGGGACTGCGGACGCGGTCCTGCTGGCGTGAGGCCGGGAGCGCGGCGTAGAACGGGGAGGTGAGCACCAAGGACGCGGCAGCGCTCGCCGCGGCGCGGCGCACTCCCCCGCCGGACGCCCCCGTGCCGGCGCCGTCGCAGTGGGGCTCGGTCCGCCGTCCGGAGGGCCCCGGGTCGGTCGGCGTCGTCCTCACGCTGCTCTCGCAGCGCGAGCAGCCCAACGCCGTCTTCGAGGCGGCCGCCCGCGCGCACGGCCCGGTGACCCACGTGCGCATGGCCGGCGAGCACGTCTACATCGTGAGCGACCCCGCGCTCGTGACCGAGATCTTCCTGACCCGCGCCCGCGACGTCATGAAGGGCCGCGGGCTGCAGGCCGCGCGACCCCTGCTCGGCAACGGCCTGCTCACCAGCGAGGGCGAGTTCCACATGCGCCAGCGCCGGCTGGCCCAGCCCGCGTTCCACCGCGAGCGCATCGCCGCGTACGCCGAGGAGATGGTCACCGAGGCCGAGCGGCGCAGCGACCTGTGGGTCGACGGCGCCGAGGTCGACATGGTCGACGAGATGACGTCGCTGACCTTCGCGATCGTCGGGCGCACGCTGTTCGGCACCGACCTCACCGGCGACGCCGCGGCGTTCGGCGAGATCCTCGAGGAGCTCATCTCCGGCTTCGGGTCGCTGTCGGCGATCGGCAACGAGCGGCTCGTGCGCGTGCTGCCCAAGGGACGTCGGCTGCTCTCGCGCGTGAGCGATCTCGACGCCGTCGTGCAGCGCATCATCGACGAGCACCGCGCCGACCGTGAGCGCGGCGTGGAGCACGACGACCTGCTGTCGTGGCTGATCGCCGCGCGCGACCAGGAGAGCGCAGCGACGTACGGCGAGCGGATGACCGACGAGCAGCTGCGCGACGAGGTCATGACCTTCGTGCTCGCCGGTCACGAGACCACGGCGATGTCGCTGTCGTGGACGTGGTGGCTGCTGTCGTGCAACCCGCTCACGTCCGAGCGGCTGCACGACGAGCTCGTCGAGGTGCTGCGCAGCGACGACGGCACCTGGCGCGCACCGACGTTCGACGACCTGGCGCTGCTGCCGTTCACGCGCGCCGTGGTGGCCGAGTCGATCCGCCTCTACCCGCCCGCCTGGATCATGGGACGCCGGCTGCTCACCGACCTCGAGGTCGACGGGTGGCAGCTGCCGTCCGGGTCGATCGTCCTCGGGGCGCCGTGGATCCTGCACCGCGACCCCCAGCTGTGGCCGCGCGCGACGTCGTTCGTGCCGGAGCGCTGGCTCGACGAGGGCGGCAGGTTCGACGAGAACGCGCCGGGCCAGCCGCGCGGTGCCTACGTGCCGTTCGGCTTCGGCAACCGGCGCTGCATCGGCGAGCAGTTCGCGTGGACCGAGGCGATGCTCGTCCTCGCCACGCTCGGGTCGCACTGGCGCGCCGAGCTCGTGCCCGGCGCGAAGGTCGAGACGCTCGCCGCCGTCACCCTCCGCCCGCGGCACGGTCTCCCCATGACGCTCCGCGCGCGCTGATCCCCCACCTCGCGCGCGGGTCAGGTGCCGTGGAGGAGCTGCTCCTTGTACTTCTCCCAGGGGCGCTGCACGAGCGGCTTGTAGAGCAGGGTGCGCACGGGCAGCGGGAGCTGCTGCTTCAGGTACGCGCGGTCGGTCTCGTCGAGCGGCTCGAGGATCATCCCGAAGGCGATGCCCATCTTGTCGCGCGGGATGTTGGCCCGTGAGTGCGCGCCGATCGCCTCCCACTCCTCCTGCGTGAGCGTGCGCGCGGCGAGCGGGACGACCTCGGCCTCCTCGTCGGCGAGGTGCGGCTCGAGCACGACGATGAGGTCGTCGAGCGACGACGCCAGCGCCTCGGCGTTCGCTGCCGTCGCGTGCGCCCGCCACTCGGCGGAGCAGCCGAGCGCGGCGTCGATGGCCGTCGCGATCTGCAGGTGCTCGTGGTCGATCTGCTCGGTGCGCTCGGCCTGCTCGGGCACCCGCCGCTCGAGGAGCGGGTAGAGCAGCTCGTCCTCGCTCTCGTGGTGGTGGTGCAGCATCTGCAGCCCGAAGTCGACGTGGTCGGAGAGGAACACGACGCGCTCCGGCGACGGCGTCGGGTTCGCGCGCACGAGCTGCGCCGACTGCGAGTACGCCGACCGGAAGGTGGCGTGGATGATCCGCATGTCGCGTACGTCGATCGGCTGCCCTGCGCCCACGGTCCGTCCCTGCCTCGTGCCCCGTGGCGCGGACGCTAGCGCCGCACGGACGGGGGCACGAGGGGTCGGCTCCGTCGCCTTGCTGACGCAGCGCCGCTGAGCGGACGGGTCAGGCCACCTCGTCGAGCACCAGCGCCGCGGCGCCGGAGAGGCCGGCGAGCGGGCCGAGCCGCGCGGGCACGATCTCGCACCGACGGATGAACGCGAGCCCGGCGTACTCGTCGAACGTGCGGCGCACCGGTCCGAAGAACAGCTCGCCCGCCTGCGCGACGCCGCCGCCGATCGTCACGACGTCGAGGTCGAGCACGGCGCAGGCCGAGACGATGCCGAGCCCGACGGCGCGGCCGGTCCGCTCGAACGCCGCGAGGCACGCGGGGTCGCCCGACCGTGCGCCCTCGGCGACGGCGACGCCGGTCTGCTCGCCCTTCCACCCGCGCGACACGGCGTACTCGGCCATCGCCGGACCGCGCGCGATCGCCTCCACGCAGCCGCGTCCGCCGCAGGGGCACGAGGGCCCGAGCGGGTCGACGACGACGTGGCCGACGTGCCCCGCGTTGCCGGTGCCGCCGTCGACGCGACGGCCACCGACCACGAGACCGCCGCCGACGCCGGTCGACACGACCATGCCGAGCACGTGGTCGTGACCCTGACCCGCGCCCCACCGGTGCTCGGCGACCGCGAGCGCGACGGCGTCGTTGTGGATCGCCGCGGGACGGTCGCCGACGTACCGCTCGCGCACACGGTCGAGCAGCGGGAAGTCGCGCCAGCCGTGGATGTTGATCGGAGAGACCCTGCCCTCGGGCCACTGCATGGGGCCGCCGCAGCCGATGCCGACCGCGTCGTACGCCGGGCCGTCGGCGACCACGCGGTCGAGCAACGAGGTCACGGCGTCCCAGAGCACCTCGGCGTCCAGCGACACGGGTGTGGGCGCGCGGTCGTGGACGAGGACCTCGCCGTCGCCATCGACGAGTCCTGCAGCGAGCTTGGTCCCCCCGACGTCGAGGGCGAGCACGACGGTCACCCGCCGATCCGACCACATCGGGCCGGGCGGCGCAGGTTACGCGCCGAAGGCAAGCACCGCGGCGCTGAAGCCGTGCACGTGGTTGCGGCCGGCGAGCGGGCCGATCTCGCCCGAGGTGAAGAAGCCCGCGACGTTCTCGGTGCCGAGCTCGCCGCGCACGGCGGCGACGTCGTGGTCGGTCGTGGGGAACATCGAGCGGCCGCGCGCTCCCGCGGAGAACACGAGGGCTCCCGCGATGCCCTCGAGACCGATGCTGCGGCGCACGGCACCGAGCACGGCCGAGAGGTCCTCGTGCGCGGCGTTCTTGTCGCGCAGCAGGAACTGGACCGTGGTGCCGACGGGGATGACCTCGCCGGTGGTGATGGCACCGCTCGCGTGGTCGGCACCGGTGATCGCGCGCACGAGGAAGTCGCCCTGCTCGTGCTGCTCGACGTACTCGTCGGCGACGACGCCGAGCTGCAGACCGCGTACGGCGTTGACCTGGTCGGCCTCGTCGAGCGAGGCGAGCGCGGCCTTGGCCTGCTCGAACGCGGGACGCCCGGCGAGCTCGTAGAGCGTGGCGCCGTCGGCGCAGGTGACGGTCATGGGCAGGCCGATCGGCCGGCAGCCCTGGGAGACGAGGGTGTGCACCGAGAGGTCGCCGCCGAGGACGACGCCCACGGCGCCGCGGTCGACGACGCGGCCGTCGACGAGCAGCCGCGTGCCGCCGGCGACGAGCGCGCCGCTGGCCATGCCGCCGACGAGCGGGAGGCCCTGCAGCGAGTCGTGCGAGCGCTCGACGAAGCCGTCGGCGGGGAACGAGAACGGGTCGGCGATCACGACGCCGACGACGTCGTCGTCGCGGCGTACCGGCATGCCGAGGACCGCGACCGACTCCGTCATGCGGAGCACCTCGAGGTGGAACGCGCGCACCGAGACCGACGGGAGCGAGGCGACCCAGACGCTGACGCCGAAGGCGGCCTCGACGCCGTGGCCGGCCGCCATCACGCCGTGCGCGCCGCAGCCGAGCGACGTGCGCGCACCGGTGAGCGCCGCGGCGTGGACGAGGGCGCGCTCGGTCTCCTCGGGGGTGCCGCCGGAGACGAACACGCAGGCCAGGTCGGGGGTGGTCCCACCGAGGGTCGCGAGGGCCGCCTCGACGGCGCGCTCGGCGGCGACGAGGAGGTCGTCGTCGACGGCGAGGCCGTCTCCGACCCGGGTGGTGGTCACGTCCTCATGGTGACGCAGCGTCGGGCCGAGCGTGGGACGTCCGCTGAGCCGAACGAGCGAATCGGGGGTCGCATCTTGCGTTCACGAAGAGGGATCGCGCGAAACCTGGGTCGGACGTACGGTCGAGTCGTGACGTCGTACCTTCCGCCCGAGCCCCCTGCCGACCTCCCCCGCACCCTCGGCGCCCTGCGCGCCTCGGGTCACGAGCTCCGCACCGTCAAGGACGAGCTGCGCGACAACCTCGTCGCCGCGCTGCGTGCCGGCGACGACCCGTTCCCCGGGGTCGTCGGCATCGAGGACACGGTGCGCCCGCAGCTCGAGCGCGCGATCCTCGCCGGCCACGACCTCGTGCTCCTCGGCGAGCGCGGCCAGGGCAAGACCCGCCTGCTGCGCACGCTCGTCGGTCTGCTCGACGAGTGGACGCCGGTCATCGAGGGCAGCGAGCTGCACGAGCACCCCTACGAGCCCGTCTCGGTCTGGGGCCGTCGGCAGGTCAGCGAGCACGGCGACGCGACGCCGGTGGGCTGGCTGCACCGCAGCGAGCGGTACGGCGAGAAGCTCGCGACCCCCGACACGAGCGTCGGCGACCTCATCGGCGACGTCGACCCGGTGAAGGTGGCCGAGGGCCGGACGCTCGGCGACCCGGAGACCGTGCACTACGGCCTCGTGCCGCGCACGAACCGCGGGATCTTCGCGATCAACGAGCTGCCCGACCTCGCCGAGCGGATCCAGGTCTCGCTGCTCAACGTGCTCGAGGAGCGCGACATCCAGGTGCGCGGCTACGCCCTGCGGCTGCCGCTCGACCTGCTGCTCGTCGCGAGCGCGAACCCCGAGGACTACACCACCCGCGGCCGCATCATCACCCCGCTCAAGGACCGCTTCGGCGCCGAGATCCGCACGCACTACCCGCTGCGCCTCGCCGACGAGGTCGGCCTCGTGCGGCAGGAGGCCGACCTGCGCGCGCTCGTCCCGAACCACCTGATGGAGACGGTGGCGCGGTTCACCCGGCTCGTGCGCGAGTCGCCCGCGGTCGACTCCCGGTCGGGCGTCTCCGCCCGCTTCTCCGTCGCGGCCGCCGAGTCGCTCGCGGCGTCTGCGCTGCGTCGCTCGGCGATCACCGGCGAGCCGGCCGCTGTCGCACGGGTCGGCGACCTCCCGGCCGTCGTACCGACGCTGCGCGGCAAGGTCGAGTTCGAGGTGAGCGAGGAGGGCCGCGAGGAGGACGTCCTCATGCACCTGCTGCGCCGCGCGGTCGCGGAGACCTTCCGCGCGCGGCTCGGTGGCGTCGACCTCGCACCCCTGGTCGCGCGCTTCGACGAGGGCAGCACCATCGAGGTCGGCGACCTCGTCACGAGCGAGCAGGTGCTCGAGGCGGTCGGGCCGTTCGCCGGTCTGGGCCGCATCGTCACGGCGCTCGAGGGCGACGGCGCGTCGGAGTCGCCCGGCGTCGCGGCGGCCTGCGTCGAGACGGCGCTCGAGGGCCTCTACCTCACCCGCCGCATCTCCAAGGACGAGGTGCCCGGTGGCGGCCGCGCCGTCTACGGCGGGGCGTGACGTGAGGTCAGACCGCCTCGACCGTGACGGCCGTGCCGTACGCCGCCACCTCGTTCATGATGTCGGCGATCTCGCCGGTGTCGAAGCGCATGGCGAGCACGGCGTTGCCGCCGACCTGAGCGCACGCGAAGCGCAGCCGCTCGACGGCCTCGAGGCGGCTGTCGGACAGCATCTGCGTGTAGCCCTTCACCTCGCCGCCGAACATCGTGCGGAAGCTCGCACCGACGTTCGCGAAGGCGTTGCGCGCGCGGACGGTGATGCCGAAGACCTCGCCGTGCACCTGCACGACGCGGTAGCCGGGCAGGTCGTTCATCGTCGACACGATGATCGGCGGGCCGGAGTAGCGCGCCGGGCCGGCACCGATCTGCGCGTCCTCCTGCTCGGAGATCGAGGCCTGCACCTGGTGGGTCCAGCGCTCGCCGTCCCACCAGCGCAGCTGGGTCGCGTTCTCGGGGTTCGGGTACCAGCCCGCAGGTGTCGTCGCCATGACCGAAGCCTAGGGGCGGCGGCATGACGGAGTACCGCTACCACGCCTACGAGGACGGGCCGGATCCGCTGGCGCCGCCGTACGACGCCGGGCGCGCCGTCGACGAGCTCGGCGAGCGCGTGCTCGACGGCTCCGGGGTGCGCGACGCGCTGCGCGACCTGCTCGAGCGCGGCACCGACGGGCTGCACGGGCTGCAGGACCTCATGCGCCAGGTGCAGCAGCGGCGCCGCTCGCTCGAGCGGTCGGGCCGGATGGACGGCATGCTCGAGCGCGCCCGCGACCTGCTCGACCGCGCGGTCGAGGCGGAGCGGCAGGCGCTGTTCCCCGACCCGAGCGACGACGCCCGGTTCCGAGAGGCGCAGCTCGACGCGCTGCCGAACCAGACGGCGCCTGCCGTGCGCGAGCTGGCGTCGTACGACTGGCGCTCCCCCGAGGCGAAGGCGGCGTACGACGAGCTGCGCGACATGCTGCAGCGCGAGGTGATCGACCAGCAGTTCCGCGGGATGAAGGACGCGCTGCAGACCGACGACCCGGCGGCGCGCCAGGCCATGCGCGACATGATGAACGACCTCAACGACCTGCTCGAGAAGCGCCAGCGCGGCGAGGACACCGAGCAGGACTTCCGCGACTTCATGGACAAGCACGGGCAGTACTTCCCGGAGAACCCCGAGTCGCTCGACGAGCTGCTCGACCAGCTCGCGCGCCAGGCAGCGGCGATGCAGCGGATGCTCGACTCGATGTCGCCCGAGCAGCGCGAGGAGCTCTCGCAGCTGATGGCCGAGGCGCTCGGCGACCTCGACATGGCCTCGGAGATGGCCCGGCTCGGCGACAACCTCCGCGCGATGCGGCCGGACCTGCCGTGGAACGGGCGGCAGCGGCTGCGCGGCGACGAGCCGCTCGGCCTCGGCGACGCGACCGAGGCGCTCGCCGACCTCGCCGACCTCGATGCGCTGTCCGACGCGCTCGGACAGGACTACCCCGGCGCCTCGCTCGAGGACGTCGACGAGGAGGCCGTGGCACGCGCCCTCGGACGGCAGGCGGTCGACGACCTGCGCCGTCTGCAGCAGGTCGAGCGCGAGCTCGAGCGGCAGGGCTACCTCACCCGCTCCGGCGGGCAGGTCGAGCTCACGGCCAAGGCGATCCGGCGCATCGGCCAGACCGCGCTGCGCCGCGTGTTCGCGTCGCTCGAGGGCGGCACGCGCGGCGACCACGACGTGCACGACGCCGGCGCGGCGGGCGAGCTGACCGGCACGACGCGCGAGTGGCGCTTCGGCGACGAGCAGCCCATCGACGTGGTGCGGACCGTGAGCAACGCCGTACGCCGACGGATGATCGACCCGTCGTCCGGGCTGATGCGGCCGGAGGACTTCGAGATCCGCGAGACCGAGCGCCGTACGCGTGCGGCCGTGGCGCTGCTGGTCGACCAGTCGTTCTCGATGGTCATGAACGACACCTGGCGCACGGCGAAGACCACGGCGATGGCCCTGCACGCGCTCGCGACCACGCAGTTCCCGCTCGACGCGGTGGAGATCATCGCGTTCGCGAACCTCGCGCGCCGGATCAAGCCGCACGAGCTGCCCGATCTCGACGCCAACGAGGTGCAGGGCACCAACCTGCAGCACGCGCTCATGCTCGCCGGGCGATTCCTCGACAAGCACCCCGACGCCGAGCCCGTGGTCCTCATCGTCACCGACGGCGAGCCCACGGCCCACCTCGACCGCGACGGCGAGTGGTGGTTCTCGTGGCCGCCAGGCCCGGAGACCATCGCGCTCACCCTCGCCGAGGTCGACCGGATGACGCGCCGCGGCGTACCGCTGTCGTTCTTCCGGCTCGGCGACGACCCGCGGCTCGCGCAGTTCCTCCACGACGTCGCGCGGCGCAACGGCGGCCGCGTGCTCGCTCCCGAGGGCGACCGCCTCGGCGACTACGTCGTGAGCGACTACCTCCGCCGCCGCCAGGGCCGTCGCCGCTCCGCCTGACCTCCCGCCGCTGGGAGCGGTCCCGCCCGGTCGCCGGAATCAGCGCGCGTCCGTCCCCGTTGGGTGAGCGAGACCGGTGCTGGTGGCGGTGAGAGGATGCGCGGCGTGCCCGAGGAGACCGACGACGCCGTGACCCCGCCCCGGCGCTCGCCGTTCGCCGCGGTCCACGAGGCGTGGGACTTCAAGGGGCTGCCCCGCGAGGTCGGCATCCTGTCGGCCGTCGCGTTCTGCGTGGCGCTGGGCTTCGGCATCGTCGCCCCGGCCATCCCGATCTTCGCCCAGGAGTTCCACGTCTCGGCGTTCTGGGCCAGCTCGGTCATCAGCGCGTTCGCGCTCATGCGCCTCGTCGGCGCGCTGCCCGCGGGATGGCTCGTCGACCGCACGGGCGAGCGCACGACGCTCATCGTCGGCCTCACGATCGTCGCCGTCTCCTCGGCGTTCGCCGGGTTCTCCACGTCGTTCGTCCAGCTCGTCGTCCTGCGCGGCATCGGCGGTCTCGGCTCGGCGATGTTCACCGTGTCGGCGCTCGCGCTGCTGCTGCGCGTCGCCGCACCCGAGCAGCGCGGTCGCGCGGCCGCGGTCTGGCAGGGCGGCTTCCTCCTCGGCGGCATCGTCGGCCCGTTCTTCGGCGGCCTGGTCCTCGGCATCTCGATCCGGCTGCCGTTCTTCGTCTACGCCGCGACCCTCGGCGCCGCGGTGGTCGTCGTCGCCCTCACGATGTCGCACACGCACCTGCTCGACGCGCCGGAGAAGAAGGCGAAGGCGAAGGAGGGGAAGGGCGAGTCGGCGCACTGGTCGCAGCTGCGTCACGCGCTGCGCGACCGCGCCTACGTCACCGCGCTCTCGGTCAACCTGGGCAACGGGTTCGCGTCGTTCGGGCTGCGCAGCGCGATCATCCCGCTGTTCGTCGTCAACGCCCTGCACCTGAGCCCCGCGTGGGTCGGCTACGGCGCCTTCGCCTCGGCGCTCGTGCAGGCGCCCCTCCTGTTCGTCGCCGGACCAGCCACCGACACCCGCGGTCGCCGCTTCGCCCTCATGCTCGGCACCGGCATCACCGCCACGGGCTTCCTGCTCCTCGCGGCGCGCGAGTCGCTCCCGTGGTTCCTCGTGTCGATGGCGATCTTCGGCGCCGGCGCCGCGTTCCTCGGCTCGGGACCGGCCGCGGTCGTCGGCGACATCACCGGCGGCCGTCGCGAGGGCCCGATCGTCGCGACGTTCCAGATGATGAGCGACGTCGGCGCTGTCGCCGGCCCGCTGCTCGCGGGCTGGATCGTGACCGCGACGTCGTCGTACACGCTGGCCTTCGCCGTCGGCACCGCCGTCCTCGCGATCACGTTCCTCATGTCCGCGACCATGCCCGAGACCCTCGGTCGCGCCACGGCGCGCCACCACGAGACAACCCCCGTGACGACCGACGGCATCGACGGGCAGACTGCCGAGCCATGAGCATCGATCCGTACGCCGGCAACCTCGACTTCTGGGAGAAGGCGGCGGCGACCCACGGCGTCGCCGAGGACAGCGAGCACTACAAGTTCGACAAGATCCTCGCGGGCGGCACGCTCATGACCCCGACCGAGCAGCGCGCCGTCGCGGCGGCCACGGGAGGGACCGACGACGACCCGCTGGCGGGGGTGCGCGGGCTCGACGTCCTCTACCTGCAGAGCCATCTCGGCGCGGACGGCGTCGTCATGGCCCGCGCAGGTGCCCGCGTCACGTGCGCCGACTTCTCGGCCACGGCTCTGCGCCGGGCGCGCGAGCTCGCCGACCAGGTGGGCGTCGACATCGAGACGGTCGAGACCGACTCCCGCGCCATCCCGGAGTCGCTGCACGGGCGCTTCGACCTCGTCTACGTCACCGTCGGCGCGATCTGCTGGATCGACGACCTCGACCGCTGGATGCAGCAGGTGTCGCTGGCGCTGCGCCCCGGCGGACGCTTCGTGATGGTCGAGATCCACCCGCTCTACCAGATGTTCCTGAAGACGAGTCCCGAGGTCGTCATCGACTTCCCCTACGGCGGCGGTGCCAGCCTGACCGACACCGACAGCGGGTCGTACGCCGCTCCCGATGCCGACTTCGTCTCGACCACGACGAACTACGCGCACTCGGTCGGCGAGATCGTCACGAAGGCGGTGCGCGCCGGCCTGCGGATCGACGTCCTCGAGGAGCACGTCACGAGCGACATCGACCCGCGCGGCGACCACTCGCTGGTCCGCGGCGACGACGGCAGGTACCGCCTGCTGATCGGGCGCGGCGACGAGGAGGGCTCGGCGCCCGAGCCGCTGCCGGTCTACCTCACGCTCCTCGCGACGAAGGCCTGACCGTGGCCGGCGTACCCCTCGAGATCGAGCGCAAGGTGCTCATCGACGAGCCCGACCTCGCCGTGCTCGAGGCCGCGGCGACCTCCGTCTCGGAGATCGTGCAGACGTACCTCGTGAAGGACGGGTGGGACGCCGAGCGCGTACGTCGTCGCCAGGTGCGCGACGCGTCCGGCGAGCACCTGCAGCTCACCTACACGCGCAAGCGCGGCCGCGGCCACGGCGTCGTCGAGGAGGACGAGCGCGAGATCGACGAGGACACCTACCTCGGCCTGCTCGCCCGCACCGACACCGACCGCGTGCCGATCGTGAAGACGCGGTACGTCGTGCCCTGGGGCGGTCTCGTGCTCGAGATCGACCGGTTCATCTCGCCGCGGTCGTTGTGGCTGCTCGAGGTGGAGCTCGACGACGCGGGCCGCCTGCACGACGAGCTCGACCTGCCCGACTGGGTCCCCGTCGTGCGCGAGGTCACCGGCGACCCGGCGTACACCAACGCCGCCCTCGCCCGCCCCTGACCGTCAGCCGGGACGGCTCACCCAGTCGCGCGGGTCCCCTGCACCTAGATCCGTGATCCCCGCAGACCACAGGGCTCCGCAGACCAGCGTGCGACGGTGCGCGGCGAAGGTGAGGACGTGGGCGAGCAGCCCGCCGTAGCTGAACACCTCCGGCGGCTCGCACATGGTGTTCACGAAGGTGACGTCGACGAGCTCCTCCTCGTCCACGCGTCGGGCGAGCTCGAGGAACTGCGGGCCGACCTCGTCGAGCCAGCCACGCATCTGCCCCACCGAGAGGCCTCGTTCGGCGGCGAGGTCGTACTCGGAAGCCCCCCGCTCCGCCAGCTCCCACATCGCCATCTGGCCCACGAGGCGGGCGAGCAGCGAGCGCAGCGTCGGATCGTCGTCGACCCCCTCGACGCTGATGGTGATCGGGCTGTCGAGCACGTCGTCGCCGAGACTGCTTGCGCGGTCGAGCATCTCGCCGACGAGCCACACGTGGTGATGGATCATCTCGCGGGTCAGGCTCATGGATCTCGCCTCCTGGAGCGAAGGGAGGTCGAGGCCTCCCGGTGGACGGAAGTGGACGGCGCGTGCCGGACCGATGCGGTAGCTCGCCGCTCCGATGCGCCAACGCGAAGGCGGCTCCCCGAACGCACGGCTGAACGCACGAGTGAAGCCCTCGTGCGAGTCGAAGCCGGCGTCGAGCGCGACCGCGAGGATGTCGTCGCTGGTGCTGAGGAGCCGATGCGCCGCACGTTCGAGCAGCACCCGGCGCCGCAGCGCCGCCGGGGTCTCCCCGGCAGCGGAGCTCACCAGCCGATCGACGTGGAACCGCGACATGTGCAGTCGCTCGGCCAGCGCCGTCGGCGAGGGAGCCTCGTCCAGGGACTCGGCGAGGACGTCGACGAAACGTCGGAACATGTCGGGGGCCATGCGTCGATCGTGGCCGACATCGACGTGGGCCGCTTGACCGTTCTTGCGGGAACTCGGTCGTCTCCGACTACGGCAGCGACCAGTCGACGGGGGCGGCGCCCTGGTCGGCGAGCAGGGCGTTGACGCGGCTGAACGGGCGCGAGCCGAAGAAGCCGCCCGACGCCGAGAGCGGGCTCGGGTGCACGCTCGCGACCACCGGCGTCGACCCGAGGAACGCCTGAGCCGTCTGCGCGTCGCGGCCCCACAGCACGGCGACCAGCGGCGTGCTGCGCGACGCGAGGGCGCGGATCGCCTGCTCGGTCACGGCTTCCCAGCCCTTGCCGCGGTGCGAGCCCGGCTTGCCGGGCGAGACGGTGAGCACCCTGTTGAGCATGAGAACGCCGCGGTCGGCCCACGGCGAGAGGTCGCCGTTGGACGGCGTCGGCACGCCGACGTCGTCGACGAGCTCGCGGAAGATGTTGGCGAGGCTGCGCGGCAGCGGCCGTACGTCGGGGAGCACCGAGAACGACAGGCCCATCGCATGGCCGGGCGTGGGGTACGGGTCCTGACCGACGACCAGGACGCGTACGTCGTCGAAGGGGCGCGCGAACGCGCGCAGCACGTTCTCGCCCGCGGGGAGGTAGCCGCGACCGGCGGCGACCTCGGCTCGCAGGAAGTCGCCCATCCGGGAGATGTCGTCGGCGACCGGCTCCAGCGCGCGGGCCCAGCCGGGGTCGACGAGCTCGGCGAGCGGTCGTGCGGTCACGTCGTCATCCTGCCTGCGGAGGGTCTCCCCCGCCTGGCGCAGGTCGGGGCAGATCGACCGCGGATCAGTCGGTGTACGCCGGGGCGGTGCGGGGCCAGGGGCGGAGGCGCTCGATGCTGCGGGCGAGGCTGAGCAGCGTGCGCTCGCGGCCGGGGCGCCCGACGAGCTGGACCGACATGGGCGTGCCGTGCTCGGGGTGGACGCCGGCGGGCACCGACATCGCGGGGAAGCCGGCGAGGTTCCACGGCGCGGCGAACGGCGCCCACGGCACGCTCGCGCGCATGGTCTCGAACCACGTCGTGTCGCCCCAGCGCTTCGCGGGCAGCGGCGGCGTCGCGAGCACCGGCGTCATGAGGACGTCGTACGACGTGAGCAGGTCGCCTGCCGACTCGACCCACGAGTCGCGGCCGCTGTCGCGCACGAGACCGCGGTCGATCACGAACCGGCCGATGCGCGCGTGGGTGCGCACGCGCGGCTCGAGCAGCGTCTCGTCGAGGTGCTCGGCCTCGAGAGCGGTGCCGGCGAACCAGCGGGCGAGCGCCGCGATCGCGACGGGCGTCGGGTAGGTCGGGTCGTGCCGCTCGACGGTGTGGCCGTCGTGCATGAGCGCGGCGGCAGTCGCGAACAGCGCGCGCACGTGCTCGCGGTCGACCTTCGCGAACTGCACCGGCGGCCGCGTCGACACCGCGATGCGCAGCTCGGGACCGTCGGCGGCGTCCCCTGCGGCCGCGAGCGTTGGGTCCTCGGCGAGCACCGACAGCACGAGCCCGGCATCGGTCGCGGTCGTGGCCAGCACACCGTTCTCGGTCATGCCGTACCAGTCGTTGGGACCGACCTCGGCCGGCACAACGCCGAGCCCGGGCTTGATGCCGACGAGGCCCGTGCACGCCGCGGGGATGCGGATGGAGCCCATGCCGTCGTTGCCGTGCGCCACGGGCACGATGCCTGCGGCCACCGCGGCGGCCGAGCCGCCCGACGACCCGCCCGGGGTGCGGTCGAGGTCCCAGGGGTTGCGCGTGACGCCGTACACCGAGTCGGTCGTGCCGAACACGCCGAGCTCGGGCAGCCGCGTGATGCCGACGACCACGGCCCCGGCCTGGCGCAGCCGGCGGACGACCTCGTGGTTGGCGATCTGCGGGTGAGCGGGCGTCGCCGCGGAGCCCTCGCGCATCGGCTCGCCCTCGACCGCGACGTTGTCCTTCACCGCGATGGGTACGCCGGCCAGCGGCAGCGATCCCGACTCGCGCGCGGCACCGTCGGCGATCGCGCCGTCGACCGCGGCGGCCTCGCGCAGCGCGGCCTCGCGGCGCACGACCTGGAACGCGGCGAGGTCGCCGTCGCGCGCGTCGAGCCGGTCGAGGGCCTCGCGCACGGTGTCGACGGCGGCGCGGTGGCGCGAGCGCACCCCGGCGGCGATCCCCGAGGCGGTCCAGTCGGTGCTCGTGGTGGCGGTCATGCTCCGAATCCCACCACGTCCCGCGATCGCTCACCCGTCGGACCCGAGGAGTCGTCGCCCGCCCGCCCAGCCTGCGCGGGACAGGACGGGCACGTGTGGCTCAGGTGACGCCGGGGCGCACCGTCGCCCTCACGTGCGACCGGCGTCAGGCGCGGTGCTCGGTCCAGCTGCCGCCGTCCCAGTAGCGCTGGCCGCCGGGACGCTCGGGGTCGGGGTACCAGCCGGCCGGCGGCAGCGCGGCCGCGGGCGGCGGGGCGGCGTACTGCTGCGCCGGCGCGACGGGCTCGGCCACCGTGGGCTGCTCCACGGCAGCGGCCCCGGCCGCGGGAGCAACGAACGGGTCGGCAGCAGGGTCGGCAGCCGGAGCGCCGAAGGGGTCGGCGGACGACGCGGCCGCAGCACCGGCAGCGGCTGCCGCAGCCTCCGTCGCAGCCTCCGTCGCGGCGGGCGTCGGGTAGGACTGCGCCGGATACTGCGGCGCCGGAGCGCCCGGCTGCCCGTACGCCGGCTGGCCGTAGGCCGGCTGCGGGTACCCCGGCTGTGCGTAGCCGGGAGCGGCGCCGTACGCCGCGGTCCCGGCGAGCGCCTCGCGCTGCTTCTTGCGCGACGACGAGCGCTGCACCGCACCCACGATGACGAGGATGAGGCCGACGAGCGCGAGCAGGCCGCCGATGCCGATGAGGCCGAGCCACACGACCGCCTTGCCCACCGAGCTGAGCGAGGGCGCGACGGCGACGAGCGATCCCTGCGTGGCGACCTCGATCGTGTAGCTGCCCGTCGACGGCGGGTCGAACGTGGCGACCTCGGCGAACAGCTTGCTGCCGTCGCCGACGGTGTTCACGTTGTTGCCGGTGTCGGTGACGGTGACGGCGCCCGACGGGCCTGTGACCTTGATGTCGCCGGGCTGCACGTTGCCGATGAACGGGTCGTCGGCAGTGCCCGTGCCGCCGGTGGTCTCCTCGTAGACGGCGTACGTCGTGCCGCCGTCGAGCTGACGCGTGAAGGAGGTCGGCGCGGTCTGCGGGCTGCCGATCTGACCGATGAGACCGCTCGCGGCCGTGGCCGTCGCGACGATGCCGATGATCACGAGCAGCAGGCCGAGGAGGAGCAGCACCACTCCCGTGATGAGCGTTCCCTTGCCGCGCAGGGGCGGGGGCGTGGGCGCGCCGGTCAGGTCGTAGGTCATCGGTCCTCCCGGGGGGATGAGGTCTCGCGACCATCCTTCCGCACCGCGGCCCCCGTGCGGGCGGCACTTGGCGCAGAGAGGCGCTCAGACGTCGGCGAGGGCGTCGGCGAGCAGGCCGGTCGCAGCGTCGGGATGGTCGTGCGCGAGCAGACCGGCCGCGGCCATCACGTAGCGGCGGTCGACCGTGATCCGAGGGCGCGCCGGCACCTTCCAGCCTCCGGCGTGGTCGGTGGTGACCGGCGCGAGCATGTCGCGCAGCAGGTCGGGCGCGGCGTGGCGGAACACTCCGCCGCTCGCGACCACGACGGCGACGTGCGACAGGTCGCGCCCGGGAGTGCGGCCGTCGACGGTCTCGGCCGGTCGGGCGTGGCGGCGCAGCGCGACGGTGAGCGCGAGCCGCGCGAGGCGCGCGTCCATCTCGCGGTCGGCCTCGGTCACGGGGAGCCAGCCCGGGTCGTCGTGGCGGCGCTGCGCCGCGGCGTCGATCTCGTCGTGCTCGGCGCCGGCGACGAGCTTCTCCGCGAGCGCGGCGTCGGCGACACCGGTGGCGCTCCAGCGCATCCCGAGGTCGCCCTCGACGGTACGGCCGCGCCACATCACCTCGACCACCTCGCGGTGCAGCGACGACTCCTCGGCGTCGGGCGTGAGGGCCGAGTAGACGTCGGTCGTCGCACCGCCGACGTCGACGAGGAGCACGTCGCCGACGCCGGAGTCGGCGTAGTGCTCCACTCCGGCGAGCACCAGGTCGGGGGTGGCGCCGTGCACGAGCCTCGCGAACCGCGGACCCTTCGTGAGCCCTTTCCCGCCGATGACGTGGTGCACGAACACGTCGCGGATCGCGGCGCGCGCGGGACGCGGGTCGAGGACGCCGATGCGCGGCAGCACGTTCGCGCACGCGACGACCGTGCGCCTCTTCGCCTCGAGGAGGGCGACCACCTCGTCGCGCGCATCGACGTTGCCGGCGACGACGTACGGCACCCGCGGACCCGAGGCAGCGAGCCGGGCGGCGTTGTGCAGCAGCACCTCGGAGTCGCCGCCGTCGGTGCCGCCGACGAGGAGCACGACGTCGGGCCGCGCCGCCTTCAGCGCCACCAGGCCGTCGCGGTCGAACGGCCCGCTGGAGACGTGCACGACCTTCGCACCGGCCGAGAGTCCTACTCGCGCACCGGCTTCCGCGGTCACGACGCGCTCGTAGCCGACGACGGCGAGGCGCAGGCCACCGCCCGCGGACGAGCACACCCGCACCTCGCTGGGCGCACCGCCGGCCTCGGCCACGACCCGGGCGACCGCATCGTCGAGACCGGTGAGGACGTCGAGGCCGGGCCCGACCGTGGTGGGTACCGCCGTGGTCGCGAGCAGCCGCCCGACGTCGGGACCGTCGACGACGACGGCCGCCGCCTTCGTGAACGTGGAGCCGGTGTCGGCGCACACGACGTACGCCGGCCGGCTCACTCCAGCGCCTGCAGGATGTCGACGACGAGGTCGTCGACCGTCTCGATGCCGACCGAGAGGCGCACGAGGTCGGACGGCACCTCGAGGGCGGAACCGGCGACCGACGCGTGCGTCATGCGGCCCGGGTGCTCGATGAGCGACTCGACGCCGCCGAGCGACTCGCCGAGGGTGAACACCTTCGTCTTCGCGCAGACGTCGAGCGCGGCCTGCTCGCCGCCGGCGACGCGGAAGCTCACCATGCCGCCGAAGTCGCGCATCTGCTTCACCGCGACGTGGTGGCCGTCGTGCTCCTCGAAGCCCGGCCAGAAGACCTCGGTCACCTTCGGGTGCGCCTTCAGCGCCGTCGCGACCGCGCGCGCGTTGTCGCAGTGCTGGCGCATGCGCACGCCGAGCGTCTTGATGCCGCGCAGGGTGAGCCACGCGTCGAACGGGCCGCTCACCGCGCCCATCGCGTTCTGGTGGAAGGCGAGCCGCTCGACGAGCTCGGGATCGCGCGCGACGAGCGCACCGCCGACGACGTCGCTGTGGCCGCCGAGGTACTTCGTCGTCGAGTGGACGACGACGTCGGCGCCGAGCAGCAGCGGCTGCTGGAGGTACGGCGACGCGAACGTGTTGTCGACGACGAGGATCGCGCCGGCGTCGTGCGCGACCTCGGCGAGCGCCGCGATGTCGGCGACGCGCAGCAGCGGGTTGGTCGGGGTCTCGACCCACACGATGCGGGTCTGGCCGCGGCGTACGGCTGCGGCGACCGCGTCGACGTCGGTGAGGCGCGCGGCGGAGTGCTCGACGCCCCAGGGGCCGGCGACCTTGTTCACGAGGCGGTACGTGCCGCCGTACGCGTCGTCGGGCACGACCACGTGGTCGCCCGGCTTGAGGACGGTGCGCAGCACCGTGTCCTCGGCCGCGAGCCCGGAGGCGAACGAGAGGCCCGTCGCGGCACCCGAGGGGTCCTCGAGCGCGGCCAGGCACTCCTGCAGCGCCGTACGCGTGGGGTTGCCCGAGCGCGAGTACTCGTAGCCGTTGCGGAGACCGCCGACGCCGTCCTGCGCGTAGGTCGACACCTGGTAGATCGGCGGGACGACCGCACCGGTGGTCGGGTCGGGCTCCTGCCCGGCGTGGATGGCGAGGGTCTCGAAGCCGGCGTCGGGGCCGAAGGGCTCGTACGTCACCGCGCCAGGCTACCGCCGGTCCGCGAGGCCCTCATCCATCGTCGAGGGTCGCTCCCGGCGAGAGGGTGACGATGCCGCCGGGCTGCGGGCCGCAGTAGATGGTGCCGTCGCCCAGCTGCTGGCAGTCGGGGCCGAGGACCGGCGGCGAGTAGAGGATCGCGCCTGCTGCGCAGACCACGAGCAGGAAGAGACCGGAGATGCGCGCCCACACCTTCCACAGGTGGCTCGGTCGCGCCCCCTTCTCCTCGACCATCAGGCCGTTGAGCGAGAGCGCCCAGCCGAGGTCGTCGGGGTGGAACACGAAGACGGCGCCGACGAGGGCGAGCAGCCCGACGACGATGCCGACCCCTGTGCCGTTGTGCCGTGCCGCGAGCCAGCCGATGGCCACCGGGATCACGACCATCAGGACCGTGCGCACCCACCATCCGGCCGTGCGCGCAGGTCGGCCTTCCGCAGCCGTGCCGTCCCCCGTCATGGGCCGAGTATGCGCGCGCCGCGCGGCGGTTCGGGCGAAGAACCTCGCGCGCGGGTCGCGAGGGTGCCACCCTGGTGACGAGGGCCCGTCGCACGACGGTCCTCGAAGGGGGCGGAGATGAATCCGTTCGGAGTCCTGGCTCTCGTGGTCGTGGCCATCGCGGTGGTCGCAGCCTGGATCAACTACGGCGTGGCCTCGCCGGCCCGACGACGTCGCATCCTGGCGACGCGGGAGACGCGCAGCGAGGCGATCGCCGCGAAGTCCGCAGGCAGCGCCTGGTCGGCCATGTCGCACGACAACATCGACCGCGGTCGCAGCGGGAGCAGCGTCAGCGAGGACTCGACGTACGGCTCCTGAGCCGGCGCGCGTCGCGTCCGACATGATCGGCGCATGACGGGGACCCAGCGAGCGCCCCAGCAACAGGCCGAGTGGCAGCGCGTGGCGGCGTACGCCGTCTGCCGGGACGACCGGGCGCGCCTGCTCCTCACCCGGTTGCGCCTGCCCGGGCTCCCGCACGACGGCGCGTGGACGATGCCCGGCGGCGGGCTCGACTGGGGCGAGCAGCCGGCCGACGCCGCCCTGCGCGAGCTCGACGAGGAGACCGGCCTCACCGGTCGCGTCGGGGCGCTGCTCGGCGTGTGGTCGCACTGGCTCGGGCCCGAGCAGACGGCCACCGGCCGTCCCGGTCACGCGTTCGCCGTGCTGCTGCACGTGCACGACCTCGACGGCGAGCTGCGCACCGAGTTCGACGACGGCAGCACCGACGCCGTCGCCTGGTTCACCACCGACGAGATCGCGCACCTGCGCACCGTGCCCCTCGTCGACGAGGTACTCGCACGGCTGCAGCACCCCACGGTCGATCAGCCCGGCGGGCGGCTCTGACGATGGAGCGGGCGAGGGTCGTTCGTGGCGGCGAAGTGGCGCTGGCTCTCGTCATCCCGTTCGTCGTCGGCGTCGCCGGTGTCGTCGGAACGCGAGTGTTGACGCAGAACGCGAGAGGAGACCTTGACACCGGGGATCGGGCGTTCCTGCTCCTGCTGACGCTCCTGCTGCCGTTCGCCTGCTACGCGGCATCGGCCCTCATCGCGTGGATCTGGAACCTCCGGCGCGACATCACGCCGAGGGGCCTGTTGGCGTCAGCACTGGTGGGGAGTCTGGGCACCGTCCTCGCGTGGCTGGCACTCGGCGCACGGGGCTGACGTCAGCCGCTGAAGTAGCGCCAGTGCCCCTCGGAGACGACGGAGACCTCGTCGCCGTCGACCACGATGGCGGTGTCGTCGTCGATGGCGTAGGCCGGGATGCCGAGGCCGGCGGCCCACTGCTCCGCGGCACGCATGTGGTTGTCGGGCAGGGATGGGTGGTCGAGGTGGGGGAAGATCGCGAAGTCGACCAGGCCGAGGGTGGTGTCGCCGCCGCCCGGGGGCGACCACATCACGAAGTCCTCGCCGATCCGCGGGGTGAGGACCATGCTCCCCGCCGAGTAGCCGAACCACACGGTGCTCTCGAGCGAGGGCAGCAGGTCGGCGAGCCCCGACTCGCGCAGCCAGTGCGCGAGGAACATCGGGTCGCCGCCGTTGACGAGCAGCACGTCGACCGCGCGCACCCACTGCTCCCACCGCTCTCGGCCCACGCTCGGCAGGATGCTGAGCTCGAGCAGCCCGACCGAGCGCCAGCCCAGCTCGACCATGGGGCACCGCGGCTCCTGCCCCGCAGCGAAGACCCACGCGCGCTCGGGACCGGAGGACAACCCGTACGACGACGTGGGGATCGCGAGCGCGTCGCACTCCTCGACCGGCTTGCCGAGCAGGTCGACGAGCGCCTCGCGGATCGTCGTGTTGGTCGCGCCGGCCGACGCCAGGAGCATCTTCACGACCCCGCCTCCGTCCCGAGCCGCTGAGCGAGCGCCAGCAGGATGCCGTCGGGCCCGCGCACGTAGGCCATCGCCCACACGCCCTCGTACTCGCCGATGCCGCCGACGATCGGGTAGCCGTCGGCGGCGAGCCGCTCGACCGTGGCCGCGACGTCGTCGACCTCGAGCGCGAGGCTGCGCAGCCCGAGCACGTTGGCGCCCGCGTCGGGCGTGCCCTCCTCGTGCGACGGCGTGACGAAGCTCGAGAGCTCGATCGCCGTACCGTCGCCGGGAGCGCGCATCATCACGATCTCGGTGCTCGCACCCGTCATCCCGATCACGGTGTCGATGAACTCGCCCTCGACGGCCACCGACGGACCGTCGGGCACGAGGCCGACGCTCTCGAAGAAGCGGACGGCGGTCATGAGGTCGGAGACGGTGACGCCGACGTGGTCGAAGCGCGGGAGGCCCATCGCGTCATCCTGTCGGACACCGCCGACGACCGACAGGGACCGGCTCAGGCCGAGGCCCGTCGCCGCTCCGCGAACGCGCGCGCCTTCGCGCGGTTGCCGCAGATCGCCATGATGCACCAGTGCCGGCGGTGCGCCGGGTCGTAGAACGTCCACCCGCAGCCGTGGCCGGCGCAGCGACCCGCGTGCGCCACCTCGCCCGACGCGAGCATGTCGTACGCCGCGAGCGCCGCCCGGTGCACGGGCAGCATGAGACCGGCGGAGCGCACGTCGCCGCCGTCGAGCCGCACACCTCCCTCGCCGTCGGCGCGCAGCGCGGACACGGCGGTCGCGTCGGCGACGAACACCTGCAGCTCGGCCAGCGACTCGGCCGGGAAGTCGCGCTCCTCCCAGGGCGCGGTGCACACGTCGTACCAGGCCTCGCGCAGAGCGATCGCGGCATCGACCGCGCGCGCCGCTGTGCGCGAGTGGGAGCGCGACTCCGGCCGCAGCGCACGCACCTCGGCGGCCGTGAGCAGCCCGACGTCGCCCGCCCAGACGGTGAGCGCGTCGTGCGAGACGAGGTACTCCCGAGGCGACGGCTCGCGCCAGCCGGCGCGGGTGTTGCACAGCTCGAGCGCCACGTGGTTCGACACGGCGTCGGGCACGAGCTGGCCCGAGACCCGATGGTTCGGCACGACCCCTCCCGCTCGACGACCGCGACCGCTACGCTCCCACTCTAACCACTTGATAGCAGTTATGCGGTTAGTGCGAGGATCGGGTCGAGAGGAGGCGTCGTGGGAGCGATCGGCGAGCTCACCCGGGCGCGGTTCCGTCACCGCCCGGGTCGCTGGCTGCTCGTCGCCGTCGGCGTCGCCCTCGCCCTCGCGCTGCCCGTCGTGTCCGCGGCCACCGGCCGCGTCGTCGCAGCCCGCGCCCTCGCCTCGGCGGTGGAGGCGCTCCCCGTGGGCGAGCGCACCGTGGTCGCGGCGTACGGCGGCACCCAGGACCCGGCCGAGCAGCGCCGCGACGCCTCCCTCGTGCGCGACGGGCTCGGCCGGCTCACGTCGCAGCCGCTCGTGCACCAGATGCTGTTCGGCGAGCTCGCCGACGGCACGGGCGGCACCTACCGCCTCGCGGCGTCCGACGCGCTCGGCCAGCAGGTGCGCGTCACCTCGGGGCGGCTGCCGCAGTCATGCACGCCGCAGCGCTGCGAGGTGCTGCTCACCGGTCCGGGGTCCGCACCCGACGTGACCGGGCTCGGGCTCGTCGTCGTCGGCACGGGCGAGCGCACCGACCCGCTGCTGCTGCCCGGCACCTTCGACCCCGGGCCGGCTGCGCGCGTACTGCTCGGTGCCGACACCGACGCGCTGCAGCGCCTCGCCGCGCTCGCGCAGTTCCCGCGCGGCGCGGGCTGGGTGGCGCCGCTGGATCCCGAGCGCGTGACGCAGCTCGGCGTGCCGGCGTACGCCGACCTCTCGCGCCAGGTCGGCGACGAGCTGTCGTTGAAGATCCGCGCCCTCGTGCTCGCCGTGCCCGACGACGCGCTGCTCCGCGAGGACGACCGTGCGGCCGCGTCGCGCGGGCGGTTCGCGCTGCTCGGCGGCACCACGGCGGTGCTCGCGCTCGGCTTCGTGCTCGTGGCGGCCGCGGGGCTGCGCCGCGAGCACGTCGCCACGGCCGGGCTGCTGCGTCGCCGAGGTGCGTCGTCGCGTGCGCTGCTGCGCTTCGCGCTGCTCGGCGCGGGGACGGCGGTGCTCGTCGGCGCCGTCGCGGGCGCGCTCGTCGGATGGCTCGCGGCCTGGGTCGCGGCGTCGCGCACGCCGCTCGCTCCCCCGGCCGCGTCGCTCGCGACCGCTGCCGTCGTCGACTCGCTCCCGTGGCTCGTCGGCCTGGCGCTCGTGGCGGTCGCCGTGACCACCGCGGTGCTCGCGTGGCCGCCGGCGAAGGAGTCATCGGCATGGCACGTCGTCGAGCTCCTCGCCGTCGTGTGCCTCGCAGGCGCAGCCCTCGTCGCCGCGCGTGGCGCCGTGGGCGTCGCGACGGTCGCCGGCGACCCGTTGTCGGTGGCGCTGCCACTTCTCGTGCTCGTGGCCGCCGCACTCGTCGCGGCACGCGTGTGGGTGCCGCTGGCGTCGCTGGTCAGCCGTCACCTGCCGTCCGGCGCCGTCGCCGCACGTCTCGCCGCCGCAGGAGGGGTGCGCCGTCCCCTACGCACCGCTGTCACGGCCGGCTTCGTCACCGCGGCGGTCGGCAGCGTCGTGTTCGCCGGCGCCTACCGCGCGACGCTGCAGGCAGGCAGCGCCGACACCGCGGCCTTCGACGTCCCCACCACGGCGCGCCTCACGATCGGGCCGCAGGGCGCGGATCCCGTGGCGCTGCTGGCATCTGCGCCGCTGCCGGGTCCTGCGTACCCGGTGCTGCGCACGGTCGCCGGTGTGCGCACGTCGGCCACGAGCGGCGACGCGGTGGCCGTCCTCGGCGTCGACCCCGATTCGCTCGCGACCATGGCGCGGTGGGACCGCACGGTCGGCACCGCCGACCCCGCGACCGCCCAGCGGCTGCTCACCTCGCCGGCACCGGCCCCGGGTCTCGCGCTCACGGGCGCGACGCTCACGATCCCCGTCCGCTCGTGGACGCGCTCGGAGCCGGGAACGATCGACGTCACGGCGTGGGTGGCGACCGCCGACGGCCGCGAGCGCGCGGTGCCGCTGGTGCTCACCGGCGACGAGCTCCACGGCGCGCTGCCCGACCTCGGCGCACCGCTGCAGCTCACGTCGATCACGATGCGCGAGAACGTCGCCGACCTCACCCGCCGCCTGCACCGCAGCGGCGAGGGCACGACGCACGCGCCCGACCTCGCCGGTCGCGTCGTGCTCGGTACGCCGGCCGGCGCGTCGTCGACGTCGTGGTCGGGCTGGTCGTCGCGCACGGCCGACGCGAGCGGCTCGAGCGAGCTCGCGATCGACTACACGCTCTCCGGTCCTCTCGTCGTCGTACGCCCCGGCTTGGCTGCCCGCGCGCCGGTGCCTGTGCTCGTCGATCCCGTCACCGCGTCGCACGGCACGTCGCTGCGCCTCGACCTCGGCGGCGGTGACGGCGTCGCTGCGACGGTCGTCGGGACGCTCCCCCGCTTCCCCACCCTCGGCGACCGGTTCATCGTGGCCGACCGCACCGCGCTCGCCACCGCCCTCGACGACCACATCCCCGGAGACGGTGCGCCGCACGAGGTCTGGGCCGCGGGCACGTCGGCACAGCTTGCGGCCCCGCTCGAGGCAGCGCCGTACGACCAGCTCGTCGTGCGCACGCAGGACGCGCGCCGCGCCGCCCTGGAGTCCGACGTCGTGAGCCAGGGCGCTGCGTGGCTGCTGCTCGTGGCTGCTGCGGTGTCTCTACTCGTCGCCGTGCTCTCCCTCGTGCTGCTGGTGGTGGGCGAGCGGCGCGACGACGCCGGACAGCTCGTCGCGCAGGAGGCCGACGGCGTCGCGACGTCGACTCTGCGGCGCAGCCTGTGGTGGCGCGCCGTCGCCGTCGCGGTCCCCGGTCTGCTGCTGGGCACGGCCGCGGGCCTGCTGCTGACGCGCTCGGTGTCGACCCTGGTCGCGCTGTCGGCGTCGGGCACGGCGCCGGTGCCGCCGCTCGTGCCGGCCGTCGGTGCCGGCTGGACCACGACCGTGCTGCTCGTCGGGCTCGGCGCCGCGCTCGCCGTGTGCGCCGTGGTCGCCGGGCGGACGCTGCGCAGCGCGTGGCCCGAGCGCGTCGACGAGGACCTCCGATGAGCGCCGCCGTCGAGTGCCACGACCTCTTCTGCCTGTACGACGCACCCACGGGCTCGGTCGCGGCGCTGCGCGGACTGTCGCTGCGCGTGCCGACCGGCGAGCGGCTCGTCGTCCACGGCCCCAACGGATCCGGCAAGTCCACGCTGCTCGCGGTGCTCTCGGCAGAGGTCGCGCCGAGCGCGGGCAGCGTGCGCGTCGACGGCGTCGAGCTCGCCCGCGCCGACGACGCCACCCGCACCGCGCTGCGCCGCGACCGCCTCGGTCTCGTCGACCAGCGCTCGCGACGGTCGCTGCGCCCCGAGCTCGACGTGCTCGACAACGTCGCGCTGCAGCTGCGTCTCGCGGGCCGCTCGAAGCGCGAGTCGCGCGACGCGGCCCGCGAAGCGCTGGCCGTGCTGGGGCTCGAGCACCTCGCCGTACGCCGACCCGGGACGCTGTCGGGCGGCGAGGCGCAGCGCGTCGCGGTCGCCGCCGCCCTCGCGCACCGGCCGGCCGTGGTCCTCGCCGACGAGCCGACCGGCGAGCTCGACGCGACCGCAGCCGATGCCGTCTACGACGCGCTCGCGTCCGCCGTGGTCGACCTGGGCGCGACCCTCGTGCTGGTCACGCACGACCCGCCCGCGTCGCGCGTCGCCGACCGGGTCGTGCGCATCCGCGACGGCCGGCTCTCCGAGCAGTGGGACCCCGCAGCACCGCACTCCGAGACGCTCGTCGTCGACGACCGCGGCTGGGTGCGGCTGCCCGACTCGCTGCGCCACGGCGCCGGCGCGAGCAGCGGCGCGGTCGCGGTCGCCACCGCCGAGGGCGTGCTCCTGCGCGGCACCGGCACGGCGCTCGCGGTCGAGGAGCGACCGGTCGAGCAGCGGACCGCGTCCGACGACCACCCCGTCGTGGCGACCCTGCGCGACGTGGCCGTCTCGTACGACGGCGTTCCCGTGCTCGACGGGCTCGACCTCGACGTGCACGCCTCGACGCTCGCGGTCGTGTCAGGACGGTCCGGCTCGGGCAAGTCGACGCTGCTGCGGATCCTGGTCGGCCTCGCCCCGCCCGACCGCGGCGAGGTGGCGCTCCTCGGCACGCCTCTGGCCGGTCTCTCCCGCGACGAGCGCGCCGCGGTACGCCGCTCCGGCGTCGCCGTCGTGAGCCAGGGCGGCTCGCTGGTCGAGACCCTGCACGTGCGCGACAACCTCGAGATCGCCCGCACCGCACGGGGTCTGGCGCCCGACGACGATCTCGCCGACCGGCTCTGCGCCGAGCTCGGGCTCACCGCGCTCGCGCACCGCCCGGTGCTGTCGCTCTCGGGCGGCGAACGCCAGCGGGTCGCGCTCGCGCGGGCTCTCGCCGTGGAGCCGGTGCTGGCCGTGCTCGACGAGCCGTCGTCGCAGCTCGACGAGGCCGGCGCGGAGGTCGTCGCACGCGTGCTCTCCGAGGCGGCCGCACGCGGCGTCGCGCTGCTCGTCGCGAGCCACGACCCCGTGCTGCTCGACGCAGCTCGGACCACGGTCGACCTCGGGGGTGCCAGGATCGGCGCCACGTCGACGGAGAGGTGACCGCCATGCCCAGCTCGTTCGAGACCAAGCTCGGCGACGAGCGCGCCCAGCTCGAGGCGTTCCTGTTCGACCAGCGCGACCAGATCGCGACCCTGCTCGACGGGCTCGACGACGAGCAGGCGCGACGCCGTCTCGTCCCGTCGCTCACGACGCTCGCGGGGATCGTGAAGCACTGCGCGTTCGTCGAGCGCGTGTGGTTCCAGGTCGGGCTGCTCGGTCGCACGCGCGCCGAGGTCGGGCTGCCCGAGGAGATCGACGACAGCTTCCGGCTCACCGACGACGACACCGTCGCGTCGCTCGTCGCCGACTACCGTGCCGCGTGGGCCGAGTCGGACGCAGCGGCCGCGGCGTACTCCCTCGACGACCTGGTCGAGCACAACCGCCGCAGCCCGATGACCCTGCGCTGGGTCTACTGCCACCTGGTCCGCGAGCTCGCCCGGCACGCCGGCCACGGCGACATCCTCCGCGAGCAGATCCTCGCCGTCGACGAGTGATCGCCGGACGCTAGTAGGTCCGCTCATCCCCATCGACGGCGGGTGGACGACGAAGGGCCCGACCGGCGTACCGGTCGGGCCCTTCGCCCTGGAGGAGATCAGGCGCGCTGATCAGGCGCGCACGACCGCTCTCGGGGTCTGGTGCTCAGGCGTTCGGGGCGTCGGCGAAGCGCAGGTAGGGCTTGACCTCTTCGACGTTGGAGAACTTGGCCTTCGCGTCCTCGGTGGAGATGGTCGGCGCGACGACGACGCGGTCGCCGGGCGTCCAGTCGACCGGGGTCGAGATCGGGAACTGGTCGGTGAGCTGCAGCGCGTCGATCACGCGGAGGATCTCGTCGAAGTTGCGGCCGACCGACTTCGGGTAGGTGAGCGTGAGGCGCACCTTGTTGTTGGGGTCGATGATGAAGACCGAGCGCACCGTGGAGGTGTCGCCCTCCTCGGGGTGGATCATGTCGTAGGAGTGCGACACGCTCTTGTCGGGGTCGGCGATGATCGGGAAGTTGAGGTCGGTGCCGCCGACGTCGCCGATGTCGCCGGCCCAGCCCTTGTGGCTCTCGAGCGGGTCGACCGAGACCGCGATGGTCTTCACGTTGCGGGCCGTGAACGCGTCGTTGAGCTCCGCCGTGCGACCGAGCTCGGTGGTGCAGACGGGCGTGAAGTCGGCCGGGTGGCTGAACAGGACGGCCCACGAGCCGTCCTTCCACTGGTGGAAGCTGATCTCACCCTCGGTGGTGTCCGCGGTGAAGTCGGGGGCGACGTCGCCCAGGCGCAGAGCCATGTCGTGTTCTCCTGTCGCGCCGGCGTGTGTGCCGGACGTGGGTGTGCCGGTCGGTCGGACCAGGTCGGTACGCCGGTCGGCCACGGCCGATCCAGCGGTCCGTCGAACCTACCTGCGGGTACCAGGACCCGGGAACGCTCGGCCGGACTCTGAGACGTCTCCTGCCGATCGTTCGCAGTAACGAACGCCCCTCACCTGCGGCTTTCTTCCCCCGCGCCGGGAATTGTTACCGACTGCGAACGTCACGCGAGGCCCGGGAACGGTGGCGGCCGGGTCCTGGTTGCATGCGATGCGGGTCAGCGGTTGCCGTGACCGTCACCCGCCGGAAGGCTGGTACACATGAACCTCTTCGGATCGTCGGCCAAGACCCGCATGGTCACCCCCACCGACGCCCACCCGGGCCACGCCCAGCGCCTGTTCGAGGTCCCCGCGACCCACGCGGTCCTCGGCACGCCGCTCGAGGGCCCGTTCCCCGAGGGCTTCCAGAGCCTGTACGTCGGCCTCGGCTGCTTCTGGGGTGCCGAGAAGCGCTTCTGGCGCGTGCCGGGCGTCTACACCACCGCCGTCGGCTACCAGGGCGGCTACTCCCCGAACCCGACCTACGAGGAGGTGTGCACCGGACGCACCGGTCACGCCGAGAACGTCCTCGTGGTCTACGACCCGTCGAAGGTCTCGACGTACGACCTGCTCAAGGTCTTCTGGGAGAACCACGACCCGACCTCGGGCTACCGCCAGGGCAACGACATCGGCACGCAGTACCGCTCGGCGCTCTACTGGACCACCGACGAGCAGGCCGACCTCGCCAAGCGCACCAAGGACGCCTACGAGCAGGTGCTCGTCGGCAAGGGCTTCGACCCGATCACCACGGAGCTCGCTCCCGCCGAGGGCCGGCCGTTCTACTACGCCGAGCCCTACCACCAGCAGTACCTCTACAAGGTCCCGCACGGCTACGACTGCCACGCGGAGACCGGCATCGCCCTCCCGGCGCTCTGACGCACCCGTCTGGCCGCGCCGTCCGCGTGACGGCGGGGCCAGACCCGTTCCACGACCCCGGGTCTTCGGGCACCATGGCTCGCGTGGAACCGACGGGGGCTCGGGAGTGGCGGCGGCTGCTGCTCACGAGCGCCGTCCTGCTCCCCCTGCTGACGCTCCTGCACCACGTGCTCCTCGGGTACTCCTGGCTGCCGGCGGTCACCGGTGCCGCGGCGTTCACGATCGGCGCAGGAATCGGCATGTGGCTGCGCCGCATCCGTCCTCGCCGTCAGCTCTCGGGCTGAAGGACCTGTCTGCCGGCTGTCGGGCGGGCATCATGGCGACATGGCCAGGGGATGCGATACCTGCGGGAAGCCGGCGCAGCACACGACGCCCAGCGGGCGCGCGCTGTGCGATGCCCACTACCGTGAGATGGCCGGCGTCGCGGGCGCGGCGACCGCCATCGTCGACGGTCAGCCGCTCGCGACCGCGGTGGGCACCGGGCTCGGCGCGCAGGCGTTCGCCGGCACGATGGACGCCGAGGCCGCCCGCGAGCACGCGCTGCAGCAGGAGATTGCGGCCGAGCCGAGCTTCTGGCGCCGCATGAAGCTGCGCATCATCGGCTGATCCGGGGGTCAGCGGCCGTGGCGGGGGCGGTCTGCGTCGATGGTGAGGCGGACGGTGATGACGTCGCCGACGTCGAGGTCCTCCGCGTGACGCACCTTGTCCTTGAGGGGCACGACGTACCCGCCGTCCTTCGGGAAGAGCGACGTGGTGAAGTCGGTCTCGCCCACCGTCGCGGAGACCGGGATCATCCCCCAGCCGTAGCTGACTCGAGAGGCCGTCGACTCGATGGCACCGCACTCGTCGTCGGGGACGGTGACGAAGTGGTACGGCGAAGGTCCGCGCCAGAACCAGATCTCGCCGCTGAACTCGAGCTCCATGGGCCGAGCATAGGAGCGGGCGGCGACACCTCGACCGCGCGAGCGGCGGCCTCCTCGGTGAGCCGGGACCAGGCCTCGACGTAGAGCGCGTCCATGTCCTCGACGCTAGGGAGCCGTGCACGCACGGGCATCGGGGACCGACCCTGGCCCGACCCCCAACCGTCCCCCATATCCGCCCGGCCCACGTCGGCGCGCACGACTACGGTCGCGCCATGACCACACCGACGGTGCACCTCGAGCCGATGACCGAGGAGCAGTACGCCGACTACCGGGTGCGCTCCGAGCTCTCCTACGCCGAGGGGATCGCGGAGTCGGGCGCGATGTCGCTCGAGGACGCGCGCGCCAAGTCGGCCGAGGACTTCGCGAAACTGCTGCCCGACGGCCTCGCGACACCCGACAACCGGCTCTGGACGGCGTACGACGGCGACACCGAGGTCGGCGTGCTGTGGCTGGCCTTCAAGGAGTCGGGTGAGGGGCTCACCGCGTTCGGCTTCGACTTCGAGGTGCGCGAGGACCTGCGCCGCCACGGCTACGGCACGTCGATCATGCTGGCGGCCGAGCAGGTGTGCCGCGAGCTCGGCGTCGTACGAGTCGGGCTGAGCGTGTTCGGCAACAACCTCGGGGCGCAGGCGCTCTACGAGCAGATGGGCTTCACCGTCACCGCGATCCAGATGACGCGGCGCATCGAGCCGCTCGGGTAGCCTCCCGCGCGTGCACCGCCGCCAGGTCGTCGACTACCTGCTGCTGGCGGTCATCTGGGGAGTGTCGTTCCTCCTCGTGCTCAAGGTCGTGCAGGCCTTCGGCTGGGCCGGCGGAGTGAGCTTCCGTGCTCTCGTCGCCGCCGGCCTCCTGCTGCTGCTCGCGCGCCTGACCCGGCGGGAGCTGCGGTTCGGGTCGTGGCGGCCGCTCGCGGTCGTCGGCGCCACCACGGTCGCGGGAAACCTGATCGGCCTCAACGTCGCGACGCCGCGCATCGGGACTGCGATGGCCGCCATCTTCATCGCGACGATCCCGCTGTTCTCCATGCTCATCGGGCTCGTGTGGCGGATCGAGCACATCGACCGGCTCGGGCGGATCGGCGTCGCGCTCGGCTTCGTGGGCGTCGTGCTGCTCGTCGGGTTCCCCGCCGTGCCGGTCACGGCGCAGTTCGTCGTCGGGTGCGTCGCGTCGGTGCTCGGCGCGATCAGCGCGGCGTTCGGCAGCAACTACGCGCGCAAGCACCTGCAGCAGGTCGGCTCGTGGGAGCAGACGATCGGCGCGTTCCTCGTCGGCGGCCTCCTCGTGCTGCCGCTGCTCGTCGTCGTACCCGTCCCGCGCACTCCGGTGCTGTCGGACCTCGGATACCTCGTGCTGCTCGCGGCGTTCTGCAGCGCGCTCGCCTACGTCCTGTACTTCCGGCTCGTCGCAGAGGTCGGCGCCACGATCGCGGTGAGCGTCGAGTTCCTCGTCACCGTCATCGCCGTCGTGATCGGAGCAGTGGTGCTCGGCGAACGGCTCTCGCTCGTGCAGGTGCTCGGCGGCGTCGTCATCATCGTCGGCTGCTCGATGGTGCTCGGCGTCCTCCCCGTACGCCGCAGCCGCGAGACCCCGCCCCTCACCGGCGAGGAGGCGGCACTGTGATCAGCGCTCCCAGGTGTCGAGGGCGGGCGCGCGGGTAGCAGGCGGCCATGTCGCGCCCCCGCCCCGCCTTCGCCCGCGCCTACTCCTTCGGCATCGTCACCGGCGTGCTCTTCCTGCTCGCATGGTCGGGCCAGTTCTTCTTCCAGCTCATGACCGTCGAGCAGGACGCCGCCGAGCACGGCCAGGCGTTCCAGTGGTCGGACTTCTGGCCGCGCTTCCTGTCGTCGACCCTCGAGAACTGGCAGTCGGAGTTCCTCCAGCTCGTGTGGCAGACGGCCGGGCTCTCGCTGCTGCTGTTCTGGGGCTCGTCGCAGTCCAAGGAGTCCGACGAGCGCGTCGAGCGCAAGCTCGACCTGCTCCTGCGCGACCGAGGTCTGGAGCCCACGGACGTCGACGCCGAGATCCGCGGCGAGCTCGACGGCCGGATCAACCAGCGCTGACGCGCGTGATCTTGGTCAGTTGCGACCTTCCCGGCACGAGTAGCTCGCAACTGACCACGATCACGGCTGCTGGTTCAGCTGCTGATGCTGGGGCCTGTGTCGTCGGCGTCGCGGTCGGCCTGGAGCACAGCCTCGACGGCCTCGGGCGGCAGGCCCTGCGCCTTCATCGCGCGCGTGATGTGGGTGAGGTAGCGGTCCGACGGACGCACGTAGTTCGCGATCTGCACGAGGCGGTAGGTGAACGCCTCGACCGGACCATCCGGACCCTCAGCCGTCACGGTGGCCTTCTCGAGCACCGACGCGTCGCCCTGGAAGGTGTCGAGCACGGCGAAGGCCTCGTCGGGGCCTTCGTAGAGCACGCCCCACAGCCGTCCGCCCTCGCGCTCGCGGGCGTTGAGCGCACCGCCGCCCCAGTCGCGGTCGCGCACCGTGAACTCGGCGGTGAAGCCGTCGACGTACGCCGGACCGACCACCGTCGCTCCCGGCACGCGCGCCTGCATGCGCTCGAGGTCGATGTTCGCGCCGTATGCGAAGTACCGCAGCATGCGCCGAGGCTAGCCGGGAGCGACCCGCGACGGCACCCTCGGGCGCCAGCCCGCGGCGCAGCGTGGAACGCCTTCGTCGAAGCGGCCGCGCGACGACGGCGATCGGCTACGGTCGCTGCGCCCGCGTCGCCGTCCTGGAGGTCCCGTGCCCGTCACCACCGCCGTGCTCGCCGGTCACGTCGTCGACGTCGTCGCGGGCGAGGTGCTCGACGACCGCGCCGTGCTGCTCGACGGCGACCGCGTCGTCGACGTCGTACCCCTCGACCAGCGTCCGCACGACGTCGCCGTCGTCGACCTCTCCGACCGCTGGGTCGTCCCGGGCCTCATCGACTGCCACGCGCACCTGATCGGCGAGCTCGACGAGGGCCACGGGTACGCCGGGCTGCTCAACACGAGCACGGCGCGCGAGACCCTCGCCGGGTCGCGCAACGCGCGCGACACCGTGCTCGCCGGCTTCACGACGGTGCGCGACGTCGGCACGTTCCGCGCGTTCACCGACGTCGCGCTGCGCGACGCCATCGACGCCGGCTGGGTGCCCGGCCCGCGCATGCTCTGCGCCGGTGCGTACATCACGTGCCCGGGCGGGGGCGGCGACCTCACCGGCCTGAGCCCGGAGGACGACGCGCGCGTCCCGGCGTCCATGCGCGTCGGCGTCTCGCGCACCCCGGACGAGGTGCGAGAGGCCGTGCGCCGCATCGCCGCGGGGGGTGCCGATCTCGTCAAGGTGATCGCGACCGGTGCGGTGCTCACGACCGGCACGCTGCCCGGCGAGGTGGAGCTCGGGTTCGCCGAGCTCGAGGCGGCCGTCGACGAGGCGGCCAAGCACGGCCTGCACGTCGCCGCGCACGCCCACGGCGCCGAGGGCATCAAGCTCGCCGTGCGTGCCGGCGTACGCAGCATCGAGCACGGCTCGCTCATGGACGACGAGGCGATCGCGCTCATGGCCGAGCACGGCACCTGGCTCGTCGCCGACATCTACAACGGCGACTACATCAAGGAGACCGGCGAGCGCGACGGCTGGGCCGAGGAGACGCTGCGCAAGAACGAGGAGACGACGCAGACCCAGCGCGACGGCTTCCGCAAGGCCGTGGCCGCCGGCGTGAAGATCGCGTACGGCACCGACACCGGCGTCTATCCGTGGGCCGACGCCGCGCGGCAGCTGCCCTACATGGTCCGCCACGGCATGACGCCGATGCAGGGGCTCCAGGCGGCGACCGTGCGCGCGGCGGAGTGCCTCGACCGCGACGCCGAGGTCGGGTCGCTGCGCCCCGGCCGCTACGCCGACCTCGTCGCGCTCGACGTCGACCCGCTCGCCGACGAGCTGCGCGGCTTCGCGTCGGTGCCGTTCGTCATGAAGGGCGGCGAGGTCGTGAAGGACGACCCCGCCTGACCGCGCGCGCCCCGCTCACCGGACGCGGGTTCAGGGCCGCCGCCGCCGAGCCGATGAACCCAGGGAGTTCATGATCATCGGCCGGCGCCCGCGTCGACCGTGCACGGGGGAGCACGCATGACGACCGACTCCGGCCTGCCCGAGCAGGTCCCCATCTGGCAGCGCTCGTTCCTGCCCGAGGACCTGCCGCCGGCCCCGCCCGTTATGCCGGCGACGGCCGCTCCTCCCCCGCCCGCGCCGCTCTCCGCCCCGCCCGTCCCGCTGTCGGCCCTGCCCGCTCCGACCGCGACGCCGCTCTCCGCCCTGCCCCCTCCGACCGGGCCGGCGTACGGCGCCCCCGCGGTGCCGGCGCCGGGTTACCCGTCGACCGCGTACGCCGCACCGCCGCCGTCGGCTCCCGTGGCACCTAACCGCTTCGGGATCCTGCCCGACCCGGCGTACGACGTCCCCGCTGCGACGCCGTACGGGGCACCCGCGGCGTCCGGTTCGTGGCCGGCGTCGCGGCCGTCGATCATGATGCCGATCGCGACGCCGAAGGGTGTCGTCACGGCAGGACGCTGGGGCCGGGCGCGCGGCATCCTCGGCCTCGTCGTCGGCGGGCTGATGCTCATGGCCTCGTTCGCCGGCAGCGCGGGGGACGCGTTCAACGGCATGCTGCTGATGCTGCTCGCCGTCCTGCAGCTGGTCTGGGCGATGGGCTGGCTCGTCGCGGGCCAGCGCACCATCGAGGGCAGCCGCGGTGCGGCGCAGGCGATGCGCGTCCTCGCGTTCGCCGACATCGCCTTCGTGATGCTCTCGGTCGTCGTGCTCGGCGACACCGCGACGCGTGGTGTGCTCGGCTGCGCGATCGACGTCTACATCATCGTGACGATGTTCGGCGGCGAGGCCTCGCGCTGGCTCGCCGGCCGCCGCTGACCCCGAGACCCAGCCGTCGAGGGGTGATGAGCGGACCTTCTAGCGTCCCCTGGTCACGCGTCGACGGTGAGGGTCAGCGGGCGAGGTAGACGAGGAGGTCCTGGCGCGTGACGACGCCGGTGGGCAGGCCGTCGTCGACGACGATCGCGGCGTCGGCCTTCTCGAGCGCGTCGACCGCGACCGACACCGGCTCGCCCGCGCCGACGAGCGGCAGCGCCGGGCTCATGTGCTTCTCGACCGGGTCGGCGAGGTGGGCGCGGCCCGCGAACAGCGCGTCGAGCAGGTCGCGCTCGACGACCGATCCCACGACCTCGGCGACCTTCACGGGCGGCTCGGCCTTGACGACCGGCAGCTGCGAGACGCCGTACTCGCGCAGGATGTCGATCGCCTCGCGCACGGTCTCCTGCGGGTGGGTGTGCACCAGCTCGGGGATGCCCGGGCCCTTCGAGCGCAGGACGTCGCCGACAGTGCGCTCTGTGGAGGTCTGCAGGAAGCCGTACGACGCGAGCCACTCGTCGTTGAACACCTTCGAGAGGTAGCCGCGACCGCCGTCGGGCAGCAGGACGACGATGACGTCGTCCTTCGTCGCGCGCTCCGCGACCTCGAGCGCCGCCTGCACGGCCATGCCGCACGAGCCGCCGACGAGCAGCCCCTCCTCGCGCGCGAGGCGTCGCGTCACGAGGAACGAGTCGGCGTCGGACACCGCGATGATCTCGTCGCAGACGGTGGCGTCGTACGCCGTCGGCCAGAAGTCCTCGCCCACGCCCTCGACGAGGTAGGGCCGGCCGGTGCCGCCGGAGTAGACCGAGCCGACCGGGTCGGCGCCGATGACGCGCACGCGGCCGTTGCTGGCCTCCTTGAGGTAGCGGCCGGTGCCGCTGATCGTGCCGCCCGTGCCGACGCCCGCGACGAAGTGCGTGATGCGCCCGTCGGTCTGGCGCCAGAGCTCGGGGCCGGTCGTCTCGTAGTGGGAGCGCGGGTTGTTCGGGTTGGAGTACTGGTCGGGCTTCCACGCGCCGTCGATCTCGCGCACGAGCCGGTCGGAGACCGAGTAGTACGAGCGCGGGTCCTCGGGGTCGACCGCCGTGGGGCAGACGACCACCTCGGCGCCGTACGCGCGGAGCACGTTCTGCTTGTCCTGGCTCACCTTGTCGGGGCACACGAACACGCAGCGGTAGCCCTTGGTCTGCGCGACGAGCGCGAGGCCCACACCGGTGTTGCCGCTCGTCGGCTCGACGATCGTTCCGCCGGGCTCGAGCTCGCCCGAGGCCTCCGCGGCCTCGATCATCCGGGTCGCGATCCGGTCCTTCACCGAGCCGCCCGGGTTGAGGTACTCGACCTTCGCGAGCACGGTCGGGGCGTCGTGGCCGAGGTGCGCGGTGAGCGAGCGCAGCCGCACGAGCGGGGTGTTGCCGATGAGGTCGACGACGCTGTCGGAGTACTCCATGCCGCGACCCTACGGGACCGCCCCGCCCCCGCCTCCCCCTCCCACGACCCCCGAGATCCGCCGTGATCTTGGTCAGTTGTGCGCTACCCGGGGCGAGAAACTCGCAACTGACCAAGATCACGCGATCCAGGGGTCGGCTGAACGCGCGAGCACGGGGTCGGGGGCGGGTGCCACCATGGGGGCATGGCACGCGCGCTCCCGACCCTCCCGATCCGCGACGAGCGGGTGCGGGAGATCGCGGTCGCCGCCGCGAAGGGCGGGGGCGGCCTGCTCGGCGTGGGCACCGCCGTCGCGGGCGCGACGCTCGGCGTGCTCGCGGTGCAGGCGCGCCAGGCCCGCCGCACCATCGGCCCGCGCACGTCGGTCCCGCCGTACGCCGACGGCCGCTACCTCCCGCCCGGCGCCAGCGTCTCGCGCGGCACCTCGCTGCGGCTGGCCGTGATCGGCGACTCCGGCGCCGCCGGGCTCGGCGCCGACTCCCCCGAGACCACCCCGGGCGGCACGCTGGCCCGCGAGCTCGCCGCCGCCTCGGGCCGCACCGTCCTGCTCACCAACACGGCGGTCGTCGGCGCCCGGGCGCGCGACCTCGAGGCCCAGGTCGACCGCGTCCTGCACGTCCGGCCGCACGTCGCGGTGATCATGATCGGCGCCAACGACGTCACCCACCTCACCCGGCCGCAGCACTCGGTCCGGCTGCTCGGCGACGCCGTACGCCGGCTGCGCGAGGCCGGCTCCGAGGTCGTCGTCGGCACCTGTCCGGACCTCGGCACGGTGCGTCCGCTCGCCACCCCGCTGCGCCAGGTCGCCCGCCGGATGTCGCGCGAGCTCGCCGCCGCCCAGGACATCGCGACCCGTGAGGCCGGCGGCCGTCCCGTCCCGCTGGCCCAGCTGCTCGGCGAGATGTTCGAGGCCGAGCCCGAGCGCTTCTTCAGCGCCGACCAGTTCCACCCCTCGGCGGTCGGCTACCAGGCGTGCGCGCACGCGATGCTGCCCGAGGTCCTCGCTGCGGTCGGCCTCGAGACCGACGGCGACGTCCCGGCCCTGCCGGCGCCGTAACCCCTTCTCCCCCAGGCGGTACGCCGCCTACAGCCGCCGACGCAGCTCGAGCAGGCGGTCGGCCGCGTCGACCAGCACGCCGTCGTGCTCGGGCGCGGTGGCGGCGGCCAGCAGGTCGTGGCCGCAGACCGCGAGCTGGTCTCCCACGGCCTGGTCGCCCAGGCGGGGCACGGTGCGGCGCGGCTCGCCCGCCAGGTCGGCGGCGGCGGCGGCCAGGTGCTGGACGAGGGCGCGCACGGCATCGGCCCGGGTGGGCTCCGGCTCGAACGCAGCCGCCAGGCGGGGCAGCCCGAGGGTGCCGACGCGGTCCACCGTGCGGCGCAGGTCGGCCTCGAACCGCACCCGCGCCGGGCTCCCCGCACTCACAGGCACGGAGCCTAGGTCCAATCCCCGGGATGGCCTGCCCATCCCCTACCGGGTCGGGCTACGGTGGTGCCCGCACCGGCGATACGACCCCCTGAGGAGCTCGCGATGATCCACCACTCCGAGGAGACGCACCAGCAGCTCGTGGAGCGTCTCCCTCAGGCCACCGGCCGCGACCTCAAGGACTGGATGCGGGCGCTCGACGACGGCCCGGCGTTCTCCCGCTTCGACGAGAAGGTCAACTGGCTGCGCGACGAGCACGGCCTCTCGCACGGGTTCGCCACCGCCGTGGTGCACGAGGCGGACCTCGCCCGCGCCCACCGCAAGCTCGGCTGAGCCCAGCCCCTCACACGCCGCGAGGCCCCCGCACCGGTCGGTGCGGGGGCCTCGTTCGCTCGTGGGGAGCTAGCGGTTGTTGGACACGATCGCCAGCAGCCGCAGGATCTCCAGGTAGAGCCAGATGAGCGTGACGAGCAGGCCGAAGGCCAGCCGCCACGACTCGCGCTCGGGGGCGCCGTAGCGGATCGCCTGCGTGATCGACTCGAAGTCGAGCGCGAGGCTGAACGACGCGAGGGCGACGCCGAGGACGCACAGCGCGATGCCGATGCTGGGGACGCCGTAGAAGCCCCAGCCGCTGCCAACACCGAAGAGGGCGGCGACGAGGCTGGCCAGACCGATCACGACGTAGGAGATCAGCGCGACCATCATCATCTTGGCGAACGTGCCGTTCACCTTGATGATCCGCGTCTTGTAGAGCGTCAGCATGACGGCGAAGGCCACGAACGTGCCGATCACGGCCTGCTGGACGATGCCGTTGTAGCCGTTGCCCTGGGCGTAGGCGTCGTACCACTTGGAGATGCCGCCGAGGAAGATGCCCTCCGCGAACGCGTAGAGCAGCACCAGGATCGGCGAGACCTGCTTCTTGAAGATGTTGACCATCGCCAGCACGAAGCCGACGAGGCTCATGCCCCACACGACGAGGGGCATCTTCTCGACGAGGTTCCAGCCGATCACCGCGCCGATGACGAGGACGACGAAGCTGATGCCGGTCTTGATCAGGACGTCGTCGAGGGTGAGCCGGCCCGTGCCGGGACCGGGCGTGTCGTAGATGCCCTGCAGCTGCTCGGCGGTCGGAGCCGACGCGGCCTCGGCGGCGCCGGCGGCGGCGTAGGCGCTGCGGCCCTCGTCGTAGGCGAAGCCCTCGCCGGACTTCTCCTGCTCGGTGAACCGCCGCAGCACGGGGTTGCGGGACTCCATGGCATGTCCTCCTGGCGCGCTCCGGAACGGGGGGCTCCGGAGCAGTCGGCCCGGCACGGCGCCGGGTCTGTCCTTCCACGGTAACGCCTGCCGCGATCCGCCGCGTTCCCGCTCACACCGCGGTCCCGGTTTGACAGCCCCGACGGAATACCGGAAGATCGGTTCTGCAATCGCACGGGGAGTACCCCCTCGCGGGTGCGTCGTCATCACGACCCGGCCATCCGGGTCCGGCGCACCTGGTCGCCCCTCACGGGGCGGTGGTGGGAGACCTGCGACGTCCGTCGGGCATGCGTGCCCGCGAGTCGGAGGTCGTGCAGTGGTCGTCCCCCTCTGGGCGTGGTTCGCCGTCGTCGGCGTCATCCTCGTGATGCTCGCCGTCGACCTCGTGGCCCACCGCAACGCTCACGTGGTGTCGGTCCGCGAGGCCGGCATCTGGACCGCCGTCTGGGTCGCACTCGGCGTGGCCTTCGGCGGTCTGCTCTGGGCGGTCTACGGCAGCGAGATCGGCGCGCAGTACTTCGCCGGGTACGTGATCGAGAAGTCGCTCGCCGTCGACAACGTCTTCGTGTTCGCGATCATCTTCACCTGGTTCGCCGTACCCCGTGAGTACCAGCACCGCGTGCTGTTCTTCGGCGTGCTCGGCGCCCTGGTGTTCCGCGCGATCTTCATCGCCGCGGGCTCGGTGCTCATCGCGAGCTTCGCCTGGATCCTCTACATCTTCGGCGCGCTGCTGGTCTACACGGGCTGGCGGATGGCGCGCACGCGCGACAGCCACATCGACCTCGAGAGCAGCCGCACGGTGCGCGCCTTCAAGCGCTTCGTGCCGATGACCGACGAGTACGACGGCCAGAAGTTCCTCGTACGCCGTGCCGGCAAGCTGCTCGCGACGCCGCTGCTGCTCGTGCTCGTGGTCGTCGAGGTCACCGACATCGTGTTCGCGATCGACTCGATCCCCGCGATCTTCGCGGTCACGCAGGAGCCGTTCGTCGTGTTCACGTCGAACGCCTTCGCGATCCTCGGCCTGCGCGCCATGTACTTCCTGCTCGCCGACCTCATGGACCGCTTCGTCTACCTCAAGCTCGGCCTGGCCTTCGTCCTCGTCTGGGTCGGCGTGAAGATGCTGCTCCTCGAGGTCGTCCACGTGCCGACGCTGGTCTCGCTCGGCGTCGTGATCACGATCCTCGCGGTCGCCGTCATCGCGAGCCTGCGGGCCACCCGCACCCCGAAGGCGCTGCCGCACGAGCCGTCCGCACCCACGGCCGACGCCGCCGACGACCTCGACGTGCGCGAGCCGCTCGAGCAGACGACCTCCGCCGCCGACGCGGCGGACTCCCCCACCGACCCCAGCACCACCACCACGACAGGAGCACAGCGATGACCACCAGCCGCACCCGCAAGGCCGTCGCCGACCGCGCCGGCGACGTCAGCACCGTGGCCCTCACGGCCGACGGCCGCCGGATGCTCGAGGAGCGCGTCGCGATGATCCGCGACGTCTCGCTCCCGCTGCTCCGTCCGCTGCTCGCCGTGCACGACCGCGACGAGCGCGACGTGGCCGAGTTCGAGCGCCTCGTCGAGGAGCAGGGTCGCCTCGAGGCGCTGCTCGCGGCGGCGATCACGCTGCCCGAGGAGAACGACGGCACCGTCCGCTGCGGCACCCGGCTGCTCATCGAGCTGCCCGAGGGCGAGCAGGTCTGGATCCGTCCGGTGCACCCGGCCGAGGCGTTCCTCGACGACGAGCGCGTCTCGACCGCGTCGCCCGTCTCGAAGGCCGTCCTCGGCGCACGCGCCGGCGACGTCGTCCCCGTGACCGGTCCGGCCGGCACGTGGGACTGCCGGGTCGTGGCCGTGGGCGAGGTGCTCCCCAAGCAGCGCCGTACCCGTCGGACCTCCCGTGCGAAGGCCTGACGCCCTCGCCTGGCGCGACTGGGCGCGGCGCCGGCACTCCACGCACCTCGTCCTCAAGGGCGTCGTGCTGCTGGTCGGCGTCGTGCTCGTCGTCGCAGGCGCGGCGATGCTCGTGCTGCCGGGCCCGGGCTGGGCCGCGATCTTCCTCGGCCTGGTCGTGCTCGGCTCGGAGTTCGACTCCGCCGCGCGGATCCGCCACGCGCTGCACGAGAAGCTGCGGGCCGGCTGGTCGGCGGCGAGGAGCTGGCGGCGGGGACGGCGTACGCCGCCTGCCGCGGAGACCAGGACGGACGGGACGCCTGCGGTCGAGGCCACGGTCGCGCCGTCGGTCGCCGAGGGAGCGGTGACCGACGGGCACGAGGTGCCGGAGCTGCACGAGCGTCTCGCGACGTCCGCGCGCGCCTAGCGCCGCGGACCCACGCCTGGCGGAGGGGTCGAGGCTCCTCCCCCTCCGCCAGGCGGCACATGGTTCCGACGACTCGTGTGCCCCCGGCAGGGGTCGAACCCGCACTGACGCTGGTTTAAGCAGCGTGCCTCTGCCAGTTGGGCTACGGGGGCGCTGCCGGCGAGCGTACGTCGTCGGCGCCGGTCAGCGCCGAGGGATCTCCGCCCCGGGGTGGCCGTAGACCTTGGCCACGGCCGCGGTGCGACCGTGGACGTCGAGCTTGGTGTAGACGTTCTCGAGGTGCTTGCGCACGGTGCTCGGCGAGACCCACAGGGCCGCCGCGATGTCCTTGGTCGAGGTGCCGCCGCGCACGTACGCCAGGATCTCCAGCTCCCGCGGACTGAGCAGGTCGCGTGCCGGCGAGGCGTTGAGCGCGCGCCTCAGCCCGGCGTCGAGGTGCGGCTGGACGAGCCGCAGCGCGGTGAGGGCGCCCTCGTCGAACGGTCGGTCGCTGCGCGGCCGCTCCACGCAGATCCGACGGCTCGTCCCCGGTGGCGAGTCCAGCGGGACGATGACGTGGTGCCCGAGCCCGATCTCGCGGCCGTAGGTGCGCATCATCGTCGACTCGGCCGCCTCGCGCGGGCTGGCGTACATCCGGTCGGGGTCCATGGGGTGCGTCGCCGGGTACCGACCGAAGAACGCCGTCCCCGGCTCGGTCCACGAGATCGGCGACTCCGCCCAGGCCTCCCAGAACAGCGCCTCGGTCTCCGGCGGGTCGTCGGGGATCGTCTCGAACTCGACCTGGCAGTACGCCACGTGCCGTCGCGAGGCGGGCTGCGTCTCGAGGGCGGAGACGAACACGGCGTCGACGGTGCGGGCGAGCGCCTCGAGCATCGGCACGAGCAGCTCGGGCCCGGTGACGTCGTCGGCGGCCGTCACGGCCAGCAGGTCGTCGAGGTTCTGCTTCGTGAACGGCACGGTGCCCTCCCCTTCGCCTCGGCCATGCTCGCCGCCGGATCGCAGCCGGCACAAGCCTTTCCGACGCCGATTCGTCAGATGACGTAGCGAGGCGGGCGGCTTCGCCGTCTGCCGTATTCCGGCGCTGCGACCTGCACGGATTGCATGGGCGACGTCCGAACCACACCACGTCAGGAGCAGTCCGATGACCTCGTCCGCCACCTCCACGACCCTGACCACCGCCCCCGCGCCGACCGCCCGCGACGACGTCCCGCAGGTCGAGCACAGCACCCGCCCGGCCCTCGCCGTCGGGGCGGCGGTGATCCTCGGCGCCGTCGCGCTCGCCGTCGCCGGCACGCTCGTCTCCCGGAGCACGACCCCCGACACCACGCCCGACACGGTGCCCGCGGTCGCGGTCGCCGGACCCGTCGCGGCGTACGTCGTCGGTGACGCCTCGCACGGCGGCCCCGGGTCGCGCGCCGATGCCGTGACGGCCCTCCGCTGCTCACCGGCCGTCTCCGCGACCGTCGCCGGCGAGCTCTCGCACGGTGGCCCCGGATCGCGCAGCGACCTCGTGCGCCCGTCGGCGCCGACCACGACGGTGGAGCCCGTCGCCGACGTCGCGCACGGCACCGCCGGCTCCGTCGTCGTCACGACGGCGGCGCGGGCATGAACCTCAGTGCGGGTCCGACGGGAGCCTGCCTCGGGCGACCGCCGAGAAGTCGTGGCGGGGCTCGTGGGTGGGCCACAGGCTGGTGACGTCGCGCTTGAACGCGAACGCGATGGTCCAGTCGGTGACGACCGAGACCTTGCGGCGCAGCGTGGGCACCTTGCTCATGTGGTAGGTCCGGTGCAGGAACCACGCCGGGAATCCCTTGAGCCGCACGCCCTTCACCTGGGCGACACCCTTGTAGAGACCGAGCGACGCGACCGAGCCGTTGTTGGCGTGGCGGTAGTCGTGCGTGGGCTCGCCGCGCAGCGACGCCACGACGTTGTCGGCGAGCACCTTCGCCTGGCGCACCGCGTGCTGCGCCGACGGCTGGCAGAACTCGCCGGGCCGGGTAAGGTCGGGCACCGCGGCGCAGTCGCCCGCACCCCACGCGTCGGCGACGCCGTCGACCCGCAGGTCGGGAGTGCAGCGCAGCCGGCCGCGGTCGTCGAGCGGCAGGTCGGTCGACGAAAGCATCGGGTGCGCGCGCACCCCCGCCGTCCACACCACCGTGTCCGACAGCATCGTCGTGCCGTCGGAGAGCACGAGGTTCCCGTCGACCGTCGACTCGAGCCGGGTGTTGAGGCGTACGTCGATGCCGCGTGCGCGCAGCTCCTCCACGGTCCAGCGGCCCATCTCCTCGCCGACCTCGGGCAGGATCCGGTCGCTCGCCTCGACGAGCACGAAGCGCAGGTCCTCCGGCCGCACGCGCCGTAGGTACCGCGTCGCGTACCGGAGCAGGTCCTCGAGCTCGGCCATCGCCTCGACGCCGGCGAAGCCGCCGCCGACGAACACGAAGGTCAGCGCCCGCTCGCGGATCTCGGGGTCGGTGGCGCCCTCGGCGATGTCGAGCGACTCGAGGCCCTTGTTGCGCAGCGCGATGGCCTCCTCGACGTTCTTGAAGCCGGTCGCCCAGTCGGCCAGGCCCGGGATCGGCAGCGTGCGCGGCACCGAGCCGACGGCCATGAGCAGCACGTCGTACGGGATCTCGTACTCCTCGCCCTCGATCGGGCGCACCCGCGCGACCTTGCGCGAGTGGTCGACGCCCTCCACCCACGCGGTGACGACCTCGGTGCGACGCAGCGTCTGCCGCAGCGGCACGACGGTGTGGCGCGGCTGGATGGAGCCGGCGCCGGCCTCGGGCAGGAACGGCTGGTAGGTCATGTACGACCGCGGGTCGACGACGGTGACCGTCGCCTCGCCCTCGTGGAGCCGACGGCCCAGACGGAGGGCGGCGTACATGCCGACGTAGCCGCCGCCGACGACGAGGATGCGCGTGGTCATGCCTCCACGCTAGGCGCGCAGCGCCTCCCGGACCACCGGGCTCGTCAGCCGACGGCCGCGTCGACCGCCGCGAGCACCGAGGGGTCGAGCGGCTCGGTGGTCGGCGCGAAGCGCGCGATCACGCTGCCGTCGGAGCCGACGAGCCACTTCTCGAAGTTCCAGCGCACGTCGCCGCTGTGACCGGTGCTGTCGGCCGTCTCGGTCAGGACGTCGAAGAGCGGGTGACGTCTCTCGCCGTTCACGTCGAGCTTGTCGGTCATCGGGAAGGTGACGCCGTACGTCGTCGAGCAGAAGGTGGCGATCTCCTCGTTGGTTCCCGGCTCCTGCGCGCCGAACTGGTTGCACGGCGCACCGAGCACCGTGAGCCGGCCGGCGTAGTCCTCGGCGAGCTTCTCGAGCCCCGCGTACTGCGGGGTGAGACCGCAGCGGCTCGCGACGTTGACGACGAGCACGGGGTGGTCCCCGGCTACGTCGCCGAACGTGGTGCTCGAACCGTCGAGCAGGGTCAGGGGCAGGGAGCGCAGGTCCGTCATGCCCCCACCTTCGCACGCGGTCGGGGCCGCGCAAGCCGACCGGCCCGTCCCCGGCAGGAGCCCGGCGGGTCAGGCCTCGGCGAGGGCGAGGGCGATGCCGTCGAGGATGTCGTGCTCGCTCACGAGGACCTCGGACAGACCGGTGCGCTCGAGGATGCGGCGCAGCACGAGGACGCCCGCGTTGATGACGTCGACGCGGCCAGGGTGCATGGGCGAGAGCGCGCCGCGGCCGTCGTGGTCGAGACCGAGCAGGAGGTCGCTCACCCGTGCGATCTCGGAGGCCGGGATCCGGGCGCCGTGGATGACCGTCGCGTCGTACTCCGGCAGACCCAGTGCGAGAGCGGCGGCGGTGGTCACGGAGCCGGCGAGGCCGACGAGCGTGCGCGCCTCGGACAGCGGAACTGCTTCTGCCGCACGGGAGATCGCCGCATCGACGTCGGTCACGATCGCGTCGACCTCGGCCAGCGTCGGCGGGTCGTGGCGCACGTGGCGCTCGGTCATGCGCACGCAGCCGACGTCGACGCTGCGCGCCGCGTCCGGGTACGTCGTACCGAGGACGAACTCGGTCGAGCCGCCGCCGATGTCGACCACGAGGTAGGGCGGCTCGCCGCCGACGAGCCCGCGCGTGGCACCGGCGAAGGACAGCGCGGCCTCCTCGTCGCCCGAGATCACCTCGGGCTCGACGCCGATCCGCTCGAGCACGCCGGCCACGAAGACGTCGCGGTTCTCGGCGTCGCGCGAGGCCGAGGTCGCCACGAAGCGCACGTGCTCGGCACCGAGGTCGCCGACGATCGCGGCGTAGCGCTCGCAGGCTGAGAACGTGCGCTCGAGCGCGGCATCTGCCAGCCGCCCGGTCGCGTCGACGCCCTCGCCGAGACGCACGGTCTCCATCCGGCGGTCGAGGTCGTGCACCACGCCGTCGCGGACGTCGGCCACGAGCAGGCGGATCGCGTTCGTGCCGCAGTCGATGGCGGCGACCCGGGTCACTCCTCGTCCGCCCGGGTGCACGGCCCGGAGGCGCCCCAGTCGGGAAGCATCGCGAGCGCCTCGTCGCCGAACGGGTTCACACCCGGCCCCGCGGCGAGCGCGTGGCCCACGAGCACGTGCAGGCACTTCACCCGCGTGGGCATGCCGCCCGCGCTGATGCCGTCGATCTCCGACACGTGCCCGATGGCCTCGCGGCGCGCGAGGTAGTCCTCGTGGGCGCGCCGGTACGCCGCGGCGAGCTCGGGGTCGGTCGCGAGCCGGTCCTGCATCTCACGCATGACGCCCTCGGCCTCCAGCGTGCCGATCAGGCCGGCCGCCCGGGGGCAGGTGAGGTAGTAGAGCGTGGGGAACGGAGTGCCGTCGGGCAGCCGCGGCTCGGTCTCGACGACGTCGGGGTCGCCGCACGAGCAGCGGTGCGCGACGGAGCGCACGCCGCGCGGCTCGCGCCCGAGCTGGCGGCGTACGGCGTCGATGTCGGTCTGGTCGGTCACGGGAACCCGGATCAGCGAGGAGCGTTGGGACGCACGGGGATCACGGTCTTGCCGTCGTCGCCCGCCGCGCCGTCGGTGGTCTGCACCGACTTCCACAGCGTGCCGTACCACGGCACCGGCGCGGTGGCCTTCTTCGACGCCGACGGGGCCGGCGCCTCCGACGGGTCGAGCACGACGTAGCCGACCTCGCCGGGCATGACGTAGTGCAGCCGCTCGCGGATCAGCGACGTGACGTACGCCGGGTCCTGCAGCCGCTCCTGGCGCACCACGAGCGCGTCGACGCGCCCCTGGGCGGCGTCGTTCTGGGCGCGCAGGGCGTTGATCTCGGAGCGCTGCGCGATCAGCTCGCGCGTGGGCACCGCGAGCGTGAACACGATGAGGGCGAGCACGCCCGCGAGCACGACCGCGCGGCCGGTGAGGCTGGGTCGGCGGGCGACGACGGCCTTCGCCGACGCTGCCGCCTTGGCACCGGTGGCCGACGCGGACCGCGCCTTCCCCGAGCCCGCGGACGGCTTCGACGAGGCCTTCGACGAGGGCCTCGAGGCGCGCGCGGACGTCGTGCGTCGCGCCGACTGGCGCTCCGCAGCCCGTCGCGCCGGTCCGCTCACGTCGTCCAGTGTCGCCGAGTCAGCCCTGGAAACGCGGGAAGGCGCCGCGACCGGCGTAGCGCGCCGCGTCGTCGAGCTCCTCCTCGATGCGCAGGAGCTGGTTGTACTTGGCCACGCGCTCCGAGCGCGCCGGGGCGCCGGTCTTGATCTGGCCGCAGTCGGTCGCGACCGCGAGGTCGGCGATCGTGACGTCCTCGGTCTCGCCGGAACGGTGGCTCATCATGCAGCGGTAGCCGTTGCGGTGGGCCAGGGAGACGGCGTCGAGGGTCTCGGTGAGCGAGCCGATCTGGTTCACCTTGACGAGCAGCGCGTTGGCGGTGGCGCTCTCGATGCCGCGGGCGAGGCGCTCGGGGTTGGTGACGAACAGGTCGTCGCCGACGATCTGGACCTTGTCGCCGATCGCGTCGGTGAGGGTCTTCCAGCCGTCCCAGTCGTCCTCGTTCAGCGGGTCCTCGATGGAGACCAGCGGGTAGTCCGCGACGAGCGAGGCGTAGTACGCCGACATCTCCTCGGCCGTCTTCGACGAGCTCTCGAAGGTGTAGACGCCGTCGTCGTAGAACTCGCTGGCGGCCACGTCGAGGGCCAGCGCGACGTCGGTGCCGGCGGTGAAGCCGGCGATGTCGATCGCCTTGAGGATCAGGTCGAGGGCCGTGCGGTTGCTCGGCAGGTTGGGGGCGAAGCCGCCCTCGTCGCCGAGTCCGGTGGAGAGGCCCTCCTTCTTCAGCACCGACTTCAGCGCGTGGTAGACCTCGGCGCCCGTGCGCAGGGCCTCGCGGAAGCTCTCGGCGCCGATGGGCGCGATCATGAACTCCTGGATGTCGACGTCGGAGTCGGCGTGCGACCCGCCGTTGAGGATGTTCATCATCGGGACCGGCAGCACGTGGGCGTTCGGGCCGCCGACGTAGCGGAAGAGCGGGAGGCCCGAGGAGTCGGCCGCGGCCTTCGCGACGGCGAGCGAGACGCCGAGGATCGCGTTGGCGCCGAGGCGCTCCTTGTTGGGCGTGCCGTCGAGGTCGATCATCACCTGGTCGACGAGGCGCTGCTCCGCGGCGTCGAAGCCGAGGATCTCGGGCGCGATCTCGTCCTCGACCGCCTGGACGGCGCGCTCGACGCCCTTGCCGCCGTAGCGGTCGCCGCCGTCGCGGAGCTCGACGGCCTCGAAGGCGCCGGTGGAGGCGCCGGAGGGGACGGCGGCGCGCGCGACGGTGCCGTCGTCGAGCCCCACCTCCACCTCGACGGTCGGGTTGCCGCGGGAGTCGAGGATCTCGCGGGCGATGACGGCGTCGATGAAGGCCACAGGAAGCTCCGTAGGTCGGACGGTCAGGGCTCGCTCCCGACCCTATCGGTCGCGCGTCCACGAACCCGACCCGGTCCGGGAGCCCCCGCCCGGATGTGCTGCGGAACACGCTCGTCCCGCCGCGACGCGCCGCCACGGTTGCGGTGCGGCCCCGCCGCGCTCACGCTGGGAGCACCATGACCGAGACCGCCCGTCCCACCGGCTTCCGCAGCGGCTTCACGCCGCTCGAGTCGCTCGACATGGTGTCCGCCGACCCGGGGTTCTTCGGGCCCGACAGCGTCTCGTGGCGGGTGCACCACGACCCCGCGACCGTGGTGGGTGGCATCCGCGCGCTCGCCCTGCAGTCGCTGCACCCGGAGGTGATGCTCGGGTTCGACCGGGTCACCGACCACCGCGAGGACCCGTGGGGCCGGCTCTCGCGCACCGGCAAGTACGTCAACGAGGTCACCTACGGCACCGTCGCCGAGGCCGAGGCGGCGTCGGCCCGCGTACGCCGGGTGCACGCGGCGCTCGGCCTGGACCGGCCCGAGTGGCTGCTGTGGGTCCACTGCGGCGCCGTCGACTCGTGGCTCGAGGGCCACCGCCGCTCGGGTGCGCCGATGACCGACGACGAGGCCGACCGGTACGTCGAGGAGCAGGTCGTGGCCGCGCGGCTCGTCGGATGCACCGAGGCCGACGTACCGCGGACCGTCGACGAGCTCCGTGCCTACCTCGAGAGCATGCGACCCGAGCTCACGGCGACCCCCGAGGCCCGCGACGCTGTGCGCTCGTTGCTGTGGCCGCCCATGCAGCCGCGCATCGAGTGGCTCACGCCGGCGCGACCGGCGTGGACGACCTTCGCGCTCACCGGCGTCGGCCTGCTCCCCCGCTGGGCGCGGCGGATGCTCGCGATGCCGGGGCTGCCCACCACCGACCTGTCGGCGAGCGTCTCCGCCCGGGCGATCCGTACGGCGTTCCTGGCGATCCCCGAGTCGCGGCGTACCAACCCGCACCTGACGGCGGCACGGATCCGCCTCGGGCTCGCGGAGCCGGTCGACCCGGTGCGCGACGCCGGCTGACGTCTACTCCACGGGCAGCCGCTCGTCGACGCCGAACAGCTGCGAGACGCCGGCGATCGAGAGCAGCCGGCGCAGCCGCCGCCCCGGCCCCACGAGCACGACCCGACCACCGCGGTCGGCGGCGACCCGACGCATGCTGAGCAGCAGCGCGAGCGCGGACGAGTCGACGAAGGTGACGTCGGAGACGTCGACCTCGGCGCTGCGGTACCGGCTCGTCGCGAAGACGCGCGCGACCGTGGCCAGCTCCTCGCGGCAGGCGAAGTCGATCTCGCCGTGCAGCACGCAGCGGAACGTGCCGGAGTCGCGCTCCGCCGGGTCGGTGCCCCAGGCGGAGCGGGTCCGGGTGCCGGGAGCCGACCACGCGCCCTCGCGCTCGACGGGCGGTCGTCCGTCCGGCGTCGGTCCGGGCAGGTCGGTCGAGGTGGCGAGAGGGATCTGGTCGCGCATGGCTGGCTCCGTCCGGGGTCCGGCCGCGTCTTGACCAGACCTCCACGGTGCGCCCTCCCACGACGAACGGCAAGGGGTCGCGCGCTCCCAGCCGCGGGTCGCTGCCGGGTCGTGGACAGACCGCCGCGCTGCCCTCAAGGTGGACGCCGACGATCGGTGACGACGCGCCGCGGGCGCGACGCCCTGGAGGGACGGGATGGGAGCGGACGACCACCGGAGCAGGCTGCTCGCCGACGTGGCCCGCAGCATGAACGCCTCCGCGCACAGCCTGGGGCGCCAGCCGTCGACCGCGACGGCGCTCACCGAGGTCGTGCTCCTCTCGCTCACCACGATCGACCGCGCGGAGCACGCGGGCGTGACCCTCGTGCAGGGAGAGGGCTTCACGACCGTCGCCGCCAGCGACGCCCTGCCGGAGCAGGTCGACTCGGTGCAGTACGCGGCCCGCGAGGGCCCCTGCGTCGACGCCAGCACGCGCGAGAAGGTCTACCGCGGCGACGACCTCGCCACCGACGACCGCTGGCCCGAGTTCTCACCACGGGCGGTCGGGCTCGGAGTGCGGTCGATGCTCGCGGTGCCGCTGTTCGAGGACGACCGTCGCAGCGGTGCGCTCAACCTCTACTCCTCGCACGCGCACGCGTTCGACGCCGAGGACGAGGCGGTCGCCGTCATCTTCGCGGCGCAGGCGTCGCTCGCGCTCGCCCGTTCCCGCGAGCGCGACAGCGCGCAGCAGCTCGAGGAGGCTCTGGACAAGAGCCGCGTGATCAGCACCGCCGTCGGCATCCTCATGGGGTCGCTCGGGCTCACCAACGAGCAGGCGATGGACCTGATGCGGCGCGCGAGCCAGCGGCTCAACCGCAAGGTGTCCGACCTCGCGGAGACCGTGAACTACACCGGCGAGCTGCCGCCCTGATCCTGCGCCGGCACCCGGCGCAGCGAGACCACGACGTACGCACCGAGCGCCACCACGGGCACGAGGGCCACCAGGCAGAGCACGGCGTACGACGCGGCCGCGACGACGAGTCCCGCGACGATGCCGCCTGCCGCCCCGGCGACGTTCATGACGAGGTCGGACGCACCCTGCACCGCAGGGCGGTCGGCCGGGTCGACGTCCTCGACGAGCAGGGTCGAGCCACCGATCAGCGTGCACGACCAGCCGAGGCCCAGCAGGAACAGGGCCACGCCGAGTCGGGGTACGTCGTCGGCCGGCGCCGCTGCGCCGAGAGCGCACGCGACGGCGAGGATCACGACTCCTGCGGCCACGACGACGCGGCGCCCGAACCGGTCGGCGGCCATGCCGACGAGCGGGCTCAGCGCGTACATCCCGGCCACGTGCACCGAGATGACCAGGCCGATGAGCTGCAGCTGCACGTCGACGTGGCGCATGTGCACCGGCGTCATGACCATCACCATGACCATCACTGCGTGGCCGATGGCCACCGCGGTGATGCCCAGGCGCGCCTTGGCGTGCTGCCGCACGTGCGCGATGCCGTCGCGCAGCCGCGAGCTGCGGCCGGCGGAGACGTCGCCCGCCTCGACCGCGAGCCTGCGCGCCAGCCGGTAGGGGTCGGGGCGCAGGAACGACAGCATCAGCAGCGCCGAGACGCCCAGGCACACCGCCGCCACGACGTAGGGGCCGGACAGCTGCGGGAGGCCGAGCGAGACGGCGAGGCGGCCCGACACCTCGAGCAGGTTCGGCCCGAGGATCGCGCCGATCGTGGAGGCCCACACGACGATCGACAGGTCGCGCGCACGACGGTCGGGACGCGCGAGATCGGCTGCGGCGTAACGAGCCTGGTAGTTCGCGGCCGACGCCGCGCCGACGAGCAGGCAGCCGAGAACCACGAGCGGGAAGAAGCGCGTGACCGCGGCGACCACGACCACGACCGCACCGAGCGCTCCGAGCGAGACGCCGACCGCGAGAGCCCGACGGCGCCCGCCGGACAGCGTCATGCGCGCGAGCGGCAGCGCAGCGAGAGCTGCGCCGACGACGCCCGACGTCTGGGCGAAGCCGGCCGCGGCCTCGCTGCCCGCGACGCCGGCCGCGATCAGCGCGCCCGCGGGGATCGCACCGGCGACCGCGATCCCGGACAGGGCCTGGTACGTCGACAGCACGCCGAGCGTGCGCCGCTGGACGTGCGCGACGTCGACCTGGTCGCGCGTGGACAGCTCGGTCACGTCAGATGCCCAGCAGGGTCCTGAGGTGGCGCGGCGGCGGCGACCCGTGCGCGAGCACGGCGTCGTGCACCTGGCGGTCGGTCCAGTCCGGGTGCGCGGCGCGGAGGTCGGCCACGACGTCGCGGACGCCGATGTAGCCCACGTAGTAGGTCGAGAGCTGCGTCGAGGTGAGCAGCGCCCGGCGCCACTTGCCGACCGCCTCGCCCTCCTCCTGGTGGCCGCGGACGAGCATGAGGCGCATGCCCTCCTCCTCGGTCATGCCGCGGGTGTGCACGCGGACGTCGAGGATGGCGTTGATGGTCATGCGCAGCTGCATCTTCAGCTGCTGCAGGCGGATCGCGAGGGCGCCGCGCTCGCCGAGGCCGGCGTCGTAGCCGTGGTCGGCCATGACCTGCTCGGCGTACACGGCCCAGCCCTCGACGAACGGACCGCTCCAGAACGCTCGTCGCACCATCGTCGGAGCGTCGAACGCGCGGTCGTGCGCGAGCTGCAGCACGTGGCCGGGCATCGCCTCGTGGACGGTGAGGTTGTGCACCATGCGGCTGTTCATCTCGCGGTAGAACGACGCGACGCGCTCGGCCGGCCAGTCGGCAGGGGTCGGCGACACCGCGAAGAAGGTCGGGAGCTCCTTGGTCTCGAGCGCGCCGGGCGGGTCGCAGTAGGCCACGGCGACACCGCGGTGGATCTCGGGCATCTCGATGATCTCGACCGGCAGGTGCGGCACGGTGACGAGCTCGTGCTGGCGCACGAACTCGGTCGTGCGCGCGAGGGCGTCCTCGCACAGGGGCAGGATCGTCTCGTTCGTGACGACGCCCTCGGTCGCGACGATGTCGAGGGCACGGCGTACGAGGGCGCCGGCGTCGTCGGGCGGCGGCACCTCCTCGCCGAGGAACTCCGCGGCGACGCGGGCGATCTCGCCCTCGACGCGCGCGAGGTCCTCCTCGGCGCGGTGCAGCACGTCGTCGGGGGTGAGCCCGGCGTCGAGGGTGGCCCACAGCTTCGCGGCGAACTTCTCCTCGCCGAGGCGCGGGTCGCCGTCGGCCAGGCCCGACTCGAGCCGGTCGCGGAGCCACCCGATGTGGGCGTCGAGCGCGCCGAGCGCGGCGGTGCGAGCCGGCTCCACGAGGGTGCGCGAGCCGGGCTCGCGCTCGAGCTCCTCCTCGAGCACCGTCGTGAGCAGAGCACGGGTGCCCTCGAACTGACCGATGGCGGTCTCGACGTGCACGCGCGGCATGTCGCCGAGCGCACGTCGTGCCTCGTCGAGCGAGTCCGGGATCGCCGCGAGACGGCCCGCGACCGAGGCGAGCCGTTCCTCGAGCGGCGCGAAGTCGCGGGCGAGGAGCAGGTGGATCGCCGTGCCCGGGTTGGCCTCGAGCGGGTCCCAGGTGTGCGGCGCGATGTCGGCGAGCAGCACCCGCTCGCCGGTGAGCCGGCTGCGCAGGATCTCGAGGTCGACCGCCGACGTCGTACCGAGCGCGAGGTCGTCGAGCTGGTCGACGGCGGTGAGCGCCTGGTCGAGCATCGTCAGCGTCTCGGCCACGCCCTCGGGCGAGCGGTCGGGCAGCCGGTCGTCGAAGCGGTGGTCGCCGAGCCACGTGGCCGCGACCGGGTCACGGGCCAGCAGGCTGTCGACCACGCGGTCGGCCAGCGCCGCGAAGGTCGTCTCGACGTCGTCGGCGTGCTCGGCGAACTCCCACTCGTGCGTCACCCGCGCGACGCTACATCCAACCCGCCCGGGTATTCCGCAGTGAATGTGCCCCGCGGTGCCCTAGGCGCACCTCCGGCGCCCCAAGGCCCGGGATCGGTCGAGAGCGTGGGGACGATGAGGTGCCCCTATCGCACCGCGGGGCACATTGACTCATTCAGGAGTCGAGGCCTTCGGTGGTGCGGATGCGGGTGCGGTAGGCGCGGGTGGCGTCGCGGAGGGCCTGCTCGGGGTCGACGCCGTCGGCGCGGGCCTGCGCGGCGAGGGCGAGGAGGAGTTCGCCGTACGCCGTGGAGCGGTCGCGGCGAGACGCCGTGAGCGCGTCGAGGGCGGACGCCGCAGCGTGGGTCGCGTCGGCGGGGACCGGCTCGACGTCGACGTCGGCGGCGCGACGCAGCAGCTTGCCGGCGAGGACCAGCGCGGGCAGCGACATCGGGATGCCGTCGGTCACCGAGTCGCGCTGCTTCTCCTGCGCCTTCAGGACCTTCCAGCTCGCCTCGACTTCGTCGGGGGTCCGGGCCTCGTGGTCGGCGAAGACGTGCGGGTGGCGGCGTACCAGCTTGGCCGCGATGCCGTCGGCGACGTCGTCGATGCCCCACGGCTCGTCGTGCTCCTCGGCGATCCGCGCGTGGAACGCCACCTGCAGGAGCAGGTCGCCGAGCTCCTCGCGCAGGGCGTCGTCGTCGTGGGTCTCGATGGCCTCGACCGTCTCGTACGCCTCCTCCACGAGGTACTCGACGAGCGACTCGTGGGTCTGCTCCGCGTCCCACGGGCAGCCGCCGGGCGAGCGCAGCCGGTCCATCACGGCGACGACGTCGAGCAGGTGCGCGCCGGGCAGGTCCCACGAGCCGAGGACGACGTCGACCTCGGGTACGCCGTCGCCGGTCGCCGAGACGAGCGCCTCGGCGAGGCCTGGGTCGCCGTCGGCGCTGGCGACCCACACGACCGTGGCACCGCGGGCGTCGTCGAGCAGGCGGGCGGCGAGGTCCTCGACCGGACGCGCGGGCAGCATCGACACGGGTACGCCGGCGAGGGCGAGCGGACCCGCGAGCGGGTGGTCGTCGTCGGGGAGGTGGACGACGTCGGCCTGGCGCAGCAGCGTCCACGCCTCGTCGGAGAGCAGGCCGGGGGCGACGCGCGGCGTCGTCGCGAGGAGGACGAGCCGGTCGCCCACGCGTCAGCTCCCGGAGGGCTGCGGGCTGGCCGAGGCGGAGGGCGACCCGGCGTCGGCGGGCACCGACAGGTCGTTCGGCGGGTCGGCGAGACCGGCGATCGAGGTGTCCCAGCGGCCGAAGCGCGGTGCGACGTCGACGCCGAGGTCGTCGGCGACCTTCTGGAGGTAATCCTTGATCGCCTGGTCGATCTTCACCGAGTCGGTCTCGCCCGGCGCGAGCTTCTTCTCGAGCTCCGTGCGGATGAGGACCGCGCGCGCGGCGAGCGGGATCTGGCTCTCCGGGGTCCCGGCAGCCGCGAGGTTCTCGACGAACTTCTTCCGGTCGCCTCCGGCGTTGCTCTCGACCGCCTGGTTGATGAGCTTGTCGACGTCGCCCTGCGTGACGGTGATGCCCTCGCGGCGAGCGGCCTCGTCGAGCAGGAGGTAGGTCACGTTGTCGGTGAGGATGCGCGAGGTCGCCTTCGCGTCGTCCCAGCTCGCGCCCTGGAGCGCCGTGACCTGGCCCTTGAGCTCCTCGACGTTGGCCGAGAGCTGCGACACCGAGATCGAGGTGGCGCCGACGGAGGCCGCGGTGCCGGCGGACGGGCCGCTGCAGGCGGTGAGGGCGAACGCGGCGACCGCGACCAGGGCGACGACGGGGCGACGGAGCTTCACGGCGTACCTCTCACGTGGCGGTGACCGGCTCGAGCAGCACGGCGTCGAGGAGATCGCGCAGCCAGTCGAGCAGGGCGGTGTCGCGGACCGGCTGGCCGCCCACGCGGGCGGTCATCGGGCGCGGCACCAGGATCGTACGGGTCGCGGGCTTCACGAGGCTGCCCGGGTAGAGCCGGGACAGCCGCAGCGCCCGGGAGTCCGGCAGTTCGACGGGCGAGAACCGCAGGTAGTTCCCCTGGACGACGATCTCCGAGACCCCCGCCTGGCGGGCGTGGATGCGCAGCCGCGCGACCGCGAGCAGGTTCGAGACCGGCTCGGGGAGCTGGCCGTACCGGTCGACGAGCTCCTCGGCGACGGCCTCCACCTCCTCGTCGGTGGTCGCCGCGGCGAGGCGCTTGTAGGCCTCGAGGCGCAGCCGCTCCTCGGCGACGTAGTCGTGCGGGACGTGGGCGTCGATCGGCACCTCGATCTTGACCTCGGCGACCTCCTCGACGGCGCCGCCCTGGCGGTACTCCGCGACCGCCTCGCCGACGAGGCGCACGTAGAGGTCGAAGCCGACATCGGCGATGTGGCCGCTCTGCTCGCCGCCGAGCAGGTTGCCGGCGCCGCGGATCTCGAGGTCCTTCATCGCGACCGCCATGCCCGAGCCGAGGTCGGTGTTGGCGGCGATCGTCTGCAGCCGGTCGTGCGCGGTCTCGGTGAGCGGCTTCTCCGGCGGGTAGAGGAAGTAGGCGTACCCGCGCTCGCGGCTGCGCCCGACGCGACCGCGCAGCTGGTGCAGCTGCGAGAGCCCGAACAGGTCGGCGCGGTCGAGGATCAGCGTGTTGGCGTTGGGGATGTCGAGGCCGCTCTCGACGATGGTCGTCGAGACGAGGACGTCGAACTCCTTCTCCCAGAAGTCGACGATCACCTGCTCGAGGGTGTGCTCGTTCATCTGGCCGTGCGCGGTCTGGATACGCGCCTCGGGCACGAGCTCGCGCAGCTTGTTGGCGACGCGGTCGATCGACTCGACGCGGTTGTGCACGAAGAAGACCTGGCCGTCGCGCAGCAGCTCGCGACGGATCGCGGCGGCGACCTGCTTGTCGTCGTACGGGCCGACGTAGGTGAGCACCGGGTGGCGCTCCTCGGGCGGCGTCTGGATCGTCGACATCTCGCGGATGCCGGTGACGGCCATCTCCAGCGTGCGCGGGATGGGTGTGGCCGACATCGTCAGGAAGTCGACGTCCATCCGCATCGCCTTCAGGTGCTCCTTGTGCTCGACGCCGAACCGCTGCTCCTCGTCGACGATCACGAGGCCGAGGTCCTTGAAGCGCACGTCGGGGCTGAAGAGGCGGTGCGTGCCGATGACGACGTCGATCGTCCCCTCGGTGATGCCCGCCATCACCTCCTTGGCCTCCTTGTCGGTCTGGAAACGCGAGAGGGCCGCGACCTTCACGGGGAACGGCGCGTAGCGCTCGGTGAAGGTCGAGAGGTGCTGCTGCACGAGCAGCGTCGTGGGTACGAGGACCGCGACCTGCTTGCCATCCTGCACCGCCTTGAACGCGGCCCGCACGGCGATCTCGGTCTTGCCGTAGCCGACGTCGCCGCAGATCAGCCGGTCCATGGGGATGACGTTCTCCATGTCCTGCTTGACCTCGTCGATGCAGGAGAGCTGGTCGGGCGTCTCGTTGTAGGGGAACGCGTCCTCGAGCTCGCGCTGCCACACCGTGTCGACGCCGAACGCGTGACCGCGGCTGGCCATGCGCGCGGCGTAGAGCCGGATCAGCTCGCCCGCGATCTGGCGCACCGCCTTGCGGGCTCGTGCCTTGGTCTTCGTCCAGTCGGCGCCGCCGAGCCGGTGCAGCGAGGGCGCCTCGCCGCCGACGTACCGCGTCACCTGGTCGAGCTGGTCGGTCGGCACGTAGAGCCGGTCGCCCGGCTGGCCGCGCTTCGCCGGCGCGTACTCGATCACGAGGTACTCGCGCGTCGCGCCCGCGACCGTGCGCTGCACCATCTCGACGTACCGGCCCACACCGTGCTGCTCGTGCACGACGTAGTCGCCGGCCTTGAGCTGCAAGGGATCGATCGTGGCGCGGCGCTTGGTGGGCATCCGCCGCACGTCGCGCGTCGTGGAGCGCTGGCCGACGAGGTCGGTCTCGGTGAGCACCGCGAGCCGCAGGCCCGCCGAGACGAAGCCGTGCTCGAGACCGCCCGTGACGACCGCGGTCGTGCCCGCCTCGGGTACGCCGGACAGCTCTGGCTCGAGCCGCACCGCGAGACCCTCGCCGCGCACCGACTCGGCGACGCGCTCGGCGGTGCCGTGGCCCGCCGTCACGAGGACGACGGCCCAGGACGCCGCGAGCCACTCGCCGATCTGCGTCATCGCCTTCGACGTCTCGCCGCGGTAGCTCTCGGCCGGTCGGACGTCGACGGTGATGCGGTCCACCAGCTCGGGATCCAGAGCGCCGAGGTCGTCGTCGCCGTCGGCCATGTCGCCGCCGAACGGCGAGAGCCCCCACCACGGGATGCCGCGACCGAGAGCGGCAGCGCGCACGTCGGCCACCGACCGGTACGACGCCGCGCGCAGGTCGATCGGCGTCACGTTGCCGGCGGCCGCGTTGTGCCACGACGCCGCGAGGAACTCCTCGCTCGTCGCCACCAGGTCGTGCGCGCGCGTGCGCACGCGCTCGGGGTCGCAGACGACGACGAGCGACCCCTCGGGCAGCAGGTCGACGAGCAGCTCCATGCCGTCGGCGAGCACCGGCGCGAGCGCCTCCATGCCCTCGACGCCGATGCCCTCGACGAGCTTGTCGAGCAGGTCGAGCAGCTCGGGGTGCGAGTCGCGCAGCACGCGGGCGCGCTCGCGCACCTCGTCGGTGAGCAGCAGCTCGCGGCACGGCGGCGCCCACAGCCCGTGCGGCGCCACCTCGAGCGAGCGCTGGTCGGCGACCTTGAACCAGCGGATCTCCTCCACCGTGTCGCCCCAGAACTCGAGGCGCACGGGGTGCTCCTCGGTCGGCGGGAAGACGTCGAGGATGCCGCCGCGCACGGCGAACTGGCCGCGCTTGTCGACCAGGTCGGTGCGCGTGTACGCCGCACCCGACAGGCGGCGTACGAGCTCCTCCATCGAGACCTCGTCGCCCTGCTGCACCGACACCGGCTCGAGGTCGCCGAGGCCCTTCACGACCGGCTGCAGGACGGCGCGCACGGGCGCGACCACCACGCGCACCGGACCGAGCGCGGGGTCGGACGGGTCGGGATGGGCGAGGCGGCGCAGCACGCCGAGGCGACGGCCGACGGTGTCGCTCGACGGCGAGAGCCGCTCGTGCGGCAGCGTCTCCCAGCCCGGGAACTCGGCCACCGAGTCCTCGGGAAGCAGGCTCGTGAGCGCGGCGGCGAGGTCCTCGGCCTCGCGCGCGGTGGCGGTGACCGCGAGCACCGGACGGTCCGCGCCGTCGGCGTCGGCCAGCGACGCCAGGAGCATCGGGTAGTACGCCGAGGGCGCGGTGATGTCGAGCGCCTCGGTCGCCGACGCCGTGCCGGTCAGGCGGGCGCGGCGCACCGCCTCCGCGACGCCCGGGTCGGGCGCGACGGCGGGCAGCAGGCCGGTGAGCGTGGGCGGCATCAGGTCCTCTCCTCAGCGCACGCGGACAGGCCCCGCACCTCGGCGAGGGCGGGGGTGGGCTTCGCCTCGATCCCGTACGCCTCCGGGCGCGAGCCGGGAGATGCACGGAGGACGAGACCGCGTGTGCCGACGCTGATCCTACGTGCGTCCTGGGAGGATCGCGCCGACGAGGAGGACCGATGGACGTGCACGCTCCCGTGAGCGCCGACGACCCGGCGTACCCGGCGGCCGAGGTCCCGCCCGCGTCGTCGCAGCGGGCCTGGCTGCCGCCTCTCGTCGCGGTGGTGGGGTTCCTCGCGTTCTGCGCGGTGGTCCTCTCGCGCGAGGTCGCGATGCTCGAGCCCGACGACAGCTCCTACCGGGCCGCGCTCGTCGCGCTGACCCAGGGGCACTGGCTGCTCACCGACGAGCAGTACCGCGCGCTGTCGGCGCAGCTCGGCCAGATCATGCAGTGGACGCAGCTGCCCTCGGGGCTGTGGACCACCGAGAAGAACCCGGGGTACGTGCTGCTCGCCTACCCCTTCCAGGCGCTCGGCGTCCTGCGCCTCGCTCCCCTGTTCTACGGCGCGATCGGCTGCGTCGGCCTGTACACCGGCGGGCGCCGGTGGCTCGGTCGCTGGGGCGGCACGTGGACGGTGCTCGCGTTCCTGTTCTCCGGCGCGGCCATCGCGTTCGCGTGGCGCCCGACGATGCCGACGTTCACCGACGCCGCGCTCGTCGCCGCCGGCACCGGCGGTCTGCTCTGGGCGCTGCTCGCGACCGACCGCACGGCACGCGCCCGCGTCGTGGGCGGGTCGCTGGCCGTCCTCGCGTTCGACCTCGCGGTGCTCGCGCGCTACACCAACATCGTCGTGCTCGTCGTGGCCGTGGTCGCCGTGCTGGCGACGTACCGCCGCGCTGGTCTGGCCTTCCGCCACGTCGCGTGGTGGCTCGGCCTGGTCGCGCTGCTGATCGCCGTGATGCTCGGGTACGGCGCGGTCGTCTACGGCAGCGCGACGGGATCGGGCTACGGCTCGGGCGTCATCACCTTCAGCCTCGCGGCGATCGGGCCGAACCTCGCCGGCATGCCAGGGCTGCTGCTGCGCGCGATGCCCGTCATGGTCGTCGCGCTCGCGGGCCTGGTGTGGATCGGGGCGCGCTACCTGCGGCACGGGGTCGATGCCGCCGACGTCGCCGAGCGGACGCGCGACCTCGTCGTCGGCGGCTTCCTCGCCGCGGGCTGGTTCGCGCTGTGGGCGGTCTACGCGGCGTACGACTGGACCGCCCAGATGCTCGGCGGCGGACGGCCGGGCGGAGGCTTCCCCGGTGGCGGGCCGGGCGGCGGCCCCGGGGCCGGGCAGGGAGGGAGCGCCGTCGTCGTGCCCGCCTCGCTGCCGAGCGCTCCGGCGGACCCCGGCCTCCCCGGCGACCCGGGACCGGGGCTGCCCGACGGCGGTCTCCCCGGCGGCGGATTCCCCGGTGGTGGTCCGGGCTCGCTGGGCGACGCGGGCATCCACGTGATCCGGTTCTACGTCCCGGTGATCGGGCTCGTCGCGCTGCTCGCGGCGTTCACGCTGTCGCGCCTGCCGCGGTGGTGGCTGTCGGCCGCGGTGGTGGTCGTGCTCGTGGTGCTGGCCTACCTGTCGGCCGACCGTCTCGTCGCCACGCCGGCGCTGGCCGGCCGCGGCGGCTTTGGCGTCGGCCCGGTCACCCAGGGCCCGATCGACCAGGGTCCCGGCGGCTGACCCGCGCGCTGCTCCGATCGGTGGCTCGACGGGCACGGTCCGTGACCGCTCCCGACCGAACGGGCGCCCAGCGTCCTGCAGACGGACGGCCGGTCGGGCTCGCCCTGCAACGCTCCGTGACGTAGCGGAAGACTCGGTGGTGCCGACGACCGCTCCACCCGACGGCGCCGGCGGCAGCAGCCGACCCGCTGCTGCGACCGGGCCCCCGCCCGGGGAAGGAGCGCCACGATGTCCGCCCACGCCGCACCCGGCTCCCCCCGACGCCCGCTCCGCACGGTGCTGCTCCTGCTCGCCGCGCTGCTGCCCGTCGTCGGCCTGCTCGTCGTCTCGCCCACCGCGACCGCGCACCACGGCACCGACAAGGTGACCTTCTGCCACGCGACCTCGAGCAGCACGAACCCCTACGTCAGCATCACGACCGACCCGGCCTCGATCATCAAGGTCGGGCACGACCACCACACCGGCCCGCTGTGGAGCCCGACGCTGGGCGCCCACGTCTCCTGGGGCGACGTCATCCCGTCGTTCACCTGGGTCGACAAGGCCGGGACGGTCCACCGGTACTCCGGCCTCAACACCGACCACCTCGACGTGATCGCGAACGGCTGCGTCGTGCCGCCGATCAGCGTCACGGTCACCGCGCCGGTCTCCGCCGACCAGACGTGCACCGCCTCCGGCACCGTCGCGCTCGCGGCCGTCACCGGCGTCGTGTGGAAGCTCGACGGCCGCATCACCGCCGCCGGCTCCCACGCCGTCACACCGGGCACGCACTCCGTCGTCGCGACCGCGATGCCGGGCTACGCGATCACCGGGACGTCGACCTGGTCGATCACGATCGCCAGGGCCACCGGCTGCGACATCGTCGTCGTGACGCCGGTCGCGCCGACGGTCGAGCCGTCGACGCGCTGCGGCGTCGAGGGCACGTACACGATCCCCGCCACGACCGGCGTTCTGTACCTGCTCGACGGCGAGCCGATCGCCTCCGGCACGTACGACGGGCCGGTCGACGGGCTGCTCACCGTGCAGGCCCTGCCGGGCTACCGGCTGTCCGACCCGTACTGGAGCGTCGAGCTCGTGGTCGCCGCCGCCGAGGCCTGCCCCACCGTGGTGCAGCCGGTCGCGCCGACCTCCGACCCGTCGCCGCGCTGCGGCGTCCAGGGCACGTACACGATCCCGTCGACGACCGGCATCACGTACCTGCTCGACGGCGAGACCATCGCCGCCGGCACCTACCGCGGCCCGGTCGACGGGGTGGTCACCGCCGAGGCGCAGACCGGCTACACGCTGGCCGACCCGCAGTGGTCGGTGCACCTCGTCGTGGTCGCTGCCGAGGCCTGCCCGGTCATCGTCGTGGTGACGCCGGTCGAGCCGACCGTCGCGCAGTCGACGGCCTGCGGCGTCGAGGGCACGTACACGATCCCGTCGACGCGCGGGGTGCAGTACCTGCTCGACGGCGAGCCGATCGCGGCCGGCACTTACGACGGACCCGCCTCCGGCACCGTCACGGCGACCGCGCTCGAGGGCTACCGGCTCAGCACGAAGGCCTGGTCGTTCGAGCTGTCGCTGCCCGCGGCCGACACGTGCACGCTGCCGTCGACCGGCGGTTCCACTCTCGCCGAGACCGGAAGCAGCACAGGTCCTCTCGCCGGAGCAGCAGCCCTGCTGCTCGCGCTCGGCACCGGCCTCGTCGTCGCCACCGCCCGCCGGCCGGTCACGGTCCGGTAGGCATCTCGCTCAGCAGGGACGCGTCCCACGCGTCCCTGCTGACGCGTTCAGAGCCCGAGCAGTCGGGCGACCACCGGCGCGACCGACGGTGCGGCCATCACGACACCGGGCTGCACGAGCGACGTGCCGTTGAAGCGGAACGGCGAGCCGTCGGGTGTCGAGCACCAGAAGCCGTGGTGCTGCGCCACCGCGAGGGGCGCCGCGAGGTCCCAGTCGTGGAACCCGCTGTCGTGCAGGTAGACCTCGGCGCGGCCGGCGAGCAGCTCGCCGACCTTCGCGCCGACCGACCCCACGGTGACGATCTCGACGTCGACGTCGAGCTGCGCGCGCATGCCGTCGACGACGTCGTCGACGTCGACGGGGCGGCGCGATCGCGACACGACGACGCGCACCGCACGGTCCGGGAGGGCCGCCGGAGCGCCGGCGTCGTCGAGCACCGACCACGCGCGTCCCTGCGCCGGGAGGTCGACCGTCGCGGCCGACAGGACGCCCTCGTCGCCGGCGCGCGTCCAGAGCGCGACGTGCACGGCGAAGTCGTCGCGACCCTGGCCGTACTCCCAGGTGCCGTCGAGCGGGTCCACCACCCACACCCTCTCGGCGTCGAGGCGGACCGGACCCTGGTCGCCCTCCTCCGACATGAGCGTGTCGTCGGGGCGCTCGTCGGCGAGGCGGCGGGCGATGTGCTCGTGCGCCTCGCGGTCGGCCGTGTCGCGCAGCTCGCGCGCACCGTCGCGGTCGTGCGGGTCGAGCGGACCGAAGGTGCGGCGTACGCCGAGGAGCAGCTCGCCGGTCTCGCGCGCGATCTCCCGCGACAGCTCGGCGTCGGAGGTCATGTGTTGTACCGGTTCTGCGCGCGCTCGAGGCCCTCGGCGATGAGCAGCTCGACCGCGTCGGCCGCGTCGACGACGAGCATCGGTAGCTCCTTGCGCTCGACCCCCGACCACGGCTTGAGGACGAAGTCGGCGGGGTCCTGCCGGCCGGGCGGACGGCCGATCCCGACGCGCACGCGGTAGAAGTCGCCGCTGCCGGTCGAGCGTCGGATCGACTTGAGGCCGTTGTGGCCGTTGTCGCCGCCGCCGAGCTTGAGACGCAGCGCCGCGAACGGGATGTCGAGCTCGTCGTGCACCACGACGAGATGCTCCATCGGCACCTTGTAGAAGTCGAGCAGCCCCTTCACCGGCCCGCCCGACTCGTTCATGTACGTCGAGCAGCGAGCCAGCACGGCGCGATGGCCCTGCAGCCGCTCCTCCGCCACGGCGGCGCGCGCACGCTTGTGCGTCGCGAACTTCCCGCGCGAGCGGGCGGCGAGCTCCTCGACGACGAGGTAGCCGATGTTGTGGCGCGTCGCGGCGTACTCGGGGCCGGGGTTGCCCAGGCCGACGACGAGCCACGGGGCGGTGTCGCTGCTCACGTGGAGATCCTGCCGCACTCGGAGGGCGACCGCCGGGCATGTACCGGTCGATACATGCCCGGCACCCGCCCCTGTACCTCTCCTGTACCGAACAGATCCGTTGTATGTCCAGTCACATCAAGGGTTTTCGGCTGTACACGGCTCTCCGACGAGAGCAGCATCGGACACGTAGGAGCCGATCGACCCTCGCGCCGTGCCGACGCCGGGGAGGCAGTCCCGCCTTCGCGGCCGCGACCCGGTGCCGGGTCTGGGAGCACATCATGTCGAAGAAGAACGTGGTCGTCCTCGGCGGCGGAACTGCCGGGACCATGGCGGCCAACAAGCTGCACAAGGCCCTGCCCGCCTCGGAGTGGCAGATCACCGTCGTCGACCAGGACGACAAGCACGACTACCAGCCGGGCTACCTGTTCATCCCGTTCGGGATCTACCGGCCCGACGAGATCACCAAGTCGCGGAGGAAGTACCTCTCCGACGGCATCCCGCTCGTGTACGGCGAGATCGACCGCGTCGACACCGACGCGCAGACGGTCGCGCTCGTCGACGGCACGACGCTGCCCTACGACCAGCTCATCATCGCCAGCGGCGTGACGCCGCGACCGGACCAGACCCCGGGAATGGACGACGAGGGATCGTGGCGCGTCGACGTCTTCGACTTCTACACGCGCGAGGGCACCACCGCGCTGGCGAAGAAGCTCGCCGGCTGGGAGGGCGGCCGGCTCGTCATCCACATCACCGAGATGCCGATCAAGTGCCCCGTGGCACCGCTCGAGTTCGCGTTCCTCGCCGAGGAGTTCTTCACCAAGAAGGGCATGCGCGACCGCGTCGAGATGGTCTACGTGACGCCGTTGCCCGGCGCGTTCACCAAGCCGATGTGCAGCTCGAAGATGGGCTACCTCCTCGACGACAAGAAGATCGCCCTCGAGACCGACTACATGATCGAGCGGGTCGACACCGAGAACAAGATGATCGTCTCGTTCGACGAGCGGGAGATCCCCTACGACCTGCTCGTGACCGTGCCCCTCAACATGGGCGCCGACTACGTCGCGCGCAGCGGTCTGGGCAACGAGCTCAACCTCGTGCCGGTCGACAAGCACACGCTGCTGAGCAAGAATCACGACAACGTGTGGGCGCTCGGCGACGCGAACGACATCCCGGCGTCGAAGGCCGGCTCGGTCGCGCACTTCGAGATCGACATCTGGCTCGACAACTTCCTCGAGCACGTCGCCGGCAAGCCGATGACCGGAGCGTTCGACGGCCACGCCAACTGCTTCATCGAGACCGGCTACGGCAAGGCGATGCTCATCGACTTCAACTACGACACCGAGCCGCTGCCCGGGAAGTTCCCCGTCGCCGGCGTCGGCCCGATGAGCCTGCTCAAGGAGAGCAAGCTCAACCACCAGGGCAAGCTCGCGTTCCGCTGGGCCTACTGGAACGTGCTCATGCCCGGGCGCCCCATGCCCATCCCGGCCCTCATGTCCATGAGCGGCAAGGAAGCCCCCCAGACCACCTCCGTGTCCTGACGGGCACACCCGACCATCACCGAAGGAGCACGACCATGCCTGTCACGACCATCGCAGGGCACGAGATCCACGTCGACGACGAGGGCTTCATGACCGTCTACGAGGAGTGGGACGAGGAGCTCGGCAAGGCCCTCGCCGACGCCATCGGCGTCGAGATGACCGACGAGGCCTGGGCGCCGATCCGCTTCCTGCGCAGCGACTTCCAGGCGGAGGGCGGGCACACCCCGACCCTGCGCCGGGTGTCGACCGTCGGCGGCTTCGACACCAAGTCGCTGTTCACCATGTTCCCCAAGAAGCCGGCCAAGAAGATGGCGTACATCGCCGGCCTGCCCAAGCCCGCCGGCTGCGTCTGAGCGCCACGAGCCCCTCACCCACCGACATCCACGAAGGACGTGGCACCCATGACGACCACCGCTGAAGCGATCATCCCGAAGTTCGACGACGACGAGGACGAGGGCGGCCGCAAGCTCGCCATCATCTGCTCCAAGGGCAACCTCGACATGGCCTACCCGGGCCTGATCCTGGCCAACGCCGCGATCGGCGAGGGCGTGGAGACGCACCTGTTCTTCACGTTCTGGGGCTTCGACATGATCATCAAGGACCGCATGCACGACCTGAAGTTCAGCCCCACGGGCAACACCGCGATGCACATGCCCGTCGGCGACGTCCGCATCCCACAGGCGCTCGCACCGATGCCCGGCATGCAGCCGATGGCGACGAAGATGCTCAAGAAGCAGATCGCCGACCTCGGCGTGCCCGAGGTGCCCGACTTCCTCGACCACATCGTGGCCAGCGGCGGCCAGCTCTGGGCCTGCCGGATGAGCGCGGACATGAACCACGTGAAGCTCGAGGACCTGCACCCGGGCGTCAAGGACATCATCAACGCCTCGGACTTCATCGAGCTGACCGCCGGCGCGCAGCTGCTGTTCATCTAGCAGCGCCGCTCCGAGTCGATCCGGCTCCTACACCCGCGAGAGACGCGGTCGCCCGAGGAAGCAGAAGGGCCCCCACCCTGTACCGGTGGGGGCCCTTCGTGCGTGGGGCGAGGTCACTCCTCGTCGGAGGCCTCGTCGCCCTCGGCGGGCGACTCGTCGTCGAGGTGCGCCTCGGTGTCGAGGTCGTCGGCGGCGGTGGCGTGCTTGAGCGCCTCCTCCTCGGCCGCGTGGGCGGCCTCGGCGGCGGCCTCGGCGGCCTTGCCCTCCTCGATGCGCTCGGCGGCCTCGGCCTTGTTGAGGATCACGAGGTCGACGTGCTCGAGCGTGCGCTTGACCGGGTCGCGCTGGACGTCGCGCGGGGCGACGAGCAGCGTCTTGCCCTCGATGCTGACCTCGAGCACGAGGCCCGGGTGGCGCAGCGCGAGGGTGAGGTCGTGGTCGGGGAGCGCGACGTGCTGGGGCTCCTGACCCTTGCCGTAGATGACGGCGGGCACCAGGCCCGCGCGGCGGGTGCGGCGGGCCGCACCCTTGCCGAAGTCCGACCGCGCCTCGGCGGTGATGCTGACCTGGGCCACAACTTCTCCTCGTACGTCGTCGCCCGCGGGCGTGAGAGTCGCGGGCAGCGGCTGACGCCGCAGTTCTTCTGCTTGTGGGGTGCCGCGCCTCGCGGCGGGGCGGTCGGCGCCTCGGCGGAGGGCGGGCGCACGTGACCGCGCGGTCCGCGTCGATCACGGTGCGGCGGGACGAGCCCGTCCACCCTCGCCAGGGAGCGCGCCCAGTCTAGGCGCAGGGGCGCCCAGCGCCCAAACCGCGTCCGGTCGCCGCCCGGGTCAGACCCGGTCGCCCTCGAACATGCTGGTCACCGAGCCGTCGGTGAAGACCTCCGAGATCGCCCGGGCGATGAGCGGGGCGACCGGCAGGATCGTGAGCTTGTCGAAGCGGCGGTCCTCGGGGATCGGCAGCGTGTCGGTGACGATCACCTCGCTGACGCTGCTCGAGTTGAACCTCTCGACGGCCGGGCCCGACAGGATGCCGTGCGTCGCCGCGACGATCACCTTCGAGGCGCCGTTCTCGAACAGCGCCTCGGACGCCTTCACGATGGTGCCGCCGGTGTCGATCATGTCGTCGATCAGCACGCAGACGCGGCCCTCGACCTCGCCGACGACCTCCTGCACCTTCGCCTCGTTGGGGACGTCGGGGTCGCGACGCTTGTGGATGATCGCCAGCGGCGCACCGAGCAGGTCGGTCCAGCGCTCGGCGACGCGCACGCGGCCCGCGTCGGGCGAGACGACGGTGATGAGGCTTCGGTCCTCGACCGTCTCCGCGACGTACTTCACCAGCAGCGGCAGCGCGAAGAGGTGGTCGACCGGCCCGTCGAAGAAGCCCTGGATCTGCGAGGTGTGCAGGTCGACCGCCATGAGGCGGTCGGCGCCGGCGGTGCGGAACAGGTCGGCGATGAGGCGGGCCGAGATGGGCTCGCGGCCGCGGTGCTTCTTGTCCTGGCGGGCGTAGCCGTAGAACGGCGCGATCACGGTGATGCGCTTGGCCGAGGCGCGCTTGAGCGCGTCGACCATGAGCAGCTGCTCCATGATCCACTTGTTGATCGGCTCGGTGTGGCTCTGCAGGACGAAGGCGTCGCAGCCGCGCACCGACTCCTCGAAGCGCACGAAGATCTCGCCGTTGGCGAAGTCGTACGCCTGGGTGTCGACGAGGTCGATCCCGAGCTCCTTCGCGACGTGCTGCGCGAGCTCGGGGTGCGAGCGGCCCGCGATGAGCACGAGCCTCTTCGAACTGGTCTGGACGATGCCGCTCACTGGTTCTGCCCCTCGGTCGTGCTCTCCCCCGAGCCGGCGGTCGCCGACCCGGACGCCTGTGCCTTCTCGGCGGCCTCGGCCGCCGCGCTGCCGGGGCGACGACGCGCCACCCAGCCCTCGACGTTGCGCTGGCGCGCCCGGCCCACGGCCATCGCGCCCGGCGGGACGTCGTCGGTGATCACCGAGCCGGCCGCGGTGTAGGCACCGTCGCCGACCGTCACGGGGGCGACCAGCATCGTGTCGCTGCCGACGCGGACGTGGTCGCCGATCCTCGTGCGGTGCTTCGCGACGCCGTCGTAGTTCACGACGACCGTGGCCGCGCCGATGTTGGAGCCCTCGCCGATCTCGACGTCGCCGACGTAGGACAGGTGCGGCACCTTCGAGCCCTCGCCGACCACGGCGTTCTTGGCCTCGACGTACGCACCGAGCTTGGCCTTCGCCGCGAGGCGCGTACCCGGGCGGATGAACGTGAACGGGCCGACCGTGGCGCCCGGGCCGATCTCGGCGTCGGTGCCCTGCGTGCGCACGACGCTCGCGCCCTCGCAGACGACGACGTCGGTGAGCGTGGTGTCGGGGCCGACGAGGGCGCCGGTCGCGACGCGCGTGGAGCCGTGCAGTCCGGTGTTGCGCTCGATCCGGCAGTCGCGCTCGAGGACGACCTCGGCGTCGATCCACGTGGTCGCGGGGTCGACGATCGTGACGCCGTCGCGCATCCAGCGCTCGTTGACGCGGTCGCGGAGAAGGCCGCGCGCCTCGGCGAGCTGCACGCGGTCGTTGACGCCGAGGATCTCGTACGCGTCGGGGGCGGCCACCGCCGCGACCGCGAGGCCCGCGGACACGTGCAGGCCGAGGACGTCGGTGAGGTACTCCTCGCCCTGGGCGTTGTCGGTGGTGAGACGGCCGAGGGCGTCGCGCAGGGCCTCGACGTCGAAGGCGTACACGCCGCTGTTCACCTCGCGCACGGCCCGCTGCGCTTCGTCGGCGTCCTTCTGCTCGACGATCCCCGTGACGTGGCCGCTGGCCGGGTCGCGCAGCACGCGGCCGTAGCCTGTCGGGTCGTCGAGGACCGCGGTGAGGACGGTCGACGCGGCCTTCTCCGACGCGTGGACGTCGACGAGCGAGGCGAGCGTGGAGCCCGCGAGCAGCGGGGTGTCGCCCGCGACCACGAGCAGCGGGCCGCCGCCGTCGAGGGCGATGCCGGCCGCGTCGAGGCCCTCGAGCGCGACGCGCACCGCGTGGCCGGTGCCGTTCTGCTTCTCCTGCACGACGGTCACGGCGTCGGGCGCGATCTGCGCGAGATGCGCCACGACCTGCTCGCGCCCGTGGCCCACGACGACGACCACGTGGTCGGGCTCGAGGTCGGCGACGGCAGCGAGGACGTGTCCGACGAGGGTGCGTCCGCCGGCCTCGTGGAGGACCTTCGGCGTCGCGGACTTCATCCGGGTGCCCTCGCCTGCAGCGAGGACGACGACAGCGGACGGGCGCGGGAGGCTCACGTAAGCGGCTGCTCTCCGGAGGGCGGCGGGCGAGGCAGGCGTCACGATACCTGCCGCCGGACCCCCGGATGACCGGCCCGTGCGGATGCGTGGGCACCGTCACGCGGCGTACGGCCGCCGCGTGACGGATGGGGCTGGAGGGACTCGGTTACGACGTGAACAGGGCGCTGTAGGCGTTGAGCGCGGGCTGGCCGCCGAGGTGGGCGTAGAGCACCGTGCTGTCCTTCGCGATCGTCCCGTCGCTCACGAGGTCGATGAGGCCCGCCATCGACTTCCCCTCGTACACGGTGTCGACGATCATCCCCTCGAGCCGGCCGGTGAGCCGGATCGCGTCGAGCGTCGACTCGACCGGGATGCCGTACAGGTCGCCCGCCCAGCCCTCGAGCACGGTGATCTCGTCGTCGCGCAGGTCGCGGTCGACGCCGATGATCGACGCGGTCTGCCGGGCGATGCGCGCGACCTGGTCGCGGGTCTTGTCGAGCGTGGCCGAGGCGTCGATGCCGATCACGCGGCGCGGGCGGCCGCCGGCGTCCTCGAGGGCCGCGAAGCCCGCGATCATCCCCGCGTGCGTGGAGCCGGTGACGGTGCAGACCAGGATCGTGTCGAAGAAGACGCCGAGCTCCTTCTCCTGCTCGGCCACCTCGTAGGCCCAGTTGGCGAAGCCCAGACCGCCCTTCGGGTGGTCGGAGGCGCCGGCCGGGATCGCGTACGGCGTACCGCCGCGGGCCTTCACGTCGTCGAGGGCGCGCGTCCAGCTGTCGCGGAAGCCGATGTCGAAGCCGGCCGGGTCCAGGCGCACCTCGGCGCCCATGATCCGGCTCAGCATGATGTTGCCGACGCGGTCGTTGACCGAGTCGGGCCAGTCGACCCACTTCTCCTGCACGAGCACGGCCCTCAGGCCGAGCTTGGCGGCGACCGCCGCGACCTGGCGGGTGTGGTTGGACTGGTAGCCGCCGATCGAGACCAGCGTGTCGGCGCCCTGCGCGAGCGCCTCGGGCACGAGGTACTCGAGCTTGCGGACCTTGTTGCCGCCGTAGGCCAGACCGCTGTTGCAGTCCTCCCGCTTGGCCCAGATCCGTGCTCCGCCGAGGTGGTCGGAGAGCCGGTCGAGCGGGTGCACCGGGCTCGGGCCGAACATGAGCGGGTAGCGGGCGTGGTCGGCGATCGTCGGCATCGACGTCCTGTCTCGAGAAGGGGCCCCCAGCGCTCCCGGGGCAGGAATCGAACCTGCGTCGTACCCGCATTCAAAGTGCGGTCGCCCCTACCAGCAGAGCAACCCGGGAAGGTCGCGTCCAGCGTAGGGCGCAGCCCGCCCGGCGGTCGGGCACGGCGGCGGCTCGACAACCTACGCTTGCGTAAGTTACGGTTCCGTAGGCGTAGCCAACCGACCACCAGGAGCCTTCGTGACCGCCACCCCCGACCTGCTCTCCGACGCCGACGCTGCTGACGAGGCCGCCCTCACCGGCCACGCGTACGCCGCCGCCGGTCGCCCGCCCGTGCCGGCCGAGACCCAGAGCACGTCCGCGCGCGTGGTGGTCGGCCTGTTCGTGGCGGTCCCGCTGCTCGCCGTCGCGCTCGCCGTGCCGTTCGCCTGGGGCTGGGGCCTGTCGTGGCTCGACCTCGCGCTGGCCGTCGCCTTCTACGTCGTCGCCGCCCACGGCATCACGATCGGCTTCCACCGCGCGTTCACCCACCGCTCGTTCACGCCGAACCGCCCGCTGAAGATCGCGCTCGCGATCGCCGGCAGCCTCGCGATCGAGGGCCCGGTCGTGCGCTGGGTCGCCGACCACCGCAAGCACCACGCGTTCAGCGACGCCGTCGGAGACCCGCACTCGCCGTGGACCTACGGCCGCTCCACGCGCGGGCTGGTCAAGGGATTCCTCTACGCGCACATGGCCTGGCTCGTCGACGTCGAGCAGACGCCGATCGCCCGCTACGCGCCCGACCTCGAGAAGGACGCCGACCTCGCGCGCATCTCGCGCCAGTTCCGGGCGTGGGTGGCCGTGAGCCTGCTCGCGCCGGCCGTCCTCGGCGGGCTGCTCACGTGGTCGTGGCACGGTGCGCTCACCGCGTTCTTCTGGGCCTCGCTCGTGCGCGTCGCCCTCGTCCACCACGTCACGTGGTCGATCAACTCGGTCTGCCACATCTGGGGACGCCACCCGTTCCGCACCCGCGACCGCTCCGGCAACGTCGCGTGGCTCGCGCTGCTCTCCGGCGGCGAGTCGTGGCACAACCTGCACCACAGCGACCCCACCGCGGCGCGCCACGGCGTGCTCCGCGGCCAGCTCGACACCTCTGCGGCCGCGATCCGCTTCTTCGAGAAGCGCGGCTGGGCCGACGACGTGCGGTGGCCGCGCGAGGCCCGGCTGCGCGCCCGTCTCGTGGACCCCGAGGGTGTCCGGTTCTCACGGCACGTGAGGTGAGCACGGGTACGCCGTACCTTCGCGGGGTCGCGACAGGGCAGGATGAGCCCGTGACCGACCCGACGAGCGCCGACGGACCCGAGGCGACACCGACCGCACCCTCGCGACGGGCGCGCACCGAGCGCGTGCGCATGAGCGGCCGCGAGCGGCGCGAGCAGCTCGTCGACGTGGGCCGCAAGCTCTTCGCCGAGAAGGGCTTCGAGGCCGTCACGATCGAGGAGATCGCAGCCAAGGCCGGCGTCTCCAAGCCCGTGGTCTACGAGCACTTCGGCAGCAAGGACGGCCTGTACGCCGTCATCGTCGACCGCGAGATGAACATCCTGCTCGGCATGATCAGCGACTCGCTGACCGCACGCGCGCCGCGCGCGCTGCTCGAGCAGGCGACGCGTGCGCTCTTCGACTACATCGAGACGCGCGCCGACGGCTTCCGCGTCCTCGTCCGCGACTCGCCCGTCTCGCAGAGCACCGGCAACTTCGCGAGCCTGCTGCGCGACGTCGCGAGCCAGGTCGACGAGCGCCTCGCGAAGGAGTTCGACCGCAACGACTTCCCGTCGAAGTTCGCACCCATGTACGCGAACATGTTCGTCGGCATGGTGGCGCTCACCGGGCAGTGGTGGCTCGACGTGCGCAAGCCGAAGAAGGACGAGGTCGTCGCGCACGTCGTGAACCTCGCGTGGAACGGCATCGTGGGGCTGGAGAAGAAGCCCAAGCTCGTCACCGACCGCTGACGCGGATGGCGACCGCAGCGCTGCGGACCGAGCGGCTCGACCTCGAGCCGGTGTCGCCCGCGCACGCCGATGAGATGGTCGACCTGCTCGCCGACCGCGCGCTGTACGCCTTCTACGCCGACGAGGCCTCGCCGTCGCTCGACGAGCTGCGCACCCGCTACTCGCGGTGGGCCGCGGGCGGATCGCCCGACGGCCGCGAGACGTGGTGCACGTGGATCCTGCGGCTGCGCGGGTCGGGCACGTGCGTCGGCTTCGTGCAGGCGACCGTGCGCCTCGAGGACCGCACCGCCGAGCTCGCCTGGGTCGTGGGTACGGCGTACCAGGGGCAGGGCCTCGCGCGGGAGGCGGCCGCCGCGGTGCGCGACGCGGTCCTCGCCGGCACGCACGCCACGGGTGCCGACCCGGTCGCGCACGTGGAGGCCCACATCGCGCCCGGCAACGCCGCGAGCGAAGCCGTGGCCAGAGCGGCAGGGCTGGAACCGACGCAGGACCACGACGCCGACGGCGAACGCATCTGGCGCCTCCCCGCCTCGGCCCGCCCGGCGTGATCTTGGTCAGTTGCGAGTCACCAGACGCGAGAAGCTCGCAACTGACCAAGATCACGCGGGTGGGGCGGGGAGGTATCTCGACGTCGAGACACCGGGCGTAGTGTTCGCGGCATGAGCGAGGCGCCCTACGACGAGGTCGACGTCCTCGTCTCGGCGTGGCGGCGCGAGCGCCCCGACCTCGACGTCGGCCCGCTCGAGGTCCTCTCCCGCGTGAGCCGGCTGGCCCGTCACCTCGACCTCGCCCGGCGCGAGGCGTTCGCGGCGCATGGTCTCGAGCCGTGGGAGTTCGACGTCCTCGCCGCCCTGCGTCGCGAGGGTGCGCCGTACGCCCTCTCCCCCGGCCGCCTGCTGCAGGTCACGCTCGTCACGAGCGGCACGATGACCAACCGCATCGACCGGCTCGAGGCCAAGGGCCTCGTCGAGCGCGAGCCCGACCCCGACGACGGCCGCTCCGTGCGCGTGCTGCTCACCGACGCCGGCCGTACCCGCGTCGACGACGCTCTCACCGACCTGCTCGCGCACGAGCGCCGGATCCTCGCGGCCCTCGAGCCCGACGACCGCGCCAAGCTCGCCGACCTGCTGCGCCTGCTCGCCCTCCCGTTCGAGAACTGAGCCCTCCCGGCGAGGGAGGTCCGAACGGCGGCTGGTCTCGCGGTCTCCGATGCGCCAGGGTGAGCCCGACATCGACGGGGGGTCGACCATGCGGCGTACGCCGGCACGCGCACGTCGCGCCGCGCTGCTGGTCGCCGCGGCGACCGTCCTCGCCGCCTGCGGCGTCGGTCCCGGTCCGGCCGACACCCACCGGCCCGAGAAGGGCATCGGACCCGTCGACGCGACGCCGAGCATCACCGTCGACCTCCAGAACGTCGGACCGACCCCCACCGGCGACGGCTCCGACGCGACGGCGGAACCGGTCGACCCCTCGCTCTCGTCCAGCGCTCCGCTCGCGGCCGACGCGCCGCGGTACGTCGCGTGCCGGCGTACGACGGCACCCCGTGGCAGCACCCACCTCTCCCCGCCGTCGCGCGTCGACGCCTCGAACGGTCGCGACGTCGACGGCAAGCCCGTGCCCCACGGACGGGTGACGCTCGAGAGCGGCAGCACCCTCGTCCTCGACGACGGCCGGCTCGGTGCGGGCAACGGCTACGAGGCAGCGATCGGCGGCACGCGCACGATGCGGGTGTCGGCGCGGCCGGTCGCGGCGCCCGTCACCCTGGCGGTGCTCGACAGCCCGCAGACCGGCCGCCGGGTCGCCTTCGTCGAGGTGCAGATCTCGCGCAAGCAGCCGGTCCGCTGGGTCCAGCAGCCCACCCTCAACATCGTCACCGACGGCGGTGACGGCGGGTTCGCGACGGGCACCGCGCAGCCGCTGCGCGACGACCAGACCTCGATCGACGCCTACGTCGACGCCTACGACTCCGCCGGCACGCCCGAGGGGCAGGGAGTGTGCGCTCAGCGCATCTCCTCGACGGGCACGCTCGAGTCGGTGCTCTTCTACACGGGGTACGGCGACGGCGTGTACCCGACCTTCTTCGGCTACGACGCGAGCGGCTCGGTCGCCTCCGCCGTCTTCGTCAGCTACGTGCTGCCGTGGAAGCTGTCGGGTCTGCCCGGCACCCCACCGCCCACCTCCGAGGCTGGCTGAGCGCCGTCAGCGGCGGACGAGGGACCTCGCGCGGTCGAGGACTCCGGGCTGCGGCGTGCCGCTGATGTCGGCGGCGATGCGGCGCGCCTCGATGCCCATCTCGCGGAGCATGCCCGAGGGCGCGACGTACTGGCCGCAGAAGTAGAGGCCCGGCAGCGCGGTCGGTCCGCCGGAGATGCGCGGACGGCCGTCGTCGCCGCAGACCGTGCGCCACTCGGGGAGGAACTCCGCGATCGCCGGCTCGTAGCCGGTGGCGAGGACGACCGCGTCGCAGTCGAGCCAGGTGCCGTCGGTGAACACGACGCCCTTCTCCGTGAACCGCTCGATGCCGGGGTGCACGGTGATGCGTCCCGCACGGATGTGGTCCATGGTCCCGATGTCGAGCAGCGGGATGTGGTTGTCCTGCGCGATCTGGGCGTTGGGGCCGTAGGGCAGCTTGCGCAGGCCGGTGCCCTTGCCGACGTCGCCCACGGTGACCGCGACCATCGGCGCGGCCATGAGGTCGGCGACGTTCGGCGGCAGGTGACGCATCACGATGCCGAGCTGCAGCACCGGTACGACGCCGAACACGTCGCGCGGCAGCACGTTGACCGCGGACCGCACCGCCAGGTGCGTCACGACCCCGTGCTCGACGAGGTCGATCGCCTGCTCGCACGCGGAGTTGCCGAAGCCCACGACGAGGACGGTGCGCGTGCGCCACTGCTCGCCGTTGCGGTACTCGCTGGAGTGGAGGAGGTCACCGGCGTAGGTGTCCATGCCGTCCCAGGTCGGGCGGACCGGCCTGCGGGTCGCGCCGGTCGCGACCACGACGTTCTGCGCGCGCCACGTGCCGTTCGTCGTGGTGGCCGTCCACGCACCGTCCTCGCGCACGAGCGACGTGACGTCGGTGCCGAAGTGCGGCGCGATGCCGTGGTGGCCGGCGTACAGCTCGAGGTACTGCACGACCTGGTCGCGGCTCGGGTAGCGCGGCCAGTGCCGCGGCATCGCGAGGCCGGGCAGCGACGACGCCGACTTCGGCGTGTGCAGGTGGAGCCGGTCGTAGTGGTGGCGCCAGGCCGTGGCGACGGCGTCCTCGCGCTCGAGCACCTCGTAGTCGACGCCTGCCTCCTTGAGGCAGGCCGCCGCGGCGAGCCCCGCCGCCGACGCCCCGATGACCAGCGTCCCCGTCTCCCGCACCTCGCTCATGCGGGGAGGCTAGCCGGTGGCACCGGGCTCCTCGGCGGGACGTCGAGACGGAGGAACACGCAGGTGGTGCCGAACGCCTGACGGGTCTCCACGAAGCGAAGACCGGCCTTGGCGAGCACCCGGAGGCTGGCGAGGTTGTCGATGTCGGCGAAGCCCCAGAGGTCCATCGAGCGAGCAGGATCGGACGCGCACGGTGCCGGGTGCTCGCGGTGCCAGTCGACGAGGGCGAGGGCCACCTCGGTCGCGAGGCCCTTGCCCCACCAGGCGCGGGCGAGCGTGTAGCCGAGGTCGCGGTCGTCGTCGTACGCGCCGAAGCCGGCCCGACCCACGAACCGCCCGTCGGTCGTGACGACGCGCCACTTGGTCCAGCCTCGCGTGCTCTGCTCGTCGAGGTAGCGCGCCAGCCTCGCCTCGGACTCGGCGCGGGTCTCCGGTCGCCCGCCGATGAAGCGCATGGTCGCGGGGTCGGAGTGCATCCGGTGCAGGTCGTCGAGGTCGGAGGCGTCCCACGTCGTCACGAGGAGGCGCGCCGTCCGCAGCACGACCTCCCGCTCCACCACCGGCTCAGTCCTCGAGGGTGGTCGCGAGCTCGAGCCACTGCTCCTCGAGGTCCTCGCGCTCGGCCACGACGGCGCGCAGCTCGGCGTCGAGGGCGAGGACCTTCTCGTGGTCGGTCGCGGCGTCGGCGAGCGCGGTGTGGAGGCGGTCCTCCTCGGCGCGCAGCTTCTCGGTACGCCGCTCGATCCGGGTGAGCTCCTTGCGCGCAGCCCTCGCCTCGCCGCCCGACATGCGCGGGGCCGCGGGCTCCGACGACGCGGGGCTCGAGGAGGTCTCCCGCGACGGCGCGGCCGAGGCGGTACGCCGACGCTCGAGGTACTCGTCGACGCCGCCGACGAGATGGCGCAGGGTGCCGTCGCCGAGCAGGGCGTAGAGGTCGTCGGTGGTGCGCTCGAGGAAGTAGCGGTCGTGGCTGACGACGACGAGGGTGCCGGGCCAGGTGTCGAGCAGGTCCTCGAGCACGGTGAGCATCTCGACGTCGAGGTCGTTGGTCGGCTCGTCGAGGAGCAGCACGTTGGGGCCGCCGACGAGCAGGCGCAGCAGCTGCAGCCGGCGGCGCTCGCCGCCGGAGAGGTCGCCGAGCCGCGTCGAGAGCTTGTCGCCGACGAAGCCGAAGCTCTCGAGCAGCGACTGCGCCGACACGCTGCGCCCGGTCTGCCCCGCGGCGACGGAGGTACGCGCGTTCCAGGTGGGGCTCGAGGAGTCGCGGCCGCCGACGTCGACGTACTGCGCCTGGCGCTGCACCGACTCGAGCACGCGCTCGGCCGGGTCGATCTCGGCGAGCGCCTGAGACAGGTGCGCGACGTGCACGGTCTGGCCCACCTTCACGACGCCGGCACGGACGTCGGGCGGCGCCCACGGGTCGCCGACCGCGGCACCCGCCTCGTCGGGGCCGAGGTCGAGCTTGCCGTCGTGCGCGGCGTTGAGGAGACGCAGCAGTGTGGTCTTGCCGGCGCCGTTCGCCCCGAGGATGCCGACGCGGTCGCCCGGGCCGAGCCGCCAGGTCTGGTCGCGCAGAACGGGTTCCGCCCCGACCGCGGGCGCGAGGGTGAGGTCCTCGAGGTCGTAGACCTGCTTGCCCAGGCGCGCGGTCGCGAACCTCTCGAGCGCGAGACGGTCGCGCGGCGGCGGCTCGTCGGCGATGAGCGCGTTGGCCGCATCGATGCGGAACTTGGGCTTGCTCGTGCGCGCCGGCGCTCCGCGGCGCAGCCACGCGAGCTCCTTGCGCAGCAGGTTCTGCCGGCGCTCCTCGGTGGCCGCGGCCTGGCGCGACCGCTCGGCCTTGGCGAGGACGTACGCGGCGTACCCGCCGTCGTAGCGCTGCACGGTCGCGTCGACGACCTCCCACGTGTCGGTCGCGACGGCGTCGAGGAACCAGCGGTCGTGGGTGACGGCGACGAGCGCGCCACGACGCGGTGCGAGGTGCTGCGCGAGCCAGGTGATCGCCTCGACGTCGAGGTGGTTGGTCGGCTCGTCGAGGATGAGCAGGTCGGGGTCCTCGACGAGCAGGCGCGCGAGCCCGGCGCGGCGCTTCTCCCCGCCCGACATTACCGACACCGGGGTGGCCAGCCCGTCGGTGTACGCCGCGGCGTCGGTGCCGCCGAGCAGGCCGTCGAGCACGTCACGGACGCGGGCGTCGCCGGCCCACTCGTGCTCGGGACGGTCGCCGACCACGACGCCGCGCAGCGTCGCCGACGGGTCGAGGTCGTCGCCCTGCGCGAGGCACCCGATCGTGACCGACCCCGCGCGGATCACGCGCCCGCTGTCGACCGGCTGGTCGCCGGTGAGGACGCGGACGAGCGTCGTCTTGCCGCCGCCGTTGCGGCCGACGACGCCGATGCGCGCGCCCTCGGTGATGCCGACGGTGACGTCGCTCAGCAGCGTGCGCGTGCCGAGCGAGGTGCTGACGTTCTCGAGGGCGACGTAGGTGACCGGTGCCATCAGGCGACGTCTCGCTGGTCGACCACCCGCGCGCCCTGCACGGGACCGTGGGCACGGCGTACCGAGCGGCACACGCCCGATGCGGTGAACGCGACGGCGAGGTCGAGCGCGTGCTCGTCGTCGCGCGCGAGGAACGCGCACGTCGGACCGCTGCCCGAGATCAGGCCGCCGAGCGCGCCGTACTCGTGGCCGACCGAGATCACGTGCGCCAGATGGGGTCGCAGCGACATGGCGGCGGGCTGCAGGTCGTTGTGCAGCGCCTTCCCGAGGGCTTCCGCGTCACCGCGGCGCAGCGCCGCCATGAGGTCGTCGGGCACCTCGGGGTCGGGCACGACCGCGCCCTCGCGCAGCCGGTCGCACTCGCGGTAGACCTGCGGCGTCGACAGACCGCCCTCGGCGAGCACGATCACCCAGTGGTAGGTGCCGCGCACCATCGCGGTCGTGAGCTCGGTGCCGGTCCCGGTGCCGAGCGCCGTGCCGCCGTGCAGGCTGAAGGGCACGTCGCTGCCGAGGCTCGCCGCGACGTCGTGCAGCTCCTCGCGGGTGAGGCCGAGCTCGTAAAGGGCGTCGATCGCGACCAGCGCGGCCGCGGCGTCGGCGCTGCCGCCCGCCATGCCGCCCGCGACCGGGATGCCCTTGCTGATCGTGAGGGAGACGTCGTCGGAGCCGCCGTACTCGAGCATCGCCTGCACGGCCTTGGCCGCGAGGTTGCTGGAGTCGACCGGGACCTCGTCGGACTGCTCGCCCTCGACCACGATCTGCGTGCCCGAGCCCGGTGCGAGCGGGGTCGCGACCAGGTCGTCGTACAGGCTCACGGCGTGGAAGACGGTGGCGAGGTCGTGGTAGCCGTCGTCGCGGCGCGGCCCGACGGCGAGGGCCAGGTTGACCTTCGCCGGGGCGCGGACGGTGACGGACGCGAGCACGCTCCGAACCTACCGACTGCCCGCGGCTCAGGCAGGACGGGCCGCGGCGATCCGCGCGAACGCGGCCACGTCGAGCTGCTCCCCGCGGGTCGACGGGTCGATGCCTGCTGTGCGCAGGGCCTCCTCCGCGGCGGCGGGCGACCCGGCCCAGGACGCGAGAGCGGCGCGCAGGGTCTTGCGGCGCTGGGCGAAGGCGGCGTCGACCACGGCGAACACCTGCTCGCGCGTCGCGGTCGTCTCCGGCGGTGCCGTACGGGTCAGGGCTACCAGGCCGCTGTCGACGTTGGGCGCGGGCCAGAAGACTGTGCGCCCCACCGTGCCGACGCGGGAGACGTCGCCGTACCAGCGGGCCTTCACGCTGGGTACGCCGTAGACCTTCGACCCCGGTCCTGCGGCGAGCCGGTCGGCGACCTCGAGCTGCACCATCACGAGCACGCGACGGATCGACGGGAACGCCTCGAGCAGGTGCAGCAGCACGGGGACGCTCACGTTGTAGGGCAGGTTCGCCACGAGGGCCGTCGGCGCCGCGCCGGGCAGCTCGCGCACGCGCAGCGCGTCGGCATGCACGACCTCGAGGCGGTCGGCGAGGTCGGGACGGCGCTCGCGCACGGTCGTCGCGAGAGCGGGCGCGAGCACGTCGTCGATCTCGACCGCCACGACGCGGGCCACCTCGGGGAGCAGCGCGAGGGTCAGCGAGCCGAGGCCGGGGCCGACCTCGATGACGACGTCATCGGCGCCGACCTCGGCCGCGCGCACGATGCGCCGCACGGTGTTGGCGTCGATGACGAAGTTCTGGCCCTTCTGCTTCGTGGGGTGCACCCCGAGCTCGTCGGCCAGGCGACGCACGTCGGCCGCACCCAGCAGCCCGTCGTCGCTCATGCCCGCACTCTCCCGCATCGCCCCCCTCGCCCCCAAACCCGGCGTGATCTTGGTCAGTTGCTACCTACTAGGCCCGGGTAACCCGCAACTGACCAAGATCACGGCGTCTAGGCTCGGGCGCATGCTGACGCGGGACGAGCTGCTGGGGGCGTTGGCTCGTGACCAGGCGGCGTTCGTGGAGCTGCTGCGCGGGGCCGATCTCGCGGCACCCGTGCCGGACTGCCCGGGGTGGACGCTCGCCGACCTCGGCGGGCACCTCGGCAGCGTCCACGGCTGGGCGCGCGGCGCCATCGAGACCGGCGCGCCGGTCGACGAGCCGGCCCCGCCCGCAGACCCGACGCACCTCGCCGACTGGTACGCCGACCAGGCGGCGGCACTCCTCGACACCCTCGTCACGACGCCGCCGGGCACCGAGTGCTGGACGTTCGGGCCGCGCCCTCGCACCGTCGACTTCTGGGTACGCCGCCAGCCGCACGAGACCTCGGTGCACCTGCGCGACGCCCGCCGCGCCGTCGGCCTCGACCTCCCGATCGGGACCGCGCTGGCCGCCGACGGTGTCGACGAGGTCGTCACGATGTTCTTCCCGCGCCAGGTGCGGCTCGAGCGGATCCCGCCGCTCGCCGCGGGCGTGCGCCTCGTCGCGACCGACACCGACCTCGAGCGCACGCTCGCCGGCGACGGCACCGACCCCGGTGCGGCGTACGCCGCGACGCTGCGCGGCACGGCCGAGTCGCTGCTGCTGTGGCTGTGGCGCCGCGACGGCGGCACGGTCGAGGTCGAGGGCGACGAGACAGCCGTGGCCGCGGCGTACGCGACCGCCCTCACCCCCTGAGGCCGCCCGCGCGAGGCCCGAGGTGCCTCAGCGGATGAAGTAGCGCCAGATGAACCAGGTGACGGCGAGCACGATGACCCAGCGCACGATCGACAGGCCGACGTCGCGGCCCGGCTTCGTGGAGGTGTTCGGCATGCTCGTCACGCCGGGCAGGCCGCTGTGGCCGGGCGCGGACGGCGGCGCGGTCGTGCCCCAGCCCGGAGGCAGCGCGGAGGGCGGCGGGGGCTGGGTCCGCCGGAGCCGGTCGACGCCGGACGTGCGACCGCGCAGCGCGTCGAAGGTCGACATGGCCGTCTCGTTGCCCGACAGCCCGATGCCGCCGTCGGCGGTGCGCCGGGCGTCCTGACGGGCGAGCCGCTCGAGCGACTCGTCGATCGACTCGGTGGCGGGCATGGTGAAGCCGCCGTCACCCAGGTCGTACTCCTTGTGCGCCATGCCGCCTCCCCGCTCGGGTCCACTGTCGTCGTACGGCGTACCCGGTGGCAAGGCAGCGCGCGGTCACCAGTCGCCGAACACTGCGTGGGAGTTGGCCCACAGCGCCGCGCAGAGCTCGTCGACCTCGACGCCGCGGGTCTCGGCCATCGCGCGGACCGTGAGCGGCACGAGGTAGGAGGCGTTGGGACGTCCGCGGTACGGCGTCGGCGTGAGGTACGGCGCGTCGGTCTCGACCAGCACGCGGTCGAGCGGGGCCACGGCTAGCGCCTCGCGCAGGGGCACGGCGTTCTTGAACGTGACGGTGCCGGCGAAGGAGAGGTACCAGCCCTGCTCGGTGCAGTGCTGCGCCATCGCGGCGTCGCCGGAGAAGCAGTGGAACACCACGGTCTCCGGGGCGCCCTCGTCCTCGAGGACGCGCACGACGTCGTCGTGGGCGTCGCGGTCGTGGATGACGAGCGCCTTGCCCAGCCGCTTTGCGAGGTCGATGTGGCGGCGGAACGACTCCTCCTGCACGGCGCGTCCGTCCTCGCCCGTGCGGAAGAAGTCGAGGCCGGTCTCCCCGATCGCGCGGACTCGCTCGGCACCGGCGAGCGACTCGATCTCGTCGTACGCCGCGTCGAGCGCGGTCCGACCACCGGCCGCGAAGATCCGCGGCGCCTCGTTCGGGTGCAGCGACACGGTCGCGAGGACGGCCGGGTGCGCGGACGCCGCCTCGACCGACCAGCGCGACGACGGCAGGTCGCACCCGATCTGGACGATGCGCGCGACCCCGACCGCGGTCGCCTGCGCGACGGCGTCGTCGATGCCGAGCCACTCCGCGCCCGCGTCGCCGTCGGCGATGTCGAGGTGGCAGTGGGTGTCGACGACGGGCGAGGGCAGCGGGTCGGGCAGCGGCGGGCGCTGCAGCTCGCGCGAGTGCCCGGTCGCCTGGGCGGTCGCGCGGGCGCGGACCGGCTCGTCGGTAGAGGCCATCAGCGACGTACCCGCGTCAGGACGCGGGCTCCTCCAGGCGCGGGAAGAGGATCGCGCCCTTCGTGATCGTCGCGCCCGCGGGCAGCTGGCCCCAGCGCGCGGCGTCGAGCACCGACTGCTGGCCGATCGGGCCGAGCGAGGCCTCGGCGCCGAGCTGCTCCCAGATGAGCGCGGTCGCCTTCGGCATCACGGCGTGGTGGAGCACCGCGATGGCGCGCAGCGACTCGCAGATCGTGTAGAGCACGGTCGCGAGGCGCTCGGCGTTGGCCGGGTCCTTCGCCAGCGCCCACGGCGCCTGCTCGGTGACGTAGAGGTTCACGGCGTCGACGTACGACTTCACCGCGCCCGTCGCGCTCTGGAAGTCCAGGCGCAGCATGGCCTCGTCGGCCACGGCGACCGTGCCCTCGAGGTGGCGCTGCAGCGACAGCTCGGCCTCGGTGCTCTCGCCGGCCGCGGGCAGCGCGCCGTCGAAGTACTTGCCGACCATCGCGGCGCCGCGCGAGGCGAGGTTGCCCAGGCCGTTGGCGAGCTCGGCGGTGTAGCGCGCACTCATGTCCTCCCACGAGAACGAGCCGTCGGACCCGAACGTGATGGAGCGCAGGAAGTAGTAGCGGAACGCGTCGGAGCCGAAGGTGTCGATGATCTGGCTCGGCGCGATGCCGGTGAGCTTGGTCTTGCTCATCTTCTCGCCGCCGACGAGCAGCCAGCCGTGGGCGAAGACCTGCTTCGGGAGCGGGAGCTCAGCAGCCATGAGCATCGCGGGCCAGATGACGGCGTGGAACCGGAGGATGTCCTTGCCGACGAGGTGCACGTCGGCCGGCCACGTGCTCGCGAACTGCTCGGCGCCCGGCGTACCGGGCTCGTCGCCGAGTCCGACGGCGGTGGCGTAGTTGAGCAGCGCGTCGAACCAGACGTAGACGACCTGGCTCGGGTCCCACGGCACCGGGATGCCCCAGTCGAACGTCGAGCGCGAGATCGACAGGTCCTGGAGCCCGCCGCGCAGGAACGAGGTGACCTCGTTGTAGGCGCTCTGCGGCTGCACGGCCAGCGGGTTGGCCTCGTAGTGGGCGAGCAGCTTCTCGGCGTACGCCGACAGCCGGAAGAACCAATTGGTCTCGCTGACCTGCTCGACCGGGCGGCCGTGGATGGGGCACACCTTCTGGCCGGCGTACTCGCCCTCGCCGTCGAGCAGATCGCCCGGCAGCTTGAACTCCTCGCACGCCACGCAGTAGGGGCCGTCGTAGTTGCCCTCGTAGATCTCGCCCTTGTCCTTGAGCGACTGCAGGAACCGCTGCACGCGCTCGGTGTGACGCTGCGACGTGGTGCGGATGAAGTCGTCGTTGGCGGCGTCGATCGTCTCGAGGACCGGCAGCCAGGCCGTCTCGACGAGGCGGTCGGCCCACTCCTGCGGCGCGACGCCGTTCGACTCGGCCGTGCGCATGACCTTCTGCCCGTGCTCGTCGACGCCGGTGAGGAACCAGACGCGCTCGCCGCGCTGCCGGTGCCACCGGGTGAGGACGTCGCCGGCCGTCGTCGTGTACGCGTGCCCGATGTGCGGGGCGTCGTTCACGTAGTAGATCGGCGTCGTGAGGTAGAAGGCCTTGTCGCTGGACACCCGCCGATCCTACGGGCGCCCGCACTCCCCCTCCGACCCCGTATCCGTCAGGAGGACGCCTTCTTGGCGGCGACGATGGCGTCGTAGGCGGCCTTCTTGTCGATGCCGTACGCCGCGGCCACGGCGGCGAGCGCGGCCTTGCGCGGGTCGGCGCCGTCGGCGGTCACGACCGGGGCGGAGCCGGGCGGGGCGCCGTGCACGACCACGGTGATCTCCCCCTTCACTCCCTCGGCCGCCCAGGAGGCGAGCTCCCCGAGCGGTGCCCGGCGCACCTCCTCGTAGGTCTTGGTCAGCTCGCGGCACACCGCTGCCGGACGGTCCGCGCCGAAGGCCTCGGCCAGCGCGGCGAGCATCTCGGCGAGGCGGTGCGGCGCCTCGAAGAACACCAGGGTGCGGGTGTCGTGCGCGAGCGCGGCGAGCGCGCGCGAGCGCTCGCCCGCCTTGCGCGGCAGGAAGCCCTCGAAGGCGAACCGGTCGACCGGCAGCGCCGAGAGAGCCAGCGCCGTGAGGACGGCGCTCGGTCCCGGTACGGCGGTGACGGGCAGACCCTCGGCCGCGGCGGCCGCCACGAGCCGGTAGCCGGGGTCGCTCACGCTCGGCATCCCCGCGTCGGTCACGAGCAGCACGGAACGGCCCTCGCGCAGCGCCTCGAGGAGCTCCGGGAGCCGGGCGGTCTCGACCGCGTCGTAGTAGGAGACGACCCGTCCGGAGATCGCGATGCCGAGGTCGGCGGCGAGGCGCCTGGCGCGGCGGGTGTCCTCGGCGGCGACGACGTCGGCGGTCTCGAGGGCCTCGCGGAGTCTCGGGGAGGCGTCGGTCGGATCACCGATCGGTGTACCGGCCACCACCAGCACGCCGGAACCCCGCAGGTCGGACACGAGAGACAGCCTGCCACGTCCTTATGCTGTGCGGGTGACGGCGACCCTCGAGCACCGCGCGCCCACGGGCAGCCGGGCACCTCGCACCGAGAGCGAGCTCGCCGCACGCCTCTACCCGCCGATGCCGTCGGACCGCGCGGCCGGCTGGTGGGTCACGATCGGCATCACCGTCTTCGCCGGCCTGCTGCGCTTCTGGGACCTCGCGAGCCCGCGCGCCGTGGTCTTCGACGAGACCTACTACATGAAGGACGCCTTCTCGCTGCTGCGCTGGGGCTACGAGCGCAGCTTCGTCGACGGCGCCAACGACAAGATCCTCGCGAGCGACGGCAACTGGCGCACGCTCGACGTCTTCACCGACAACCCGTCGTTCATCGTCCACCCGCCCGTCGGCAAGTGGACGATCGCGATCGGCGAGTACCTCTTCGGCCTGACGCCGTTCGGCTGGCGCTTCTCGACCGCCCTCGTCGGCACCCTCGCGGTGCTGCTCACCGTCCGCATCGGTCGCCGGCTCACCCGCTCGACGCTCATCGGCGGCATCGCGGGCTTCCTGCTCGCGATCGACGGCATGGCGATCAGCATGTCGCGCACCGGTCTGCTCGACGGCACCCTCATGCTCTGGGCGCTGATCGGCTTCGGCTGCCTTCTCATGGACCGCGACCGCACGCGACGACGGCTGTCGCTGCAGGTCCTCAAGTTCACCGACGACCACGCGGCCCTGCGCGCGCTGGGCGCGGGCATCGGTCCCGGCACCGGTCTGCGGCCGTGGCGCTGGGCCGCGGGCTTCGCGCTCGGCATGGCCTGCGCGGTGAAGTGGTCGGGCATCTGGTTCATCGTCGCGTTCGGCATCATGACCGTGCTCTGGGACTACGGCATGCGCCGGCTCATCGGCGTACGCACCCAGCAGGCGATCGGCGGTGCCGCGCTCGAGGGGATCCTCGCGTTCGTCGCGATCGTGGGCACAGCCTTCGTCGTGTACGTCGTGTCCTGGAGCGGCTGGCTGCTCACCGACGGCGGCTACGACCGGAACTGGGCCGCGACCAACCCTGCGTCGGGCGCCTGGGCATGGGTCCCCGACAGCCTGAGGTCGTTGCTGCACTACCACGCCGAGATGCTCAACTTCCATACGCACCTCGACTCCCCGCACTCCTACCAGAGCAACGCGTGGGGCTGGCTGCTGCAGACCCGCCCGACGTCGTTCTGGTACGAGTCCTACAACCGCGGCGTCAACGGCTGCACCGCCGACAAGTGCTCGGCCGAGGTCATCGCGCTGGGCAACCCGCTCATCTGGTGGGCCGCGACGATCGCGCTGTTCCACCAGTCGTGGCGCTGGTTCGCCCGCCGCGACTGGCGCTCGGGCGCGGTCGTTCTCGCAGTCCTCGCCGGCTGGCTGCCCTGGCTGGGCTTCCAGGGCCGCACGATCTTCACCTTCTACTCGGTCGCGTTCGTGCCGTTCCTGGTGCTGGCCCTTGCGATGATGCTCGGGTCGTGGCTCGGACCGGCCGACGCCTCGGCGCGACGCCGCACCCTCGGAGCGATCTTCGTGGGGCTCTTCCTCATGTTCGCCCTGGCGGCGTCGTGGTTCTTCTACCCGATCTGGAGCGGGCAGGTCCTCGCCTACAACGCGTGGCACATCCGGATGTGGTTCCCCACCTGGGTCTGACCCGCCCGAAGATCACGATCCGACCACCGGTCGAGACGGGCGCTCCGGGCGTTCGGCGTATCCGGGGATCGCGACGTACGGTGGAGCCCCACGTCTCCCAGGGGTCGCCGTGACGCACCGTCCGCTCGTCCGCCTCGCCGCCGTCGCGGCCGCGGCAGCGCTGCTGCTGTCGGGCTGCGCGGGGTCGGGCTTCTCCTTCTCCGCCGGCGACGGTGCCAGCCCCTCGGCGACGGGTCCCTACACGGCCCCGACCCTCGTCGCGCAGCGGCCCGCGCGCTTCGACGTACCGCTGCACATCTCGGCGAGCAAGGGCGGCATGTCGGCGATCACCGTCACCGACGTCGCGACCCAGGAGCAGCTCACCGGGGTCACCGGCGCCCAGGGCGCGGAGTGGGTCAGCGACGAGCCGCCGAAGCCGGGTGCCCGGTACGCCGTGACCGCCACGATCGTCGACGGCGAGCACACCACCAAGGCCAAGCTCGCGGTGCTCGTCAGCGAGGTGCCGACCGCCGCGAAGATGTCGTTCGGCATGCTCCCCGGCAGCAACCGCACGGTCGGTGTCAACGCTCCCGTCGTGATCCGGTTCGAGCACAAGGTGACCCGCAAGGCCGACGTCGAGAACGCTCTGACCGTCTGGTCGACGACGCCGGTCGAGGGCTCGTGGCACTGGGTCAACTCGTCCGAGCTGCACTTCCGGACGAAGGACGCGTGGCCCGCCCACACGCAGGTGCGTGTGCAGGCGCTGTTCGACGGCCTCCAGATGAGCGAGACCCGCTGGGGCACGCGCGACGTCACCGCGGAGTTCCAGACCGGCGACGCCCACGTCGTCACCGTCGACGACAAGACCAAGACCTTCACCCTCGCCGTCAACGGCAAGGTGAAGTACGTCTGGCCGACGAGCCTCGGGCGGCCGGAGTACGAGACCCGCACGGGCAACTACATCGTGCTCGAGCGCGATCCCCTGCGCGAGATGACCTCGTGCGCCGCGAAGATCACGTGCGACAAGGGCAGCAAGGAGTACTACGACCTCCAGGTGCAGTGGGCGACCCGCCTGTCGTGGTCGGGCACGTTCATCCACGCCGCACCCTGGTCAGCCGCGAAGCAGGGTCTCGTCGACAGCTCGCACGGCTGCATCCACCTCACCGTCGACCGCGCGAAGATCTACTTCGACCAGGCGCTGTACGGCGACATCGTCCACGTGCTGCGCACCAGCCGGCCCATCGACGACCTCGTGCAGAAGGGCGACCCGGGCGCGACCGACTGGAACATGACGTGGGACCAGTACGTCGCGAAGTCCGCCCTCGGCCACAGCATCACCACCCAGCTGCTCACCGACCCCTCGCCCCTCGCGACCGCGAGCGCCAGCCCCTCGGCCTCGGGCTGATCCCAGGTCGCGCCCCCGGCGCAGCCGGGACATGCTCGTGACGTGGCCTGGATCGAGTACGACGCCCCCCTCGAGCCGTTGCCGTGGGGCCGCAACGTCTACACGATCCTGCGCGTCGACCCACGCCTCGTCGAGGCCGCCGCGGCCGAGGGCACGCACCGCGTCGAGGGCCGGATCGACGACGTCGAGGTCAACCTCGCGCTGAACCGCGCCGACGTCGTACCCGACCACTTCCTCTACGCGGGCAAGCCGCTCCAGCGCCGTCTCGGCGCCCGGCCCGGCGACGTGGTGCGCTGCCGGCTCCGTCCGGTCGACCCCGACCTCGTGCCGCTCGACGACGACGTCCGCGAGGCGCTGGAGGACGCCCGCCGGCTGACCGCCTTCGAGCGGCTGCGCCCGGCGCAGCGCCGCCAGCTGCTCGTGCCGGTCGACGGCGCAGCCACCGACGAGACCAGGCGCCGCCGCATCGACGCCCTGGTCTCGGACCTCGCGCCGGACTGATCGCGTCGACCCGGACGGCTGCGCCTTACGGACCGGTGACATCGGCGTCGTAGCGCCGTCCCGCGCTCGCGCGCGCGGGCGTCAGGGGTGATCCTCGGGGGGTGACCGACGCGCAGACCCTCGAGACCGACGACGCGACGGCGTACGCCGGACCCTCCCGCGGGCGCGCCGCGGTCGTCGGCGCCCTCGCTGCGGCGCTCGGGCTCGTGGCGGCCGAGCTGCTCGCGCTGATCCTCCCCGGGCGGATCTCGGCGGTGTCGTCGATCGCCGACCGCGTCATCTCCGCCATGCCGGCGGCTCCGCGCGAGGCGCTCGTCGGCGCGGTCGGCACGCTCGACAAGCCGCTGCTGGTGCTGGGCATCGTGCTCGTCGTGGTCGCCGGCGGCGCCCTGGTGGGTGCCCTGTGCGCGAGGCGTCCCGAGCGTGCGACGTGGTGGTTCGTGGGCGGTGCCGTGGTGGCGTTCCTCGTCGCCTGGGACACCAACACCTCCGACCTCGTCCCGCTGCTGCTCGAGGTCGCCGTGGCCGCGGTCGTGGCCACGCTCGTCTGGACCCGCTACGGACCCGTCGAGGCCGAGCCCGGAGCCGCGGCGCCGGGCGGGATCGACCGGCGCACCCTGCTGCGCAGCGCGGGCGTGCTCTCGGTCGTGGCCCTCGTCGGCGTCGGCGCCGTCGCGTGGGGTCGGCGCAGCACCACCGCAGCCGTGAACGCCGTGCGCTCGACGCTGCGGCTCCCTGCGCCGACCGACCCCGCCGCGCCGGCCCCGGCCGGCGCGACGCCGGCCGTCGACGGGCTCGAGCCGGCGTTCACGCCGAACGAGGACTTCTACCGGATCGACGTCGCCGTCTCGGTCCCCGCGATCACGACGGAGGGCTGGACGCTGCGCGTCGACGGACGCGTCGACCGCCCGCTCGAGCTGACGTGGGAGCAGCTGCTCGCGCGGCCGTCGATCGAGCGCGACATCACGCTGTGCTGCGTGAGCAACCCCGTCGGCGGCAGCCTCGTCGGCACGGCGCGGTGGCAGGGCGTGCGCCTCGCCGACCTGCTCGAGGAGGCCGGCGTGCACGACGACGCGTCGCTCGTGCTCGGCCGCTCGAGCGACGGCTTCACCGCGGGCTTCCCGCGCGAGCTGCTCGCCGACGGCCGCGACGCGATGGTCGCCTACGCGATGAACGGCGTGCCGCTGCCGGTCGAGCACGGGTTCCCCGCGCGCCTGGTCGTACCCGGCCTCTACGGCTACGTCTCGGCGACGAAGTGGCTCACCCAGATCCGGCTCACGACGCTCGAGGACGACACCCCGTTCTGGGTCTCGCGGCAGTGGCAGGCCGACGGCCGGATCGAGTCGGCGTCGCGGATCGACGTGCCGACCGACGGCGCGACGGTGCCGCCGGGCGAGGTCGTCGTCGCCGGCCGCGCCTGGCGCCAGCACACGGGCGTCGGCACGGTGCAGGTGAGCGTGGACGGCGGACCCTGGACCGACGCCGAGCTCGCCGACTCCCTGGGCGTCGACGCGTGGCGGCTGTGGACCCTGCGCTGGCAGGCCACCGACGGCCCGCACCAGCTCCGGGTGCGCATGCTCGACGCGACGGGTGCCGCGCAGAGCGAGGAGGTCCACGACGTCTTCCCCGGCGCCAGCAGCGGCCTGCACACCATCGAGGTCACGGTCGCAGGCTGATCCCGCGGTGACAGGGTCAGCGCACCTGCGGCGGGACGAGGACCGCGCCGGACCAGGCGTCGACGACGAGCCGTCCGTCGAGCGGTCGGTCCAGCGGTACAGGCACGCGGCTGATCACGGCGTTCGACGTGCACCCGCGCGGGCCGAGCCGCCCGAGCACGGACAGATCGACGAGCGGGGCGTCGGGAACCGCGTGGAGCACGACGAGGTCCTCGGTCCATCGCACGTCCACCCGCCAGGGATGGGGGTCGCAGGCGCCACCGACGACGTCGGCGATCAGCCCGACGTCCGACTTCTGCGCCGAGGCGATCAGGGTGTTCGCTCCGCTGCGCCACGGGCTGTCCGGGACGACCGGCGGCGCGAACTTCGTGCCTGCCTTGGCTGCCGCGAGCTGCGCGGGCACGGCCGCCCAAGCCGTCTGGACCTGCGCCGCGCGAGCATCGAGCGCCCGCGCGTTCTGCACCGCCGTGCCGAAGCACAGCACCAGGACGACCGCCACGAGCGACGCGACGACGACGAGCGTCCGGCGCAGCCAGCGCGGAAGGCGTCGCCGTACCGGCGCAGCAGCCTCGGTGTCGAGCTGGTCGGTCCCTGACATGGCGCCTCCCCGTGACCGATCGCGACGCTACGCCGTGCGCGGCGGGCGGCGTCTCTCTCGGCAGGGACCGTGTCCCGTCCGTTGCCTTGCCGAGCCCGGTCAGCCATCCTCAGCAGCAGTGTTCGGGCGCGACGTCGCCGAGGGGGAGACATGAGCATCAGCTGGCTGCACCGCAAGAACGACAAGGGCGAGGACGTGCACGCCTGCCCGGAGTGCGAGGAGGAGGCCGACACCGACCTCACCTACTGCACGGCCTGCGGCTACGACATCGTCAAGCAGTCCAAGATCGACCTGACCAACCTCAAGCCCGGCGTCTGACGCACGGGCTCCACAACGCAGAAGAGCCGCCCTAGGGCGGCTCTTCTGCGTTGTGGAGCTGAGGGGACTCGAACCCCTGACCCCCTCGATGCGAACGAGGTGCGCTACCAGCTGCGCTACAGCCCCTTGCGGAGGACGACAGGGTAGCAAGGCGGCGGCGAGCGCCCCAAACCGAGCCCCCGGCGAGGGGACGGGAGCGGGCAGGTGCTGAGGAGCGCGCGGGTCAGCCGTTGGCGGCGCGGCGCCAGGTGGGGCCGTGGACGCCGGTGCGCGGGTCGCCGAGCAGCGAGTCGAGCTCGTCGTCCTCGGCCGCGAGCGCCTCGATCTCCGAGCCGTCGGCGACGTAGCGTTCGGCGTAGGAGGAGTCGCGGTATCGGGCGTCGCGCCGCTCGCCGCGGGCGGCGGGAGCCTGCGCGGGAGCCGCAGCGGTGCTGTCCTCGCCGTAGACGCCGGCGCGGACCTGCGGGTCGCGCGGGACGGCGATCTCGAAGGACTCCACGCGCATCGCGCCCTCGGCCACCGGCTCGGCGGCGAGGCTCTCGCGGGCCTTCTCGACCATCGCGGCGCCCGACCAGGAACCCGGGGTCGTGAGGTCGATGACACGGGGCACGCGCGTGGCGCGAGGTGCGGTGACGTACGTCGGGAGCGTGGTCGGTACGGCGCTCCACGAGCCCTCGGCCGCGACCGGCTCGGCGGCGCGGGCCGCCGGAGCGGCCACAGGCGCCTGCGTGCGGACGGGCGCGGGGTCGACGGCGCGTCCGCCGCGGCGGGCGGTGCCTCCGGCGTACCGGGTCTCGGCCTCGCGGGCGGCGTCGGCCAGGGTCGACCGGCGCAGCTGGCGGCGGCGCATCTCGGCGGCGAGCGCCACCTGGCGGCGGGCCACGACGAGGAACCCGACCACGAGCCCGGCGGGCACCACGAGCGACCAGGTCGGGACCTTGTGCATCACCACGAGCACGATCCAGCCGACGAGCAGGGCGCCGAGCACGGCCAGGACGTTGCGCCGGCGGGCTGCCGCGGCGGCCGCAGGGGACGCGGCCGCGGTCGGGCCCGTGACGACGACCTGGGTGTCGTGGGCAGAAGCGGGACGACGCGGCATCAGGACCTCCCGGACCGGGACGCCGGAGCCGGAGGAGCTCCACGAGCCGGAGCGGCGCAGGGTGCCCATCGCCCGCGCGAAGCGGTCGGCGGACTTGGACTCCTGCGCCTCGTCGTGCCGGCGCAGCCACATCGGGACGAGGATCACGGCCCACATGCCGATGAGCACGGCATAGATGAGGCTTCCTCCTCCACTCACGTCCCCGAGGCTAAGGGCCGTCATCGCTCGCACCGTGGATCACAGGCGTCACACGCGGTGGGCGTGTCGCGACTCACAGGCGCGCCCTGCGCCCGACCGGGTCACGACGTCGAGGTCGACCTCGAGGCGTGCCAGCGGCGCAGCAGACCGCCCGGCACCTCGTCGACGGTGAGGGCGAACGAGAGGTGGTCGCGCCAGTCGCCGTCGATGTGCAGGTAGCGCGGTCGAAGGCCCTCGGGACGGAAGCCGAGCTTCTCGACGACCCGGCGCGAGGCCATGTTCTCGGGGCGGATGTTGATCTCGATGCGGTGCAGCCCGATCCCGAAGCAGTGGTCGGTGGCGAGGGCGACCGCCGTGGGGATGATCCCGCGGCCCGCGACCCGCTGGTCGACCCAGTAGCCGATGTACGCCGACCGCAGGGAGCCCCACGCGATGCCGCCCACGGTCAGCTGCCCGACGAGCAGCCCCTCGTAGGTGACGACGAAGGGCATCGTGCGGCCCTCGCGGCCCTCGGCGCGCAGCCGGCGGACCATCGCGGCGTACGTGGGCGCCGCCTCGCGGTCGGGCTCGGGGCTGGTGGCCTCCCACTGCCGCAGCCACTCGACGTTGCGGGCGCGGACCGAGCGCCAGGCCTGGGCGTCGCGCTGGCGCAGCGGGCGCAGCCCGACCGGGCCGTCGGACAGCTCGACCGGCCAGCCCGCGCTCACCGCCGCCCCCGGATCACCGTGCTCATGGCTCGCGGCGCCAGACGCCGGTCTTGCCCCCGAGCTTCTCCTCCACGCGCACGTCGGTGATGACCGCTGCGGGATCGACCGCCTTCACCATGTCGACGAGCGCGAGCGCCGCGACCGAGACGCAGGTGAGCGCCTCCATCTCGACGCCGGTGCGGTCGGCGGTGCGCACGGTCGCCGAGATCGCGACGCGGTCGTCGAGCACCTCGAGGTCGACCGTCACGCCGTGGATCGAGATCGGGTGGCAGAGCGGCACGAGGTCGGGCGTGCGCTTGGCGGCCTGGATGCCCGCGATGCGCGCCACCGCGAGGGCGTCGCCCTTCGGTACGCCGGCCCCGCGCAGCAGCCCCACGACCTCGGCGGACACGAGCACGGCGCCGGTGGCCGTCGCCTCGCGCACCGAGACGTCCTTGCCGCTGACGTCGACCATGCGCGCCGCACCGGTCGAGTCGACGTGGGTGAACTCCTTCTCCGCCATGGGATCAGCCCTCGTCCAGCCTCAGCACCGCGACGGCCTCGCCGGGCTTGACCTCGGTGACGTCCTCCGGGACCACGACGAGCGCGTTCGCACGCGAGAGCCCGCCGAGCATGTGCGAGCCCTGACCGCCCGCGGGTCGCACGACGTACCGGCCGTCCTCCACCGACAGCACGCCGCGCGCGAACTGGCGACGGCCGGCGGGCGAGGGCAGCGGGTCGACGAGCACGGCGCGCACGACGGGGCGGTAGATCCGCTCGTGGCCGAGCATCCGGCGGATCACCGGCCGCACGAAGACCTCGAAGGACACGTACGCCGACACCGGGTTTCCCGGCAGCGTGAAGATCGGCGTCTCGTCGGGCCCGAGCGTGCCGTGGCCCTGCGGCATCCCGGGCTGCATGGCGACCTTCGTGAACTCGACGGTGCCCAGGCGCGACAGCACCGACTTCACGGTGTCGTAGGCGCCGGCGCTCACGCCGCCCGTCGTGACGATGAGGTCGGCGCGGACGAGCTGGTCCTCGAGCGTCGCGAGCAGGGTCGTGGCGTCGTCGCGCAGCGGGCCGACGCGGTAGGCGATGGCGCCGGACTCCTGCACGGCGGCCGCGATCGTCACGCCGTTGGAATCGGCGACGAGACCGGGCGCGAGCTGCCCGCCGGGCTCGACGAGCTCGCTGCCGATGGAGAGGACGACGACGCGCGGCTGCGGGTGCACGGACACGCGGCCGCGACCCACGGCTGCGAGCAGCGCGATCTCACGAGGACCCACGACGGTGCCGGCGGGCACGACGACCTCGCCGAGCTCGACGTCGTCGCCGCGGTGGCGGACGTAGTCGCCGACCCGCACGCCGCGGGTGACCGCGACCTCGCGCATGCCGCCGTCGGTGCGGTCGAGCGGCACGACGGCGTCGGCGCTGTCGGGCACCGGGGCGCCGGTCTGGATCCGGATCGCCTTGCCGGGCACGAGGTCGTGGCTGGCGCGGTAGCCGGCGGGCACGTCGTCGATGACCGCGAGCCTCGTCGGCTTGCCGTCGCTCGCGGTGAGGAGGTCGTCGGCGACGACTGCGTACCCGTCGGTGGCGGCCTGGTCGAAGGCGGGCAGCGGCCAGGGAGCGGTGACGTCCTCGGCGAGCACGCAGCCGCGCGACTCGACGAGCGTGACGTCGAGGGGCGCGAGCGGTCCCACACCGGCCAGGACGGCCTGCAGGTGGTCCTCGACGCTGCGCACGTGCCGACCCTACGGCCCGGGCGCGATGATGCTCGCGTGACGGTGCCGGTGGACGACTTGAAGAACGCGGTGCGCGAGCGGCTGCGAGCCGGGCGGAGGGCTCGCGACGAGGGCTCGCGGGCCGAGGTGGAGCGGCTGCTGGCCGTCCACGTCGGTGCGGTGCCCGGCATCGCGGAGCTGGTCGACGACCCGTCGGGCGGGTGCGTGACGGCGTACGCCAGCTTCGGGACCGAGCCGCGCACCGGGGCGCTGCGGTCGCTGCTGGCCTTGTCCGGCGTACGCGTGCTGCTGCCCGTGATCCGCGACGACGGGCTGCTCGACTGGGCCGACGACTCCGACGACCTGTCGGAGGACGGCGTCTCGAAGGGGATCCCGGAGCCGACCGGCGAGCCCGTCGGCACCGGCATGCCCGGCCTGCTCGCGGCCGGCTGCCGCGTGGTCCTCGCCCCCGCCCTCGGGGTCGACGTGCACGGCAACCGGATCGGCAAGGCCGGCGGCTACTACGACCGCCTGCTCGCAGGCCTCGACGACGTCGCGCCCGCCGACCGGCCGCTCGTCGTCGCCGTCGTCCACGACGACGAGGTCCTCGACGAGATCCCCGCAGAGGCGCACGACCGCCCGGTCGACGCCGTCCTCACCCCGAGCGGCTTCCGCCGCCTGCGCTGATCAGGGCCAGACGCCGTCGTTCTTCGTGCGGTCGAGGCGGGCGCCGGCCGCGCACGTGTCGGTGCGGTAGGCCTCGGGCATGCGCGGATAGACCTCGCGCCAGTAGCGCTCGGCGAGGGCCTGGCCCTGGGCCGGCGTCGCGCCGAGGGCGACCGCGGTGCGGGCGTCGTACTGCATGGCCCAGCACTCGGCCTCCGACTCCGACACGATCCCGGTGAGGTGCGCGGTCTCGTGCGAGAGGACGTGCACCGACACCATCACGTCCTCGGGCACGGAGTCGCGCTCGCGCGACGACATGCCGAGGTACGCCGCGAGCCCGCGGCAGGTCTCGTAGGACAGCGTGGCGGGACCGGTCGGGAAGCCGTCGGCGTCGAACTGCACGTGGCCGAGGTCGGCGCCGCCGTAGGTGAGGCTCTCGCCGAGACGCTGGCAGTGGATGCCCAGGACGTTCATCGCCTCGCCGCGGGAGACGGCTGCGAGCCGCTGCTCGGTCGAGATCCACTGCCGCTCGGTCACGAACAGGGGCACGAGCAGCACGAGCACGAGGCCGAGGCTGATCCACGGCACGCGCCTGGTCATGACGGCACGGAAGACCAGCCACCCGAGCGCAGCGGCCAGGGCGACCACGGCGATCGTGCGCAGTCCCACAGGTTCGGATCGACCGGATCGACCCGCGCCTTGAACGCTCGGGCCTCCGCGGCGCGGCCCCGGTCAGGCCGTACGACGACCCAGGACGACCGTGGCGTCGAGGTCGTCGTCGTGCACGACCTCGGCCTCGAGCCCGGCTGCCGAGACCGCGGCCGCCGTGAGCGGTGCCTGGGCCTCGCTCGTCTCGATCAGCAGCACTCCCCGCTCGGTGAGCCGCTGGGGAGCGCCGACTGCGACCCGGCGGTGGAGCTCCACGCCGTCCTCCCCGCCGTCGAGCGCGGTGCGCGGCTCGTGCTCGCGTGCCTCGCGCGGCAGCAGGTCGAGCTCGCCGCTCGGCACGTAGGGCGCGTTCACGACGAGCACGTCGGCCCGCAGGCCCGCGGGCAGGGCGTCGTAGAGGTCGCCGGCGTACGCCGTGCCGCCGACCGGCTCGACGTTGCGGCGGGCGCACGCGACGGCCACCGGGTCGAGGTCGGCCGCGTGCAGCCACCACCGCGGCAGTACGTCGACGACCGCGAGGCCCACGGCGCCCGACCCGCAGCAGAGGTCGACGACCACGGGCGCCTCGTACGCCGACGCCTCCGCGCGCGCGAGCCGCACGAGCAGCTCGCTGCGCCGCCTCGGCACGAACACTCCGGGGTCGAGGCGCACCTCGACGCCGGCGAGCCACGCGCGCCCGAGCACGACCTCGAGCGGCTCCCCCGCCTCGCGGCGCGCGACGGCGGCGTCGACGTCGTCGGCGTACCGCAGGACGAGGTCGGCCTCGTCCTCCGCCCACACGCAGCCCGCCGCACGCAGGCGGCGCACGACGTCGTCGCGCTCGGTCATCCCGACGGCTGCAGCACGAGGTGGTCCTTCGCCGCCGACTGCACGGCCTTCGACGTGAAGGCCCACGGGTACGTCGTGCCGTTCTGCCACGCATCGAGCTGGTCGGCGTAGTGCGGGTTGTAGGCGTGGCCGCTCGCGCCGGTGAGGTGGACCCACGTCGACGCGTCGAGGTCGTCGAGGTCCAGCACCATGCGCATCGACGGCACCCAGTCGACGACGTAGCCGTTCTTGGGCGTCCACCCCGTCGCGTCGACGATCGACTCGCCGCCCGACGTCTCGACCGGGCCGCGGTTGAAGATGCGCTCGATCAGCGAGATGCCCGACTGCCCGAACGACTGGTTCTGCACCAGCAGCGTGTGCAGCGCACCCCACCGCCAGGCCTTCGGGTCGCTGCCCTGCAGGCCGGAGAGCTCGGTGGTCGCCTCGTCGAGCGCGCGCACGACGTCGTCGTCGCGGGTCTCGACCTGCGGGGTGCGCTTGTCGTCCCACCACGGGTCGTCGGGGGTCGCCCAGAGGTTGCGCACCACGGTGAACCAGCGGTCGCTGCCGCTGGGGAGGTAGTCGTCGGGCAGCTCGTCGCCGAACGTGTCGAGCAGCAGGTTCTTCCAGAAGACGTTGAAGTACGCCGCGGCCGCGGAGTCCCTCGGCTGCGTGAAGTCCCAGGTCTTCAGCAGCGCGAGGGCGTCGGCCGTGGCGCCGCTGACCTTGGCGCCCTTGATGCGCGGCACGAGGAACGATGCGTTCTCGTTCCACGTGTCGTTCTGGATCTCGCGCATGCGCTCCGGCGTCATGAGCGAGCCTGCGGCGGTCGCGACGCGGACGAGGTCGACGATGCGCTGGCTGCGTGCGCCGTAGGACCAGTCGTCGGTGAGGAAGTACGGGTAGGACTGGTACACCGACGCCTGGTTCGCGGTGACGATCCATCCCTCGGGCGGGTTCAGCGTCCAGGGCAGCGCGTCGAACGGGATGTAGCCGGTCCAGGTCTCCTGCGGGTCCCAGCCCAGCGCCGGGTACTTGCCGTCGTAGCCGCGCCGGATCGGGATGCGGCCGGGCGTCTGGTAGCCGATCGACCCGTCGGTCGCGGCGAAGATCAGGTTCTGCGCCGGCACCTCGAAGAACGACGCCGCCTCGCGGAACGACGGCCAGTCCTGCGCCGTGTCGATGAGGTCGATCGCGTCGGCCGTGCGCCCCGGCGAGAGCGCCGTCCAGCGCAGGGCCACGGCGTACCCGTCGCCGCGGTCGGGTGCGCCGGTACCCGCGGGCGCGACCTTGCCGACCTCCGTGGCGGCGTCGTAGGCGTCGGAGATGAGCGGCCCGTGCTCGGTCGCGCGCACCGTGATCGTCACCGGGTCTCCCCCGGCCACCTTGATCACCTCGGTGCGCGTCGTGAGCGGCCTGCTGGCCGTGCCGACCTGGTAGCTGTCGCCGTCGACCTTCTCGAGGTAGAGGTCGGTGACGTCGGGGCCGAGGTTGGTGAAGCCCCAGCCGATGCTCTGGTTGTGGCCGATCACGACACCGGGCAGGCCGGAGAAGGTGAAGCCGGCGACGTCGTAGGGGCACAGCTTCGTGACGGTGCGGCAGTGCAGGCCCATCTGATACCAGATGCTCGGCATCGACGGGCCGAGGTGCGGGTCGTTGGCGAGCAGCGGCTTGGTCGTCGAGCTCAGCTGGCTGGCTACGACCCACGAGTTCGAGCCGATGCCGGGGCCGTTGGGGCCGAGCACGCCGTCGAGCGTGCCGAGCACCGAGTGGGTGCGCGCCAGCACGTCCTGCGCGCCGGTCGGGACGCGCGGGGCGCGCGAGCCCAGGCTGTCGGGAGACGGCGAGCCGAGCGGGTCCCAGACGCCGTTGTTGAGGCCGCCCTGCGTCACGATCGGCCGGTGCTGGGCGTACGGGTACGCCGGGAAGATCTGCGCCGTACGAGCCACGCCCACCTTCGCGCTCACGATCGAGCGCTCGATCTCCTCCTGCATGTTGCCGCGCAGGTCCCAGGCCATCGCCTTGAGCCACGCCAGCGAGTCGACCGGTGTCCAGGGCTCGATCGTGTACGACGGGTTCTGCAGCCCGAGGATCGCGTACTCCAGGCTCGCCGTGGCGCCCGAGTGGTCGGCGAGGTAGGCGTTCACGCCCTTCGCGTAGTTCTCGAGGTTGGCCTGCGTCGTCGGCGAGAGGAGCGGGAACTCCTGCTCGGCGACGCGGCGCCAGCCCGAGATCCGCAGGAAGGTGTCGGTCTCGAGCTGCGACCGGCCGAACATCTCCGAGAGCCGTCCTGCCGTGATGTGGCGGCGGAAGTCCATCTCCCAGAAGCGGTCCTGCGCGTGCACGTACCCCTGCGCGAAGAACAGGTCGGCGGGGTCGTCGGCGTAGACGTCGGGGATGCCGCGGTCGTTGCGGTAGACGTCGACCGGGCCCTTGAGGCCCTGCAGCGTGACGGTGCCGCTCGTCTGCGGGTAGGAGCGGTGCACGGTCCAGGCGGCGAAGGTCACGCCCGCGACGACCAGCACGAGCAGGACGATGCCGACGATCCCGAGGACCTTGCCGAGGGTGCGCACGGCGCACACCCTAAGCGCGCGTCAGCCCCCGCCGCCGATCAGCGCGACCGCACCGAGATATCCGACGAGGGCGACCGCGATGCAGGCGAGCACCGAGGCCGCGGCGTACTCGAGGGCGTGCCCGATGCGCGCTCCCGCGCGCGCCGAGCGCGGCGCGACGACGAAGTCGAGCACCTGCGCGGCGTAGCCGCCGAACGTGGTGAGCGAGCCGCAGAACCCGACGCCCACGAGGGTCAGCACCCACGAGGTCGACTCCCCCTCGGCGTGCAGCGCGCCGAGCAGCACACCGAGGATCGCCGAGCCGACGAGGTTCACCGAGAAGGTGCCCCACGGGTACGCCGACGCCAGCCGGCGCTCGACGTAGAAGCGCAGCGGGGCGCCCACGGCGGCGCCGAGGGCGACGAGCAGCGCGGTCGCGACGGTCACAGCTCCTCGTCCCCCTCCAGGTCGTAGGGGGTCGGGCCGAAGACTGCCGCCCCCAGCACTCGCCCGAGGGCGACGAGGGCGACGCCGAGGACCACGCTCGACACGGCGTACGCCGCAGCACCCGACGCGTTGCCCCAGCGCGCCATCCCCACCGCCTCCACGGAGAAGGTGGAGAAGGTCGTGAAGCCGCCCAGCACCCCGCTCGCGAGGAGCGGCCGTGCGAGCCGTGCCCGGCGCGGGTGCACGACAAGCCACGACTCGTGCCGGCTGTCGACCCAGTCGAGGACGACGCCGAGCACGAAGCAGCCGAGCAGGTTGGTCACGAACGTGGCCCACGGCCACGCGACGGGGTCGGTGTGGGGCGCCGCGATCGAGATCGACGCGCGCGCCAGCGCACCGAGGATGCCGCCGACGGCCACCGCGGCGAGCTCGTCGCGGTGGACCGTGCTCACGTGGCGAGCCTAACGACGCGCGCGGCGCGTCGACCGGTCAGGCGTCGCGGCGCAGGAACGCCACGATCTCCAGCACGACGAGCACGAGCACCCAGACGGCGAACACGCCCACCGCGGCCCAGCCCACCGGCGGGAAGTGCTGGTCGACGCCCTCGGAGGGGATGATCTCCGGGGCGAACCAGCGCGTGGCGTTCGACCACGGGAGCACGTCCTGCAGCCAGGGCGCCCTGTCGGCGAGGATGCCGCCGACGATCTGCTCGACGATGAAGCCCGACACGACCGGCACCGCGATGCCGATCGCGGTCTGGCGCGTGAGGCCGGCCAGCGCCCACGCCGACAGCGACCAGAGCACGAGGAACACCACGCCGCGCAGCAGGTACGTCGAGTCGACGGGCGTCGCCTCGGGCGGCGGCGTCGGGTAGCCGCGCAGCGTGACCCCGACCCAGCTCGCGGCGTACGACACGAGGGCGAACACGACTCCGGTCAGCACGACCGAGATGAGCTTCGCGCTCACCATCTGCGCGCGCTGCGGGAAGGCCGTGAGCGTGAGGCGGATCAGGCCGAAGCGGTACTCCTGCCCGATGTTCTGGGCCGCCACGACCGAGGCGAGGATCGCCGTGAACAGCAGCGGCTGCGCGAACGCGTCCCACCAGCCGACGGTGGGCGGTCCGACCGGGTTGCCCGTCTCGTCGAAGTTCGAGTACGTCGGCGTGGACGCGAGCCAGCCGAGCAGCCCCGCGCCGAGCAGCGTGATGATCAGGGCGATCTTCGTCGAGCGGATCGTGGAGACGCGCACCCACTCGTAGCGCAGCGCGGCGATCACGCGGCACCGCCCGTCGGGTCGTCGGTCGTCCGGCCGGTCGCGAACTGCTGGCCGCCGCTCGTGAGCTCGAGGAACGCTTCCTCGAGGCTCGCCGTACGCCGGGTCAGCTCGCGCACGCCGACGCCGGCGCGGAACGCGACGTCGCCCACTCGGTCGGTGTCGGGCGTGGTGACGGCGATGCCGTCGTCGCCCTCCGCCACCGCGACGAGGCCCTCGGCGACGAGGGCCGCGAGCAGCCGGTCGCGGTCGGTGCTGCGCACGAGCACGTCGTTGCGCGTGCTGCGCGAGACGAAGTCGTCGAGGCTCTCGTCGGCGACCATGCGCCCGGCCGCGATCACGACGAGGTGCTCGGCCATGAGCTGCATCTCGGAGAGCAGGTGGCTCGAGACGAAGACGACGTTGCCCTGCTGCGCGTAGTGGCGCAGGAAGTCGCGCAGCCACTGGATCGACTGCGGGTCGAGCCCGTTGGCCGGCTCGTCGAGGAGCAGCACCTTCGGCTGCGCGAGGATCGCGCCGGCGAGGCCGAGGCGCTGCCCCATGCCGAGGGAGTAGCCGCCCGGGCGCTTCTTCGCGACGTCCTCGAGACCGACGAGCCGGATCACCTCGTCGATGCGCGACGACGGCACGCTCGCCTCGGTCGCGAGCATCCGCAGGTGGTTGCGGGCGGTGCGCGACGGGTGGAAGAACTTCGCGTCGAGGTGCGCGCCGACGACCTTCGTCACGTGGTCGTGCGCGACCAGCGGCTTGCCGTCCCACAGGGTGCTGCCGTCGCCGCGGTCGAGCCCGAGCATGAGGCGCAGCGTGGTCGACTTGCCCGCACCGTTTGGCCCGAGGAACCCCGTCACGATGCCCGGCTGCAGCGTGAAGCTGAGCTGGTCCACCGCCCGCGTGGCGCCGTACGACTTCCCCAGGCCGACCGCCTCGACGGTCACCGCTCTCGCTCCATCACGCTCACGACCCTAGGGGACGGCCGTCGAGAGCGCGGTCCGGACGTGCGACGGCCCCGGTGCCGGAGCACCGGGGCCGTTTCGTCCCGCCGTGGAGCGGAGTCGGTCAGTCAGACGGTGATCGTCTCCTGCTCCGGGGCTCCGACGAGGACGTCCTTGCTGACCTTGTGGCCGTGCACGAAGCCGACGATGGCGAGGACGGCCATGATGACGGCGCCGACGAGGGCGACCCAGCCCGCGAGCAGGGCGATCGTGCCGAAGATCGAGAAGGCGTAGACGTTGAGCAGCAGGCCGCGCAGGGTCTCACCCATGAACAGGGTCTGACGCTGGGCGCCGAGCGCCGGGTCGCGCTTGGTCGGGTCCTGGTTGGACGCGATCCACTCCTCGCTGACCTGCGAGTAGGTCTTGCCGCCGGCGACCTTGGTGAGGTGGACGGCGATCATGTCGCTGTAGGCCTTGGCCTGCGCGCCGGTGGTGACGTCCTGGCCGGCGTAGCCGTTGACGGTGGCGCCGTACTCCGCGACCGGCAGCTGGTCGGCCGGCGGGAAGGCGATGTGCTGGGCGGAGAGCTGGTCGCTGATCGTCGTGTTGGTGAAGTTCGCGGCGTACAGCAGCAGTCCACCGCCCACGGCGAGGACGACAGCCATCACGGCGCCGAGCGTGGCCAGTGTGTAGTCGAGAGTCCTGCGCTTCATGGTGAGCCCCTTGGTCCGTGCGTTCTTTGTTCTGACACGAACGAACCTACTCCGACTGATTCAATGTTCAATATCTGAGTCGTATCTCTCTGATCACACAGGGGAGCCTCACCTGACGCGCACGGACCCCCGGCGCCCGTGAGCACCGGGGGTCCGTCGACGATCAGGCCACGCGCGAGAAGATCTCGTCGATCTCGTGCCGCTCGGACTCGCTGAACGCGTTGTCCCGCAGGCGTTCCCACGTGGCGTAGTACTTGGCGAGCTGCTCGGGCGTGAGCCCCTCGAGCACCCCGGTCGGGTGGTTCGTCATGGCGTCCTCCTCTCCTGCCTCGGGCCCCGCTCATACCGGGACCGCTCGGTCGGACACCTCCAACCTGCGCCGCCGACGTCACCGGGCGGTGAGGACCGTGTTGCGTCGCCGTGAACTCCGCGGCGTACGCCGTGACGCCCACCACGCACGTCACCCGTCCGGCGCCATCGACCAGGCGGCGCCATCGCGTTGGACGCCACGCGTCCGGACCGCGACGATGGCCGGCATGTCACGACGCGACACGGCTCTCGCCTGCCTGGTCGCAGTCCTGTGGGGCGTCAACTTCGTCGCGATCCACGCCTCGCTCGCGCAGTTCCCGCCCTTCTTCCTCGCGTCGTTGCGCTTCGCGCTCCTCGCCGTCCCCGCGCTGCTGTTCGTGAAGCGGCCCCAGGTGCCGGTGCGGTGGCTGCTGCTGTACGGCGTGGGCTTCGGGATCCTCCAGTTCGTCTTCCTCTACGCCGGCATGGCGGCCGGGATGCCTGCAGGCCTCGCCTCGCTCGTGCTCCAGGCGTCCGCACCCTTCACCGTGCTGCTGGCGGCGCTTCTCCTGCACGAGCGGCCCGGCGGCGTACGTCTGCTCGGGATCGCCGTCGCGGTCACGGGCTTCACCGTCATCGCCGTCACGCGCGGGTTGCAGGCCCAGCTCGTGCCGGTGCTGCTCGTGCTCGCCGGAGCGCTGGGCTGGGCGATCGGCAACATCGGCGCGCGCGAGGCACGGCCCGCGAAGCCGTTCGACTTCATGATGTGGATGACGGTCATCCCGCCCGTCCCGCTGCTCGTCCTCTCCCTCCTCGTCGAGGGACCGGCACGGATCGCGACCTCGCTCACGACCTCGTTCACCGCCGCCGCCGTGCCGGCGTGGGTCGGGCTCGCCTACACGGTCCTGATCAGCACGGTGATCGGCACCTCGCTGTGGTCGCTGCTCATGGCCCGCAACCCGTCCTCGAGCGTGGCGCCGTTCTCGATGCTCGTGCCGGTGGCGGGCTTCCTGTCGGCGGGCCTGCTGCTCCACGAGCGGCCCGAGGTGGGCGACCTCGTCGGCGGAGTCCTGGTGATCCTCGGCGTGCTCGCGCCGACGCTGCTCGCCGTACGCCGCCACGCGGCGCAGCGGCGCGCTCCCGCCGACGAAGCTCCCCCGCCCTCCCCGGTCGAGACCGTGGGCTGAGCGGGGACCCGCCGGGTTGGCCGCAGGGCCCGCCCTTTGGCATCATTGGCACTCGACGCCGGTGAGTGCCAACCTCCGGCAGCCCGTACCACCGCTGACGCGCCCGAGGGAGACGCCGTGCCCACGTACCAGTACCAGTGCACCGACTGCGGCGAGGCGCTCGAGGTCGTGCAGGCGTTCACCGACGACTCGCTCACCGAGTGCCCGAACTGCGGCGGCCGGCTGCGCAAGCTGTTCAACGCCGTGGGCATCGTGTTCAAGGGCTCGGGCTTCTACCGCACCGACAGCCGCTCCGGCTCCTCGTCGAGCGTCGGCTCGTCGTCCTCGTCCTCGTCGTCGAGCGACAGCGGGTCGTCGACCACCTCCACCCCGGCCGCGACGCCCTCGACCTCGTCGAGCTCCTCGACCTCGTCCGGGTCCTCCACGGGCTCGGGCACCTCGGGCTCCGCCGCCTGACGCCGGCCCCACCGTTGTGGACGGCCACCGCCCGGGGCGCTGAGCCGCGCCTAGCGTGCGCGGGTGCTGCGCCGCCCTCGCCCTGATCCCGTCCCCGGCCGTGCGCCGCGCTGGTGGCGACGGCTCCGCCGCCACCGGCAGCTGATCGCGGCGCTGCTCGCGGCGGTCGTCGTCGCGGGGCTCGCGACGACCCTGCGGCCGCCGGCCGCGAGCACCGAGGACGTGGTCGTCGCCCGCACCGACCTCGCACCCGGTACGACGCTCTCCGATCCCGACCTCGTGGTCGTGGCACGACCCGTCGACGGGCTGCCCGCCGACGCCGTGCGGACGAGCGACGAGGTGCTCGGCCGTCTGGTCGCCGCGCCCGTGCGCGCCGGGGAGCCGATGCGCTCGCGCGACGTCGTGGGCGAGTCGCTGCTCGCGGCGCTCGGCCCCGGTCTCGTCGCCGTACCCGTGCGCCTCGCCGACGAGGGCGTGACGGCCCTTCTGCAGCCCGGCGACGTGGTCGATCTCGTCGCCGCGCGCGACGGCGGCGCGGAGGTCGTGGCCAGCGGCGTGCGCGTGCTGGCCGTGCCGCGCAGCGCGGCGGCGACGTCGGTGCTCGGAGCGGGTTCCACCACGACGAGCGGCCCGCTGGTGGTCGTGGCGACGAGCACCTCGGCCGCGCTGGCCCTGCAGCGCGCCGAGGCCGACGGCCGAGTCGGCGTGTTCTGGAGGACGGGACGTCGCCCGTGATCCGCACGGTGCTCGCCGGGTCTCGCTAGGGTCGTGCACGACCCCCCGACCGACCTTGGAGGCACCATGCTCAAGGGTTTCCGCGACTTCCTGATGCGAGGCAACGTCCTGGACCTCGCCGTCGCCGTCGTCATCGGCGCCGCGTTCACGGCCGTCGTCACCGCTCTGGTGAAGGGCATCATCACGCCGCTCATCGCCGCGATCTTCGGCAAGCCGAGCCTCGACGACATCGGCAACTTCACCATCAACAACGCCGACTTCTCGATCGGCATCGTGCTCACGGCGATCCTCAACTTCATCCTCGTGGCCGCCGCCGTCTACTTCATCCTCATCGTGCCGGTCACCAAGGCGCGGGAGAAGTTCGGCCCGAGCGCTGCCGAGGAGGCCGAGGCCGAGGAGATCGTGCTGCTGCGCGAGATCCGCGACTCGCTGCAGAACCGGAGCTGATCGGCGTACGCCGTCGACGTCGGGGGTCAGGTCGACGGCACGCCCGCAACGCACGACGAGGAAGCCCTCGCCCCACGGTCAGTCGCCGTGGTGCGGGGGCTTCTCGTCGAGGTAGCGGCGCAGCACCGTCGTGGGATCCCGGTCGTCGCGGGCCTCGGTGCCCCACCCGGCGTCGGTGTCGTCGGAGGTCTGGTCGGGCACGAGGTCGACGTCGATCGACGGGCGCCGCGGCGCAGGCGTCGACTCGTCCATGCCCCCATCGTCGCACCCTGCCAGGATGGGCGCCGTCCGCCCGCCGCAGGAGGCTCCGTGGCCGCTCGCTCGTCGCTCGCTCCCAAGGACCCCGAGGAGCGCCGTCGCCGCATCCTCGCGGCGGCCGTCGACGTGCTCACCGAGAAGGGCTTCGCCGGCACGCGCATCGCCGACGTCGCGGCCGCGGCGGGCACGTCGCCCGCGCTCGTCGTCTACCACTTCGGCACGCTCGACGGCGCGCTCGCCGAGGCGCTCGGCTCGGTGGAGGACGCCTTCTACGCCGACCTCGAGACGGCCACCAGGCCCGACGCCGACGCCATCACCCAGCTCAAGGTCCTCGGGCAGCTCGCCTGCGAGACGGGGCCGGCCGTCGGCTCGTGGGCGCTCTGGATGGAGGTGTGGGTCCGGGCGCTGCACGACGGCCAGGCGCGCGCGCTGTCGCGCGCCCTCGACGCCCGCTGGAAGCAGACCCTGCGCACCGTGGTCGACGAGGGCCTCTGGGAGGGCGTCTTCACCTGCGCCGACCCGACGGCCACCGTCGCGCGACTGGCCTCCCTCATGGACGGCCTCGCCGTGCAGGTCTCGCTGCGCGACCCCGACATCAACGCCGCGCGCATGACCGAGCTCTGGCTCGCGGCCGCGGCTCTCGAGCTCGGCGTACCGACGGACCGGCTCCTCCCCGGCCGGGCGGCGCCGCGCCGACGCAAGAAGGCCTGAAGCCCTCGTTCCAGGCTCGCGGCGCCTTGACACGCCCGCGAGCCCGCCCCGTACCCTGCCTGACATCCTGAACGACTGTTCAGGATGGTCCCTGACCGGACCCCGGCGACGGATGCGAGGAATGGCCATGACGGCCACGCACACCACCGACAGTCCCCTGATCAGCGGCGCCCCGAAGGTCTCGCACGACCCGGCCGCGCTGCAGCGCGACCTCAAGGCGCACATGCTCTTCAACTTCACCGACATGTCGCGGTACAAGACCGACGAGATGCCGGTGTTCGTCCGCGGCGAGGGCTGCTACGTCGAGGACGTCCACGGCCGACGGTTCATCGACGGGCTCTCGGGCCTGTTCTGCACGAACCTCGGCCACAGCTACGGCTCCGAGATCGCAGCAGCGGCGGCGGCCCAGATGGCCGACCTCGTCTACACCCCGACGTGGACCGTGGCGCACCCCGCCGCGATCGCCCTGGCCACCCGCCTGGCGTCCAAGGCCCCCGAGGGCATGGACCACGTCTTCTTCACCAACTCCGGCAGCGAGGCGGTCGAGTCGGCGTGGAAGCTGGCCCGCCAGTGGCACGCGGCCAACGGCCAGGACCGGCGCAAGGCGATCGCGCGGCGCTACGCCTACCACGGCACCACGATGGGCGCGCTGTCCTTCACCGGCTACGCCTTCGCGCGCGCGCCGTTCGAGCCCCTCGCCGTCCCGACGCACCACGTCGCGAACACGAACTCCTACCGCCACCCGCTCGCGGGCGACGAGGCGGCGTTCACGCAGTGGCTGCTCGACGACCTCGAGGCCGCGCTGGAGTTCGAGGGTCCCGAGACGATCGCGATGCTCATCGCCGAGCCCGTGCAGAACTCCGGCGGCTCGTACATGCCGCCGGCCGGGTACTGGCAGGGCCTGCGCGAGATCTGCGACAAGTACGGGATCCTGCTCGTCGCCGACGAGGTCATCACCGGGTTCGGGCGCGTGGGCGACTGGTTCGCGTCGCTCCGCTTCGACGCGAAGCCCGACATGATCACCTTCGCCAAGGGCGTCACCGCCGGCCACGCGCCGCTCGGCGGCGTCATCGTCCGCGACCGCGTCGCCGAGCCGTTCACGTCGGGCCGCGCGATGTTCGCCCACGGCAACACGTGGAGCGGCCACCCGCTCTCGACCGCCATCGGCCTCACCGTGCTCGACATCATCGAGCGCGACGGCGTCATCGAGAACGTCCGCGCGAACGAGCCGCAGATCGGCGCGATGCTCGAGGGGTTCCGCGACCTGCCGTTCGTCGGCGACGTCCGCGGCTGCGGCCACTTCTGGGCGCTCGAGGTCGTCAAGGACAAGGCGACCGCGCAGGCCTTCACGCAGGACGAGGCCAACTGGATGCTGCGCGACGCGCTGTCGGGCCAGATGCAGTCGCGCGGGCTGCTCTGCCGCCTCGACGACCGCGACCAGCCGGTCATCCAGCTCTCCCCGCCGCTCATCGCCGACATGGACACCGTCTCGACGATGCTCGGCATCGTGAAGGACGCGCTGCTCCACGTCGACGGCCAGGTACGCAACGGCGAGGCGCCCTGGAGCTAGTCGTACGCCGAGGGCCCGGTCGCAGCACGACGCGACCGGGCCCTCGTGCTGCGTGCAGGCTCAGGGCGCCGAGACCCGACCGTCGCGCGGGTCGAGCCGCCAGAAGGTGGGTCCGGCCTCGCCCGTACCCGCCGACACCTCGAGGCGGTCCCGGATCCCCTCGCGCAGCAGGGCGAGCCGCGGCGAGCTACCCACGTCGGAGTCGGACGCGGCAGCGCGGGCACGGTCGTCGATGCGCTCGAGAGCCGTGCGGAGCTGGGCGGGCGTGAAGCAGCCGTCGGCGCGGCCGGTCAGGGCGCCGGCGCTCGTGTCGACGAGGCGCACGAGCTCCGCGAGCTCGTCGACCCGGTCGTGGTCGGTCGCGGAGAGCACGGCGACCGCAGGGCCCGGTCCGGAGCTCGGGGCGGATGCGGTGGGGGCGCGCGGCTCGTCCGACGGCGGTGCGCCGACGGGCACGGCAGCCACGACCGGCTCGGGGTGCGGCTCGACCACCTCGCGGCGCGCGCGACGTCGGCGATGGTGCGTCCTCGGCGCTGCGGCCAGCACCGCCTCGGCCGGGTGCGGCATGCGGCCCTCGATCTCGGTGACCGAGCGGGCGGAGCCAGGGGGGTCGTCGTCGCGCGGCTCGCCCACCAGCACGCGCACGACCGCGAGGTCGGGGTCGGTCGCCGTGGCGAGGGCGCGGGCGACGTCGTCGCGCACGCGGCCCGCGCGCCGGAACCCGCGCACCTCCCAGCGCCGGATGCGGCGCGCGCCGCCCTCGAGGTCCTCGACGGCCATGACGTCCCACGGCTTGCGCAGCACCAGCCGCACCAGCCCCGCGAAGAGCACCAGGGCGCCCAGCGCCGCGAGGTCCGCGAACGCGATGAGCAGCGGGATCACCACGAACCACAGGACGGCCACCGCGACGATCGCGACCACGGCGACGAGCAGGATCACCAGGATCAGCGGAGCACCGTCGCCGCCTCCGTCGCCGCCACCCCCGCCACCGCCGCCACCGCCGCCACCGCCGCCACCGCCCCCTCCGCCACCGCCGCCCCCTCCGCCGACGCCGCCGACGAAGGCTCCGAGGGCCTGGCCGTGGACGTCGCCGGGGATGGTGCTGCCGCCGCCGACGACGAGCGAGGAGAAGTCCCCGGGCATCGTGCTGCCACCACCGATGCCGAGCAGGCTCGACACGGCGGGCGACGCCAGGTCGACAGTCGCTCCCGGGTCGAAGGGCAGCGACAGCACGTTGCCGAGGGCGTTCACCGGGATGTCCATCAACGGCGAGTCGAGCAGGCGCCCGGTGGTGCTCGGCGACGCGTCGTCGGCCGGCTCGACGGAGCCCACCGCCAGCCGCGAGCCCGTCGGGACGACGTCGCGGTAGAGCGGCGGTCCCGCCATCCAGCGCAGCGGCGCCATGTACCAGCGCGGTTCCTTCTCGGCCAGGTCGAGGGCCAGGCTCTCGCGCAGCGTGCGGTAGCGGGGCACCCAGCCCCGCTTCACCCACCACACGCGACCGTCGGGCGCGCGCACCTCGCGTACCGCCACGCTCCCAGAGTCCCACTGCGGCAGGCGGAACGGGAGCCCCGATCCTGGTCGGTCATCATGGGGGCGTGAGCGTCCTGGCCCCTGCCGTCGTCGTGCTCGAGCGCGACGCGTGGCAGCCGCGCGCCGAGGCGCACGCGGCGCGGGTCGACGCCTGGACCGAGGGACGGCTGCGCCGCGCGGCCCGGGGGCAGCGCCACCCGGTCGAGGACTTCCTCTTCGAGTACTACCCGGTGCGTCCTGGCCAGCTGCGCCGCTGGCACCCCGGGCTCGGGGTCGCGCTGGCCGCCGCCGAGGCGCTGGCCGAGGACCCGGCGTACCGCGTGGTCGAGGTCGACGGCCGCAGCGTCGTCACGGTCGACCCCTCCCGCTTCGCGCACCGGCGCGACGGCCTCGCGTGGGTCGAGGGCCTGGTACGCCGCACCGCCGAGCGGCCCGCGCGGTTCGGCTGCTTCGGGCTGCACGAGTGGGCGATGGTCTACGGCCTCGAGCAGGACGAGGTGCGCCACGAGTACGTGCCGCTGCGCCTCACCCCGACCGAGGTCCGCGCCGTGGTCGACGAGCAGGGGCTGCGCTGCACGCACTACGACGCGTTCAGGTTCTTCACGCCCGAGGCCGTGCCGCTCAACGAATCCGCGCCGACGAGGGCGACGCAGCCCGACCTCGACCAGCCCGGCTGCCTGCACGCGACGATGGATCTCTACAAGTGGTCGTCGAAGTACGCCGCGCTCGTGGGCAGCGACCTCGTCGCCGACTGCTTCGCGCTCGCCCTCGACGCGCGCACGCTCGACATGGACGCCGCGCCGTACGACCTGTCGTCGCTCGGCCGGGAGCCGGTGCGGATCGAGACGCCCGAGGGCCGGGCGGAGTACGTCCGCCGCCAGCGCGACCTCGCCGAGCGGTCGACGCCGCTGCGGGCACGCCTGGCCGAGGCGCTGGCCCGCGCGCTGGCCGCGCTCGACGGCTGACCCGCCCGCCTGCTGGGATGGGCGCATGGCCGAACCCGCCCCGTCCGTCGTCGCCGCGCTCGACGCGCTCGAGCTGCCCTACCGCGTGATCACCCACGACGCGCCCGTCCGTTCGCTCGCCGAGGCTGCTGCGGCGCGCGGGGTCGACGTGGTCGACGTCGTGAAGACCCTCGTCGTACGCCGCGGCGACGACGACTACCTCTTCGTGCTGGTGCCCGGCGGCCGGCAGATCTCCTGGCCGAAGCTGCGCGGGCTGCTCGGGGTCTCGCGGATGTCGATGCCGCCGGCCGACGAGGCGTTCGCGGCGACGGGCTTCGAGCGCGGCACCATCACCCCGCTGGGGTCGGCACGACCCTGGCCCGTGGTCGCCGACGTGGTGCTGGCCTCGCGCGGCGAGGTCACGCTGGGCAGCGGCGTGCACGACGTCGCGATCGGGGTCAACGCCCTCGCGCTGGTCGAGCGAATCGCTGCGACCGTGGCCGACGTGACCGACCCGGAGGCCGAGCGCGGCTGAGACCGCCCGCTGGCGGTCGCGGCTGGGGCGGAACCGCCCCGGAACAGGCCACGGCGCCGTCGAGTCCTGGTCGACGGCGCCGTGGGCTTGCGGGCCTGCCCCGAGGGGCAGGCCGCGGCGCCGCCGTGTCCTGGTCGGCGGCGCCGCGGGTCCTGCGGGGGCGCCCGAGCGCCTCCGCGGGGAGAACGTCGAGCGGTCCCGGAGTGTTACGGCCGCTGACGGAGGGTCGTCCGCCCGCGTCCGCAGCACGTCCTAGGGGGTGGTGCTGGGCTTGTTGCCGTTGCCGTTGCCGGGCGTGGCCGGCTTGTTGCTGTTGCTGGGGCGCGACGTGGCCTGGCTCGGCTTGGTCGGGGTGGCGCGGTTGCTCGCCCCGTTGCCGTTGCCTGCCGCGTTGCTGTTGGCGTTGCTCGGCTTGGTGCCCGGCGACGGGTTGCCGTTCTTGCCGGTGGAACCGTTGCCGTTGCTTCCGTTCGAGGCGCCCGAGGCGCCAGGCTTCGGAACTGTGGCGCACAGGGCGACGACGGTCGTGTTCTGCGAGGTCGCGTAGGCCTGGAGGGCCTTGGCCGCGGTCGAACGCTCCGCGGCGGAGTTCGTCTTGCTCGCGAACGCCTGGCACCACGCCGCGAGCTGCGGAGAGGTGGGCCCGACGGTCGCAGCCGGGCTGGCCTGGCTCTTCCCCGGCGACGTGGGTGCAGTGCTCGAGCGCTGCCCGTTCGAGGAGGCTTCCGAGCCGTTCGAGGCCTCGGGGCTGGCGGACTGGGAGGCGGCAGCCTCGTCGGCGGTGGGGACGAAGCGCAGCACGAGGTGGGCGAAGTCCTGCAGGCGCGGGGGCAGCGAGCCGGTCGCGGCCGCGGCCGTGCCGCCCACGAGGACGACGGCACCCAGGACAGCGGCCACGGCCACGACGGCCCGGCCGGCCCGACGGGGGGCCAGCGGGACGACGACCCCGCTGCCGGCCTCGGCGCCGGCACCGGAGCGCGCCGCGAGGAACGCCGAGGTCGCGGCCTCGACGTCGCCGAGCTCCTCGTCGGAGCCCGGCGCGCGCAGCGCGTCGACCAGCCCGACCAGGCTCATCTCGTCCTCCGGCTCGTGCCCGAGGCGGCCGGCGAGGATGTCCTCGATGACCGCGTCGTAGCCCGGGTCGCCACCGGTCGGCGGCGTCCCGGAGGAAGGAACGTCGGGGCCGTTCATGGCGTTACTCCCCCGGTACGGCGCGTAGCCAGCTCCTGCTCGAGGCGGCGGAGCCCGCGGTGCACGAGCACCCGGACGGCCCCGGGCGTGCGGTCCATGATCTGGGCGACGTCGGCGTAGTCGAGGTCGGCCACCACCCGCAGCAGCACCGCCTCCGCCTGGTCGCGGGGAAGGGTGCGCACGAGCGCGAGCGCGTGCTGGGTGGAGTCGGCGTCGACGACGTCCTCGGCGACGTCACGGGTGACCGGTCCGACCAGCTCGAGGTCGTCCCACGAGGCGCTCGGCCGGCGCGTCTCGTAGCGGATCCGGTCGATGAGCTTGCGCCGGGCGATGGCGAACAGCCAGGCGCGGAAGGCCGGCTCGGGGCCCTCGAAGCCGTCGAGGCCGCGGGCCACCTCGAGCCAGGTCTCTGACGCCGCGTCCTCGGCGTACTCGCCGGACATGCCGCGCAGGTAGCGCAGCAGCGGGGGGTGCGCGTCGCGGTAGAGCAGGGCGAAGGCGCGCTCGTCCGCCTGCCGCGCGCCGTCGAGCGCTGCGGCGAAGTCCTCGCCGAGCATGCTGCTGCGTACCTCCCCTCTCCCCACGCAGCGTACGTGCGCCACGCACCCAGGGTGACCGTGCGTCCGGTCACCCGCGGGTCGTCCGATCACCCTGGGTATCGGCACGTTCGTCCGGAGAGGCGAGGCTCGCCTCCCTTACTGCTTCCAGACCACTCCCAGACCGCTCGTTTACCGCCGGGGCGCGACTGCGCTCCCACCGCGGCGGAGGGTCGAGGTGCGGGCACGAACTGGGTCGGGCCCCTGTCCGAGGAGGACACGTGAACTGGCTCGCGGTGTCGCTGGACCAACCGGCGTCGTACAAGCAGATCTGGGAGTGGATCCAGGTCTCGGTCCCCAACCTGATCGTCATCCTGCTCCTGCTGCTGACCTTCGTCCTGGCGCTGGTGCTCCCGTTCCCGAAGGGGAGGGACGCCGAATGAGCACCGAGACCGAGGTGCCCGCGGGCACCGACTTCGAGCCGAGCACCTGGACCGGTGCGGTCCGCAAGCGGTGGCTGAAGAACCTCCCGCCCGAGAAGCTGCTCCCCGAGAGCCAGCCGTCGTACGTCGCATCCTGGGTCTACGTCTTCGGCATGGCGACCATCGTCGCGCTCGTCATCGTGATCGCGTCCGGCGTGATCCTGACGCTCGGCGGCCTGCAGTGGTGGCACACGACGCCGTTCGGCCGCTTCATCAACAGCCTGCACTTCTGGGGAGTGCAGTTCTTCTTCTTCTTCATGATCGTGCACCTGATCGCGAAGTACTGGATGGCGGCCTGGCGCGGCAAGCGCTTCCTCACCTGGGCGACCGGGGTCTTCGCGTTCATCACCGCGCTCGCGACGGCGTTCACCGGCTACACCATCACGACGAACTTCAACTCGCAGTGGGTCGCGTTCGAGGCCAAGGACGTCCTGAACTCCGTCGGTCTCGGCGGCTTCATGAACACGACCAACGTGGGCCAGATGTCGCTGTGGCACATCGTGCCGCTGCCGCTCGGTGTCGGGATCGTCGTCGTGCTGCACATCCTGCTGGTGCGCAAGCACGGTGTGGTGCCGCCGATCGACGCGGTCGACCCCGCCGAGGCGGTGGCGTCATGAGCAGCGAGGCGCGCAAGACCCGCAACGCGTTCTACGCGCGGCCGTGGGACGGGAAGAAGCGGCACTACGACATCCTCAAGGAGGGCGCGATCGCCCTCGTCGTCGTCGGCGTCCTTACCGTGGCCTTCGCCGCGGTCTTCAGCTCGCCCGACGACCCCGCCATCACGTTCAAGCAGTGGGCCGGCGACTCGCCCGACTCGTTCTACGCCACGGTCGTGAGCCAGCTGGCCGGCTCGAGCGAGACCGCCGGCTACGGCCCGCCCTACAACACCAACTCCGACGGGCTCTCGATCGGACCGCTCGCGACGCAGAGCTGGCAGGGCGTGGCCCACCCGGTCGACACCGCGCAGGACTTCGTGATCCTGCCGCTCGAGAGCCAGGCCGACCCGAACCCGGCGAAGGCGGCGCTCGACGCGTGGAACGGTGCGAGCGCCGAGCAGCAGGCGAAGTGGGCTACGGCGTACGACGACGCGGTCCAGGCCACGGTCGACGACAACGGCGACCTGCACCTCGACGCCGTCGAGAAGGGCGACTACGGCCCGGTGCCGGACCTCGCCAAGGACGCCACGGCGATGGCGGTCTCGGGCGCGTACGACAACGCGCTCACCGGCCAGGGGCAGTTCTTCCAGACCGACCAGACCAAGCAGCTGCTCATGATGGGCGACGGCGGCTACATGGAGGACAAGGCCGTCGCGCTCAACCTCGGTGGCGACACCTGGGGGATGATGAACGAGGCCGGCTCGTGGCCGGGCCAGATCTGGTTGGCCCCGTGGTCCTTCTGGTACCAGCTGCCGGTCTTCAACGCCCCGGACGACGCCACCGGCCTCGCCCGCTCGGCGACCGACAACGCCGACGCGTGGATCACGGCCATCATGATCTGCGTCTTCGCGCTGTGGCTGTTCACGCCGTTCATCCCGGTGCTGCGCGACCTCCCGCGGTGGATCCCGCTGCACCGGCTCGTCTGGCGCACGTACTACAAGGAGCACGGCCGGGTGTGACGCCCCGGACGTGACGCGAGGGCTCGGTGGTGACCCCCAGGACCTGCCGAGCCCTCGCCCGTGCTCACGGGTTGCCGCGCGGACGGAGCCGCACGTTGGGCAGCTCGGGTGCCGGGAGCCACGACGGGTCGCCGACGTAGCCCGGCACCTCGCCGAAGCGCGACGACCGCGCCTGCCAGGCCGCGCGCTGCTCGGCGACGTCGTCGTGGCTGCGGCCCACGAAGTTCCACCACATCACGATCTCCTCGCCGAACGGCGTGCCGCCGAGGAGGAGGACGCGTACGCCGGAGGCGCCGCGCACCGTCGTGGCGTCGCGACCGGGCTCGAGGTAGGCGAGCTGCCCGTGCGCGACGAGGGTGCCGTCGACGTCGAGGTCTCCCCCGTCGACGAGCAGCGCGTGCTCGAACGCCGGGTCGAGGTCCAGGCGTACCGGCTCGTCGCCCTGCAGCGCCAGCTCAGCGCCGAGCAGCGGGGTGAAGGTGCGCACGGGCGACGTGCTGCCGGCGTACGACCCGACGAACGTGCGGACCGTGGCGCCGTCGAGCTCGACGACCTCGGGGACGTGGTGCTCGAAGGCCGGCGAGGTCTCGCGGTCGCCGTCGGGCAGCGCGACCCAGAGCTGCACGCCGTGCAGACGCGTCGTCGCGGGCGTCGAGACCTCGGAGTGCGCGACGCCGTGGCCGGCGGTCATGAGGTTGACCTCGCCCGGCCGCACCAGCGCGTGGGCGCCCGTGGTGTCGCGGTGCTCGACCTCGCCCTCGAACAACCAGCTCACGGTCTGCAGGCCGGTGTGCGGGTGCGGCGGCACGACCATGCCGCCGGTCTCGGCGACGTCGTCGGGGCCGTAGTGGTCGACGAAGCACCAGGCGCCCACCAGCGAGCGCTGCTTCTGCGGCAGCGTGCGGCGGACGGTCATCGCACGGGGGCCGCCGAGGGGCACCTCGCGCGGCTCGATCACCTCGGTCATCCGCCCACCCTGCCACTGCTCGCGCCGTCCGGCCGCCCCGCGACGTGCCGAGCGTCTCACCCGGAGAGCGGACGAGCCTGCGAGAACGCCTGAAACGCGGGCGGTCCAGCCGCCAGGCTTGCCCCGTGGGAGAGAACGTCGCGAGCCGCACGTTCACGCGCGAGGACCGGCAGCGCTACCGCGACAAGGTGCACCGGTGCCTCGACGTGTTCGCGCGCATGCTCGCGGAGTCGCGCTTCGACTTCGACCGCCCGCTCACCGGCATGGAGGTCGAGCTCAACCTCGTCGACGAGGACGGCCGCCCAGCGCTGCGCAACCAGGAGGTCCTCGACCACATCGACGACCCGTCGTTCGTGCAGGAGCTCGGCCGGTTCAACCTCGAGATCAACATCCCGCCGCGCGGCCTCGACGGCGACGGCGCCACGGCGTACGAGCGCGAGGTGCGCGACGAGCTCAACAAGGCCGAGAAGCTGGCCAACGAGGTGGGCTCGCACCTGGTGATGATCGGCATCCTGCCGACGCTCGCCGACGAGCACATGCAGCCCGACTCGCTGTCGAACAACCCGCGCTACTCGCTGCTCGACGAGCAGCTGCTGCTCGCGCGCGGCGAGGACCTGCAGATCGACATCCGCGGCCCCGAGACGCTGTCGGTGTTCAGCGACTCGATCATCCCCGAGGCCGCGTGCACGAGCGTGCAGTTCCACCTGCAGGTGAGCCCCGACGAGTTCGCGCAGTACTGGAACGCGGCGCAGTGCCTGTCGTCGGTGCAGGTGGGTCTCGGCGCGAACTCGCCGTACTTCCTGGGTCGTCACCTCTGGAACGAGACGCGCATCGCGCTGTTCCAGCAGGCCACCGACACCCGCCCCGCCGAGCTGCAGGCCCAGGGCGTGCGCCCGCGCGTGTGGTTCGGCGAGCGCTGGATCACCAGCGTGTTCGACCTCTTCGAGGAGAACCTGCGCTACTTCCCCGCGCTCCTGCCGATCCTCGACGACGAGGACCCGGTGCAGGTTCTCGAGCAGGGCGGTACGCCGTCGCTGCACGAGCTGCGCCTGCACAACGGCACCATCTGGCGCTGGAACCGGCCGGTCTACGACATCACGCACGGGCGGCCGCACCTGCGCGTGGAGAACCGCGTCCTCCCTGCCGGCCCGACCGTCACCGACATCCTCGCCAACGGCGCCTTCTACTTCGGCGCGCTTCGCGCCCTCGCCCTCGCCGACCGCCCGGTGTGGTCGCAGATGTCCTTCCAGGCCGCGGAGGAGAACTTCACCGACGCCGCCATGATGGGCATCGACGCGCAGGTGTTCTGGCCCGGCCTCGGCCCGGTCGCCGTCACCGAGCTCACCCTGCGCCGGCTGCTGCCGCTCGCCCACCAGGGCCTGCAGGAGTGGGGCGTCGACGACGCGATCCGCGAGCGCCTGCTCGGCATCATCGAGGGCCGCTGCCTCACCGGCCGCAACGGCGCCACCTGGCAGGTCGACGCCGTCCGCGCCTTCGAGGCCCCCGGCGCCGACCGCCCCGAGGCCCTGCGCCTCATGACCCAGGCCTACGTCGAGCGCATGCACTCCAACGTCCCCGTCCACGAGTGGTCCCCCGTCTGAGAGAAACCCTCGCCTCCGGCCGCATCCCAGCGGCGCCGTCGTGGAGGTGCGCCCGTCGACTCACGCGCAGACCATCCTCCGAGAAGCGAAGGTGACGGGGACATCTGCTGGTGGACCGACCACGATAATCGCGCCGTGAGCCAACAGAGCGAGGGTGAGGCCGAGGTCGACGTGCCCTGGTGGCGTCGCCCCCGCCGCTCGCGTCGGCGGCCTGCCAGCTGGAACCGATGGATGCTGAGTCTCGCGCTCATCACGGTCTGCCTCGTTGGCCTCTCCGTTCGGAACCTGGTCCGCGCCTCAGCGATGTCGTGGCAGGACTGGTGCGGAGTTCTGATCACGGTGATCGCGATCGCTTCGTGGGGTTGGTACCTCAGCCGGCCTTCCGAAGACACATCGAGCGACACCTGAGGCCACTTCGGTGCGGGGCTGCGCGCGTACTCTTCGCTGGTCGGACGTCGTGGAGGCCACCGTGGTAGTCGGGAGATCGGCCCGCAGGGCTGAACGAGAAGCGGCTGTCGTCAGCTCCTTCGGAACACGGGCGGCGGCAGCGCTCGACCTGCTGGAGCTGACCGAGTTCGCCTGGCACGACTGTTATGGAGACGCAACCCCGCCCGACTCCGTGATCGACGACATCCTCGTCGTCGCTGGCGGCGACCTGGGAGGTTTGATCCAGGCGGCGCGGCTAGCCGTCGAGGACTTCCGCGACCTGCGCGTCAGCGCAGACGCCATCCGAACCGGCGACCGCTAACGGCACATCTGCGCGGCTAGTTCAAGGTGAGCGCGGCGACCAGGATGGGTCGCGTCAGGGTCACAGACAGCGTCCACGACTCGTCGTCTGTGCCCACGAGGAGCGAGACAGCATCTCCATCTGTTGACCAGAAGACGGAATGGCCAAGGCAAGTGCCGGCGCGCAGCGACTCCCGCTGTAGCCAGGACCGGTCGCCCAACTGGCGCAGCTCCGACACATCCGACTCGGACAGTTCCATGACGAGATAGAACTCCTCACCGGCCACGGCGAGGCGACCGTCGCTCTCGTCGAAATCCAGTGTCACCACGCGTTCCAGGATGCCGGTGACGGCGACCCCATGCGAGCGCGATCGGCACTTCGGAGCGGCTACTCCCAGCCGCGTTCCGCGGATGTCTCTCGATCCTGGTCGGGATACGTGGTCGTGTACGGGCCAAGTCCGCGAAACGCGTAGTACTCAGTCATGGCTGCGTAGTGGCTCTCGGCGTCGACCGTCCATACGAGCTCGGCAGGCAAAGCCAGCAGCGCACGAGCGTCGTCGCCTAACGGCCCGGCCAGACAGAAGGTGTCCAGGCCATCGGCATCGACCCACAACTCATGCAGCACCTACGCGATGCTGCCGGATCGTGCGGCGGGTGGTCGTCCTAACGGCACTTAGGCGCGGTCGACCAGGTCTGAGGACCGAACCTCAATCGGCTCGGCGGAGAGCCCCCAGGGCAATCGAATGACAGCGACCTCGGTCTCGTCAGTGGATCGTTGTTCGACCACCTCGACGGGCAGCTCTAGTGCGACCGGGTAGACCGTGTCTCGATCAAGGTTCACGTCAAAGACTGCGCACTTGTCCACCAGGACTCGCGGCGTGCCGTGAGCATCTGTGAAGCGGACTTCCACGAGCCCCGGTTGCGGCTCGTCGGCCACCCAGCCGACCGCTCGCACAGGCACGTACCTCACTCGGGGATCCTCCACCTCTAACCGGGCGCTACGGCACTTAGGCACCAAGCGCGGCCAGGACCTGCCGACGCCATGCTTCTAGGACTGCCACGAAGTCACGTCGTGGCATGGCCTCATCGTCGAAGTGATTGACGACCGACCGCGCCACAACGAGGTCTCCGACTCGCCACAACTCTGTGATGTTGCCGTTCACCAGCAGGACCTCACTGGAGTCATCCCCGCTCGCGAGAAGGGCAGCAAGACACCCGTCGATCCAGTAAGTCGAGGGGTTGCGACCATCGGAGCCTCTCGGTGCCCGACTCGTGACGGCGTCGAGTAGCGCCTCGGTCATGGACTTCCACTCCGGGCCGAGATCGAGGTCGACGACTCCGTCCGGCCGCGTCGAGAAGGCGGGAATCACTCCGTCATCATCCCGGATTGGGCGATGCCGAATGCCGGTTCCTTCTCGGTCTGTCTCGGGCGAGCGGGGGCGACCGCCGGCTAGAAGGGCGGGTCCTGGGGTGGTTCGGCGCGTCCCGGATCGTGGCGCGCTTGCTCGGCCGATGACTCCGAGTTCATCGGTGGGTCGTCGGGTGGTGCGGTCTCGGGTCGCGGTTCGGAGGTCTCGATGCCGGGTGGGTGGTCGGCGGGGTCGTGCAGGAACGGTCGGGGCGGGATGGTGAAGCGCTGTCCCCAGGCGGTGATCCAGGTGGCGGAGCCGTCGGCGGCGGAGTCCTCGATACGTGCGTAGCGGGAGGTCTTGAGCTGGTGGTGCTTGATGCACAGCCCGCCGCCGTTGGCCGCGGACGTGGGGCCAGCCGGGAAGGGCTCGGGGTGGTCGGCCTGAAGGCGGGACTCGGCCTGGACGGTGCAGCCCGGCGCCCGGCAGCCGTCGCGGTGGATGACGAAGTCGCGCCACCTCGCGGGCAGGTACTGCTGGCGGCCGTAGTCCAGCGCGTGCCCGGTGACGGGGTCGGTCACGACGCGCCGCCACCAGCGGGCGGCGTCGGCGTACTCCCGCGCGTTGGCGGCCGGCATCGGCTCGCCGTCGAGGAGGGCGTGGCGGTCGGCCTCGCCGCGCAGCGTCGGCAGGTCCATCACCACGGTGAGCGAGATCGGGATGTCGTGGGGGTCGAACTCGAGGGACCCGTCGGGCTGGGCGGTTCCCAGGACCAGACCAGCGGCCGCATCGGCGCGGCAGCAGTCCATGAGGGCGTCGTCGTCGCCTGCCCGGACCGCGGCGGCACCGCCCCGGGTCTTCTTCAGCGCGGTCGCGGCCCCGGTGATCCTCTGGTGCATCGCGGAGATCGTGGGCCAGTCGGTCACGATGCCCAGGTAGCCGAGCCCGTCGGACAGCGGGCGGCAGGCGACGTAGCGGTCGCCGCGGGCACGCGCGACCCGCTGCGCCTCGTTCGCGGCGTCGAGGTCGGCGACGGCCTTGCGGACGTCGCGCCGGAACTCGCTCGGGGTCTTGCGCCTGGCCTTGGGCAGCAGCCGATCCTGCAGGGCGGCGATCGTCTCGGGGTCGGTGACGTTCACCGTCTCGGTGACCAGCACCCGGCAGTGCCACTCCGACACCTCGCCCGCCGACAGCGCCGCCAGGAACTTGGGGAACTCGACGTGCAGCGCGCGGGCGGTCGCGATCCCCGACGTGGCCGCACTTTCACCGACCCGGCGGAGCGCGGCGACCTCCATCGCGACATGCCGGTCCGTCATCGAGTTGCTGGCGTCGGTGCCGGCCATCGCGACGGTGCCGCGCGACTCCATCGCCGAGAGCATCGACTTCACGGCCTCGACGCACCGCAGGTAGTCGAGCTTGCCCTCGGTGCTCAGCGTGGCCGGATCGATCGAGGCGAGCAGCACCAGGTCCCAGGCCGACACCGGACCTCGCATCGCCAGCAGGTCGTCGTCGGCGAACCGGCCGTCGTCGAAGCGCTCCGGAACATCCGCGTCCCCGCAGGGGCCGGCGAAGCGTGCCGAGAACTCCTCGGCCGCGGTGCGCTGCGCCTCGAGGTCGAGCCACTCCTTGTCGACGTCCCACACGTCGTCGACCTCAGCACCCGGCACGGGGCTGCCGTCAGGGGAGGACGAGTGCGACATGGGTAGATCTTCGCACACCTGTACGATTCAAGTCAAGAGACGAGATCGACGAAATCCGTTGACTTCCAACTACTTTCGGCGATCGACCCGTTACTGACGCGGGTGGTGAGCTCGGTGGTCCACGAGTGCCGTCGCACGTGCAGGAACGGCAGATGCGATGCCCTGGACGACGTCGCCGACGCAGCGCCAGCTCCACGCCGCCAACCCGTCAGGCACCACCGCCGCGTCACGGGCGACTCGGTCTACGACGACCTGCTCGACACCACTCCGCGGCCACGTGCTCCACCCGGACCACCGCGCCACACAACGACCGACCCGACCATCACCGACCTCGACGCGCCCTTCACCCCGAGCACTGCGCCATGCGTCGTCGCGACCGGACCACCACCACCGTCGCCGCGCTCTTCACCCCGAACACCGCGCCACCCGACGACGCAACCCGACCCCACCGACCTCGCCGCGCCCTCCACCCCGAGCACAGCGCCACACGTCGTCGCGACCGGACCACCACCACCGTCGCCGCGCCCTTCACCCCGAACACCGCGCCACCCGACGACGCAACCCGACCGCCACAGACCTCGATGCGCCCTTCTCCCCGACCACCGCTGCACACGACGTGCGATGCGCGCACCAGGCCGTCGACGAGCCCTCGAGCACCGACATCGCGAGACGGACCACGCCCGGACGCGAGCCCCAACAGTCGGCAGACGTACGTCGTCGGCGACCAGACGGGCAGAGGTCAGAGGCCGCGTTCGGAGATGAAGGCGGCCCGCCCCTTCTCGCCCGACTTGGTGAAGAGCGGCACGATCTTCTCGACCGACCACGGGATGCTGCCCACGACGCGGGTGGTGAGGCTGTCGCCGTACGGGACGTAGGTCTCGAGCTTGCCGGTGCGCAACGCCCTTTCGACGGCGTCGCCGATGTCCTGCACGGTCTTCACCTTGCCCACGAAGTTCAGCGGCGAGCCGCCGTGCGTGGCCTCGTACCGCAGCATCGGGGTGTCGACGCCGCTGGGGAAGACGCCCATGACCCGCACGCCGTACGGCGCGAGCTCGGAGCGGATCGAGGTCTGGAAGCCGCGCAGGCCGAACTTCGACGCGGCGTACGACGCGCTGCCGGGCAGGGCGAGGATGCCGCCCATCGACACGATCGTGACGATGTCGCCGCGACGGCGCTCCTTCATGCCGCGCGCCGCTGCGGCCGTGATCTGCATGGGCGCGAGCAGGTTGACGTTGACGTGCCGGTCGATGTCGTCGGCGGTCACGTCGGAGACGTCGCCGGGCCGGATGATGCCGGCGTTGTTCACCAGCAGGTCGAGGTCGGCGTGGTCGGCCGCGATCCACGCGGCGACGTCGCGGATCTGCGAAGGGTCGGAGAGGTCGGCCACGCGCGTCGTGGTCGCGCCGCGCAGCGTCGCCGCGACGGCGGCCATCCGCTCCTCGTCGACGTCGACGAGGACGAACTCGTAGCCCTGCGCGTCGAGGCGAGCAGCGATCTCCGCCGCCATCGCCCCGCCGCCACCGGTGATCAGCGCCCTGCGGCTCATGCCTGCACCTCCGTGAGGTCCACGTCCGACCCGCGCACGCGGAGGGACTCGTACGTCGCCGAGTCGAGGTCGGCCCACTCGAAGCGGTCGCGCAGGTCCGCGAGATAGCCGACGTAGGTCTCGACCTCGACGTAGTTCGCGTGGCGGTCGCTCGCCACGTAGGTCATGCCGCCGCTGAGGTCGGGCGTGTCCGTGCGCTTGAGCGCCACCCACTCGTCGTGGCGCACGCCGGTCTCGCGGGCACGGATGTCGATGACGACCATCTGCGCCATCTCGTCGAACCTCGTGTACGCCGCACCCGCGAACTCCACGAAGCCCAGGACGTACAACGAGTCGAGCTCGCGCGAGAACACGTTGAGATAGAGCTGCGGGTGCCCCGCCTTCCACGTGATGAGGGAGTCGTCGAGGAAGGGCAGCAGGTACTGGTAGCCCGTCGCGAGCAGTACGAGGTCGAGGTGCTCCTCGCTGCCGTCGGCGAACACGGCGCCGTCGGCCGTGAGCCGCACGAGGTCGGGCTTGGCCACGAGGTCGCCGTGCTGCAGGTAGTGCAGCACCTGGGTGTTCATGATCGGGTGGCTCTGCAGCAGGTCGTGGTCGGGAGCCGGCAGGCCGAGCCGGGTGAGGTCGCCGACGAGGGCGTCGATGAGCTGCGACGGGTCTCCGCCGAGGCTGACGCCGCGCGGCGGGTCGATCGCTCCCGAGATCAGCGCGTCGGTCGGCAGACCGAAGATGTGCTTGGGCACGAAGCGATATCCCCGACGGACCGAGAGGAACGCGGCGTCGGCGTTGCGCGCGGCGTCGCAGGCGATGTCGACGCCGGAGTTGCCGGCGCCCACGACGAGCACGCGCTTGCCACGGAACTCCGAGCCCTCGCGGTAGGTCACCGAGTGCCGCAGCTCGCCGCCGAAGTCCTCGGCGCCCGGGATCGCCGGCAGGTTCGGGTGCCAGGTGACGCCGGGAGCCGCGATCAGTCCGTCGTACTCGCGCGTCTCGCCGGTCGACAGCTCGACGCGCCACCGGTCGCCGGGCAGCGGCTCGGCGGTCACGACGGCGACGCCGAGGGTCACGTGGTCGTAGAGCCCGAAGTCGCGCGCGAAGCTGCGGATGTAGTCGCGGATCTGCCGCCACGACGGGTAGTCGGGGTAGTCGTCGGGCATCGGGTAGCCGACGAACGCCGACAGCGTCTTGGAGCTGATGAAGTGCGCGCTGCTGTACATCGGCGAGCCGGGGGCGTCCATGTCCCAGATGCCGCCGACGTCGTCGTTCTTCTCGAACCAGTCGAACGGCACGCCCTCGGCGATGAGCGCCCGCGCCATGATCAGGCCCGCCGGGCCGGCGCCCACGACGCAGTAGCGCCGCGAGTAGGTCACGGTCGGCACGTCGTCGCGACGCTTGCGGCCGCGCACCCGCGACCGCGCCAGCGCTGCGTACGTCGTCGGCCTGCGCCGGCGCAGCACGAGCGCCATGACCACGCCGGCGACGGCCACGACGACGAGCACGAACGGCACGGAGTTCACGACCGCGTCGCTCGAGCCCGTGAGCGTCGGGTAGTTGACGAGCGCCATCACGAACGCGGTGGTCAGGCCGACGAAGCCGATCGCCGGCGCGATGACGCACTGCCAGAGCGTGCGGTCGTTGCGGATCCAGAAGAACGCCACGACCGCGAGGGACGCCGCGGCCTGCAGCGCGATGATCCCGAGCGTGCCCACGCCGATGAGCGCCGGCACGAGGGTCGTGAACGGGTCGGCACCCGACATCGCGAAGCCGCCGATGACCACGAGCGTGGCGACCGAGACGACGATGCTCGCGACGTGCGGGCTGAAGTGGTTGGGGTGGTAGTGGCCGAGGTGCTGGGGCAGCACCTTCTCGCGACCGAGCGCGAACATGTAGCGGCTCGTGGCGTTGTGCAGCGCGAGATATCCGGCGAGAACGCTCGTGCAGAGCAGCACCGCGGAGACGTCGTACAGCACCTCGCCGCCGTAGCTCTTGATCAGCTGGAAGACGAAGTCGCCCTGCGCCTCGGTCGCCGCGCCCTTGATCGCCTCGACACCGGCGGCGCCGACGATGATCCAGCTGGTGAGGATGTAGAAGATGCCGATCGACCCGACGGCGATGTACGTCGCGCGCGGGATGCTGCGCTCCGGGTCGCGCGTCTCCTCGCCGTACAGCGCAGCCGACTCGAACCCGACGAAGCTGAACATCGCGAACATGAGCGCGATGCCGAGCGAGCCGCTGGTGACGACCGACGGCTCGAACGACTGCGTCGGGAACGCCTCGGGGCCCTTCTGCGCCACGACGATCACGTCGAACACGATGAGCACCAGGAACTCGAGCACCATGAGGGTGCCGAGCACCTTCGCCGACAGGTCGACCGAGCGGTAGCCGAGCACCGCGATGAGCGCGATCGCGGGGATCGCGAGCTGCCACCAGGCGACGGTGATGCCGAGACCGTCGAGCACCAGCGCCGTGTAGTAGCCGAAGGCGCCGGAGAGACCGAACGTGAGACCGCCGTAGGAGAGGACGGCGACGTACGCCGCGGCGACGCCGGTCGGCTTGCCGAGCGAGCGGGCGATGTAGGTGTAGAAGGCGCCGGTATTCACGACGCGCCGGCTCATCGCGGCGTACCCGACCGCGAAGCAGAGCAGCACGACGGTCGCGATCACGAACGCGGCCGGGATGCCCGCGCCGTTGCCGTAGATGACCGCGAGCGGCACGTTGCCGACCATCGCGGCCATCGGCGCCGCGGCTGCGATCACCAGGAACACCACGCGTCGCGTGCTCAGCGACGTCCGCGCCTTCGACGACTCAGCCATGCCCTCTCCCACCGGTACGCCGCCCCGGGACGATGCACCGCGGCCCGAGGTGGGCCGAGTCTGGACCGCTCCCCGGATTTGGTCAAGCGTCCAAGACAGATGTGCAACACTCTCCGGCATGCCGCGAACCCCTGCGCGACGCCCCGACGACGAGGGTCGTCGTGCCGAGCTGATCGCCGCAGCCTCGCGCGTCATCGCCGAGCACGGCATCGCGGCCGCGACCACCCGGCGCATCGCCGAGGAGGCCGGAGTACCGACCGGCCTCGTGCACTACTGGTTCGCGGGCAAGGACGAGCTGCTCGAGGCCGTCATCGCCGACACGCTCGGCGCGATCGCGGAGGCCGTCCGCGCCAGCCGCGCGGCGTCCGACGACCCGCGCGCGTCGCTGCACGAGCAGCTCCTCGCCGCCTTCTCCACCGTCGAGTCCGACGACCGCGGGCGGCAGCTCGCGATGTACGAGATGACGACGTGGGCGCTGCGCCGTCCTGACCTCGCGCCGGTCGCGCAGCGCCAGTACGAGGCCTACCGGCGGATGGTCTCCGAGGGTCTCGTCGCGGGCGGCATCGACCCCGACTCCGTGCCGGCGCTCCCCGCGCTCGTGACCGCGGTGTTCGACGGCCTCACGCTGTCGTGGCTGGCCGACCCCGAGGGCACCGACGTCGACGGCGTGCTCGCGCTGCTCGCACAGCTCGTGACGGAGGCCGTCCCGGCGCGTCGTCCCGTGCGCCGTCGGACGACGACGCGACGCACGTAGGCCCGAGATCCCTAGCGGCGCAGGGCGACCAGCGCGTCGAGGGCGACGGCGGCCAGCAGGTGGGCGCCGTGACCCAGCGCCCGCTCGTCGATGTCGAACGTGCTCGCGTGCAGGTCGAGGCGCGGGCCGGTCGAGCGCGGGTCGTGCACACCGAGCCGCACGTAGCAGCCGGGCACGCGCTCGAGGAACCACGCGAACGAGTCGCCGCCGAGCGACTGGTCGGTGCCCACCACAGCGTCGTCGCCGAGCACGCGTGCCGCCGTCATCGCGAGCAGCGCGGTCATGGCGGGGTCGTTGACCACCGGCGGCACTCCGCGGCGGTGCTGCATCGTCCACGCCGCGCCGGTGCCCTCGAGGAGCTCCTCGACCGCGCGCTCGACGAGACGCGGCGCGTAATCCCAGACGCCGTGGTCGCGCGTGCGCAGCGAGCCGCGGACCAGACCGTGCGACGGGATCACGTTGGGCGCGTCGCCTGCGTGCACGGCACCGAACACGAGGTGGAGGTCGCCGGGTCGCGGCGTGAGCCGGTCGAGCGCGGGCTGCATCCCGGTGATGAGGCGCCCGAGCGCAGCGACGAGGTCGATGGTCCGCTCCGGACGCGCGGTGTGACCGCCCGGTCCGGTGACGCGCAGCTCGACGAGGTCGGCCGCCGAGGTGATCGCACCCGCGTGCACGCCGACCTGGCCCGAGTCGAGCTTGGGGTCGCAGTGGACGCCGAACACCGCACCGACGCCGTCGATCCAGCCCTCGCGGATCACGTCGACGGCGCCGCCGGGCACCGACTCCTCGGCCGGCTCGAAGATCAGCCGCACCGTGCCGGAGACGTCGGACCGCGGCGCGAGCGCCACGAGCGCGCGCGCCGCGCCCAGCACCGCGACGGTGTGGGCGTCGTGCCCGCACGCGTGCGCGACGCCGTCGACGGTGGAGCGGTAGCCCACGGCCTTCTCGTCGGGCATGGCGAGCGCGTCGATGTCGGCGCGGAGAGCGACGACGGGAGAACGGCTGTCGACGTCGCCGACCGCGATGTCGCACACGAGGCCCGTGCCGATGTCGAGCCGCTTCGGGGCCAGGCCGAGGTCCCGCAGGTGCTGCCCCACGAACGCGGTGGTGGCGTGCTCCTGGCCGCTCAGCTCCGGGTGGGCGTGGAGGTGGCGCCGCATCTCGACCAGCACGGGCTGGTCGGCGGCCACCAGCGCGCCGACCCCGTCGCGCACGCTCGCCTCCGGAACCACGTGCGCGAGCCTAGTCGCGCCCCGACCCGATGGGGCCGGTGCGACTGTGATGGAGCAGTCGCTCCGGGGTGGCACGGTGCCCGGCGTACCCCTGCAGCGCTCCGCTAGCGTCGAGCCCGTCCGAGTCCGCCAGCTGCTGGAGCCGACCGTGTCCCTCGCCGCACCCGCACCCCGCGTCGTCCTCGACCCCCTCGCCCGCTCGTGGGTGAGCAACGTCGTGATCGTCCTCGCCGGAGCGGCGTTCATCGGCCTCTCGGCGCAGGTGAGCATCCCGATCCCGGGTACGCCGGTGCCGGTCACCGGCCAGACCTTCGCGGTGCTGCTCGTCGGCGCTGCCGCCGGCCTGTGGCGCGGCGTCGCGGCCACCGCGCTGTACGCCGTCGTCGGCCTCGCCGGCGTCCCGTGGTTCGCGGGCGGCGCGAGCGGCTACGTCACCGCGACCTTCGGCTACATCCTCGGCTTCGTCCTCGCGGCGGCGGTCGTCGGCGCCCTCGCGCAGCGCGGCTGGACGCGTACGCCGTGGCGCACGTTCGCCTCCATGCTCATCGGCAGCGCCGTGATCTACGCCGTCGGCGTCCCGTGGCTCAAGGCCGCCGTGGGCGTGACGTGGGCGAAGGCGTTCTCGCTGGGGCTCACGCCGTTCCTCGTCGGCGACCTGCTCAAGGCGGCGCTGGCCGCGGGCATCTTCACCCTCGCGTGGCGCTGGGTCGACCACCGCCGCTCGGCCTGACGATCAGGTCCTGACGCGCGACCCTCGCGAGGCCTCGACCGGGGTGACGCGCTCGGCAGCGAGGCCGACCACGGCCATCGCCTTCTCCGCCGCGGCCAGGGCGGCAGCGGCGTCGCCCGACGCCTTGTGCACCTCGACGAGCTGACGCCACACGGCTGCGGCCTGTCGGCTGGCACGGACGCCCTCGAGCATGTCCGCGGCCTCGTCGAGCGCGGTCGCGCCGCCCTCGGCGTCGCCGCTCTGCAGCAGGGCTGAGCCGAGCGCAGCCAGGGCGCGCGCCCGCTCGATCCGCATCTCCGGGGTCATCCTCCGCAGCGCCGACTGCGCGTGCCGCCGGGCCACCTCGGGACGGCCGAGGATGACCTCGCAGCGGGCCAGCTCGGTCTCGGCGCTCGCGAGCACCAGCTCGCCGTCGTGCTGGCGCAGGTCGGGCATCGCCTCGCGCAGCAGGGCTCGCGCCTCCACCGCCCGCGGCGGGTCCTGCGCGAGCAGCACCCACGCCTTGGTGATGCGCAGCCGCGCGCGTGCCCGCAGGTTGCCGCCCACCGAGAGCAACGTCGAGGCCTGCTCGGCGAGGTGCAGCCCGTCCTGGGCGTTGCCGCGCTCGGTCGCGGTGATCGCCGCGTTCCAGTACGCGCTGGCCTGCTGCTCGAGGGTGCCGCGCAGCGACGTCTCCTCGAGCAGGTCGTCGAGCAACGTCGCCGAGCGCACGAAGTCGCCGCGCTCGGAGTAGGCGCCCGCGAGGGTGGACACGAGGTCGGCGTGCGTGTGCAGCCGGCCGCTGAGCAGACCCTGCAGCCGCTCGCGCTCGCGCTCCCCGACGTCGATCGCGCGGTCGAGGTCGCCCGCGTCGCGGTAGCAGCGCACGAGGGCGACGACGACGTCCATGCGCTCGGGGCTCGCCGGCGACGCGGCGTACGCGTCGCGGAGCCGCTCGAGCACGACCACCGCGTCGTCGAGGCGACCGACGCGCTCGAGGGCGGTCGCGCGGGCGCGCGCGGCGCGGAGCACCAGGGGAGTGCCGTCGAGCTCGTCGCGCTCGAACGGCGCCAGGATCTCGAGCGCCTCCTCGGGCCGGCCGAGGCCGAGCGCCGACTCCGCGAGGGCGACGGGGGCCTCGAGCTCGCGGTGGCCCGTGCCGTCGAGCTCGTCGACCGGGACGCCGAGGCGGCGCGAGATCACCGCGAGCGCGGCGGGGGTCGGTGCGCGACGGCCCGACTCGAGCATCGAGATGTAGCTGGGGTGCAGGTCGTCGCCGGCGAGGGCGGTCTGCGACAGGCCGGCCGCCTCGCGCAGGCGGCGCAGGCGCACGCCGAACCGGGCGGCGTCGCCGCCCTGGCGGCGGGTGGGGCTCATGACCGCGCTCCTGTCACACCCGGAGTCAACCACCCGGCGTGACGGCGACCGCTCAGGCGGTGCACCGCGTCCGCCGATCGGGCGACCTCGTGACACGGGCTGTGACAAGGAGTACGGGTGTCTATGACAGCGCGGACCGCGCGCTCGCACCCCGAAGGAGTCCTCATGTCCCAGCTCCGCAGGCCGCTGCTCATCGTCGTCGCGGTGCTCGTCGCCGTCGCCGGCCCGATCGCCGTGGCACCGGCCGCGTCGGCCGCCTCGGCGACGTTCTCGCAGGTCA
>JAXLSG010000011.1:0-116962 GCA_046330715.1 Candidatus Nanopelagicales bacterium
AGGTCGATGCGGGTCGGGGCGTCGTCGGCGTGACGGCGCATCGTGCTCCGGACCAGCTCGTCGATGTCGGGGCTCACGACACACCTCCCGTGACGTCCATGCCGGCCTTCGCCAGCTGCTCGCGCAGCGTCGCGATCCCGCGTGATGCGTGGGCCCGCACCGACGACTCCCCGATGCCGAGGATCTCGGCGATCTGCGCGTCGGAGCGGTCGTCGTAGAAGCGCAGCGCGAGGATCGCGCGCTGGCGCCGGGGCAGGGTGGCGAGCGCCCGCCACACGACGTCGTCGCCGTCGACGAGGTCGGTGGCGTCGAGCGTGGGGCGCTCGGGCAGGTGGTCGGTGATCCGCTCGGTGGAGGAACGGCGTCGCCGCCACGACAGGAACTGGCGGGTGATGCTGGTGCGGACGTAGGCCTCGGGCGAGCTCGCCGCGGCGACCTTGTCCCAGCGTCGGTAGAGGTGCGCGAGCACCTCCTGCACGAGGTCCTCGGCCAGGTAGCGGTCGCCGGTGAGCACGTACGCGTGACGCAGCATCGCCGACCCCCGTGCGGCGACGAAGGCGTCGAACGACGGTGCGCCGTCCACCTGCCCCGCCTCCCCCCGACGATCCGCTTCCACCCGGTACGACGACCCAGCGTGGCCGATCCGCTGCGTCGAGCCGTCCGGGGCGCGCCGAGCGGTCGCGGCGACGCGTCGGTGTGCCGTCGGGGGTCAGCTGCGTCGGATCAGGTGGTCGTGCGCACCGCGGGGACGAGGCTCTCGGGGCTCGCCGCCGGGATGGCCGGCGACAGCGGCACGGTCGGTGCGGTCTCGGCGTACCAGCGGGTGCCATCGGCGCCGGAGCGCGCCACGTAGAGCACCCCGTCGACCAGGGCACGGGCCACCACGCCCTGCTCGTCGGCCGCGGTCCAGCGGGTGCCGTCGTCGGAGAGCCGCCAGGTGCGTACGGCGGATCCGCTGCCGCTCGAGGCGTACTGCACGGATGCCGCGTCGGCCCACTCGCCGACCACGAGCGCCCCGCTCGGCAGCGGCGTCGAGGCGACGACGCGCGTGGCGCTTCCCGACGGGACCAGGGCGACGAGCTCGGGGCCGCAGCGCAGCATCACCGTGCCGCCGCTCGCGATCCTGGCCGGCGTGCCGGAGGTGTCCTGCTCGCAGGCCTTCGGGAGCGCGACCGTGGTGACGCCGCTGGGGCGCCAGATGCTCATCGCGGTGGGCGACGTGCGCACCCCGACCGACGTGGCGGTCGCGAACTGAGGCGTGCCCTCATCGTCGAGGGGGACGGCGTGGCGCGAGAGGACCGTCAGGTCGGCGGACAGCACGACCAGCTCCCACGCCGGGGTCGTGCGCGTCTCGCGCACCCACACCAGCGTGCCGTCGGGCTGCGGGAAGCCATAGCCGTACGTCGTCACGACGCCGGAGATGCGCAGCGGCGCCGCCTTCTCGGCGATCGTCCCCGCTGCGGTGAAGGTGGCCGAGCGCAGGCTCTTGAGGTCCTGGCCGGTGGCCCACACGAGGGTGCGGCGGTCGGCGCCGTACCAGCCGAGGACGTCGGTGGCGCTGTCGCCGATGAGCTCGACGCGCGTGAACGTCGGGGTGCCCGACGACGCGTCGGTGGTGACCTCGACGGCCTCGCCGTTGGGGCCGTCGGCGACCTCGGCACGCACCACGCTCGCGACCCAGGGCAGCGCGACCGGCGTCGTCGGGGTGGTCGAGGGGCTCGAGGAGCTCGTGGGGCTGCTCGACGTCGGTGGGCTGCTGGTCGGCGGGCTCGAGGAGCCTCCGCAGGCGGTGAGAGGGATCAGGATCAGTGCGGCGAGCGTGCACGTGACTCGAACGTGCCCCCGTCCGTCGCGCCTCGTCGTGGTCGACATGGCACGCCTCCCGGCTCACCACCAGTGGACCTCCGCGACAGGCGGGAGTCGCGCCGATCCCCTGGCGCACACCGGATTCCGGGCGATCTAGCGGCACGAAGCGCCGCCGTACCGCAGCGTCTCAGTCGAGGCCGTGGACGCGGTCGGGGTGGATCGTGGTGAGGCGGACGTCGACGGGCACCTCGTCGCCCACGGCGGGGAGGACGACGCCCTCGGGGACGCGGACGAGCGACACGTGCATGTGCGGCGGCTCGGCGAACCAGCGCTGCTTGCCGCCGACCACGAAGGGCGACAGAGACCGTCCGATCCCTTCCAGCACACCGGTTCCCGCGGCCACGGCCCGCTGCCGCGAGGTCGACGCGGGCGACGGCGCCTCGAGGGCGACGCCGTGCGACGTACCGCCGCCGATGACGAGCACGGCGCCGTCCTTCGACGCGCGGCGCTGGCGGTAGCCGCTGGCCTGGCCCTTGCTGACGTCGTGCACGGCGAGCACCGTGCCGCGCGCCTGCAGCGCGCTGCGGTCGCCGAGCCACAGTCGCGTGCCGATGCGCGCGTAGACGGCGATGTCGGGCATGCCGGCGCGCAGGGCGCGCAGCTCGCCGTCGTCGAGGTGGCTCACCCACAGCGCAGCCGCGCTCGTGAGGTCGACGGCCGCCGTGCCCTCGAGGCGCTCGGTGAGGTCGGCGAGCTCGGACTGCCAGCCGAGGCCCGCGGAGAGCACCTCCTCGACGCGGCGCGTGGCACCGGCGGGCGCGAGCGGGGCGACGGACGCGTCGTGCCAGCGGGAGCCGGCGACCGTGCGCCGGTCGACGTGCGGCTGCGCGATCGGCTCGTGCAGGGCCAGGCCCTCGAGCCGGATCCGGCCGTCGCCGAGCGCGGCGGCGGTCGCGTCGTCGGCGAGGAGAGCGCGGATCTCGCCGGGCTGCAGGCCGAAGCGGCCGATCGACGTGAACGCCTCGAGGATCACGCGGGCCGGCGTCGTACCGGTGACGAGCGAGTCCCAGGCCGGTCGCGAGGACACGGTGCGCACGACGCGGTCGGCGTACGGCGTGCGAGCGAGCACACCCCAGGCCGCCGCGGCGGTGCGGTCGGCCGGCTCGTACGGCGTGAGCACGAGGATGTCGCCGTCGTACGACGCCGCCACCTCGGCGACCTCGTACACGGTGCCGACGGCGACACGGGTGAGCCCGAGGCGTTGCGCCTCGCGGACGCAGCGCACGTTGCCCAGGCCGTACCCGTTCCCCTTCGCGACGGGGACGAGGTCGCCCTCGGTCGCGGTGTGGGCGCCGGCGCTGATCGCGGCGCGGACGGCGTCGCGGGTGCGCTCGGTGTGCTCGCGCCAGCGCGCGCCGTCGACGTGCAGCGTGAACGTCATGCCCCGACCCTAGGCCGCGTCACGTCGTCAGCCCGCGTGCCAGGACGCGTGATCTTGGTCAGTTGCGAGCTACCCGGGCCGAGAAGGTCGCAACTGACCAAGATCACGCCCGGTCTGGGCGGTCGGTCAGCGGCGGGAGAGGTAGACGTCGAAGGCCTTGGCGAGGACGGGGCGCAGCGCGAGGTCCCACTCGCCGAGGTACTCCTGGGCGTAGCCGCCGGTGCCGAGCTTGAACTGGATGAGGCCGAAGAGGTGGTCGTCGGGGTCGAGGGTGTCGCTGATGCCGCGCAGGTCGTAGACGTCGCAGCCGGCGGCGAGCGAGTCGCGGACCATCGCCCACTGGATCGCGTTCGACGGGCGTACGTCGCGCCCCTCGTTCGACGATGCGCCGTAGGAGTACCAGGCGTGCGCGCCGACGCGGACCAGCGTGGTCGCGGCGAGCACGCGGCCCTCGTGGCGCGCGAGGTAGAGCGTGATGCGCGACGGGTCCTCGGCCGACATCGCGCGCCACATCCGCTGGAAGTACGCCAGGCCGCGCGGCGTGAACCGGTCGCGTGCCGCGGTCTCGACGTACACCTCGTGGAAGGCGGGCAGGTCGTCGTAGCCGCCGCGGACGACCTCGACGCCGGCCTTGTCGGCCTTCTTGATGTTGCGCCGCCAGAGCTGGTTGAAGCCGGCCAGCAGGTCGGCCTCGGTACGCCCGGCGAGCGGCACCTGGAAGACGTAGCGCGGCTGCACGTCGCCGAAACCCGCTCCGGTGTCGGGCTTCTGGCTCCAGCCCAGCGCGCGCAGCCGGTCGGCGACGGCGAGCGCGTCGTCGAAGGTCTCGTCGGCGTCGACGTCGCGCAGCCGCTGCGCGGTGCCGTCGGAGATCGCCGCCTTGAGGGTGTCGGCGTGCCACCGGCGTACGACGGCCATCGGGCCCATCTTCACGGCGAACGCGCCGATGGCCTTGAGCTGGCAGGCCAGCGGCTCGAGCCAGTCCTCGAGGGGACGCCCGGCGCGCTCACCGGTCCAGTCGATGTCGGGGCCCTCGGGCAGGTAGGCCAGGAAGCGCTTCACCCGCGGCACCTGGCGCAGCAGCACCAGCCCGGCGCCGACGAGCTCGTCGCCGTCGAACCAGCCGAGCGACTCGTTGGTCCACTCGGCCTTCACGCCGGCCCAGCTCGGCACCTGCAGGAAGGAGATCCGCCCGCTGCCCTCGTGGGCGCGGACGTAGGCCAGGTGCTCCTCGGACGTGATCCGGCGGACCGTCAGCGGGGCACGGGACGCGTCGGTGGGCACGGTCCCGAACTCTACGGCGCTCCGACCGATCGCGACCCCGCACGCCCGCTCCCGACGTGACCGACGTCCTACCGGGCCTGGTGAGAGGCTGCGTGATCTTGGTCAGTTGTCAGCTACCCGGGCCGGGTAGGTCGCAACTGACCAAGATCACGCGCAGAGGTCCGGGATCGGAAGGGGTCAGACGTCGAGGTCGACCACGACGGGGGCGTGGTCGGAGGGGAGGGGGGCGCCCTTCTTGCCGGGCTTGCGGGCGTCGCGGTCGACGTACGCGTCGCTCACCTTCCCGGCGACGTCGGGCGAGGCGTAGACGAGGTCGATGCGCATGCCGGTGTTCTTGGGGAACGCGAGCTGGCGGTAGTCCCAGAACGTGTACGGCTTGTCGTACTTGAGGGCGCGCGGCACGACCTCGACGAGGCCGGTGCTCTCCAGCGCGGTGAGGGCGTCGCGCTCGGCCGGCGTCACGTGGGTGGAGTCGGTGAACAGGCTGATGTCCCACACGTCGTCGTCGGTGGGCGCCACGTTGAAGTCGCCGAGGATCGCGAGCGGTACGCCGGCCGCGAGGTCGGTCTCGGCCTGGGCCCGGAGCGCCGCGAGCCACTCGAGCTTGTAGGCGTAGTGCGGGTCGTCGACCGTGCGGCCGTTCGGGACGTAGAGGCTCCAGACACGGACGCCGCCGCAGGTCGCCGCGATCGCGCGGGGCTCCACGACGCCGTCCCACGCGGGCTGCTCGGCGAGGTCGTGCTGGACGTCGTCGAGCCCGACGCGCGACAGGATCGCGACGCCGTTCCAGCGGCCGTCGCCGCGTGCGGCCACGGCGTACCCGGCCTCCTCGAACGCGGCCACCGGAACCTGGTCGGTCGGGACCTTGAGCTCCTGCAGGCAGACGACGTCGGGCTGCGCCGACTCCAGCCACGGCACGAGCCGCTCCATCCGGGCGACGACGTTGTTCACGTTCCAGCTGGCGATGCGCACGTCGCCGATCCTGCCACCCCCGTGCGACGCCCTCGACCGCAGTGAAGGTGCCCCGAGGTGCGCTAGGAGCACCTCGAGCGCCCCAGATCCTCAGGGCTGCCGAGCGCGTGGGGCGTTCCAGGTGCCCCTAGCGCACCGTGGGGCACATCGACTGCGGTGAGGTCAGGAGACGGTGGCGGCCATGCGGCGTACGGCCTCGGCGAGGACGGCGCGGGACGTCGCGAGGTTGAGGCGGACGAAGCCCTCGCCGCCGGGGCCGAACTCGGGGCCGGGGTTGAGCGCGACGCGGCCCTTCTCGCGGAACGCGACCGACGGGTCGTCGCCGAGGTCGAGCGCGCGGCAGTCGAGCCAGGCCAGGTACGTCGCCTGCTGGCCGCGGTAGCGCACGGCGGGCAGGTGCTCGGCGAGCAGCTCGGAGAGGTACGCCGCGTTGCTCGCGATGGCCCTGTTCACGGCGTCGATCCAGGCGTCGCCGCCGTCCCAGGCCGCGCGGTGCGCCATCACACCGATGTTGCTCGCGCCCCAGCGCATGATCTCGGGCATCCGCTCGAGGGCGTCGCGGCTGCCCTCGCCGGCGACCACGATCGCGGCCTTGATCGCGGCCATGTTGTAGGCCTTCGACGCCGACGTGACGACGAGGCCGTGCGGGCTCACCGACAGCCACGGCACGAACGTCGCACCCTCGGGCACGAGCATCGCGTGGATCTCGTCGACCACGACGGCGACGTCGCGCTCGGCGGCGAGCGCCGCGATCGCAGAGAGCTCGGCGGCGGTGTGCACGACACCCGTCGGGTTGTGCGGGCTGCACAGCAGCAGCGCGCGCACCGACGGGTCGCCGAGGCCGGCCTCGATCGCCGCGAGGTCGAGCCGGCCCTCGTCGGTGAGCGGGCAGGTCACCAGCCGCCGTCCGATCGCCGCGGGCATGTCGACGAGCGGGTGGTAGACCGGCGTCGGCAGCAGGATGGCGTCGCCCGGCTCGGTGACGGCGAGCAGCGACTCGCGTACGCCGGTGAGCACGTCGGCCGCGAGCGTGGTCGCGCTCACGTCGACCGCCCAGCCCCACCGGCGAGCCGCGATCGCGGCGAAGGACTCGGCGTACGACTCGTCGACCGGGGCGTAGCCGAGGTCGCCGGACTCCAGCGCGGCCTCGAGCGCCGCGACCACCGACGGCACCGGGACGGCGTCCATCTCCGCGACCCAGAGCGGGAGGACGTCGGGCTCGAACATCCGCCACTTGATCGACGTACGGGTGCGGAGCTGATCGAGCGAGTACGCCTCGAAGGGCGAGACCGAGGGGTCGAAGGTCGCAGGCACGGCCCGCATCCTGGCACCGGCGAGCGCTCCCGGGCGCGACGACCCACCCGAGCACGCGCACCCGCCACGTCACTGCCCGAATGCACGGGTTCTCGGCCAGGAGCGGCGCATTCCGGCAGTGACGCCCCGGTCCGGGTCGGCTGGGGAAGCGTGGACAGGGGCGCGCATACCGGGTATACATACGCGGTATGGCAATCAGGCACGGGCTGCTGGCCCTCCTCGACGAGGGGCCGGCGTACGGCTACCAGCTCAAGGCGGCGTTCGAGGAGCGCACCGGCGGCACCTGGCCGCTCAACATCGGGCAGGTCTACACGACCCTCGCCCGCGCCGAGCGCGACGGCCTCGTCGCCCAGCTCGATGCCGACGACGAGGGACGGGTCGTCTACGAGATCACCGCCGAGGGCCGCCGCGAGGTCGCGCGCTGGTTCGCCGAACCGGTACGCCGCGACGGCGCCCCGCGCGACGAGCTCACGATCAAGCTGGCCGTGGCGGTGACCGCGCCGGGCGTCGACGTCGGCGCACTCGTCCAGGCGCAGCGCGCCGAGACGATGCGCACGCTGCAGAGCCTGACCCGCCTCAAGATCGACGCGGACGACGACGGCGACACCGCGTGGCTGCTCGTCCTCGAGCGGCTGCTGTTCGACGCCGAGGCCGAGGCCCGCTGGCTCGACCACGTCGAGGCGCGGCTGCGCCGTGCGGCGTCGCGGCGTACCGAGAACGACCGGCCCGCGCCCGCGGCCCGGAAGGCACGCGCGGAACGGGGGACCGCACGATGACACCGGTACTGGAGCTGCGCGACGTCACGCGCGTGCACGGCAGCGGGAGCACGGCGGTGCACGCGCTGCGCGGCGTCTCCCTGACCGTGCGCGCGGGCGAGCTCGTCGCCGTGATGGGGCCGAGCGGGTCGGGCAAGTCGACGCTGCTCAACGTCGCGGGCGGCCTCGACTCCGTGACGACGGGAGCTGTTCTCGTGGAGGGGGTCGACCTCGCCGACCTGTCGGCGAAGGACCTCGCGGCGGTACGCCGCCGGGCCGCGGGCTACGTCTTCCAGGACCTCAATCTCATCCCGACTCTCACGGCGATCGAGAACGTCTCGCTCCCCCTCGAGCTCGACGGCCGTCGCCGCACGCGCAGCATCGCGCAGGCCGCGCTCGACGACGTCGGCGTGGGCGAGCTCGCCGCCCGCTACCCCGACGAGCTCTCGGGCGGTCAGCAGCAGCGGGTCGCGATCGCGCGCGCCCTCGTCGGCGACCGCCGCCTCGTCCTCGCCGACGAGCCGACCGGTGCGCTCGACAGCGAGACCGGCGAGGCCGTCCTCGCGCTGCTGCGTCGTCGTGTCGACGCCGGCGCCGCGGGCGTGCTCGTCACCCACGAGCAGCGGCACGCGGCGTGGGCCGACCGCGTCGTGTTCCTGCGCGACGGCACGATCGTCGACTCGACGTCGTACGACGTGAGCGTCGACGCTGCGAGCGCGCTGCGATGACGGGCGTCCGCCGATGACCGCGACGCTCGAGCGCCCGCCCGCCGCGGCGCCCTCGCCCGACGTCGCGCCGGCCTCGCGGCTGGCGCGGTGGTGGGGGCAGTGGTGCATCGCCCTGCGCCTGGCCCGCCGCGACGCGTGGCGGGCGAAGGGCCGCTCGCTGCTGGTGCTCCTGCTCATCGCCGTCCCCGTCGCCGCCGTGGCCGGTGTCGACGTCTACTCCCGGGCCGCGGCCCAGCAGCGCTCCGACGTCGGGGTGGCGCTCGGCGCCCTCGGCACCGTCGCCGATGCGCAGCTCGTCCCGTTCGGCGCGGGTCCCGTGCGCCAGGGTCTCCTCGGTACGCCGATCAACGGGTCCGACGGCCGCGGTGCCTCCGCGGCGGAGATGGCCGCGGCGCTCCCGGCCGGGTCGCGGGTCGTCCCGCTGGGCGGCCTCGCGTCGTCGATCCTGGTCGCCGGCGAGTGGGGGATCCTCAGCACGGTCGCCGTGCAGGACGTGGGCGATCCGCTCGTCGCCGGAACCTGGCGCGTGCGCGACGGACGGCTCCCGGCGACTGCCGACGAGATCGCCCTCACCCCGGCCGCCGCGCGGCGCGCCCACGCCGGGATCGGCTCCACGCTTGTGCGCCAGGCGCCGGGTACCGGACCGCAGGGCGAGCGGCGGACCTTCACCGTGGTCGGCCTGGCGGACACCAGCAACCTCAGCGTCGGTGCCGACGCCGTGGTGGCGCGCGGTGCGCTGCCCGTCGACGCCGAGTCCGCTGATCAGATCTTCCTCGCGTCGGTGCCGGGAGGACTGGACTGGGCCGGCGTCCGACGGCTCAACGCGATCGGCGTGGCCGCGACCAGCCGCGCGGTCGTGGAGTCGCCGCCGACGTTCTGCGCGACCCGCGTGCTCTGCCTCGACGACGGCCCGGTGCCCGGCGCCTCGCCGATCGACGGCGAGGTCGTCGTCGACCCGGGCCAGGCCGCGCAGATGGCCGCGCAGGTCGGGGTCGGGCTGGTCGTGGTGGTCCTGCAGATCGCGCTGCTCGCGGGGCCGGCTTTCGCGGTGCAGCTGCGGCGTCGTCAGCGCGAGCTCGGGCTGCTCGGCGCGTCGGGCGGCGACGCCTCGACCATGCGCCGCTCGGTGCTCGCGTCCGGGGTCGTGCTCGGCGTCGCGGGGGCCGTGCTCGGCGTCGCGCTGGGCTGGGCGATGGTGGCGGCACTGGGTGCCGCGTACCGGATCCCTGTGCTCACCGGCCTGGTCTCCGCGCTCGACGGCGTACCGGCCCTTCCGCCCGAGGTGGTCGCCATCTCGGCGGTCGGCGTGCTCGCGGCTGTCGTGGCCTCGGTCGTGCCCGCGGTCGTCGCCGGTCGCGGCGACGTCGTCGACTCGCTGCGCGGCCGTCGCGCCCTGCCCCCGGTACGCCGCGGCGTCCCGCTGCTCGGGGTGGGTCTGGGCGCGGTCGGGGTCGCGCTCGTGGCGTACGGCGTGGCCCGGTTCGACGCCGTCGTGATCGGCATCGGCCTCGTCGTCGGCGAGCTCGGCCTGCTCGTGCTCATGCCGGCGCTCGTGTCGTGGCTGTCGCGCCCGGCCGGCCGGCTCCCGCTCGCGCCCCGCCTCGCCGTCCGTGACGCGGGTCGTCACCGGATGCGTACGACGGCCGCTGCTGTCGCGGTCGCCGCCGCAGCTGCTGCTGCCACGGGCGCCTCGGCCCTCGCGATGACGACCGAGCTCGAGCGTGGAGGCACCGGTCTCGCCTACCCGGCGGGCTCGCGCCTCGTGATGATCACCGGCGAGGTCGACGACGCGGGCGTCCCCGCGCGGAGCTCCGTGCCGCAGATCGCGCCGACGCTGGCGTCCATCGACCGGGCACTGCCCGGCTCCGCCGTCGCGGTCATGACCGACCTCTCGCCGACGGGCCCGACCTCGGGCGGGATCGACTGCCAGCCGCCGGAGGACCCGGTGCCGGCGACGCCCGGCGAGACGTGCGGCCCGCGCCGGACGCAGAGCGGCGGCTCGTTCAGCTCCTCGACCACCGTGCTGCTGCGCGACCCCGCGACGATCGGCACGCTGCTCGGTCCGCTCGGCCCCGCCGACGAGGCCCGGGCCGCTCTCGAGCGCGGCGAGGTGCTGGCGCTGGGCTACAACGCCGTCGACGCGAAGGGCGTCGTCACGCTGCTGCTGACGGCGTACAACGACGACGGCACCAGCTCGACGCTGCACACCGTCGACCTCCCCGCCCTCGCGGTCACGACGGGAGCGGCGCCCGTGCAGTTCGTCGTGGGTCCCGCCGCGCTGGCTGCCGGACGTCCGCTGCACGGTCTCGTCGAGAAGGGCACCAGCCTCGCCGTCGTCCAGCCGGCGCAGCCCGACACCGGCGACGGCCCGACCGCCGTCGACCGCCTCGCGCTGCAGTTCGCCCGCGACGGCCTGGGCAACCTCGGGTACGTCGACCCCACCCTCGGCGGGGGCGAGGAGGCGCTCGTGCTCGCGGCCGCGACCGGCGTGACGGCGCTGGTCGCCCTGCTCGTCGGCCTCATGGTCACGGCGCTCGCCCTCGTCGACGGTCGGGGCGACTCCCGCACGCTGGCGTCGGTCGGGGGTACGCCGGGGCTGCGCCGGCGGATGGCGGCCTCGTCGGCCGGGTTCGTCACGGTCCTGGGCTGCACGACCGGCGTCGTGTCCGGGCTGGTGGCCGCGTGGGTCCTCACGCCGCTGTTCCTGCGCGGCAGCGACAACGGGCACCTGTTCGTGGTGCCGTGGGGGGTCATGGCCGCCCTCGTGGTGGTCGTGCCGCTCCTGACCGCGGGCGCGGCCTTCCTCACCACCCGCGGCCGGGTCCCCCTGGTCCGGCGTACCGACTGACGGCTGGCCCGGCGTACCGGCTCCTGACGCCGTCTCGCCGCCCGCCCGCGCGGAACCGCCTCCAGACCGGGGCGGCGCGGGCGGCGAGGCGGCGCCGGGTCGGCGGTGCGTGGTTTGGGCGGACCCGGGGGCGCCCGGTAGGCTGGCCCTTACGTCGCCCGGCGTACCCGTCCCCTCCTGGGAGCGGATCGGCCGGGCATCGTGACGCTTCACCCTCCTGCCACGGAGAGACCGTGGCCGCGAAGTCCAGAGGAGGTGGGTACTCATGCGTCATTACGAGGTCATGGTGATCCTCGACCCCGATCTCGAGGAGCGCACCGTCGCCCCGAGTCTCGACACGTTCCTCAACGTCGTGAAGGCCGACGGCGGCACCGTCGACAAGGTCGACATCTGGGGCCGTCGTCGTCTCTCGTTCGAGATCAACAAGAAGGCCGAGGGCATCTACGCCGTCCTCGACCTCACCTGCACCCCGGCCGCGGTGCAGGAGCTCGACCGCCAGCTCAACCTGAACGAGGCGGTCCTGCGCACCAAGGTCATGCGCCCGGACGCTCACTGAGCCTTCGGCTCACGCATCCACAGTCCGCGCCCGGCGGCCTAGCCGCCGTCGGAGCGCACCCGTAAGGTCCGGCAGGTCCGTACCCACTCCACGCAAGGCGGTCAGCACCATGGCGCAGGGCGACATCAACGTCACCATCGTCGGGAACCTCACCAACGATCCCGAGCTGCGGTTCACGCCGAGCGGCGCAGCGGTCGCGAGCTTCACCATCGCGTCCAACTCGCGCTACCTCGACAAGACCACGAACGAGTGGAAGGACGGCGAGCCCGTCTACATGCGCTGCAGCGTGTGGCGGCAGTACGCCGAGAACGTCGCCGAGTCGCTCACGCGGGGCACCCGCGTGATCGCCACCGGCCGCCTCAAGCAGCGCAGCTACGAGACCCGCGAGGGCGAGAAGCGCACGGTCGTGGAGATGGAGGTCGACGACGTCGGCCCCGCGCTCCGCACCGCGACCGCCAAGGTCACCAAGGTCGCCCGCTCCGGCGGCGGCTTCGGCGACGGCGGTGCCTCGCAGGGCGGTGGCTTCGGCGGCGGCGCTCCCCAGGGCGGCGACGACCCGTGGGCCTCGCAGGGCGGCGGTGGCGGCAACGCCTCCGGCGGCTCGTGGGGCGGCGGCGGTGCGTCGTACGACGAGCCCCCGTTCTAGGACCTCGCAGCACCAGGCACGACCCGGCTGCAGCACGCGGCCGGCATCCCCACGTCCGACCCCATCCCGGCGAGGAACGCCGGGCTCCCACAAAGGAGCACCACGATGGCCAAGCCTGCTCTTCGTAAGCCGAAGAAGAAGGTCTGCGTCTTCTGCAAGGAGAAGATCGCGCACGTCGACTACAAGGACACGACGCTGCTGCGCAAGTACATCTCCGACCGCGGCAAGATCCGTGCCCGTCGCGTGAGCGGCAACTGCACCCAGCACCAGCGCGACGTCGCGACCGCGGTCAAGAACGCGCGCGAGATGGCGCTGCTGCCCTACACCTCGACCGCCCGCTGACGAAGGAGGCGACTGGAATGAAGCTCATCCTGACCCAGGACGTGTCCGGTCTCGGCGCCCCCGGCGACGTGGTCGAGGTGAAGGACGGCTACGGCCGCAACTACCTCCTCCCGCGCGGCTACGCGACGCCGTGGACCAAGGGCGGCGAGAAGCAGGTCGCGCAGATCAAGCGCGCTCGCTCGGTGCGCGAGGTCCGCGACCTCGACTCCGCCCAGGCCATCAAGTCCTCGCTCGAGGGCCTGAAGGTCACGCTGTCGGCGCGTGCCGGCGACACCGGCCGCCTGTTCGGCGCGGTCACCGTCGCCGACGTCGTCGAGGCCATCACCGCCGCCGGCGGCCCGGCCGTCGACAAGCGCAAGGTCACGATCGTCTCCCCGATCAAGACCGTCGGCTCCCACAAGGTCGAGGTGCGCGTGCACCCCGAGGCGCTCGCCACCCTGACCGTGGACGTCGTCGCCGCCTGACGCACCCCGCACTGCCCGGAGGGCCGTCACCCCGCGTGGGTGGCGGCCCTCCGCGTATCCCAGCCCACCCCACGACCATGCTGAGGGTGCCCCAGGCTGCCCAAGGCGCAGCCCAGGCTCCCCAGCACGACGCGCGCTCGTCGCAGATTCGGACAAGAAGTGGCGCCGACGTGAACCGGCGCCCGTGCCGCGCCGTCCCCCGGGTGAGCGACCGGACCCCCTCGCGCGCACCGGCGCGCGCCGGTCGCCGCCCAGGAGGAACGATGACGTCCCTGCGCACCCGTGCTCTCCTCGTCGCGCCCGCCGCGACCCTCGCGCTCGTCCTGACCCCTGCCGTGGCGGCGTCCGCCCACGACAGCCACGGCGGACGGCTGCTGCGCGGCGAGTTCGTGCCGAGCCTCCCCACCGACCCGGCGATCTTCGGCGTGCGCGCCGGAGGTGCGCCGTGGGTGCTGCGCGAGGGAGAGGTCGACGTACGCGGCGACGGCCGGATCCGGGTGGAGCTCGAGGGCCTGCAGATCCCGCGTGCCGACGGCACGAAGGACAACCCGATCCCCGCGATCGTCGCGAGCCTGTTCTGCGGCGGCACCCTGGCGGGACGCACCGCACCGCAGCCGCTGTCGGTGCCGGGCGGCGATGCGGAGTTCCGTACGACGATCGCCGTGCCCGCCGCGTGCGACGCCGCGACCGTGCTGATCAGCCCGGCCGCGAACACCGCCGTCTACATCGCCAGCGCCACGGCCGACGACGACTGACGTGCCCTGCTGACTGCCTCGCCGCTCGGGTGCGCCACCCCCCACCCCGCCTGCCCGAGCGGCGGGTCGAGCGCCGTGCGCGTCGAGGCGTGGGGAGCGCAGGCTGCGTCTGAGGCAGCCTGGGGCACCTTCACCGCGAAACTGGTCGTCAGAGCGCGCGGGCGGTGTCGAGGGCGAGGTGGGCGGCGCCGGTGATGGGGCGCTCGTACACGATCGTGAGCGCGGCCTTGGGCACGCGCTCGGCGAGCACGCGCTCGACACCGGCCACGAGCAGCGGGTCGCCGGTCGCGCCGATGCCGCCGCCGAGCACCACCGGGACCTCGGCGGCGTCGAGGTCGAGGCGCACGAGCAGCGACGCCGCGAGCAGGCCGATCTCCTCGCCCTGGCGGTCGACGAGCAGCCGCGCGACGCGGTCGCCCGCGTGTGCGAGCTCGAAGATCTCCGGAGCGCGACCCCACCACGACGAGACCGTCAGCTCTCCGGCGTGCACGGCCAGGGTGATGTCGTGGACGCTCGCGCGCCCGGTCCAGCTCAGCAGCGCGTCGCGCAGCGCGGTCGGCTCGCCGCGACGGTCCTCCGCGCGGGCGGCGTACCAGAGCACCTGCTCGGCCAGCCCGCTCGAGCCGCCCCAGTCGCCCGAGATGTCGCCGAAGGCGAGCACGCGCGCGGTCGCGCCGTCGGCGCGCACGGCCACGCCGTTGATGCCGGTGCCGCAGATGACGACGGCGGCGTCGCGCGAGCTGGTGCCCGCCCGCAGCAGCGCGAACACGTCGTTGTCGACCACGACCGAGCGCGCGCCCCACGGCAGCGCGGCGAGAGCGTCATGCACCGCGCGCTGCTCGTCGGCGGTGTCGATGGCAGTGAGGTAGCAGCCGGCGTGCACGACGTCGGACGCCGCGACGCCCGCGTCGGCCAGCGCGGCCAGGACCGCGCCATCGATCACGGAGACCGCCGCCGGGATGCCGAGCTGGTGGTGCGAGCAGCCTCCGCCGCGCGCCGACCCGAGGACGTCGCCGGAGGCGAGGTCGAGCACGACCACGTCGGTCTTGCTCCCGCCGCCGTCGACGGCGACCACGACGTCGGCCATCAGCGGGCCCACGGCAGGAACTGCTGGTTGGTCGCCAGCAGCGAGTCGGTCAGCGTCTCGGCCACGTCGAACTGTCCCACGAGCGGGTGCGCGAGCAGGGCATCGGCGACGCGGTCGCGGCCGCCGTGCAGCGCCGCCTGAAGGGCGAGGTCCTCGTACGCCGTGACATGGCTGATGAGCCCGGCGTACAGCGGCTCGACCGGTTCGGTCGCGCGCGGCACGATGCCCGCCGGCGACACGTCGCACGGCACCTCGATCACGGCGTCGTCGGCGAGGAACGGGAAGTGCCCGTCGTTGCGCACGTTCGCCACGTGCACGGCCGCGTGGTCGTCGCCGCCGAGCAACGAGGCGATGAGCGCGACGGCGGCCTCGGAGTAGTACGCCCCGCCGCGCTGCTCGAGCAGCGCGGGCTTCGCGACGAGCGCGGGGTCGCGGTACATCTCGAGCAGCTCGGCCTCGATGCGCAGCACCTCGTCGGCGCGCGTGCCCTGAGCCTTCAGCTCACGCACCACCTCGTCGTGCGCGTAGTAGTAGCGCAGGTAGTACGACGGCACGACGCCGAGCCGGTCGAGCAGCGTCCGCGGCAGCTCGAGCCGCTCGGCGAGGTCGTCGCCGTGCTCCGCGAGCAGCTGCGGCAGGACGTCGCGGCCGTCGACCTCGACGTGCCGGATCCACGTGAGGTGGTTGAGCCCGACGTGGTCGAGGAGCACGGCGTCGGGGGCGACGCCGAGCCAGCCGGCGAACATCCGCTGGAACCCGATCGCCACGTTGCACAGACCGACCGCGCGGTGGCCCTCCTGCAGCAGGGCGCGCGTGACGATGCCGACGGGGTTGGTGAAGTCGACGATCCACGCGTCGTCGGCAGCGCGCTCGCGCACCGTCTCGGCGATGTCGAGCACGACGGGCACCGTGCGCAGCGCCTTCGCGAGCCCGCCGGCCCCAGTCGTCTCCTGGCCCACGCAGTCGCAGGCGAGCGGGAACGACTCGTCGCCGGCACGCGCGCGCTGGCCGCCCACGCGCAGCTGCAGCAGCACCGCCGACGCGCTGTCGATCGCGGCGTCGCGATCGGTCGTGAGGGTGAGTCGCGTCGTGGCGCCGCGGTGGTCGAGGATGCGCTGCGCGAACCCACCGACCACGTCGAGCCGCTCGGCGTCGGGGTCGAGAAGCACCAGCTCGTCGACCGGCAGCACGTCGCCGAGCCGCGCGAGCCCGTCGACCAGCTCCGGCGTGTACGTCGAACCGCCTCCGACGACGGCGAGCTTCATGCCGCTCATCCCTTCACACCGGTGAGGGTGATCCCCTCGACGAAGACCTTCTGGGCCAGGAAGAACACGACGAGCACCGGGATCATCGCCAGGATCGTCGCGGCCATCGTGAGGTTCCACTGCACCTGGTAGAGGTTGCGGAACGACGCCAGCCCGAGCGAGATCGTCCAGTTGTCGGGGTTCTCGCTGGTGTAGAGCAGCGGGCCGTAGAAGTCGTTCCAGCAGTAGAAGAACAGGAACATCGCGGTGGCCGCGATACCGGGCTTCGCCATCGGCAGCACCACCCGCGTCATCACGCGCCACTCCGAGCAGCCGTCCACGCGAGCGGCGTCGGCGTACTCCTGCGGGATGGTCAGGAAGAACTGGCGCAGCAGGAAGATGCTGAACGCGTCGCCGAGCAGGTTCGGGAGGATCAGCGGCCAGAGCGTGCCCGTGAGGTGCAGCTTGGTCCACATGACGTAGATCGGCACCTGGGTCACCTGCGGCGGCAGCATCATCATCATGAGCACGATGACGAGCGCGACGTTGCGGCCCTTCCACTGCAGCCGCGACAGCGCGTACGCCGCGGGGATGCTCGACACCAGCATGAGCACGGTGGCGAGCGCGGCGTAGAGCACGGTGTTGCGCAGGTAGGTGAGCATCGGCGCCTTGGTGAAGACGTCGACGTAGTTCTCCGGGTGCCACGACTGGGGCCACAGGTCGCCGGTGAGCGCCTGCGTGCTGGTCATCATCGACTGCAGGAAGATGAACACGAACGGCGACAGGAACATGATCGCGAGCGCGATGCCCACGGCGTGGTCGGCGACCCAGGACAGGCGACGCCGACGACGTGCACGGCGGTTGTCGCGGCGGTCGGTCTCCGCGCGCGACGTCGTGGCCGCGGGAGGTGCGGTCAGCGTGGTCATCGGGTGCCTTCCGCGCCGTGCACGAGGCTGCGCGAGCGGCGCAGCAGGATGAGCGTGACGCCGAGCGACACGACGAACATGACGACGGCGAGCGCCGATGCGTAGCCGAGGTAGTAGTTCTTGAAGCCCATGACGTAGAGCCACTGGGCGTAGGTGAGGGTCGAGCCCTCGGGGTAGCCGAGCAGCGCGGCGTTGCCGCCGCCGGTGGTGGCCTGGCCGCTCGCGACCGACGCCGCGACGACCGCCTCGGTGAAGTACTGCAGCGCGGCGATCACGCCGGTGATCGCCGCGAACATGAGCACCGGCGAGATGTTGGGCAGCGTCACGTACCGCATCCGCTGCCACGGGTTCACGCCGTCGAGCGCCGCCGCCTCGTACTGCTCCTTCGGGACGTCGAGCAGGCTCGCCAGGAAGATGATCATCAGGTCGCCGACGCCCCACAGGCCCAGCAGCACGAGCGAGGGCTTCGACAGCTGCGGGTCGTTGAACCACAGCGGCTGCGGCAGACCGAGGGCGCCGAGGATCTGGTTCACCGGACCGGTGGCGGGGTTGAACAGGAACACGAACGCCAGTACGCCGGCGACGGGCGGCACGAGCGCCGGCAGGTAGAACACCGTGCGGAACACGCCGAGCCCGGCCTTGAGGCGCACGACGAGCGTCGCCACCGCGAGGCCGAAGAGCATGCGCGCCGGCACGAGGATCACCACGAGCCACAGGGTGTTCCAGGCGGCCTTGCGGACCTGCGGGTCCTTCGTGAACGCGAACTCGTAGTTGCGCAGACCGATCCACTGCGGCGGCGAGAGCAGGTCGTACCGCGTGAAGCTCAGGTAGATCGTGTCGACGAGCGGATACACGAAGAAGATCAGGACGCCGAGGATCCACGGCGTCAGGAACGCCAGCACCGTGAGCCGGCGCCGACGCTGTCGGGCGCGCAGCGCCGAGGAGCGGTCCCCGGCGCCGCGCGTCTCGAGAGCGATCGTCACGGGGCCGCGCCGAGCTGCAGCTGGTCGTTGATCTGCTGGTCGACCTGCGCGAGCCCGGCCTTCAGGTCGCTCACCTTGCCGGCCTGCCACTGCTCGACGAACGTGCCGAGCGTGTCCTGGTAGGCCTTGCCGCTCGCGGTGGTCGGCGTCGTCGAGCTGTTCTTGCTGGCGAAGATGTCGAGGAACGGCGCGTACGTCGCGTCCTTCACCAGGTCGGGCGACTCGAGGGCCGGCGTCCACGTCGGGATGTTCTTGATGCCGTTGGACAGGTCGACGACGGTCTTGGTGTCGGTCGTGAGGAACTTGATGAGCGCCCACGCGGCCTCGGGGTTCTGCGAACCCTTGCCGATGCCGATCACGTTGCCGGTCACGTAGCCGCCGCCGTACAGGTCGGTCTTGTCGTCGGCGCTGGGGAACGGCGCGGTGCCGTAGTCGAGCGACGGCGCCTCGGCCTTGATGAAGGCGTTGCGGTACTCGCCGTCGATGATCATCGCGACCTTGCCCTTCTCGAAGGCGTTGTCGGCGGAGAACTCCTGGCCGAGGCCGGCGGTGAACCGCTGCAGCTTGTCGTAGCCGTAGAAGTCGACGAGCTGCTTCTGCCAGGTGAGCATCGACGCCCAGCCCGGGTCGCTGCCGATGTTCGACGTGCCGTCCTGCTTGAACCAGGTCGCGCCGAAGCTCGGGGCGAAGTGCGCGGGGGCGTTCTCGTAGAAGCCGAACGAGGGCACGAAGCCGGCGACCTGGATCGCCCCGGCGCCGTCCTTCTTCGTGATCTTCTCGGCCATCGCCGTCAGCTCCGACAGCGTCTTCGGCGGCTCGGTGTAGCCGGCGTCGGCGAGCAGCTTCTTGTTGTAGTAGAGGCCGTACGCGTCCGACAGCGCGGGCATCGAGCAGCGCTTGCCGTCGAACTGCGTGTAGTCCTTGGGCACGGCCGGGATCTGGTTCACGTCGACCTTGTCGCGCTCGACGTAGGGCGTGAGGTCCTGCCACGCGCCGGTCGAGCAGAACTTGCCGATCTGGTCGGTGGAGTACGACAGCACGACGTCGATCGGCTGACCGGCGGCGATCGCCTGGATCGTCTTCTCGTCGTCCTGCCCCGACTTCACGTCGACCTTCACGCCGGGGTTGGCCGCCTCGAAGGCGTCGACCGCGGACTGGATGGCCTTGGCCTCGCGGTCGGTGAAGAAGTGCCAGAAGGTCACCGTGCCGGTGAGCTTCGCGGGCGCGCTGCTCGACGGAGCGGTGGTCGTGCTGCCGGAGCTGGAGCAGCCGGTGGCCAGGAGGGCCAGGCCGGCCGCGGCTGCGGTCAGCGCGAGCGCGCGACGACGTCCTCGGGTCGTGTTCATCGTGCGTGGACCTCCTTGTGCGAACGGGGCAGAGGGATGCTGCTGGTGGGGGCGACGGGTGCCGCCGGGGCGGGGGCGCGGGTGCCGGCGTCGAGGACGCGCTCGACGAGCTGCTCGACCGCGACGACCTGCGCGCCGGAGAACGCGGGGTCGCCGTCGACCGACGATGCGACGACCGCGCAGCGCAGCCTGCTCGTGGCCCGCAGCGCCTTCGAGGTGCGCGTGGCCAGCGCCGTACCCCCGGCGCGGCCGACGGCCCCGCCGAGCACGACGGCTCCGGGGTCGAGGACTGCGACGATCACCGAGAGACCGAGGGCGATGCGCCGTGCGAGCTCGTCGAGGAGCGCCGCGGCGCCGGCGTCGTCGTGCCGGTCGGCGACAGCGCGCTCGACCACCGCGACGGCGGTGCGTCCGGGTACGCCGTGCTCGCGCGCGAGCTCGAGGACGGCGGCGCCGCCGACGAGGTCCTGCAGCTCGGCGTGCCCGCCGCGCCCGTCGGGCAGCGGCACGTAGCCGATCTCGCCCGCGCCGCCGGAGACGCCGCGGTAGAGGGTGCCGGCCATGTCGGTCGCGAGACCGACGCCGGCGCCGAGCCAGAGCAGCGACGTCACGCTGCCGGGCGCACCGACCACGTCGCCGCGTTCCGCCACGAGCGCGAGGTTCACGTCGTTGTCGAGCGTCACGGTCACGTCGTGGTCGAAGGCCGCGGTGATCGCGGCCGCGATGCCGGGCACGGTCCAGTCGGGGATCCGGTCGGCGTACCGCACCTGGTCGGCCGCGGCGTCGTACGAGCCGGGGACGCTGACGACGAGGTCGCGCACGGTGCTCACGTCGGTGCCGGCGACCTGGGCGGCCTCGAGCACGAGAACGCGCGCCGCGGCCGCGGCACCGCGCGGGAGCGAGGCCTTGGTGCGCTCGACCGATGCGAGGGTCTGGCCGCGCGCGTCGAGGAGGGCGCAGGAGAGCCGGCTCGGGCCGACCGTGATCGCGGCGGCGCGCAGGTGGTCGACCGCGAGGTCGTGCAGCCGGCCGTTGGGCCCGCGGCGTCCGACGGTCTCCCCCGCCTCGACGACGAGCCCGGCCTCCTCGAGGCGGGTGAGCACCTCGGCGACGGTGGGCTTGGACAGCCCGGTCGCCTCGACGACGTCGGCGCGCGAGCTCGGGCCGCGGGTGAGGAGCACGGTCAGGACCGTGCGGTCGTTGAGCGAGCGCAGCAGCGCGGGGCGGGCAGGCGTCGAGCCCGGCATGCGTCCCCCTGGTTCTGACTGGAAGGTTTCCTGTCAGTTCCGCACCGTAGGGCCGCCGCCCGCACGAGTCAACGGTTCCGCGGCCACCGCCCCCGATCCGTGACCCGACCTCCGCGGTGACGGTGCCCCGCGGTGCGCGAGAGGCACCGCTGGAGCCCCACGGTCGCGGTCGGGGTGCGCCGCGGTGCGGTCAGAGCAGCGAGCGCACGTGGGCGAGCACGCCCGGGGTGGCGGCCTCGACCTGCGCGAGGACCTCCTCGAAGTCGCCGACCGAGCCGTAGTACGGGTCGGGCACGTCGAGCTCGCCGCTGCGTACCGAGACCGGGTCGAACGAGCGCAGCAGCCGCACGTCGGACTCGGGGGCGAGGCGCCGCAGGTCGCGCAGGTGCGAGGAGTCGAGCGCGAGCAGCAGGTCGGGCGCGTCGTCGGCGTCGATCCAGTCGCGGGTGATCTGCCGGACCTCGTGGGCGGAGCCGTCGTACCCGTGACGTGCGAGCACCTGCACGGAGCGGCGGTCGGCGCCCTCTCCCACGTGCCAGCCGCCGACACCCGCGGAGTCGACGAGCACCGCGTGCCCGAGCCCCGCGCGCTCCACGGCGTCGCGGATCACGACCTCGGCGATGGGCGAGCGGCAGATGTTGCCCGAGCACACCGCGGTCACGCGTACGACCTGGCTCACGCTGCTCCTCCGTGCCGATCCGTCCGACGCGTCATCCTCCCGCATCGCCGAGGGCGGCGGTCTCCGCGGCACCGGGGTCGGTGGTCGAGGCGCGCAGCCACGACAAGCCGTGCGAGCGCCACCACAGCAGCAGGCCGCGCACGACCATGAACCAGGTGAGCGCCCACCACAGGCCGACCACGCCGAGGTCGCGCTCGAGCACCAGCCAGGCAGCAGGGAGGAACGCCACGAGCATCACGACGCCGGCCCCGGCGAGCCAGCGGCCGTCGCCCGCGCCGATGAGCACGCCGTCGAGCACGAACACCGGCGACGCGAGCGGCTGCTGCAGCGCCGCGACGACGAGCGACGCCGCGATCAGGCTGCGCACCAACGGATCTGCGCTGAACAGCGACGGCAGCCACGGCACGCTGAGCAGCAGCAGACCGCCGAGCACCGCGCCCACGACGACGCCGAGCCGCACCAGGCGGGAGGTCACCGCACGTGCCCCGACCGGGTTGCCGGAGCCGAGGTAGCGGCCGAGCAGCGCCATGCCCGCGATCGCGAGGGCGTCGGCCGCGAGCGCGAGCAGCATCCACACCTGGAAGCTCACGTGCCACGCCGCGAGGTCCGCGGCGCCGAGCCGTGCCGCGACCGCCGCCGCGACGAGGAAGACCGCGCGCAGCACGACGGTGCGCACGAACAGCGGGCCGCCGGTGCGCGCGGCTGCGAGCACCCCGGCTCCCGACGGCCGCATCCGCACGGCGCGCGCCCGCGCGATGCGGCGTACGACGAGGAGGTACGCCGTCGCCTGCACGACCTCGGCGCACGCGGTCGCGGCCGCCGAGCCGCCGACTCCGCGACCGAGCACGAGCACGAGGAGCACGGCCATCACGAGGTTGACCGAGACGGCGACGAGCGTGACCACGAGCGTCGTGCGGGTGTCCTGCAGCCCGCGCAGGACGCCGACCCCGGCCGTCGCCACGAGCGCGAACGGGAAGCCGAGCGCGACGACGCGCAGGTAGTCGACGGCGTACGGCACCACACCAGGGCTCGCGCCGAGCGCGACCACCGCCGGCTCCGCCAGCCACCAGGTGAGGATCGCGACCACCACGCCCAGAGCCAGGCCGAGGGCCATGCCCTCGACGCCCTCGGAGACCGCGGCGTCCCAGCGACCCTCGCCGACGCGGCGGGCCACCGACGAGGTGGTCGCGTAGGCCAGGAAGATGCAGAGGCCGAGCACGACGCCCACCAGGCTCGCGGCGGCGCCGAGGCCGGCCAGCGGCAGCGTGCCGAGGGTGCCGACGATCGCGGCGTCGACCAGGACGAACAGCGGCTGCGCGACGAGCGCCCCGAGCGCGGGCACCGCCAGGCGCAGGATCTCGCGCAGCGAGCCCTCCGGAGCGGGCGCGGTCGGCGAGGTCACCGGGCCATCCTCCCGGCTCCCCGTCGACGCGTGATCAGGGGACCTTCTACGCTCCGCGGGTCATGCCTCGACGGCGTCGGCGGGACGGCGGCGACCAGAGCGCGAGACGGGGTGTTCACCAGTCGGACACCGGAGCGAAGTTTCTTCTCTCCCCAGGCCGGGGACAGCATCTGCGCAGGTCAGAGGCCCAGCGGACCAAGATCGAGAAGGTTATCCCCGGCTTTTCCACAGGGCTGTCCGACCGACACGCCCAGCGGATCCCCAGCGGATCCACAGCGCCGTCCACAGGGGTCGTTGTGACCTCCCGGCGCGTCGCTCTAGCGTGCCGGAGCGCCGTCGGACCCCCGGGCCACACTGGTCCTCGAGGACGGCGGACGGGGCCGTGCGAGCCACTCCGGGGAGCGTTCCCGGAGCGCGCGGGACCGTCCCGCAGACCGTACGGCCGCCGGCTCGGTAGGAGGAAGCAGCACGTGAGCGTCGTCGAGCTCCCGCCCCGAGACGATCAGGGAGTCCCCGACCGCACCCCACCGCAGGACATCCCCGCCGAGCAGTCGGTGATCGGCGCGATGCTCCTGTCCAAGGACGCGATCGCCGACGTCGTCGAGACGCTGCGCGAGGGCGACTTCTACCGCCCGGCCCACCAGCTCATCTACGCCTCGATCCTCGACCTCTACGGCCGCGGCGAGCCCGCCGACGCCGTCACGGTGTCCGCCGAGCTCACCCGCATCGGCGAGCTCGGCCGGGTCGGCGGCGCGCCCTACCTGCACACCCTCGTCGCGAGCGTCCCGACCGCCGCCAACGCGGGCTACTACGCGCGCATCGTCCGCGAGCGCGCGATCCTGCGCCGCCTGGTCGAGGCCGGCACCCGCATCGTGCAGATGGGCTACGCCGGCGACGGCGAGATCGACATGATCGTCGACCGCGCGCAGGCCGAGGTCTACGAGGTCACCGACCGGCGCACGAGCGAGGACTACCTCCCGCTCGCCGAGATCATGCCGGGCACCCTCGAGGAGATCGACGCGATCTTCAGCCGCGGCGGCGTGCTGGCCGGCGTACCCACCGGCTTCGCCGAGCTCGACCGCGTCACCAACGGCCTGCACGCCGGGCAGATGGTCGTCATCGCCGCACGTCCCGCGATCGGCAAGTCCACCGTCGGCCTCGACCTCGCGCGCTCGGCGTCGATCAAGCACGGGCTCACCAGCGCCATCTTCAGTCTGGAGATGAGCCGCAACGAGATCGCGATGCGCCTGCTCTCCGCCGAGGCGTCGATCGCGCTCAACCACCTGCGCAGCGGCACGATGTCCGACGCCGACTGGCAGAAGCTCGCGCGCAAGATGAGCGCGGTGTCCGAGGCGCCGCTGTTCATCGACGACTCGCCCAACATGACGATGATGGAGATCCGCGCGAAGTGCCGGCGCCTCAAGCAGCGCCACGACCTCCGCCTCGTCATCATCGACTACCTCCAGCTGATGAGCTCGGGCAAGAAGGTCGAGAGCCGCCAGCAGGAGGTCTCGGAGTTCTCCCGGTCGCTGAAGCTCCTCGCCAAGGAGCTCGAGGTCCCGGTCGTCGCGATCAGCCAGCTCAACCGTGGTCCCGAGCAGCGCACCGACAAGCGGCCGATGATGAGCGACCTGCGCGAGTCGGGCTCCATCGAGCAGGACGCCGACATGGTGATCCTGCTGCACCGCGAGGACGCCTACGAGCGCGAGAGCCCGCGCGCGGGCGAGGCCGACTTCATTCTCGCCAAGCACCGCAACGGCCCCACCGCCAACGTCACCGTGGCCTTCCAGGGCCACTACTCCCGCTTCGTCGACATGGCCCAGGTCTAGCGCCGCACCGTCAGCGGTGGGCGTCCTCGCGGGTGAGGCGGCGCCAGAGCCAGCCGGTCGCGGCGGGCTCGTCGGAGAGGCAGTACGCCGCCGACGAGTCGACGAGCAGCGTCGACTCCATCGCGTGGCGGCCCGAGGGCGTGCCCGCGAGCAGCACGCGGTCGCCGGGGTGCAGGACGTGGTCGTCGTGCGGCGTCATCGTGATGGTGCCGTCGGCGGCGTCGACCATGAGGCACACGACCTCGACGCTGCTCTCGCGGTCGAGCGGGTCGCGCAGCAGGTCGCCGAGCAGCACCGGGTGACGCGCGAGCACACGCACGACGGCCGGCGCGTCGACCGGCGTGAGCCCCACCTCCCAGAGCTCCGGCGATCCGGTGCCGCAGCGGTCGACCAGACGCGAGACGAGCGCGGCCGACCAGTCCTGGCCCTGGTGCGCGGCGGTCTGCAGGAAGCGCCACAGCATCGGCGCACCGATGTGGGCCAGCGCCTCCTGCGCGGTGACCGTGGTCGGCACGAGCAGCATGTCGATGTCGAGCGCCTCGAAGAGCTCGGCGTTCTCGGGACGGTTCTGCCGCGCCACGATGAACAACGAGGGGTTCGCGCGCCGGGCGGCGCGTACGAGCGACAGGTTGGTCACGTCGTTGTCGGTGCCGGCGATGAAGCCGGCGGCGTGCTCGATGTCGACGACCTCGAGGATGTCGCGCCGGGTCGCGTCGGCCACGATCACCTCGGCGTCGGCCTGCGGGTCCTGCGCTGTGTCGAGCACGCCTGTGCCGCTGTCGACGATGCGCAGCTCGACCCCCTCCCCCCGGAGGTCGCGGCTGATCTCGCGCCCGAACCGTCCGTAGCCGTAGAGCACCCACGGGCCGGTGCGGATCTCGTCGTGCGGCTCGGGCAGCGGGGCGCCGGGGGCGCGCGTGAGCCAGTCGGCGAGCTGCTCGGTGGCGGGCGCGTGCAACGACGCCGCGAAGTGGTCGCCGAACCGGTCGAAGGGGTCGATGATCGTCGGCTCGCCGAAGGCCTGCATGCGCGCCTTGATGCCGGCCGACGACGTGCGCGCGATGACGGGCAGCGTCGGCCGCAGCACCGAGGCCGCCATCACGACCGCGAGGTTGGTCTCGTCGTGGTCGGTGAGCGCCAGCACCCCGACGCAGCTCGGGTGCTGCAGCCCGGCCTCGAGCAGAACGTCGGGGGTGCTCGCGTCGGCGACGATGGCCGGTACGTCGGAGGTGTAGGAGCCGAGGTCGAGGGCGTCGATCGCCTCCTCGCGTACGTCGACGACCACGAAGCGCTTGCCGAGCTCGTCGAGCCAGGTGCCGAGCTGCTCGCCGGTGTGACCGTGACCTGCCATGAGCCAGAAGGGTTCTCGCAGGTGGCGCACCGAGCGGCGGAAGCGCTGCACGGCGATCGCCTGCTTGAACGCGCGCCCCTGAACGAGCGAGAGCAGCGCGCCGATGGCGTACGCCCAGCCGATCACCGACAGGTAGATGGAGAGCGTCACCCACATCCGCTGGGCCGCGCTGAAGGCTTGCGGGATCTCGCCGTACCCGATGGTCGTCGCGGTGTAGCTCATGAAGTAGAACGAGTCGAAGAACCCCATGTGCCACGGGGTGCCGTCGGGGTTGGTGCCGGGGATGAGGGTCAGCCCGAGCACGCTCACCGAGAAGATGAGCAGCAGCACGATGAGCGGGATGCGCATGCGCCGCAGGACGAGGAAGACCGCCTCCGACGACTCCTTGCCGACGGCCTCGCGCACCTCGGCGCGTGACGGCGCCGGCTCCTGCAGGACCACCGCTGCCCGCTACCGGCGCCGGTAGGAGACCGTCTCGATGACCAGCAGGATCACCGACACGATGTTGGCGAGCAGCGCGCCGCCCGAGAGCGAGACGACGCTCGCGGTGGCGGCCGGCGTGAGGCCCTCCGACGAGACGTTGGTCGCGTAGACCAGCACGACGCTCGCGGCGATGAGCTGCAGGTCGGCGACCAGGCTCGTCGCGAGGTGCACCGCACCGATCTGGGTGCGGTCGCCGAACTTCAGCACCGTCGCGATCAGGTTCACCAGCACCGCGGCGAACAGCTCGTACTTGTTGTGCAGCGCCGGGTTGTCGATGTCGCCGATGAAGAACCCGAAGTTCAGCGTCGCGGCGAGCATGACGAAGAACCCGAAGACGACCTTCTCGAGGTTCATCGCGCTCCTCTCGCTCGTCCCGAGCCTAGGGACGGTGAGCGCGCGCACGCGGGAGCCTCGCCGGGGGAGCGACGCGGCGCACCGGAAGCGGGTGGGTCAGCGGCAGGGCTGCTGCGCGAGCTGCCAGAGGCCGGTGCGGTCGCCGAGGCGGTAGAGGTCCTGCGACGAGATGAACGGGTTCATCACCTGGCTGGCGTCCTGCACGTGGCCGAGGCCGAGCGCGTGACCGAACTCGTGGAAGATCAGGTTGTAGCGGTCGGTCTCCGACGCCGTGGCGGCCCACGAGTAGTCGAGCTGGATCGAGGCCTGCGTCATCATCAGGTGGGTGGCGTCGGCGATCGTCCACCCGACCCGCGTGCTGCCGATGACCCCGTTGCCCACCGCGGTCGAGTGGTAGGCGCCCGTGGCCGTCGGCGACACGTAGGTGATCACGAGCTTGGCGCCCGTGGCCGACCACGCGGTGCCGATCACCGAGCCCGCGGAGCCGCTCTGGTCGATCGTCACCTTGCCGTCGCCGCCAGGCACGTACTGGAACGTGAAGCCGGTGACGCGCGAGGCGAACGCCATGGTCTGCTTCCACCGCGCGAGCTCGTCGGCCGCCGTCGTACCCGCCTTCGTGGCGTTGGTGAGGTCGACGCTCCACGTGATCGGCAGGCACTTGTCCCACCGCGCCGCGGTCGCCGGCGACGTGGCGTTGTTGAGGAACGAGTACGCCGTGGACTTGGCCGCGCCCTCGCTGCCGATGGTCGACGTCGGGGTGGGCGACAGGCCCGTGCCCGCCGGGAGCGGGATCGTGCTCGCCGTGATGACCGGTGCGGGCGACGACGAGTCCGAGGGCGACGCCGACGTCGTGCTCGGAGCGGGGCTCGACGTCGTCGGGCTGGGGGAGGGGCTCGTCGTCGTCTTGTGCAGCTGCAGGTAGAGCCAGTGGTTGTAGACCAGAGCGCGCGCCGACGCCGACCAGACGTAGGGGATGCGCACCCAGACGCCGGTGCGCGACTTCTGCTGCACGTTGGTGAGGCTGTAGAGCCGCACGTAGACCGTGCCGAGCGTGTAGCGCAGGCAGGTGGTGACACGCGTCGTGGCGTTGTAGCGGTACGACGTGCAGCGCCGGATAGGCAGCGTCTTGTACGACGGCGCGACGACGACCGACGACGTGGTGACGCCGGTGTCGTAGGTCTGCGTGGATGCGGGCGCCGTCGACTGCGCGGCCGGCCCGGCGAGACCGACGGCCAGCGCCCCGGCTGCGAGCGCGGCAGCGCCCGCCCCGACGGCGCGCGCGTACGACCGGTCCCTCCCCATGCCTGGGGCATCGGCAGGATCGGCCCGCCGTTGAGCGGCCGTCCCCCGGTCGCAGCAGCGCAGCGCTGCGGCGTACTCCGACCGGACCAGCGTGCGGCTTGAGACAGATACCCCCGGGGGTATATGCTCTGAGCACTGACAGGCACCCACGTGAGGATCTCGAACATGTGCTCTCCCGCCCTCTGCTCCCGCTGCGGCAAGGTCACCTGGTCCGGCTGCGGCATGCACGTCGCGCAGGTCATGGCCTCGGTGCCGACCGAGCGCCGCTGCACCTGCCGCTGACGCGCCCCGGCCGAGCAGCATGAGCGCCCCCGCCGTCCTCGCCGTCGTCGCCCATCCCGACGACGAGTCCTTCGGCCTGGGCGCTCTGCTGTCCGGGGCCTCAGCCGCGGGGTCGCGCGTCGGCGTCCTCTGCTTCACGCACGGCGAGGCCTCGACGCTGCACGGCGTCGACGGCGACCTGCGCACGGTGCGCGAGCACGAGCTGCGCACCGCCGCGGAGCGTCTCGGCGCCTGCTGGGTGCGCCTGCTCGACCACCCAGACGGCGCCCTGGCACCGCTCGGTGCCACGCTGCTCGAGGACACCCTCGCCGCGATCCGGAGCTTCTCTCCCGACGTGCTGCTCGTGTTCGACCGCGACGGCGTCACCGGCCACCCGGACCACGTCGCCGCGACGTCGGCCGCTGTGGCCGCCGGCCGGCGTCTCGACGTCCCCGTCCTGGCCTGGACCCTGCCCGCCTCGGTGGTCGAGGGGATGACCGAGGCGGGCTACGCCGGGTTCCTCGGCCGGCCCGACCGCACGATCCCGCTCACCGTCGAGGTCGACCGCGCGGCGCAGCTCGACGCGGTGCACGAGCACGCCAGCCAGGCCGTGCCCGGCAGCCCCCTGTGGCACCGGCTCGAACTGCTCGGCAGCACCGAGAACCTCGTCTGGCTGCACCGGAGCACCGACGTGGTCCTGCCGTTCCGCCCCTCTGTCCGCGACAGCGCTGCGTCGTGAGCACGACGGGCGTCGCACCCGCACCGTCCCGGCTGCAGTCCTGGCACCCGGGCTGGCTCGGCGTCGTCCTCGGCACCGGCGGCGCCGCGGTCGCCTCGCTGTCCGACCCGGTCGGCTCCCTCGACGTCGACACGTGGATCGGCATCGGGCTGACGGTCGTCGCCGTCGCGCTGCTCCCGGTGATCCTCGTGCCCTATGTGCTGCGCGCCCGCAGGCACCGCCACGCCGTGGCCGCCGACATCTCCCACCCCGGCACGGGTGCGCTGTTCGGGACGCTGCCCGCCGCCCTGCTCATCGTCGGCCTCGCCCTCGCGATGCTCGGCGTCCAGGGCCGCCTGCCCGCCGCGGCGACGGCATGGGTCGCGCTCGTGCTCGTCCTGCTCGGCGTGCTCTGCGCGCTGGTCGTCGGCGTCGAGTTCTTCGGACGCGTGGTCCGCGCCGAGCAGACGCCACCGGCCGCGATGTCGGGGGCATGGTTCATCCCGATCGTCGTGCTCGTCCTCGTCCCGAGCGTGGTCGCCCGGCTGGCCGTGCTCGAGCCGTCGTGGGCGACGACCGGAGCCGTCCTGGGGGCCACCGCGGCCTGGGGCGCGGGCTTCGTGCTGTTCCTGGTCCTCGCGCCCGTCCTGGCCTGGCGCCTCGTGAGCGCACCGGCCCCGCCGCCCGCCATGGCGGCCACCTGGTGGATCTGGCTGGCTCCTGCCGGGGCCGGCGGCCTCGGCGTGCTCGCGCTCGCGCGGCTCGCCGCGCGCGTCGTAGGCGGGCCGGCCGCGGAGCTGCTGCCGACGGCCGGGCTGCTCGCCGCCACCGTGCTCTGGGGCTTCGGCACCTGGTGGGCGCTCTTCGCCGGCCGCGTGCTGCGGGACCTCGCGCGGGAGCCCGGCGGCCTCCCCTTCCACGTCGGCAGCTGGGGCTTCGTCTTCCCCACCGCCGCGATGGCTGCTCTCACCGTGGAGCTCGGGCGCTCGTGGGACGTTCCTGCCGTGTCCGTCGTCGGCACCGTGTGGTGGGTCGCCTGCGTCCTGGTCTGGGTCCGCGTGGCGGTGCAGACGTGGAGCGGCGTCCGACGAGGCACCATCTACAGCAGGTAACGAGAAGGAGGTCGGCTGTGGAAGCCGCGGAGTGGGACGCCAAGTACGCCGAGCGCGACCTCGTGTGGTCGGCCGGTCCGAACGTCTTCGTGGAGCGGTACGCCGCCGACCTGCCGGTCGGTCGCGCGCTCGACGTCGCCGGCGGCGAGGGCCGCAACGCGCTCTGGCTCGCCGACCGCGGCTGGGACGCGACCGTCGCCGACTTCAGCCAGGTCGCGCTCGACCGCGCGCAGCAGATCCGCGACGAGCGCCCGGAGAAGAACGGCGCCTTCGGCGTACGCCGGGTCGACGTGCTGGCCGAGCCGCTCGGGCACGAGGACTACGACCTCGTCGTCGTCGCCTACCTCCAGCTCGCCGAGCTCCAGCGCCGGGTGGCGCTGCGCTCGGCCGCCGACGCCGTGGCCCCCGGTGGCCACCTGCTCGTCGTGGCGCACCACACCGACAACCTCGCCGACGGGTACGGCGGCCCGCAGAACGCGATGTGGCTCTACAGCGAGGCCGACGTCGTGGCCGACGTCGCCGACGCGGGCCTCGAGACCGTCGTGGCCGAGCGAGCCGCGCGCGTGGTGGAGACCGACGACGGCCCCCGCACGGCCTGGGACGCCGTCGTCCTCGCCCGCCGCCCCTGACCGACCGACCGCAGTCAGGGTGCCCCGCGGTGCGCTAGAGGCACCGCTTGCGCCCCAAGGCTTCTCGCCCGTCTCCCCCATGGGGCTCGATCGGTGCTCCTAGCGCACCGCGGGGCACATCCACTGCAGGGTCAGTGGCCGAAGGTGTGGGGGGAGGTGACGTCGGGCTCGGCGCCGTCGAGGGCGGACAGGGCTGCGACGTCGTCGGGCTCGAGGGCGATCTCGGACGCGGCGAGGTTCTCGGCCTGACGGACCGGGTCGCTCGACTTCGGCGTCGTCGAGAGACCGAGCGCGACGCACCACGCGATCAGCACCTGCGCCGGGGTCGCGTCGTACTTCTGCGCGAGCGAGGTCACGACGGGGAGCTCGAGCAGGTCGCCGCCCATACCGAGCGGACGCCACGCCTGGGTGACGATGCCGTGCTCGCTGTTGAAGGCGCGCGCCTCGGGCTGGGTCCAGCGCGGGTTGATCTGCAGCTGGTCGAGCTCGGGCGTCACGCCGGTCGCCGCGATGACCCGCTCGACGTGCTCGGGCAGGAAGTTCGAGACGCCGATGTGCCGCACGAGCCCGGCGTCGCGCACGGCGATGCAGCCCTCCCAGGCCTCGACGTACCGGTCGTGCGAGGGGTTGGGCCAGTGCACGAGCAGCAGGTCGAGCTGCTCGAGCCCGAGCTTCTCCAGCGAGCGCTCGGTGGTCTCGCGCACACCCTCGACGGAGTGCCACTCCTTGTTGAACTTCGTCGTCACGAACAGCTCGTCGCGCGCGACGCCGCTCGCCGCGATGCCGCGCCCGACGCCCGTCTCGTTGCCGTAGGCGTACGCCGTGTCGACGAGGCGGTAGCCGAGCTCGATCGCCTGCGGCACCGCGCGCGCGGCCCCGTCGTCGTCCATCGGCCAGGTGCCGAGGCCGATCGCGGGGATCGAGCCGTACGTCGAGAACGCGATGCTGCTCATGCGCCCGAGGCTATCCGCGCGTCCCCGGCGCCCCACCTTGCGCGTCCCGCAGCACGGGTCGCCCCCGGGGATCCTCAGCAGAGGCTCCCGAGAGGCCGGCCCGCCAGGATGGTGGTCCACCCCCTCACCACCTCGGAGTCCGTCGTGCCCTCGCGCCGTGCCCTCGCCGCCGCCGTGCTGTCCCTGCCGCTGCTGCTCACCGCCTGCTCCTCGGGCGGCAACGTCTCGCCGACCGCGAGCCCGACGAACGCGTCGCCGACGAGCGCCTCGCCGACCGACAGCCCGGCGCCGAGCCCGACCGACAGCCCGACCGACAGCCCCACCCAGAGCCCGACGTCGTCGCCGAGCCCGAGCGGCAGCCCGAGCACGGTCTCGCCCTCGCCGGCGGTCGGGGTGGACGGCATCACCGTCGTCTATGCGCCGACGACGGCCGCGCTCATGCAGCCGGTGTCGATCACCGGGACGACCAACGCCGCGCTCGCGGGCAAGCCGGTCTACATCGTGAAGCTCAACGACGGCGCGCCCCGCGTCATCAGCACGGGCTCGATCATCAACGCGCAGGGCATCGCCAAGACCTACGCCCAGCTCGGTCGCACCGGCGTGCTGCAGCTCATCGTCCCGGCGCAGCAGCTGACCGGCACGCCCGACTCGCTCGGCTCGTTCCCGCTCGACCCGTCGGCGAAGATCCTCGCGCGCTCGGGCGAGTTCACCGTCACGATCGGCTGAGCCGCAGGCGGTCAGCCGACGACGACCCGGCCGCCGCCCTCGGACTTCGCCACGAACATGGCCTTGTCGGCGCGCGCGACCAGGGAGTCGGTGACGTCGCCCTCGACGGCGAGCGCGATTCCGACGCTGACGGTGGTCGTGAACGTCGCGACCACGTGGCCCTCGTCGTCTCGCAGCTCGATCGGCTCGTGCACCGCGCGCACGAGCTTCTCGGCGATCGCGACCACGTCGTCGACGTCGCGCACGCCCTCGAGCATCACGAGGATCTCGTCGCCGCCCAGGCGGCCCACGAGGTCCGCGTCGTCGACACCGTCGACCGGCGCCAGCTCGCGCGGCTCCCGCCGTGCGACGAGGTCGGCCTCCCGCACGCACCCGCGGATCCGCTCGGCCGACGCCTCGATGAGCCGGTCGCCCGCCGCGTGCCCGAGGTTGTCGTTGATCCCCTTGAGGTCGTCGAGGTCGCAGTAGAGGATCGCGACCGTCCCGGCACGGGTACGCCGGTCCGCGAGCCGTTCCCCGAGCCGGCGCAGGATCTCGCCGCGGTTGAGCAGCCGCGTCAGCTCGTCGTACCGCGCCCGACGGTTGAGCTCGCGCTCGGCGAGGACCTGCTCGTGCACGTCGCGCAGCTGCACGACGCGGCGGTTCTCGCCGGTGCGCTCGTCGACGAACGGGCGGCCCAGCGCCTCCATCCAGCGGTAGCTGCCGTCGGGGCGCAGCCACCGGTAGTGCACGCGGATGGTCTCGCCGCTCCGCGTGCTGTCGGAGACGTTGCGGCGCAGCATCGCGAGCTCGTCCTCGTGGATGAACTCGACCGCGCGCCGGCCCTGCAGCTCGGCGGCGTCCCAGCCGAGCGTGTCCTTCGCCGACGGCGACACCCACTCGAGGTCGGTGAACTCGTTCGACAGGAAGATGACGTCGCTCGAGTGCTCGGCCAGCAGCCGGTAGCGCTGCTCCGACTCCTCGGCCGCGCGCTGGGCGAGCACCTGCTCGTGCACGTCGCGCATGCCGATCACCGCGCCCGTCGTCGAGCCCTCGTCGTCGGTGACCGGGCGGCTGACCACGTTCATCCACCGCGTCGACCCGTCGGCGTGCCGGAACCGCGCGGTGAAGCTCTGCTCGCCGCCGCCGGAGTTCACGACAGCGCGAGCCTCCGACGCGATCGGGCGGTCCTCCTGGTGCACGAGGTCCATGAGGTCGGTCCCGACGGTCTCCTCGGGCTCCCAGCCGAGCAGCGTCGCGATCGACGGCGACACCCAGAGCACGCGACCGACGCGGTCGCGCAGCGCCACGACGTCGGAGGCGTTCTCGGCGAGCAGCCGGTAGCGCTGCTCCGACACCTCGGCCGCCTGCTGCGCGCGCACCTGCGCGTCGACGTCGCGCAGCCCGACCGTCGCGCCGATGACGACGCCGTCCTCCTCGACCGGCACCGAGACGCAGGACATCCAGCGGTCGGTGCCGTCGCGGCACAGGAACCTCGTGAGCAGCCCGCCCGGCCGCTCGCCGCGCTGCACCGCGGCGCGCAGCGCGCGCACGCCGGCGCGGTCGTCGGGGTGGACCAGGTCGAGGAGGTCGGTGCCCTCGACGTCGTCGACGGTCCATCCGAGAAGGGCCGTGACCGAGGGCGAGACCCAGGTCGTGATGCCGCTCGTGCCGCGCAGGAGCACGACGTCGGAGGCGTTCTCGGCGACGAGGCGCTGACGGTGCTCGGCCATGGTGGCGGCGTCGAGCAGGTCGGCGTACGCCGTCACGTCGCGCCAGGTGAGCATCACGGTGTCGTCGTCGCACCGCACACCGCGGACGTCGAGCATCATCCGGAAGTGGTCGAAGACGTTCTCCACGAGCACGTTGTCGACGACCAGCGCGTCGTCGCTCGACAGCGCGAGGTCGAGATGCTCGACCATGCGGTCGGCGAACGGCACGCGCTCGACCAGCGAGGCTCCGAGCAGCTCGTCGCGCGTGGTCCGCAGGTCGGTGGCGCACGCGGGGTTGAGGTCGAGGACGGTGCCGTCGACGACCGAGCCGCCGTCGTCGCGCACGGCTCGCACGAGCATGACGGCGTCGGGGAAGCCGTCGAGCGCGGCCGGCGCGAGCCCGTGCCAGGCGGCGCTGTCGTCGTGGGGCACGGCTGCTCCTGTCGGCGAGCGCCGTCGCCGCCCCGGACGCGCGCTCGTGCTGGTGGGTGCGATCACGCTAACCGGGGCCGATCCCCGGTGTCGCGGCACGAGATCCGGTTGCGCGCGCCGTCGGGCCGCGTAGGGTCCGCGCCATGGTGGGTACCGAGCTGCGGACGCCGACGTGGGGCCGACCGCTCATCGTCGTCAACGCGCTGGTCGCCTGGTTCGCCGTGCTGTTCTCGGCGTACCTGTCGGTCAGCGGTTACTACCTCGGCAAGGAGGACCTGTCCAAGCCGTCGATCCTCGGCAACATCCCCTCGGGCCACGACCAGTGGTACGAGCGGCTGTTCGACTACCTGACCTACTTCACGATCTGGTCGAACATCACCGTCGCCGTGGTGCTCACCGCGCTGTGGCTGCGTCCCGACCTCTTCGTCCGCGACGGTCGGGCAGGCGCGGTCTGGCGCGCGCTGCGCCTCGACAGCGTGCTGATGATCGTCATCACCGGCATCGTCTACAACCTCATCCTGCGCGGCGCGGAGAAGACCGGCGCCGACCTCGTGAGCGACACCGCGCTGCACGTCGTCGTACCGATCCTGACGCTGCTCGTGTGGCTGCTGGCCGGTCCGCGCGGGCTGCTCACGGCGCGCACGATCGCGCCGTCGCTGGTGCTCCCGCTGGTGTGGGCGGTGGTCGCTCTGGTGCGCGGGGCGGTCGTCGGCGCCTACCCGTACCCGTTCCTCGACGTCGCCAAGAACGGTCTCGCGTCGGTGCTGGCGTTCATCGCCGTGATCCTCGTGGTGGCCGTGGTCCTGGCGTTCGCGCTGCTCGGGCTCGACCGCGTGCTGCCGCCCCGCGAGCGCGACTGAGATCGGCTCGGCCTCTTCGTTCGCTGAAGTTCGGCGGGCGGATCGCGACCGGCGTACTACGTTGGGACCAACGGGGTGCGCGAGTCGCCCACCCCTGGGACAACGACTAGAGGGGCGTGACCATGAGCTTCGGCGAGTGGATCTGGTGGCTGATCATCGTGTTCTTCATGGTGGTCTTCTTCATGATGCTGTTCCGCATCATCATCGACATCTTCCGCAACCACGAGAGCAGCGGATGGGTCAAGGCGGGCTGGCTGATCTTCATCTTCTTCCTGCCCCTGCTCGGCATGCTGATCTACGTCATCGTCAACGGGAAGGCGATGGCCCAGCGCGACATCAAGCAGTACGAGGCGGTCGCGGCTGCGCAGCAGGACTACATCCGCAGCGTCGCCGGCTCCGGCGGCACCGACTCCGCGGCGCAGATCGAGAAGGCGCACGACCTGCTCACCAAGGGCGCGATCTCCCAGGAGGAGTTCGACGCGCTCAAGGCGAAGGCGCTCGCCAGCTAGGTGCGACGACGGACGGCCGGTGCAACCCTCGGGTCGCACCGGCCGTCCGCATGTCCGGGGGCGTTCAGCCCGCAGCTGCCGCCTTGGTGGTCACCTTCGCCATCTGGCCGAGCGCGACGAGCGTGCTCTTCGCGGCCGACTCGGCGACGCCCGGCAGCACCATCGTCGCCAGGCCCTCCTTGCCGTTGGTCCACAGGCACAGGCCGCCGCCGTTGCCGGCCGCCGTGATCGGCATGCACCACGTCTTGCCGCCGACCGGGCTCGCGTACTCGGTCGCCGCACCGATCACCAGGTTGCCCGCGGCACCCGCGGTCGCGCCGGCGGTGAACTTGCCGACGAACGTCGTCGCGGCGCCGTGGTCGGTCAGCGCGCGGTAGGCCTCGGGACGGTCGGTCACCGGCATGTCGAAGCCGATGTAGACCGTCTGCGCCGACTTCGGACCGTAGGCACCGATCCACGCCCACTGCGCGCCGCTCTTGGTGAACGCGTCGGTCGACGCCGCGGTCGACGCGAGCGCCGCGGCACGGCGCTGGCCGCCAAGGGTGGCGGGCGCGGTGTGCGTGACGATGTCGGGCGCCTGCGCGGCAGCGGCTGCGGCCTTGCTGTCGAGGTAGCGCGGGACGCCGAAGAAGCCGCCGACCGCGAGCAGCACGAGCAGCACCACGAGGATCGCGATGCGCCGGCCCCAGTGCCGGTCGGGGTGGAACTCGGTCGGGTGGCTCACGCCGGTCTCGCCGCCGAAGGTGCCGAAGCTCGACCCGCCACCGCCGCCGAACTGGCTGCCGCCGCTGCCGAACTGGCCGGCCGGCCGGGCCGGCGCCTCGGCGTACGACGGGACGAACGGTGCCGGCGCGGGAGCGGCTGCCGCCGCGACGGGCGTCGGGGTGGGAGCCGGGACGTGCACGGGCTCGACCGGAGCAGGTGCCGGCGCCGGCGCGGGTGCTGCGGCGCGGACGGGCGCGGGGGCCGGAGCCGGCGCGAGCGAGGGAGCGGGCGCGAGGGTCGGGATCGCGGGCTCGGCGACCGCGACCGCGACGGGAGCGACGACCGGAGACGCGACGACCGGCGCAGGAGCGGCGGCAGGAACAGGGGCCGGAGCCGGCGCGGGAGCAGCCGCAGGAACCGGTGCGGGGACCGGAGCCGGGGTCGCGACCGGAGCTGCCACCGGGGCAGGGGTCGGCGCGGGCGTCGCCGGAGCGGCGACCGGGGCCGGAGCCGGAGCCGGAGCCGGGGTCGCGGGAGCCGCGACGGGAGCCGGGGCGGGCGCCGGCGCGGGCGTCGAGGGCGCGGCTGCGGGAGCAGCGGCGGGGGCGGCGTGGCGCGCAGGAGCGTCGGCCACGGGGGCCGAGGGCAGCGGGGCGGCCGGGGCCGGGCTGGGCGAGGGGCTGGTGGCGGACAGGGACGCGTGCGCGCCCGCGACGGCGGAGGCGCCGACCCCGGCGCCCACGAGCTCGCGGGGGGCCGGTCGGGTGTGCGTGGTCCACGCACCGCCGTCCCAGTAGCGGACGGAGGCAGCGTCGGTCGGGTCGGTGTACCACCCGGGCGCAGCACTCATAGACCTGTTCCCCACCTCGAATGACGAATGATGAGACGTCGGCGGAGGCGCACCAGCGTCCTTTCCTCTCGTCGGCCTCAAGGTGTCGCAACTGAAGCCCTCGTGCCCGATCGGCCGTCCGAGGCGGTCCCCGCACGGGTCGGGCAGGGGGCGGCGTCCCCCACTCGGGTGAGCGGCCGCGTCAGGACGTGCGGCGTACGGCGACGAGGGTGATGTCGTCGCGGCCCCACTCGGGGGCGTCCTCGCGCAGCGCGGCCAGCAGTCCCTCGACGACGTCGCGGGCCGGCGGGGTGCCGGGGCGCTCGTCGTCGGCGTCGGGGAGCCAGGCCCGCACGAGGTCGTCGAGGACCACCGCGAGGCCGGCGTCGCTCACGTCGGACTCGGTGCCCTCGACCAGGCCGTCGGACCAGGTGAGCAGCAGGTCGTCGCGGTCCAGCGCGGTCGACCGGGTGGTCCAGCGGCCGCCGAGGGTGGAGAGCAGCGGACCGGTGGGCTCGAGGGTGGTGCGGCCGCCGTCGGCGCGGAGCACCCAGCCGCCCGCGTGCCCGGCGTTGGCCCAGTCGAGGGTGGCGCGGGCCGGGTCGAGCACGGCGACCAGCGCGGTGGCGAAGCGTCCGTCGGCGGCGTCGAGGAACGAGGTCGCCCCACGCTCGAGGACGACGCCGGGCTCGAAGCTCGACCGCAGCGCCACGGTGAGCACCGAGCGCAGCCGCTGCGCGACGAGGCCCGCGAGCTCCCCGTGGCCCGACACGTCGATGAGCACGAGCGCGGTCCGGTCTCCGTCGAGCGGTACGACGCCCCACCAGTCACCGGCGAGGACGCCGTGCGCCGGGCGGATCCGGCCGAAGACGTCGAGCCGCGCGGCCCGGGGCGCCGGGTCGGTCGCGAGGTCGGCGCGCAGCGCGGCCACGACCGGGCTCTCCTGCTCGAGGCCCTGGTCGGCAGCGCGGGCGGCGTCCTGCTCGTGCACGAGCGCACGCCTCATCTCCTCCGCGTCCACGCCGACGGCGTACAGCTCGGGCGGCCCGCTCGGCTCGATGACCCGCTCGCGGTGCCCGTCCTGCGCGACGTCGCGCAGCTGCAGCCGCAGGTCGTCGAGCGGGGCCAGCACCCAGCGGCGCAGCAGCAGGTAGGCGCCGAGGAGCAGAGCCGCGAGGAGGAGCCCGGAGACGAGCAGCGCCGTCGCGAGGCGGCGTACGAGGACGCCGAGGTCGTCGGTCGCGGCGTCGCGGGCGGCGCTCACCTGCGCGTCGAGAGCGTCGGTGGCAGCCGCGACGTCGGCGTACGCCGCGGAGGACCGGTCGAGGAAGACGACGATCTCGACGTCGCTCAGCGGGCGCTGGTCGCGCAGGGCGATCGCGGGGTCGACGACGCCGTCGAGCCAGGGCTGCGCCGCCGCGGTGACGCGCGCCGCGCTCGCGAGCAGCGCGGGGTCGCCGGCGAGGTCCTTCTCCACGGCGGCCTGGTCGGCGGCGACCCTGGCGCGCGCGGCGTCGGTGCGTGCGCGGGAGGTCTCGGTGCCGGTGAGGACATAGGTACGCGACTCGCGGTCGAGCTGGTCGTAGGCGACCACGAGGTCGCTCGCCGCGCTCGCCGCGGGCGAGAGCGACGTCGTGACCTCGGTGCCGACGTCGCGGGCGCTGCTGAACGTCGCCCACACGAGCCCGGCCACGAGCGCGAGCGCCACCGCGCCCGCACCGACGAGCAGCGCGACCCGCGTCCGCAGGCTCGTCCCACCGCTCGCCACCACGCGCCTCACGCTAGTGGCCCACCCACCCTCTCCCGCCGACCGAACATGAGGAATCGTCGGAGCTCACGGGGGCGGCATAGGGTCGGGCGTCATGGGTGAGGAGACTCCGCGGCTGCGCGGCATGCTCGACCGGCTCCCGGCGTACGCCGCGGGCCGGCCGCCGAGCGGGCACCCCGAGCTCACGCCGTACAAGCTGTCGAGCAACGAGAACCACCACGACCCGCTGCCCGGCGTCCTCGGCGCGATGACCGAGGCCGCGCTCGGGATGAACCGCTACCCCGACCCCGCCTCGACGGCGCTCGTGGCCGAGCTCGCCGAGCGGCACGGCGTACCCGCGGACCATCTCGCGCTCGGCACCGGCTCGGTCGGGCTGCTGCAGCAGGTCGTGCAGATCACCGCCGACGCCGGCGACGAGGTGCTCTTCGCGTGGCGGTCGTTCGAGGCCTACCCGATCATGACGACGATCGCCGGGGCCACGTCCGTGCAGGTGCCGCTCGGCCCGGGCCAGAGCCACGACCTCGACGCGATGGCCGACGCCATCACCGACCGCACGCGCTGCATCTTCGTCTGCACGCCCAACAACCCCACGGGTACGGTCGTGCACCAGGCCGACCTCGACCGCTTCCTCGACCGCGTGCCCGACGACGTCCTCGTGGTCGTCGACGAGGCGTACGTCGAGTTCGTGCGCGACCCCGACGCCGTGCGCGGCATCGACACCTACCGCGACCGCGAGAACGTCGCGGTGCTGCGCACCTTCTCCAAGGCCTACGGCCTCGCGGGCCTGCGCGTGGGGTTCGCGATCGCGCACCCGCGGGTCGCGCTCGGGCTGCGCCAGACGGCGGTGCCCTTCGGCGTCTCGTCGGTCGCGCAGGCCGCGGCCATCGCGTCGCTCCATGCCGAGGACGCGCTCCTCGAGCGGGTCGAGGCGATCGTGTCCGAGCGCACGCGCGTCGAGGCGGTGCTCGCCGAGCAGGGCTTCGACCTGCCGCCGAGCCAGGCGAACTTCGTGTGGCTGCCTCTCGGCGAGCGCATCGGCGCGTTCGTCGAGGCGTGCGAGGCGGTGAACCTCTCGGTACGCCGGTACGCCGACGACGGCGTGCGCGTCACGATCGGCGAGCCGGAGGCGAACGACCGCTTCCTCACCGTGAGCGCCGGATTCGCGCCGACGGCCTGAGCGCCGGCGTCACACGACGGTCGGCGGCTCCACCGGCTCGTGCGACACGCGCGGTCCTCGTCCGACCCGCTCGCCGCTCACGACGAGCACCACGCCGCTCACGATGATCGCGCCGCCGAGGAGCACCGCGCTCGACAGCGGCTCGCGCAGGATCAGCCAGCCGAGCAGCACCGCGACGACCGGGTTGACGTAGGCGTACGTCGCCACGAGCGACAGCGGTGCGTGGCCGATGAGCCAGACGAACGCGAGGTAGGCGAACAGCGAGCCGACCGTGACGAGATAGCCCCACGCCACCCACGAGCTCGTGGTGGCGGTCGCGAACTTCGAGAGGTCCTCGCCGCGCAGCAGGCCGACGAGCGCGAGCACCGTGCCGCCGGTGAGCATCTCGTACGTCGTGAGCACCAGCGGGTCGCGCGGGGTCGTGATGCGCGGCTGCAGGAACGAGCCGATCGCCCAGCAGAGCGTGCCGATCGGCATGAGCATCGACCAGAGCGCGCGCTGCCCGTCGGTGGCGCCGTTGACCGCCGCGACGTCGGCGCCGGGGTGCACGAGCACGACCATGCCGGCGAACCCGATCGCGACGCCCAGCCAGGTGACCAGCCGCGGGCGGTCGCCGCTGATCGTGCGCAGCAGCACGACCCACACCGGCATGATGCTGACGATCAGCGCCGCGACGCCGCTCGGCACGTACTGCTCGGCCATGGTGACCATGCCCATGCCGACGCCGAGGAGCAGGACGCCGACCGTGGCCGCGCCGCGCAGCTCGGCGCGCGTGACGGTCAGAGCACCGCGGCCGCGGCGCAGCACCAGGAAGACCGCGAGCACCGCGGCAGCGACGAAGAAGCGCAGCCCCATGGAGACGAGCGGTGGCAGGGTCCGGACGGTGACGGCGATGGCGAGGTACGTCGACCCCCAGACGACGTAGACGATCGACAGCGCCGTCCAGACCTGGGCGGCGGACGCCGGCTGGATGCCCGTCTCCCGGGTGTCGGCGGCGGTGGTCACCGGCACATCCTGGACCCCGCCGCGCACCGCGTCGCGCAAGACCAGACCGTGAGGTCCGAAGACCGCGCTCCCACCTCGGGGCCACCGTTCGGCCCCGCACGACCGGGACCCTCCCCGGTATGCCGTCCGGTCCATCGCTGTGCGTGACGAGCAAGGCTGACCTCACCTACGGCGATCAGGCGTTGTGCTCGGTCAGGAGCGCTCCGATGAAGGCAAGCCTGCGCTGCGCGACACAGTTCACAGCCTTCTGCGCCCAAAGAGGGTTTCGAGAGGAGCAAAGTGTCCACTGCACGGCCGCGATCACCTGGGGAGCGCGGCCGCTCGATCAATGGAGGAGCCGTCGATGAACGCGCTAGATCTGGCGCGGTGGCAGTTCGGCATCACGACCGTCTACCACTTCCTGTTCGTTCCCCTCACCATCGGCACGTCCATGCTCGTCGCGATCATGCAGACGGCGTGGTACCGCACCGGTGACGAGAAGTGGCTCAAGGCCACCAAGTTCTTCGGCAAGTTGTTCCTCATCAACTTCGCCATGGGTGTCGTCACCGGCATCGTGCAGGAGTTCCAGTTCGGCATGGCGTGGAGCGACTACTCCCGCTTCGTCGGCGACATCTTCGGCGCACCGCTGGCCGTCGAGGCGCTGGCCTCCTTCTTCCTGGAGTCCACGTTCCTCGGCCTCTGGATCTTCGGCTGGGACCGCCTCTCGCGCGGCCTGCACCTCGCCACGATCTGGGCCGCGGCGATCGGCACGATGATCTCGGCGTACTTCATCCTCGCCGCGAACTCGTTCATGCAGCACCCGACGGGCTACGTCATCAACCCGGTGACCAAGCGCGCCGAGCTCACCGACTTCGGTGCCGTGCTGTTCCAGAACACGTCGGTCGCGACGTTCTGGCACGTCATCTCGACGGCGTTCCTCGTCTCCGGCGTCATGCTCGTCGCCGTCAGCCTCGTCGTCATGATGATGGGCAAGTCGGCCGACGCCATGCGCAAGACGCTGACGCTCGGACTCATCGCCACGATCATCGCCGGCGTCTCCGTGATGTGGTCCGGCGACACCCAGGCCAAGATCATGGTGAAGCAGCAGCCGATGAAGATGGCTGCCGCCGAGGCGCTGTACACCACCCAGGAGAACGCGCCCTTCAGCATCCTCACGATCGGCGACATCTCGGGCCAGCAGGCGACACCGATCCTCGAGATCCCCGGCCTCCTCTCCTTCATGGCGACCGGCACGTGGACCGGCCCCGAGAGCACCGTCCAGGGCATCAACGACCTGGAGAAGGAGCTGTCGCAGAAGTACGGCGAGGGCGAGTACGCGCCGTACGTGCCTCTCGTCTACTGGGCCTTCCGCGGCATGATCGGCCTCGGCGCCCTCGGCGTGCTGTTCGCGCTCTACGTCTGGATCCGCACCCGCAAGGGCAAGGTCCCGACCGCGCGCTGGCTGAAGATCACGGCGAGCCTGGCGGTGCTGTTCCCGCTCCTGGGCGCCTCGGCCGGCTGGATCTTCACCGAGATGGGCCGTCAGCCCTGGATCGTCTACGGCCTCATGAAGACCGCCGACGGTGTCTCGCCCACGCTGACCACCTTCCAGGTGGGCCTGTCGCTGGTCGTCTTCACGCTGCTCTACGGCGCCCTCGCGGTCGTCGAGATCGGCCTCCTCATCCGCGCCGTGAAGATCGGACCGCCGGAGACCGTCGAGCTGATCGACGCCTCCGAGGCCAACTCCGGCAAGCCGCTGACCTTCTCGTACTGACGGACCTGGAGACATAGTCATGAGTCACGAGACCCTCGCGATCATCTGGTTCGTCCTCATCGCCGTGCTGTGGTGCGGCTACTTCGTCCTCGAAGGCTTCGACTTCGGGGTCGGCATCCTGCTGCCCTTCATCGGCAAGAACGAGGCGGAGCGTCGCACCGTCGTCTCCACCCTCGGCCCGGTCTGGGACGGCAACGAGGTGTGGCTGCTCACCGCGGGCGGCGCGACCTTCGCGGCCTTCTCGCTCTGGTACGCCACGCTGTTCAGCGGGTTCTACCTCGCGCTGCTGCTCATCCTCGTCGCGCTCATCATCCGCGGCGTGGCCTTCGAGTTCCGCAGCAAGAGGGGTACGGCGACCAGCCCGAAGTGGCGTCGCAACTGGGACATCGCGATCTTCATCGGGTCGTTCGTCCCGGCGCTGCTCTGGGGCGTCGCCTTCGCCAACATCGTCGCGGGCGTGCCGCTGGAGCTGCAGAACGGCAACAGCGAGTTCACCGGCAACCTGTTCACGCTGCTGAACCCCTACGCCCTGCTCGGCGGCCTGGTCACCCTCGGCCTGTTCACCACCCACGGCGCCGTCTTCCTCGCGCTCAAGACCGAGGGCGACATCCGCACCCGCGCCAACAAGCTGGCCGGCCAGGTCGGCATCATCACCGCGGTACTCGCCGTGCTCTTCGGCGTGTGGACGCAGCTCGCGCACAGCAACAACGCGGCCGCCAGCGCCGTCGTGCTCGCGCTCGTCGTCATCGCCTGGGTGGGTGCGCTCGCCGCCAACCGCATGGGCCGTGAGGGCTGGGCGTTCATCGCCTCGGCCGCCACGATGGTCTTCGTCGTCGTCTTCCTGTTCGTGTGCCTGTACCCGAACGTGATGCCGAGCTCGACGAACCCCGACGCGACGCTGACCGTGCAGAACGCCGCGAACTCGCAGTACACCCTGACGATCATGACCTGGGTTGCCGTGATCCTGACCCCGATCGTGCTCGTCTACCAGGCCTGGACGTACTGGGTGTTCCGCAAGCGCCTCTCGCCCAGCCAGATCCCCCACCCGGAGGAGGGCTCGCTCGACCTGCCCCACGAGGTCGACGCCAAGGCCACCGCCTAACCTGTCCGCGTGCCCAAGCCGCTCGACCCCCGGCTCGTCCGATACGCCGCAGGAGTCCGCAAGCTCCTCATCGGATCGGTGGTCGTGGCGGCGGGGACCGCACTCCTCGTCATCGCCCAGGCGTTCTGCCTGGGCGATGTCGTGTCCCGGGTCTTCCTCGGCGGCGCCACGCTCTCGGACGTGGCGCCCGTCGTGGGGATCCTCGCCGTGGTCGTGGTCGCCCGCGCCGTCCTCGGCAGCGTGGGCGAGAGCCTCGCGCAGCGGGCGGCGACCCGGACCTCCGCGCAGCTGCGCGCCCAGCTCCTCGCGCACGTCGTGCGGCTCGGGCCGGTGTGGCTCTCCGGCGAGCGCCGGGGCCAGATCGCGACGCTGGCCACGCGCGGCATCGACTCGGTCGAGCCCTACGTCTCGCGCTACCTGCCGCAGCTGATGATCGCGGCCGTCGTGCCGCTGACGGTCGGCATCGCGATCCTCACCCAGGACCTCCTGGCTGCGGTGATCGTCGGCGTCACGGCGCCGCTGATCCCCGTGTTCATGATCCTCATCGGCCGCTACACCGAGGCCGCGACGGCCAAGCAGTGGTCGACGCTCGGCGTGCTCTCCGGTCACTTCCTCGACGTCGTCTCGGGGCTGCCGACGCTCAAGGCGTTCGGGCGCGAGCGCGTGCAGAGCGAGCGGATGGCCGAGATCGACCGGCAGTACCGCCACGCCACGATGGGCGTGCTGCGGGTGTCGTTCCTGTCGTCGCTCGTGCTCGAGCTGCTCGCGACGCTGTCGGTCGCCGTGGTCGCGGTCGCCATCGGCCTGCGACTCGTCGACGGCAACATCGACCTGCGCACCGGTCTCACCGTGCTGATCCTCGCGCCCGAGGTCTACCTGCCGATCCGCGCCGTCGGCGCGCAGTTCCACGCCGCGGCCGACGGCATCGACGCCGCGGAGCAGGTCTTCGCCGTGCTCGACGTCGTGCCCGCGGCGACCGGCACCGGGACCGACGTACCGGAGGGCGACGTCGACGTCGACGACGTCACGGTCACCTACCCCGGCACCGACGTGGTGGCGCTCGCTCCCACGTCTCTGCTGCTGCGCCGCGGCCTCGTCACGGCCGTCGTCGGGCCGTCCGGCGTGGGGAAGTCGACGCTGCTCGCCGCCCTGCAGGGCTTCGTCGCGCCGACGTCGGGCGCGATCCGCGTGGGCGGCACCGACATCGCGACGCTCGCCCCCGACGCCTGGCGTTCTCGGGTGGCCGTCGTGTCGCAGGACCCCGTGCTGCTCGGCCCGACCGTGGCCGACGACGTGCGGCTGCGCCGCCCCGACGCCACCGACGCCGAGGTCGACGCCGCGCTGCACGCGGCGGGCATCGACCCGGCGACGCTGCCCGACGGCGCCGCCACGCGCGTGGGCGACCTCGCCTCCGACGTGTCCGCGGGCCAGCGGCGCCGCGTCGCGCTCGCCCGCGTGATGCTCGCGCCGGCGCCGCTCGTGCTGCTCGACGAGCCGACCGCCGGCCTCGACGACGCGACCGAGGCCGACGTGGTCGCCACCGTGCGACGGCTGGCCGACGCCGGCAGCGCCGTGCTCGTCGTCGCGCACCGCCCGTCGCTCGTGGCGGGCGCCGACGACGTCGTCGAGCTCGTGCCGGTGGGGGTGGGCGCATGAGCACCGCCACCGCGCCCCGCGGCGAGTCGCCGGTCCGCCGGCTGCTGCCCTGGGTCGGCACCGAGTGGAAGCGCCTCGCGCTCGCGATCTTCCTGGGTGCGATGGCGATCGGCTGCGGCGTCGGCCTGCTCGCCGTGAGCGCCTGGCTGATCTCGCGGGCGTCGCTGCAGCCGCCGATCCTCGAGCTCGAGGTCGCGATCGTGGCCGTGCGCGCGTTCGGTATCGGCAAGGGCGTCTTCCGGTATGCCGAGCGCCTCACCTCCCACGACGCCGCGTTCCGCGCTCTCTCGCGGCTGCGCCTCGCGGTCTACGACCGGCTCGCGGTCGTGGCTCCCGCGGGCGTACCGGCGTACCGCCGCGGCGACCTGCTCGAGCGGCTCGTGCGCGACGTCGACGCCACGCAGGACCTGCCGCTGCGCGTGATCGTCCCGTACGCCGCAGGCGGTCTGGTCGCCCTCGCGTCGGTGGTGCTCGCGTTCTTCATCCTCCCGGTGGCCGGCCTCGTGCTGCTCGTGTCGCTGCTGCTCGCCGCGACCGTCGTCCCGTGGATCACGGCGCGCGCCGCGGCCGACGCCGAGCGCGCCACCGCCCCGGAGCGTGGGCGGCTCAACGGCGACGTGCTGACGCTGCTCGACGGCGTCGGCGACCTCACGATGTCGGGCGCCGCGCAGACCTGGCTCGACCGGCTGGCCGACGACGACGAGCGGATCGGCGGTCTCGCGGCCCGCAGCGCGCGTGCCGCCGGCCTCGCGCAGGGCCTCGGGATCCTGCTCTCGGGCGGTGCCGTCGTCGTGATGCTGCTCGTCGCGATCCCCGCCGTGCGCTCGGGCGCACTGGTCGGCGAGAACCTCGCGGTGCTCGCCCTGCTGCCGCTCGCGACGTACGAGGCGGTCGTCGCGATGCCCACGGCCGCACTGGCTCTGGGTCGTGTGCGCGGGTCGGCACAGCGCGTGGTCGAGGTGCTCGACGCGGTCGACCCCGTGCCCGACCCGGTCTCTCCCGTGCCGGCGCCCGAGGGCGTGGTCGGCGTACGCATCGACGGGCTGCGGGCCTCGTGGCCGGGCGGCGACGAGGTGATCTCCGGGCTCTCGCTCGAGGTGGCGGCAGGGGAGCGCATCGGCATCGTCGGTCCGTCGGGCGTGGGCAAGTCGACGTTGCTGGCCGTGCTCGCCGGGTTCCTGCCCTACCAGGGCTCGGTGCGGCTCGGCGGAGTCGAGCTGCACGACATGACCGGGCACGACGGCCGCGGTCTCGTGGGCTGGTGCCCGCAGCTGCCGCACGTGTTCGACACGTCGGTGGTCGAGAACGTGCGCCTCGCACGCCCCGACGCGACCGACGACGAGGTGCGCGCCGTGCTCGACGCGGTGGGCCTCGGCCCCTGGCTCGACGCCTCGCCGCTCGGTCTCGACCAGCCCGTCGGCGACCACGGCGCGCTCGTGTCGGCCGGCCAGCGCCAGCGCCTCGGCGTCGCGCGCGTGCTCCTCGGCGGCCACCCGGTCGTGCTCCTCGACGAGCCCACCGAGCACCTCGACGAGGCCACCGCCGACGCCGTCGCCGACGAGCTGCTCCGCGCCCTCGCCGGCCGCACCGTGCTCTGGGTCGCCCACCGCCCCCACGGCCTCGAGCAGCTCGACCGCGTCGTCCGCCTCGGCGACTGACCCCAGTGTGCGCTGAAGGTGCCCCAGGCTGCCTAAGAGGCAGCCCAGGCTCCCCAGCTCATCCACAGCGCTCTCCGGTGGGGAGCGCAGGCTGCGTCTGAGGCAGCCTGGGGCACCCTCTACCGGAATCACCCCGACAGGGAGTGAGGGGAGCGGAGGCTGCGTCTTGGGCAGCCTGGGGCACCCTCTACCGGAGTGGGCGCGGGCTCGGGGTGCCGCGGCTCGGGGTGCGGGGTGGTCGGGGGCGGTCGAGGATCGACGGGTGCGGCTGCTGTTCGCGGACCAGGTCGGTCCGGGGTTCCTCGAGGACCTGGGTGACGACGAGCGGGTGCTGCTGGTCGAGTCGCACGGGGCGTACAGGCGGCGTCGGGTGCACCGGCAGAAGGCGCACCTGCTGATCGTCGCGATGCGGTCGCTCGCGCGCGAGCTGGGCGACCGCGCGGTGCACGTGCGGGCGGCGTCGTACGGCGAGGCGCTGCGCATCGCAGGCGTCGATCCGCGCGACCTGACGGTGGTCGACCCGACGTCGTACGCCGCCCGCCGCTGGGTCCGCGCGCAGGGTATGGCCGTGCTGCCGGCACGCGGATTCAGCCTGGGGGAGAACGACTTCCAGGCGTGGCTCGGCACGCGGCGCCCGGTGCTCGAGGACTTCTACCGGTGGCAGCGCCGTCGCCTCGGGATCCTAGTCGAGCCCGACGGCGAGCCGGAGAGCGGTCGGTGGAACTACGACGCCGACAACCGCCTCCCGCCACCGAAGGGCACCGCCTCGCTCGGGCTGCCAGAGCTCTGGCAACCGGGCGAGGGCGACCTCGACGACGAGGTGCGTCGCGAGATCGCCGTGTGGGACGACGTCGAGCTCGTCGGCCGCGACGGCCCACGCCGGTTCGCCGCGACCCGTTCGGAGTCGCTCGCCGCGCTCGACGACTTCGTGGCGCGCCGCCTGCCCTGGTTCGGTCCGTACGAGGACGCCGTGCTCGCGGGCGACTGGGCGATGGCGCACAGCCTGCTGTCGGTGCCGATGAACCTCGGCCTGCTCGACCCGCTCGAGGTCGTCGACGCGTGCGTCGCGGCGTACCGTGCCGGCGACGCGCCGCTGCAGAGCGTCGAGGCCGTGGTGCGCCAGGTCGTCGGGTGGCGCGAGTGGGCGTGGCAGCTGTACTGGGCGCTCGGCGAGGACTACTCCGACGGCAACGCCCTGAACGCGGAAACGCCTCTGCCGCAGTGGTTCCGCGACCTCGACGCCGACGCCGTGCAGGCTGCGTGCCTGCGCAGCGCGCTCGCCGACGTGCGCGACCGCGGCTGGTCGCACCACATCGTGCGGCTCATGGTGCTCGGCGGCTGGGCGCTCCAGCGCGGCTACGACCCGCGCGAGACCGCCGACTGGTTCCGCGACTGCTTCCTCGACGGCTACGACTGGGTGATGGTGACCAACGTCGTCGGCATGGCGCTCTACGCCGACGGTGGCCGGATGGCGACCAAGCCGTACGCCGCCGGCGGTGCCTACCTCGACCGCATGACCGACCACTGCCGCGGCTGCCGCTACTCCCCGAAGGCCCGCGTGGGCGAGAACGCCTGCCCGTTCACGGCGGGCTACTGGGCCTTCCTCGACCGCCACGAGCCGGCGCTGCGCCGCAACCACCGCCTCGCCCAGCCCTACGCCGGCCTCGCGCGCCTCGCCGACCGGGAGGCCCTCATGGCCCAGGAGTCGAACCGCGGCGATACGGCTCCCTGAGCGCTCGTAGGTCCCCGAACATGATCATGTTTGGGGACCTACGGGACCGTGCGGAGGGTGGTGCGCTCGGGAGGCAACCTTTCGGGCAGGGTGGCGCGTATCAGTCGGTGACGGGGTACGCCGGCGAGCAGTGCGACGGGGGGTGCGCGATGGACGGTCGTCCGACGCCCGCCCTCGCGGTGCGTCCGACGGCGGGTGCGTGATGGCGCCGGAGTTCACCGAGTTCGTCGCCGCGCGGACGCCGGCGCTGCTGCGCACGGCGTACCTGCTCACCGGCGACTGGGCCGCGGGCGAGGACCTGCTGCAGACGACGCTCGAGCAGTGCTGGCGCCGGTGGGGCCGGCTCGGGGAGCACCCGGAACCCTATGTGCGCCAGGCGATGCTGCGGACGTTCCTGTCGTGGCGACGGCGCCGGTGGACCGGCGAGACGCCGACCGAGGAGCTGCCCGAGGTCGCGGTCGACGACGCGACGTCGGCGTACGACGAGCGCGAGCAGCTCTGGCGCGCGCTGCAGCGGCTGCCGCGCCGCCAGCGCGCCGTGATCGTGCTGCGCTACTTCGACGACCTCTCGGAGCAGGAGACGGCCGCGGCACTCGGCGTCGCGGTCGGCACGGTCAAGAGCCAGGCGAGCAAGGCCCTCGCCGCGCTGCGGGTGGACGAGTCGTTGGTCCTCGGGATGGACGGGGTGAGCTGACATGCCGGTCTCCGAGCACGACCTGCGCGACCTGCTGCGCGAGCGCAGCACCGCCGTCCCCACCACGCCCGACCTCGCGCACCGGGTGCAGGAGCGGGTACGCCGCCGCCGTCGCCTCGAGGCCGGCGCAGGGATCGGCGCGCTCGTGATCGCCCTGGTGGCAACGGGTCTCGTCGTCGTACCCCGTCGTGACGCCGCGCCTCCCGCGAGCACGACGCCGACGCACCGTGTCACGCAGGTCCTCGGGTCGACCCTCGTGGTGACGACCGAGGGCCCCACGCGGATCGAGGGCGAGGCGCCCTTCGACGTGCATCTCGAGGTCACCAACACCGGCTCCTCGACCTGGAACGGCATGGCCGGCGTGGGCCTGGTGACCGGTGGCGAGGTACCCGGCTTCATCGGCGAGAACGCGCTGGTGGTGCCGGCGGAGAAGAACTCCGGCCGCGGCCCGTTCGACGGACCGGCGTCCACGCAGGGTCCGGCAGCGGTGACCGACCGGTCGTCGGCGCAGCAGTGGTACGGGCTGACCGTGCCCTCGCAGGTGCGCCTCGAGCCCGGGCAGAGCGGCAGCTGGACGATGCGCATGAAGCGCGACCCCAGCGCGACGGTGCTCGACCCGGTGCTGGGCTGGTCGCCGTGGCTGGACCCCGACGGCAGCGCAATGCCGTCGCTCTACGGCAGCCTCGGCGCTCTCGTGCCCGTGACCGTGACGCCGCGCGCGAGCAACCTCGCCTGCGACACCGTGACGGTGACCTCGGCCTCGGTCCGCCCGGCCGGCCCCTGGCAGCTCACGGAGGCGAGCAGAGCGGTGGTCGGGCCGGACCTCGCAGCCACCTGGCTGCCGCTCGACGTCACGGACGCACCGGTCGTCGGCGTCGTGGCGACCGGCGACGCGCGGCAGACCACGGTGATGGCGGCGGTGTCGGCTCACCTGAACGACACAGCCACACCCGTGCCGGCGACCGGCTACGCGTCCGGCGGCAATCCCATGGACGCACGCGAGCCGGTGCCTGGCACCTACGTCTGGTTCGCCGGCGCGAGGATGGCCGAGATCACCTTCAAGGGCACCTGCGGCCCCTCGGGCCAACCGATCTCGGGCACCTGGACCGCCTACTACCGGACCATGGAGGGACTGCTCGACTGCAGCGTCGTGCCCCCTGCGGGCAGCCTCGCGCTCGACGCGAAGCGCTTCTGCAAGCTCTGACCGGAGAGCGCTCCCGAGGGTCCGACGCGGCGGCGTACCCCCGTGACGCCGCCACGTCGAAGCTCTCCTGCCGGCCGCGAGCGGCCGGTCCCCTCAGCCGGTGCGCAGGGCGACGACCTCGCCGAGATCGTCGACCACGACCGTGAGCCGGGTCTCGAGCCAGTCGGCGACCGCCTGGCCGTGCGCGCTGACGATGCGCATCGGCCGCTGCTCGAGCCGGGCGAGCCGGACGATCTCGGCCAGGGGCAGGCCGGAGTAGCGCGCCAGCCAGGGGCACGCCCCCGTCTCGCTCCGGTCACGGATCGGGCTCATGCGGGCATGATCGTCCCCCTTCCGATCACGGTGGAGTCACGGCGGATGGCGGAAAGCCGCCACGGCGCGATAGCGCCAGGCCGCACCCGTTCCGGCCGCTCGGGACGGCGGGTTACAACCGCTCCATGGCTCTTCGTCGGCGGACCGCCGCCCTGCTCGCCACGCCCTGCGTGGCCCTGTCACTGCTCGTCGTCGCCACCCCGGCGACGAGCGCGTCCACCGGCTCCGGCGTCACGAGCGCCTCGGCCGACCGGGCGGCTGCACCTCACACGATCACGCTGATCACCGGTGACGTCGTCACCTACACCGAGCTCCCCGGCGGCCGCACCTCGGTCACCGTGAAGCGCCCGGCCAACGCCCACGGCGGCATCCAGCAGCAGACCGTCAAGGGTCACGTCTTCGTGATCCCCGACGAGGCGCTGCCCTACCTCGCCGCGAAGAAGGTCGACCGTCGGCTCTTCGACGTGACCGGCCTCGTGCAGCAGGGCTACGACGACGCGCACTCCGGCGGCATCCCGCTGATCGTGCGGTACGACGGGACCTCGGCCGGCTCGCTGCCGGGCACGACCCGCACCCGCACGCTGCCCAGCATCGAGGGCGCCGCGGTGAAGGTCGACAAGGCGCGGACCCGCGGCGTGTGGGCGGAGCTCACGCCCGCGTCGAAGCGCAACCGTCCGAACGTGAGCGCGCGCGCCGTCGTCCCCGGCGGTCCGTCGGCGACGCTGCCCTCGACCACGAGCTACCTCGGCGCGGGCATCGACACGGTCTGGCTCGACGGCCGCGTGAAGCCCGCGATGGCGGAGAGCACGCTGCAGATCGGCGCGCCCGACGCGTGGAAGTCGGGCTGGGACGGCGACGGCGTCAAGGTCGCCGTGCTCGACACCGGCTACGACCAGCAGCACCCCGACCTCGCTGGCCGCGTCGTCGGATCGAAGAGCTTCGTCCCCGGCGAGACGGTGCAGGACGGCCACGGCCACGGCACGCACACCGCGTCGACCGTGGGCGGCTCGGGCGCGGCGTCGAACGGCCTCGAGAAGGGCGTCGCCCCGCACGCCCAGCTGCTCATCGGCAAGGTGCTCGCCGACGGCGGGTACGGCGACGACTCGTGGGTCATCGCCGGCATGGAGTGGGCGGCCTCGCAGGGCGCGAAGGTCGTGAGCATGAGCCTCGGCGGGTCCACGCCGAGCGACGGCACCGAGCCGGTCTGCGCTGCGGTCAACGACATCTCGGCCGCGCACGGCACGCTGTTCGTCGTCGCCGCGGGCAACGAGGGCGCCGAGGCGGCCATCTCGTGCCCGGGTGCCGCCGACGCCGCGCTCACGGTCGCCGCGGTCGACAGCACCGACCAGATGGCGTGGTTCTCCTCGCAGGGCCCGCGCTACCTCAACTACGGCCTCAAGCCCGACATCGCGGCGCCGGGCGTCGACATCCTCGCGGCGAAGGCGGGCGGCAACGCCACCGACGGCTGGTACACGTCGATGTCGGGCACCTCGATGGCCACCCCGCACGTCGCGGGCGCGGCCGCCGACCTCGCGGAGGAGCACCCGGGCTGGACCGGCCAGCAGATCAAGGACGCGCTCATGAGCACGTCCAAGCCGATCGAGGGCGGCACCTACCACGTGGGCGCCGGCCGTCTCGACCTCACCGTCGGAACCACCGACACCATCACGGCGACGGGCTCGGCGTTCCTCGGCTTCTCGCAGTGGCCGCACCCGACCCTCGAGCCCGAGTCGCGCACGATCACCTACACGAACTCCGGTGCCACGGCCGTCACCCTCGACCTCGCCGAGACCGTGCAGATCGCGGGCGGCCCGTACGACGTCGACCCGTCGGCCGACGCCGGCACCCCGGCGCCCGACGGCATGTTCACGCTGTCGGCGTCGAAGGTCACCGTGCCCGCGCACGGCTCCGTCGACGTCGTCGCGACCGGCGACCCGTCGAAGGGCCAGCAGGCCCGGCGGTACGTCGGCCAGGTCGTAGCCACCGACGCGAGCGGCGCGGTCAAGGCGCGCACGCAGGTCGCCCTCTACATCGAGGACGAGCGGCACAACCTGACGATCGACGTGCGCGACCGGTCCGGGAAGCCTGCGGCGGCGTACCTGCAGATCCAGAAGAAGGGCTTCCCGGACGTCAACGTCCTGCCCATCGACGAGAGCGGCACCGTGACCCTGCGGATGCTGCCCGGGACCTACAGCATCGTCACCTACCTCGAGGTGCCCGGTGCGCACGGCCCGGACTCGCGCGGTGTGGCGCAGCTGGCCGACCCCGAGGTCGTGCTAGACCGCGACCGCTCGGTCTCGCTCGACGCGAGCAAGGCCGTGCCGGTGACGGCGACGGTGGCGCGCAAGACCGAGGACCGGATCCTCTACCTCGACTGGTACCGCAGCTTCGGCGGCTCGGACTGGGTCGCGGGGCAGTACCTGCTCCCGTCGACGATCGACACGATGTACGCGCAGCCGACCAAGCGCGTCACCGACGGCGACCTCGAGTTCGAGGCCCGCTGGCGCAAGGCGTACCCGCTGCTGCAGATCCTCGACCGCGGCAGGTCCGTGCACGTCATCGGCCAGGGTGCGTCGTCGCTCTACGAGGGCAACGGCCGGATGCGCGTCGTCGACGTCGGCAACGGCACGGCGGACGACTTCGCCGGCAAGGACGTGAAGGGCGCGCTCGTCGTGTCCCGCCTGTCCGACGCCGTCACCGGTGCGCAGCGCGCGCAGAACGCCGCCGACGCCGGGGCCGCGATCCTCGCGGTCGTGAGCGAGCCCGGGAAGCCGCTGATCCAGTACGTCGGCAAGGACGACGGCACCGACAGCGCGATCCCGGTCGTGTCGGTCGGCGCGACCGACGGCGCGGCGCTGCTCGCGTCGGCTGCTGCCGGCCGTCGCGTCTCGGTGCAGGGCGTGCCGGACTCGCCGTACGTCTACGACCTGGTCTCGGCGTGGAAGAAGCGCATCCCGTCGAAGCTCTCCTACACCCCGCGGGCCTCGCAGCTCGCGACGGTGACGATGCGCCTGCACGGCGCCTCGAGGACGCCGGGCGGCGAGTTCCGCTGGGACTTCCGCCCCTACCGGTCGAGCAGCTTCGGCTACCCGCTGCGGCAGTCGACCGGCATGGTCCGCACCGACTACGTCACCGCGGACAACGGCACGACCTGGGCGGAGGCCGTCGTCGGCGGTCCGAGCTTCGCGTGGGCCCAGTCGTCGGAGGTGCACCCGCTCACGGCGGGCCGGCGCACGACGCAGGACTGGCTCGGCCCGATCGCCCACCCCTCCAACGGCGGCGGCTTCTGGTCGTCGACCCGCTACTCCGGCTTCCTGCAGCTCAACGTGCAGCCGTGGTCGGACGGAGGGGTCGGGCACGCCGGCTACATCCAGCGCGACGACTTCACCCCGAAGCCGTCCGACGACGTCCGGCTGCTCAAGGTGTGGCAGGACGGCGTGCTGGTGAAGACGAGCGACTGGGCGTCGGCCACGCTGTCCGACCTGCCCGACGGTCCGATGAAGCTGCGCATGGACCTCACGGTCACGCGCGACAAGAAGGTGTGGACCTTCTCACCGAAGACCCACACGGTCTGGAACGTGCGGTCGCCCGGCCTGTCGAAGGGGCTCGACTCCGTCGACGTCCTGCCGGTGCTGCAGGTCGGCTACGACGTCACCACCGACCTCGCGGGCTACGCCCGCGGCGGGAAGCAGAGCCTGAGGTTCTCGGTGACGCACCTGTCCGACGCGTACGGCAAGGGGACGGTCCGCTCGGCCGCGCTCTGGGTGTCGTACGACGACGGACGCCACTGGATCGCGGTGAGCTCGAAGGCGGTCGGCTCCGGCTGGTACGCCGCGAGCTTCACCGCACCGAGGTCCGGCTACGTGACCCTGCGGGTCAAGGGCCGGGACAGCGCCGGTAACACCGTCACGCAGGACGTGGTGCGGGCCTACGGGCTCCGCGCACGGTGACGGTGACCGGGGACAGGCGGTCGGCCGGGGTCGGGGGGCCTCGGCCGACCGCGCCCCGGTCGGCACGGGCGGCGGTGCCGCCGCAGGCGCGGCGCGGGCGCGCCCTCGGGGAACCCTCGCCGGGCGCCGCTCGTATCCTCTCGGGGTCGACCGGTCCCGGTCCTGGGGGGAACATGCTGGGCGCAGTGGGGCTAGGCCCCGCCGAGGAGGACGTCTACCGACGTCTGGTGGCCTCGGGCGAGACGACGACCGCGGCGCTGGCCGCCGAGCTCGAGCGCGAGCCCGACGACGTCGCGTCGGTCCTGTCGGCCCTCGTCGAGCGCGGGCTCGCCGTCCGCGGGATCGACGACCGGTACGCCGCAGCGCCGCCGGCGGTCGCCCTCGGCGCCCTGCTGCGCGAGCAGCGCGACGCCCTCTACTCCGCCGAGCTCGACCTCGCCGAGCTCGTCGACGCGCACCGCGCCGTCACCTCCGGCCGCGTGCCGTCCGACGTCGTCGAGGTGCTCACCGACATCGAGGCCGTGCGCCACCGCTTCGCGCAGATCCAGCAGGGCGCGCAGCGCGAGGTGCGCTCGATGATGGTGCCCAACCTCACCGTCGTCCCCTACGACGACAACGACGCCGGCTACGAGGCGCTGCGCCGTGGCGTGCGCTACCGCGCGATCCTCGACCGCGCGGCCCTGGCGCAGCCCGGCATCGTGAAGGCGATCCTGCGCGACCTCGCGCGCGGCGAGCAGATCCGCGTGGCCGACCACGTGCCCGTGAAGATGATGATCGCCGACGACGCGCTCGCGATGCTGCCGCTGTCGGCCGAGCGCAACACCGCTCCCGAGTCCCTGCTCGTCCACGCCGGCGGTCTGCTCTCCGCGCTGTCGACGTACTTCGAGCTGTCGTGGGAGAGGGCCTACCCGCTGTGGCCCAACCGCGCCGGCGACGAGCTCGTCGAGCTGCGGCCCGGCGAGATCGACGAGCTCGACAGCCAGATCCTCGCGCTCCTCCTCGCCGGCATGACCGACCAGGCGCTCGCGGGCCAGCTCGGCCTCTCGCTGCGCACGGTGCAGCGGCGCATCCGGGTGCTCATGGACAAGGCCGGCGTCGACACCCGCATCCAGCTCGGCTGGCACGCCGGCCGCGAGGGCTGGGCCTGATCCGGAAGGATCGCGCCTCGTGGGCGACACGACCGACGACCTCGACCTGACCTGCCGCGAGTCGCGGTGGCTGGTCCTCGGCAACCTGGTCGGCGCGCCCTTCTTCGTGCTCGCATGCCTAGGAGCCGGCGCCACCGTCGACTCCGGCACCCTTCCGGGCCCGGTCTTCTGGGTCGGTGCGGTCGGGCTGCTCGCCGTCGGCGGCGCGCTCGAGCCGCTGCGGATCCGCATCAGGTCGCGCTCGGGCCTGCGCACCTGGATCCCCCGGCAGCGCGACGATCTGCGCATGCTGCGCGCCGCCGCGAGGTCGTGCGGCTGGCCGGAGCGGGCGGTGCTGGCGGCGCTCGTCGTGGCGTTCCTGGTCTGCGCCGCCGCGGCCGCTGTGCTGGTCCTTCGCGTGCTCCAGGGCCTGTGACCACCGCGGCCCGCTGAACCGCGGCCCCGGCCAGTAGCGGCGAACGGCCGCGTCGCCTCGCGCGGCGTCACTACGCTTCCCGCATCCGGACCGGGGAGGGGCGGGTGGCCGGCGCGGGGGACCTGACAGCGGCGCACGACGCGTTCGTGTCTTACTCCCGCGCGGACTCCGCCTTCGTCGGCCCCTTCGTGTCGGCTCTGCGCGAGCGCGGGCTCGACGTCTGGCTCGACACGAGCGCCATCCCCGGCGGCGCGCGCTGGCGCGACGAGATCGCGGCCGGCATCGACGAGTCCGACGCGGTGGTCGTCGTCCTCTCGCCGTCGAGCCTGATGTCGCCGGAGTGCAAGGCCGAGCTCGGGTACGCCGTCGACGCCGGCAAGCGCCTCGTGCCGGTGGTGCTCGAGGGCGTCGTCCCCGACGCCGTGCCGCCGACCATGCGCGAGCTGCAGTGGACGACAGGCGGCGACCCGGTGCGGTGCGCCGGGTCGGTCGCCGAGGCGCTCGCGCACGAAGCCTCGTCGGCACGGCTGCACACCGCGCTCGGTCTGCGCGTGCAGCGCTGGCAGGCGGCGGGGCGGCCGCCGTCGTACCTGCTGCGCGGCGACGAGCTCGCCGAGGCATCGGCGTGGCTCGAGCGGTCCGCCGCCACGGGACGGCGACCGGCACCGACCGCGGCGATGCGCGAGCTCGTGCACGAGTCGAGGCTCGCGGCGGAGACGCGCGCCGAAGCGCTGGCCGCGGCAGCGCGGGCCGTGCGCGTGCTCGAGGAGGGGACGCCGGCCGCGACGGCCGAGAAGCCTTGTCCCTGCTGCCGTTCCGCGATCCCGAGCGACAGCGCCTTCTGCCCGAGGTGCGCGACCGAGATCGATGCCGAGACGGGGATGGGCCGCGCGCGCGTGGCGATCCTGCTGACCGACGTCGAGGGGTCGACCCGGCACTGGCAGGAGAGCGCGGCGCTCATGCCCGAGGCCCTGCGCGGCCACCACCGACTCGTCGCGGCGACGGTCGCGGAGCACGGTGGGCTGCTCCCGCCCGACCAGGGCGAGGGCGACTCGCGCCTGGCGATCTTCGGCGGCCCGCGCGGTCCGTCGTCGGCGGTGCTGTGCGCGATCGCGCTGCAGGAGCGGCTGGCGTCGGCGCAGCTCGGCGTACCGCTGCGGGTCCGCATGGCGCTCGACGTCGGCGACGTCGTGCTGTCGGACGGCAACGCGTTCGGCGTCACGGTGAACCGGTGCGCGCGCATCCGGGGGCTCGCGTCCGGCGGGCAGATCCTCGCGTCCGAGGTCGCGGCTCTGCACGCCCCCGACCCCTCCGCGCTGACCGACCTCGGCGAGGCCGTGCTGCGCGACGTCGTCGATCCGGTGCACCTCTTCCACGTCGGCGTACCGGGGCAGGTGCCGAGGCTCCCCGAGGTGACGCGGGCTGCGGGCGAGGTGCGCCTGCCCGACCTCGACGCCGACATCGTCGGCCGCGAGCACGACGTCGACGTCGTCGCGGCGGCGCTCGACCGGCACCGGTTCGTGACGCTCACCGGCGCGGGAGGCTCCGGGAAGACGACCCTCGCCGTGGCGGCGGCTCGCTCGGTCGCGCCGCGCTTCCCCGGTGGCGTGTGGTTCGTCGACCTGGTCGGGGTGGTGCGGGGCGCCGACGTCGGGCCGGCCGTGCTGTCGGCCCTGGGGCTCGAGCGGCAGACCGACGAGCCGTGGGCCGCCGTGGCCGCCGCGGTGCGCGGTGCCTCGGCGCTGCTGGTGCTCGACAACTGCGAGGATCTCGACGAACTCGCCACGGTGCTCTCCGACCACGCCCGCGGCGTCCTGGCCCTCGTGAGGGTGCTCGCGACGAGCCGCGTGCCCGTGGGGGTCCCGGGCGAGCATCTCGTGCCCGTCGGCCCGCTCGACCTGCCGCCCGACGGTGTCGACGACCTCGAGGGGCTGCGCGCGAGCGCGAGCGGCGCGCTGCTCCTCCGGCTCGCCGACGACGCCGGTGCGCGTCCCGCCGACGCCGACGCCGCCGACCTCGCCGCGGTGCTGCGTCGCGTCGACGGCATGCCGCTCGCGGTCGGGCTCGCCGCCGCCCGGCTGCGCTTCCAGGGCGCGGCCGCTCTGCGCGCGTCTCTCGAGACGTCGGTCGACGACCTCGCCGACGTGAGCGGCCGGCTGCCCGAGCGGCAGCGCGCCCTCGGGTCGGTCGTGGCGTGGAGCATCGAGCACCTCGGTCCGGCCGAGCGCGAGCTGCTCGACGTGCTCGCCTCCTTCGACGGTGCACCGGACCTCGCGGCGCTCGCGGCCGTGAGCGGCATGCCCGACTCGGCGCTGCTCGTCCCGCTCTCCCACCTGCTCGACCTCTCGCTCGCCGTCGCGGTCGAGCTGCTCGACCGCCGCCCGCGGTTCCGTCTGCTGGTCCCCGTGCGCGAGGCCGTGCGCGCCGCGGCGTCGCCGGAGCGGCTGGCGGAGCTGGCCCGGTGCCGCGACGACTGGCTCCTGGCGTGGGCGCGGAACGGGTCGTGCACGCTGCACAACACCGAGCGCGACCGCGACTGGATCGACGAGGCGGCGTCGACGCAGGCCGACGCGCTGAGCGCCCTCTCCGCCTGGCAGGAGCGCGATCCCGACGTCGCCGTCGAGCTCGGTGTGCACCTCGCCGTGCTCTGGTACGAGCTCGCGCTGCGGCGTACCAGGGACGTGCTCGCACCGCTGGTCGCGGCGGCCGACCCCACCACGCGGTACGCCGTGCTGGCCCGGCTGCTCGTCCTGCAGGACTCCTCGATGGACGAGCGCGGCGACGAGCAGCTCGCGGCGCTGCAGCGCGATGCCGACGCGACGCAGGACCCGTGGGTGATGGCCGCGGTCGAGCGGCTGGCGCTCGAGTGGACGTCCATGTTCGACCAGCCCGACCAGGTGCTGGTCGACCGGATCCAGTCGCTCATCCAGGAGTGCATGGTCCGCGAGGCCGCCGGTCAGCTGCCGACGTCGGGCTACACGCGCACCGACGTCCTGCGCGCCGGCGGGCTGCTGCAGCTGTCCGGCCGCTCGATGACGTACGCCGATCCGCGCGCCGGCGCCCAGCTCTACCGGACGGCCCGCGCCGAGCTGAGCGGCCCGCGGCACCCGTCGTTCGTCAGCTTCACCTGGGCGATCCTGCGCAACCTCGTCGAGACCGACGACGTTCCTGCCGCCCTGGCCGAGCAGCGGCTGCTCGAGGTGTCGGACTCCTCGCCCGACCACCTCGCCGGCGTCGTGCAGGCGCTGCTGATGCTGCGCCAGGACCAGGTCGACGCGGCCGAGCGCATGCTCCGCGAGACGCTCGCCTCGGGCGCGATCCCGTGGGAGGAGCTGCTCGCCCGAGGGCTCCTCTCCGACCTCCTGCTCGGTCGCGGCGAGCCGGCTGCCGCCCTCGACCCGGTCAGCGTCCCGGTACCGCTGCGCCAGCGGCGTCTCGCGCTCGTCGTGCCCAGCCGTCGTGCCCGCGTCCTCATCGAGCTCGGCCGGCGCGACGAGGCGCTCGAGGTGCTCGACGAGATGGCCGACAACATCGGCTACGCGTCCGCCGACCCGGCCGTGCGCACCTACCTGCTCTGCCGTGCGCTGCTCGCCGGCGACCCGGTCGAGCGCGCCGACCGGCTGCGGCGCTACGACGACCTGCTCGCGGCGTACCCGAACGTCGTGCCCTGGCCGCGCGAGCTCGCCGACCGCGCCGCGCTCTGAGGGCGAGAACCTCGCGACCCGGACCTGCGTTGGAGAGGGTGGGGACGACGACGGGGGAGACGTGAGCGACGACGAGGAGTTCCGGGCCTTCGTGGCCTCGACCCAGCGCGGCCTGCTGCGGGTCGCGCTCGGCCTCACCCTCGACGCCGGGCTCGCCGAGGACCTCGTGCAGACGGCGTACCTGCGCACCTACGCGCGCTGGGACCGGCTGCGCGACCAGGACCCGGCTGCCTACGCGCGGCGCATCGTCGTCAACGAGCACACCGATCGCTGGCGGCGGCACAAGGGCCGGGAGCGGCTCACCGACGACGTGCCGGAGACCCGGTCGTACGACGACACCGCCGGGCTCTCCGAGCGCGACGCGGTCCTGCGCGCGCTCGCGGACCTGAGCCCGCAGGAGCGACGGGTCGTGGTCCTGCGCTACCTCGCCGACCTGTCCGAGATCGAGACGGCCGAGCACCTCGGGATCCCGCGGGGGACCGTGAAGAGCGTGACGCACCGCGCCGTCGCCAAGCTGCGGGCCAGCGCCCACCTGACCGACGGGGTGACCTCATGACCGACGACCTCCGCCTGCTCGACGACCCGGTCGACGAGCCGGTGCACGCGTTCCTCCAGGGGATCGACCGCGGCCCGCGCCTCGGTGTCGACGTCGACGCCGTGATCGCCGACGGGACGCGACGGCGACGGCTCGTGGTCGCCGAGCGCGTCCTCGCCGTCGCGGCGACGGTGGTGGTGCTCGCGGGCGCCGTGGTCTTCGCCGTGGGCAGGGCCGGGTCCGACGGTGCGCCGGCCGGCCCAGCGTCGCCGCCGCCGGCGCTGCCGCGGGTGTCGGACGCGTGGTGGTACTCGATGGGCGACGCCGCGACGCACCAGGGTCTCGGGATCGCGGCGCTGAAGAACCGCGGCACCGAGCCGGTGACCGTGTCGGCGCCGCAGGTGTCGGGTGCGGCCGGCGTGCGTGCCGTGCTGACACCCGTCAATCCGTCGGACCCGACGGCGACGACCATCGACATCGGCTACCTGCGCAAGCTCGACCAGCCCGCGCCCTCGACCGTCGTGCTGCCGCCGGGCGAGTCGCTGTTCGTGGTCATCGGCGTACCCGTCACGTGCACGGCGTCGGACGGCACGGCGCTGGCCGGTGCAACGGTGACCGTGGCGCTGCGGTCGCAGTCGGGCGGCACGGGCAGCTACGTCCTCGGCAGCGAGCGCGCTTTCCCCGACAGCTGGCAGAGCGCGGTGGTCGACGCGACCTGCCGCCCGCCCACACCCTGAAGCCGGCACGCTGCGCCGGACTGCGGACGAGGTCGTCGTCCATCGGACGGTTGCTCTCCTCGCCGCGAGTGCGCGCTCGGTGCGCTACTACCGTCGGAGGTGGACGGTGGTCGGGCATCCGTCCCGGCCCCTCCGGGGGGAGATGAGTTCGATGAGCACCGGCTTTCGAGCACGGGCCGCTCAGCACTGACACCGGGCTCGACCCCGAGCCCCTCGCGCCGGACGGCGGCGACCTCCACGACCTCGGCGTCGTGGTGCCCGACTCGCCGGCAGCGCTCACCGCCGATCCCGACCTGGCCGTCGTCCACGACGACGGACGCGTCGAGACGGTCGGCGCCACCACCGCGCCGACGCACACCGCGCCGGTCGCCACCACGGCCCGCCGCAGCCGCCGCTGGATGTGGATCACCGTCGGCATCGTGTCGGCCATCGCGCTGGTGCTCGCCGGCACCGGCATCGGCTACGCCATGGGTGCGAGCACCCGTGCCGACCTCAGCAGCGCGCAGACCCAGGTGACCACGCTCTCCGAGCAGATCGCCTCGCTGCAGGCGCAGATGGACAGCGCCGCCAAGGCCAACGCCGCGATCAACCAGCGCGCCGCCTCGTGCCAGACCGCGATGACCGCGTCGAACGACCTCACCGCCCAGTGGCGCAACCTCTGGTCGGACATGGGCGACCTGCTCAACGCGTCGTCGGAGTCCGAGGCCAACGCGATCCTCGTCCACATGAACAAGCAGTACGACGCCATGCAGCAGGAGCAGGGGCGTGTCTCCACCCTGATGGAGACCTGCACCGGCTCGGCCGCCTGACGCCCGACCCCGCGCCTCCGGCCGCCCAGGATCGGCCGGGGGCGCCTCGCGTCCGGCACCGGCGCGGCGCAGCGCCAGGTACCGACCACCGGCACCGGTGTGATTCGATGCGACCAGAGGCGCGACGGTGCGCCGGGGTGGGCGGCGATCCCGCGCTCCCGGTGGGCCGCCGCACGACGGCAACCGCCAGGAGGTCCACCCATGACCGCAGACGGAGGCCCCGAGCTCGTCCAGCTCCTCACCCCTGAGGGCGAGCGGGTCCACCATCCCGAGTACGACGTCGACCTGTCCGAGGAGCAGCTGCGCGGCCTGTACCGCGACCTCGTCCTCGTGCGGCGGGTCGACGCCGAGGCCACGGCGCTGCAGCGCCAGGGCGAGCTGGGGCTCTGGGCCCAGTGCGTCGGCCAGGAGGCCGCGCAGGTCGGCTCCGGTCGAGCGCTGCTCCCGGGCGACTTCGCGTTCCCCACCTACCGCGAGCACGGTGTCGCGTGGGTGCGCGGCGTCGAGCCGATCTCGCTGCTCGGCCTGTTCCGCGGCGTCACGAACGGCGGCTGGGACCCGAATGAGCACAACATGGCTCTCTACACGATCGTCATCGGCGACCAGTGCTTGCACGCCGTCGGCTACGCGATGGGCATGCAGCGCGACGGCTCCGACGACGCGGTCATCTGCTACTTCGGCGACGGGGCGACCAGCCAGGGCGACGTCAACGAGGCGTTCGTCTTCTCGGCCGTCTACAACGCTCCCGTCGTGTTCTTCTGCCAGAACAACCAGTGGGCGATCAGCGAGCCGCTCGAGCGGCAGAGCCGCATCCCTCTCTACCGCCGCGCGGCCGGCTTCGGCTTCCCCGGCGTGCGCGTCGACGGCAACGACGTCCTCGCAGTGCTCGCGGTGACGAGCGCGGCCCTCCAGGCGGCGCGCGAGGGCCAGGGCCCCACGCTCATCGAGGCGTTCACCTACCGCATGGGCGCGCACACGACGTCCGACGACCCCACGCGCTACCGCGTGAGCGCCGACCTCGACGCGTGGAAGCTCAAGGACCCGATCGAGCGGCTGAAGGTCTACCTCGCCCGCAACGGCTGGGCCGACCGCGCCTACTTCGACAGCATCGACGAGGAGGCGGAGGCGCTCGCCATCAAGCTCCGCGACGACTGCCGATCGATGCCCGACCCGGCACCCGCGTCGATGTTCGACGACGTCTACGCCGAGCCGCACCCGCTCGTCGACGCCGAGCGCGACGCGTTCACGGCGTACCGCGCCTCGTTCGTGGGAGGGCAGCACTGATGGCCGTCACCACGCTCGCGAAGGCGATCAACGCCGGCCTGCGCCGGTCGCTCGAGAACGACCCGAAGGTCGTGCTCATGGGCGAGGACATCGGCAAGCTCGGCGGCGTCTTCCGCGTCACCGACGGACTGCAGAAGGACTTCGGCGAGGACCGCGTCATCGACTCGCCGCTCGCCGAGAGCGGGATCCTCGGCACCGCGGTCGGCTTCGCGATGCGCGGCTTCAGACCCGTCGTCGAGATCCAGTTCGACGGCTTCGTGTTCCCCGCGTTCGACCAGATCGTGTCGCAGGTCGCGAAGCACCACGCGCGCTCGCGCGGCCGTACGAAGATGCCGATCACGATCCGCATCCCCTACGGCGGCGGCATCGGCGCGGTCGAGCACCACAGCGAGTCGCCCGAGGCGTACTTCGCCCACACGGCCGGCCTGCGCGTGATCTCGCCGTCGAACCCGGTCGACGCGTTCGTGATGATCCAGCAGGCCATCGCGTGCGACGACCCGGTCGTCTTCTTCGAGCCCAAGCGGCGCTACTGGGACAAGGCCGACGTCGACGACACCGTCGACATCGCCTCCGCCGTCTCGCCGTTCCAGGCGCGCGTCGTCCGGCCCGGCACCTCGGCGACGGTCGTCTGCTACGGACCGATGGTGCGCACGTGCCTCGAGGCCGCGACGGCCGCCGAGCACGACGGCCTCGACCTCGAGGTCATCGACCTGCGGTCGATGTCGCCCCTCGACGTCGCGACGGTCGCCGACTCGGTACGCCGTACCGGTCGGCTGGTCATCGTGCACGAGGCTCCGGTGTTCCTCGGTCTCGGCGCCGAGCTCGCCGCCCGCATCACCGAGGAGTGCTTCTACTCGCTCGAGGCTCCGGTGCTGCGCGTCGGCGGCTACCACACGCCCTACCCGCCGTCGCGGCTCGAGGAGGAGTACCTCCCCGACCTCGACCGCGTGCTCGACGCCGTCGACCGCGCGATGGCGTACTGAGGGAGCAGCGATGAGCGACGTCAAGACCTTCCTGCTCCCCGACGTGGGCGAGGGCCTCACCGAGGCCGAGATCCTGTCGTGGCACGTGAAGCCCGGCGACACCGTCACGGTGAACCAGACGATCGTCGAGATCGAGACGGCGAAGGCCGCGGTCGAGCTGCCCTGCCCGTTCGCCGGCACGATCGCCGAGATCTTCGTGTCCGAGGGCGACGTGGTCGAGGTCGGCACCCCGATCCTCTCGATCGCGACCGGCGACTCCGCCGGCACCGTGCCCGCGACGCCGTCCGCGCCTGCGGCCGACTCGGTCCCCACGGGGGAGAAGGCGCAGCGCGAGGCGGTGCTGGTCGGGTACGGCGTCAAGCAGACCGGCACCCCGCAGCGGCGGGCCCGCGTGCTCGCGCACGACCCGCACGGCACGACCGCGCCCGAGGCCGGGCCGCCCGGCGAGGCCGTGAAGCCGGTGCGCCACGGCGGGCTCGAGGTGGGCCGCCAGCTCGAGGCGGTGCTCTCGAAGAAGTCGCCCGTGCTCGCCAAGCCGCCGGTGCGCCGGCTCGCGAAGGACCTGCACGTCGACCTCGCCGGCGTCGACGCGACCGGCGCCGACGGCGTCATCACGCGCGCCGACGTCGAGCGGGCCGCCCGCATCGCGGGATCCGCTGCACCTCAGGCGATCCCGAGCGTCCGGCCGGTCGCCGTCGCACGCGACGCCGCAGGCCGCGAGACGCGTACGCCGATCAAGGGCGTCACGAAGCTCATGGCCGAGGCGATGGTGCAGAGCGCGTTCACCGCGCCGCACGTCACCGAGTGGGTCGAGGTCGACGTCACGCGCTCGCTCGAGCTCGTCGAGCGGCTGCGGACGCGGCCCGAGCTCGACGGCGTACGCGTGTCGCCGCTGCTCCTCGTCGCGCTCGGTCTCATCTCCGCGGTGCGCGCGCACCCGGGCATCAACGCCGCATGGGACGAGGCGGCTGGCGAGATCGTCACGAAGCACTACGTGAACCTCGGCATCGCCGCCGCGACGCCGCGAGGTCTCGTCGTACCGAACGTGAAGGACGCCGACGCGCTCGACCTCGTCGGGCTCGCGCGCGGTCTGCACGATCTCGTCGAGACGGCCAAGGCAGGCAAGACGCAGCCCGCCGACATGAGCGGCGGCACGATCACCATCACCAACGTCGGCGTCTTCGGCGTCGACGGCGGCACGCCGATCATCAACCCCGGCGAGTCGGCCATCCTCGCGATGGGTCGCGCGGTCGCGAAGCCGTGGGTGGTCGACGGCGAGGTGCGCGTGCGCCAGGTCATGCAGCTGACGCTGTCGTTCGACCACCGCCTCGTCGACGGTGCCCTCGGCAGCCAGGTGCTCGCGCACGTGGCCCGCTTCCTCGAGGACCCCGCCGTCGCCCTGCTCCTCCCCTGACCCGCCCGAGCCGCCAGCGCGTGATCTTGGTCAGTTGCGAGCTTCTCGACGCGAGAAGCCAGCAACTGACCAAGATCACGCGGACACGGCGCGGGGTCAGGGGGTGACGGCGAGGGACTCGGGGAGCTTCGCGGCGAGCTGCTCGTCGCCGGTGAGGTCGAGGCGGGCGAGGACGCCGGGGTCGCTGACGTCGAGGCGGCCGGCACCCAGGCGCGCGTAGGTCTCCCAGTCGGTGGTGAGGCCGATCGTCGGCTCGGCGGGGCGGGCGAGCGCGTCGAGGTCGACGCCGCGACCCTCCTCGTCGACGACGCTCCAGCGCTCGAGGGCGACCGGGCCGGTGACCGTCACGCGCAGCGTCGTACCGATCGGCGCCTCGACGTTGCGCGAGAGGACGAACGCCTGCGCGTTGGCCATCTGCAGCGCGCTCACCTGTGCGCCGGGTGTCGCGAGGTCGCCGGGCAGGCCGGCGGCGCGACGGATGTCCTGCAGGTGGGTCCATGAGTCGAAGACGCGCACGCGCAGCAGGTTCTGCAGGGGCACCGGCCGGCCGAACAGGCCGGGCACCTCGGTCAGCAGGTCGAGCGGGTCGAGCGCCATGATCTGGTGCAGCCGCAGGTCGATGAGGCCGTCGAGCTCGTCGCACGCCTCCTGCTGCCCGAGAGGTCGGCGTACGTCGACGCCGGTCTCGGTCATCCGGCCGAAGTCGCTCGTCACGTGCGGGAACGCGTCCCAGTCGACGAGGTGGTCGGGGTCCTGCCGGCCGCCGAGGAACGCCTCGACCCAGGAGAGGTGCCGCACGATGTCGCCGGCCGTCCAGCCCGGGCACTCCGTGGGCGTCGCCCACTGCTCGGGCGCGAGCCGCCGCCCGAGCTCCACCACCGCGTGCAGCGTGTCCTCCCACGCGGAGAGCAGCGTGCGCAGGTCGTAGGACTCAGCCACCAGAGCCGTCATGCCCCGAGGCTAGCCACCACCGGCGACCCGGACTCCGTGAATGTGCCCCACAGTGCGCTAGGGGCACCCCGAGCGCCCCCGATGCCCGAGCGGCTCCTGGGCCTGGGGCGTCAGAGGTGCGCCTAGCGCACCACGGGGCACCTTCACTGCCGGAGGGGTGGGATCGGGGTTCGGCGGTGTGGGGGAGGATCGGGGGGTGACGATCACGCGGGCGTGGGTGGAGCACTGGCTGGCGGAGCCGGAGCGGGTCGTGCTCGTCGACGCCGGCGAGGGCACGCAGTGGGACGGCGCCCGGCTCGAGCTGCGCAGCGCCGTCTTCGCCGCCCACCTCGAGTCGCGCGGCGTGCGCCCCGGCGATCGCGTGCTGTTGTCGTGCGCGCCGTCGGTGCAGACGGTCGCGGCGTACGCCGGGATCCTGCGGCTGGGCGCCGTGGTCGTGCCCGCGAACACGGGCTACACCCGCGGCGAGCTCGAGCACATCGTGGGCGACGTCCGACCGGTGCTCGCGGTGATCGACGGCGACGACGACCGGATGCCGCCGCTGCCGCTCGAGCCGCTGTCGCCCGTGCACACCCGCGACACCCCGATCGGCGTGAGCGCGGCCGACGGGATCCGCGACCGCCTCGACCTCGCGGACGACGACGCGCTCGGGATGGTGGCGTACACGAGCGGCACGACGGGCCGGCCCAAGGGCGCGATGCTCAGCCGCGGCAACCTGCGCGCCGGTGCCGACGCGCTGGTCGAGGCGTGGGAGTGGACGCCCGACGACCGGCTGGTGCACGCGCTGCCGATGTTCCACATGCACGGCCTCGGCGCCGCGATCAACGGCAGCCTCGCCGCGGGCGCGTCGATGGTCGTGCTCCCGCGCTTCGACACCGACGCGGTCGTCGAGGCCGCGCACGCGCACGGCGCCACGATGTTCTTCGGCGTACCGACGATGTACGCGCGGCTGCGCGACTCCGGTCGCCTGCCCGAGCTCGGCCACCTGCGCCTGCTCGTCAGCGGCTCGGCCCCGCTCGACCCCGTGCTGTTCGAGGCGGTACGCCGCGAGGCGGGGCAGGCGCCCGTCGAGCGCTACGGCATGAGCGAGACGGTGATGCTCGCGTCGAACCCTGTGCGGGGCGAGCGCAAGGCCGGTGCCGTGGGTCTGCCCCTGCCCGGCGTCGGAATCCGTCTCGGCGAGGGCGGCGCCGTCGAGGTCATGGGGCCCAACGTGTTCCGCGGCTACTGGGAGCGCCCCGAGGCGAATGCGGCGGCGTTCACCGACGACGGCTGGTTCCGCACCGGTGACATCGGCGAGCTCGACGACGACGGCTACCTGCGCCTCGTCGGCCGCGCCAGCGACCTCATCATCAGCGGCGGCTACAACGTCTACCCGCGCGAGGTCGAGGACGCGATCCTCGAGCACCCCGACGTCGTCGACGCCGCGGTCGTCGGCGTCCCCGACGACACCTGGGGCGAGCGCGTCGTCGCGTTCGTGGTCCTGCGGGAGGGCGCGTCGTACGCCGACGACGCGCTCGCCGCCGAGCTCGACACCCACGTCAGCACGAGGCTCGCGTCGTACAAGCGCCCCAAGCAGTGGACCGCGCGCACCGACCTGCCCCGCAACGCGATGGGCAAGGTCCTGCGCGACCAGCTCCGCACGACCTGACCCCGCCCGCGCCCGGACAGAGCTCCCCACCCGGCATAACAGGAACGAGATCTCGTTTCCGTTATGCCGAGCAAGGGGGCATCACGCGAACGTGATCTCGTTTCGTTGTGCCGAGCGAGGTGACCTGAGGCGGACGCGATCATGGTCGGTGGCCTCTGGTCGGCAGCGCCGCGGCGGGGGAGCGCACGGGGCGGGATGCGTGTACCCGCGCGGATCCGGCTGAGAGGATGCGGGCCATGACACGTGTGGCACTGGTGCAGCTCGACGTCAGCGACACCGAGGAGGTCGCCGACCGCATCGAGCGCGCGGCCTCGCTCGTCGAAGGGCTGACGGATGCCGACCTCGCGGTGCTCCCCGAGCTGTGGCACGTCGGAGCCTTCGACCTCGAGCGCGCGAAGGCGCATGCCGAACCGATCGACGGGCCGCTCGTGACGCGGATGCGCGAGGCGGCGCGCACCGCGGGGATCTGGCTGCACATGGGGTCGTTCGCCGAGCTCGCCGGCGGCCACCGCTACAACACCTCGGTCGTGATCGACCCCTCCGGCGAGGTGATGGCGACCTACCGCAAGCTGCACCTGTTCGGCTGGGCCGACGGCGAGCCGTCGGTGATGACCGCGGGCGAGTCGCTCGTCGTGCTGCCGACGCCGCTCGGCGCGACAGGTCTCGCGACCTGCTACGACCTGCGCTTCCCCGAGCTCTACCGCCGCCTCGTCGACTCCGGTGCCGAGGTGTTCCTCATGGCGTCGGGCTGGCCGTCGCCGCGCATCGAGCACTGGTCGGTGCTCGCGCGCGCCCGCGCGATCGAGGACCAGGCGTGGGTCGTCGCGTGCAACAGCGCGGGTACGCACGTCGGCACGCAGATGGGCGGTCGCTCGGTCGTCGTCGACCCGCGCGGCACCGTCGTCGCGGAGGCAGGCACCGGCGAGGAGATCCTGTACGCCGAGGTCGATCCCGACCTGCCGCGCCAGTGGCGGGGCAGCTTCCCCGTCCTCACCGACCGCGTGCTCTAGCCCTGGTCGTCGGCCTCGTCGGTCTCGTCGGCCTCGTCGGCGTCCACGGCGTCACTTGCTTCGTCGTCGGCAGCGTCGGACCCGGTCTCGTCGGGCTCGGCGGCGGTGCGGTTCTTGCCGTCGCGCTTGGCCTGCAGGAGCGCCTGGTCGGCGGCGTCGACGATCTGGCGGGCAGTGCGGTCCTGCCCCGACAGCGCGATGCCGATGCTGATCGTGGGCATCACGACCGCGCCGGAGATCGTCATCGGCGGGCGCACCGCGTCGTGCAGCTTCTGCGCCACGTTCCTCGCGTCGGCCACCGAGCCCACCGACGGCAGGACGACGACGAACTCGTCGCCGCCCACGCGCGAGAGCAGGTCGTCGGCCCGCAGCTGCGACCGGATCCGCTCGACGATCGTCGTGAGCAGCCGGTCGCCGGCGGCGTGCCCGAGGGTGTTGTTCACCTCGCGCAGGCCGTCGACGTCGACGTACAGCACCGCCGCCGCGCGATCGCCGACCGAGCCAGGCGAGACCAGCCTGCTGAGCCCCTCCTCGAGCGGAGCGCGGTTGAGCACGCCGGTGAGCGGGTCGTGCTCGGCCATCTCGCGCAACGCCTCCCGGGCGTCGCGGGTCTCGGTGACGTCGATCAGCTGCAGGACGATGCCGCTCGGCGCGCCCTCCTCGTCGCGCAGCAGCGCCGCGCCGAGCTGCACCCACACGGTGCGGCCCGAGCCGGTCAGGACGCGGACCTCCGAGGGCTCGGGCACCTCGCCCGCATCGAGGCGGGCGCGCAGCGCGAGCACGGACTCGAACTCGTCCGGATGGAGCACGTCGAGGGTGGTGTGGGCGAGCAGCCACTCCTCGTCGCGCTCGAGCAGCCGGCACAGCGCGGCGTTGACCATCACGAGCCGGCGGTCGAGACCGGCCACCGCCATGCCGGCCGGCGCCGAGGCGAGCACGCGGCGGAACCGCTCCTCGCTCGCGACCAGCGCCTGCTCGGCGCGCACCTGGGCCTCGACGTCCTGGAAGCCGCTGACGCTCCCGACGTACACGCCGTCGTCGTCGAACAGCGGCGTGACGACCTGCGACACCCAGAGGTAGCTGCCGTCGGCGCGGCGGAAGCGCGCCTTGCCCGCGAGGATCCGGCCCTCGCGCAGGTGGGTCCGTGCTGGCTGGGCGAGGTCGTGCTGGTCGGGGTGGAGGTAGTCGGTGCCCCGCGTACCGACGAGCTCGTCGGGGCTCCAGCCGAGGACGGCGTGCAGGGACGGCGACGCCCACACGACGACGCCGTGCGCGTCGACCCGGACGGTGAAGTGGGTGGCCGACTCGGCGAGCAGGCGGTAGTGCTCCTCGGACTCGCGCAGCGCCAGCTCGGTCAGCACCTGCTCGTGCACGTCGCGAAGCCCTGTCACGTGCGAGGTGACGGTGCCGTCCCGGCCGTGCACCGGCCGCTGCGTGCGGGCGAACCAGCGGTAGGAGCCGTCGGCGGCCAGCGCTCGCGCTCGACCCGACGCCGAGAGCCCGGCGTGCACGCGCTCGGCGTCGGCCTGCACCGGCCTTACGTCGTCGGGGTGCATGAACTCCCACGCCGGCTTGCCGACGAGCTGGTCGGGCTTCCAGCCCAGCACGTGCGTCACCGAGGGCGAGACCCAGCGGATGACTCCCTCGACGGTCTCGAGGACGACGTCGTTCACGTTCTCCGCGATAAGCCGGTAGAGCTTCTCGACGTCGCGCCGCTCTTGCTCGGCGCGGACGACGGCGTCGACGTCGTGGGTCACCACGACCAGCGCCACGATCTCGCGGTCGTCGTCGCGCCAGGCGCGGGCGCTCGACATCACCCAGACGTGCCGCCCGTCCTTGTGCAGCAGGCGCACGCGCGCGGTGCCCGAGTCCGCTCCCGCGCGGATCGCCGCGGTGACGGCGTCGAGGGCCGGCTGGTCGTCGGGGTGCACGAGCGACACGTCGGCGGCCATCCGCTCGGCAGCCGTCCAGCCCACCAGGCGCTGGACCGACGGCGAGATCCAGCGCAGGCGGCCGTCGGGCTCGTGGATCGCGAGGACGTCGCTCGACTCCTCGACGAGGAGCCGGTACTGCTCCGCGGGGTCCGACAGGATCCGATCCAGGGCGTCGCCGCGCGACGTCGACCCGTCCATGCCTCGGTGATCCTCCCGACCTCCGGCCCACCCCTGCCGGTACCCGGCGACAGTGTGCGGGAGCGCGGTCAGCGGATGCAGGTCGACCGTCCTCCCGACCGGAAAACGGGCGGTGGCCCGCCCGCGGTTCCCGTCCCCGGAGAACGGACCGATCCGGCGGCTCGGGCGGCGACGGGCAGGGCGACGTTCTAGCGTGGAGGCATGCTCGATGTCGTGGTGTTCCCGTCCGTGCTGGGCATGCGTCCCGGCGTCCACGCGGCTGCAGACCGCCTGAGCGCGGCCGGCTTCCGGCCCCATGTCGTCGACGTGTACGACGGCGGCCTGACCTTCGACGACTACGACGAGGCCATGGCGCACATGCAGTCGCTCGGCTACGACACGGTGCTCACCCGGGCGCGTCAGGCCGTCGACGCCCTCGACCCCGACCGTGTGGTGCTGCTCGGCTTCTCTGCCGGCGTCGTGCCGGCGCAGATCATCGCGGCGACCGACCCGCGCGCGGTCGGGTGCGTCGCTCTGTCGTCGGTGCTCTCGGTGCGGGCGCTCGAGCTCGACGAGGGCTGGCCGGCCGACGTGCCGCTGCAGTTCCACACGATGGACGCCGACCCGTGGCTCGAGGCCGACCAGGTCGAGGCGATCCAGGCCGAGCTCGGCGACCAGGTGCAGGTCTTCACCTACTCCGGCACCGGCCACCTGTTCACCGACCCGTCGCTGCCGGCCGAGTACGACGCCGACGCCGCCGAGCTGCTGTGGTCGCGCGTCGAGGAGTTCCTGCGCGCGATCGACGAGGACTGACGTTCAGAGCTGCTTGCTCGACACCTCGGCGCCGGTCGCGTCGTATGTCGTCCACGTCCCGACCTGACGACCGCGGTCGAACGAACCGGTGCGCATCAGGGTGCCGTCCTTGCGCCACCAGCTCCACGCGCCGTGCAGCTCGCCGTCCTTCATCCGGCCCTTGGCCTTGAGGCCGCCGTCGGGGAACAGGTCGCGGGCGACGCCCTTCGTGTCGGGGACCATGCGCACCTCGGCGAGGCGCGCCGCGACGAGCTTCTTCACGACGCTCTTCGGCAGCGGCGCGTCGACCGGGAACGTGACCGAGCCCTTCGTGACGGTGTACGCCGACAGCTCGTCGGCGAGCGTCTCGGTGACGGCGCCCGAGAACGGCAGGTAGGCGCAGTGCTTCGCGAAGCCGGCGAAGCCGGCGACCGCCGTGCCGTCGACCTTCCACGCAGGGGCGCCGTACGCGATCGACTCCTCGGCGCGCGGGAGGAGCGCGGCGATCGTCGTGCGCATCGCGGCCAGCGTGCTGCGCTGCGGCTCGGGCTGGGCGGCGAGGTAGTCGTCGACGGCGCTCATGAGGCGACCGTAGCGGCGGGAACGGACATGACGCCCGCGGTGTTTGATACGGGCATGACGAGGGCGCGCGTGCGGGCACCGGAGCTCGCCGGACGGCAGGGCTGGCTCAACACCGGCGGCCGCGACCTGTCGCTCGCGCAGCTGCGCGGCAAGATCGTGCTGCTCGACTTCTGGACCTTCTGCTGCGTCAACTGCCTGCACGTGCTCGACGAGCTGCGCCCGCTCGAGGAGAAGTACGCCGACGTCCTGGTGACCATCGGCGTGCACTCGCCGAAGTTCGTGCACGAGGCCGAGCACGCCGCGGTGGTCGCCGCGGTCGAGCGCTACGGCGTGCACCACCCGGTGCTCGACGACCCCGACCTCACCACGTGGCAGCAGTACGCCGTGCGCGCGTGGCCGACGCTCGCGCTCGTCGATCCCGAGGGCTACGTCGTCGCGCAGCTCAGCGGCGAGGGGCACGCCCACGCCCTCGACCGGATGATCGCCGAGCTCGTGGCGGAGCACGAGGCGAAGGGCACGCTGCACCGCGGCTCGGGCCCCTACGTCGCCCCGCCGCCGGCACCCGGGCTGCTCTCGTTCCCGGGCAAGGCGCTCGTCCTCGACGACGGCACGCTGCTCGTATCCGACTCCGCGCACCACTCGCTCGTGCACCTCGCCGCCGATGGCGAGACGCTGCTCGAGCGCATCGGCGACGGCACCCGCGGCCTGCACGATGGGGGTGCCGCCACCGCGCGCTTCAGCGAGCCCAACGGTCTCGCGCTGCTGCCGCCCGACGTCGTCGCGCGCACCGGCTACGACGTCGTCGTGGCCGACACGGCGAACCACGCGCTGCGCGGCGTCGACACGACCACGTGGACCGTCCGCACGCTCGCAGGCACGGGTGCGCAGTGGATGCAGGGCGACCCGACCTCGGGGTTCGCGACCACGATCCCGCTCTCGAGCCCGTGGGACGTCGCGTGGTTCGACGGCGGCGTGGTCGTCGCGATGGCCGGGGTGCACCGCCTCGACCGGTACGACGTCGACGCGGGCACGATCGCGCCGTACGCCGGCACCACGCGCGAGGGTCTCGTCGACGGCGAGCTCGACCAGGCGTGGTTCGCGCAGGCGAGCGGCCTGGCCGCGAGCGCCGACGGCACCACGCTGTGGCTCGCCGACTCCGAGACCTCGGCGCTGCGCCGCGTGCGCAACGGCGTCGTCACCACCGAGGTCGGCACGGGCCTGTTCGACTTCGGGCTGCGCGACGGCGCCGCCGCCGACGCGCTCCTGCAGCACCCGCTCGGCGTGGCCGAGCTCCTCGACGGCTCGGTCGCCGTCGCCGACACCTACAACGGAGCGGTACGCCGCTTCGACCCGTCGACGCGCACGGTGACCACGCTCGCGACCGGGCTCGCCGAGCCGAGCGACGTCGTCCTCGTCCCCGACGACGAGCGCGGCCACGTGCTGCTCGTGGTCGAGTCGGCGGCGCACCGGCTCGTGCGCGTGCCGCTTCCCGAGGCCGCGCTCGACATCGGCTCCGCGGCGTACCGGACGAAGCGCGAGCCGATGCTCGTGGCGCCCGGAGCGGTGGAGCTCGAGGTCGTGTTCGAGCCGCCGCCGGGCCAGAAGCTCGACGACCGCTACGGCTCCTCGACGCATCTCGTCGTGTCGTCGTCGCCCCCGGAGCTGCTGCTCGAGGGTGCCGGCAGCGGGCCCGACCTCGTGCGCCCGCTCGTGCTCGCCGACCTCGGCGACGGGAGCGGCGTCCTGCACGTGTCCGTGCGCGCGGCGTCCTGCGACGACCCCGACTCCCCGGGCGCCGCCGAGTTCCCCGCGTGCCACGTCCACCAGCAGGACTGGGGCGTGCCCGTAACCGTTACGCCGCAGGGCGTTCGGCGCCTCGGTCTGGTGCTGGCCGGTCCGCTGGGCGAGAAGGACTGATCAACTCCCGTTGGCTGGGAGCGCGGCACGGTAGCGTCATCGCGTCGAGCCGAGGAGGGACATGTCCGAGCAGCACGTGCAGCCGCGACCGGGGGTGCTCGAGGGCGACCCGGACCCCGCGGCCGGGCGCGTGATCCTGTTCTCGCCCCGCAACGTGTGGCGGATCGGCTGGACCATCTTCGCGCTCGTCGCGATCGGGCTGATGATCCAGTTCATCATCGGCGACGGCGGCGCCGTGATCTTCACGGTGCTCATGGCGTGGTTCGCGTCGATCGCGATGGAGCCGGCGGTCGCGCCGCTGTCGCGGCACATGAAGCGCGGTCTGGCCACCGGCCTCGTGATGCTGCTGTTCGGCATCGCCGTCGTCGTGTTCGTGATCGTGTTCGGCCAGCTGCTCGTCGACCAGGTCGGTCGCCTGATCGCCCAGATCCCCGAGCTCATCACCCAGGTGCTCGACAAGATCGCGCAGCAGACCGGCACCAAGCTCGACATCGGCGGCCTGCTCAAGGGGCTCAACATCGACCCGGGCACCATCGCCAGCTACGCGGGCTCGTTCCTCAGCAGCGCGCTGTCGATCGTCGGCACTGTCCTCACGTCGGTGTTCGGCGTCTTCACCTTCGCGCTGTTCACCTTCTACCTCTCGGCCGACGGTCCGCGCCTGCGCCTCTACCTCGCGTCGCTGTTCCCCGACCGGCTGCAGACCGTGGTCACCACCGTGTGGGACACGACCGCGACCAAGACCGGCAACTACGTCGCCGCGCGCGTCGTGCTCGCGACGATCAACTCGGTCACGACCGGCATCGTGTTCTGGGCGATCGGCATGCCCTACTGGCTGGCGCTGGCGATCTGGACCGGCGTGGTGGCGCAGTTCGTGCCGACCATCGGCACCTACATCGCGATCATCCTCCCGGTGATCGTCGGCTTCATCAGCCCGACCCCGTGGCTGGGCCTCGCCGCGCTGGTGTGGGCGCTGCTCTACCAGCAGGTCGAGAACCTCACGATCGAGCCGCGCATCAGCGCTCGCGCCGTCGACGTCCACCCCGCGGTCGCCTTCGCCGCCGTGATGCTCGGTGCGGCGCTGTTCGGCGCCGCGGGCGCGCTGCTCGCGATCCCGGTCGGCGCGATGCTGCTCAGCCTCATGGACATCTACCAGGCGCGCTACGACCTGGTGCCCGAGCTCGCCGAGCAGATGCCCAAGCCCCGCACGCAGAACCGTCGGCGCGCCCAGTGGCGGCAGGTGCACCTGGGCGCCAAGGGCGCGCAGGTCGCCGAGGAGGCGTCCGCGGCGACCGCAGCCGACTGAGATCCGGCGTACGCCGATCCCCTCCGAGGGGTCTCGCGGCCCGGCGTCCGCCACGATGGGCGCATGAGCGACGAGAGCCTGCCCCGCGTGGGCGACGACTCAGGTCCGGTCGAGCCCCTCAACGCGATGGAGGGCCGGTACACCCCGCACCAGCTCGAGTCGCTGCGCGAGGTCACCACGATGGCCCTCTACGTGAGCCTGTCCCTCATCGCGGTCCTCGTGGCGCTGCCCAACCCGACGAGCGAGGACAACCGGCTGCAGGAGGGCTTCACCGTCCTCATCACCGGCCTCGCGCTCGTGCTGGCGCACCACGTCGCGTTCCGCATGTCGACGCGGCTGGTGAACGAGGGGCTGCTCACCCGCGAGAGCCGCGACGCCCTCAAGGCGCAGGCGCTCGGCGGCATCCCGGTCGCGGTGCTCGGCTCGATCCCGGTGTTCCTGCTCGGCGAGGACCCGGGCGAGGACGTCGCGATCCTGCTGCTGCTCGGCCTGGTCGTCGCGGTCGGCTACCGCACCGCGCGCTTCTCCGCGCGGCCGATCCGGGCGCTCGGCTACTCGATCGTGGTCGTGCTCATCGTGTTCGGCGTCGTGACCTTCAAGCTGCTGGTCGGCCACTGAGCCGACCGGTACGACGGACCCGCCGACGGGTCACTCGATCGGCATCGCGGTGATGATCGCCTCGAGGCGTGCGGTGTCGGCCTCGGTCCAGCCCGGCGGCTGCGACGCTGTCGCCCACGTCGCCGGCATCGCGCCGCCGTAGTTGTGTCCCTGGCCGTCGGGCACGTCCACCCCGGTGAACTGGTCGACCGTCACCTGCAGGAACGTGACGACGGGGTACCACGACATGTCCGGCGACCGGCCGGGTCCCGGCGGCTCGGCCAGCCAGTCGGGCTCGCGGACGAGCAGCTGCGGGCTCCACCAGACGACAGGGTCGTTCGCGTGCTGGGCGTACGCCACGCGCGGCGGGCCGTAGGTGCCGGCGGGCGAGGCGAGGTCGCTCGGGACGCCGGAGAACCGGATCTGCGCGCCCTTCTGGAAGACCGGCTTCCACTGCGGGCTGCCGGGTTCCCGTGCCGCCGAGATCTGGCCCCACGGCTGGCTGAAGTTCGGCGACCCGACCAGGACCGCGCCCTCGGTGCGCGTCGTGAGGTCCTTCGCGTCGAGGAACGCTGCCTGGATCGAGTACGACCCGAGCGAGAGGCCGTAGGCCATGAGCTTCGGGCGGCTGCCCTCGGGGAGCTCGAGCCACTTCGCGTACACGGCGTCGTAGATCGCGCGACCCGCGTCGGCGGCGCGCTGCGCGTCGACGAGGGTCGAGATCCACGAGGGGAGGAACGAGTACTGGATCCCCACGATGGCGGTGTCGCCGTTCCACTCGTACTCGATCGTGTCCATGGTCTGCGGCTCGAGCCAGCCGGTGCCGGTGGTGCCTGCGACGACGAGGAGCTTGCGCTGGAAGGCGCCCGTGCGCTCGAGCTCCTTCACCGCGAGGGCCGCGCGCTCCTGCGCGGTCGGTGCCGAGTCGAGACCGACGTACACGCGGATCGGCGTCTGCGCCGGCTTGCCCGAGAAGTCCTGCAGCTGCTGCGCGGACGGGCCGCGCGCGACGAAGTTGCGGCCCTCCATGCCCAGCGTGCTCCAGGCGACGAGCGACGACGGCGAGCCGGTGCGCTCGGCGGCCGTCGGCTGCGTGATGCCGGGCCGGGTCGACGCGTTGGTGTCGTCGTAGATGTTGTTCATCAGTGCGACGAAGCCGTTGAAGATCACGTTGGTCGTGAGCCCGACGATCAGCAGCGCGATGAGGGCGACGGACAGCGTGAACGCGACCCACGTCGGCAGGATGCGGTCGAGGCCGCGGCCGACCCAGCCGTTGAACCGGCGCAGCAGGCGCGAGATGAACCACACGACGATGAACGTGGGTACGGCGACGGCCGCGACGATGAAGGCGGTCGAGAGCCCCTCGTCGGGCTCGCCGACGAGGGTGCGGACCTGGTTCTGCCAGCCGGTGCCCAGCAGGAGGAAGAGGAGCGCGAACAGCGGGCCGAGCACGGCGAGGCCGATCCACGCGCGGTGCTTGAACTCCTTCGTCGGCTCGATCACCTTGAGCGGACCGCGCAGCAGCCAGGAGAAGAACGAGCCGGCGCCGTACCCGATGGCGGCTCCGATGCCGGCGATGATGCCCTCGAACAGCCACGGCCGCGGCAGCAGCGACGGCGTGAGGGCGATGCCGAAGCCGACGACCGCGCCGACGAGACCGGGCCAGCACGGCCGGTCGAAGAGCCCGGGACGTCGACGCGGTGCCGCGGGGGCCGGGGCGAGGTCGGCTGGAGCGCTCATGACGGGCAGCCTAGGGGTGCCGGCCCGCCGGGCAGGGTGCGGCAGCGGATCGCTCAGGCGCGCGTCTCGCCCGCGGCGCTCTGCACGACCTCGGCGGCGTCGGCCAGACCGACAGGCTCCGGCTCGTCCGCGGCGTCGCTGCGCGTACCGACGTAGACGGCGATCGCGACCAGGGTGAACAGCACCGTGCCGAGGCCGCCGCCGACCAGGCCCGAGCGCGGCCCGAACCGCTCCGCGGCCCAGCCGATGACCGGCGCGCCGAGCGGTGTGCCGCCGAAGAACAGCAGCGTGTAGATGCCCATGACGCGTCCGCGGACCCAGCCCGCCGAGTGCAGCTGCAGGAAGCTCTGCGCCGAGGTCGTGAACGTCATCGCGAGGATGCCGGCGAACGGCAGCAGCACGAGCATCGCCGGGTACGTCGGCGAGAATCCCACCGCGATCTCGACCAGGCCGAAGACGAGCGCTGCCACCGTGACCAGGCGCAGCGGCACGGTCTTGCGCCGCGCGGCGAGCAGCGACCCGGCGAGCGCTCCGAGCGCCAGGAACGTGGACATGAGACCGAACGCCTCGGCGCCGAGCTGGAACTGGTTGCGCGCCATGAGCGCCATCGTCATCTGGTAGTTCAGCCCGAACGTCGCGACGCCGAACGCCAGCGCCAGGACCAGCAGGATGTCGCGGCGCTTGCGCACGTAGGACAGGCCGGCCTTCAGGCGGACCCGTCCCTCCTCGCGGATCTGCGGGTGCAGCTCGCCCACGCGCATGAGCAGCAGCGCCGCGATCGTGACGACGAACGTCAGCGCGTTGATGATGAAGACCCAGCCGCTGCCGACGACTGCCACCAGTACGCCGGCGAGGGCCGGCCCGACCAGCCGGGCGAGGTTGAACGACGCGGAGTTCAGCGCGATCGCGTTGGGCATGGTGTCGCGCCCGACGATCTCGTGCACGAACGCCTGGCGGGCAGGGTTGTCGACCGCTGCCGCGCACCCGAGCAGGAACGCGAAGACGTAGACCGACTCGACGGTGGCACCGCCGCGGATCGTCATGATGCCCAGGCCCAGCGCGAGCAGGCCGCTGACCGCCTGCGTCCAGATCAGCAGGACGCGCCGGTCGAAGCGGTCGGCGAGCGTGCCGCCCCACAGCGAGAACAGCAGGAACGGCAGGAACTGCAGACCGGTCGTGATGCCGAGCGCGACGGCGCTCGAGCCCGACAGGTCGAGCACGAGCCAGTCCTGGGCGACGCGCTGCATCCAGGTGCCCGCGTTGGAGAGCACCTGGCCGGTGAAGTAGAGGCGGTAGTTGCGCACGCCGAGTGCGCGGAACATGGGAGTCACGACTCGGCGAGCACCTCCAGCACGGGGAGGGCCGCGCGCAGCGCGGCGCGCTGGTCGGCGTCGAGGTCGACGAGGAGCGACGCGAGCCACTCCTCGCGACGACGGCGGTCCTCGCGCAGCAGGCGCCGCGCGCTGTCGGTGATGCTGATGAGCTGCTGGCGGCCGTCGGACGGGTCGGCCACGCGGTCGACGTACCCGGCGTCGGCGAGGTGCGCGAGCACCTTGGTCATCGTCGGGGGACGCACCTGCTCCTGGTGCGCGAGCGCGCCGGGCGTCATCGGCCCCAGGCGGTCGAGGGTGGCGAGCACCGCCAGCTGGCCGAGCGGCAGGCCGTGGTCGGCGCGCTCCTGGCGAAGCCGCCGCGACAGGCGCATCACGGCGAGCCGCAGGTCGTGCGCGAGGTCGGTCGAGGCCGCGGTGCTCGGAGACATGTTCGTAAGCCTAACTAACGATCTCCGATCCCGCCAGGTCCGGAGGGCTCAGAAGGCGGTCCACGGCGATGGGTCGCCGTCCCACCACCGCAGTCGGAGGTCGGCCTCGGCTGCGGCCGCCGGGTCGCGCCGGGCACGCGAGACCATGCCGATCGTCAGCGCAGCGAGGTACGTGCGCAGCAGGCCCTCGAACTCCTCTCGGCCGCGCGGGTCCTCGCCGTACCCCGCGAGCAGGGCGTCGGCCTCCTCCGTCCCGCCGACGCCGACGCGGTCCACTCCGACGATGGGCACGAGGTCCCACCACTGCGGTCCGAGGCAGGCGAACTCCCAGTCGAACAGCACCGGACCCGACTCGGTCCAGCCGACGTTCCCGGCGTGCAGGTCGCCGTGGCAGAGCACCGTGCGGGTCACGCGCGTCGCGGCGTCGAGCGCCTCGTCGACGCCGTCCAGCGCTGCGCGCAGCGGTCCGGGAAGCGCGTCGGGCCACGGTCGGCGTCGGTCCAGGACGTCGTGCACGCGCCAGGCGGCGGAGGGCACGGCGTACTCCTGCACGTGGAGCCGGCCGAGCGCTGCGATCAGCGCACCGAGACGTCGGTGATCGGGTCGCCCGGTCGACTCGAGCCACTCCCAGACCGTCACCACCACGCCGTCCAGATCATGCGGACCGTCGAGCAGAGCGGGGCTCGGGATGCCGTCTGCGCGCAGGCGGACGGACAGTTCCGCGAGGGTGGTGGTCGAGTCCTCGACGCGGATCGCGCACGAACCGGCGCGGAACAGCGTCGCGCTGCCCCGGCGGACGAGCACCGGCTCCGGCAGACCCAGCCGGCTCGCGGTGAGACCAGCGGCGTCCTCGACGTCCATCCGCCCAGTGTCCGCGCCGGACCGTCGTCGGGCAGTGGTTTCCGTGCCGACCGTCGGAGGCGCGTCCTCGTCCGCGTCAGTGGTTGGCGGAGCCGTGGGCGGCGCGGCGGAGGCGGTCGAGGACCGCGGGTGCGAGCGGGCCGTCGGTGGGAGCCACGGCGACGACTGTCGCGAGGCCGGCGTCGTCGGCCGCCCGCAGCGCGCGGTAGAGGGCGCGCGCGTACGCCGCGGAGTCCTCGGGCGCGGCGAGGCGGAGCACCCCCTCGGGCGTCGGGACGACGTCGGGGGCGAGGAGCCCGAGCGGCGGCTCGGCGGCGCGGGAGGCCTCGGCGACCTCCGACGCGTCGACCAGCACGAGGCGCGCGGTCGGGGCGTAGTGCGCGGCCAGGGTCCCGGGCGCTCGTACCGCAGCATCGGGCTCGGCGACCTCGAGACCCGTCACCGCCTCGATCTCCTCGACGCCGATCGCACCCGGGCGCAGCAGGCGCGGAGCCTCGCCGGTGCAGTCGACGATGGTCGACTCCACGCCGACCTCGCTGGGACCGCCCTCGAGCACGCAGTCGCGCGCGGGGTCGAGGACGTCGCCGAGCTCGTCGACCACGTGCTCGGCATCGGTGGGCGAGACGCGTCCGAAGCGGTTGGCGCTCGGAGCGGCGACGCCACCGCCGAACTCGACGAGCAGCGCGCGAGCCACCGGGTGCGACGGCACCCGGAGGCCCACGGTGTCCTGCGCGCCTGTCACGTGGTCGCCGGCACGGGCTCCGCGCCGCAGCACGAGGGTGAGCGGTCCGGGCCAGCAGGCGGCGGCGAGAAGCCGTGCCCACGAGGGGATCTCCCGCGCCCACCCGTCGTCGACCTGCGCGGCGTCGCCGAGGTGGACGATCAGCGGGTGGTCGTGCGGACGTCCCTTCGCGGCGTACACGCGGGCGACCGCCGCCGCGTCCTCCGCGTCGGCACCGAGCCCGTAGACCGTCTCGGTCGGGAGCGCGACCAGACCGCCCGCGCGCAGGAGCGCCACGGCGCGGTGCACGTCGTCGGTGCGCAGCTGACCGGTCACCCGGTCATCCTCGCAGGCCGCTCAGGCCCGCAGCCCGGTCGTGGTGTCGACGAGGGAGGCGCGCGGGACGTCGAGCGGTTCCTCCGGCCTGCCGAGCAGGTAGCCCTGCGCGAGGTCGACGCCCATCGACCGGACCAGGGCCAGCTGCTCCACGGTCTCGATGCCCTCGGCGACGGTCTCCGCGCCGACCGCTCGGGCGACGCCGACGATGGCGGCCATGAGCGCCTTGCCACCGGGCTTCTGCGCCTCGAGCAGGAACGAGCGGTCGATCTTGAGAGCGTCCGTGGGGAGCCGGGTGAGGTAGCTCAGCGAGGAGTAGCCCGTGCCGAAGTCGTCGATCGAGAACCGGCAGCCGAGTGCGCGCAGCGCCGCGATCTCGTCGGAGGCCCGGCTCGACGCCGAGACCAGCACGTCCTCGGTGATCTCGAGCATGAGGTGGTCGGGCGCGACGCCGTACAGCTCCAGACCACGTCGGACCTCCTCGACGAAGCGTCCGTGGCCGAGCTGGCGCGGCGACACGTTGATGCCGACGACGTGCGCGGGGTCGACCTTCTGCCACACGGCCTGCTGACGCAGCGCGTGGTCGAGGACCCACGCACCGACGTCGGCAGCCAGCGGGCCGCTGTCGACGGCCGCGAGGAACTGGCCCGGGTAGAGGAGCGACCCGTCGTGCGCACGCAGCCGCAGCAGCGCCTCCGCACCGAGGGTCCGCCCCGACGCGAGGTGCACCACCGGCTGGTAGTGCAGGACGAAGCCGTCCTCCTGCAGCGCGACGGAGAGCCTGTCGGTGGTGATCGCGCGGCTGATCGCCTCGTCGCGGACGGCCGCCGTGAACAGCTCCCACCTGTCGCGGCCACCGCGCTTGGCGGCGTACATCGCCGTGTCGGCGTCGCGGAGGATCGCGTCGACATCGCCCTGGTGCGGCGGCGAGAGCACGAGGCCGATGCTCATGCTCGGCCGCACCTCGGCCACTCCCAGCTGCACGGGCTGGGAGACAGCGTCGCGCACGCGCGAGAAGTACGGCTCGGGGTCGAAGTCGTGGTCGAGGTCGGCGAGCAGGACGACGTACTCGTCGCCGCCGATGCGCGCGACGGTGTCCTCCCGGCGCACCGCCTCCGCGAGACGCTCGCCGACAGCGTCGAGGACGAGGTCGCCGTACACGTGGCCGTAGGCGTCGTTGATGTCCTTGAAGTTGTCGAGGTCGATGAACGCGATCGCCGTCAGCCGGCCTCGCGCACGGCTGCGCAGCAGCTCGGTCTGCAGACGCTCGCGCAGCAGCTCGCGGTTGGGCAGCCCGGTCAGCGAGTCGTGCCGCGCCTGGTGCGAGAGCGCGTCCTCCGCCCGCTTGCGCGCCGTGATGTCGGTGTGGGTCACGATGGCGCCGGCTCGTCCGGCGATGGGCACGACCTGGATGTGGAACCAGCGCATGTCGTCGCGCACGACGCACTCGTAGTCGAGCGAGTAGGAGTGCGCCTCGCCGCTGAGCACGGACTCGATCCCCTGGCGCACGGCGACGCCGTCGACATCGGGCTGCTCCGACGTGGTCGGCGCCGTGGCCTCCAGGTAGTCCATGCCGATCCACGGTGGCTGCGGCTCGCCGCTGCCCGTCGCCCAGGCGTCTCGCCACGGCCCGTTCACAGCGAGGATGCGGCCCTCGGCGTCGAGCATGACCGTCTCCGACGGCAGCGAGTCGAGGATGGTCTGCACCGTCTCGAGCTCGGCCCGCTGGCGCTCTGCCTCCTCGTGGCGGCGTGTCACGTCGCGCTGCACCGACACCCAGTGCGTGAACCAGCCGGTCTCGTCGGCCATCGGGACGACGTCGAGCTCGACCCAGAACTCCGAACCGTCCTTGCGGTAGTTGAGCACCTCGATCGTGGCGGGGTGCCAGCGCTCGATCTCGCCGCTGAAGGCGCGCAGCACCGCCCGATCGGTGCCCTCGCCCTGGAGGATGCGCGGGCTCCGCCCGAGCAGCTCGTCGACCGACCAGCCGGTGTGGTGCGCGAGCGCCTCGTTCGCGTAGACGATCACCGGGCCGGGCTGCCCGAACGGCTCGGCGGTCGTGACCAGGACGGCGTCGCGAGTGGTCGCGAGCACCTTCTCGAGCATCGAGATCGCGGTCCTCGTCGATGCGTCGGCCGCGGCGCCGACCGAGTCGGTCGGACACAGGAAGACGGCGAGCGCGTCGGTGTCGGTCGCCAGCGCGATGACGTCGAGCACGCTGCCGTCGGGCGTGCACAGCTGGCGCACGCGACGCGCGGCGACGTCGGCGGCGGGCGTCCGCAGGTCGAGAGTGCCGTGCTGGCCTGCGTGCTCGAGCTGCTGCAGGGTGACGTCGTCGAGGGACTCCCCGCCGAGCAGCGCCAGGGCGCGGGGCGTGGCGTACGTCGCCTGCCCGGACGGGTCGACGAGCACCAGCGCGTCGCCCGAGCGCAGCAGGTGCTCCCGCACCGAGGTCGTCACCGTGTCTCCGTCCGTCGAGGTGATCACATTCTGACGACGGCTCGGGGCAGACGCAGCCGGAGGACGACGCGCCGGTGGAGCGATTGCTGCAGTGCAACGATCGGCCTCGGCGGCCTACCGTGAACCTGTCCCGCTCGGGGGAAGGAGACCGACGTGGTCGGGTCGCGGTCGGCGTTCGAGGCGGTGCTCGCGCCGGTGTCCGACAGCAAGGTGCTCGTGGTCGACGACAACGCGGCCAACACCGCGCTCGTCGCCAAGGTCCTCGGCCGCGCCGGGCTGCCCGGCGTCGTGGAGGTCCAGGACCCGGCGACCGTGGTGGACGTCCTCCCGGCGGAGGAGCCCGACCTCGTCCTGCTCGACCTGCGCATGCCGGGCATGGACGGGTTCGAGGTGCTCGAGGTGGTGCAGCGTCACGCGGCCGGGACCTACCTGCCGGTCGTGGTGATCACCGCCGACGATGCGCACGACAGCGTGCAGCGCGCGCTGCAGATGGGCGCGCACGACTTCGTCCGCAAGCCCTTCGACGCGACCGAGCTCGTGCTCCGGGTCCGCAACCTGCTGGTGAACCGCTCGGCGTACCTCGAGCTGCGGCGCAACCGCAGCTGGCTCAAGTCGCGCCTCGGCCTCTTCGAGCCCGACCTCGCGCGGCTCGACGACGACGGCGCGGGCACCCGCGAGGCGATCCAGCAGGTGATCGACGACGAGACCGTGCGCATCGCGGTGCAGCCCATCGTCGACATGCGCGACGGGTCCGTCATCGGTGCGGAGGCGCTCGCGCGGTTCCCCGCCGAGCCCTTCCCGCACCCGGGCGCGTGGTTCGCCGCCGCGCTCGAGGTGGGCCTGACGCCCGAGCTCGAGATCGCCTGCGCCCGCAAGGCGCTGCGGCTGCTGGAGTCGCGGCCCGAGGGCACGACGCTGTCGATCAACTTCTCGCCCGGCACGGTGATCGAGGGTCTGCCCGAGCAGCTCGGGGACGACGTGCCCTGGGACCGGATCGTCATCGAGCTCACCGAGCACGTCCCCGTCGAGGACTACGCCGTGCTCAACGCCGCCCTCGCACCGCTGCGCGAGCAGGGGGCGAAGGTCGCCGTCGACGACACGGGTGCGGGGTTCGCCAGCCTGCGGCACATCCTCGATCTCGCGCCGGACGTCATCAAGATCGACATCGGCATCACGCGCGGCGTCGACTCCGACCCGAGCCGGGCGGCGATCGTCACCATGCTCGTGGCCTTCGCCGAGCGGATGGGGATCCGGATCGTGGCCGAGGGCGTGGAGACCGAGGCGGAGCGCGACACGATGCTCGAGCTCGGTGCCGTGCACGGCCAGGGCTACCTGTTCGGCCGGCCCGAGATCCCGGCGTAGCGCGTCAGCGGGAGGGGTCGCCCGCCACAGTGCACCGGTCGCCGCCGGTCTGCTTCGACGCGAACATCGCGACGTCGGCGGCCATGAGGATCGAGTCGGCGTCGACGTCGTGCGGCGGGCTCGTCGCGATCCCAACGCTGGCCGTGGGCGCGGGCGTCCCGGCCTCGGCGTACGGAGCGGCGAGCGCCTCGCGCAGCCGGTCGCCGAACTCCTCGGCGGACCAGGTGTGGGGGAGGCGGCCGAGGACCACGACGAACTCGTCGGCGCCGAGCCGCGCAACGGTGTCGCCGTCGCGCACGAACGCCCCGAGTCGGCGACCGAGCTCGACGAGGAGCTCGTTCCCCGCGTCCGTCCCGTAGCGGTCGTTGACGTCCTTGAACGCGTCGACGTTGAGCAGGACGACCGCCGTGCGCAGGTCGTGGGCACGGTCCTGGAGGAGCTGCTCACCGAGCCGCTGGTGCAGCAGCCGCCGGTTCGGCAGACCGGTGAGCGAGTCGTGCAGGGCCTGGTAGGTCATCAACGACTCGGCGTTCCTGTGCTCGGTGATGTCGGTGTGCGACACCACGACCCCGCTGACGCCGTGCTGCACGTGCCGGGCGCTGAGGGTGAACCAGTGCACGACGCCGTCGATCGGGCACATGTAGTCGAGCGTGAACTCGTCCGTCTCGCCGGAGAGCACCGAGCGGATCCCGTCGTACGCCGCCAGCGCGTCCATCCCGTCCTGGCCCTCGTCGTGGTCGGCCGAGCGGCGGCACACCTCGAGGTAGCTCACCGTGGACCAGTCGGGCTCGGTGCCGTCGCCGCCGCGGATCCAGAAGTCGCGCCACGGCTGGTTGACCGCCACGATCCGCCCGCGCAGGTCGAGGAGCGCCGTCTGCGCGGGGAGCGAGTCGAGGATCGCCTGGACGAACACGCGCCTCTTCTCGCGCTCGGTCTCGTCGCGCTTGCGCCGCGTGATGATGCGCTGCACCGAGACCCAGTGGGTGAACCAGCCGTTCTCGTCGGCGAGCGGCACGATGTCGATCTCGACCCAGAACTCCGTGCCGTCCTTGCGGTAGTTGAGCAGCTCGACGGTCACCGGCTCCCACGCCTCGAGCGAGGCGCGCAGCCGGTCGAGCTCGGCGCGGTCGGTGCTCGGCCCCTGGAGGATGCGCGGAGAGCGACCGAGCAGGTCGTCGACGGCGTACCCGGTGTGGTGGGCGAGCGCGTCGTTGGCGTAGACGATGACGGGTCCGCCGGCGTCGATCGGTTCCGCGATGGTGACGAGCACGGCGTCGCGCACCGTCGCGAGCACCTTGTCGATGAGTGCCGCACCGGGATCGGGTCGCGTCGTCGCGCTCGCGCTCGACGGAGCGACGAACAGGCACAGACCCATGTCCGAGGGCAGCACGACGACGTCGAGGTCCTCGCCCGAGGCCGAGCGTCCGGAGAGCACACGCGCAGGGACGGACCGGTCGGTGTCGAGGGCGGTCGTCCCGAGGATCCGGGCGAGCGCGCGGGCGTCGAGGCCGACGAGGTGGTCGGTGCGCAGGGTGGTGCGGGCGGCCGGCGTCGCGTGGACGACGACGTCGGCGTCGTCGAGCAGCAGCATCGCGTCGCTGCTGCGGCGCAGGTGCTCGGCGACGGCGCTGGGCACGGGCACTCCTCGGGTCGGCCCTCCGCGAGCCAGTGTCGCGACGCGGGGCCGCGCGTGTCCTGGCGAGGTGCGCCGACGGTGAGGTTCCCGAGCACGACGACGGGGGCGGACCCGCAGGCCCGCCCCCGTCGTCAGGTGGTTCCTAGAAGGCGGCCTCGTCGAGCTCCATGAGGGAGTTGTCGGTCGACTCCGCGATCGCGCGCTCGGCCGCGAGGAGCGGGAAGCGCTGGTGGGCGAAGAACTTCGCCGCGGCGATCTTGCCCTGGTAGAAGGCCGTGTCGGCCTCGGACGGCGAGCCCTTCAGCGCCTCGACCGCCACGGCGGCCTGACGCAGGAGCAGCCAGCCGATGATGAGGTCGCCGAGGCTGAGCAGCAGGCGCGTGGTGTTCTGACCGACCTTGTAGAGCTCCGTCGCGTCGCCCTGCGCCTTCATCGCGAAGCCGCCCAGCGCACCGACGATGCCCTGCACGTCCTCGAGCGCGGACCCGAGCATCTCGCGCTCCGCGACGAGCGTCCCGTTGCCGGCGTCGCCCTTCGCGAAGTCCTGGATCTCGCCGCCGAGACGGGTGAGCGCCTGGAACTGGTCGCGCACCATCTTGCGGAAGAACAGGTCGAGGCCCTGGATCGCGGTCGTGCCCTCGTAGAGGGTGTCGATCTTCGAGTCGCGGATGTACTGCTCGATCGGGTAGTCCTGCAGGAAGCCCGAGCCGCCGAAGGTCTGCAGCGACTGCGCGAGCTGCTCGTAGGACCGCTCGGAGCCGACGCCCTTGACGATCGGCAGGAGCAGGTCGTTCATCCGCTCCGCGGTGTCGAGGTCGACGTCGGCAGCAGCGCCGGCCTCGTTGAGCTCGACCTGGTCCTGGTAGTACGCCGTGTAGTGGATGAGGGCGCGCATGCCCTCGGCGTACGCCTTCTGCATCATCAGGCTGCGGCGCACGTCGGGGTGGTGCGTGATGGTGACGCGCGGGGAGTCCTTGTCCATGAACGCGCGGAGGTCGCCGCCCTGCACGCGGTGCTTGGCGTACTCGAGGGCGTTGAGGTAGCCGGTCGACAGCGTCGCGATGGCCTTGGTGCCGACCATCATCCGGGCGTACTCGATGACCTTGAACATCTGCGCGATGCCGTCGTGCACGTCGCCGACGAGCCAGCCGACGGCCGGCTCCTTGTCGCCGAAGGTGAGCTCGCAGGTCGTCGAGACCTTGATGCCCATCTTCTTCTCGACGTTGGTCGCGTAGACGCCGTTGCGCTCGCCGGTGAGCTCGCCGGTCTCGTGGTCGAAGTGGAACTTCGGGACGACGAACAGCGAGAGGCCCTTCGTGCCGCCCTTCGCGCCCTCGGGGCGGGCGAGCACGAGGTGGATGATGTTCTCGGTCATGTCGTGCTCGGCCGAGGTGATGAAGCGCTTCACGCCGGTGATGTGCCACGAGCCGTCGGGCTGCTGCACGGCCTTCGTGCGACCGGCACCGACGTCGGAGCCGGCGTCGGGCTCGGTGAGCACCATCGTGGCGCCCCACTGCCGGTCGATCATGATCTGCGCGGTCTTCTTCTGGTCCTCGGTTCCGAGGTGGTCGAGGATCGCGGCGAACCCGGGGCCGGACATGAACATGAACGCCGGCGGGTTGGCGCCGAGCATGAGCTCGCTCGCGGCCCAGCGCAGCGACGGCGGCGCGTGGGTGCCACCGAGGTGGCGCGGCAGGTCGAGGTTCCAGAAGCCCGACTCCATGAGCGCGGCGTAGGACTTCTTGAACGCCTCGGGCATCGTCACCGTGCAGGTGACCGGGTCGTAGACCGGCGGGTTGCGGTCGGCCTCGGCGAACGACGCCGCGAGCGGGCCGGTCGCGAGGCGCTCGACCTCCTCGAGGATCTCGCGCGCGGTCTCGGCGTCGATCTCGGTGTACGGGCCGGTGCCCATGCGGTCCTGCGCGCGGAACACCTCGAAGAGGTTGAACTCGATGTCGCGCAGGTTCGACTTGTAGTGGCTCATGGCCCTGGCTCCCCTGGTGGTGCGAGCGGTACGTCGGGTTCCGGCGGTGGGTTACCCGTCGGTAACTCCATGATGCTACCCACCGGTAACTCTGGCAAGACCGCATCCCTGTACGTGTCGTGAGAACTCATCCCCGCAGGTCAGCGCCTCGCATGAGGGGGAATCGCGCGTGATCTTGCTCGTGTGCCAGCTACCGGGGCCGGGAAACTGGCACGGGAGCAAGATCACGCGGGGACGGGTCGGTCGGTGCGCGGCTGGTGGGACCGTGGTGCGGGGGTCGCCGGTCGGAGCGGGGTCGGCGTAACGCGGGGCGGGGTGCCGGGAAGAAGGAGGCATGGCGGACGAGGTGCGCGACGAGGCCTGGCTCGAGGGCGTGTTCCGTGCGCACCACCGGGCCGTGCTCGCCTACGCCGCGCGCCGGGTGCCCGACGAGGCCGACGACGTGGTCGCCGAGGTCTTCGCCGCCGCCTGGCGCCACCGGGCCACGGTGCCCGCCGAGGCGCTGCCCTGGCTCTACCGCACGGCCGCGCACCACGTGCTGCACCGCCGCCGGTCCACGGCTCGACGGAGCCGGCTCGTGGGACGCCTCGGCGGCCTCGGCGGCGACGACGCCCCGACCTCGTCGCTCGACCCCACCGACGAGGTGGTCGACCGCCTCGACGCGGTCGCGCGAGTGACCCGCGTCCTCGACGCACTGCCCCCTCGCGACGCCGAGATCCTGCGCCTGTCGGCGTGGGAGCAGCTCGACGTCGCGTCCATCGCCTACGTCCTGAGCATCTCGCCGTCAGCGGTCCGCGTGCGCCTCCATCGAGCCCGTCGCCGCGCCGAGCACCTGCTCGCAGTCCCCGACCCCGAGGCGTCCGCGCGCACTGCGCCGACGCCGGTCCCCGAGGAGATCCGATGACCACCGACCTCGACCAGCTCCTGCGTGCCGGCGACCCGGCCGCCGACGTGCCGGCGTACGACGAGACGCGCATCGCCGCGGCGCTGTCGCGCGCCGTCGACGAGGACGCGCTCGCCGACGTCGTGCCGATGCCGCGACCGCGCAGAACCCGTGTGCGCGTTGCGGTCGCAGCCGCCGCGGCTGCCGCGGTGCTGCTCGTCCCCGTCGTGTCGCTCACCGGCGGAGGCGCAGCGTCTCCCGCTGCCGCGGCCGTCCTGTCGAAGGCCGCGTCGATCGGCGCGACCGACCCCGTCGCGCGCCCCGACCAGTGGTACGTCATCACGACCACCGGCTTCCACCTCGAGATGTCCACGGGCGTCGACAAGGAGTCGCCGACGTCCTCGTCGTCGTGGCTCGTGAGCTCGCGGCGTACCGAGTACGTCGCCGTCGACGGGTCGCGACCGTCGTGGGTCGTCGAGACCTCCGGCGACACCGCACGCCTCGTCGCCGGTGCCGGCGACCGGCCGCAGCGGACCACCGACGCATGGACGTCGAACGTCGCGCCGCGCGACATCCCGAGCAGCTGGCAGGTGCCGAGCCCCGCGTTCCTCGCGGCTCTCCCGCGCGACGTCGATGCGCTGCGTGAGCGCCTGTACGCCGACACCGCGGGCGCCGGCAGCAGCGCCGACGGCGAGGTGCTCGTCGCCGTCGCCGACGTCCTGCGCTCCGGCCTCGTCCCCGCGGATCTGCGCTCCTCGCTCTACCGCGTGCTCGAGACCGTGCCCGGCGTCGACGTCACGTCGCAGAGCGTCCGCGTGGGCTCCGCCACCGGTGTCGGCATCGGCCGCCTCGAGGACGTGAACGGCATCCGTCAGGAGCTCGTCGTCGACCCGGCGACCGGCGAGGTCGTGGCCGAGCGAGAGATCGCCGTCCGCGACGTCGACGGGATCCCGGCGGGCACCGTGATCGGCCAGACCCTCGTGACGCGCGCCCTGGTCGATGCCGTCCCCGCCTCGGTCACCTCGGTCGCCCGTCACGACACCTGCACCGTCTCCCCCGACAACGGCGTCTTCTGCTCCTGACCCGGCGTCAGCCGGTGAGGTCGCGGCGGCGCCAGCCGAGGAAACCGAGGGCGGAGAGGACGACGGCGACGGCGAGCAGGGCGAGCACAGGCGTCACGGCGTCGCTGCCGACGGGGAGCGTCGGGGCGTGGCGCAGCGGCGAGAGGTCCATGACCCACTCGGGCAGGTGCCAGAGCGACCCGAACTCGCCGACGACCACGAACGCCGCGAGCAGACCCCACACCGCGACCGTCAGGCGCGGCGCCCAGCCGAAGGCGAGCAGCACGAGGCTCGTGATGACCCACACTGCAGGCAGCTGCGCGACGGCGGCGACCAGCACGCGACCGAGCTGCGACCAGTCGCCGAGCGCGACCGAGGCACCGACGCCGAGCGACAGTCCGGCGAGCAGCATGAGGAGCGCCGAGCCGCCGAGCGCCACGGCGTAGTGGCTCCAGGCCCAGCGGATCCGTGTGGTCGCGGTCGCGAGCAGCGGCTCGGCGTGACCGTCGACCTCCTCGCTGCGCAGCCGGTCCGCGGCGCTGATGGCGTACGCCGCCGCGATGGCGGCGACGATCGCGATCTCGGCCCCGAGGAAGACGTCGACGAGACGCGCGGTGCCGCCGATGGACTCGAAGAACTGCTTCATCGCCGGCGACGTCAGCAGCTTGTCGACGCTGCTCGCGAGCGACCCGAGGATGAGTCCGAAGAGCACGAACGCGACGGACCAGCCGAGCAGCACGCGCGACTGCAGCCGCCACGCGAGACCGCGGACGGTGCCGAGGCGTCCGGTCGCGGGTCCGGGGCGCTCGTCGCGCAGCGCGCCGCCGAGGTCGCGGCGAGAGCGCAGCGCGTAGGCCAGCGCCATGAGCCCGACGGTCGCGAGCAGCGGCAGCACGAGCACCCACCAGCGCTCGCCGGAGTAGGCGCGCAGCTGCTGGTTCCAGCCGATCGGCGACAGCCACGACCAGAACGACGGACCCGGTTCCGCGAGATCGCCGATCGCCCTGAGCACGTAGGTGATCGCGAGGATCGTGAGCCCGAGCCCACGAGCGGCGCGGGCCGTCGTGGTGATCTGCGCGGTGACGCCGCCGAGGGCGCCGTACACGAGCGCGCACATGCCCCAGCCGAGACCGAACGCGAGCGACCCGGCGAACGGCAGACCTGCCGCCGTGTTCGCCACCGTCGTGAGCAGCGCGAGGACGACGCTCGCGCCGCTGATGAGCACGAGGGTCGACGTCAGCGGTGCGAGGCGACCGAGACGTCCACCGCTGAGCAGCTCGAGACGTCCCGACTCCTCCTCGGCGCGCGTGTGGCGGATCGCCATGAAGAGCATGACGATGCCGACGATCGCTGCGCCGAGCGCCGTGAGCTTGATCATCGATACGGCGCCGAGCGAGGTGACGTCGTAGATGCGGCCGTACAGCGCGACGACCGCGGCCGACGCGTTGATCGTCTCGGCGGCCTCCACGCGCGAGGCCTCGGTGGGGTAGAGGTCGACCGTCGCGGCGGCCGAGAACCCTGCCGTGGCAGCGAGTCCCACGATCCACGCCGTGAGCAGCACGCGGTCGCGCCGCAGCGCGAGGCGCAGCAGCGCGCCGGTGCCGACGTTGGTGTCAGCCATCGACCCGCACCTCGGAACCGTTGCTGCCGTAGTGCTCGAGGAAGAGCTGCTCGAGGGTCGGCGGGTGGCTCTCGAGGGTGCGGATACCGGCGGCGGTGATGTGGCTGAGCAGCTCGCCGAGGTGCTCGGGGCTCACGGTGCAGCGCAGGTGCGTGCCGTCGTACACGAGGTCGTGCAGACCGGGGATGTCGTCGAGACCGTGCAGCTCGTGCTCGGTCTCGGCGGAGATGGTGAGGCGCTGCAGGTGTCGCATCTCCGAGAGCCGCCCGCTCTCGACGACCTTGCCCGCGCGGATGATGCTCACGCGGTCGGAGAGAGCCTCGGCCTCGCTGAGGATGTGGCTCGAGAGCAGCACGGTGCGGCCGCGGTCGCGCAGCTCGGTGACGCACTCGCGGAAGGTCTGCTCCATGAGCGGGTCGAGGCCGCTCGTCGGCTCGTCGAGCAGGTAGAGCTCGGCGTCGGTCGCGAGCGCCGCGACCAGCGCGACCTTCTGCCGGTTGCCCTTCGAGTACGACCGCGACTTCTTCGTCGGGTCGAGGTCGAAGCGCTCGAGCAGCTCGGCACGGCGCGCGGTGTCGTGACCGCCCTGCAGGCGCGCGAGCAGGTCGATGACCTCGCCGCCGGAGAGCCCGGGCCACAGCGACACGTCACCGGGTACGTAGGCGAGACGCGCGTGCAGCTCGGGTACGTCGGACCACGGGTCGAGTCCGAGCACGCGCACCGTGCCGCCGTCGGCCCGCACCGTGCCGAGCAGGACCCGCAGCGTGGTGGTCTTGCCGGCGCCGTTGGGACCGAGGAAGCCGTGCACCTCGCCCTGCTCCACCTCGAGGTCGAGGCCGTCGAGGGCGGTCGTCGTACCGAAGCGCTTCGTGAGGCCCGAGATCTCGATGACAGCAGCCATACCTCCACGCTACGCGCGAAGGCGTCCGGTATCCCGGGCACGGACGCGGGAGCGGTTCCGCTCGCCGAACGCCACGACCCGCGCGGGATCTCGGCGGTCGAGCAGTCCCGGTCAGTTGATGCGGGTGCCGATCGCGTCGACGATCACCGGCAGGCCCGAGGTGCGCACGACGAGGCGGATCTGGCCGTGCACGGCCGTGGCACGAGCCGGGAGCATGAGCAGCGCGCGGTGCTTCATCGCGCCCTTCATGCTCAGCGTGCCGAGGCGCGTGGTGCCGACGTACACGTCGACCGCGCCGCAGGTCGGGCACGTCGTGCCGAGGACCGCGATGCGCCGTGACGTGACGGTGGGCCCGGCGAGCGTCGCTCCGCGGGCCGTGGCCCGCGTCCACGTGCCGAACTCGTAGTAGCGCACGTCGCCGGTGCCGCGCGTCCATCCGCGCACCGACGTGAGGGCGCGCTTGTCGTCCCACATCGCCGAGGTGCACCTCGGCGCGGTCCACGCGGAGACGTTCCCCCAGATGTCGCGCGCCCGGTAGGAGAGGCACTCCGTCGCGCCGGCGACGAGCGAGCCGACGAAGAGCCCGTAGCCCGTCGGTCCTCCGTAGTCCGCGTCCTGCCACACCCGCGGGTACAGCCACGGGCCGAGGCTCGAGGCGGTCGGCCCGGCGAGCCGTACGCGGATGTCCTCGGACTTCTCGAGGGTCTGGTGGTCGATGTAGCCGGCCGCCTGCGCGTACGGAAACGTCGGCGGGGCGAACGGCGCGATCGGCGGGACGCTCACGGTCGGAGGCAGGTCGTCGGCCTTCGCGACGACGGGCCAGCTGAGAACGGTCGACCCCGAGACGCCGACGCCGTCCAGCGTCAGCGTCGCTGTCCCCGTCCACGCCTGCTTCGGGCGGTAGTCGAGGTAGACCATGCACGTGGCGCCGGCCGCCAGCGTCCCCGCGCAGCGGTCGTCCAGCGTCCAGTCCGTCGGGTGCGCACCGCCGTCGCTGAGCACCGGCGCCGGGAGGGTCGCGGGCGACGACCCGGTGTTGGTCACCTCGACCGACTGCCACTGGCTGGTCGTCAGCCAGACGGGGTCGAAGGGCGACGGCCACGTGACGTGGACGGTGAGGTCCGACGCCGCCGCCGGCGATACCGGAGCCGCACTGGTCGGTGGTACGACGACGAGCGCGAGCCCCGCCGTGATCGCCGCCAGTGCCGTCGTACGTCGCGCGACGCGCATGGGCCCCCCAAGGTCGCGGCGCCCCCGCACCGCACGGCAGGACTGTCCCGCACCGACGGTGCCTGTGCCAGTCCCGTGTCCCGATCGTCACCCGCGCACCGCGTCCCGACGGAAACCCGGATGACACGGTCGTGTGGACCGTCCTACCGTCGAAGGACGAGTGCGCCGACCGGCGCGTGCTCCGCACTACCAGCACCTGCGGGAGGACCTCATGGCTGTCGTGATCCTCGTCGGCGTCCCCGCGACCGCCCGCTGACCCAGCTCGTCGGCGGCGCTCCGCGCCCGGCTCCGGCTCGTCCCCTTCCCTCGGCGTCCGCTGACGCCTCCTCCGTGCTGGAGTCATGGTGGTCCTCGCTCTGCCCGCCCTCGGGTGGGATCCCTCGTGGGACGGCGCCCGTCTCGACGCCGACCCGTCCCTGTCCCTGCGTCCTGCTCGCGTGACCCTGCAGGGCCGTGACGCGTGGCGCGTCCACGACGGCGCCGACGAGCTTGTCGTCGGGGTGCGCGGTCGGCTGCGCGCCGAGTCGTCGCTCCCCGTCGCCGGCGACTGGGTGCTCCTCGCCGGTGCGACGGCCGACGACTCGGTCGTCGAGCGCGTGCTGCCGCGGCGTACCTCGCTGGTCCGCAAGGTCGCGGGCCAGCGCACCGAGGAGCAGGTCGTCGCGGCCAACGTCGACGTCGTGCTCGTCTGCGTCCCCGCGCACTCGGTGAACCCGCGGCGGCTCGAGCGCGAGATCACCCTCGTGTGGGAGTCGGGTGCGCGTCCGGTCGTGGGGCTCACGAAGTCCGACCTCGACGACGACCCGTCGAGCACTCTCGACGAGCTGCGCGCGATCGCTGTCGGCGCCGAGGTGCTGGCTGTCTCGTCGTACGACGGCGACGGTCTCGACGAGGTGCGTGCCCTCACCGACGACGGCGCGACCCTCGCGGTCATCGGGCCGTCGGGTGCCGGGAAGTCGACGCTCGTCAACGCGCTCGTCGGCGAGCAGCTGCTCGCGACCACGGCGGTGCGCGACGACAAGCGCGGCGTGCACACGACGTCGGCGCGGCACCTCGTCCCGCTGCCCGATGGCGGCCTCGTGCTCGACACGCCCGGCATGCGCGAGGTCTCGCTGTGGGGCGACGAGGACTCGCTCGACGAGGCGTTCGGCGACATCGACGCGTTCGTCGTCGACTGCCGCTTCGCCGACTGCGAGCACCGCACCGAGCCCGGGTGCGCAGTGCTGGCCGCGGTCGACGCCGGTCTCCTCGACCCGGAGCGGCTGGCCAGCTGGCGCAAGCTGCAGCGCGAGCTCGCCTTCCTCGCGCGCAAGCAGGACGTGCGCCTCGCGCTCGAGGAGCGCAAGCGCTGGGCCCGGCTGTCGAAGGAGTCGCGCGGCCGCATCCGCCCCTGACCGTCGATGGGTGATGAGCGGGTCCTAGAAGGTCCCCTCACCACCCATCAACGACGCGACCCGTCGACAGGGCGGTACGCCGGTGCGACGCTGCAGGGCATGGACGAGCAGGCGGGTCGTATCGCGGCGCTCTTCGACCGGCTCGCGGCCGACTACGACCGCTCCGGTGTCGACTTCTTCGAGCCCATCGCGTCCGGTCTGCTCGACCGGGTGCCGCCGCGCGAGGGCGAACGTTGGCTCGACGTCGGCTGCGGCCCGGGTGCCGTGCTGCTTCCGGCGGCGGCCGGCGTGGGACCGGACGGTCGGGCCGTCGGCATCGACGCCGCGCCGTCGATGGTCGAGCGCGCCCGCGACGCCGCGGCGACTCTGCAGCTGGACAACGTCGAGGTCGCGGTGGCCGACGCGGCGCAGCCGCCCGAGGGTCCGGCGTACGACGTCGTGGTCTCGAGCCTGGTGCTGTTCTTCCTGTCCGACCCGGCGCAGGCGCTGCGCTCGTGGCGCGGGGTGCTGCGATCCGGTGGACGGCTCGGCATCTCGACGTTCGGCGCGTGGGACCCGCGCCTCGAGCACGTCGAGCAGGTGCTCGAGCCGTTCATCCCTCCCGCGATGCGCGACCCGCGCACGACGGGCGAGGCGTCGCCCTTCGCCTCCGACGCCGGCGTCGAGGGCCTGGTGTCGGGCAGCGGGTACGCCGACGTGCGCTCGGAGACCCACCCGCTCCCGGTGCGCTTCGCCGACGCGCAGCAGTGGTTCGCGTTCTCGTGGTCGACCGGCCAGCGCGGCATGTGGCTCGCCGTGCCCGAGGACCGTCGCGACGACGTGCGCGCCGAGGCGTTCCGCCGCTTCGACGAGCACGCCGACGCCGACGGCTCGGCGACCTTCACCATCGACATCCGCTACACGCTGGCCGTCGCGCCCTGACCCGTCCACGCGACAACCGCTCCTGACACGGCGATCCTGGCGCCATGCACGAGGTCGTGATCGGCGACGGCGACGCCGCGCTGGCAGCGCTTCTCGCCGAACGCATCCACGCCTTCAACGAGGAGGCGACCGGGATCCACGACGGCCGGCTGCTCCACGCACGCGTGCTCGACGACGAGGGCGAGCTGCTCGGTGCTGCCGTCGGCTGGACCTTCGGCGGGTGCGGCTACGTCGACGTCCTCTGGGTGCGCGCCGACGGTCGAGGCCAGGGCATCGGTACGGCGCTGATGGACGCGGTCGAGGCGGAGGCGCGGGCGCGCGGTTGCACGCAGGTCGCGCTCAGCACGCACACCTTCCAGGCGCCGGGCTTCTACGCCGCGCGCGGCTACGTCGAGGTCGGTCGCACTCCGGACTACCCCCGCGGGCACGACCAGGTGCACCTGCTCAAGCGGTTCAGCTCGAGCCCAGCGAGTTGATCGCCTGGGAGATCACGAGGGTGGCGATGACGAGCGACGCCCCCGACTCCACGATCATGAGCATCTTCGCCCAGCGCTTCACGGCCGAGACGTCGGTGGGGCTGAACGCCGTCGCGGTGTTGAACGACAGCGCGAGGTAGTCGGCGAACTGCGGGTACCACCCGCTGCTCATGTAGCCCTCGAGGTGCATCTCGGGCCAGATGAACGCCGGGTCGGCCCACGGTCCGCGCGCGGCGCGCTTGGCCGAGCCGCCGCCGTCGACGTCCCAGTACCAGAGCGCGAAGGCGATGACGTTCGTCGCCCAGACGATCGCGCCGATGCCGAGCAGCTGGGTCGGGCTCTTCGCGAACTCAGGCTGCTCGGAGTCGAGGATGCCCCCGCAGAGGCGCACGACCGCGAACAGGTTCGACAGCGCGATGAGCACGATCATCAGGTTGGTGACCACGCGTACCCAGCCGCGCTCGTGGTCGACCAGGCCCGGGTCGCCCGCGATGAGCAGGATGAGGAACCCGCCCATGAGCACCGGGTAGATCCAGGTCGGCGACAGCACGAAGTCGTGGGGCAGCGCGAGGTGCAGCCCCATCGCGGTCAGCGCCGCGAGGACCATCTGGTAGCGGTGCTCCGGCCGCCCCGCCGCCTCGCGCGCGTCGGCCGACAGCTCCTCCGGGGTGTCGGCGATGTCGTCGACGACCGGCTGCTCCGCGGGCTGTCCGCTGGTCGGGTCGAGTGTCACGTCGGCGAGTATGTCGCGACCGCGGCGCCCGGCGGCGCTCATCCGGCGTACGCCGCCGTGTCCCTTGCCCCGCAAGGACTCGCACCGCTCCGGATGCAACCCGGACGGTGTGGTCTATGTCGCCTTCCCAGGGCTCCGTTCGACGCCGAACGAACGGGGCCCCGCGCGTAGCCTGGACGACGTGGGGCGGTCCGACGAGGTGACCGGTGGGCAGGTGGCAGGTGCCACGCGCCGGGCGGACTGCGACCCGACGACCTGCCCGTGCCAGGACGGCGTCTGCACCCTCTCCCGCTACGCCCGCACCGCGGCGACCGCGCAGCACACCGGACGACCGACGCTCGGCGAGACCGAGCGCGCCGTGGCCCGTCGCCTCGAGGGCATGCCCGTCGACATGGACGCGATGGCCGCCGTCGCCGGCGTGCACCGCGCGGCCAGCGCCGTACGCAACCATCTCGAGCGCACCGTGCTCGCGCCGCACGACCTGACCTGGACGGCGTGGACGGTGCTCTGGGTCGTGTGGGTGTGGGGCGACATCGAGACGCGGCACGTCGCCGAGGAGGCCGGCATCTCGAAGCCGACGCTCACCGGGGTGCTGCGCACCCTCGAGTCGCGCGGGCTGCTGCGCCGGCGTACCCATCCCGACGACGCGCGCCGGGTCCTCGTGCACCTCACGCCTCGTGGCGCTCGGCTGATGGGCCAGCTGTTCCCGAAGTTCAACGCCGAGGAGGTGCGCGTCACCGAGTCGCTCTCGCGCGACGATACGCAGGGCCTCGCGCGAAACCTCCGTTCGATCGTCGTCGACCTCGAGCACGTGGAGCACTGACCTCCGGACCGGAGGGCGCCGCACGGGGGCGTCGGGCAGACTGGCCCCACCTTCGAGCACGGGAGATCCGATGTCGTTCCGAGTCGTCGCCGACTACGACCGCTGCAAGTCCCACGGCCTGTGCCAGGCCTCCGCTCCCGAGGTGTTCGAGGTCCGTGACGACGGCTACATGTACATCCTCATCGAGGAGATCGACGACTCGCTGCGCGCGGCGTGCGAGGCCGCGGTCGACGGGTGCCCGGAGCAGGCGCTGCGCATCGAGGGCTAGTCGATGACGCGCGCCGTGGTCGTCGGCGCCGGCCTCGGCGGCCTGCGCACGGCGGAGGCCCTCCGCACGTCGGGGTACGCCGACGAGATCGTCGTGCTCGGCGACGAGCAGTGGGCGCCGTACAACCGTCCTCCGCTCTCGAAGGAGGCGCTCGCCGAGGGCATCACCCACGACCGCCTGGTCTTCCGCGTGCGCGACCAGGCCTCCGACGTCGTCTGGCGGCTCGGCGAGCGAGCCGTGTCGGCCGACCTCGACGCGCGCACGGTCTCGCTGCACAGCGGCGAGGTGCTCGAGTACGACGCGCTCGTCGCAGCCACCGGCGTCACCGCCTGGCGCCTGCCGTTCGGACCTCCTGCCGCCGCGTCGGCGGGACGGCACGTGATCCGGACGCTCGACGACGCGCACACCCTGCGCGAGCAGCTCGTGCCCGGAGCGCGCGTGCTCGTGCTCGGTGCCGGCTTCATCGGCTGCGAGCTCGCGGCGACCGCGCGCGGCCTGGGCTGCGAGGTGCGCTGCGTCGCGATCGACGCCGCGCCGATGCTCCGCCCGCTCGGCCCCGAGCTCGCCGCCGAGCTGCGCCGGCGGCACGAGGCGCACGGCGTCGAGTTCCACCTCGGTGTCGGCGTCACCGACCTCGTCGGCGACGGGCGCGTCGAGGGCGTGACGCTCTCCGACGGCTCGCACCTCGAGGCTGACGTCGTCGTCGAGGCGCTCGGCTCGCGCTGCAACGTCGGCTGGCTCGAGGGCAACGGCCTCGACCTCGCCGACGGCGTCCGCACCGACGCCGCGCTCCGGCCGCTGCGCGACGGCGTACCCGTCGACGGCGTCGCGGTCGTCGGCGACATCGCGCGCTTCCCCAACGCGCGCTTCGACGACAAGCCGCACCGCGTCGAGCACTGGAGCCTCCCGACCGACACCGGTCGACGCGCCGGCGCGGTGCTCGCGGCGTACCTCTCCGGCGACGGGTACGACGACGTCGTGGCGCAGCGCTGGGAGGTGCTGCCGTCGTTCTGGAGCGACCAGTACGACGTGCGGCTGCAGTCCTTCGGGATGCCCGGCCTCGCCGACCACGACGGGATCCGGCTGCTCGAGGGCGAGCTCTCGGGCGAGTGCGTCGTCGGCTACCACCGCGGCGACGAGCTCGTGGGCGTGGTCGGCCTCGGCATGCTCAAGAACGTGATGGCCTACCGCACCCAGGTCGGTCACCCCACCGCATAGCCCGACCCCGCCCCGCCCAGCTGCAGCCCCCAGCAGCAGGCACAACACAAACGAGATCTCGTTTCCGTGATGCGCGTGCTGCTCTGTTCGGTCGCATAACGCAGACGAGATCTCGTTCCCGTTATGCGCGTGTTGCGCTGTCCGGATGCATAACGCAGACGAGATCTCGTTTGCGTTGTGCATCGGCTGCGCGGCTTGTCTCGCTAGGGGATGAGGAGGGTGCGCAGGACGGCGCCGGTGGCGAGCTGCTCGAGCGCGTCGCCGGCGTCCTCGAGCGGTCGCCGTGCTGTGACCAGCTCGTCGAGGCGCAGGTCTCCCTCGACGTAGCGGTCGACGAGCCACGGGATGTCGCGCGAGGGGCGCACGCTGCCGTAGTTCGACCCCAGGATGCGGCCGTCGAGCTCGGTGAGCACCAGCGGCTCGAACGACGCTCGCGCTCCGGCCGGCGGCAGACCCACGAGCACGGCCGCGCCGCCGAGACCGAGCATGCGGATGGCCTGCTCGGTCGTCGCGGTGTGCCCGATGCCGTCGAAGGCGTAGTCGGCGCCGTCGGGCAGGAGGTCGCGCACCGCCTCGACCGCGTCGTACGCCGACCCGTCGACGGCATCGGTCGCGCCGAGCGTGAGCGCGAGCTCGGTCTTCGCAGCGACCAGGTCGACCGCCACGATGCGCGACGCGCCCGCGAGCCGGGCGCCCTGCACGATCGAGAGGCCGACGCCGCCGCAGCCGATGACCACGACGGTGGAGCCCTCCTCGACCTTCGCGGTGTTGAGCACCGCGCCGACCCCGGTCGCGACGGCGCAGCCCACGAGGGCGACGACGTCGAGCGCTGCGTCGCCGCGCACCTTGATCGCGCCCGACACCGGGACCACGGCGTACTCGGCCCACGACGAGACGCCGAGGTAGTGCCGCACCGGGCGCCCGTTCTCCGACATGCGCGACGTGCCGTCGAAGAGCACACCCTGCGGCCCCACCACCTCGGCGGCGAAGGAGCAGCGCGCTTCGTGGCCGGCGCGGCACCAGCGGCACTCGCCGCACGGGGCGATCCACGACAGGACGACGTGGTCGCCGGGGCTCAGCTCGGTGACGCCCGGCCCCACCTCGACGACCTCGCCCGATCCCTCGTGGCCGAGGACGACGGGCACCTGCCGAGGCCACTCGCCGCGCCACACGTGCAGGTCGCTGTGGCACACGCCGGCACCGGCGATGCGCACCAGCACCTCGCCCGCGCGGGGTCCCTCGAGGTCGACCTCGTGGACCTCGACCGGCTCGCCCGGACCGGTGAACACGACTGCGCGCACGGGCGTCCCTCCTCGGTGTCGTCGGGCGAGGCTACCGGCCTGAATCGCGTGATGACCCCCGACCGCATCTGCGGGACATGCGATCTCTCACGGCCGCAGGAACGGGACAGGACACCGATGGAGCGCGCACTCTCGGACCGGCTCAGACCGCCTGTCGCGCACCAGGTCCGGACACCCGAACGAGCGTTCCTCAGAAGCGGCTCCGGCCTTGCCCGATCCCCCTCCGTCGCGGGTCGCGCGGGGGTAGCGTCCCCCCACCGACGGCCGTCCGGGCGGCCGCACGTTCCCCACCTCATCTCACGGGAGACACGCGATGGTCCATATCGGCGTCACGGTCGACGGCACCCTTCGCCACGGGGACGTGGAGCCACGGCGGCTCCTCGTCCACTGGCTGCGGGACGACCTCGGCCTCGTCGGCACCCCGATCGGGTGCGACACGTCCAACTGCGGAGCCTGCACCGTCCTCATCGACGGCCGCAGCGCGAAGTCGTGCAGCGTCCTGGCGGTTCAGGTCGACGGCAAGTCCGTCACGACCATCCAGGGCCTCGCGGGCGAGGGCGAGTGGCACCCCGTGCAGAAGGCGTTCAAGGAGTGCCACGGCCTCCAGTGCGGCTACTGCACCCCGGGCATGGTGATGGCGTCGGTCGACCTGCTCAGCGAGAACCCGAACCCGTCGGAGGACGAGATCCGGCACGGCCTCGAGGGCAACCTCTGCCGCTGCACCGGCTACCACAACATCGTGAAGGCGGTCGCGACCGCCGCTGCCGAGATGCGGGGTGAGAACGCATGACCGCCACCGAGGAGCGCGTCGAGGGCGGCGCGATCGGCCGTCCGGTACGCCGCAAGGAGGACGCCCGCCTGCTGACGGGCAAGACCAACTGGACCGACAACATCCAGCTGCCCGGCACGCTGCACATGGCCACGGTCCGCAGCCCGGTCGCGCACGCGCGGATCACGAACATCGACACGTCGGCCGCCCAGGCCGCCGAGGGCGTCGTGCACGTCTACACCGGCGCCGACTTCCCCGACCTCGTGGGCAGCACCTGCGTGTGGCCGGTCGTCGACGACATCAAGACCGCGACGATGCCGGCCATCTGCAAGGACAAGGTCAACTTCGCGGGCGACGTCGTCGCGATCGTGCTCGCCACCGACCGCTACCTCGCCTACGACGCGGCGTCGCTGGTCGACGTCGACTACGAGGCGCTCCCCGCGGTCGTCGACATGGAGCAGGCGCTCGCCGACGGCGCGACGATCATCCACGAGGACTTCGGCACCAACGCGTCGTACACGATGCACGTGCCGTTCGGCGAGGACTACGCCGCCACGGCGGCCAAGGCCGACGTGATCGTGAAGCGCCGGTTCATCAACCAGCGCCTCATCCCCAACACGATGGAGCCCCGTTCGGTCGTCGCCGCCCCGGCGGTCGGCATGTCCGATGAGATCACCGTCTGGTCGGCGACCCAGATCCCGCACGTCCTCCGTGTTCTCCTCGCGCTCACCACGGGCATCCCGGAGAACAACCTCCGCGTCGTCGCGCCGGACGTCGGCGGCGGGTTCGGTGCCAAGCTGCAGATCAACCGCGAGGAGATCCTCGCGACGGTCCTGGCCCGCAAGACCGGCCGCCCGATCAAGTGGACCGAGAGCCGCAGCGAGCACTTCGTGTCCACGCACCACGGGCGCGACCAGATCCAGGACATCGAGATCGCGGCGACGAGCGACGGCACCATCCTCGGCCTCAAGGTCGAGCTGCTCGCCGACATGGGCGCCTACCTGCAGATCATCACCCCGGGCACGCCGCTCCTCGGCATGTTCATGTTCCCGGCGATCTACAAGATGGCGGCGTACGACTTCACCTGCACCGGCGTCTACACCAACAAGACGCCGACCGACGCCTACCGCGGCGCCGGGCGTCCGGAGGCGACGTACGCCATCGAGCGCATCGTCGAGGAGCTCGCGGCCGAGCTCGGCATGGAGCCGATGGAGCTGCGCAAGAAGAACTGGATCAAGCACGAGGAGTTCCCGTACACCACGGTCGCGACGCTGACCTACGACACGGGCAACTACGAGGCGGCCACCGCGCGCGCGATGGAGCTCTTCGACTACGACGGCCTGCGGGCCGAGCAGAAGGCTCGTCGTGAGTCCGGCGACCCGGTGCAGCTCGGCATCGGCATCTCGACGTTCACCGAGATGTGCGGCCTCGCGCCGTCGCGCACCCTGGGTGCGCTGAAGTACGTCGCGGGCGGCTGGGAGCACTGCACGATCCGGGCGCTGCCCACCGGCAAGATCGAGCTCATCACCGGCACCTCGCCCCACGGCCAGGGCCACGAGACGGCGTGGAGCCAGATCGCGTCGGACATCATCGGCGTCCCGGTCGAGGACATCGAGGTCGTGCACGGCGACACCGGTCGCGCGCCGTACGGCATGGACACCTACGGCTCGCGCTCGCTGGCCGTCGGCGGCCAGGCCATCAAGGTGGCGGGCGAGCGCCTCGTCGAGAAGGCGCGCATCATCGCCGCGCACCAGCTCGAGGTGAGCGTCGACGACGTCGAGTTCAACGCCGGCACGTACTCGGTCAAGGGCGACCCCGAGAAGTCGACGACCATCCAGGCCGTCGCCTTCGAGGCGTTCACCGCGCACAACCTCCCCGACGGGGTGGAGCCGACGCTGTCGGGCGAGTCCACGGTCGACCCGATGGACTTCTCCTACCCGCACGGCACGCACCTCGCGGCCATGGAGGTCGACACCGAGACCGGTCAGGTCACGCTCCGCAAGTACGTCTGCGTCGACGACTGCGGTGTGCAGATCAACCCGATGATCGTCGAGGGACAGGTGCACGGCGGCCTGGCCCAGGGCATCGCGCAGGCGCTCTACGAGGGCGCCCTGTACGACGCCGACGGCAACCTGCTCACGGGCTCGATGGGCGACTACCTTCTCCCGAGCGCCGCCGACCTGCCGTCGTTCATCACCGATCAGACCGTCACACCGTCGACGACGCATCCCTTGGGCACCAAGGGGATCGGCGAGGCCGGCGCGATCGCGTCGACCCCGGCGATCATCAACGGCGTCGTCGACGCCATCCGGCACCTCGGCGTCAACGACGTCTTCATGCCCGCCAGCCCGCAGAACGTGTGGCGGGCCATCCAGAACGCGAAGGGAGGCCAGGCATGATCCCCGTCGCATTCGACTACGTGAAGGCCGGCAGCGTCGACGAGGCCGTCGCCGCGCTCGCGGCCGGCGGCGAGGACGCCAAGGTCCTCGGCGGCGGCCAGTCGCTCATGCCGGTGCTCCGGCTGCGTATGAACGCGCCGTCGGTGCTCGTCGACGTCAGCCAGATCGACGAGCTGCGCACCGTCACCGACGAGGGCGGCTCGCTGCTCATCGGCGCCGGCGTGACGACGTACGAGGTGATGCACCACGATGCCATCAAGGCGGGTGCGCCGCTGCTCTCGCAGGCGGCGGGCGAGGTGGCCGACCCGGCCATTCGGCACCGCGGCACCTTCGGCGGCTCGTGCACGCACGCGGACCCGGCGGGCGACCTGCCGACGATCGCGCGCTGCCTCGACGCCGAGTTCGTCATCGCGGGTCCGGGCGGTCGCCGCACGGTCGGCGCGGGCGACTTCTTCGTCGACTACTTCACCACCGCGGTGGGTGTCGACGAGGTGCTCGTGGCGATCCGGGTGCCGAAGCTCGGCGACGGCTGGGGCTTCGACTACCAGAAGTTCCACCGCACCGCCCAGGCGTGGGCCATCGTCGGCGCGGCCGCGGCCGTGAAGGTCGAGGGCGGCACGATCACCGAGGCGCGGGTCGCGCTCACCAACGTCGCGAGCTCGCCGCACCGGGCGTCGGCCACCGAGGCCGCGCTCACCGGCGGACCCGCGACCGCGGACGCCATCGCCGCCGCGGCCGAGTCGGCCGCCGACGGCACCAGCCCGACGTCGGACACCCACGCCGACTCCGAGTTCCGCAAGCACCTCGCGCGCGTCCTCACCAAGCGCGCCGTGAGCAACGCCGCGGGTCTCTAGCACTCACGCACGAGGCCCCCAACCGCACCGAGCGGTCGGGGGCCTCGTTCTGTCCCGGTGAGAACCTGCGTGATCTTGGTCAGGTGCCACCTACACGGCGCGAGAAGGTCTCATCTGACCAAGATCACGCTGTCTGTGGGCAGCGGGTCAGGCCTGGGCGATGCGGACCAGGTTGCCGGAGGGGTCGCGTACGGCGCAGTCGCGGGCGCCCCACGGCTGCGACGTGGGCTCCTGCAGGATCTCCGCCGAGCCCGAGGTGCGGACCTTCTCGAAGGTGGCGTCGAGGTCGTCGGTGGCGAAGATCGCCGCCTGCAGCGAGCCCTGGGTGACCAGCGCGAGCAGCGCGTCGCCCTCGGCCTGCGAGCGGCCGCCGTGCGGCTGCGACAGGACGATGCTCATGTCCTGCCCGGGTGCGCCCACGGTGATCCAGCGGAAGCCGTCGGAGGCGACGTCCATGCGCACCTCGAGGCCGAGCGCGTCGCGGTAGAACGCGAGCGCCTCCTCGGGGTCGTGCACGGGGATGAACATGGTCTGCACGGAGATCGACATGCCCCGACCGTAGCCAGCCCGGTGCCGGCCCCGCTTCTCCGATCCTGCTCGCCCTCCCGACCTCACCCCTGGCCGCGTGATCTTGGTCAGCTGCGAGCTTCCCAGGCCCGGTAGCTCGCAGCTGACCAAGATCACGGCCGCAGCGGGCAGCGGGTCAGGCGGGGGTGGGGTGGCGCTGGGGGCGGGTGGCGACCTTGGTGACGCAGACGGGCACCTGCTCGAGGTGGCTGTGGTCGCGGGAGCGGTACTGCGACGGCGTCTCGCCGACGATCTCGGTGAATCGGCTGGAGAAGGACCCGAGCGACGTGCAGCCCACGGCCATGCAGGCGTCGGTGACCGACATCCCCTGGCGCAGCAGGGCTTTCGCGCGCTCGATGCGTCGGGTCATGAGGTAGCTGTACGGCGTCTCGCCGTACGCGGCCCGGAACTTGCGGCTGAAGTGCGCCGGTGACATGAGCGCCGCCTGCGCCATGCGCGGGACGTCGAGCGGCTGCGCGTAGTCGCGGTCCATGAGGTCGCGGGCGCGCCGGAGGTGCGCGAGGTCGGCGAGCTCCTCCGGCGTCATGCGTACGACGGTACGCGACCGTTCCCGGGACGTCGCTGGTTCGGCTCGGCCCGGCCGTGCTCCCGTCGTCGGCCTGACCGACTGGCAGGGCGTCTCTACGTCGGTCAGGCCGACGACGGGATCCCGGCCTGCTGATCCTGCGCGTGACCCCCGGACCCGAGTGTCGCGTGCCCTCCCCGCTGCTCGTGGGGACGCCGGAGGGGCTCGCCTCTAGGGGTGGTTGGTCAGAGGACGCCGTGGGTCACGGGGGCGAGGTTCGGGAGCTCCTCGTCGGTGAAGAGGCGGGAGCGGATGAGGAAGCGGCGTCCGGTCGGGGCCTCGAGGGAGAAACCGGCGCCGCGGCCGTTCACGACGTCGATGGTGAGGTGGGTGTGCGACCAGTACTCGAACTGGCCCTTGCTCATCCAGACCTCGACCGGCTCGCCGGAGCCGATGTCGATCGTGCCGAGCAGGACATCGCTCGGGCCGGTCTGGAACTCGCCGGCCGGGTAGCACATCGGCGAGCTGCCGTCGCAGCAGCCGCCGGACTGGTGGACCATCAGCGGGCCGTGCTGCGCCCGGAGGCTGCGGAACAGGTCCGCAGCCTCCGGGGTCACAGCGACGCGCGCGACGGTGTCGGCGCTCATCGTCGTACGGCCTAGAAGAAGCCGAGCTTCTGCGGGGCGTACGACACCAGCAGGTTCTTCGTCTGCTGGTAGTGGTCGAGCATCATGTGGTGGGTCTCGCGGCCGACGCCCGAGCCCTTGTAGCCGCCGAACGCCGCGTGGGCGGGGTAGGCGTGGTAGCAGTTCGTCCAGACGCGGCCGGCCTGGATGCCGCGGCCCATGCGGTACGCCGTGTTCATGTCGCGGCTCCACACGCCGGCGCCGAGGCCGTACAGCGTGTCGTTGGCGATCTTGAGCGCGTCGTCGAAGTGGTCGAACTTCGTCACCGACACGACTGGGCCGAAGATCTCCTCCTGGAAGATCCGCATCGAGTTGTCGCCCTCGAAGATGGTCGGCGTGACGTAGAAGCCGCCGGCGAGGTCGCCGCCGAGGTCGGCGCGCTCGCCGCCGGTGACCAGGCGTGCGCCCTCCTGCTGACCGATCTCGATGTAGGACAGGATCTTCTCGAGCTGGTCGTTGCTCGCCTGCGCACCGATCATCGTGTCGGTGTCGAGCGGGCTGCCCTGCTTGATCGCCTTCGTGCGCGCGGTCGCGTCGGTCAGGAACTGGTCGTAGATCGACGACTGGATGAGCGCGCGGCTCGGGCAGGTGCAGACCTCGCCCTGGTTGAGCGCGAAGAGCGTGAAGCCCTCGAGCGCCTTGTCGTAGAAGTCGTCGTTCTTGGCGGCGATGTCCTCGAAGAAGACGTTGGGGCTCTTGCCGCCGAGCTCGAGCGTGACGGGGATGATGTTCTGCGCCGCGTACTGCATGATCAGGCGGCCGGTCGTGGTCTCGCCGGTAAACGCGATCTTGGCGATGCGCGGCGACGACGCGAGCGGCTTGCCGGCCTCGACGCCGAAGCCGTTGACGATGTTCACGACGCCCGCGGGCAGCAGGTCGGCGATGAGCTCCATCAGGAACAGGATCGACACCGGCGTCTGCTCCGCCGGCTTCATGACGACCGCGTTGCCGGCGGCGATGGCCGGCGCGAGCTTCCACGCGGCCATGAGGATCGGGAAGTTCCAGGGGATGATCTGGCCGACGACGCCGAGCGGCTCCTGGAAGTGATAGGCGACGGTGTCCTCGTCGATCTGCGAGATCGAGCCCTCCTGGCCGCGCAGCACGCCCGCGAAGTAGCGGAAGTGGTCGACCACGAGCGGGATGTCGGCCGCGAGGGTCTCGCGGATCGGCTTGCCGTTCTCCCACGTCTCGGCGATCGCGATGGCCTCGAGGTTGGCCTCGATGCGGTCGGCGATGCGGTTGAGCACGTTGGCGCGCTCGTTGACCGGCGTACGGCCCCAGGCGGGCGCAGCGGCGTGCGCGGCGTCGAGGGCGCGGTCGATGTCGACCTCGTTGCCGCGCGCGACCTCGCAGAAGACCTGGCCGGTGACCGGCGTGACGTTCTCGAAGTACTGGCCGCTCGCCGGCGGCACGAACTCGCCGCCGATCCAGTGGTCGTAGCGCGACCGGAACTGGACCGGGCTGCCCTCGGTGTTGGGGTTGGCGTACAGAGCCATGCGTCTGCCTCCGTCTGGAATCGCCCGGGGTGCCGGGCTCGGTGGCGGGACGCTAGGCCGCGCAACGTTGCACCGACGTTGCGCCGTACGTCGCACGGATGTCGTCCTTCAGCGCGTGATCTTGGTCAGATGCGAGCTACCCGGCCCGGGAAGCGAGCAACTGACCAAGATCACGCCCAGCAGGGCGGGGATCAGGGGGTGGCGCCGAACTCGGCGTCGAGGGCGGCGAGGTGGATGCGCGCGAGGTTGTGCTCGGCGGAGCCGTGCGGGAGCAGGCGCAGCGCGGTCGCCCAGACCTCGGGGTCGTCCTGGCCCCACGCGGTCTCCGCCCAGCGCAGCACGAGCGCGGCCTCGCCCGAGGCGAGGGTCGCCGCGCGCAACCGGTCGTGCAGCCGGCGACGGATCCGTGCGACGCCGGGCGACTCCGAGTGCGGGAGCACCGGTCCGCGGTACGCCGTGAGCGCGGAGCCGACGTCGCCGCGCCGGGCCGCCGCGTCGACCTCGGATACGTCGGTCGTGAGGCCGTGGGGCAGCCGGTAGGGACGCGACGAGGGCGCGAGCGGCCCGAGCGCCGACCGCAGCCGCGACATCTCCGCGCGCACGGTCACCAGCGGCAGGTCGTCGGCGTGCAGCTCGATCGCGAGCTGCTCGGCCGAGAGGCCGTCCGGGTGCGCGCAGAGGAGCAGCAGGATCTCGGAGTGGCGCTGAGACATCACGCGCCGCTCGCCGCCGACGAGCAGCGCGCCGTGGTCGACGCCGAGCACCTCGAGTCGGCGTACGTCGACGGCGCTGCGCCGCGCGGGCTTCACGAGACGCTTCGTCCCCGCCGTCATCGCCTGCAGCCGCAGCTCCGCCTCGACCGCGTGCACCGCCGCCTGCACGAGGGCCATCGACTGAGGCGTCGCGACAAGGTCGCCGCCCGTCACGTCGAGGACGCCGACGACCTCGCCCGAGAACGGGTCGTGGACAGGGACGGCGGTGCAGCTCCACGGCTGCACGATCCGGCCGTAGTGCTCGTGGGCGAAGATCTGCACGCCGTGGTCGAGCGCGAGCGCCGTACCCGGCGCGTTGGTGCCGGCGTGGTCCTCGCTCCAGCGTGCGCCGGGCACGAAGTTCATCGCCTCGGCGCGCAGCCGGAGCCCGGGAGCGCCCTCGACCCAGAGCAGCCGGCCCTCGTTGTCGGAGACGGCGACGAGCAGGTCGCAGTCGACGGCGTCGTCGACCAGCAGCCGTCGGATCACCGGCATCACGGCGGCGAGCGGGTGGCTGTCGCGGTAGTCCTGCAGCTCGTCGTCGGTGAGCACCACGGGAGGCAGCACGCCGTCGGCGTCGACGCCGCTCGCGCGCGAGCGCTGCCACGACTCGAGCACCACGCGGCGTACGCCGTCGCTCACGAGGCCCGAGGAGAGGAAGCGGTCGTGCTCGCGCGCGGTCGAGCGGTCGCGGTCCTGGGGGAGGCTGCCGAGGGGCAGCGCGAGGTAGGGACTGCTCATCGGGACCTCCTCTCCGGGCTCGGGTCGGGTGAGAGTGTCACCCGGGAGACGTCGCAGCGTCTCATCGGGGCGGCTATCCGGGGTAGACCTCGAGCTCCGTGGCCTTGGTCGAGAGCCAGACATGAACCCCCGGAGCGAGTCCGAGGTCGACCACGGCCGCAGCGGTCACGTCGACCATCACCGTCGGGGCGCCGCGCACGGTGACGCGCACGCGGTCGCCGATCGGCTCGACGCCGTCGACCACGCCGTCCCACACGTTGCGCGCGCTGCCCTCGGGCCGTTCGGCGTGGAGCATCACCGCGCTCGGCCGCACCGCCACCAGCACGTCGCCGTGGGCCTCGGTGCCCGGCGCGTGCAGGACGCCGCCGCCGTCGACCGCGATGTCGCCGCCCGACGCGCGACCGCGCAGCAGGTTCAGCCCGAGCAGCCGGGCGATGTACGGCGTCGCCGGTCGGCGCGCGACGTCGAGCGCGAGTCCTTGCTGCGTGATCGCGCCGTCCTCGAGGACCACGATGCGATCGGCGAGCACCAGGGCGTCGAGCGGGTCGTGCGTGACCAGCAGCGTCGGACCGGCGTACTCGTGCAGGTGCGCACGCAGCTCCCCGCGTACGTCGAGCCGGGTCGAGACGTCGAGGGCTCCCATCGGCTCGTCGAGCAGGAGGACCGCAGGGTCCGCAGCGAGCGCGCGCGCGAGGGCGACGCGCTGCGCCTGGCCGCCCGAGATCTGCGCCGGCTTGCGGCCGGCGAGCTCGGCGAGCCCGAGCCGCGCGATCCACTCGCGCGCGGCGTCGCGCGACTGCGCTCGCGAGCGGCCGGCCGTGCGCGGGCCGAACGCGACGTTGTCGACGACCGACAGGTGCGGGAAGAGGCGGTAGTCCTGGAACACCACGCCCACACGGCGTTTCGCGACCTCGACCCAGTCGTCGGACGACGGGCGGTCGACGATGACGCCGTCGAGCTCGATGACTCCGTCGTCGATCGGCACGAGCCCGCAGACGGCGCGCAGCAGCGTCGACTTCCCGGCGCCGTTGGGGCCGAGGACCGCCACGACCTCGCCGGGCGCGACCGCGACGTCGACGTCGAGGCGGAACGCGCTGCGGTCGACGACGACCTGCGCCGTGAGCCCGCGCGTCACGTGGCACCCGTGCGCAGCCACCGGTCACGCAGCAGGACGAGCACGAGCACCGACACGGCGAGCAGCACGAGGCTGAGGGTGACGGCCTCGGATGGGTCGCCCTCGAGGCCGACGTACACCGCCAGGGGGAGGGTCTGGGTGACGCCGGGCAGGTTGCCGGCGAACGTGATGGTCGCGCCGAACTCGCCGAGAGCGCGGGCGAAGGTGAGGACACCGCCGGCGACGAGCGACGGCAGCACGAGCGGGAGGGTGACGCGGCGGAAGATCGTGAGCCGCCCGGCCCCGAGCGTGGCGGCAGCATCCTCGAGCCCGGTGTCCATCGACCGCAACGCGCCCTCGACGGTGATGATCAGGAACGGCATGGCCACGAAGGCTTCTGCCACGACGACGCCCGCGGTCGAGAAGGGCAGCGTGATGCCGCAGCAGGAGTCGAGGTACTGCCCGACGAAGCCGCGACGTCCGAACGCCAGCAGCAGCGCGATGCCACCCACCACCGGCGGCAGCACGAGCGGCACCGTCACGAGCGAGCGCGCGAGCTTGCGGCCGCGGAACTCGCCCCGCGCGAGCAGCCAGGCGAGAGGTACGCCGAGCACGAAGGCGACGGCCGTCGCCGAGGTGGCGGTCACGAGCGAGAGCCGCAGCGCCTGCAGGCTCGTCGGCGAGGTGAGGATCTCCCAGAGCCGGCCCCACGGCGCGCGCAGGAACAGGCCGAGGAGCGGCAGCGCCAGGAAGAGCAGGGCCAGCGCGGCGGGCACGGCCACGGGCCACGGGGGCACCGTGGCCGCACCGCCGCGCCGGCGCGTCACGGAGCCGAGAACCCGGCGTCGGCGAGCACCTTCTGGCCCTCGGGGGAGAGCACGTAGGCCATGAAGGCGGCCGCTGTCGCGGCGTTCTTGCTCGAGGTGATCGTGGCGATCGGGTACGTGGTCGTCACGTTCTGGTCGGTCGGGATCGTGACGCCGACGACCTTGTCGCCCGCGGCCTTCACGTCGGTGACGTAGACGATGCCGGCGTCGGCCTCACCGAGCTCCACCTTGGTGAGCACCGCCTTCACGTCCGCCTCCTCGCTGACCGGCGTCACGGTGAGCTTGTTCTGCTCGAACAGCTTCGCCGCCGCCGTACCGCACGGTACGTCCTTCTGGCACACGACGGTCTTCACCGACGCGTTCGCGAGGTCGGCGAGCGCGGTGACCGGGACCTGCTGCGGGTTCGGCGTCGCGATCTCCATCGTGTTGACGGCGAACGTCGTCGGCGAGCTCGCGTCGCCCGCGGTGGTGACGGTGTCCATCGTCTTCGTCGACGCCGCGGCGAAGACGTCGGCCGGAGCGCCCTGGGTGATCTGGGTGGCCAGCGTGCTGCTCGCCCCGAAGTTGAACGTCACCGTCGTCCCGGGGTTGGCGGCCTCGAACGCCTTCCCGATCGCGGTGAACGACTCCTTGAGAGACGCCGCCGCGAAGACGGTGATCGACCCGGAGACGCTGCTGCTCGCCGAGGCGCTCGGGCTGGTCGAAGAGCCGGAGCCCGACGACGAGCCGCAGGCGGCGAGGGAGAGCGCCGCCGCGGCGGCGAGGGCGACGACGACGGACCGGGGACGACGCATACGTGGCTCCTGAGGGCTGAGGAGGGCGCACCTGCGGCACCCTCCAGGACGCGGGTGCCGCAGGCGCGCCGGTGCAGGGAGCGTACGCCGAGAACTCGGTGCGCACATCCTGTTCGCCCCGCGTCTGCGGCTCCTGCACCCCTCCTCAGCCGTATCCGCCGAAGCCGGGGCTCAGCCGGCGGCCTCGTCGTCGTCGCCCAGGTCCTGCTCCGTGGTCTCGTGCGGCGTCTCGTCGTCGGTCGGGCGGTCCTCGGGATCGACGAGCCCGACGCAGTTGCGCCGGCCCGCGTTCTTGAGGCGGGTCATGACCACTCCGGCGTCGCGCAGCGCGCGCTCGAGCCCGACGTCGCCCTCCGCGATCGCCACCCCGATGGTGGCGGTCAGCACCGGCTGCCCCGGACCGCCGTGGGCCAGGTCGAGCCCCTCGATGCCGGCCCGCACGCGCTCGCCGAGCCGCAGGGCGTCGGTCTCGTCGGCCACGGGCGCGACGACCACGAACTCCTCGCCGCCCTTGCGGAACGCCTCGCGTCCCACCGACCGAACGGCGCCGTTCACGATGAGGTCGGACCGCCGGCAGATGGCGCGCAGCTCCTCGGCCACGAGACGCAGGGCGAGGTCGCCCTGGTCGTCGCCGCGGATCCGGTCGTACTCGCCGAACCGGTCGAGGTCGACGAAGAGCACCGCGGTCCGCGTGGCTCCCTTGCGACGCTCGAGGATCTCCATGTGGCGGGTCATGGCGCGCCGGTTGCCGAGCTGGGTGAGCGGGTCGGTCCGGGAGAGCTCCGCCAGCCGCACGATCTCGGCGTGCATCCGTCGGATCCGGTCGAGCAGCTCCTGGCGCTCCTGCACGAACGCATCGGTGGCGCTGTCGTACACGCTCAACCGGTTCCGGCCCGCCGACGTCGCCTGGATCATCGCCAGGTCCGCCTGACGCAGGCTGTCGTCGACGTCCTCGGCCCGCAGCGGCGCCGCACCTGCGGACATCGTCACGGGAGGAACTCCGTCGACCCCACCGCCGTAGAGGTCGCCGGAGAGCACGTCGAACATGTCGACGCACTCCTCGATCTCGAACGGCGACAGCACCGCGAACTCGTCGCCGCCCGTCCGCGCCACGAGCGCGCGGTCGCCGGCGCAGAGCGTCAGCCGCCGCGCGACGTCGACGAGCACGGCATCGCCGACGGCATGGCCGTGCTCGTCGTTCACCGCCTTCATGTCGTCGATGTCGAGGAGGACGATCGTGCGCCACCGGTCGGTGCGACCTCGCAGCACGTCGTTGGCGCCCTCGCCCACCTGACGGAGCCGCCGGTGCAGCCCCCGCCTGTTCCACAGCCCGGTCAGAGGATCGATCTCGTCGTCTCGCATCAGGCCCCCCAGCCAGCGATTCGGTGTTCCCCGCTCTACCGAGATCGGCACCCGCGGACCCCGGTCCTGAGGATCTGGCGGAACTTTCTGGAAGAAGTTCTCGCGACGCCCGGGACGGGTTCGAGGACGGGGATGCTCACACCGTCTATATCGGCACGGGCTTGAGCGCTCCCGGCACGACGAGAGGTCAAGGGCGGACGTCGAGGTCGTCGTCGGTGGCGATGTCGCCCACCTCGACGAGGTCGACCTCGGCGGACGCGAGCAGGTCGCGCGCGCCGCGGTCGCCCTGCGCCACGGCTCCGGCATCGCCCCAGCGCGACCGCGCGAGCAGCACCGGGTGGCCGCGCCGTCCGTCGTACGCCGCCGCGGCGAGATCGGCCTCCGAGCCCAGGACCCGTTGCACCGCAGCGGATGTCAGCCCCACGAGGTCGACGAGCGTCACGAGGGCGCGGTCGACGTCGTCGTACGCCGACAGCGCATCGAGCCCCGTCCGCAGCGACGACCCCATGCCCTCCGACCAGCCGTCGTTCACCACGACGGTCGCCTCGGGCACGTCGCCGACCCAGGCGCCGAGCACGACGACGACCGGCGAGCAGCCGGCCTCGCGCAGCAGCCGGACGGCGCGGTCGACGAGGCGCTCGCCGTCGACGACGTACGGCGCCTTGGGGCCGCCGAAGCGACGTCCCTCGCCGGCCGCGAGGACGAGCCCTGCGGTGCTCAGCGCGGCGCCCCGGCGTGGATGGGGCCGTCGGAGTTCTTCAGCCGACCGCCGCTGCCGCCCCAGCGGTCCTGCACGATCTCGGCGGCGATGGAGACCGCCGTCTCCTCGGGCGTGCGCGCGCCGAGGTCGAGGCCGATCG
>JAXLSG010000012.1:0-85341 GCA_046330715.1 Candidatus Nanopelagicales bacterium
CTGCTGGACGAGCGCTTCGACAAGGTCACTCCGGGCGCAGCCATCCAGGACATCAAGCTGTGGCTCGAGCACCGCGACGACTGGCGCAAGATCGCGGTCGTCACCGACCACGAGTGGATCACGCGCGCGGTCGACGACGTCACGGCGTTCAGCGCCGACCGGCTGCGGGCCTTCCCCACCGCCCAGCTCGACGCCGCGGGGACGTGGCTCTCAGAGGACTGAGCACGACCGGCCGGGGCGACGGACGCTCTCCGGCCAGCCGCCTCTGCGACCGGCACCGCCCAGGTCCTCGCCGTTCGCTGGACGACCTCGATGTACGGGTCCCGCGGCCCGCCGCCCCGCGCTAGTCCAGGTAGTCGCGCAGGACCTGGGAGCGGCTCGGGTGGCGCAGCTTCGACATGGTCTTGGACTCGATCTGGCGGATGCGCTCGCGCGTGACGCCGTAGACCTTGCCGATCTCGTCGAGGGTCTTGGGCTGGCCGTCGGTGAGGCCGAAGCGCATCTTCACGACGCCGGCCTCGCGCTCGGACAGGGTGTCGAGCACCGAGTCGAGCTGCTCCTGCAGGAGCGTGAACGACACGGCGTCGGCCGGGACGATCGCCTCGGAGTCCTCGATGAGGTCGCCGAACTCGCTGTCGCCGTCCTCGCCGAGCGGGGTGTGCAGCGAGATCGGCTCGCGGCCGTACTTCTGGACCTCGACAACCTTCTCGGGCGTCATGTCGAGCTCCTTGGCCAGCTCCTCCGGGGTGGGCTCGCGCCCGAGGTCCTGGAGCATCTGGCGCTGCACGCGGGCGAGCTTGTTGATGACCTCGACCATGTGCACCGGGATGCGGATGGTGCGCGCCTGGTCGGCCATCGCTCGGGTGATCGCCTGGCGGATCCACCACGTCGCGTACGTCGAGAACTTGTAGCCCTTGGTGTAGTCGAACTTCTCGACCGCGCGGATCAGACCGAGGTTGCCCTCCTGGATCAGGTCCAGGAAGAGCATGCCGCGACCGGTGTAGCGCTTCGCGAGCGAGACCACGAGGCGGAGGTTCGCCTCGAGCAGGTGGTTCTTGGCGCGGCGGCCGTCCTCGGCGATCCACTCGAGGTCGCCGCGGATCTCCTTGGACAGCTTCATCCCGGAGTTGAGCTTCTCCTCCGCGAACAGGCCGGCCTCGATGCGCTTCGCGAGCTCGACCTCCTGCTCGGCGTTGAGCAGCGGGACCTTGCCGATCTGCTTGAGGTAGTCCTTGACCGGGTCGGCCGTGGCGCCCGCGACCGTGACGGTCTGGACCGGCTCGTCGGTGTCGTCGACGTCGGAGATGACGAAGGTCTCGGAGTCGTCCTCCTCGGACTTCTTCTCGCCCTCGCCCTCGCCCGCGACCTCGGCCAGGTCGTGTTCGATCTCGACCTCGAGCTCGTGCTCGAGCTTCTCGGCCTCGACCAGGTCGGCGGGGTCGGCGTCGGTGATCTCGGCGTCCTCGATGTCGACGACCTCGAGGTCGCCGTCCATCACCGGCACGACCTCGACGAGCTCCTCGCCCTCGGCCGCGCCGCCCTTGGCGGGCTTGGCCGCGGCGTTGGCGGGGGCGGCCTTCTTGGCGGGGGCCTTCGCCGGGGCCTTGGTGGCCTTCTCGGGGGCGGCCGCCTTGCTCGCGGTCTTCGTCGCGGTCTTGGCCGGCGCCTTGGCCGCGGTCTTCGCGGGAGCGGCCTTGGCAGGCGCCTTCGCGGGGGCCTTGGCGGCGGGCTTGGCCGGGGCGGCCTTGGCGGCCTTCGCGGGAGCGGTCTTGGTGGCGGGCTTCGCTGCCGCCTTGGTGGCGGTCTTCGCGGGGGCCTTCGCCGCGGACTTCGCGGGGGCGGCCTTCGTGGCGGAGGCGCTCTTCGAGGTGGTGGCCTTGGTCGGCTTCGACGGCACGAACGAACCTCTCGCAGACGGACGGGGCGCGCTCCGCGGTCACCTGGGCGTGCGAGGTGAGGCGGTGCGCAAGGGGCGGACCGGTGGAACATTGTCACACGGGTCCGGCATTCCCCCGCACCGGGGACGTCGCGCGTCGCCCGCGCGTGGGCGATCTCACGCGGCGACCGGGTCGGTCAGGTCGTGCGGGCCTTCGCCGCCTGCTTGAACCGGCGCACCTCGAGCAGCGTGTCGGAGTCGACCACGTCGGCCACCGAGCGCCGCGAGCCCTCCTCGCCGTAGGGCGCGCACGCCTCGCGCCAGCCGCGGGGTCGCACGCCGAACTGCTTGCCGAGGAGCGCCGCGAGGATCCGGGCCTTCTGCTCGCCGTACCCGGGGAGCGCGAGCAGCCGGTGGTGCAGCGCCTCGCCGGTCGGGACGGCGCGCCACACGGCCTCGGCGTCGCCGGCGTACTCGGTCAGCACGTGCTGGGCGAGCGCCTGGACGCGCGCGGCCATCGACCCCGGGAAGCGGTGGATCGCGGGGGGCGTGGCGGCCAGCGCCGCGAACTCGTGGGGGTCGTACGCCGCGATCCGCGCGGGCTCGAGGCGTGACGGGGTGCCCATGCGCTCGGCGAGCTTGTACGGCCCGAGGAAGGCTCGCTCCATGGGCATCTGCTGGTCGAGGAGCATCCCGACCATCAGGGCGAACGGGTCGCGCTCGAGGAGCGCGTCGCCGTGGACGTCGAAGCAGAGGTGCAGCGAGGGCCGTTCGGTCGCTGCTGTCGAGGTCGCCACGTCGTCACGCTAACCCTGTCCCGGGCCGTTCGCCCGGGCTAGGGAGTGTCGGGTGCGACGAGGGTCACGCCTTGACGGCGAGGACCGGGCAGCCGGCGTCGAGGAGCACCTGCTGGGCGTTGCTGCCCATGATCAGCTTGCCGACCGGCGTACGCCGGCGCAGGCCGATGACGATCAGGTCGGCGTCGACCTCCTCGGCCACGGCGATGAGGTCGTCGGCCGGGTCCTGGCCGCGGACGAGCTGTCGCACCTCGTGCTCGACGCCGGCCTCGTCGAGCCGGCCGCGCACGGCGTCGAGCGACTCGTTGATCTCGGCTGCCTCGGTCTTGTCGAGGCTGGAACCGCCCTTGTGCGAGCTGATGACGACCAGGCGGGCCCCGCGCTGGCCGGCCTCGAGGATGGCGCGGTCGAGGGCCGCCTCGCCCTCCGGCGTGTCGACGTAGCCGACCACGATCGGGCTGCCGATGGCCCCCATCGATCCTCCAAGAAGTGGCGCGAGAGGGGCGACCGGCGTCGTCCCGGAGGGGACGGTAGCGCCTGCTGGGGGCTTGTGGCTCAAGACGCACGGGATGCTGCCGATGCGAGTGTCGTGAGCATCGCCGCGCCGCGTCCTTCTGACGCCCTGTCCGCGGACCTCGACCGGACGCGCCGCACGCGCTCCCAGGTCGAGGCGCTCATCGCCGACCCCTCGTTGCTGGGTCCCGACTTCGCGCCGATCCGGCGCCTGGAGGTCTCGGCCCCCGGGCTCGCTCCGCTGCTGGGCTGGAAGGCGACCGGCCGCGGCACCGCCGGCAGCGGCATCACGGACACGCTCCGGCTGCTCGAGGACGCCGCCTCGGTCGGGCTGGTCGAGCGCCTCGACTGGGCCTTCCGCGCGCACACCTTCGACGTCGCCGTCGAGGCCGGGCTCGTGGGCGAGCTGCACCTCACGCCCGAGCCCGAGACGTTCGGCGCCCCCTGCCCCCCGCGCCTGGCCGTGTCGGTGCTGCGCGGTCGACGTGCGCTGACCGTCTGCGCCGAGCTCCACGACGACGGCTTCGCCGACGAGGCCCGCCTCCTCGGCGCGGCAGACGAGATGGCGGGCTGGGGCTGGCACCTCGTGTACGCCGACATGGTCGGCACCGCGGCGATGGCGCCTGCCCTGCGCCTCGCCGACCGGCTCCGCCCCGCGTACGTCCAGGTCGACCTCTCGGTGCCCGGACGGGTGACGGACCCCCGCACGGATGCCTGGCTCGAGGCGGCAGCGGAGGTCGGGGCGAGCGTGATGGCTCTCGGCGTCGACACCCAGGCTGCGCTCGAACGGGCTCTGGAGCTCGGAGCCGTCTACGGCCGCGGCACCCTCGTGGGCCGACCCTCGCCGCGCCCCTTCTGACGACCTGTCCTCAGCCGACCAGCCGCGCCCGCGCCTCGCGGACGTCGAGGGCCAGCGTCTGCGCCTGCTCGAGCGGCGCGCCCGGCACGACGAACGGACCGAGCCCCTCGACCGTGAACTGCCCGCGCCACACGGCGGTCACGCCCACGGTGACGGCACCCGAGCGCCGGTAGGAGTGGCTGACCGAGAGGTCGGGCCAGCGACCGCCGGGCACCGCGGACCAGGCCGACGTGCCGTCGCCGTACGACCACAGCCAGCGAGCCCGCGCGTCGAGCGACACCGTCAGGCCGAGCACCGAGAGGTCGGCGCCGCGGATCCCCGCGGCGGGCTGCCCGGAGGCGAACACGGCGGGGATCCCGACGAGCGTGCCGCCGGCCGGCTGCGCCGAGGCGCGCAGCGGCGGGAGCGCGGCCTCCGCCCGGTCGCGCACCGCCGACCCGAGGTCGACCACGGTCACGGGCGGGCGGTCGCCCTGGCAGGCCTCGCCGACCACCGCCCAGTCCTGTCCGGGACGCAGCAGCCAGATCCGCACCGGGATGGTGCCGACCGGGCAGCCCGTGCGGATCCGGGGGCAGCCGCCCGCGGCCGCCTCGTCCTTGGTGCACAGCCGCGAGACGCGCCACGTGCAGTCGGCGCACTCGGCGGCCTCGCGCCGCCCGCCGCCGCTGCGCCAGTCGCGCTCGGGCACGACGAGACCGCCGGTGCCGACGTACAGGTCGTGCTGCGGGTCGGGCGAGACCGAGATCCCCGCGGGCCGGGCGGCTGCCTGCACCGCGTCGGCCCCGGGCGCGACGACGACGAGCGCCGCGAGCACGACGACGAGGGCCACGAGTGGCCGGAGATGGGAGGGCACGCCTCGACGGTAGGCAGGCGCGCGCAGCCGTGACCATCCCCGGTGAGCGCCTGTGGAGGAGACCCGGACCGCGCCTTGCGGGTGCTCCCCCACGTGCGCCCCACGGGTCACAGCCCTTCGGTGCCCGCGGCGCAGCGGCACGCCGCACAGCCGGGGTCGGGACAGACGTACTCGTCGATGTCGAGCCCGTCGTAGATCCCGTCGTCGAGGTCGTCGTCGTACGCGTCGTCGAGGTCGTCGGCCAGGGCGTAGAGGCCGTCGATCACCTCGTCGCGGCTGCGGCGGCGCGGGGGGCCGTCGCCGGTCGCGAGGATCCGCTCGATGCTGAGGTCGGCCATCATCTGCGCCCAGCTCCACGGCGGCACGCCACGGTCGAGCGCCTCGGTGAGCAGGACCGCCAGCGAGTAGTCGGGGTCGGCCGACTCAGCGCGGTCCAGGGCGACGCGCGCCGCTGCGCCGTCGCCGGTGAGCCAGGCGCAGACCGCAAGCATCGAGGCGACGCCGGCGACGTCGCGCTCCGGGGCGCACCGCACGGCCTCGACGAGCACTCCGCGGGCGGTGCGCACCAGGTCGCGGTCGGCGTCGACCGAGAGCGCCCGCATGAGCAGGTCGCGCGGGCGCACCCAGCTGCACATCGCGATCGCCAGCGCGACCAGCGCCGGGAGCAGGTGCGGCTCCTGAGGGCGCGAGGCGTGCACGGCGAGGCCGACCAGGAACGAGTCGACGTCGGCTGGCCCGTACTCGGGCACGTCGGCCCACAGGGCGTCGAGCTCCTCGTGCACGGCGACCACCAGGGGGTCGGCGTACGGACGCGGGTCGAGGACCGACTCGAGCGCCTCACGCGAGGGCAGCGGCGCGCTGCCCGTGCCCACCATCTCCGCCTCGACGCGGAGCAGGTCCTCGGCGGGCACGACCCGGCCCTCGGGAGGGCAGCACACCGGGTCGCTGCAGTCGTACGACGCCATCCGGTCGCCCACGACGCACAGCGCGTCGAGGACCCGCACGTCGACCTCGGCGAGCGCGAGACGTGCCGCATCCACGACGTCGCGGCGCGGGAGGGGCCGGGGCTCGGACCGCGCCCAGGGGTCGTCGTCGGCCGACGGATAGACGACGAGGAGGGCGTGGCCGGCGCCGGCGCGGGCGAGGGCGGGAGCGAGGGCGGTCCAGCCGCTGCCGTCGTCGCCGGGAGGCGGGACGTCGACCCGCAGCGTCACGCGCACGGTGTGGCTGGCGGCGTCGAGGCCGACGACGACGACGGAGCTGGCCGGGCGGAAGCCCAGCAGGTGCGGGACGACGACCGGCAGGCAGTCGGGTCCGCGGACGACGAGACGGGGAGCACCGGGCGAGTCAGGGAGTGCGGTCATGCCGCCGACCGTGACCGCCCGCGCCCACGGCACGGCCTGTCGCGGCGGTCAGCGGTGGACGGCGCGCGCCACAGGTCCGCCTGGGGACGACGGGCGGCGACCCGCCGGACCGGTCAGTCGTAGGTGGCGGTGGCGATCGCCTCGACGGTCTGCTCGACCGTCCAGTTCTCCGAGCCGGGGATCTTGGGGACGAAGCCCACGAGCATGCCGTCGGCCATGATCTGGGCCTCGAGCCCGGCCGCGCCGTCGACGTCCCAGAGCGCCTCGCGGCCGTCGGGGAGCACGATCCGCACGCCGTGGCGGGCCACGCCGCCGCTGTAGACGTGGGCGAACACGCGGCGCGCCTGGAGGGCGGCGACGACCTTCTCTGCCTCTTCGAGCTGCATGTCGGCAGTATGTCGGGCGGTCCGCTGGGAGCGCGGGAGGACCCCGCGATCAGGCGCGTCGCACGCACCCGGACGGAGCAGGCCTCAGATCATCCCGATGACGGCGCGGCGGCCCTGGAGCACGTGCGCCCGCATGTGGTCCGACGCGATCCGCACCCAGCCGGCGACGTCGATCTCGCCCTCCACGGGGTCGACGCCGGTCCGCGCCCACTGCTCGGGCGAGAGCGAGGCGAGCAGCCGGGTGTTGAGGTTGCGCGTCGCGAGCACGAGGGCGAGGGCGTCGGCCGCAGGGCGCACGGCGTACATCGTGGCGTCGGCGTACGCGTCGGGGTCCAGCGCGAGCAGCTCGGGTCGGTCCTCGACGAGGATCCGGCGCAGGTCGACCGAGAGGGCGGCCTCGCGGTCGGCGAGGTGGTGCAGGACCTCGGCGACCGACCAGGCGTCGGGTGCCGGGCGGCGGTCGAGCAGCTCGCCGTCGCCTGCCGAGGCGTCGGTGAACACGGCGACCAGCTCCTCGAGGGAGTCGGTGTACGCCGACAGCGCCTCGATCCGGCTGTCGTCGGCGAAGACCAGGACGTGCTCGTCGCTCATGCGGCGAGGCTAACGCGGACTCGCTCCCCGGCCGACCTCGCCGGGTCGGTGGCCGCGGTCGAGGGCGGGGCCGTAGCGTTCGACCCATGGCCGAGCTCGTCTACGCACCGATCGTCACGATCGCCCCGCTGGTGTTCGCCGGCCTCGGGCTCGACCTCGACGTGCGCGGCGCGGAGAAAATCCCGCGCACCGGCGGCGCGGTGATCGCGAGCAACCACGTCTCGTACCTGGACTTCATCTTCGTGGGCCTCGGTGCCCACCCCGCGAAGCGCTACGTGCGGTTCATGGCCAAGGACTCCGTCTGGAAGCACCCGGTCGGCGGGCCGCTCATGCGCGGCATGAAGCACATCCCGGTGAACCGCGAGGCAGGCGCGGAGTCGTTCAAGGTGGCGCTCGAGGCGGCCCGCTGCGGCGAGGTCGTGGGCGTGTTCCCGGAGGCGACGATCTCGCGATCCTTCGAGCTCAAGGACTTCAAGAGCGGCGCGCCCCGCATGGCCATGGACGCCGGCGTCCCGCTCATCCCCGTGGTGGTCTGGGGCACGCAGCGCCTGATGACCAAGGGGCGCCCCAAGGACTTCTCCCGCGGCAAGGCCGTGTCGGTCACCGTGGGCACCCCGATCGAGGTCCCGAAGGGCTCCGACACCGAGGCCGTGGGCGCCGACCTGCACGCCGCGATGGCGGTCATGCTCGACGACGCGATCGCCCGCTACCCGCAGAAGCCCACAGGCCCCGACGACAGCTGGTGGATGCCCGCGCGCCTCGGCGGCACGGCCCCCACGCTGGCGGAGGCCACGCGCATGGACCGGATGGAGCTGCTCGAACGGTCCAAGCGCAAGACCGACTGAGCCGCAAGGGATTCCGGCGTACGCCGCCGAGCCGCTCGAACGCCAGGACCCGGAAACCGGACCCCCCGTGACACCGCCCCGACAGGGGTGGGCAACCATACGTTCATGCGCTTGGACCACGTCTCGTACGCCGTGAGCAACAGCGAGCTCGTCGACACGGTGCAGCGCCTGGGCCAGCAGCTCGGGGGCTCCTTCCACGACGGCGGTCGCCACCCGCGGTTCGGCACCCGCAACTTCGTGCTCCCCCTCGAGGGCGGCACCTACGTGGAGGTCGTCGCAGCGCTCGACCACCCCGCGTCCGACAAGGCCCCGTTCGGCCAGGCCGTGCGCCGCCGCGCCGACGACGGTGGCGGCTGGCTCGGCTGGGTCGTGGCCGTCGACGACATCGCCCCGCTCGAGCAGCGTCTCGGGCGTCCCGCTGCCGACGGCCACCGCGTACGTCCCGACGGCTTCGACCTGACCTGGAAGCAGATCGGCGTGACCGACGTCCTCGAGGACCCGTCGCTCCCGTTCTTCATCCAGTGGACCAGCGACCCCTCGCACCACCCCTCGCTCGACGAGCCCGCGCACGTCGCCGCGGTCGCGTGCGAGATCGCGGGCGACAAGGACCGCATCCGCGACTACCTCGGCGGCGACGTCGCCAGCCCGGTCGAGGGCTCCGACATCCAGTGGGTCGACGCCGACGAGCCCGGCCTCGTGGCCGTGCACTTCCGCACCGCGAACGGCGACGTCGTCCGCATCGACTGACCGGAGGCCGCGATGGTGGCGTGGAGCGGTACGACGGTCCTCACCACCGAGCGGCTCACGCTCCGCACGTTCCGCGAGAGCGACCTCGACGCCTACTACGAGCTCAACACCCATCCCGACGTCTACCGCTGGCTCGGCGGAGAACCGCTGTCGCGCGAGGACTCCGACGCCATCGCGGAGTGGGCCAACGAGGCCTACGAGGAGCAGGGCTACGGACTGCTCGCCGTCGAGCGCGCTGCCGACGGCGTCTTCCTCGGCATGACGGGCATCCACCACCAGGAGTCGTTCCCCGACGACGTCGAGGCCGCGTGGCGGCTGCACCCCGACCACTGGGGCCACGGGTACGCGACCGAGGCGGCTCGCGCGTGGGTCGACCACGGGTTCTCGGCGTACGCGCTCCCCCGCGTCATCTCGACGACCGACCACGACAACCTGGCGAGCCAGGGGGTCATGCGACGCATCGGGCTGACCTACGAGCGCGACGTCGTGGTGTTCGACATGGGGAACACGTTCGACGCCGTGCTCTGGTCGCTCGACCGCGATACGTGGGCAGCGCGCCGCTGATCCGACCGGTTCGCCCCCGGATGCGATGGCATTCCCGGGAATGCCATCGCGTTTCCGGAAGCGCCATGGCATTCCCGGTGCTGCGAGCGATGTCAGGGGTGGGGCGGGCCTTCGTGGGGCAGGGGCGGGGCGAGGTGCGTGACCACCTGCAGGCCGAGCGCCACGGCCTGGCCGATGAGCAGCGCGAAGAGCACCGTGCCGATGCCGAACGTGCCGCCGAGGGCGACACCGATCACGAGGACGACGACCTCGATCATGAGCCGGATCTGACCGACCGGGCGGCCGGTGCGGTGGTGCAGCCCGGTCATCCAGCCGTCGCGCGGGCCAGGACCATGCCCGGCGGTGAGGTAGAAGCCGCTGCCGAGGCCGATCGTCGCGATCCCGAGCAGCGAGAGCGCGAGGCGCAGCGGCCACGTGCCGGGCTCGGGCAGCACGTCGTACGTGAGCTGCAGCGCGATCGGGATGACGAGGATGTTGAGCAGCGTCCCGAGGCCTGGCTTCTGGCGCAGCGGGATCCAGAGCAGCAGCACGACCGCGCTGACGGCAAAGGTGAGCCAGCCGATGTCCCAGCCGGTACGCCGCGAGAGGCCCTGCGCGAGCACGGTCCACGGCGAGGCGCCGAGGTCGGCGGTGAGCAGGAAGGCCTCGCCCATGCCGAACAGCCAGAGGCCGACGAGCAGCGACAGCATCGACGCCGGCGTGGGCGCCCAGAACCGGCGCGCGGTCCAGCGCGTGCGCGGCACGGTGCGCGCGCCCTTGAGGAAGGCGAGGAACCGTCGGGACGGCGACGCCTCGGGCGTCTCGTCGGCGGCGGCGTCGGTCACGGCGGTCACCCTGCCAGCCGTCCGCGTGACGAGCGCGCACGTTCCGCCTGTCGGACGCGTCGCGGCGCGCTGGGGAGCCTGGGCTGCGTCTTGGGCAGCCTGGGGCACCTTCAGCGCGGAACGTCAGGCGGGGGTGAGGAGGGCGTCGAGGGCCTTGCGGATGCGAGTGGTGCTGATCGGGTACGGGGTGCCGAGCTGCTGGGCGAAGAGGTTCACCCGCAGCTCCTCGATCATCCAGCGCACGGCCAGGGCGCGGTCGGACTCGCGCTCGGCGGGGTGCAGGAGCGCGACCACCTCGTGCCACTCGTCGGTGATCGCCTCGATCTCGCGCTGGCGCGCGAGGTCGCGGCCGGTGTCCTGCGGCGCGGTCTCGATGCGGCGCAGCGCGGCGCGCAGGTAGCGGGCGAGGTCCGGGAGCCGCGTGACGCCGACGCGCGTGACGAAGCCGTCGGGCACCAGCGCGTCGACCTGCGCGGCGACGTCGACCTTCATCTCCGCGAGCTTCGGCGACGTCACGTGGTCGAGACCGGTGCGCACCTGGGTCGCCAGGTCGAGGGCGGTCGCGGACCGGCGTACCGCGGAGAGCAGCGCATCGCCGAGGTCGGCCGCGGCTGCCTCGGAGCAGAGGTCGTACGCCGCGCGCGTGTAGGGCAGCCCGTCGTGGAAGCCGAGGGCGGTGCGCGTCGCGGCGTCCTGCGCGGCGGCGTGGTCGACGGCCGCGTCGAGGCACGCGGTGAGAGCGTCCTCGACGAGCAGCGGCACGCTGCCGTGCGGTGCGCCGCCGAGCGCGAGCTTCTCGCGCATGTCGAGCACGCCCACGACGTAGCGGACGGGCGGCGTGGTCTGGAGCCGCAGCAGCCGGCGTACGCCGCCGCGCATGGCCAGGCGCTGCTCGTCGCGAGTCACGAGCACCCGCAGGTCGACGGACTCTCCGCGGTCGACGAGCGCCGGCCAGCCGCGCACGACGTGCTCGCCGTGCGTCTCCTCGACGCTGGTCGGAACGCCGTCGATCGGGAACGCGGTGAGACCGGCCCGCTCCACCGACCTCGACGCGTGCGAGATGGTCTCCTGCACCGCCGGCGCGAGCTCCCGCTGCAGGACGCCGATCTCCTTGCCCTGAGCCAGCACCGAGCCGTCGTCGTCGAGCACCCGCACGTTGACGCGCAGGTGCTCCGGCAGCGACTCGGGCGCCCACGCGTCGTACGGGACCACGACGCCGGTCATGCTGGTGAGCTCGTGGCCCAGCGCCTCGAGCAGGCCGCGGTCGCCGGGCTGCAGGCGCGGCAGCACCGCGCGCGCGGTGTCGGGCACCGGCACGAACGACGTGCGCAGGTTCTTCGGCAGCCCGCGGATCAGCGCCGTGACGACCTCCTCGCGGCGGCCGGGCACCTGCCAGAGGAAGTCCTCGGGGTGCACCTGCGGGAGCAGCGCGACCGGCAGGTCGACGGTGATGCCGTCGTGCTGCGTGCCGGGCTCGAAGGCGTACGTCAGCGGCAGCTCGGCGTCGAAGGTCCCGAACGTCCATGTGCGCGGGAAGGCGTCGTCGACGTCCTCGTCCTCGCGCACGAGCAGGTCGCGCGTGTACCTGAGCAGGTCGGGCGCGTCGCGCCGCGTGGTCTTCCACCAGCGGTCGAACGAGCGTGCGTCGGTGACGTCGGCGGGCACGCGCGCGTCGAAGAACGCCACCAGCTCCTCGTCGTCGACCAGCAGCCCACGACGCCGCACGCGGTCCTCGACCTCGGACACCTCGGCCACGAGCCGCTCGTTGTCGCGCGCGAAGCGGTGGTCGGTGTCCCACTCCCCCTGCACCAGCGCGTGGCGCAGGAACAGCTCGCGCGACACGACCGGGTCGATGCGCGAGTACTGCACGCGACGTCCGACCACGAGCGGTACGCCGTACAGCGTGACCCTCTCGTCGGCCACCACGGCTCCGCGCTTCTTCGACCAGCGCGGCTCGGAGTAGGTGCGCACCACGAGGTCGCCGGCGACATTCTCGACGTCGAGCGGGTCGACGCGGGCGACGACGCGGCCGAAGAGCCGCGACGTCTCGACGAGCTCGGCGGCCATCGCGAACGCCGGCGGCTTGCGCGAGAGCGCGGAGCCGGGGTGGATCGCCCAGCGCGCGCCGCGGGCGCCGAGGTAGTCGCGGCGCGATTGGTCGTAGGAGCCGACGTGGCTGAGCAGGCCCGACACGAGCGCGCGGTGCACGGCGTCGGGCGAGGCCGACGCGTGCGGCACCGCGATGCCGAGCTCCTTGCAGGTCTGACGGAGCTGGGAGTGGACGTCCTGCCACTCGCGCACGCGCAGGTAGTGCAGGAACTCGTCGCGGCAGGTTCGCCGGAACTGGTTGCCCGACAGCGCCTTCTGCTGCTCGCGCAGGTGGTTCCAGAGCCCGACGTAGGACAGGAAGTCGCTCGTCGGGTCGCGGAAGCGCGCGTGCAGCTGGTCGGCCTGGGCCTGCTTGTCGACCGGGCGCTCGCGCGGGTCCTGGATCGAGAGCGCGCTCGTGATGACGAGCAGCTCGGCGAGCGCACCCTCCTTCTCCCCCTCGAGGACCATGCGTCCCAGACGTGGGTCGAGCGGGAGCCGTGCGAGGCGGCGGCCGATCTCGGTGAGGCGCAGCGCCTTCTCCGGCCGCAGCGCGCCGAGCTCGCGCAGCAGGTCGACGCCGTCCTTCACCTGCCGCGAGTCGGGAGCCTCGACGAACGGGAAGCCCTCGATGTCGCCGAGGCCGAGCGCGGTCATCTGCAGGATCACCGACGCGAGGTTGGTGCGCAGGATCTCGGGCTCGGTGAACTCGGGGCGCGCGAGGTACTCCTCCTCCGAGTACAGGCGCACGCAGACGCCGTCGGCGACGCGGCCGCAGCGGCCGGCGCGCTGGTTGGCCGAGGCCTGCGAGATCGGCTCGATCGGGAGCCGCTGCACCTTCAGGCGCGAGGAGTAGCGACTGATGCGCGCGGTGCCCGGGTCGACGACGTACCGGATGCCCGGGACGGTGAGCGAGGTCTCTGCCACGTTCGTCGCGAGCACGACGCGGCGACCGCCGTGCGGCTCGAAGACCCGGTGCTGCTCGGCCGCGGAGAGCCGGCCGTAGAGCGGGAGGATCTCGGCGTCGCGGAGCTTGAGACCCCGCAGCGCGTCGGAGGTGTCGCGGATCTCCCGCTCGCCGGAGAGGAACACGAGGATGTCGCCGGGCGCCTCGCGGGACAGCGACGCGACGGCGTCGCAGATCGCCTGCACCTGGTCGCGGTCGTCGCCGTCGTCGACGCCGTACGGCTCGTAGCGCACCTCGACCGGGTACGTGCGCCCGCTGACCTCCACGACCGGGCAGCCACCGAAGTGCTCGGAGAACCGCGCCGTGTCGATGGTGGCGGACGTGACGACGACCTTGAGGTCGGGGCGCTTCGGCAGGATCTCCTTGAGGTAGCCGAGGAGGAAGTCGATCGTGAGGCTGCGCTCGTGGGCCTCGTCGATGACGATCGTGTCGTAGCGCTCGAGCAGCGGGTCGTTCTGGATCTCGGCGAGCAGGATGCCGTCGGTCATCACCTTGAGCAGCGTGCGGTCGCTGCTGTGGTCGGTGAAGCGCACCTGGAACCCGACGGCGTCACCCAGGTCGACGCCGAGCTCCTCCGCCACGCGGTCGGCCACAGCACGTGCGGCGATGCGCCGCGGCTGCGTGTGCCCGATCTGGCCGGCGATGCCGCGACCGAGCTCGAGCAGGATCTTCGGCAGCTGCGTCGTCTTGCCGCTGCCCGTCTCGCCGGCGACGACCACGACCTGGTTCTCGCGGATCGCTTCGGCGATGTCGTCGCGCCGCGCGCTGACCGGGAGGTCGGGATAGGTGATGGTCGGTACGCCGCGGCGCCGCGACTCGATCCGCGCCTCGGCCGCCTCGACGTCGGCCGTGAGCTTCTCGATCGTGTACTGGCGCTGCTGCGGGTCCGGCGTACGCCGGAGCCCGTCGAGCCGTCGGCCGAGGCGCGTGCGGTCGCGGAGCATGACGTGCTCGAGCCGCTGCCGCAGCGCGAGGACCTCGGGACCGTCGGGGACGTCCGGCCTCGGCTTGCCCGCCGGACCGTCCTGCCCGCGCCGCGGCTTCCCGGCGCTGCGCCCCCGTCCGCGCCCGCCGCCCGGACGGCTCCGCGGCTCGCGCGACGGCGACGCGGACGGCTGCTCGGACATGACCCGCCCAGGATAGGCGCGCACGCCTCCCCGCTCGACGGCGTAACCGTCCGCGCGCTCCACGGGTGCGACGCGGCTCACGCGTCGTGCGACCACCCGCTCGGCAGCGGCGCCGACCTCTGCGAGCATCGCCGGCATGGAGATCGACTGGGTCGGCACGGTCCGGCTGTTCCTGCACGTGATCGCGGCGACGATCTGGGTCGGCGGTCAGCTCGTGCTCGCGGCGCTCGTCCCCGTGCTCCGCGCGAAGGACCCGACGCTGCCCAAGGCCGCGGCGAACGCGTTCAACCGCATCGCGTGGCCGGCGTACTGGGTGCTCGTCGCCACGGGCATCTGGAACATCGCCGCCGAGCGCGCCGAGGCCCCCGAGGGCTGGGACGCCGTGCTCGGTCTCAAGGTCGTGCTCGTCGCCCTCTCGGGCATCAGCGCCTTCCTGCACACCCGCGCGAAGTCCACCACGGGTCTCGCGGTGTGGGGCGCCCTCTCGGGCCTGTCGGCGATCGCGGCGGTCTACGTCGGCATCCTCCTCGCCGGCTGACCACCCCGAGCAATATCCGGCATTCTGACCTGCGTGAGACGTGGCCGCCGCATGCGAGCAACTGCGAGGAGTGGTCGATGAGCCAGCCGAACAGGCCCCCCCTGCCCACCTCATGGAGAAGGATCCTCTATCGCTTGCCGATTAGCCTCTACCGAGCCCGGCTCGGCGGGCTTATGGGTTCACGGTTCGTGCTGATCCACCATGTTGGGCGCAAGTCGGGCCTCGAACGTCAGGTGGTAGTCGAAGTGGTCGCGCTCGATCCCACCACGCGCGCCGTCATCGTCGCGTCAGGATTCGGCCCCACGGCCGACTGGTACCAGAACGTGCTGGCGCATCCAGAAGTGGCAATCGAACTGGGTTGGGAACGACTGCAGACCCATGCCCGGCGGCTCACTCCAGAGGAGGTCGCCGAAACGATGACTTCCTACGCTCGTCGGCATCCTCGTTCCGCGAAACGGCTTGCGTCCTTCATGGGCTACGAGGTGCAAGGCGAGGAGTCCTACCAACGGATGGGCGACACGTTGCCGATGCTCCGCCTGGTCCCGCAATGACGGTCAACGAGGTGACGCTGAGCCGCTGAACCGCGCCGACCCGGCCACAACCCTCCTCACGCGGGTGGGTGGCGATCGGCAAGTGATCGCACTCAGGTGAGTGGGCGAGAGGACGTCGAGTGCATCGAGCCTACGTGCCGATGCCGTGCCGCTCCGGGGCACGCAGAAGTGCCGTTCGCGCTCGCTTTCCTCGGGTCGCCCTGTCATCGTCGAGCGCGTGGAAACGGGGATCTGGCTCGGCGTCTCGGTCGTCGCAGCCCTTCTGGTCTGGCTCGACGCACATCGGCTCGGCATGACGTACGGCGGACCGTCCGGACGAGACGGCGGGCTGGGCGCTCCCGGTTGGGCCGCCGTGACGTTCTTGTTCCCGGTCATCGCGGTACCCGTCTACCTCTGGCGGCGTCGGCGCTGGCTGCCCCGCGAGGCCTGAAGCACCCCGACGTTCGGCGATCGAGGCGGGGCGGTCGCTCCGAGGGCACTGACGAAGGGCCGACCGCCCCGCCCTCGTGTCAGACGGCGGGGCCCTCGCGGAGCCAGGGGCGGGGGGCGACGGGGTCGTCGAGCTCGAGCTCCCTCGCGACGCGGTGGCCGTCGAAGACCGCCTCGCTGGGCATCCGCGGCGCCGCGGCATCGCCGATGAGGAGCAGGTGCTCGATCCCCGCCGCCTTCAGGCGCGACGGGTCTGAGGCGAGCTCGCGATAGAGCGCGTCGTCGCTGTGCTGCTGGGTCACGAGCACGACGCCGTCGGCGGGGAGCGACCACACGTCGCCGTACTCGGTCTCCCCGACGACAGTGCCGGCCTCGATCGACAGCAGGACGTGGCCGGTGAGGAACGCGATCCCGAGGCCGTGCAGGTGCTGACGGAGCATGTCGCCCTCGAGCGCGAGGTCGGAGGTCGGCGAGACGCGCGGCAGCGACGTCACGAGCACGACCTCGTAGTCCTCGAGCGCGAGCAGCTCGGCCATGCCGGCGCCGACGTAGTAGCCGTCGGTGTCGTAGACGACGACCCGAGTCCCCGACGGTCGGTCCCCCGCCATCACGCGCTCCGGCGTGAGCGCCTGCTCGGCACCGACGATGCGCTCCTCGCGGTAGGGCTGCGTGCCGTCGCCGGTCCACGACGACCCGGTCGCGACGATCACCGTGTCGGCGCCGTAGTCGAGGACGTCGTCGACGGTGAGGCGGCGGTTCAGCAGCACCTCGACGTTGGGCAGCTTCGACAGGCCGATCACCCGGTGGTCGACGACGCGGCCCCAGTCGCCGAGCGTGGGCAGGCGACGGGTCCAGCGCATCTTGCCGCCGAGCTCGGGCTCGGCCTCGACGAGGTGCACGGCGTCGTACCCGCGACGGCCGAGCACCATCGCGCACTCCATGCCCGCGGGACCGCCGCCGATCACGAGGATCGCGCGCGACGGGTCAGCAGGCGGCTCGAAGCGCTCGGGGTGCCAGCCGCGGCGGTATTCCTCGCCCGCGGTCGCGTTCTGGATGCACGACACGTGGCGGAACGTCTCCGAGCGCAGGATGCACAGGTTGGCGCCGGTGCACTCGCGCACCTCGTCGAGGCGTCCCTCGCGGATCTTCTGAGGCAGGAAGGGATCCGCGATCGCGGGACGTGCAGCACCGATGAGGTCGAAGGCACCGCTGCGGATCACCGACGCCATGGTGTCGGGGTTGGTGTAGCGGCCGACGCCGACGATCACCTTGCCGGTCGCCTCGCGCACGCGAGACGTCCACGGCAGCTGGTGGCCCTCGGCGTAGTAGCGCGAGGTGCCCGAGTCCTCGGGCCAGCCGCCGACGTTGACGTCGAACAGGTCGACGACCGGGTCCATGATCCGGACGAACTCGAGCATCTCGTCGGCGTCGACGCCGAGCAGCTCGTGACCCGGCGCGATCGCGTTGCGGATCGCGATCGCGCAGTCGTCGCCCACGGCCTCGCGGACGAACTCGACGGTCTCGTACTGGAACCGCGCGCGGTTGCGGATCGATCCGCCGTAGCCGTCCGTACGCCGGTTCGTGAACGGCGACAGCATCTGGGTCATGAGGTAGCCGTGGGCGCCGTACACGTAGACGATGTCGAACCCGACGTCGCGCGCCCGCTTCGCGGCGTCGACGAAGTCGCGCTGGATACGCCGGATGTCGTCGAGGCTCATCTCGCGCGGGAGGCTCGAGTAGCGCCACTCGCCGCCGACCTGCGACGGCGCGACGCGGGCGTAGCGGCTCTCGCCGTTCAGCGACTCGCCACCGCCGTGGTAGAGCTCGATGCCCGCGAGCGAGCCGTGCTCGTGGATCGCGTCGGCGACGAGGCCGAGCCGGCGGGCGTCCTCGTCGAGCCAGATGTCGGACGCGATCGCGAACGTCTCGTCGGCGTCGGGCGACACGGGCGCGTAGTCGGTGCACACGCCGCCCCAGCCGCCCTCGGCCTTGATGCCGCGGAAGGCGGCGTGGGTGCGCGGCTTGACCGCACCGAAGCCGGTCGCGTGCGGTACCTGGTAGAAGCGGTTGGGCAGGGTCTTGGGACCCACCTGCACGGGCTCGAAGAGGATCGCGTGCCTCGGGTCCATCCCGCTCACGGTGGCCGGCCTTCCGGGTCCTCCGGGACCAGGGTCCCGACTGACTGTTCAGTCAGGACCCTGGTTCTACCACCCCGGCGGCCGCTCGGGCAGGGATCCCGGGCGGGAAAGCACGGGAGCGCCCGGCCGTGGTGGCCGGGCGCTCCGCATGAGCTGATGGGGGGCGGCTGGGGCCGCCCCGCGGGGATCAGTCGTCCCAGGGACCGTAGTCGTCCATGGCACTACCTCGTTCCTAGCAGCGGTCCTGCGCGGGCTTCGTCGCACGCGGCGGGACCTTGGGGACCCGTGGGGAGGAATCACCTCACGGGAGTCGGTCTGTCGTCGTCCTGCCCGCCTCTCAGGGCGGGTCGTACGCCGTTTCTATCGGCGGCGGACACGTCGAACATGACACCGACGTTACGTTCAACGGTAGCGCTGTCCCCAGCTGTTCCCCAAACGAGATCTGAACTTCAGGTGACAGACCCGCCACGGAGCGTCATGGACGCGCTCCCGCCGTGCTCGCCGCTGGTTCGTCCGGGGGACGGGTCGCAGCGGGGTCGGCGTACCCGGACGGCGCAACGGCCTGTGGACGACGACCCCTGTCGGGTGTCGGAGGGCGGCGTTAGGGTCCCCTGACCGGCGCCTCGGGGCGCCCCGCTCCTCGGGAGGCGTCATGACCCACGTCCTGGCCATCGGCACCCGCAAGGGCCTCTGGATCGCCCGCAGCGACGACCGGCGGAGCTGGACCCTCGACGGCCCGCACCTGCTCATGCAGGAGGTCGCCTCCGTCGGCTGGGACACCCGCCGCTCCCCCGCGCGCCTGCTCGTCGGCACCATGTCGTGGCACTACGGCCCCACCCTCGTGTGGACCGACGACCTCGGCGCGACCTGGCAGGAGACCGGCAACGCCGCGATCGCCTTCCCCGACGACACGGGAGAGGCCCTCGGGCGCATCTGGCAGCTGCAGCCCGACACCGAGGCGCGCCCCGACGTCGTCTGGGCGGGCTGCGAGCCGACCTCGCTCTGGCGCAGCGACGACGGCGGCGAGAGCTTCCGCCTCGTGCGCGGCCTGTGGGACCACCCGCACCGCCAGAACTGGATGCCCGGCTTCGGCGGCGCGGCGGTGCACACGATCGTGCCGCCGCGCGAGGGCGAGCGGATGCTCGTGGCGATGAGCACCGGCGGCGTCTACGTCAGCGACGACGGCGACACGGGCTGGACGCCGAGCAACACGGGCATCTCCGCCAACTTCATGCCCGACCCGTACCCCGAGTACGGCCAGTGCGTGCACAAGGTCGCGGTCGACGCCGCGACGCCCGACCGGATGTACGTGCAGAACCACAACGGCGTCTACCGCAGCGACGACGCCGGGGCGACGTGGACCTCCATCGCCGACGGGCTGCCCAGCGACTTCGGCTTCTTCGTGCTCTCGTCGCCGACCACGCCCGGCACCGCGTGGGTCATGCCGATCGAGAACGGCGACAGCCGGATCCCCGTCGGCGGCCGGATGCGCCTGCACCGCACGCGCGACGCGGGCGAGACGTGGACCGAGCTCGGCGCCGGCAGCCTGCCCGACGAGTGCTACACCGTGGCGCTGCGCGACGCCGCGTGCGTCGACAGCGGCGACCCCACCGGCGTCTACGTCGGCACGCGCGACGGCGTGGTCTACGCGAGCGCCGACGAGGGCGACTCGTGGCAGGTGGTGGCCGAGCACCTGCCCGACGTGCTCTCGGTGCGCGCCGCCGTGCTGCCGTGACCGAGCCCTCCGACGGCGTCACGGTGCTGCTGCCGTCGGCGCTCGCCGACGTCGCGGGCGGCCGCTCGCTCGTGGTCGAGCCGGCACCCGTCGACGTCGGCGCGCTGCTCGACGCCGTCGACGCCGTGAACCCCACGCTCGCGCGACGGATCCGCGACGAGACCGGCGCGGTGCGGCGCTTCATCAACGTGTACGTCGACGGCGACGACATCCGCCACGCGCAGGGCACCGCCACGCCCCTGCGCGCGGGGTCGCAGGTGCACGTGATCCCCTCCGTCGCAGGCGGCTGACGGCGCGCCGCGCCTCGCGGCTCGTCACGACCGGTCGTGCGACCATGGCGCCGTGAGCACCGACGGACCCGGCCGCACCTGGGGCGCTGCCTCCGACCTCGCGCGCGTGCTGCCGACCGGCACGTCGCAGCCGAGCGGGTCGGCGCCCGCGCCCGAGCCGGTGCCCGAGCCGAGCGACCTGCCTGCGGGCATGGTCGTCGCCACTCCGCCCGCGCCGCGCCCGAACCCCAAGCCCATGAACGGGATCCGGCTGTCGCTCCCGGCACGGGTCGTCGTCGGCATCGCCATCGGCGCCACGCTGGTGTTCATGGTGTGGAACGCCTGGCAGAACCTCGTCGGCTGACCGCGACGCGACGGTCAGTCGGTCGGCTGCGAGCTGTCCTGCTCCCCCTGCGCCTGCTCCGGCAGCGGTACGCCGTACCCCGGGGGCGGTGACGTCCACGGCGCACCCCGGGTCCGCAGGCCGCGCTCGCGGCGGCCGCGGTCCTTGTCGAGCATCATCGCGCGGTCGGCGCGGTCGATGAGGGCGCTCGCGTCGTCGTTCTGCGTCGCGAGGATGCCGCCGACCGAGATCGACATGAAGCTCTCGCCGTCGGGGCGTGGGATCGAGGCGACCGCCTCGCGGCACTTCTCGACGATGAGGTCGAGCGCATCGGTGTCGGTCACGCGGTCGAGCAGGATCACGAACTCGTCGCCGGACAGGCGCGCCACGACGTCGGCACGGCGCACCACTCCCTCGAGAGCGCGCGCCACCTCGACGAGCACGGCGTCGCCGCGCGCGTGACCCCACGAGTCGTTGAGGATCTTCAGCTCGTCGACGTCGCAGAAGACCAGACCGAGGCGGTCGTGCTCGGTCGCGTCGCGGCCGAGCCGCTCGCTGAGCCGGGTGAGCAGCTCGTCGCGGTTCACGACGCCGGTGAGCGCGTCGTGGCTCGCCCGGTAGGCGAGCTCGCGACGGATGGCCATCTCCTCCGTGACGTCGCGCAGGCCGATCACCTGGCCGACGACCTGGCCGCGCTCGTCGAGGACGGGCCGGCCGGTTCCCGACATCTCGACGGTGCCGCCCCACATCGTGCGGAACCGTGCGATCCGGGAACCGACCGTGGCGTCGCGCAGCACCGTCTCGCGCAGACGGAGCACGGCGTCGCGGTCGTCGTGCTCGACCAGCGAGATGGACGGCGTACCGGTGAGCAGCTCGGGGTCCCAGCCGAGGACCGACCGCACGGACGGCGAGATCCACTGGATGATGCCGCCGCTGTCGACGCGCATGACGACGTCGGACGCGTTCTCCGCGAGGGTCTGGTAGTCGCGCGCCGCGCGCTGCAGCGCCTCGAAGTTCGCGACCTCGGCGGAGACGTCGACCGCCTGCACGATGAGGTGGCGGAACGCGCCCTCCGGGTCGCGCACGCCCGCCACCGAGACGTCGACCCAGATCTCGCGGCCGGACTTCGTGAGGTAGCGCTTGCGCTGGCGGAAGCCGTCGGCCTGCGCGCGCACCACGCGCGTGCCGTCCTCCTCGCCGCGCGCGACGTCGTCGGGGTGGGTGAGGTCCTGGAACCGCATGGCGGCGAGCTCGTCGGCGTCGTAGCCGACCATCGCGCAGTACGCCGGGTTCACGCGGAGGAACTCGCCGTCGCGACCGACGAGTGCCATCCCGATGGCACTGGTGTCCATCGCGACCCGGAACAGCTCCTCGCTCGCCGCGAGCCGTTCCTCGGCCTCGACCTCGGGCGTGGCGTCGTGCCAGCCGCTCACGCGCGCGACGATCTCGCCGTCGGCGTCGCGCACCGGGCGCAGCGTGCGGTGCATCCAGCGCAGGCTGCCGTCCTTGGCCCGCACGCGGATCCGGCCCGACACGACCGCGCCCTCGTTGACGTCGCTGGTCTGCGCGCGCAGCGTCGCGAGGTAGGCCGGGTCGGCGAACTCCATCGAGCTGCGGCCGACGAGCTCCTCGGGCAGCCAGCCGAGGACGTCGGTGACGCCCTCGGACACCCACTCGATGACGCTGTCGGGGGTGCTGCGCATGACGAAGTCGGAGGAGTTCTCGGCGAGCAGCCGGTAGCGCTCCTGGCTGGCGAGGAGCGCATCGTGCTGCGCGGCGAGGGTCTCGTGCACGGCCCGGCGCGCGGTGACGTCGTGCCCGACGATGACGGCGGCGACCACAGCGCCCGACCCGTCGCGGATAGGCCCCACCCGGACGTCGACGACCTCGTCGGCGCCCCACGGCAGGATCGTCTCGCCTGCCCTCCCGGCGAACGCCTTCTCGAGGAGCGGCGCCGTTGCGACGAGGAGCCCGGCGACCGCGGGGTGGTCGGCGGAGTCGTCGGGCGCAGCCGTGACCGCGAGCAGCGGGCCGCGGGCGAGCAGCACGCGGTGCTCGGCGTCGACCACCACGAGCAGCGCCTCGGGGAGGGCGTCGAGGGCCGTCTGGAGCATGGCGAGCAGGTCGTCGGCCGGCTGCTGCCCGAAGGCCCCGGAGCGCACCCCGCGCCCCGACCAGTCGATCCCCACCCGCGCCTCCCCGGCGTGCCGTCCCCCTCGCGACGACGGTAGGGCGGGACCGGGACGGACGCGCGGCGACCCGCCCACGCCCAGGGCAGCACCCGCCCAGATCCGGACAAAGTGTGCGATCGCTTCCCTCTCGTCCCGCGGACGGTGCAGACCACCGGTTCACACCTTGGACGGATCTTGGGAGTCGGTGACCCGTTCGGAGCAGCGGGACCGGACGCTGGCGCCCCGATCACAGGACGGTGAGCACGCTCCCTCGTACCCGCGTCCTGTGGGGCACCGCCGCGGCCACGCTCGTCGGTGGCGCTGCCCTCGCCCTCGCCTCGCCGACCGCGGCACCCGTGGCAGCCAGCGCCGTCCCGGGCCAGCCGGTCGAGAACGACTACGGCCAGTCGGCGGTCGAGGTGTCGACCGAGATCGCGACCGTGGTCAACGCCGACGCCGGCGTGATCAAGACCCGGGCCGCCATGGTCAAGGCCCGCGACGTCGTGCTGGTGCGCGCGTCGATGGAGTCCAAGGCGCGCTCGGCCTACCTCGCGGCGGTCCGCAGCAAGGTCAAGAGCCGCATCGCGACGACCTACAAGGCCTACCTCGCCGCCAAGGCCGCGACGGCCCGCGCGAAGACGGCCTACACCGCGGCCACGAAGCTCTACACGACCACCCGCGCCACCGTCACCGCCCGCGTGACGGCCACGCACTACCAGCCCAAGGACGGCGTCTGGACCGGCACGAAGAAGTCCTACCTGGTGCCCAGCGTGCCGGTGTCCTTCGAGCCGATGCAGGTGCAGATCACCGTGTACGGCGGTCACGTGAGCGACGTGGCCGTGACGGCCCAGGCCGACGCCGGCACCGACTCCGCGCACTACAACGACATCTCGCTCGGCACGCTCATGCTCCAGGCGATGAACGCCGGCGACACGTCGAACATCGCCGGGGTCAGCGGGGCGACCCTGACGACGGGCGCCTTCGAGTCGTCGCTGCAGTCCGCGCTCGTCGCTGCCGGGTTCAAGGGGTGACGGGGATGGCACGCACGCTCCTCCGCAACGGCAGCCGCCGCATCGCTGCCGCCGCTGCCGGCACCGCCGCTCTCGCCTCGACCGCGTCGGGAGTCGTCCTGTCGACGCCGCTCCCTGCCGGTGCCGCCGCGGCGCCCGGCCAGGACGTCCTCAACGACTGGGGCCAGTCCTCGGCCGAGATCTCGCAGGAGATCGCCGTCATCGTCGACGCCGACACGCGCGTGATCGCCGCACGCACGCGCTACCTCAACGCGCTGTCGTCGTACGCATCGCTCAAGCAGGTCCAGCGCGTCGCGCGCACGGCGTACTCGACCGCGTTGGCGACGCGCACCAAGACCGACGACCCGGTCGCCTACAAGCGGCTCACCGCGATCAACACCAAGGTGTTCGTCGCCGCCCGCGAGGTCGCCGCGTCGCAGCTCGCGATGGTGAAGATCGTCGACTCGGTCACCTCCGCGGTGAAGGCCACGCACTACGTGCAGGCGCCGTACGTTGCCAAGCCCGCGCAGCCGACCGGTCTCGCGACCGTGGGCGCCTCGGGCCAGGTCACGCTGTCGTGGAACGCGATCGAGAACGCGACGAGCTACCACGTCTACCGCGACGGGCAGATGATCGGCACGACGGTCAGCCCCGGCTACGTCGACTCCGGCCTCGACAACGGCTCGGCGTACGCCTACACCGTCGTCGCCCTCAACGTGGCCGGCTGGTCCCCGATCTCCGCCGAGGTCGTGGGCGTCCCGACCGCCGTCGCGCCGTCGGCGCCGTTCGACGTCGTGGCAGCGCCCGGCGACGGGTCGGTGCACCTCGCCTGGACCGCGGTGCCCTCGGCGACGTCGTACCAGGTGTTCCGCAACGGCACGCTCGTCGGCTCGCCGACCGCTCCCGACTTCGTCGACTCGGGCCTGACGAACGGCACGTCGTACTCGTACACCGTGAAGGCGCTCAACGGCGCCACGGCGTCGGTCGCGTCGTCGGCGGTGCCTGCGACGCCGGTCGCGACGGCACCGGCAGCCCCGACCAACCTCGTCGCCACGCCCGGCAACGCCACCGTCGGCCTGTCGTGGACCGCGCCGGCGGGAGCGACGTCGTACGCCGTCTACCGGGGCGGCGTGGTCGTGGCCACGACCGCGACGCCCACATGGACCGACACGACCGTCAGCAACGGCACGACGTACTCGTACTACGTCGTGGCCTACAAGCAGAACTCGCCCGCGTCGGCCGCGTCGGCGACGGTGACGGCAAAGCCGGTCGCTCCCCCGCTGTCGACGCCGACCGGCCTCGCCGCGACACCGGGCGACGCGACGGTCGCGCTGACCTGGAGCTCGGTCGCCGGCGCCACGGGCTACGACGTCTACCGCGGCGGAGTGAAGCTCACGTCGGTCGCCACACCGGCCTACACCGACAACACCGTCAGCAACGGCACGACGTACTCCTACTACGTCATCGCGACGAGCGCGACGTCGTCGTCGGCCCAGAGCGCCACGGTCTCCGCGACCCCGGCGGCCCCCGCCCCCGGTGCGCCGACCGGCCTCTCGGGCGTCGCGGGCGACCAGACGGCGACGCTCACCTGGAACGTCGTGACCGGTGCGACGTCGTACAACCTCTACCGCAACGGCACGCTGCTGAAGACCGGCATCACCGGCAACACCTACACCGACTCGGCCCTCACCAACGGCACGGCGTACACCTACCAGGTCACGGTCATCAAGACCGGCGTCGAGTCGGCGAAGTCGGCGTCGGTGCAGGTGACGCCGTTCGTGATCACGCCCACGGCGCCCACCGGCCTCATGGCGACCGCCGGCGACGCGCAGGTCGCGCTGTCGTGGTCGCCCACGGCGAACGCGCAGGGCTACAAGCTCTACCGCGGTGCGACGCTCATCGCGACTCTCGTCAGCCCCACCACGAGCTTCGTCGACAGCACCGGGCTCACGAACGGCACGGCGTACTCGTACACCGTGTACGCGACGAACGGGTCGGCCACCTCGCCCGCCTCGGCCGCGGTCACCGCGACCCCCATGGCGCCGGCTCCGGGCCAGCCGACGAACCTCGTCGCGACGCCGGGCAACGCGCAGGTCGTGCTCACGTGGAACGCCGTGGCCACGGCGACGTCGTACAAGGTCTACCGCGGCGGCGTGCTGCTCACGACGGTCACGTCGCCGACGTACACGAACACCGGCCTCACCAACGGCACCGCCTACACCTACTACGTCACCGCGGTCGCTGCGACGACCGAGGGTGTCGCGTCGGCGAGCGTGACGGCCACCCCTGCCAAGCCCCCGGTGAACGGCACGTTCACCGGCAACATCACCTCGATCGCGTCGGGCCACGGCACGATCCAGGTGGTCATCGTGGTCACGAACAGCGTCATCACCTCCTCCAAGGGCACCCTGCTCACCAACGACGGGTCTGAGACCGTGAAGATCAACTCCACGGCGCTGCCGCAGTACGACACGAAGGCTGTCGCTGCCCAGTCCGCCAACATCACGAAGGTGTCGGGCGCGAGCCTCACCTGGACCGCCTACAAGACGTCGCTCCAGTCGGCGCTGACCAAGGCGGGGCTGTGACCGGCGGCGCGGGCTACGACGCCCGCTATCTCCCGCAGACCACGGGCGCCTTCCTGCCCGAGGTGCCCGAGCCCGCGGCAGCTCCGGTCGCCGACGCGGCGCACACCGCACTGCTCCTCGCTCCGCCGAGCGGTGCCCCGGTCGACGAGACCCTGCTGCCTCCGCTGCCGCCGCAGTTCGCGCCCCCGCCGATCCCGGCGGCACCGGTCGCGGCTCCCGCACCGGTCACCGTCCGTCCGCACGTCCGTCGCGGCGTCGCGGCCCGTGGCCGCAGCACCCGTCGCGGCGACATCGCGCTCACCATCGGCGGCATCGGCCTCGGCATCTCGCTCGGCATCGCGGTGTACGCCGTGAAGGACAACCTCGACCTGCCGGGCGGCAAGATGCTCGCCGCCGGGACGGTCGCCGCGATGGTCGGCACGTACCTGTGCCTCGTGCTGCTGCTGCTCGTGTCGCGCATCCCGTGGCTCGAGCGCGAGATCGGCCACGACCGCATGGTGAAGCTGCACCGCACCGTCGCGCCGTACTCGATCTTCCTGATCCTGGCCCACGTCCTGCTCACGACGCTGAGCTACGCGCAGTCGCTCGAGCGCGGCTTCGTCGCCGAGTTCCTGCAGCTCGTGCTGCACTCGGCGTGGATGATGCCGGCCGCCGCGGCGTTCGTGCTGATGATGTCGCTCGGCGTCCTGTCCTACCGCAGGATCCGTCAGCGCATGAAGTACGAGACCTGGTGGGTCGCGCACCTGTACTTCTACATCGCCGTCGCGCTGGCCTTCGGCCACCAGATCACCAACGGTCCGATGTTCGTCGCGCACCCCTACCAGCGGCTGTTCTGGATCGGTCTCTACGTCGCCGTCGCGACCACGATCCTCGTCTCCCGCGTGATCATGCCGGTCTCGTTCTCGCGCAAGCACGACCTGCGCGTCGCGGCCGTGGTGCCGGAGAAGAGCGGCGTCGTGTCGGTGTACGTGTCCGGCGTCGACCTCGACCTGCTCAAGGCGCGCGGCGGGCAGTTCTTCCAGTGGCGCTTCATGACGCGCGACTGGTGGTGGCAGGCGCACCCGTACTCGCTGTCGGCCTCGCCCAACGAGTCGTGGCTGCGCATCACGGTGAAGGACCTCGGCGACCACTCGAGCAGCCTGCGCCGGATGAAGGTGGGCACGCGCGTCCTCGCCGAGGGTCCGTACGGCGTCTTCCACGCCGGGTCGCGCACGACCGAGTCGGTCGTGGCCTTCGCCGCCGGCGTCGGCGTCACGCCGATCCGCGCGGTGCTCGACGACCTGCCCGACGGCACGTCGGTGACCCTGATCTACCGGGTCGCCGAGCGGGCGACGGCACCGCTGCACGAGGAGCTCGAGGCGATGGTGTCCGAGCGCGGCTGGCGCATGCACTACCTGCAGGGCCCGCGCCGCCACCACCCGCTGACAGCCGAGTACCTCACGCACCTCGCGCCCGGCATCGCTGCCGCCGACGTGTTCGTGTGCGGGCCGGACTCCTTCACGGAGAGCATCGTCGAGGCCGCGGAGGCCGCCGGCGTGCCCCAGGACCGCATCCACCACGAGGCGTTCGCCTTCTGACCCCGACAGCCCGGCCGCACCCCCGACCGGTCCCGATCCCAGGAGCCATCCCATGAAGCGCGCGATCCTCGTGACGAGCGGCACGCTCGCCGGCCTCGCTGCCGTCCTGACCTACTCCGGCGCCGACCAGGTGCCGGCGATGGCCGCGGGCCCGTCGGACACGACGGCGCTCGGCGCTCCGCCGGCGCTCGACGAGACCCCGTCGGACCAGCCGTCGGCCTCGACCAGCGAGACGTCGGCGGCGCCGAGCCCCACCGCCGCCGCGAGCTCGGCGGCCCCGGCGCCGACCAAGGCGGCAGCAGCCCCCACGAAGGCGGCCGCTGCGCCGACCAAGGCCGCGGCAGCGCCCACCCAGCCGGCGGCCGCGCCGACCAAGGCAGCCGCTCCCGCGCCGACCAAGGCGCCGGCGCCGAAGCCCACGCCGACGCCGACCGTCGCTGTGGCCAAGGACTTCCTCGGCTCGGTCGTCACGCACAAGTACGGAAAGGTGCAGGTCGGCATCCGCGTGAAGGCGGGCAAGATCATCGCCGCGTGGGCGCAGATCTACCCGACCGGCGATTCGCAGCCCTACACCGACTTCTCGATCCCCGTGCTGAAGTCGCAGACGCTCAAGGCGCAGTCGGCGAACATCGCCGGAGCCAGCGGCGCCACCGAGACGACCAACGCGTGGAAGAAGTCGCTCCAGAGCGCCCTGTCGAAGGCCGGCATCTGAGTGCTCGTGCGCCAGGATGACGGGGTGACCGAGCACAGCGACGACGCCCTCGACGCCGCGGCGGGCCCCACCGAGGTGGCCCCCGGGGTCAGCTTCGCCGACGCCGGGCCGTGGCAGAGCCGCATCCACGTCGAGCACGTGTGGGGCACGGTCGTCACCTTCGACCTGCGCGGCGAGACGCTGCCCGACGACGTCGACGAGATCCTGTCCGACGCGGTCGCGTACCTGCACCAGGTCGACGCGTGGTTCTCGACGTACCGCGCCGACACGCCGATCACGCTGCTGCGCAACGGGATCATCGAGGAGTACCGCACGCCGCAGGTCGTCCGCGACGTCCTCGCCGCGTGCGCCTGGGCCAAGCAGCTCACCCACGGCGCCTTCGACCCGTGGGCGGTCAAGGGCGGCGTCGACCCGTCGGGCTACGTGAAGGGCTGGGCGGCAGGGCAGGTCGCCGACCAGATCGTGCGGCGCGGCGTGCGCAACGTCTGCGTCAACGCCGCGGGCGACATCGCGTGCCGCGGCGAGCAGCGCCCGGGCGAGCCGTGGGCGATCGGCATCCTCAACCCCTACGACACGCAGCAGATCGTCGAGGTCGTGCAGGTCGCCGACGGCGCGATCGCGACGAGCGGCCTGTACGAGCGCGGCAACCACATCCGCAACCCGCGCACGGGCACCACGCACGTCTACTACGACTCCGCGACGATCGTCGGTCCCGACGCCGGCCTCGCCGACGCGCTGGCCACGGCGGCGCTGCTCGAGGGCCCCGGGTGCGCGGCATGGTTCGCCGAGCTGCCCGGGTGGTCGGTCTACCTGATCAAGGACGGCGAGGCGCAGTTCTTCGGCCCCGCGTTCGGGTCGCAGCCCTGACGGCTGCGGGTTTCAGCGGCCCCGGCGACCGGGTCGGGTGCGTCGGAGGGCGTTCTTGTGCGGCATGTGCCGCTGGTGGGCGTCGCTCGTGGCGATCTCGTAGCTGCTGCGCGCTCCGTGGGACAGGAAGGACTCGCGGACGCGCGCGTCATGGCGGGTTACGGACGTGACGCCGTAGCGCATGGGACGCACCTTCTTTCGCACGTCCATGGTCCCACCGCCCTCGCGTCGATGCAGCCGACGCGCCCGCAGCGCGGACGCCGCGACGCGTGAGCCCGGCACCGGTGTGCGCGGGATCACGCTGGTACGAGCGGGATCTCGGCTCAGCGCACGACGCGGAGCAACGGGTCGTCGACCGCCGCCGGGTCGCGGCCCTCGAGCGCAGCGAGCAGCAGCGCGGTCACGAGCGCGCGCGCCGGGTCGGGGTCGTCGGCACCGCCGCACAGCCGACGGCCCAGCGAGCGCTCGCGACCCTCGAGCATGTCGGCGTGCCCCATCCCCTCGATCACCACGTGCCGCGCGTCGGGCAGCGCGTCGGCGAACATCTCGTGGTTCACCGGCTCCGGTGCGCACGGCCCGGAGCACCCGGCACCGACGACGGTCACCGGTACGCCGAGAGCGCTGCGGAACGCCGTGGCGGTGCGGCGGGAGGGACGACGCCCGCCGCCGTCGACCGGGTCGACGAGCACGAGCCCCAGCAGCGCGGCCCGCACGTCGTCGTCGGCCGCGAGGGACCGAGCGGCGCGCAGCGCCGCCTGCCCGCCGCGCGAGTGGCCGGCGAGGAGCACCCGCTGCCCGCTCTCGACGAGCCCGCGCACGAGCGCCGCAGCGTCGACAGCCTCGTCCTCGACGGTGTAGCGGCCGGTGAGCAGCGCGAGGCGCCCGGGCGCCAGGGCCGGCACCTCGACGGCGTACCCGGCCTCGCGCAGCGGCGCGACGAGAGCGGAGTACGCCGCGGAGGTCGAGAGGAACCCGGGCAGCAGCACGAGCGCTCGGTCTCCCACCGTCACCTCCTCGTAAGGCATTTCTCCGGACACCGTTGCCGGCAACGGGCACAGTCGTGACCCGGCCCCCCGACCCGCTGGAGCAGATGATGCCCGAGACCGAAGCCCCGCTCGTCGTCTACGGCGCGCCCTGGTGCCCCGACTGCCGCCGCAGCAAGGCGTTCCTGTCCGAGCAGCGCATCCCGTTCACCTTCATCGACCTCGAGGAGCATCCCGAGGAGAACGAGACGGTCGAGCGCTACAACGAGGGCAAGCGGATCATCCCGACCATCGTGTTCCCGGACGGATCGCACGTGGCGGAGCCCACCGACGAGGAGCTCGCCTCGCGGCTCGGGCTCTCGCGCGACGCCGCGATGACGTCGTACGACCTCGTCATCGTCGGCGGCGGACCGACCGGCCTCACCACCGCGATCTACGCCGCGCGGGAGAACCTGCGCACGGTCGTGATCGAGCGCTCGGCGCTCGGCGGCCAGGCGGGTGTAACCGAGCGGCTCGACAACTACCCCGGCTTCCCCGACGGCATCGCGGGTGCCGAGCTCGCGTCGCGCTTCGTGCAGCAGGCGCAGCGGTACGGCGTGGAGCTGCTGCCGGCCGTGAGCGTGGCCTCGATCGAGACCGAGGACGGCCGGTCGATCGTCACGACGTCCACCGGTCAGGAGCTGCACGCCGCAGCCGTGCTCGTGGCGACGGGGTCGACGTACCGGCGTACCGGGGCCGACGGCGAGGACGACCTGATCGGCGCCGGCATCCACTTCTGCGCCACCTGCGACGGCCCGTTCTACCGCGGCGCCGACGAGGTGGTCGTGATCGGCGGCGGCAACTCCGGCTTCGAGGAGGGTCTCTTCCTGACGCAGTTCGCCGAGCACGTGACGATCGTGGTGCGCACGGAGCCGATCGCGTCGCGGCTGCTGCAGGACAAGGTCGAGGCGCACCCGCGCATGACCGTGCTGACGGGCACGGAGACGGTCGCGTTCGTGGCCGACGAGCACGGCAAGCTGTCGTCGCTCACGCTGCGCGGCCCCGACGGCGTCGAGACCGCCCACCCGGCGCGCGCAGCCTTCGTGTTCGTCGGCCTCGACCCCAACACCGGCTGGCTCGACGGTGCTCTCGAGCTCGACGACCGCGGCTTCCTCGTCTGCGACCGGATGATGCAGACCTCGACGCGCGGCGTGTTCGCGGCCGGCGACGTGCGCAGCGGGTCGACGAAGCAGCTCGCGTCGGCCGTGGGCGAGGGCGCTGCGGCGGCGCTGCAGATCCGCGCGCACATCGAGGAGCTGCGCGACGGCACCGCCTGACGCGCGTCGAGGGGCGCCGCGACCAGCGCAGCGCCCCTCGGTCGGTGGTGCGGTCAGACCGGCTCGTGGAAGGCGGAGTCCGACACCTTCAGGATGAGACCGGCGAACGACGAGACCACGAGCATGCCGTGGCCGTACTCGGCGTCGGCAGCGCCCGGGATGTCGGCGACGTCGACGTCGGTGCCGCGGATGCGCAGCACCTGGTTCGCCACGAGCGACGCGGCGTAGATGGTGCCGTGCTTGCCGATCGCGAGGCCGGTCAGCGGCGGCAGGCCGTCCCAGCTGCGCACGATCCTCCCGGTGCGCGGGCTGACCTTCCAGATGTGGCCCTCGGCGAACGCGCCGAGACCCGACACGTAGAGGTAGCCGTCGGCGCCGAGCTCGACGTCGGTCGGGACCGGGTCGCAGCCGAAGGTGCCGGGGTCGTTCTCGGGCTGCGTCGCGCAGGCGCCCTTCTGCGACACGGGGAACACGGTGAGCGTGCGCACGTGGCGGCCGCGGACGACGAGCATGTCGTTGGCGCCGGCGTCGACCACGATGAGGCGGTCCTTGAGCTTGAGCACGGAGTACGGGTTCGACACCGAGTCGACCGCCTGGCTCTGCCCGTCGGGGTTGTGCTTCTGCTCGTAGAGCAGCGTGTCGACGACGACCTGGGTCTTGCCGTGGTGGCCGAGCCGCACGACGCGCGCGGGCACCGCGCCGTCCTCGGGGTTGCCGAGCACCGAGGTCGCGTAGACGTGGCCGTGCCGGTCGACGTCGATGCCGGCGGCGAAGCCGAGGCTCGAGGTGACGACCCACGACGACCCGGTGCGCATCGACACCTTCGAGATCGCCATCGAGCCGATGTCGGCGACGTAGAGCGTGCCGCGCGGGCCGAAGGCGATGTGCGCGGGCTGGCCGAAGCCGGAGGCGAGCACGGTGACGCCGGGCGGCAGCGGCGGAGGCGCGGCCGACGCGGGCTGGGCCACGAGGGCCGAGCCGGCGAGCGCGGCGGCGGCGAGGACGGGGACGATCAGGCGACGACGCATGGGTCTCCTCGGGGGTGCGGATCTGGGGTACGCAGGGTCGACGGAGCGCGCCCGTGGGCGCGCAGGAGGCGTCACGGGCGTGCGGGAGGTCGGCTGTGCGACCTGGGTCGGGTGGTCCCGTTCGGTGTCGGCGTACGACGTGGCGTGCGGTGGCGCAGGCGGTACCAGGACCCTGCGGACGCTACGACCGGCGGCCATGCGCCGCAAGGGGTTGCGCGGGCCGGGCGCCGGTCGAGCGATGGACCGCTCGGGCATGACGGACGTCACCCGCTCGGGGCAGCCCGCGGCGTCCTGCGGACCGCGCAGCCGGGCTACCGTGGCGGGCATGACCCTCGTACGCCGTGCCCTCGTCGAGGACGAGGACTCCGTCGTCGCCACCGTCGTCGCGGCCTTCGGCCAGGACCCGGCGTGGCAGCACATCGTGGGCCACCAGCACGAGACCGCGTCACCGCACTTCGCGCGCGCTCTCTTCCGCTCCCGCGTCGACGCGGGCACCGTGTGGGTCACCGACGACGTCACCGCCGTCGCGATGTGGGAGCTGCGCGACGGCGACTCCCCCGTGCACGAGCAGCGCGACGACATCTGGAAGGACTACCGCGCGGCTGTCGGAGAGGAGCTCTGGGAGCGGCTCGAGGAGTGGGAGGCCGCCCTCGACGCGAGCCGCCCGACGCCGCCGTACTGGTACCTCGGCGTGCTCGCCACGCATCCCGACCACGTCCGACGCGGACTCGCGACCGCGGTGATGGAACCGGTGATGGAGATCGCCGACCACGACCATCTCGACTGCTGGCTCGAGACCGCGTCTGTCGCGAACCTGACCTTCTACGACCGTCGCGGCTTCCACCAGCGGCTGCCCATCGAGGTCGACGAGGGGCCGCAGACCTGGTGGCTGCGCCGCCCGCCGGCCTGAGGGCTCAGGCCGGGAGCCGCGCCGCGAGGTAGACCGCGGCGAGCGCCGTGCAGCGGATCGGGGTCTCCCACGGGTGCCCCGGTACGCCGCACGCGCGGGCGACGCGCGACGAGCGCGGCATCTCCACCGTGAACGCGACGCCGTTGCTGCGCGACGTCGCGGTGTACCAGTCGGTCATGTTGCCGTGGCACGGTCCGCCGCAGGGCACGACGTGCGCGGGCTTGATGCCCGACAGCACCGAGAAGGAGCGCGCGAAGGCCGCACGGCGGCCGCCGCCCGTCGTGTCGACGGCCTGCGTGAAGCCGTGCAGCGAGATCACGAGGTCGGGCTGCACGGCGCTGAGGAACCGCGCGATCGCCTGCGACTCGGGCTCGCTGAGCGCACGAGGGCCGCTGCGCGAGTCGCGCAGGAACTTGTCGGGGAAGTTCGAGTTCAGGTTGACGCCGTGGGAGTTCCAGCGACGGCCGATGGCGCCGCCGTCGGGGTTCATGCTCCGCACCGACCAGATGACGGCGTCGCTCGCCGGTCGCAGCGTGCGCAGCACGTCGACGGTGAGCGGCCCCGGCCACTCCTCGCCGTGCATCTGGCCGATGACGACGAGGACCCGCGGCGCGCCCGCTCGACCCTGGCGCGTCGCGACCAGCGTGCGGCCGTCGACCGAGCGCCCGATCACGCAGGAGAGGTTGACCGGCGACGCGCTCGACGGGCGGCAGCTGTAGCCGTACGCCGACGGGCTGCTCGGCGCGACCGTCGGCCCGACGGGCTCCGGTGCGGGTGCTGCCGACGCAGGCACGGCGTACCCCGTCGTCGCGAGCAGGGCGCACGCCAGCAGCGCGGCAGCGGCGGAGCGGGACGGTCGGCGCACGACCCCATCCTGCGCCTCGGTCGCGCGTCGTGGCAGCAGGTCGGGCCCGCAGCGCGTCGCGGGCCGGCACGCCCGTAGGCTCGAGGCAGCCGAGAGTGAGGAGCGCACCATGGCAGCCGAGGAGCTCGACCCGGTCTACGGCTCGGTCTACCGCGAGGCGCTCGACTACGCCGCGAAGCTGCACCGCCGCCAGTTCCGCAAGACGCCCGAGGGCGTCGAGCCGACCGTGCCCTACCTCGCGCACCTGCTCGAGGTGTCGGCGCTCGTGTGGCTCGGCGGCGGCGACGAGACGCAGGCGATCGCCGGCCTCCTGCACGACGCGCTCGAGGACCAGGGTCCGCACACGTCGCCGCGCAAGCTCGAGAAGAAGTTCGGACCCGACGTACGCCGCATCGTGGAGGCCTGCACCGACGGCGCTCCGGGCGTGGTGCGCGACGAGTCGACGTGGCTCGAGCGCAAGGTGGCGCACCTCGCCGAGCTCTACACCGTCGACAGCGACGCGCTCATCGTGCTCGCCGCCGACAAGGTCTCGAACGCGCGCGCGATCCTCGACGACGACGCGATCGCGCCGGGCGAGGTGTGGGCGAGGTTCAACGCGCCGCGCCAGGCGATCGCCTGGTACTACGACGAGGCGACCACGGCACTGTCGTGGCGGCTGCCCGACAACGTCGTGACGCTGCGGCTCGTGCGCCTCGCGTCGCTGCTCGCCGAGAGCGCCGGAGGCACCGACCTGCGCGCCTGCTACGCCGCGATGGACGACGACGAGTACGAGGAGGCGCTGCGCCCCCTCGCCGACGCCAAGTCCGCGGCGTACTGACCCGGGACGAGAACGGTCTCACTCGGCTAAGTGCGCGCGTCGGGCCTGCAGGCGAGCAGTTCGCCGAGTGAGACAGGTCAGACCTTGGTCTTGCTGCGGCTGAAGAGCTTCTCGAAGAACGAGGGCTCCGGCGGGCACTGGCAGCGCTGGGACTTCGGCACGCCCTTGAGGACCTGGTCGACGTGCTGGCCGCAACCGGCCCACGTGGCCTTGCCGCAACGACGGCAGCTCACCTGACGGCACATGGACGGGCGCTCCTTCACGTTCGGTGGTCGAGTGCTGAGACTATACCCCAGGGGGTATGTAGGTCCGGCCACCGGTACGCCGTGACGGCCGCCACGCCGCGGCGCCTTGACCGCGGACGTGCGCACCGGCAGGTTGCGGCCGTGCCGTCCTCACACCGCCTCCGCGACGGCGGCCGCGCGTGAGCCTCGTCGCGCTGCTGCTCGTCGGTGCCGTGCTCGGCACGGTCATCGGGATGCTCGGCGGAGGCGGGGGCGTCCTCGCCGTACCGATGCTCGTCGCCCTCGGCGAGCCGGTGCTCTCGGCCTCCACGATGTCGCTCGTGGTCGTGGGCACGGGTGCCGCCGCGGCCCTGGTCCCCCACCAGCGCGCGGGGCGCGTCGACTGGCGCATCGGCACCGTCTTCGGCGCGCTCGGCTCGGTGGGAGCCGTCGTGGGCGCACGGCTGTCGGGAGTCGTCCCGCCCGATGCGCTGCTCCTCGGCTTCGCGGTCCTCGTCCTGCTCGGCGCGGGCACGATGCTGCGTGCCGGGCGCACGGCGCGACGGCTGCAGGAGCTGCAGCGCGAGGCAGGCCTCCTCGAGCCACGGGGCGCCGACGCCGAGCTGCTCGCGCAGCACCGCGCGGTCGCCGGTCTCGCCGATCCGGTCGAGACGCCGGTCGAGCCTCCCGTCGTGTCGCAGGCGCTGCGCATCGGTCCGCGCGTCGTCGTCCTCGCCACCGGGGTCGGGCTCGTCACCGGGCTGTTCGGCGTCGGCGCGGGGTTCGTGGTGGTCCCGGCGCTCGTGGCCGCGCTGCACGTGCCGGTGAAGCGCGCGACGGCGACCGCGCTCGTCGTGATCGTCATCAACTCCGCCGTGGCCCTCGTGGCCAAGCACGACCACCTCACCGACCTGCCGAGCGCGGTCGAGCTCGCCGCCATCACGGCGGCCTTCGCCGTGGTCGGCGCGGTGCTCTCACGACGCGTCCCGGCGTGGGTGCTCTCGAGCGCGTTCGGCTCCCTGCTCGTGCTGGTCGCGGTCTACACGCTCGCGCGGGCGCTCACCCTCTAGCGGGATCCCCCGCGCGGGTGGACGGCCCGCGGGCCGCACCTCGCTAGCCTGAGGTGAAGGCCCGCGACCGGCGGGCCGGGGGAGGTCGCGACATGGCACGGCGTACGACGGCTGCTCTGCTGGTCGCCGGAGCGGCGCTCGCGCTCAGCGCGTGCGGCTCGGGCAGCGTCACGCTCCCCACCGCGAGCGGCACGCGCACACCCAGCCTGCCCACGCCCACGCGCACGCTGCCGTCGGTGAGCCCGACGCAGACGCCGACCCCCACCCCGAGCGACACCACGACTCCCACGCGCACGGCCTCGGACACCGCCACGGCGACGCCGACCGAGACGCCGACGACGACCGATACGCCGACCCCGACCCCGACGAAGTCCGACACCCCGACGCCGACCCCCACCGAGACGACCCCGACCCCGACGCCGACGCCCACCCCGACGGAGACGACGCCGTCGCCCACGAGCTCGTCGCCGTCGGCGACGGCGACCCTGTCGCCCGGGTCGACGTCGGCCGCTCCGGCGCCGTCGGGCTCGAGCACGCTGATCTGGCCGTGGCTGCTCGCGGCCGCGGTCGTCATCGGCGGCATCGTGTGGTGGCTCGTGGCCAGCGGCCGGCGGCGTACGTGGGACACCGCGTTCGCGCGCAACAGCGCCGAGGCTCGCTGGGCCGCCGACGTCCTCGCACCGTCGGTCGTGAACCGCGCGCTGCCGGCCGAGCAGGTCGCGTCGCAGTGGCCCGACAGCAAGCGGCGCCTCGACGACCTGCAGGCCGCGTTCTACCAGCAGCAGGCCGACATCCCGAACCCCGAGCGCGCGCAGCGCCTCGGCGTGGTCACCGGTGCGCTCACGGCTCTCACCGAGGCGCTGACCCACGACGTGTCGCTGCGCACGGGCGGCACGGGCGCCGACGACGCCGAGCTGCTCGCGTCGGAGCAGGTCGTGAACCACGCGGCCGCGACGCTGTCGGCCGCGGTCGCCGGCACGCCGACCCCGGGATCGCACTCGGCGAGCTGACGCCGGCTACTCCGGGCGGCGCAGCACCACGGTCGTGAACGGCTGCACGGCGTCCCACGGCGTCACGTGCTGGCGGCGCTCGGTGCGCAGCACCTCCCACGCGCGGGCGTCGAGCGCGGCGATGAGCGACGTCGCGTCGTACCGCGTCACGGGGAGGCCGCTGCACGTGTCAGGCCCGTCAAGCGCGTACGTCGACACCACGGCGTAGCCGCCGCGGCGCAGGCCGGCGCGCAGCGCGAGGACGTACGCCGCGACGTCCTCGGGGTCGGTGAGGAAGTGGAAGACCGCACGGTCGAACCACACGTCGACGGGCGGCTCGAGGATCGTCGTCGTGACGTCGCCGATGAGGGCCTGGACGCCGTCGGCCTTGGCGCCGTACTCGTTGCGGACCCGGTCGACCGCGCGCTGCAGCGCCGTCGCCGACACGTCGAGCAGGGTGATGTCGCGGAACCCGCGGGAGAGCAGCGCGTCGACGAGGGTCGACGAGCCCGAGCCGACGTCGGCGATGCGTGCGCTCGTCGGTACGCCGGTGCTCTCCACCAGGTCGACCCAGACCGCGTCGTGCGGCTGCCACCACGAGACGTCGTCGACGTCCTTCGCGGCGTGCACCTGCTCCCAGTACGGCTCGGTCATGCGCCTATCGTCCCTGATCCGTGGGCCGTGCGGCCGCACCCGGTGGTGGTCGTCGTGTCAGTCGCGGGCCGCGACCGAGCCGGCCGCGAGCGCCTCGGCCCGGTCGGCGAGCTCGGTCCCGGTGATGCCGGGCCAGCCGTGCAGCAGCGGGACCCAGTCGGCGGGCACGGCCGACGCGCCGTGCGCGGCCCCGAGCAGCATCCCGGCGATCGCGGCGACCGTGTCGGTGTCGTGGCCGGCGCGCACGGCGTTCTCGAGGCCGCAGCGCAGCGGCTCATCCGTGTCGCGCGCGAGGTGCACGCTGGCCCACGCGGCCTGCGCCGCGTGCACGACCCAGCCGTTGCGCGGGAAGGCGGTGGGGTGGTTGCGCTCCGCGTCGTCGAGCAGCCCGGCCCACCGGGCGCGCTGACCCGCGTCGAGGTGCACGAGGCCGCGGCGTACGTCGAGCTCTCCCGTCACCACGGCGTGCCCGGCGGCCACGCACCAGAGCACGCAGGCCGACGCGGCGTCGGGCTCGGGATGGGTCAGGTCGCTGACCGCGCGCGCCGCAGCGGCGGTGGCGGCGTCGTCGCCGAGGTGCGCCAGCGGGATCGGGGCGCTGCGCATGAGCGAGCCGTTGCCGCCGGTGCGACCCGTGCGCGCGTGCAGCTCGTCGGCCGCCGCGCGCAGCGACGTCGCCGTGACCGTGCCGGCGTACGAGCCGTTGTAGAGCACCTGGCGCGTCTGCGCGCCGACGTCGGGCGCGGTCTCGTGCCACGCGTACCAGCGCGCGGCGACGTGGTCGAGCTCGTCGACGAGGCTGCCTCCCGACGCCGCGGCGCGCTCGGCAGCCTCGAGGATCGGCACGGCCATCGAGGTGTCGTCGGTCCACTCGCCCGGCTCCCAGCGGAACGTGCCGCCGCCCTTCATGAGGACGGGTACGTCGTCGGCGAGCGGCGGTCCGAACTCGTAGCCGGCTCCGAGCGCGTCGCCCGCCGCGGTCGCGAGCAGGACTCCGCGCGCGCGGTCGCGCTGCACGTCGGTCAGGTCCACGGCGTCGATCCTGCCGGAACCTCGTGGCCGGCGTCCGCTGCCAGGACGCCGAGGTGGCGCACGCCACGCCGGTCGCTGCACCCCGTCCTGGGCCGGGAACGACGGCGCCGCCGCTCGCCGGGCGCGGATCCCGGCGAGGGCGGCGTCGTCGAGAGGAGAACTCGACACAGGCTTCTTCGGCCCCGGCGGACCCGGGTCCCGAATCTGTTCACCCGTTCGGCGTAGCGCACCCGCGTCGTCGCAGGTCAGAGGTTCGCGCGCCAGAGGTCTCCGCCGGCCAGACGACGGTGGAGGATGGGGGCGTGGGACGTCGGTGGGTGGTCGCGGTCGCTGCGCTCGGGTGCGCGGCGCTGGCGGCGTGCGGATCGAGCACCGCGCCTGCGCCGACGCTGTCGACGGCACCGCCCCCGTCGCCGTCGAGCTCGGTGTTCCTGCCGATGTCGTCGTCGGACGTGTTCGTCCCCGGCGGCGGCGCCGACCGGTCTCGTCCCGTGCCCGTCGTCCTCACGGTTCCTGGCGGCAGCTGGCAGACGGCGAACCGCGAGTACATGGCCCCGCTCGCGCAGCGCATCGCCGAGTCAGGAGCCTTCGTCGTCAACGCGACGTACCGCGCCGGCGACGTCGGCGCTCGGTTCCCTGTGGCGCTGCAGGACGTCCGCTGCGACGCGGCGTACGCCGTCGCCGCGGCACGCGCCGCGGGGTGGACGCCCGGGCCTCTGGTGATCGTCGGGCACTCGGCCGGCGGCCATCTCGTGGCTCTCGCCGGCGTCTCCGGCGACGCCCTCGCCGTGCCGTGCACCGACCCGATGCCGCACATCGACGGCGTCGTCGGCCTCGCGGGCGTCTACGACACGAAGGCCGCGAGCTCGCTCATCGAACCGTTCTTCGGCGTCCCGTACGACGCCGACCCGCAGCGCTGGCAGTCGGGCGACCCGATCCACTACGTCACGACCGGCGCGACCCCGAAGCCGTTGAGCGTGCTGCTCGTCCACGGCGAGTCCGACGCGGTGGTGCCCCTCGCGCAGTCGCAGTCGTTCGCGAAGGCCCTGCGCGCCGCGGGCATCCCGGTGCGCCTCGAGGCCCTCCCCGACCAGGACCACATGTCGGTGGTCGACCCCGCCGTGAGCGTCGACCTCATCACGTCGTTCGTTCAGAGCCTCGCCAGGCGCTGAGACGTCCGCGGTCCCCCGCACGTGAGGCCGACGTGACGCCAGAGCGTCACGTCACCCACACGTGTCCGGTCGAAACGCGTGCCAGGGTGGGGGCGTGATCCGGTACGTGTGCCAGGCGTGCGGGTTCGAGGGCGTCGACCTCGACGAGGACGACCTCGACCGCGTTCAGTGCTCGCAGTGCGGCGAGCCTGCGGCCGAGCGGGTCGACTAGCCGGTCACGACCCCGCGAGGTGGTCGCAGAGCGCCTGCAGCGCCGCGGCCGACATCGCCGCGTGCCCGTCGTCGATGGGGTGCGTCCAGCTCGAGAACTTCGCGACGACCGTCTGCGACGGCGGGTGCACGAGCACCTGCTGGCCGTGGATGCCCAGGCCGGTGAAGACGCCGGCCGACGGATCGAGCACCCACCACTGCTGGTGGTAGAACGCGCCGGGCGGGAACTCGTTCTCCGTGTCGTAGCCGACGAACGACTCGGCGAGCCCGTCGTCGTCGCGCGTGATCGACTCCACCCAGGCGCGCGGGACGACCTGGCGACCGTCGATCGATCCGCCCTCGAGGTGCAGGAGCCCGAAGCGCGCGAGGTCCTCGACGGTGAGGCAGAGGCCGCCCGACGCGAGCGGGAACGAGAGCGGCCCCACGAGCAGGTCGGCGTCGTACGCCGCGCCCATCGGCTGCCACAGGCTCTCGGTCAGCAGCGTCGCCAAGGGCTTGCCGCTCACGCGCTCGAGCACCCAGCCCAGCACGTCGGTGAGGATCGACCGGTACTCGAACCGCGAGCCGTGCTCGCCGTCGTTGCTCAGCGCGGCGATGTACTCGTGCGGCAGCGGGTCGTCGGGCCGGCGCGCGAGCCAGCCGAGGATGCGGAAGCCGCGCATCGACTCCGAGTCGGGGTCCTCGTAGTCGCTCTCGTCGAACATCGTCGCGGTCCGCATGTCGAGCACCTGCTGCATCGTGGCGCCGTCCCACGACGTGCCGACGAGCTCGGGCAGGTACGTCGTGACGGGCTCGGCCGGGTCGAGCAGCCCGCGCTCGATGCAGATGCCGACGAGGGTTGCGACGACGCTCTTCGTGACCGACTGCGCGACGTGCCGCGAGTCGGGACCGACCCCCTCGTCGTAGTGCTCGAGCACGACCTCGCCGCGGTGCACGACCAGGATGGCGTCGACGTCGGTCGCGTCGAGCAGGTCGGCGAACCGTCGCTCGCGGCCCTCGTGCTGGAACGGGAGGTCCAGGAGGTCGCGGGGCGCGCGCGGGAGCACGCGCGGCGACGGGCTCGCCGTGACGCGCGCGCTGGGGATGAGCTCGCGCATGTGCAGCAGCGACCACCGCGGGTGCAGCCCCTGGTCGTAGTCGTCGATCGTGACCCGCTTGTCGGGCGGCGGCGGGTTGCCCTGCATCAGGCCGAGCTCCACCCAGCTGCGCGACATGTCCGTCCTCCGCTCCGACGACCTCCGAGAGGCACGGTTCTACCGCGCCCGGCAGCACCGGCGGAGCAGCCACGCGGGCAGAGGACGACGCGCGGCGGGGCGTGCGAGTTCCCGGCGTGCGCCGACGGTCACGATGTCGTCTCGGTCCCTCTCCGGGCACGCGGGCGACGTCCGATTCGTCCCTCTCCCCGTGACAAGATCACCGACCGTGCAGACAGGGGGACGAGGGCGGACCATCACCGCCGCGGTGGCGGTCGTGGTGCTCCTCGCCCTCGGCTGGCTGGTCGCCGACCAGCTCACCGGAGCGCTGCGTCTGTCGACCCAGGCGGTCACCGTCCCGACCGAGCAGCTGCAGGCCGAGCCCCAGCGCACCGCGCTGCCGACGTACCCGGTCGTGCGCAGCGTGCTGCTCACCACGAGCAGCCCCGTGCTCGACCTCGCGGCCCGCACGTACGCCGACGCCGTCGAGCAGCGCACCGGCACGCGCCCGAGCGTCGCACGCTGGGACGCCGGCTCGCCGACCTCCGACGCCCTGCTCGTGACGGTCTCGACGGCCGAGCGCACGGGTGCGCAGGCCTACCGCGTCAGCTCGGGCGGCACCCGGATCGACGCCGATGATGCCGCCGGTGCGGCCGCCGGCCTGTTCCAGCTCGCCGACCGCTACGCCACCGCCCGGCCGCTGCCCTCCGGCACCACCGTCGTGAAGCCCCGCCTCGGGCTGCGGATGCTCGACTCCGGCGCGATCGGCGTGCAGCCCGACGCCGAGGCGTGGAGCAAGGGCGACGACTACAGCCACAACAACCACGCGTTCGCCAACGCCATCCTCGCCGATGCGCCGTACGTCGACCCCGTCGCGATGGCCGAGGACACCGCCGACTTCCGCGCGTTCGTCGACCACGGCGTGGCCCAGGGCTACAACGCCATCGCCATCAACGGCTTCCTCGAGTACCTCACCTTCAGCGAGGTGGGCGACGGCAACCAGGTGTACGCCGCCGGCGACGTCCACCGCGAGCGTGCCCTCGCCATGCGCAAGGCCTTCGGCCCGATGCTCGAGTACGCCCGCACGATGGGCATGAAGCTCGTGCTCAAGACCGACATGCTCGCGCTGACGACCCCGCTCGAGCAGTACCTCCAGCGCACCACCGGCGGCGTCGACGCCGAGGACCCGCGGCTGTGGGACGTCTACGAGGCAGGGCTCGACGAGCTGTTCACGACGATGCCCTACGTCGACGCGCTCATGATCCGCATCGGCGAGGCCGGTGCGGTCTACGACGTACCCGGGTGGGACTACTACTCGAGGCTCGCGGTCACCACGGTCCCTGCCGTGCGGCAGATGCTCACGAGCTTCACGAAGGTCGCGGAGAAGCACGACAAGGACATCGTGTTCCGCACGTGGAGCGTCGGGGTCGGCGACGTGGGCGACATGCACACGTCGCAGAAGTCGTACGACGCCGTGCTCAAGGGCATCGACAGCCCGCGGCTGATCGTGTCGACGAAGTACACGCTCGGCGACTTCTACAGCCACCTGCCGCTCAACGACACCCTCGACGCCGGCGACCACCGACGCATCATCGAGTTCCAGGGCCGTCGCGAGTTCGAGGACTACGGCGCCCTCCCCAACGACCTCACGGTGCTGCACCGGACGGCGCTGCAGCGCTTCCTCGCCGCCAACCCGAAGGTCGAGGGCGTCTGGCTCTGGACGCAGGACGGCGGCCCGTGGCGCGCCGGCCCGATGACGCTGTACCTGAAGACCGGCTTCTGGCAGCTCTACGACCTCTCGGCGTACGCGATGGGCCGCCTGTCGTGGGACCCGTCGACGCCGCCCGAGCAGCTGACCGCCGACTGGGCGCGGCGCACGTTCTCCGACGACCCCGCGACGGTCGCCGCGATCTCGAAGGCGATGGCGCTCTCGCGCGCGGCGATCACGAAGGGCCTCTACATCGGCCCGTACGCCGACCAGAAGGTCAAGGCGCTCGGCCTCGAGCCGCCGCCGATGATGTGGATCTTCGAGTGGGACATCGTCAGCGGCGACAGCGCCACGCTCGGCACGATCTACGACACGAGCAAGGACCAGCTGCCGCGCGCGCTGTCGGAGGCCGACGACGCGGTCGCCCTGGCCACGCAGATGCGCGCCGACGTCGAGGCGACCGACGCGTCGACCTGGCGCGACGCCTCGCTGCGCCAGCACCTGCTCGACACCCTCGCCTACGAGCAGGACCTGTTCACGACGCTGCGCGCCTACCGCACGATGGTGCTGCGCCACGAGCAGTGGCTCGACACGGGAAGCAGCGAGGCGCGCGATGCGTGGTCGACCGCGTCGGCGCAGTACGTCGCCGCCCGCGACGAGCACCTCGCGCGCTACGCCGGCGACGTCGACCTCCCGGCGTACCAGTTCACCGCCGCCGACCTCGGGCTCGAGCGCGCCGACCGCGACTCGGTGATGGGTCTGCTCGCCGCGGCGATGCTCCTGGTGATCGCGGTGCTCCTCGGCCTCGGCACGACGCTCGGCCAGCGGCTGCTGCGAGGCGGCACGCTGCCGGGCGCCGCCGCGCTGCGCGCGCTGTGGATCGGCGTGACCCGGCCGTGGCGCATCACCACGGCGCCTGAGCCGCGCGGCCGTCTCGACCGCGTGCTCGTGTGGCTGCTCCCCGCGCTCGCGATCGTCGTGTCGCGCCTGGACTACACCTGGTTCGCCGCACCGGCGCACCTGCTCGTCACCCTCGGCGCGTGGCTGCTCTTCGTCGTCGTGCTGCGCCTGTCGCTGCGCGGCCGCGACCCGTGGCTGCTGTGGGCCGCGGTCGGCGGTGCCGCGGTGCTGCGCACCGTGATCCTGCTGATTGCGCTCGTGTCGCGCGGCCCGGGCGGCTACTGGTTCGCGTTCTGGACGCGTCCGCAGGCGCGCAGCATCTACGTCACGCTCGCGTTCGCCGCGTTCGTGTGGGTGCTCGTGGTCGCCTGGCTGGCGCTGCGCGACGCGTACTCCGTGTCGCGACGCGGCGCGTGGGGTCGTCTGCTCGTGGCGTGCGGCGTACCGCTGCTCGTCCTCGGCGGTCTCGTCGCGGCCATCGGTCTCGAGACCGCGCTCACGGCGTGGAACGACCAGATGGCGCTGCTGCCGTGGGGCCTCTCGCGGATCCTCGGCATCACCGTCTACCTCGGGATCCCGACCGAGCTGCCCGTGTACGTCGCCGCCCTCGGCGGCGTGCTCGCCGCGGTCGGCGCGGCGCTGTGGCTCTGGACGCGCCGGCGCGACGCCGCTGCAGCTGCCGCCTGACACCCGCGTGGTGCGCTGACGTCACGGCAGCACCACGCGACCCAACAGCGCGGAACTCGCGGCGCGGGGTGCTGTCCATCGCGGTCGCCCTCCCCCACACTCGTCGTGGCGGGCGGAGGTCGGGGGGCCTCCTGCGACGGCCACGACCCAGGCCGGCGACCCGCCGTGGGGGGAGGCCCACGTGACCGCGCACGCACGCCGAGTCCGCACCGCGCGCCGCAGGTCGCGAGCCCGGCTCGCCGTCCTGGCCGCGCTCGCCGCAGCGATCGCCGTCATCGTGCCCGTCGAGGCGCAGCAGGCCGTCGCCGCCGGACCGTCCGCGTCGTTGACGCGCTACCCCTATCTCACCGACGCGGTGCAGACGTCGATCACGGTCAACTGGGCGACCGACCGCACGGCGACCACGGGCAGCGTCGCGTGGGGGCCGAAGGGCAGCTGCACGGCGAACACCACGGCCGCGACCCGCACGTCGATCACGGTCGTCGCGACGCCCGAGTACCAGTGGTCGGCGACGATCCCGGTGTCGCCGGACACGGCGTACTGCTACCGCGTCTACCTCGGCACGACCGACCTGCTCGGCGGCGACCCGTCGCCGGTCTTCACCTCGCAGGTGGCCGCGGGCTCGACCGCGCCGTTCTCGTTCGTGGTGCTCGGCGACTGGGGCCAGGCGTACGCCGGCGGCGTCAACGTCGACCAGACCAACGTGATGCGCCAGATCGCGAGCAGCGACGCGCGCTTCGCGGTGCTCACCGGCGACACGGCGTACCCCGGCGGCGGGCAGGGCGAGTACGGCGACCTCAAGCAGAGCGGCGTCGACGTCAGCACCATCTTCGGCCCGACGTTCTGGACCGTCCCCGGTCGTTCGCTCCCGCTGTTCAACGTGACCGGCAACCACGGCTTCACCCAAGGTGCCGTGCAGGTGACGAACTGGCCCGAGGCCAACGCGGCCCGTACGTCGGGAGGCCGCTACCTCATGGAGCCCTACCCGTCGATCAACGGCTCGACGGCCAAGAGCTACCCGAGCATGTGGTACGCCTTCGACGCCGGCGGCGCGCGGTTCTACGCCCTCACCGCGGCCTGGGCCGACAGCAACATCGGCACCGGCTCGGTCTACCAGAACGACCGCGACGCGCACTGGACCACCGCGAGCGCGGAGTACCAGTGGCTGGCCGCCGACCTCGCCGCGCACCCGGGCGGCCTGAAGTTCGCCTTCTGGCACTACCCGATGTTCGCGGCCAACAGCCCGATGCCACCCGACACGTTCCTGCAGGGCGGTGCCGGGACGCTGCAGGGGCTCCTCGACCAGCACCACGTGTCGGTCGTGTTCAACGGCCACGCGCACGGCTACCAGCGCAACCGTGCCGACGCCGCGGGGATGGTGTCGTACGTCGTCGGCAACGGCGGTGCGGCGATGGGCAAGGTCCTCGGCTGCGCGTCGACGACCCTCTACGCGCTCGGCGCCTCGGGGACGGCGTGCGGGTCGGCCCCCACCGGCCAGAGCGACGACCACGTCTACGGCTTCGTGCGCGTGGTGGTGAACGGCGGGCAGGTCACCGTCGTACCGACCGACGAGCTCGGCCGCGCGTACGACGTGCAGACCTACACCTTCGGCGCGGCGTCGACGACCGACACCATCGCACCGAGCGTGCCCACGTCGGTCACGGCGACGGCCGCGAGCAGCAGCCAGGTCGACGTGCGCTGGGCACCGAGCACCGACAACACCGCGGTGAGCAGCTACCGCGTCTACCGCAACGGCTCAGCGTCGCCGGTCGCGACGACGACGTCGACGTCGTGGTCCGACACCGGGCGTGCCGGCTCCACGACGTACACCTACCGCGTCTCCGCGGTCGACACGAGCGGCAACGAGTCGGCGCAGTCCGGCCCCGCGTCGGCGACGACGCCGGCCACCCCGCCGACGTTCACGTTCGGCGCCACGGACGACGCCACCGTCGACGCGTCGAAGCCCGCGACCAACGCCGGCACCGCGACGCGCATCACGATCGACAACAGCCCCGTGAACTACGCGCTGCTCAAGTTCTCGGTCTCGGGCGTCTCGTGCCCGGTGACCCGCGCGACGCTGCGGCTCACGGTCGGCTCGTCGACCGACGACAAGTCCGTGTACGGCGGCGACGTCTACGCCGCGAGCTCGTCGGCCTGGTCGGAGTCGACCGTCACCTGGGCCACCGGCGTCGTGCCGAGCGGCGCGAAGGTGGCTAGCGTCCCGACCGCGGTGGCGCTGAGCACGTCGTACCAGTTCGACGTCACCCCTCTGGTGGCCGGGAACGGCACGGTGAGCCTCGTGCTCACGAGCACGAGCAGCGACGGCGCCCGGTACTTCTCCGAGGAGGGCGGCACGGCGGCCCAGGACCCGCTGCTCACCGTCACCTGCTGACCCGGCGGGGCCCCCCGGAAGGTGTTCCGCACGACACCCCGGAGCGCCTCCGGAGCGGTGTCGGAGCCCTCGTCTAGCGTCGGAGGCGTCGGGTCGGAACGGGTCGTTCGGAGGTGCGGTCGTGCGGCTGCTGCACACCTCCGACTGGCACCTGGGCCGCACGCTGTTCCAGACCAGCCTGCTCGAGGAGCAGGGCCGTTTCCTCGACTGGCTGCTCGCCACCGCCCTCGAGCAGCGGGTCGACGCCGTCCTGGTCTCCGGCGACGTCTACGACCGCGCCGTCCCCTCCCTCGAGGCGGTGGCCCTGCTCGACTCCGCGCTCGAGTCGTTCTCCGACGCCGGCGTACCGCTCGTGGTCGTCAGCGGCAACCACGACTCCGCCGTGCGCCTCGGCTTCGGCAGCGGCCTGGCCGAGCGGGCCGGCGTCCACCTGCGCACCACGGTCGACGACCTCGCCCGCCCCGTCGTGCTCCACGACGAGCACGGTCCGGTCGCCGTCTACGGCATCCCCTACCTGCTGCCCGATGCGGTGAAGGACCTGCTCGACGCCGAGCGCAGCCACGAGTCGGTGCTCCGCGCCGCCACGGCGCGGTCGCTGGCCGACGCCGCCGAGCGCAGCATCGCGCGCACGGTCCTGCTCGCCCACGCCTTCGTCACCGGCGGCGAGGTCAGCGAGTCCGAGCGCGACATCACCGTCGGCGGCATCGGCGACGCGCCCGCGGCCGTGTTCGACGGCGCCACGTACGTCGCCCTCGGCCACCTGCACCGCCCCCAGGAGGTGCATCTCGGCGGCAGCACCACGCGGCTGCGCTACAGCGGCTCGCCGCTCGCATTCTCCTTCGGCGAGAAGCACGACACGAAGTCGGTCACGCTCGTCGAGCTCGACGCGGCGGGTGTCGCCGCGGTCGAGGCGCTGCCGACCCCGGTGCCGCGCGAGCTGCGCGAGGTGCGCGGCACGCTCGACGAGCTGCTCGCCCACGACGACCCGTCGCTGCCCGGGGCGTGGATCAAGGCGGTGCTCACCGACGCGCGCCGCCCGGTGTCGCCGATGGAGCGGCTGCGCGAGCGCTGGCCGCACACCCTCGTCCTCGAGTTCGCGCCCGAGGTCGACCGGCTCTCGAGCGACGACGACCTCGCGCGTCTGCGGCGTACGACGGACCCTGTCGAGATCGCCACCATGTTCGTGGAGTTCGTCGACCGCGTCCCGCCCACCGACGACGAGATCGCGCTGCTGCGCCGCGCCGTCGAGACGGTCACGGCGCAGGAGGCGGCGGGATGAGGCTCGAGCACCTGCGCATCACCGCGGTCGGCCCGTTCGCGGGCACCGAGGAGATCGACTTCGCGGCCCTGACGCGCGGCGGGCTGTTCCTGCTCGAGGGACCCACCGGCGCGGGCAAGTCGACCGTGCTCGATGCCATCACGTTCGCGCTGTTCGGCCAGCCCGCGGCGGAGGGCACCTCCGCCGACCGGCTGCGCTCGCACTTCGCCCCGCCCGACACCGCGCCCGAGGTGCAGCTCACCTTCTCGGTGCACGGCCGACGGATGCGCCTGACCCGCACGCCCGAGCACGACCGCCCGAAGAAGCGCGGCGACGGCACGACGCGGCAGAAGGCCACCGTGCACCTCGAGGCCGACGACGGCGGCAGCTGGGTGTCGGTGAGCTCGAACCACAACGAGGTCGGGCGCGAGATCGAGGACCGCGTCGGCCTCAACCGCGAGCAGTTCACCAAGGTCGTGCTGCTCCCCCAGGGCGAGTTCGCGACGTTCCTGCGCGCCGGCGCCAAGGACCGGGCCGACGTCCTCACGCAGATCTTCGGCACGGCGTTCTACGACTCGGTCACCGACCTGCTCGTCGAGTGGCGCACGGCCGCGCGCCGCGAGCGCGAGCAGGCCGACCTCTCCGTCGGCAAGGCGGTCGCGGCACTCGGTGCCGCCGCGGGTCTCGACGAGGTGCAGCGTGCGGAGCTCGAGGCGGCGCTCGCGACCTCGGGCGACCACGTCCTCGCGGCGCTCGAGTCGGCGCTCGTCGCCTCCGTCGCCGAGGCCGCCGACGCCGAGGGTCTCGCCGCGGCACGGCGTACCGACCTGCAGCAGCGGCTCGACGCCCTCGCCGAGACGCGCGCGGCGCACGCCGACCTCGCCGACTACCTCGCACGTCGCGCCCGCCACGAGGCCGACGCCGATGCCCACGCCGTCCGAGTCCACGAGCTGGCCCGCGCCCGCGCGGCCGCACCCGTGGGGGTCGTCGTCCGCCAGCTCGACGAGGCGCATCGCCGCCTCGACGACCAGCGCGCAGTGCTGCTCGGGCTGCCTCTCGACCTCCGCGGCGACGAGAGCGCGTCCGATGCCGACCGCCTCGACGCGCTCGCTCGCGAGCTCGACGACACCGCCGCCGAGCTCCGACCCGTCGCCGCCCTCGAGGCGGCGCTCGTGGAGCGTCGGGCCACGGCCACGGCGTACGACGCGGAGATCGACACCTTCGAGTCGCGTGCGAAGGTCCTCGAGGTCCGCCGGCTCGAGCTGCCGTCGCTCATCGAGGACATCGACGCCGAGGTCGCCCGGCTCACGGCGCTCGCCGCCACGCTCCCCGCCCTCGAGTCCGCCCACGACGCCGCGCAGAACCGCCTCACCGCGGCCCGGTCGCTCGTCACGGTCGAGCGGGAGCTCGCCTCCGCGTCCGCCGCGCGCACCGCGGCGCACGCAGCCCACCTCGACGCGAAGGAGCACCGGCTCTCCGTGCTCGAGGCACACCTGAAGGGCATGGCGGCCGAGCTCGCGTCGCACCTCGCCGACGGCGCACCCTGCCCCGTCTGCGGAGGCACCGACCACCCCGCGCCCGCACGGATCGCGCCCGGCCATGTCACCCGTGCCCACGTCGACGACGCCGAGCGGGTCGAGGCCGCGGCTGCGGCCGAGCTCGAGGCGGCGACGCAGGCGCTCGCCCAGCTCGAGAAGCGCCAGTCGTCGCTGGCCGCGCAGGCGGAGGGCTACGACGTCGACACCGCCGCCACCCAGCTCGGCGCGGTCGTCGCCGAGCTCGAGGTCGCTCGCGCCGCCGTGCCGGCGCTGGACGCTGCGCGCATCGAGGTCGCGTCGCTACGGGCCGAGGCAGCGGCCAGCGAGAAGGCCGAGTCGGAGACGCGTCTTCAGCTCGCCCGCCTCACGACCGAGCGCGAGCAGGCGCTGGCCGGGATCCTGCGCGACGAGAACACCATCCGGCTCGCGCTCGGCGACTTCGACACCGTCGCCGACCGCATCGAGTCGCTCCACGCGCGGGCCCGCCACACCCGCACGGGTGCCGCCGCCGTGCGCGACCTCGACTCCGCCCGCACGACCGTGCTCGCCAAGGAGCACGAGCTCTCCCTTGTCGCGGCCGAGGCCGGCTTCGACGACCCGTCCGAGGCGCAGGCCGCGGTCCGGTCGGCCTCGCAGGTGGCCGCCCTCGACGACGCCGTGTCGGCGTGGGAGTCGCAGTCGGTCGTGCTCGCCGAGCTCGGCGCCGACCCGCGCTTCGCCGCTCTCAACCCGACCGAGTCGGCCACGGTCGCGGCATCGTTCGCCGAGGTCGAGACCGAGTGCGCCGCAGCCGGTCGCGAGGTGCAGCTCGCGCAGGCCGAGCGCACCCGTCGCGAGCAGCGCCTCCTCGACCTCCGTGCGCACCGCGCCCGCCTGGTCGCGTGCCGCGACGAGCGCGACACCGTCTACGCCGACACAGCGGCGATCGACCGGATCGCGGGGCTCGCGAAGGGCACCAGCGGATCGCCGCGGATGAGCCTCTCGACGTACGTGCTGCGCCGCTGGTTCGACAGCGTCGTCGAGGCCGCGAACCTGCGCCTCGACCGGATGTCGGCGGGCCGCTACCAGCTCGAGCGCACCGACGAGGTCGAGCGCAAGGTCGAGCAGGCCGGCCTCGGCCTCGTCGTCATCGACCTGCACACCGGCGAGGTCCGCAGCCCGCGGTCGCTGTCGGGCGGCGAGACGTTCTACACGTCGCTCGCCCTCGCCCTCGGCCTCGCCGACGTCGTGCGCGCGGAGGCCGGCGGCGTCGACCTCGACACGCTCTTCATCGACGAGGGCTTCGGCACCCTCGACGCCGAGGCGCTCGAGCTCGTGATGGACGTCATCGACGACCTGCGCGACGGCGGCCGCGCCGTCGGCATCGTGTCGCACGTCGCCGACCTCAAGGACCAGATCACCGAGCGCCTCGAGATCCGGCGTACCAGTCCCCAGGGCCCCAGCACCACCCGCATCGTCGCCTGACCCACCCGTCGAACGCCGGGTCAGACGGGCTCGCGGGGTACGACGAGGACGGGGCACGGGGCGTCGTGCAGGGCGGCGGAGGTCACCGAGCCGGCCACCATGCCCTCGAACCAGCCGCGCCCGTGGGTGCCGAGCACCAGCAGCTGCGCGGTGTCGGCCAGGCGCGACGTGACGGCGACGGGGTGGCCGCGCTCGACGCGGACGTCGACGTCCATCCCGCGCGTCTCGTCGCCGAGGGCACCCACGGCGTCGAGGGTGAAGTCGCGGGCCTCCTTCTCGAGCGCCTCGGCCATCTCGACCGTCGGCATCCAGGCGCCGTACGGGTCGCCGAGCGGGACGTCCCACGCGTGCACCACCACGAGCCGTGCCGCACGCACGCGCGCCTCCCACGCCGCCCACGCGAGCACCTCGTGCGCGTGCTCCGAGTCGTCGATGCCCACGACGACGGGGTGACCCACGCCGGTCGGCACCGGCTCGCGCACGACCGCGACGACGCTGTGCGCGTGGTTCGCGACGTGACGGCTCACCGAGCCCAGCCGCATCCGGTCGACGAGCGACCGTCCGCGTGCGCCGACCACCGTCATGACCGACGCCGACGAGCGCTCGATGAGCACCTTCGCGGGGTTGCCGCGCACGGCCTCGATGCGGACGTCGACCTGCGGCCAGTTCTCGGCCAGCCGCGCCTGGTGCGCCTCGAGGTACGCCGGCAGCGACGTCGCACCTTCGGGACGGTGCACGACGTCGCCGTACGGGTCGTCGATGACGCGGGCGTGGAGCAGCTGCAGGTGCCAGCCGTGGAGCGCGGCCTCCTCGGCCGCCCAGTCGACCGCCGTCGCGGCGTTCGTGGAGCCGTCGACCCCCACCAGGATCGTCCCGGTCTCGTCGATCATGACCGATCGCCTCCCCGGGAGGGACGCCGGCGCACTCGACAACGGGTCCGGAGCCGACGCGCACCGCGGTCGCTCCCTGTCCTCAGTATCCGCCGCGTCCGGGGCCGGACGCGCCCTGATGGGAGCGCTGTACGGCGTACCCGCGCACACTCACGCCACCGCCGACGCAGCGCGACCGCGCTCCCACCGCAGTCGATGCGGGAAGACCGTTGGTACGAGAGCGTTCTCACGGCTCGCCGGTAGTCAGTCCTGGCCATTGCGGGCTGCCGTGCACGGGTCGACAGTGACCCTCGCCGCGACCCTCTGGCGCGGTGCCCGGGCCTTGCACCGGGCCTCCCCCGACCTCGAGGACGAGGTGGCGCGATGAAGTTCATGGACGTGCACACGGGCATGAAGGGGATCACCCCGGAGGCGCTCATGGAGGCGCACAACGCCGACCTGGCCATCCAGGGCGAGGAGGGGGTCGACTTCCAGCACGCCTGGGCCGATCCCGAGACCGGCATGGTGTGGTGCGTCTCGGAGGCCCCGGACGCCGACGCCGTACGCCGCGTGCACGAGCGCGCCGGACACCCCGCCGACGAGGTGTACGCCATCCCCGTGGAGGCCTGAGCCCCGGAACGACGCTCGACGAGCTCGACCCCTCGGCCCCGGACGACCGCTCCGTCCGGGGCCGAGCCCCACGCCCTGCAGCGAAGGTGCCCCGCAGTGCGCCAGCGGCACCGCTGCCGCCCCCGACCGGCGCGCGATTCGTCGGGGATCCCGCCCCGGGGCGTGCCAGGATGCGCGACGTGGCGACGACGACGACGCGCAGGCTCGGCCGGGGCACGTACGTCGGCTACGCGCTCGGATCGCTCGCGACGGGCACGTTCGGCACGGTCCCTGGCCTGCTGCTCCTGTACTTCCTCACCGACACCCTCGGTGTGGCCGCGGGCATCGCCGGCGTCACGGTGCTGATCCCGAAGCTCTGGGACGTGATCTGGAACCCGCTCGTCGGCGGCTGGTCGGACCGCACGCACACGCGCTGGGGCGCACGCCGGCCCTGGATGCTCGCGGGCGCGCTCATCCTCCCGCTGTTCTTCGTCGCGATGTTCGCCGCACCGCTCGGCCTCTCGACCACCGCGGCGGCGGTGTGGACCGGCGTCGCGTTCCTCGTCGCAGCCGCGGCGTACGCGCTGTTCCAGGTGCCCTACGTCTCGATGCCCGCCGAGATGACCGACGACTACCAGGAGCGCACGACGATCGTGTCGTTCCGCATCGTCGCGCTGACCATCGGCATCCTCGCCGCGGGTGCCCTCGCTCCGGTGCTCGTCGACTCCGCGGGCGGCGGCCGCGCGGGCTACCTCGTGATGGCCGTCGCGATCGCGCTCTTCATGCTCGTGAGCATGCTCGCCGCGGTCGTCGGCACCCGGAAGGCGCCGCGTACGACGCGACCCACGGGCGCCGGCTCCCTGGTCACCGCCGTCCGCGTCGCGCGCGCGAACCCGTGGTTCCTCCGGCTGTGGGGCACGTTCGTCGTGCAGGCCCTCGCGACCGCGGCGACCCTCGCGGCCATCCCCTACTTCGCGACGTACATCCTCGGGGCCGAGAAGTCGACGACGCTGCTGTTCGCCGGTCTCGTCGCGCCCGCGATCGTCGTGATGCCGCTCTGGGCGCGCTACGGCCACCGCGCCGGGAAGAAGCGCGCCTACGTCGTCGCCTCCCTGCTGTACGCCGCGGCCTCGTTCGCCATGGTGCTCGGACGCGTCCTCCCGACCGCAGCCGTGCTCGCGTTCGTCGTGCTCGCCGGCGTCGGCTACTCGGGCATGCAGCTCTTCCCGCTCGCGATGCTGCCCGACACGGTCGAGGCCGACGAGGCGCGCGCAGGCGTGCGCCGCAGCGGGCTGCTCACCGGTCTCTGGACCGCGGGCGAGACCGCGGCGTTCGCCGTCGGACCCGCGCTGGTCGGCCTGCTGCTCGCGGTGTTCGGCTTCGTCTCGCGCGAGGGCACCGACGTGATCGAGCAGTCGTCGAGCGCGGTCACCGGCATCCTGCTCGCGTTCAGCGTGCTCCCCGCCGTCGCGATGCTGCTCTCGCTGCTGGTGCTGCGCCGCTACGACCTCTCCGCCGAGCGCCTCGCCGCCGTCGTCGAGGAGGCCGGCACCGGCACCGGCATCGCCCCCGTCGAAGGAGCGACCTCGTGAGCACCTCCTCCATGAGGACGACTGCGCCCGCCAGCGCAGGTCTGCCGAGAGCGCGTCGTAGTTCCCGAAACATGATCATGTTCGGGGACCTATGTGAGTGTTCTGGTGCGGGATGCAGGGACAGGTTCGGAGAGGGGATGCGATGACACTGCCGGAGACGGGGCGCAGCCGCGACGAGGTGGTCGCCGACCTCACGAGCCGCCACGCGACCGACCTGCCCACCCACGGCGGGCGCACCTGGGCCTACGTCTACGACTCGGGGCTCGACGACCTCGACCCGGTGATGGACACCGCCCGGTCGATGTACGCCGCCGTCAACGGCCTCGACCCGACCGTGTTCGCCTCGATCGTGGGTCTCGAGAACGAGGTCGTGGGGACCGTCCTCGACCTGGTACGCGCACCCGAGGGCTCGGTCGGCACGTTCACCTCGGGCGGCACCGAGTCGTGCATGCTCGCCGTCAAGGCCGCGCGCGACGCACGGCACGACGTCGAGCGCCCGAACATCGTCGCGCCGACGACCGTCCACGCGGCGTTCGTGAAGGCGTGCGAGTACTTCGGCGTCGAGATGCGCTTCGTGCCCGTCGACCACGGCACGTTCCGCGCGGACCCCGCCGCGATGGACGCCGCGTGCGACGCCAGCACCGTGCTCGTCGTCTGTTCGGCGGTCTCCTACGCGCACGGCGTCGTCGATCCCGTCCCCGCGATCGCCTCCGCCGCAAGCGCTCGCGGGATCCCCTGCCACGTCGACGGCTGCATCGGCGGCTGGGTCCTCGCGTGGTACCGCCGCCTCGGGTACGCCGTCCCCGACTGGGACTTCACCGTCGACGGCGTCACCTCGATCTCGGTCGACCTGCACAAGTACGCGTACGCCTCGAAGGGCGCCTCGACGCTGCTCTTCCGCGACCCGGCGCTTCGCCGGGCGTCGTACTTCGCCTCAGCCGACTGGCCCGGCTACGCGATGATCAACACGACGATGCAGTCGACGAAGTCCGCCGGTCCGCTCGCCGCAGCGTGGGCGGCTTTCCAGCACGTCGGAGCCGACGGGTACGCCGAGCTCGCACGCCGCACCCGCGAGGCGACCGACCAGCTCGTCGACCGCATCGGCGCGATCGACGGCCTGCGCATCCTCGGCGTGCCCGACGCCTCGCTCGTCGCCGTCGCGTCCGACGATCCCGCGGTCGACGTCTTCGTCGTGGCCGATGAGACCCGCGCTCGCGGCTGGTACCTGCAGCCGCAGTTCGCCTACCTCGACCTGCCGCGCAACCTGCACCTCACGGTGACCGCCGCGTCGCTGGCCAACGTCGACCCGCTCATCGCCGACCTCGAGGCGTCGGTAGCGGCAGCCCGCGAGATCCCCTCCGCCGCACCGGCTCCCGAGCTCGTCGAGGTCGCGCGCAACCTCGACCCCGACACCCTCACCCGCGAGGAGTTCGCCGGCCTGCTCGCCTTCGCCGGCCTCGACCCGGCGGCCGTGAGCGGCGAGGGCCTCCCCGAGCGGATGGCCGGCGTCAACCACCTCCTCGAGGCGATGCCCCCGCGCCTGCGCGAGCGCATCCTGTCCGAGTTCATCGGCCTGCTCTACTCCCCCGTCCGGGGCTGAGCCCATCGGGTGCTCCCCGGGCGTGCGAGGAGGCCACCGCGATGGGGGGCCTCCTCGTCCGGGGACCGGGACCGCGCGGGGGACACGGCCCCGGTCGATCGTGGGCGCCTGTCGGCGCGCCGGTCAGAAGCGCGGGATGGCGGCGTACGGCTCGCCGGTGAACGGCGAGGCGAGGTTCGCCGGGGGTGTCGTCGTCAGGTACGTCGAGCTCTGCTCGCCGGAGCGGTAGTCGGTCCAGGCGACCGTCCCCTGACCGGTCGGCGTGGTGATGCGGGCGGGCACGACCAGCGCGACCACGACGAACGCGATGCCGAGCACGAGCGCCCACAGCGCGAGCAGCGCGATGCGGTCGGAGCCGTGCCAGAGCGCGCGCTCGCGCAGGTGCGCCTCGTGCGCGGTGATGTGCTCGTCGGGCGGGATGCCGACCGTCGTGACGTGCAGCGGCGGCAGGTCGTGCAGCGGCTGGGTCTCGTGGAGCGTCGTGGTCATCGCGCACCTCCGGTGCGGGTCTGCGCCGGCCCGAGACTCCGGACGCTCCCGCACCTCCAGTGTCGTCCTCGTGCGTCGGGCACTCCACCCTGCCGACGTGCTCGTCGACGATCGGCCGATGAGCGGACGCGGGAGGGCTCCCGTGCGTCTGCCAGCGCTTCAACCGGGCTTCAACCGGTGCGCGGCACCGTCCTCCTCGAGCGGCCCGACCAGGGGCCGCACGATCCGGGGGAACGAACCATGGCGCAGAGCACCACCTCAGTCCCGACCGTCACCGGTGCCGCTGCGGTGCCGGAGCAGGTCGTCCGCACCGGCTCCGCGCCGGTCGTCGCGACCGGTACGACGGAGAAGCCCCGTCGCCCGAGGCGGTTCCGGTTGTTCACGACGTTCGCGGTCGTGGGCCTGGCGGCCGTCGCGGTCGGCGGCGCACTGGCCACGCGAGCGCTGGTCACCAGCGACCGCTCGATGCTGTCGGTCGTCGACCAGCCGCTCGACGTCGTGCCCGGCGTGACCGACCCGCACGCGGGTCCTCGCCTGCACCGGGCCGCCGTCGCCGAGGGGGCCGACGTCCTGGCCGCCAAGCACGCCGCCGCCGGTCGCGCGTCGGTCGCTCTTCCCTCGACCGGCGCGGGCACGTCGACCACCCACCCCGCGGCGACCGACGACGTCGTCGCGGCGAAGCGGGCCGCTGCGGCCGCCGAGCGGTCCTCATCGGCGTCGGTCGCGTCCGGTCTCGCCGACGACCGGGCGGACGTGGCGGCGGCCAAGGCTGCCGGGCGGCACGCGTGACGGAGCAGGACACGGGCGGGGCCGGCGCCACGGGGGTGCGCCGGCCCCGCTCCGCGTCGTACGAGGCGGATCAGAGCGTGGCGAGCACGGTGCGCGCGGCCTGCTCCTCGGCGAGCGTGCCGAACGCCGACCAGGCGTCGGCGGCCACGGCGAGCAGCCGACGAGCGCCGTCGCGATCAGCCTCGGCCAGCAGCTGCAGCCCTCGGACGTGGGTCGCGACGTGGCGGCGCAGCGGGGTTCCCTGCGCGTCGATCCCGCTGATCGGTGCGACCAGGTCGCCGCACCCGGACTGGACGGCGAGGCGCACGACCCGCGGCAGCAGCTCGAACGCGCCGTCGCGCTCGACGACCGGCGCCCAGTCCCCCAGCGACTCCAGCACCTCGCGCGCGCGGACGGGATCACCGGCCGCCGCGTGGAGCTCGACCGCAGCGGCCCCGACGACGTGCCTCAGGTCGCCGGCGTCGGCAGGCGGCGTACGCCGTACCTGGGCGACGGTCGCGTCGTCGAGCTCGCCGAGGTCGGCGAGCGCCAGCGCGCGCTGCACGACGCACCAGCGCGGCATCGCGTCGCCGTGGCTCACGTCGACCTCATCGGCCTCGGCCACGCACTCGCGCCACCGGCCGAGCTCCCAGAGGACGCGCACGTGCTCCGAGACGCCCATGGAGTAGAGGAACCCCAGGCCGCGCGACTCGGCGAGGTAGGCGAGCCGCTCGCGCGCCTTCCACTCCGCGAGCGAGCCGCGCCAGTGGTGCACCGCACCGGCCCACCACTGCCACGCCCCGAGCGCGGCCGACGAGGGCTCGTGCCGCTCGACGTCGTCGAGCCACCGCTCGAGCTCGTCGAGGCCGCTCTCGTCGCCGAGCGACACGAGCGCCCGCCCGTGGATCACGTGCGGGAAACCTGCTCCGCCGCAATCGATCTCGTCGGCCATCGCGATCGCCTGTGCCGAGATGTCGCGCGCGCGAGCCATCGACTCGGGCGTCTGCGCGACCAGGTGCACCATCGCCTCCCAGCCGAGCAGCCGCACGAGCGGACGCGAGGGAGACATCCGTGACAGGCCGCGCTCTATCGTGCCCAGCGCCGGCGCGAACGGCTCGCCGGTCGAGAATAGCGCGATGAGCCAGTACAGGAGACCGTCGACGACGAGGTCCTCGTCGACGCCCTCGAGGCGCGGCATCGCCTCCTGGATGAGCTCCATGCTGCGGCCGAACTCGCGCGCGTCGAACTCGACGCCGGCCAGCCGCACGAGCGCCCGGGCGTGCGCGACCGTGCCCGGCTCGGTCAGCTCTGCGGCCCGGCTCATGAGCGCTCGAGCCGTGGCGTTGTCGAAGCCCTGCACGCGCGTGCCTGCCTCGAGCGCCGACTCCGCGGCACGGGCGCGCGCCGTGTCGGCGAGCCCCGCGTCGTGGCCGTCGAGCGCAGCGTCGTACGCCGCGAGCTCGTGGTGCGCCACGAGGTCGGCCCGCGTGTCGAGGCCACGGCCGTCGGCGCCGCGCAGCCTCGAGGCCACGGCCAGGTGGTGGCGTGCCCGGTCGTCGGGCAGCAGCCGTTCGTACGCCGCGTGCTCCACGAGGTCGTGCACGAACAGCAGCTCGGGGTCGATGCTGCGCGCGGCGTCGCGCGGGCGGCGCAGGAACTGCTTGCGCACGAGCGCATCCAGCCGGCCGCCCACCTCGTCCGGGTCGCGCTCGAGCATGTCGGCGACCTGCGACGCGACGAAGCGCCGACCGACGACCGAGGCTGTGAGCAGCACCGAGCGCTCGGCGTCGGGCAGCGAGTCGAGCCGTGCCTCCACGAGCGCGCCGAGCGCCAGCGGTGTGCCCGCGTCGGCGCCCGACTGCGCGTGGAAGCGGGCGAGCTCCTCGGCGTAGAAGGGGTTGCCGCCGCTGCGTCGGGCGAGCTCCTCGCGCTCGTCGTCGTCGAGCGGGAGGGCGTCGAGCAGCTCGCGGACCTCGTCGTGGTCGAGCGGGGCGAGGGCGAGCGTGATGCCCGGCGCCTCCCCCGCACCCCACCCGGGGCGCAGCCGGTAGAGCTCGGGTCGCGCGGTCGTCACGACGAGCAGCGGCACCGGCTCCGGGTCCGACGCGAGCGCCTCGAGGAAGTCGAGAAGAGCCGGCGGTGCCCAGTGGATGTCCTCCACGTGGACGACCGCGGGGCCGTCGTCGGCGAGGCTCTGCAGCACGATCTGCAGCGCCCGCTGCGTCTCGCCGCGGCTCGGCGCCAGGTCGGTGGCCGAGCCGAGGAGCGGAGCCAGGCGGTCCACGACGAGGCCGGCGTCGCTGCCGGGCACCAGCCGGGAGAGCTTGGCGCGCAGAGCCTCGTCGCCGTCGTCGTCCGCGATCCCAGCCTGGCGACGCACGATGTCGAGCAGCGGCGCGTAGACCACGCGGTCGCCGTACGGCCGGCAGTTGCCGGTGCGCCACAGCACCCGACCACCCAGCTGCTCCGCGAGCTCGCGCACCAGCCGCGACTTCCCCACCCCCGCGTCGGCGACGACGGTCACGAGGTGCGCGCGACGGTCGCCGACCGCCTGGTCGACGACCGCGTGCAGCGTCGCGAGGTCGCGCTCGCGCCCGACGAACGGCGTGCCCGACAGGGTCCTCGGATCGGGTGCCGCCGTGCGCAGGGCGAGCAGCACCGCCGAGCCCCCGTCGTCGACGCGCACCTCCGCCACCGCGCCGACGCGCGCCACCGTGGCGGGATCGAGCAGCACCTGGCCCGGCTGCGCCGCATGGGCGAGGCCCGAAGACGCGACGAGCGGTCGGCCCATGGGCACGGCGTCGTCTCCCGTGCCGTCGACCCGCCCGGTGGCGACGCCGACGGCGACGCTGCGCCCCACCGACCGCGCGCTGTCGACGACCGCGCTGCCCAGACGTACGGCGCGCTCGGCGTCGTCCTCGTGCGCCGCCGGCCAGCCGAGCACGGCGACCAGCCGTCCGTCGACACCGAGACGCGCGCTGCCGCCGTACCGGGCCGCGAGGTCGACCACGAGATCGCGCAGCCCGTCGTCGTCGCCGCGGTCGCGGGCGGCGACCGTCACGACCGAGACCGGGCGGCGCTCCCCCGTGAGCCGCACGGGATCCGCAGCGGTGGCGGTCACCGGCGCGTCGAGCGCCGGGTCCTGCCGGAGCACCTGCTCCTCGAGCTCGCGCAGCTCCCGCCCGGGCTCGATGCCGAGCTCGTCGTGGAGCAGGTCGCGTGCGCGCCGGAACGCCGCGAGCGCGTCGGCCTGCCGCCCGCTGCGGTAGAGCGCACGGACGAGCAGCGCCCACGCACCCTCGCGGGTCGGGTAGCTGTCGACGAACGCCTCGAGCGCGGCGACCGGCGGTACGCCGTCTCCGCGCGCGAGCTCGGCACCGAGCAGCTGCTCCGACGCGTCGACGCGCAGCGACTCGAGCCGCGCCGCCTCCGCCTCGAGCACCGGCACCCCGGCGAACTCCCCGTACGCCGGTCCGCGCCACAGCGACAGCGCTCCCGACAACGCCTCGGAGGCGCCCACCGCATCGCCGTCCGCGAGCAGCCGGGCGCCGAGCGAGGCGCCGTCGACGAAGCGGCACGCGTCGATGTCGTCGCGCGGCACATCGAGGCGGTAGCCGCGCGGACCCGTCACGACCATCGAGGAGTCGGGCAGGTCGTGGCGCAGGCGCGTCAGGTGCGACTGCAGGGTGCCGACCGACGACGCCGTCGCTGCGTCGCCCCACAGCGCGTCGACGAGCTCGTCGGCGGACCGCTCGACGCCCGGCGTGACGGTGAGGACGGCCAGCAGCCGGCGGCGCATGGCACCCGGCAGCACGGTCGGGCGTGCAGGGTCGCCGACCTCCAGCGTCCCGAGAACGCGCACCCCCATGCGCGCACGATAGGCGCGCACGCGTTCCTGCGGGAGGGTCACGACGACACCGCGAGCGCCGGGCTCCGCGCCGGTCGCACCAGCACCGCTCCGACCGCCACGAGGGCCCCGCCGACGACGAGGAACGCGCCGGGTCCGACCAGCGCCATGAGGACGCCAGCGAGCAGCATGCTGCCCAGACCGGCCGCCGTGGTCGCGCCGTCGATCACCGCACGCACGCGGGCGCGGACGGCGTCGGGTGCGGCCCGCTGCACGAGGCTCGCGTCGGCGACGAAGGCGATGCCGAAGCCGATGCCCGCGATCGCGGTCGCCACGGCGGTCATCGCCCACGTGGGCGCGAGACCCATGCCGGTGAACCCCAGGGCCGCGACGCCGAGCGACAGGGTGAGACCGAGCTGCTCGGACCCCGGACGCATCCGGCCGCCGAGCGCGGCGCCGACCGCGAGCCCGAGCCCCCACCCGACGAGCCCCAGGGCGTACGCGAGCGGGCCGGCGCCGCGCGACTCCGCGAGCGGCGCGAACACGACGTTGCCGCCGTCGAACCCGAGCATCGCCACGAACCACCCCACGAGCAGGACCCGCAGCAGCGGCGTACGCCGGACGACGGCGAGGCCGGCCAGCACCCCGCCGTCGCGCGGCTCGGTGGTCGTCGCGGTCGCTGCGCCCTCCTGGAAGCGCCCCCTGATCCGCGAGATCACGACCGCGGCGACGGCCGACGTGACGGCGTTCAGCACGAAGACGGCCGACACACCGCGCACCCCCATGAGCACGGCGGCGACGACCGGCCCGACCAGCCACGAGGCCGCGAACGTCAACGTCATGAACGAGTTCGCGCGGGTGAGCGCGGCGTCGTCGGGCACTAGGTTGGGCACCGACGCCTCGACCGCCACGAAGAACGGGCTCTCGACGACCACGCTGACGACGCCGAGCAGCACGAGCCCCCACGGGGTCGGGAACGCGGCGAGCAGCAGCCAGGTGACGGCGCTCAGCGCCTGCGACACCACCATCACCGTGCGGCGGTCGAGCCGGTCGGCCAGCGGTGCGGTGAGCATCGGTACGACGCCCGCCAGCCCGCCGGTCGCGACGAGGGCGGCCGTGTCCCACAGCGCCGAGTGCGTGAGGTTCCAGACCTCCCAGGCCACGCCGAGGTACGCCGCGGCGGCGCCGACGCGCGTCACGAGCAGGGCGAGGGTGAGCAGCAGCACGGGCCGGCCGAGGGAGGGTGCGGTCATGCCGCGCACCGTCGCGGGCAGCGCTTGAAGCGCGCTTGAAGCACCACCTGGCAGGAACCCGCCAGCGCAACGGCGCGCATGGAGCGGTCCCGTCGCCTAGCGTCGGCCTCGAACCGGGGGGGGGGTGGGGGCGGTGCTGATCCGACCGACGATGCGCGACGACGACCTGGACGCCGTGCATGAGGGCGACGACCAGTGGATGGGCAGCCCGATGTACTGGCAGCTCACCGACGCGTACGGCGCCGACAACCCCGTGGGCGCGTGGTGCGTCGACGAGGGCGGACGCACGGTGGGCCACGCCTTCGCCAACTACCGCACCTCGCGCGTGGCGAACATGTTCCTCGGCTACGTCTGGACCGTGCCCGGGGAGCGGCGTCGCGGCATCGGCACGGCGCTGTTCGACGCGATCAAGGCCCAGGGACGCGAGCTCGGCTTCGACCACTGCATCTCGTGGGTGCCCGACAGCAACCCCGACAGCGTGGCGGTCGCGCAGGCCTGGGGCGGTGTCGAGGACGGCTACCACTTCGAGTCGCAGCTCGACCTGGCGACGCTGTCCGACGAGGCCGTCGCGTCGCTGACCTCGCGCGCGGCCACCGCCGGTGTCGCGCTGCGCTGGCTCGAGACCGACGACGAGCTGCGCGCGCTGGTGCCCTTCGTCGACACCCTCTACCGCGACGCTCCGGACTCCGGTCAGGAGGCGGAGCCCCTGACGTTCGAGATCCTGCGCGCCATGACCGAGCCCGCCCATGTGCTCGTCGCGGAGCACGACGGCGAGCCGGTGGGGATCACGTACACGTTCGACCGACCCGACATCGAGGGCGCGGTGAACACCGGCTTCACCGGCGTCGAGCGCGCCTGGCGCGGGCACGGTCTCGCGTCGGCGCTCAAGGCGCACGCGGCGGCGACGATGCGCGACCGCGGTCGCCGCGTGATGGTCACCCAGAACATGCGCGGCAACGACCACATCCTCGCCGCCAACGACCGCCTCGGCTTCGTCCGCGGGCCGGGCTGGTACGACTACGTCTTCGAGCTCTGAGCCTGTCGACGCCTCGCGACGTGGACGACCCCGGGCGAGGGCGAGAGGGAGGTCTCGCGCACCCCGCCCGGGGTCGGCTTCTGGGGTAGGCGCTCAGGTTCGAGCGCTGACGCTCAGGCGAGCGCGTACGTGATGGTCACGGTGACGCTGACGTCCTGAGAGCCCGCCTGGATCGGCACGGCGCCCGCCGTCGAGCGCATGTCGTAGGCCGCCGGGACGGCGTACGGGTACGGCGACGACACCGACACGGCCTCGGTGATCGACTGCACCGCACCGACCTTCACACCCGCCGCGGCGGCGTACTGGTCGGCGCGCTGCTTCGCGTCGGCGACGGCGGAGGCGCGGGCCTCGCCCTTGAGCGGGTCGGTGTCGTCGATCGCGACGTACACGCTGTCGACGCGCACGTTGTCGCCACCCGCCGCGACCGCTGCCGAGAGCGTGCTGCCGGCCTTGCCGAGCCCGTGGATCTTCACGGTGACGCCCTCGTACACGACGTAGCCGCTGGGCAGCCCCTTGCTCGTGTAGTTCGGCTGGATGGAGACGTTCGAGGTCTGGATGTCTTTCGCGTCGACGCCGGAGCTCTTGAGCGCTGCGACGACTGCGGCCTGCGCCTTGTTGGCCTTCGCGAGCGCGTCGTCGATGGTCTTGCCCGACGCCGTCGCCGACATCGAGACGGTGAGCGTGTCCGGCGTACCCGTGACGGTGCCCTTGCCGGTGACGGTGATGCCCGTGGTCGTGCCGGCCGGCGTGGTGCCGGTGGCGAACGGGGTCGTCGTGGTCGCCGCGGCGCTCGGGCGCGCTGCGCCCATGAGGTACGCCGCGAGCAGCGCGACCGTCACGAGCGCGACGGTCCAGATCGTGCGTCGGGTAACGGTGATCGTCATGCCGCTTCGACGCAGCCAGCCCCGCCCCGGTTCCACCCCATCTGGAGGTCCGAGCGTGAGCCATGGCTACCGCTCACGCCTCCAGATCAGGCGGGCTGCTCCGCGGGCCGCTCGTCGGGTGCCTCGCCGAAGGGGAGCATGAGGATCGCGCCGAGGAGGAAGCAGACGCCGCCGAAGAACGTGCCGACGTTGGCCCACCACAGGCTCACCAGGTCGCCGCTCGAGGTGGTCCACGCTCCGACGGCCGACGCGCCGAACAGGATCGACCCGAGCATGTTGAGCGACGCGATGAACCACGACCGGTCGCGCACGCGCGAGAGCCGCCGCTGCTGCACCACCGGCGCGAGCGCGATCGCGCTCGACACGAGGAACAGGATCGAGCCGATCGCGTCGGGGTTCCATACGCTCTGCGCGGAGTAGCTGGCCCGCTCGGCGGCGTTCAGCGCGGCGCGCAGGGTGGTGATGTTGAACTCGACGGTGCCGACGAGCTGCACGGCCGCGGCGATCAGGTTCGCGCGGTCGGCCTTGTTCCAGTCGGCGAACGGGGCCGTGCGCTCGTCGTCGGGCGTGCGCGAGGCGAGGGTCTGCAGCGATGCCGCGGTCGTGAAGAACACCGACCCCACGAAGAACGTCCAGCCGGCCACCGCGGGCGACAGCGACGTCGACAGGCTCAGCGGTACGCCGGCCATGAACAGCGCCGAGCCGATCGCGAAACCCCAACCGGCCCAGGTGATCCGGCGCTGCGACAGCGTGGGGGTCGACGTACCCGTCATGCGCTCGCGTCCGGCACGAACTCGGCATGGCGATAGCCGTCGGCGTCGAGGATCGCCACCGTCGACTCGGGCACCTCGCGGAACACCCCGGGCACGTCGGTGAGCGGCTCCGACACGACCACGTGGGCGTCGTCGCTGAACAGGCGGAGCCGTTCCTCGTCGGGATACATCGCGCGCAGGTCCGCGAGGTCGGTCGAGTGGAAGAGCGTGCGGCTGCGGCCCTGCGAGGAGTAGCGGAACGCCCACACCGTTGTGCCGTCGGTGACCGCGACGGTGCCCTGGAACGGGAACTGCACGTCGTGCGCCCGTCCGGCCTCCTCGACCGCCGCGAGCGCCCGGGACAGACCCGCGACCGGGTCGTCGCGCAGGCCGAGGGTGAGCGCGAGGTGGAAGAGCACCTCGGAGTCCGTCGTACCGAGGATCGAGGGGTAGAGGTCGGGGTCGACCTGCAGCACGAGGTCGCGCTTGACCTTCCCGAACCCCGAGATGACGCCGTTGTGCATGAACAGCCAGCCGTCGTGGGCGAACGGGTGGCAGTTGGTCTGCTGGATCGGCGGCCCGGCGGCGGCGCGCACGTGGCAGAAGAAGAGCGGCGAGCTGGTCGCCTCGGCGATCGAGCGCAGGTTCCGGTCGTGCCAGGCCGGCTCGATGCTGCGGAACACGCCCGGGTCGCCGCCGTCGACGGGGTACCACCCGAACCCGAAGCCGTCGCCGTTCACCGTCTCCGCCCCGAGCGGCGAGTCGAGCGACTGCGCCACGATCGAGTGCACGGGATGCAGCAGGAGCTCGCTCGTCCGGATCGGAGCCCCTCGATACGCGAACCACCGGCACATGACGTCCTCCCCCACCCACCCTAGGCCGCGGGCACAGGGCGTCGCGGCCCGACTCGCGCTCCTCAGCCGAGCTCGAAGCTCGTGACTCCGAAGACGTGGTCGACGGCGATCGCGGGCTGCGGGCCGAGGTACATCCGGGCGCACTCGAAGGACTGCTCGAGCGCCAGGTCGCGGGCGATCGCGACGGCGGCGGCGTTCGGCTCGGGTACGTCGAGGGCCACGGGCGACCCGTGCGCCGCGGCGACGAGCGAGCGCACGACACGGGCGGCGTCGTCGGGCACCGACGCGAGCACCGGTCCGAGCTTCCAGCCCTCGCGGCACGGGCGCATCGCCCCGATCGCGCCGAGGCCCGACGTGTGGCGCAGCGTCGCCACGAGCACGCCGGGTGCGGTGAACCAGTGCCTCATGAAGGAGCGTCGCGGACCGATCGCGAGCGCCTCGTCGAACGCGACGAGCTCGCGCTCCCCCGCCGGCGTCAGCTGCTCGCCCTCGATCACGGTCACGAACGGGTCGGGCTCGCAGACGGGACGGCCGGAGAAGCGGATGTCGCGGTAGGCGTCGACGAAGCCGGAGCGGCGGTAGAACGGCTGCATGGCGACGACGCCGTCGAGCCCGATCGGCGCGTCGTCGCGCAGCCGCGAGCGCAGGTCGACGAGCAGGTGGTCCCAGAGCTCTCCGCCGAGGCCGTGGCTGCGGAGGTCCTCGCGCACGATGAACAGGCCGAGGAACCCCCAGGCTCCGCCGTACGCCATGACCGACGCACCGCCCACGAGCTCGTCCCCTCGGCGCAGCGCCCAGAACGCCTCGGGCTGCTCGCGCCAGGCGATCGCGACATCGTGCACCCCGGGATTCCAGGCCTCGGCCGCCGCCCAGTCGACGAGCACGTCGACCTCGGGTGCGGTCATGGGCGCGATCGCGAACCCGTCCGGCAGAGGCACGCGCCCACTAGACCACGAGCCGCGGATCCCTGTCGCCGGACCAGAGCAGCGCGTGAGGGTCAGCGGGGGCGCAGAGTCACCGGGAGCGCAGCGCCCAGGCGACGGCCTCGGCGCGGCCGCGGACGCCGAGCTTGCGGTAGATCGCGACCGTGTGGTGCATGACGGTCTTGGGTGACATGCCGAGCGCCTCGCCGATCTCGCGGTTGGTGCCACCGGAGACCAGCTGCGCGAGCACGTCGCGCTCGCGCGGTGTCAGCGGCGCCGTGGCAGTGACCGTCGACGCCTGCGCCGGCACTCCAGGGGTGCGCGGCGGCAGGTAGGACCGCACCATCAGCTGCGCGCGACGGTTGGCCTCCGAGAACGTGATGCCGCGGACGTCGTCGGCCACCGCGGCGTAACGCTCGGGAGGGACCGACGCGCGGACCGCGGCTGCGGCAGCGGCGTACGCCGGAGCCATCGACGGAGCGATGCTCGGGAGCAGCGACTCGATCGGCGATATCGCCTCGCACAGGACGACCGCGTCGTCGACCGCGCCACGCCCCAGCGAGATCGGGAGCAGCAGCATGAGCGGGGCGACGCTCGCCATCGGCCAGGTGCTCTGCACGCCGTCGGCGATCAGGAGCATGCGTCCGATCCGTCGGGTCGCACCCTCGGAGTCGCCGAGGGCGAGGTCGCGCGCGGCCATCACGCCGAGGACGTGCAGCTCGAGCACCGGCTGCCGCACCCGCTCGGCGCGGCGCAGCAGCTCGTCGAGGTCGAGCAGCGGCTCGGGCCCCTGCTCCTCGACGGGGAGCCCGTGCAGCATGAGCGCGCCGTGCACGACCGCGATGTCCTCCCCGACCCGCAGCCCGCGCTCGTACGCCGACCGCGCCGACCGGGCGAAGCCCGCCATGTCGCCGACGACGCGCTGCGCCATCGCGACCCACACGTCGAACCGCGCGAGCGCTGCCTCGTCGCCGAGTCGCGACGCGAGCGCGTGGCCCTCGTGCGCCGAGGCGACGGCGCCCTCGAGGTCGAAGGTGACGCTGAGCGTGCGCACCGTGAGCTCGAGCGCCTCGAGCAGCGCGGCGTCGTCGCCCGACGAGCGCGCGAGCTCGATAGAGCGCCGTAGCCGGCGCGACGTCCACGCGCCGTACGCCGCCGTGCTCTGCTCCTCGGCCGGCGAGTGCACGGTGGCCCACATGAGCGTGCGCGCGAGGAGGGCGTCGTCGGACACCGTGCCGTCGCCGAGCACGGTCTCGACGAGCGGCAGCAGCGACGCCTGCGCACCGGGCGACGTCGCGAGGTCTGGCGCGGCCATCACGGCGATGTGCAGCGCCTCGTCGTGCTCGCCGGTCGAGACGCGGCGGTCGAGAGCGGCGAGGACGTCGGGCCACGACCGCGACGCCGTCGTCGGGTCGATGCGGCAGCGCGCGGCCCAGTAGTCGGCGTGGGCGTCGCGCACGCGCGGCTCGTCGCCGGAGTCCTGCAGCCGGCGCCGCGCACGCCGGCGCATGAGCGGGTCGAGCCGGAACAGCGCGGTGTCCGTCGCGGGCGTCTCGAGGTCGATGAGGTGCGCGTCGACGAGCTCGGAGAGGTGGTCGAGCATCTCCGGCTCCGCCTGCCGCGGGGCCACCACGGCGACCGCGGCCTCGAGCGGGAACGCGCCCTCGAAGACCGACAGCTGCACGAGCACCGACCGCGCGGCGTCGCACAGCAGCCCGTACGACCAGTCGAGCGCGGCGTCGACGCTGCGATGCCGGTCGGGTACGCCGACCACGGGGTCCTGGTGCAGCAGGTCGAGCGACCGCGACAGCTGCGCGGCCATGACGCTCGGCGGCACGGCGGCGACGCGGGCCGCCGCGAGCTCGATCGCGAGCGGGAGACCGCCGACCGCTCGGCACACCTCGGCGACGGCGGCGCGGGTGGAGTCGTCGAGGACGAACGAGGCGTCGGCGGCCGCGGCACGAGCGGCGAACAGCTCGACCGCGGCGTCGTCGCCGGAGTCCGGCGTACCGAAGGGCTTGAGCGCCACGATCCGCTCGCCGCGCACGCGCAGCGGCCGCACCGAGGTCGCGAGCACGGTGAGCGCCGGGTAGGAGTCGACGAGGTCGAGGACCAGCTCGCCGAGGCCGAGGACACCGTCGCCGTCGTCGAGCACGAGGAGCGCCGGCGCCCCCTGCCCCCGCCGCCAGAGCGCCTGGGCGGGGGTCGTGGCGTCGGTGGTCGGGTCCGTCGACAGGGCCGCGAGCACGGCGTCGGCAGCCAGCCCGCGGTCGGAGATGTCGCCGAGCGCGACGTCGACCACCAGCTCGCCCCGGGCGGCGCGGCGGTGGGCCACCTCGGCGGCCAGGCGCGACTTGCCGACCCCGACCGGCCCGGTCAGGGCGACCAGCCGGACGTCGTCGTGGTCGAGCAGCTCCTCGAGGGCGGCGAGCTCGGCGCTGCGGCCCACGAGGGCGCCGACGAGCGGGCGGCCGTGCACCTGTCCGGGCACCGCCGTGTCCGTCACGTGTCCCCCTCACCTGCAGCGATACCGCCACGGTAGAGGAGGACGGGCCGCCCCGCCCGCCCAAACGGGCACCCCGGGCGGTTGCCCGATGCGCGCTCGGTGGGCGGCTCCCTACGGTCGGTACGGAACGAGGCGTGGGGGCACCGCAGACGCACATCGGGTGCTCCCCGCCTCGCGTCCTCGAGCCCGGGCGCGGGACGGGGGCGCACCCGGGCCGTACCGGATGCACCGGCCGCAGACGGGACGGCTCTCGCTGCGCGGGGGGTGCGGCGAGGGCCGTCCACCTGCCGGCCGCCCGGTACGTCGACAGCTCCCCTCCTCACGAGGGTCGAGGCTCCCGTCGTACGCGCGGCGTGTGGCCCAGGTGAGGCCCGGGTGTCACGACACCCACACGTCTCCCGGAGATGACGCGCGACCCACGGGCGCACGGTGTACCGGGCAGTGAGCGGGTCAGCCCATGGTGCGCTGGCCGTCGAGGGACTCGCGGATGATGTCGGCGTGGCCGGAGTGCTGCGAGGTCTCGGCGATGAGGTGCAGCAGCACGGCGCGGGCGCTCCACCGGGCGCCCTGCTCGAACCACGGCGCTGCGGGCAGCGGGTGGTCGGCGTCGAGGCTGGGCAGCGCGGCGACGAGCGCGTCGGTGCGGGCGGCGACCTCGGCGTACTCGGCCAGGGCGTCGGCGAGCGTCTCGCCGTCTCGCAGGCGGAAGCGCGCCTCGGCGTCGTTCTCGGTCGAGGGGTCCATCCACGACTCGATCTCCGCGGTCATCGCGGCCGGCCCGTTCACGATGAAGTCGGTCCACTGGGCCTCGGTCTCGGTGACGTGGTGCAGGATCCCCGACAGCGTGAGGGCGCTCGCGGTCGTGCGGGTGGCGGCCTGCTCGTCGGTGAGGCCCTGCATCGTGTAGGTGAGGAACCAGCGGTGCTGGCGCAGGACGTCGAGCAGGTCGGCGCGCTCGCGGTCCAGGGCGACGTCGGTGGTGGCGGTCATCGGATCTCCTCGGAGTCGGGTTCGGCGTACGTCGACGACGCTAGAGACCATTGCGGACAGTTTCTGTCCTCGATCTGGAAGACTCTCGGGACATGGCCACGAGCGAGCGCACCCTGCGGCTGCTCTCCCTGCTGCAGACCCACCGGCACTGGACCGGCGAGGAGCTGGCCGCGCGGCTCGAGGTGTCGGTGCGCACGGTGCGGCGCGACGTCGACCGGCTGCGCGAGCTCGGCTACCCCGTCGACGCCGCGCCCGGGGTCGACGGCGGCTACCAGCTCGCGCCCGGTGCGGTGCTGCCTCCCCTGATCCTCGACGACGAGGAGGCGGTGGCCCTCGCGGTCGCGCTCGAGCTCGCGTCGCAGGCCGCGGTCGCGGGCATCGCCGACTCCGCGGTGCGGGCGCTCGGCAAGCTCGGCCAGGTGATGCCGCGCCGGCTCGCCGCCCAGGTCGATGCCGTGCGGTCCGCGACCGTGTCGGTGCCGCTGCCCGCGTCGTCGGGACCGATCGCTACCGACGTGCTCGTGCGGCTCGCGCAGCTGTGCCGCGACCACGAGCGCGCGACGTTCGCGTACGTCGCCCGCGACGGCGAGCCCTCGCAGCGCGAGGTCGAACCGATGTCGCTCGCGCGCTACGGGCAGCGCTGGTACCTCGTGGCCTACGACCTGCACCGCCACGACTGGCGCACGTTCCGCCTCGACCGGCTCAGCGACCCGGTCGGCACCGGTGCGCCGTTCCGGCCGCGCGACCTCCCGGCGACCGACGTCCCGACGTTCCTCCAGCAGCGGCTCGGCGGCGTGGTCCCGACGTACGCGATCGAGGTCGAGGTGTCGGCGCCGGCCGACGTCGTGGTCGCACGGATCGGGCGCTGGTCGAGCGTCGAGCCGCTCGACGACGACCGTTGCGTCGTACGCATGGACGCCGACGTCCTCGACTGGCCCGCCCTCGCGATGGGCATGGTGGGCGTTCCCTTCCGTGTGATCGGCCCACCGGAGTTCGCGGAGCACGTACGCGACTGGGCCACCCGCTTCACAGCAGCCACCTGACGACACCAGCCCCGCTCTGGAGGTCTGAGCGGTATCTATGGCTACCTGCCGGACCTCCAGAGCGGGGTCAGGCGGGTGCGGTCGCGGGGGCGAGGCTGCTCGTGAGCGTCTCGATGGCGTCGAGGTCGAGGTGGCGGCCGATCTGCCGGTTCTCCTCGAAGGCCTCCCCCGCCACGGCACGTACGCCGTCGGCGATGGCGGCCATCACGGGGCGCAGCCCGGGCCACGGCACGATGCCGGCCCGGTCGCGCAGGCCGTGCGACGCACCGACGAGCTGGGCCGCGAGGTCGGGCGACTCGTTGCGTGCGAGCAGCACGGCGGCGAGGCCGTCGCAGGCGAACGACAGGGTCTCGGGGTTGCCCGCGAGGTGGCCGAAGTGCGCTCCGCCGGCGAGGTCGCGGGCGGCGTCGTCGAGCGACCCACGCCCGAGCCGTGCGAAGCCGCGCGCCACGAGCGACTGCCCGCGCAGCATCGCGGAGTCGATCTCCTCCGCCTCGCGCAGGCCGCGGTCGAGGTGCTGCTCGGCCTCGTCGAAGCGTCCGATCTGGGCGAGGATCATGCCCGCGGTGCTCGCGCACACCGAGGCGACGAACAGGTTGCCCTGGACGACGAGGTCCTCCTCCACGCGCAGGAAGGTCTCGACCGAGCGCTCGTAGTCCTCCGACAGCGGCGCGAGCGACGCGTCGAGGAATCCGCACAGCGCCAAGCCTTCTGCGTCGTCGAGGTCGGTGAACCGCGCGGTCGCCTCGGCGAGGTGGCTCAGCGCCGCGTCGTTGTCGCCCTGCTCCACGCCGGCTCCCGCGAGGGTCCACAGCAGCCGGGCGTGCGCGATGGGCGACAGCCGGTCGGGCTCGTCGAGCGCGCGCTCGAGCCACAGCTTCGCCTCGCTGGTGTGGTGGCGCGCCCAGAGCCAGAGCCAGAGGTGGTAGCCGATGAACACGAGGGTGTCGGGATCCCCGTCCGACCACGCGCGCAGGCCGGCGACCCGGATGTTCGCCGACTCCAGCTCGAGGCGCTCGAGCCAGCCGCCGTGGCCGCCGCGCGGCAGCGCGACGCGGGCGCGGTCGGCGAGGTCGCGCACCCAGGCGCGGTGCGCGTGGTCGACCGCCGGGGCACGCCCCGACGCCTCGAGCTGCTCGCGCGCGTACTCGCGCACCGTCTCGAGCATCGTGAACCGCGGTGCGTCGATCACCGACGCGTCGACGTCGAGCAGGCTCTGGTCGGCGAGCCCGGCGAGCGACTCGAGCACGTCGCCCTCGATGTCGACCACGGCCTCCACCGCGGCGAGCGACATGCCGCCGACGAAGGTCGACAGCTGCGCCAGCAGCTCGCGCTCCGGCGGGCGCAGCAGGTCGTGGCTCCACGCGAGGGTGGCGCGCATCGTGCGCTGGCGCTCGGGCAGGTCCGCGAACCGGGCAGCGGGTACGTCGAGCCTGCGGTCGAGCCGGTCGAGCAGCGCCGACGGCGGCAGCAGCCGGCACCGCGCGGCCGCGAGCTCGATCGCGAGCGGCAGCCCGTCGAGCCGGCGGCAGAGCTCGACGATGGCGTCCATCTCCGTCTCGTCGACCTCGAGGTCGGGGCGGGCGGCACGGGCTCGCTCGAGGAAGAGCGAGACGGCGCACGACTCGCGCGCGAGCCGCTGGATGCGCGCGGGGTCGTGGTTGGGCGAGCCGAAGCCGTCGTCGAGCATCGGGCCGAGGTCCAACGGCCCCAACGGGTAGTCGTACTCCGACACGAGCCGGATCCGGCTGCGGCTGGTCACGAGCACGGTGAGCCCGGGGCAGGTGCCGACGAGAGCAGCGAGGTCGTCGGCGGCGTCGGTGACCTGCTCGGCGTTGTCGAGCACGAGCAGCAGCTCGCCGCGCTCGGCGAGCGCCTCGGCCACGGCGTCGATCGAGGGCCGCTGCGTGTCGAGCCGGATGCCGAGCCTGCTCGCGATGCTCGTGACCACGAGCCCGGGCTCGGGCACCTCCGAGAGCGCGACGAGGACGACGCCACCCGGGAACTCGGGCTCGAGCGCACGCGCCGCCTCGAGCGCGAGACGCGACTTGCCGATGCCGCCCATGCCGGTGATGGTCACCAGGCGTACGCCGTCGCGGCGGACCAGCTCGAGCACCGCGGCCAGGTCCTCGTCGCGCCCGACGAGGGAGCTGGTCGGGACGGGCAGCGACGTGATGCTGCTGGTGTCGCCCGGCGACGTCCGCAGCGGGCCGCTCACCGTGCCGGTCTCCTGCGTCGTGCCCGAGGCGCCGAACGACTCCGCGAGCAGCGCTGCGAGGTCGTCGGCGACGAGGTGGCCGAGCTCCTCGGCGTCGGAGTAGAGCCGCAGGCGCACGCGCGGATCGTCTGCGACGTCGGCGAGCATCGCCGTGAGCTTCTCGTCGCGCTCGGGCGCGGGGTCGAGGACGTAGACCAGCTTCGGCCGGTCGCCCGAGAGCCGGTACTCGTCCTCGAGGCCGGAGATGTCCATCGTCGGGGCGACCCAGCCGTAGCGCTGCGCGTAGATCGCGAGGAAGACGTGCGACTGCTCGAGGTAGGCGCGGTAGAGCGCGCGCGGCGGGTGCGGGCGCGCACCCATCTCGAACATCACCGGCGCGAGGCGCAGCGACTCGATGGCCTGGCGCACGACCGCGCGCTCGGCGGCGAGCTCCCCGAGGGTCGAGCTCACGAACACGCGCAGCCGTTGGTCCGGGGTGAGGATCACGCCGGGACCTCCTGGCCCTCATAGCCTCTCGCGCGTTCGACGATCTGGTCGAGCGAGGCGCACGAGCCCTCGGCGTACGCCGCCTCGAAGGCGTCGGGGTCGATCTCGCGCACCTTCGCGACGGTCGCGACGTGCGCGCGCTCCTCGGTGAGGGGACGGCGTACGTCGAGAGCGGAACGCAGGGCCGCGGCGCCGCCGTAGAGCCAGCCGGCCTCGGCCGTGCGGCCGTGCAGGCCGAGAGCGCTGGCGAGGACGTCGACGGCGTCGACGAGGTCCCAGGTGTCGTCGAGCGTGGCGTAGCCCTCGACCGCGTCGCGCGCGACACGGGCGGCCCGGTCGAGCTCGCCGAGACCGAGCAGCGCGATGGCGGTGTTCATCCGCGCGCGGGCGAGCAGCTCGACCGAGCCCATCTCGTGCGCGAGGTGCTGCACCTCGTCGTAGAGCTCGATCGCCTCGTGGTCGGCCTCGCGGTGGTGCGCCGCGACGCCGAGGTTGTTGAGCACCGAGGCACGTCGCACGATGTCGTCGACACCGTCGAGCGCGTCGAGGCTGCGCCGCCACCAGTCCTCGGCCGACGCGACGTCGCCGCGGTCGAAGGCGACGTTGCCCAGGAAGCGCAGCGACGCCGAGACCGCGGCCGGGTCCCCGAGCTCCTCGCGGATGCTGAGCGACTCGCGGTACTGCGACTCGGCGACGTCGTAGTCGCCGCGGGCTCGCGAGAGGTAGCCGGCGCCGTTGAGCAGGTCGCTGCGCAGGTCGGTGCGCTGCCCCGCCGAGAGCGCGAGGGCGCGGTCGAGCCAGCGGCGTCCCTCGGAGAAGTGGCAGTGCGAGCGCCAGAACGGCCCGAGCGCGGCTGACAGGCGCAGCAGCGTGTCGACGTCGCGGCTGCGGTCGGCCCAGTCGAGCGCGACGCGGACGTCGTCGTGGTGGTGCTCGAGGATCGCGAGCCACCCCTCGAGCTCGGCCGGCCCGTTGCGCGCCGCGCGCTCGACCACGCGCAGCACCCCGCGCGCGTGCCGCCCGTGCACCTCGTCGGCCTCGCCCGACGACACGAGGTGCTCGTGCGCGTACTCGCGGATGGTCGCGAGCATCACGAAGGCGGGCTCGCCGGTGACCGGCTCCGGAGCCGTCGTACGCACGAGGCTCTTGCCGACGAGGCTGTCGAGCAGGTCGAGCACGTCGAGCCCCGGCTCGTCGACCACGGTCTCCGCGGCCCACAGCGTGAAGTCGCGCGGGAACACCGCGAGGCGACGGAACACGACCTGCTCCTCCTCGGAGAGGAGGTCGTGGTCCCAGTCGAGGGTGGTGCGCAGCGCGCGCTGGCGCTCGGGGAGGTCGAGCGGTCCGTCGCCGAGCACGTCCAGCGCGTGCGCGAGACGTCCGAGCAGCGTGGTCGGCGGCAGCAGCCGCGTGCGCGCGGCGGCGAGCTCGAGGGAGAGCGGTACGCCGTCGAGCCGGCGGCAGATCTCAGCAGCCGCAACGCGATCCGCATCCGACAGCGCGCGGTGCGGGTTCGCGGCCGAGGCCCGCTCGAGGAACAGCTCGAGCGCCGGGCTGTGCGCCGGGTCGGTGTCGCCCTCGTCGGGGATGCGCAGCGGAGGCAGCGGGTACTCCTGCTCGCCGCGCACACGCAGCACGCTCCGGCTGGTCACGAAGAATCGCACGCCGGGCGCGCTCGCGAGCAGGTCGAGCACGAGCGGCGCTGCGGTGGTGACGTTCTCGAAGCTGTCGAGCAGGATCAGCGCCTCCATGCTCGCGAGGTAGGACTTGAGGCTCTGCACCGGCAGCGCACCCGCCGACTCGCGCACGCCGAGCGCGTGCGCCACCGTCGGCGCGACGAGCGCCGGATCGCGTACGCCGGCGAGGTCGACGAACCACGCGCCGTCGCGGAACTGCTCCTCGCAGCAGGTCGCGACCTCGATCGCGAGCCGCGACTTCCCGATGCCCCCGGGGCCGGTGAGGGTGAGCAGCCGGGCATCGGTCGTGATCAGCGTGCAGACCTCCTCGACCTCGCGGTCGCGCCCGACGAGCCGGTGCCACGGCGCAGGGATGCGCGAGCGCGGGCTCTTCGTCGGCGTCGGCTGCGGCGGCGCGGCGCTCTGCGCGGGGGTCGCTCCCCCGGTGAACGCCTCCATGAGCACCATCGACACGTCGTCGGCCACGAGGCGCGCCAGCTCCTCGGCGCTCTTCACCCGGCGGTACGACGTGAGGTCGTCGGCCTGGATCCTCTGCAGCAGCAGCGCGAGGTGGTCGTCGCGCGAGCCACGGCCCGGCGTCACGTACACCAGCCGCGGTCGCCGACCGGCCGCGAGGTAGTCGGCCTCGAGGCGGCTCACGCCCTGGTCGAGGTCGATGGCGCCGTACCGGTCGCCGTACACGCCCACGAAGATGTCGGCCTCGCGCACGTCGGTCGCCGAGAGGTCCGCGCGCAGCGTGGTGAGCGCCTCGCGCACGGCGTACGCCTCGGTCGGCAGCTCGTCGTCGTCGATGGAGAGGTGGACCCGAACCGTGCGAGCGCCGCGCCGCCGCAGGTCGACCGTCGGCGGAGTGCTCGGCGTGCTCGTGGTGGTCTCCGTCTGCTCGTTCGTGGGGGTCTCTCGCGTCGAGGTCTCGTTCGTGGAGGCGGTGCGCTGCGCGGGCATGCCGGACTGCTCGGTGGTGGTGGTCCGCGTCGCTGTCGTCTCGGCCACGGCAGCCCCTCCGCCTACGCCGGCCCCTGCGGCCCCCGGCCGCGCGTGTGCGGACCAGAGTGGCACAGGAGCAGCACGAGCAACACAGGGTTACCTCACCTCGAGAGCGGAGATCGCTCCCACGCACGAACACCGGTCGCCCCATGCCTTTCCACGCCTTCCCCGCCACAGACGTGTGGACCACGAGACGCCCCGGCCTCCCCTCGCCCACACGTGCCGCCGTCGGCCCGGGGACGTGTGCCTCACGAGACGCCCGGGCGTCACGTGGCCCGCACGTGCCCCGGGTACGGCGTACCCGGTGGTGGCTCAGGCGGGCGCGAGGAGGGTGGTGGGGTCGGCGGCGTACGCGAGCATCCAGCGGGGCTCGATGCGGAGGTAGGCGATGTCGGGCGCCCACGACGACGGCGACGACTCGTAGTGCGCGGTGAGGTGGGCGTCGACCTCGGCGAAGTCGGGGTGGTCGGGCGTGAGGCGTTCCGCGGTGCCGTGGGTGAAGACCCCGAACGTGTCCCCGCGCGCGTGGGTCGCGCTCACCGCGGGCCGCGCGGCGAGGTGGCGTGCCTTCGTCGCGGTCGCGTCGGTCGTGAAGTGCCAGCGGCCGTGGATGAGGTGCCCGTCGACGCACGAGGTCAGCGGTCGCCCGTCGGCGGTCACGGTCGCGACCACGAGCACGTGCATCCCGTCGAGCGCGCGCACCATCTGCTCGGCCGTGACCCGGCGCTCGGGCGTCATGATCGCGAGCAGGTGCTCGTTGTCGCTCTGCAGGCTGGCATCGAGCAGCCGCTGCAGCTCGGCGATCTCCTCGGGCGTCTCCCGCACGACTGCCTCCCAGGTCCGGCGTACGCCGACCCTCCGCCCCCTCGCCACACGCGTCAACCCCACGACCTCCCCCGCTTTGGAGGTCTGAGCGTGCGCTATGACTACCGCTCAGACCTCCGAAGCGGGTGGGCTCAGGGGTTCAGGAGCTCGAGGAAGCGGGCGCCGTACTTGTCGGCCTTCACGGGGCCGATGCCGTTGACCGCGAGGAGCTGCTCGGGCGTTGAAGGGCGGGCGGCCACGAGCTCCCAGAGGGTGCGGTCGGGGAAGACGACGTACGGCGGAACACCCTCGGCGTCGGCGAGCACGCGGCGCTCGGCGCGCAGCACCTCGAAGAGCGCCTTGTCGTCGTCGGTCGCGTCGGCCGGAGCGCCGCCGGGAGCCGTCGCACGCGCCTTCTTCACGCGCGCGGGCGTGGCGGAGAGCCTGCGCAGCGACACGGTCTCGCGTCCCTCGAGGACGGGCCGGGCCCGCTCGGTGACGGTGAGCGCGCCCATGCGCGAGGGATCAGGCGAGAGCAGGCCGCGCGCGACGAGCTGACGGATCACCGAGCGCCACTCCTGGTCGGAGAGCTCGACACCGACGCCGAAGGTCGGCAGGTCGTGGTGGTTCCAGCTCTCGGTCTTCGCCGTCTTCTTGCCGCGCAGGACGTCGATGATGTGCCCCGCGCCGAAGCGCTGGCCGGTGCGGATCACGGCCGAGAGGGCTTTCTGCGTGTCGACCGTCGCGTCGTACAGCTCGGGCGGCGACAGGCAGGTGTCGCAGTTGCCGCAGTCGCCCGACTCCTCGCCGAAGTACGCGAGCAGGATCCGGCGACGGCAGGTGGCGGCCTCGGCGTACCCGAGCATGGCGTCGAGCTTCATCTGCTCGACGCGCTGGTGCTCCTGCGACGCTCCGCCGCCGGAGATGAACGACGCCTGCGCGACGACGTCGGCGAGGCCGTACGCCATCCACGCGACCGACGGCTCCCCGTCGCGGCCGGCACGTCCGGTCTCCTGGTAGTACCCCTCGAGGCTCTTCGGGATGTCGACGTGCGCGACGAACCGGACGTCGGGCTTATCGATGCCCATGCCGAACGCGATGGTCGCGCACACGACCACGCCGTCCTCGCGGCGGAACCGCTGCTGCACCGCGGTGCGCTCGTCGCCGTGCATGCCGGCGTGGTAGGCGACCGCGTCGAACCCGTTGTCGCGCAGGAAGTTCGCGAACTCCTCGGTGCGCTTGCGCGACTGGCAGTAGACGATGCCGGTGGAGCCGCGGAACGACGCGCCGTCGTCGCCCGTCTCGAGGAAGCGCAGCAGCTGCGCGCGCACGTCGTTCTTCTCCTCGACGACGTAGCGGATGTTCGGACGGTCGAAGCTCGTGACGAACTCGCGCGCCTCCGTCAGCCCGAGGCGCTGGTGGATCTCGCGACGCGTGAGGGCATCGGCGGTGGCGGTGAGGGCGATGCGGGGTACGTCGGGATAGCGCGAGGTGATCTCGGCGATGCGCAGGTACTCAGGACGGAAGTCGTGGCCCCACGCCGACACGCAGTGCGCCTCGTCGATCGCGAACAACGCGATGTCGAGCTCGTCGAGCGTCTGCAGGAAGCTCGGAGTCAGGAGGCGCTCCGGGGCGACGTAGAGCAGGTCGAGCTCGCCGCCGCGCAGAGCCTGGCGCGTGCGGAAGACCTCCTCGTCGCTCGACGTGGAGTTCCAGTACGCCGCCCGCACACCGAGCAGCCGCAGCGCCTCGACCTGGTCGTGCATGAGCGCGATGAGCGGCGAGACGACGATGCCGACGCCGGGCCGCACGACCGACGGCAGCTGGTAGCACAGCGACTTGCCGCCGCCCGTGGGCATGAGAACGACGGAGTCCTCGCCCGCGATGGTGCGCTCGACGATCTCGGCCTGCGCACCCCGGAACGACGAGAACCCGAACACCTCACGCAGCGCGGTGGTCGCAGCGTCGTCCGTCACGTGAGGGCTCCCGGGGCTCGGCGTACCGGGTCGCCCGGCTCCCCCATCCTGCCCGACGCCTCCCACCCGCCGGTCACCCGTCCACCGCCATCTCTGGCGTGATCTTGGTCGTGTGCATGCTTCCCAGCCCCAGAAGCCCCAGGAAACAAGCACACGACCAAGATCACGCAGGAACGGTCTAGCCCACGGGGCGCCATTCGAGCTCGCTCGGGATGGCGCGGGAGGGCGGGACGCAGACGAGGCGCTGGCCGTCTGCGTCGTACGCGATGAGGCCGCGTACGTCGCACCGCGCGCCTGCCACCTCGACGGAGGTCACCGTCATGCCGTCATTGCTCACCGGGATGGTCGGGAGCGGTTCGTCGTTCACGCCGCCGAACAGCGAGCTGAGGCCGATCACGACGATCGCGAGCAGCAGCGCCGTGAGACCGAGCCGCGCCGGCCGCGACAGACGTGACCAGCGGTCGACGAGCAGCGAGACCAGGTCGTCGTGCGGAGCGTCGGCAGAGCCGGAGGACGACGACGCCGCCCGCTCGGCGCGGCGTCCGAGCTCGATCGCGGGATGCGGCCCCGCCGCCGGCGTGACAGCGGCGACCGGGAGGGTCGGCAGCGACGTCCACGCCTCGGCGATCGCCGACCGTACACCGGGGGTGTCGCCACCCGGGTACCACCACTGCAGGTCGCGGTCGAGGTCGAGCGCCCAGGCCGGGCGGCCGTCGTGGTCGATCGCGAGCACGAGATCGCGACCACCCGCGATCTCCCGCACGAACACGACGTCGGCCACGATCCCTCCCGGCCCCTAGCCTGCGCCCGCAAGGTCCTGAGCGCAGCACCTTTCAGCGGGTCGTCACGCACCCGTGACGCCCGTCGTCGCAAGACCTCCTACGGCGTGATCGCCGTGAACGGGTACGTCGGGGTCGTCGGCGTCAGCATCGTCAGCGGCGCCGCCTCGCGCTCGCCCGCGCGGTACTGCGACCAGGCGTAGGGCGAGAGCCCCATGTGCGTGTCGGTCTTCGGCGTGTAGACGGTGGCGGCGAACAGCCCGAACAGGACGAGCACGAGGCCGACGATGGTCCACGTGACGACGTCGCTGTGGTGCTGACGGCTGCGCGTCTGCCGGCGCTCGCGCTCGACGTGCTCCTGCTCCGGGATCCCCACCGTGGTGACGTGCAGCGGCGGCATGTCCTCGACGCGCGTGGTGACGTCGACCGTCTCGGTGGTGGTCATGATCGGCACCTCCCCGCGGGGCGGGTACGCCGATGCCGGTAGGCGACCGCACGGCCGCTCCGCACCCCCACTGTCCCTCCGCCGACGACGCGGAGTCGCGACGACGCCCTCTACCCGGACGACGCATCAGCGCCGCGGGTACGCCGTGGGCTCGACGTCGTCGACGTGGTCCCCCGCGTTCGCGAGCCGGCGCATACCGTGGAGCTCGCGGCGCACGAGCTTGCGGTTGCGCAGGCACTCGTCCTGCCACCACCACGCGCCGTGCTGGTGGCCGCACAGGCACTGCGTGCGGGTGAGGCTCGCGAACGTCCAGCGGCACCGCGTGCCGCCCGCGAGGTGGTCGGCGAGGGTGAGCGGCAGGTCGCAGGGACCGGTGCCGTGGTCGTGGTCGTCCGCGCGGTTCTCGGCGTACCAGATGACGATGGCGAGCGGATCGGTGCTGTCGGTGCGCGACACGAGGTAGGCCCCTCTGCAGGGGGCGCGCCCGCACCCCTACGGCACGGGCAGACGCCCTGGGAGCGGCAGTCCGCCGGCACCAGGGCAGGTTCCACGAAGCACGCCGTGACGCTAGCAGCGCCGTCGGACGGTGCCGCTAGGTTCGGCGGTGGATCACGAAAGTGCGGCCGCATGCCCCGGCAGGCCCACTGGCAACCGCGCGCGTGCGCACGGTGCCCCGGGTGAGGATCCGCCCCGCCTCGCCCGAGGTGCGGGAAGCGCACGAGCACAAGGAGTACGCCGTGACCGACAACATCCCTCGCAAGCATCCCGAGCTGACCGAGGAGCAGGAGATCAGCGCGCGGTTCGCCGCGCAGATGCTCGGAGGTGAGATTGCCTCCGGGCCACCGCCGGCCGACAGCATGCTGGCGTGGATGCTCAGCCACGAGGGCTTCACGCACGACGACGTGGTGGCGGAGTACGCGCGCCGCGGGGTCGACTTCTACGGGCTCCTCGACGGCACCGTCGACATCGACGACGTGCAGCACCTCATCGAGGGCACCGGGTAGCGACCGCGGGTGCGGGCGGCGTACGCGTCGCCCGCACCCGCCAGCTCACGAGCCGACGCGCGACCACCAGGCGGTGATCGCGTCGGCGGTCTCGTGGGGGCGGGTGAACGGCGGCACGTGGCCGACGCCGTCGAGGACCACGAGCTCCGCGCCGGGGATGCGGGCAGCGGCCTCGCGGCCCGACTCGACCGGGATGATCGCGTCGGCGCCGCCGTGGATCACGAGGGTGGGTACGGCGATCTCCTCGAGCGGCACCCTCACGTCGGCGTGCGACGTGAACATCGCGATGCCCGCCTCCGGTCCCGCGGGCACGAGGGTCTGCACTCCCCAGCGGTGCAGCGGCGCGGTGTCGGGCTCGGGCAGGCACGCGGACACGAAGCCGTCGACGTACGCCGGCCAGTCCGCACGCATCATCTCCGCGCGCGCCGCCATCCGCTCCGCGTCGCCCGGCTCGGGCTCCGACGTGACCGGACCGCCGACGAGTACCAGCCCGAGGAAGCGCGACGGGTCGCGCAGCACCGCCTGCTCGACGACGAGGCACCCCATCGACTCCCCCGCGACCACGCAGCGCTCGACCCCCGAGGCGTCGAGCACGCGGAACACGTCGTCGACGAGCGCGGTCGGCGTGATGTCCGAGGGCGGGAACGTCGACGCGCCGGCTCCGCGGTGGTCGTAGGCGAGGCAGCGCCAGTCGTGCTGGAGCTGCTCGATGAGCGGCAGCCACAGGTCCCACGACGCGACCCACCCGTCGTGCATCAGCAGCGGCGTACCGCGTCCGAGGTCGGTCACGCCGAGGTGGTGGTCGTCGACCGGCAGCAGCATGCGTCGCCCTCCCCTGGCTCGGACCGCAGCGTAGTGACGAGATCGACGTGGGCGCAGGGCGTGCGGGCGAGCGTCTGTCGGTGGTGGCTGCCAAGATCGTTCTCGTCCGGAGCACGAGCCCGGGCGGAGACGGGGGAACGCCGTGCAGGCGGGGAAGCAGACGTACGTCATCGAACGCGTCGCCACACCGACGCGTCGCATCGACATGACCGCCACGTGGGTGCCGGGCGCGCGGCTCGAGGTGTGCCGCGAGGTGCTCCACCCGACCGACGGCACGGGTCCCGAGGTGGAGACCGAGGTCATCTACCGCGTGCCGCCCGACCGCATCCCCGAGGTGCTGTCGGCGGTGCGGGCGCCGTGCGCGACGGTCGAGGAGCTGCTCGCGTGGGCGGCGGAGTCGAGCGCGTACGCCGCCGACCTCGACCGGGCGCTCGCCGAGCTCGACCCCGCGGTGATCGTCTTCTCCCGCGTCGTCCACCGCTGACTCACGAGGGCGCTGCGTAGGCTGGCGCGCATGAGCATCGCCGTACCGCTCGACGAGCTGGCCGACCGGCTCGCGGCGTACCCGTGGGGCTACCTCGTGACCGTCCGCGACGACGGCCGCGCCCAGAGCCTCGCCGTCCCGACCCGGTACGCCGACGGCGCTCTCGTCGCGACCGTGGGCCGCGGTACGGCGGCCAACGCGGTGGCCCGCCCGAACGTGACGCTCCTCTTCCCCGGCCCCACCGGCGAGGACTTCAGCCTCATCGTCGACGGCGACGCCGAGGTCGACGACGACCAGATCGCCGTGATCCCGACCTGGGCCGTCCTGCACCGCCCCGCCCTCGCGCCCCCCGACCACCGACCCCGAAACGGGCTGCGCCGACCACCGCCAGGCAGGCGACGGTCGGCGTAGGTGCCACGCAGGAAGGCGTCAGGCGACGGGCTCCTTCATGGCGGCCCAGGCCGAGAAGCCGCCGAGCAGGTCAGAGATGTCGGTGCGGCCCTGAGCACGCAGGTAGCTCGCGGCCACGCTCGAGCGCCAGCCGCCGGCGCAGTGGATCACCAGCGTCGACGTCGGCACCTCGTCGATGCGCGCGGAGAGCTGCGCCAGCGGGATGTGCAGCGAACCGGGGATCGTGCCGTTGACGAGCTCGCCGGGGTTGCGCACGTCGAGCACGACCGGGGCGTCGTCGCCCTCGAGCAGCTCCGCGAGCTGCACGGCGGTGAGCCGGCTGGCCGAGGTCGAGCGCTCGGGCGTCGCGGCGAGCCAGGCCTCGATCTCGGGCACCACGCCGACGACCTGGTCGAAGCCGATGCGCGCGAGGCGCACCGCGACCTCGGCCTCGCGGCCGGCCGGCGCGATGATGACGACCTTGTCGTCGGGCTTCACGACCATGCCGACGGTCTCGGCGAAGCGGCCGTCCTCGGGGACGTTGATGGCACCGATCATGTGGCCGGCCGCGAAGTCCTGCGGGTCGCGCGCGTCGACGACGATCGCGCCGTCGGCCACGGCGGCCTCGTACGCCGCGCGGTCGAGCACCGGAGCGGTCTGGTCCTCGGCGTAAACCTCGTGCGCCTTGCGGTTCTGGATGGCGTCGAAGAGGAAGTACGCCGGAGCCGAGGGCTGGCCCTCGGTGACGATCGCGACGAACTCCGCCTCGCCCATGGGCTGGCAGGCGTAGTTGAACGCGCGCTGCTCGCCGATCGTCGACTGGCGCTCGGTCGAGAGGTTCTTGCCGCACGCCGAGCCGGCGCCGTGCGCAGGGAAGACACGGACGGCGTCGGGCAGGCCCATGAGCTTGTGCTGGATCGAGTCGTAGAGCTGCTTGCCGAGCTCGTCGGCCGTGACGCCGATCGAGGCGAGCAGGTCCGGGCGGCCGACGTCGCCGATGAACAGCGCGTCGCCGGTGAGGACGCCGTAAGCGACCTCGTCGTCGGCATGCTCGAACACCAGCACGCTGATCGACTCGGGCGTGTGTCCCGGCGTCTCCATGATCTGCAGGACGACATCGCCGAGCTCGATGCGCTCGCCGTCGTGCAGCGGACGGATCTCGTACTCCGCGAGCTTCTCCGCGACCTGCCCGTAGCCGATCCACGCGCCGGTGGCCGCGGCGAGCTCGAGGTGGCCGGCGAGGAAGTCGGCGTGGAAGTGGGTGTTGATGACGCCGACGATGCTCAGGCCGTGCTCCTGCGCGTCGGCGAGGTACTCGGAGATGTCGCGCCGGGGATCGACGACGACGGCCTGGCCGGTCGTCGTGTCGCCGACGAGGTAGGAGGCGTGCGAGAGGCAGTCCAGGTAGTGCTGGGCGAAGTACATGCAGGTTCTCCTAGCAGGGGCCATGTGGGCGGCTCGGTCACGCTGACGTCTTCCTCAAGACGATACCCCCGGG
>JAXLSG010000013.1:0-70183 GCA_046330715.1 Candidatus Nanopelagicales bacterium
CGCGGCGAGGCCGACGGGGGCGAGCACGGGCCAGGTCTCGGCCTTGCGCGCACCCTCGATCACCGGCGTCGGGTCGACCGTGCGCACCTCGCCGGTGTCGCCGTGCGGGCGGAACGGGATCCAGAACAGCAGGACGACGCCGATCACGACGAGCATCGAGATGACCATGTCGCGCGCGGTCTGGCGCAGCCGACGACGGGCGCGCTCCTCGCGCTGGGCCGCGATCTCCGCGGGATCCTCGTGCGGCGCCTCCGCAGCCGTCCCGGCGTCGTCGACGGGAGCGGCCGGCTCGGGGGTCGGCTCGGTCGTCGTCGGCTGCTCGGGGTCCACGCCCCCATTGTGGGCGACGTGCGCGGGTGCGGCGTCCGCGGGCTCGGCGTACCGCTGGGTCAGTGCCGGGCGCGGGTGGTCTCGACGACGACGTTGGTCGACTTCACCGTGGCGACGGCGAGCACGCCCGGCTCGAGGCCGAGCTCGTCGGCGGCCTCGCGGCTCATCAGGCTGACCAGGCGGAAGGGTCCGGCCTGGATCTCGACCTGGGCCATGACGCCGTCGCGCAGCACGCGCGTGACCAGGCCCGGCATGCGGTTGCGGGCGGAGCTGAGTGCGACGCCCTCGACCTCGGGTGCGTTGGCGTGCTCGCGGGCGAACTCGGCGAGGTCGGCGCCCTTCACCATCCAGCGGCCGCCGCCGTCGCGCACCGCGGTGAGCCTCCCGGCGTCGATCCAGCGGCGGACGGTGTCGTCGCTCACACCGAGGAGCGCTGCGGCCTCGGTGACCCGGAACTGCGTCATGGTGGGACCGTATCCGGTGCGGATGCGCCACGGGTCCCGTACCGCGGACCCGCACAGCGGCTGGGCGATCGACGACCCCTCGGAGGTCGATACGCTCGGCCCGAGACCTCGACGAGCCCGGGAGCGTGCCGCATGACCCCCACCGACGCCACGAGCCCGGAGATCCCCGACCGCAACCTCGCTCTGGAGCTGGTGCGCGTCACGGAGGCGGCCGCGATGGCCGCGGCTCGCTGGGTCGGCTTCGGCGACAAGAACGGCGCCGACGGCGCAGCCGTCAACGCGATGCGCGCGCTCGTGCAGTCGGTGTCGATGCAGGGCGTCGTGGTGATCGGCGAGGGCGAGAAGGACGATGCCCCGATGCTGTTCAACGGCGAGGCCGTGGGCGACGGCACCGGTCCCGAGGTCGACGTCGCGGTCGACCCGATCGACGGCACCACGCTGTGCGCCAAGGGCATGCCGAACGCGATCGCCGTGCTGGCGGTGTCGGAGCGGCACACGATGTACGACCCCTCGGCCGTCTTCTACATGGAGAAGCTCGTGACCGGCGCGGCCGCGGCCGGCATCGTCGACATCGAAGGCGCCGATCGTCGAACTGGCCTCAAGAAGGTCGCGAAGGCCAAGTCGGAGAACGTCGAGGACCTCACCGTCGTCATCCTCGACCGGCCGCGCCACGGGAGCTCGTGAAGGTCCGCGAGGCGGGCGCGCGCATCAAGTTCATCTCCGACGGCGACGTCGCCGGCGCGATCGCCTGGCCGCGCGCGAGGGCACGGGCATCGACCTGCTGCTCGGCGTCGGCGGCACTCCGGAGGGCGTCATCACCCGCCTGCGCGATGAAGTCCTCGGCGGCGTGATCCAGGGCAAGCTCTGGCCGAAGGACGACGCCGAGCGCCAGCGCGATCGACACCGGGCCGGTACTCGCGGTGCTGCTCACCGACGACCTCGTCACCGGCGACAACGTGTTCTTCGTGGCCACGGGCATCACCGACGGCGAGCTCATGGACGGCGTGCGGTTCAAGGGCAACCCGTGCACTCGATCGTGATGCGCAGCAGGGCGATCCGCAGTCAAGAGCACACCGCTCGGCAAGCTGCGCCGCTACGCCTCCGTGGACTTCGGCGCCACCAGGCCGCGGGCTACTTCGGCAGCTCCTTGTTCTTCAACGCTTCCGGGCGCTCCACGGTCGAACTGCCATGAGGCGAGGCCCTTGAACTGAGGGTCGGCCAGGCCGGGCGGCGCCGTGTCGCTCGGCCCGTTCGAGCCGCCCATGAAACCGAAGACGTCGATGCGTACGTCGATGCCCTCGAGCACCTTCGTCGACCCCGCCATCCCACCGCGAAGACGGTGATCTCCGTGGTCTGCGGCGTGAGGATCGCGTCGGTGAAGTCGAAGGCGATTGCGCCCATGATCGCGACCGCGTTCGACGACTCGGGCACGGCCAGCGGCCGCCGCGCTCCACGCCTGCGCTCATCACCGCGACCGAGTGCCCGACCGCCTGCGAGGCGCGCGACGGGTCGACGACCACGACGCCGCCCTCCGCCTGCACCGGCTTGGCACCAGGTCCGGTGACAGCGACGACCTGACCTGCGCCGGGCACGGGGAGCGCGCCGGAGGCACCGGGGAGGTCGGCGAGAAGCCGGGACCAGGTCGGCGTACGTCGTGGCCTCGTGGTCTTCATCGAGCCGCTCGTCGTGCTCGACGTGGGAGAGCCGGCCCTCGGCGTGCGCGTCGCGCAGCAGGCCGGCGACGCGCTCCCGGTCGGCGTCGGACGCGCGCAGGCGCAGCGCGTCGGCGATCGGGTCGGGCACGGGCTCGGTCAAGTCCAGGGCTATCCCAGTGGAGGCCCCTCTAGCGTGGGTCAGCCAGGCGACCCCTCCCCGCCTGGTCCTGCGCGGCGTGGTCGGCTTCGAGCGGGTCAGACCATCGACGAGCTCGACCTCGAGGTCCCCGCCGGCATCTGCATGGGGCTGCTCGGGCCCAACGGCGCCGGCAAGTCGACGACCATGCGCATGCTCACCGGCCAGGCCATCCCGACCGCGGGCAGCATCGAGGTGCTCGGCTTCGACGTACCGCGCAGCTCCAAGCAGGCGCGCGCCCGGATGGGCGTGGTGCCGCAGCGCGAGAACCTCGACGACGACCTGACCGTGCGGCAGAACGTGGAGCTGTGGGCCACGCTGCTGCGCGTGCCGCGGCGCTCGCGCGACGCCGCCGTCGACCGCGCTCTCGCGGCCGCGCAGCTCACCGACCGCGCCGGCAGCCGCGCGGTCACGCTCTCGGGCGGCATGAAGCGCCGGCTGCTCATCGCCCGCGCGCTCGTGCACGACCCGCAGCTCGTCCTTCTCGACGAGCCGACGGTCGGCCTCGACCCGCAGGTGCGCGGCGACATCTGGACGCTGATCGACCGGCTGCGCAGCGAGGGCGTCACGATCCTGATGTCGACGCACTACATCGAGGAGGCGGAGCGCCTCTGCGACGAGTGCGCGGTCGTGTCGCACGGCCGCGTGATCGCCCGCGGTACGCCGTCGGCGCTCGTCGCCGAGCACGCGGGGGTCGAGGCGCTCGAGGTCTACGGTCCGCCGTCGCGTCTCGAGGAGGTCGAGGCGCTCGTCGCGCCCGAGGGCTTCCGCACCCGGCGTACCGGTCCGTCGGTGTCGGTGCTGCGCGCCGAGGCGCTGCCGTCGTCACTGCTCGACAAGCTGCCTGACGGCGTACGACGACCCGCGAACCTCGAGGACGTGTTCGTGCTGCTCACCGGCGAGAGGCTGGAGGACTGATGGCCGCGATCACCACGGCGAGCCCGGACCGCGTGCGCGCGGTCGAGCGCAGCGCGTTCTCGGGCGTGCTCACCCGAGAAGCCACGATCTTCAAGCGGTTCTGGCGCTCGTCGGCGTTCGGCAGCATCGTCGAGCCGACGATCAACCTGCTCGCGTTCGGCTTCGGCTTCGGAGCGCTGGTCTCCACCGTCGCCGGCATCCCCTACATCCAGTTCATCGGAACCGGCATGGTCGCGCTGTCGGTGCTGTTCTCGTCGGTGTTCTCAGGCATGTACGACACCTACGTGAAGCGGCTCTACCAGCGGACCTACGACGGCATCCTCGCCACGCCCGTCGACGTCCACGAGCTCTTCCTCGCCGAGGCGACCTGGATCGCCGTTCGCTCTGGGGTCTTCGGCTGCGCGCCGCTGCTCATCGCGATGGCGTTCGGTCTGCCGCCGTCCTGGGGGATGCTCGCCGTGCCGTTCATCGGCGTGCTCACCGGGTTCGGCTTCGCGCTCATGGGGATGTGGTTCTCCGCGATCGTGCCGAGCATCGACTCGTTCACCTACGTGCAGAGCGCGCTCGTCACGCCGCTGCTGCTCGTGTCGGGCATCTACTTCCCCATCACCGGCTTCCCGCAGTGGGTGCAGACGCTCGCCGAGATCAACCCGCTCTACCACTGCGTGAACCTGGTGCGCGACGCCGTGTTCGGCTGGCAGTGGTCGGCCGTCACCGACGTCCTCGTGCTGCTGGTCTTCGCCGGGGTGATGGCGCTGCTCGCGATCCGGCAGCTGCGTCGGACGCTGATCGACTGATGCCCGTCCCGTCGTCCGTGCTGGCCGCGTGGGGGCTGCGCGCTCCCGCGTCGCCGCTCGAGGGCGGCCAGGGCAGGAGCGTCCGCGTCGGCGACGGGGTGCTCAAGCCGCACGCGTCCGACGAGTTCGTGCAGTGGTACGCCGGGCTCTGCGCGCGCGTCACGTCACCCGCCTTCCGGCTGCCCGCCGTCGTGCCCGCTCTCGACGGGCGGCTCGTGGTCGAGGGCTGGACGGCGACGGCGTACACCCCGGGCGCACCCGTGCACGACGACGACACCTCCGCCGAGGCGTGGCTGCCGGTGCTCGCCGCCGGCCGCGCGTTCCACACGGCCGTTGTCGACGAACCCTGCCCGTCGTTCCTCGCGGCGCGGACGCACCGGTGGGCGGTGGCCGACCGCGTCGCGTGGGGCGAGGCCAAGGCGACGTCCGTGGGCGAACGGTCGCGGCCGCTGCTGACGGACGCGTCGTCGCTCGTCGTCGACGACGGCCTGCCGGCGCAGCTGGTGCACGGCGACCTGTCGGGCAACGTGCTGCTGGCTGGGTCTGCCGCGCCCTCGATCATCGACGTCTCGCCGTACTGGAGGCCGGCGGCGTACGCCGACGCCGTCGTCGTGATGGACGCGCTGCTGTGGTGGCGCACCGATCCCGCGGTCATCGAGCTCGGTCGTCCTGATGGTGTCGACGGCTCGCTGTGGCGCTCGCTGCTGGCTCGCGCGTTCGTGTTCCGCCTGCTCGCCTTCGACGAGCCGAACCGCGACGCCGACGAGGTCGACGACCAGCTCCCCCGCTACGCCGAGACGCTCGCGCTGCTCTGATCACGACGGCTGCGACGCATCCCCCGCCGGTAGCCGGCACCGAAGGCGATGGCGAGCAGCCCGACCACGAACAGGATCGCGCCGGCGTCCCACTGCCGCTCGGCCGAGGCGATCGCGTCGGCGCATGGGTCGATGGTCGGCGGCTCGCCCGTCCCGAACCCCGCGCACGAGACGCCCCCGAAGCCGACGGCGGCCATGAGCCCCGCCCCGACCAGCGCCAGCACCGCGCCGACCAGCAACCACCAGAAGTCCTTGAGCACCCCCGTCATGCCGTCATCATGCCGGTCGGACGGCCGGCGTCGGCACGATCCGTTCGGGCGAACACCCGTCTCACGCATGGGCGCACCAGCCGGGCTCGCCGCGGACGCTTCCCAGCTCCACCAGCGAGCGCGTCCTGCTGGTCCAGCGCGTCGCGTCGGCAGCTGCACGAGGCACTCCCCCAGCGGCGCCCTTCACCACCCGCACAGCGCCACCCGAACACTCAGCCGCACGACCCACTCCCCGTGGCGGCGCCCTTCCCCACCCGAGAAGCGCCACCCGACAGCCGGCCGCACGACCCACCTCCCCTAGCGGCGCCCTCACCACACACGGTGAGTCGCACGTCCGCAGCCGCAGCCACCGACATGCACCCCGCGAGAACGCCTGCGACCACACCGATCAAGGGACGCGCTGCTGACGCCGATGCACTCGAGGTGGCGACTCCGAGCTGGCAGCAGTCCAACGACGCCATCGCATCGGCGGAGCAGTCGGCGAACGCCGCGCTGCGCGAGTACCCGGCGAACACCGTGGTGGCGAGCAGCTAGCCGCACGAGAGGCCGCAGGACCGCTACGCCGATGTCGTGACGCTCCCTCGGGCCTGTTCCCCCAGCGCCGCCGTGTGGGTGACGCTGGACACGACGCACGACGACAGCACGGGGAGGAGCGGGAGGTGGCGACGGTGACGCAGGAGGTCGATCGCAGGGACAGCACGCGCATGGTCCAGCTCGGCCGCGGCGTCGTGCTGCTCGTCCTCGGCGGCGTCGTCGCGCTCGCGGCCCTCATCGCCGCCGTCGCGGCGTTCACGATGGGCAGCGACGACCCGTCGGTCCCGGTCGAGATCACCATCGGGTCGTGGGACACGCTCGTGCAGTTCGTCCGCCCGCCGTGGGATCTGATCCTCGCCGCGCTGTTCTCCATGGTGTTCGTCGCGGCAGGTGCTCTCGCCTTCGAGGGCGCGGCCCTCATGCGCACGTTCGCCAACCCCGAGCGGCAGGCGCTGCAGTCGTCGCTGCCGCACTGGACGCGCCCCTCCGAGCGCGGCCGGCACCCGGTGCGCATCACGATCCTCGTCCCCGCGCACAACGAGGCCGCGTCGCTGCCCGTCACGCTCGCAGCGCTGGCCGACCAGACGCGACAGCCCGACCGCGTCATCGTCGTCGCCGACAACTGCACCGACGCCACCGCCGACGTCGCGCGCGGCTTCGGGCACGAGGTGTTCGAGACCGTCGGCAACACGCACAAGAAGGGCGGCGCGCTCAACCAGGCGCTCGCGGCGTACCTGCCGGAGATGGGTCCCGACGACGCCGTCATGGTGATGGACGCCGACACCGCTCTCGGCCCGCTCTACCTCGAGACCGCGGCCGACCTGCTCGACGACGACCCCGACCTCGAGGCCGTGGGCGGAGTGTTCTTCGGCGAGCAGGGGCACGGCCTCATCGGCATCTTCCAGCGCAACGAGTACCGCCGGTACTCCCAGGAGATCTCACGACGCCGAGGCCGCGTCTTCGTCCTGACGGGTACGGCGTCGGTCTTCCGCGCCTCGGCGCTCACGATGGTCGCGGCCGCCCGCGGCCGCTTCATCCCCGGCGAGCCCGACGACGTCTACGACACTGCGGCGCTCACCGAGGACAACGAGATCACGATCGCGCTGAAGTCGTTGGGCGCCACGATGATCTCGCCGGTCGACTGCAAGGTCGAGACCGAGCTCATGCCCGACTGGCGCCACCTCTGGCGGCAGCGGCTGCGCTGGCAGCGCGGCGCTCTGGAGAACATCGCGGCGTACGGCTTCACCACCGGCACGATGCGCTACTGGGGGCAGCAGGTCGGCATCGCCTACGGCACCGTCGCGCTCGTCTCCTACTTCCTGCTGATGATCATCACGCTGCTCGCGATCGACCAGTGGGTGTGGTTCCCGTTCTGGATCGCCGTCGGCCTCGTGTTCGCAGCGGAGCGCGTGCTCACCGTCTGGCGCGAGGGATGGAAGGCGCGGTTCCTGGCCGCGCTGATCCTCCCCGAGCTGCTCTACGACCTGTTCCTGCAGGCGGTCTTCGTCCGCGCGCTCGTCGACATCCTGCGCCGGCGCCGCCAGGGCTGGGGCCACGTGCGGCGGGAGGAGGTGACGCCGTGAACCTGCTCGCCGGGATCCTGCTGCCGTCGTCGGTGCTCAGCACGCCGTGGTTCGCGACCCTCGTCGCGTTCGTCTCGCTCAACACGCTGATCTACGTCGGGCTCACCATCGCCAAGCTCACCCGCTGGCCGCGCCAGGTGCACCCGGCGCACGTCCGCGAGGCGCGCCGCAAGGCGGCCGAGCTCCCCGTCGTCGGCCGCGCGATCGACGACCTCCCCGCCGACGGCCGCCACCTGCGCGACCAGCAGCGCGAGCGCTAGTCGACGTCGACGAGCCGACCCGCGCGACGCAGCTCGTCGAGCAGGCGGTCGTGGGGCAGCGCCGGCGACCGGTGCCCGTCGCGACCGACCATGTCCTGGTTGACGACGAGAGCGTTGAGCACGGCCTCCTCGACGCACTCGACGACCGCGGTGAAGAACGGGTCGATGTGCCCCCAGGGCACGAACCGCAGCGTGTCGTAGTCGTCGTCGCTCGCGGCCGCCATCGGGATCTCGCTGCGCAGCGCGCCGGCGTTCGCGGTGGAGAACGCGAGGAAGATGTCGCCGCTGAAGTGCCCGCCGGCCGTGCCGGTGCGCGCGAGCCCGAGCGGCACGCGTCGCGCCAGCGCCTTGCACTGCCCGGGCAGCAGCGGCGCGTCGGTCGCGACGATCACGATGACCGAGCCCGCGCCCTCGACGCCTGCGCGCGCGAGGTCGCGGCCGAACCACGACCCCTCCCCCATCGGGTTGTCGTCGGCGAGCGCCTCGCCGAGCGGTACGCCAGCGACACGGAGCTCCGAGCGCTCGCCGAAGTTCGCCTGGAGCAGCACACCGACCGTGTAGTCGGTGGAGCCGTGCCGCACGACGCGCGACGACGTACCCGTGCCGCCCTTGAACGAGTAGCAGTTCATGCCCGTGCCGCCACCGACCGAGCCGTTGCTGATCGGGCCGTGCACCGCCGAGTCGAGCGCCCGCGCGACGTGCGACGGCCGCACGTGCAGCCCGTTGATGTCGTTGAGGTAGCCGTCCCACGTCTCCGCGGCGACCGGCAGCATCCACTGGACGCCGACCCTCGGGTGGTGCTCGTGCGTCCACGACACGATGCCCTCGTGCACGGCGCCGACCGAGTGCGTGTTCGTGATGCCGATCGGCATCGACAGCGCCCCGACCTCCTCGATCCACGTCGTGCCGGTCATCTCGCCGTTGCCGTTCAGCGAGTAGAACCCCGCCGCGCACGGCACGCCGACGCCCTCACGACCGCGCGGCAGGATCGCCGTGACACCCGTGCGCACCGGGCCGCGTCCGACCTCGAGCGGGCCGTCGCCCTCGATCAGCGTGACGCTGCCGACCTCCACACCGGGTACGTCGGTGATGGCGTTCCACGCTCCCGGCGTACCCGGCAGCGGGATGCCCAGGGCACGGGCGCGCGGCCGCCCGTCGGGGTCTCGGACCTGCGACGCGTCAGCCACGGCGCGGCCGGGGCAGTGCGGCGGCCTGCGCCTCTCGACGCGCCGCCTCGATGATCACGTCCACGCCGTCTCCATAGGTCCGGTCGATCTCGAGCGCCTCGAGCGGTCGACGCAGCGACGCCATGATCGGGTGGTTCTCGGCGTCGACGTCGTGCAGGCTACCGACCCACGACACGTCGTCGTCGTCGTTGCGGCGCGCCGCGATCACGAGACCGGCCACCGAGGCGGCAGCCGCGAGGACGTACGACGAGAACACGGCGTAGAAGCGCACGACCGCGTCGTCGTCGAGCCCCGCCTCCCGCCACGACGCCAGCTCGAGCTCGATGCTGTCGCGCTCGCCGCGACCGCCGGTGGTGTGCAGCGTGAGCTCGACGCCGATCGCCGGGTGGCGCCGGGCCGCGTCGAACGTCATCAGCGCCGACCGCCGCAGCCGCGCGTCCCACGGCCACCCCGGATCGACCGCAGCCGTGACGTCGGCGAGCAGCCGGTCGATCGCGGCACGCATGATCGCGTCGCGGTCCGCGAAGTGCCGGTAGACGGCGGTGTGGTCGGCGCCGAGCTCCTGCCCGAGCCGGCGGAAGGTGAAGGAGTCGACCGCCGGGTCCTCCGACAGGCGCAGCGTCGCCTCGACGATGAGGTCGGCGTCGAGGCTGGGACGGCGCCGCGCAGTGCGCGCCACGGTGGTCACGGGGCGCAGGTAACCATCGCGGATCGACCTAGTCAACTTTGTTGACAGTTGGTGCGCCTCCACCTAGCGTCCCCTCCACCTAGCCAGCCCCGTCTGTCGAGCGGCCTCCGCTCGGGGAGGTCAGTCGCGATGGCCCACGCTCGGATCCGGCGCGGAACGGTGCTCGCCGTCGTCGCCCTCGGCACGTCCCTCGCCCTCGCCGCGTGCAGCGGCGTCGCCAACAAGGGCGGCTCCTCGTCCAGCGCCAGCGGCGCCCTCTACACGCTCACGGCGGACACCCCGGAACCCAAGGGCGAGATCGACTCGTTCACGTGGGCGAACTACGCCGAGCCCGAGTCGATGGACTACGCCTACGCGTACGACTACCCCATCAACACGATCCTCTCGAACGTCTGCGAGAGCCTGCTGCGCTGGAACGCCGACCTGTCGATCAGCCCCAACCTCGCCGAGAAGTTCGAGCACCCCGACGCCACCACCTGGGTCTACGACCTGCGCTCGGGCGTCACCTTCCACGACGGCTCGACGATGACGGCCGACGACGTGGTCGCCTCGCTCAAGCGGCACACGAACCCGGACGTCGGCTCCTACTGGGAGAGCGTCTTCCGCAACGTGAAGTCGATCGAGAAGACCGGTCCGATGCAGGTGACCGTGAAGCTCACCCAGCCCGACTCGCTGTTCAACCAGTACATGGCCGTCTCCCCCGGCACGATCGACTCGGCGAAGACGTTCGCGGCCGACGGCGCCGACTACGGCAACCCCAGCAAGCTGGTGAACTGCACAGGTCCGTTCGCCCTGACCTCGTGGAAGCCCGGCGAGAAGCTCACCCTCACGCGCTACGACAACTACTGGAACGCCAGCGAGAAGGCCAAGGCGAAGAAGGTCGACTTCGTCTTCCTCCAGGACCCGAACACGCGCGTGAACGCCGCGCTCTCCGGCCAGATCGACGGCAGCTGGGACATGCCGTCGACGGCGTACCCGCAGCTGTCCAAGGACGCCAAGAGCAAGCTCTACTTCGGCGTCAACACGGTCGTCGACGACTTCATCATCAGCAACCTCAACGGCGTCCTCAAGGACGTCCGGGTCCGCCAGGCGCTCATGTACGCGCTCGACCGCGAGGGGCTGGTGAAGGCCGCCGAGAAGGGCTACGCGAAGGTCACCAACTCGCTCGTCACGAAGAACACCTGGCTCGGCATCCCGGCCGACGAGCTCGACAAGATCTACGCCGCGCTGCCGCAGTACCCGCACGATCCGGCGAAGGCCAAGGAGCTCGCGAAGGCGGCCGGCGTGAACGGGCAGAAGATCGTGATCGCGACGTCGCCCACGGGCGACAACTCCACGATCGCCGCAACGGCCCTGGCCGACGCCGCGAAGTCGATCGGCCTCGACCCCGTCATCAACACCATCGCCCCGGACAAGTACACGGAGCTGTTCAGCAGCGCCGACGCCCGCAAGGGCATCGACATGTTCTTCACCACCTGGTACACCTCGCTCGCCGATCCCGAGGAGATGTACAGCACCCTGCGTCCGGGCGAGTTCGCCAACTACGGCAACTGGGTCGACAAGGAGTTCGCCGCACAGGACGCCATCACGATGAAGTCCGACCTCGGAACGCCCGAGCGTCAGGCGTCGCTGGTGAAGCAGCAGCAGATCGCGGCCGAGCAGCTGCCCTGGCTGCCGCTCTACGAGATCCCGCAGTCGGTGTGGATGGGCAGCCGGATCACCGGCGTGAAGCCCTCGGTCTACTACCTGTACACGCCGTGGGCCAACGAGATCGGCGCCGCCTAGTGCGGTCCGGTCTCTCCCGAGGAGCGGCGCGGTGACCTCGCGCGCGCGGTACGTGCTCGTGCGGGTGGGCGGTCTCGTAGCGACCCTGCTCGTGACGTCGTTCCTCGTGTTCTCGTCGATCTACCTCGCCCCCGGCGACCCGATCGACTTCCTCATCCGCGGCCGCGCGCCGTCCGCGGACACCATCGCGGCCATCAAGGCGCAGTACCACCTCGACGAGCCGTTCCTGCAGCAGTACCTGCACTGGCTCGGAGGCGTCCTGCACGGCGACTTCGGGCGCTCGTTCGTCTACCGCCAGGACGTCAGCCAGGTCATCACCGACCGCCTGCCCACGACGTTGATCCTCATCGCGTACGCCGCCGTGATCATCCTCGTGTGGGGGCTCCTGCTCGGCATCGTCGGCGCGCTGCGCGCGGGACGACCCTCGGACAAGGTCTCACTCGTCCTCACCACGGTGCTCGCCGCCATCCCCACGTTCGTCGCCGCGATCCTGCTCATCTCCGTGCTCGCCGTACGGCTCGGCCTCTTCCCGACCTACGGCTCGGGCGACGGCGGTCTCCCCGACACGCTCTACCACCTCACGCTCCCCGCGATCGCCCTGTCGCTCACGTTCATCGCGCTGCTCTCGCGCGTCACGCGGTCGGCCATGCTCGAGGAGCTCGGTCGCGAGCACGTCGAGGTGGCAACGAGCCGCGGGGTGTCGCGCGGTGCCGTCGTACGCCGCCACGTCCTGCGCAACGCGCTCGGGCCGATCACCACCATCACGGGCCTGCTCATCGCCGGCCTGCTCGTGAGCACGTCGGTCATCGAGTCGGCGTTCGGCATCTCCGGCATCGGGTCGCTGCTGGTGAAGTCGGTCGACAAGATGGACTTCCCGATCGTCCAGGCCATCACGCTCATCGTCGTCGCGACGTTCGTCGTCGTGAACCTCGTGGTCGACATGCTGCAGCCCTGGATCGACCCGCGGATCTCGGCAGGGACGGCGACGCGATGAGCATCCCCGTCGACCCCGAGATCGACTACGCCGCGCTCGGTGCCCGCAAGCCGCGGCTGACGCGGCTGCGCGCCTGGGGCGGTGGCTGGCTGTTCTGGATCGCCGTCGTCGTGCTCGTCGGGTTCGTCCTCGTCGCGATCTTCGCGCCCCTCCTGGCGCCCTACGACCCGGCGCAGACCGACCTCTCCGACACGCTCGCGCCGCCGAGCCCCGCGCACTGGCTCGGCACGAACTCCGCCGGTCAGGACACCTACTCGCGCCTGCTCTACGGCGCGCGCACCAGCCTCGTCGGCCCGCTCGCCGTGGTCATCTTCTCGACCGTCCTCGGCATCGTCCTCGGCCTCGTCGCGGGCTGGCGCGGCGGCTGGGCCGACCAGGTCATCAGCCGCGCGCTCGACGTGATGTTCGCGTTCCCCGGTCTGCTCCTCGGCTTCCTCGCCGTGGCGCTCTTCGGCAAGGGCCTGCTCGCGCCCGTGATCGCCATGTCGATCGCCTACAGCCCCTTCGTGGCCCGCCTCGTGCGCAGCCTGGTGATCCAGGCGAAGGCCCGGCCCTACGTCCAGGCTTACGCAGTGCAGGGCTACGCCCCCACGCACATCGCGTCCCGCCGTGTCCTGCCCAACGTGTCCCCGACCGTCCTCGCGCAGTCGACGCTGAACTTCGGCTACGCACTGCTCGACCTCGCCGCCCTGTCGTTCCTCGGCCTGGGCGTCCAGCCGCCCACGCCCGACTGGGGCGCGATGATCCAGGAGGCGCAGGGAGCGGTGCTGCAGGGCGAGCCGCTCTCGGCCGTCGCGCCGTCGCTCGCGGTCATCATCACGGTGGTCGCGTTCAACGTGGTCGGCGAGGAGATCGGCGACCGGATCGCGGGGCGCGACCGATGACCCGACTGCTCGAGGTCGACGGCCTCTCCATCCGTATGCCGCAGCTGGCGAACCGACCGCTGCTCGACGACGTGAGCCTGCAGGTCGACGCAGGCGAGATCGTGGGCCTGGTCGGCGAGAGCGGCTCGGGCAAGTCGCTCACCGCGCGCGCGGCGCTGGCCCTGCTCCCCCGCGACGCCGAGGTCGGCGGCCGCGTGCTCGTCGACGGCGACGACGTGCTGTCGGCCGACCGCGGCGACGTACGCCGGCTGCGGCGCACCACGGCGTCGATGGTGTTCCAGGACCCGCGCGCCGGCATCAACCCGATCCGGCGGATCGGCGACTTCCTCACCGAGTCGCTGCGGCTCAACCACGGCTGGGACAAGGCGAAGGCGCAGGCGCGCTCGCTCGAGCTGCTCGAGGCCGTCGGCCTCCCCGACCCGGAGCGCCACCTGCGGCAGTTCCCGCACGAGCTGTCGGGCGGCATGCTGCAGCGCGTCATGATCGCCGGCGCGCTCACGACGTCGCCCCGGCTGCTGCTGTGCGACGAGCCCACGACCGCGCTCGACGTCACGACGCAGGCCGAGATCCTCGCCATCCTGGGGCGCCTCCAGCGCGAGCAGGGCATGGGCCTGCTCTTCATCACCCACGACCTCGACCTCGCCGCCGCGGTGTGCGACCGCGTCTACGTGATGTACGCGGGACGCATCGTCGAGCACGCGACCGCGGCCGAGCTGTTCGACGCGCCCCGCCACCCCTACACCTCGGGGCTGCTCACCTCGACGCCCGGCGTCGACGCCGACCACGACCGGCTCCTCCCGATCCCGGGCGCCCCGCTGAGCCTGCTCGAGTCGCTGCCCGGCTGCGCGTTCGCGCCGCGCTGCGCGTACGCCGAGGACGCCTGCTCCTCCGACCCGCTCGAGCTCGTCGCCGGCGACGACGGCCGCAGCGTGCGGTGCCGTCGCGCCGACGAGCTCGGCGACGCCCTCCTCGGTCGTGGAGGTGGCGCATGACGACCGTCGGCACCGCGGACGCCCCGCTCCTCGAGGTGCGCAACCTGCGCAAGACCTATCTCTCGCACGGCACCGAGGTGCACGCGGTGCGCGACCTGTCGCTGGTGCTGCGCGCCGGGGAGTCGGTCGGCATCGTCGGCGAGTCCGGGTCGGGCAAGTCCACGACGGCCCGGATGCTCGTCGGTCTCGAGCCGCCCGACTCCGGCGAGATCCTGGTCCGCGGCGTACCGCTCGACGCGACCGAGCGGCGCTCCAAGCAGGCGCGCCTGGCACAGGCGCAGGCCGTGCAGATCGTGTTCCAGGACCCGTACCTCTCCCTCGACCCCCGGGTGACCGTGGGCGCCGCCCTCGACGGCGTGCTCAAGCTGCACGGCACGAGCGACCGGCGGGCCCGCGAGGCACGGGTGGAGGAGCTGCTCGGCCAGGTGGGTCTCGGCCGGCGCGAGGCCGACGTCCTGCCCCGCCGGCTCTCCGGCGGCCAGCGCCAGCGCGTGGCCATCGCGCGCGCCCTCGCCGTCGAGCCCAGCGTGCTCGTGCTCGACGAGGCGGTGTCGGCGCTCGACGTCTCGGTGCAGGCGCAGGTGCTCAACCTGCTGGGCGACATCCGGCGCACCACCGGCGTCGGCCTCGTGTTCGTCAGCCACGACCTCGCCGTCGTCCGCTACGTCTGCGAGACGGCGCTCGTGATGCGTCGCGGCGAGGTGGTCGAGCAGGGGCGCACCTCGCAGCTGCTCGACGACCCGCAGCACCCCTACACGCGCCTGCTGCTCGACGCCGTCCCGCGCCCGGGCTGGGACCCGGACGGCATCTCCGCCCTGCGCCGCCTCGCCGACGCCGCCGACCCCGCGTCGTGAGCCACCCGCCGACAGGAGCCCCCGTGACCTCCGTGCCCGACGTCCTCACCTGGTCGGTCGACCGCATCCTCGCCGCGTACGCCGACGGATCGCTGACCCCGCGCGACTACCTCGAAGCCTGCTACGCGCGGCTCGACGAGGTCCGCGAGGTGGTCAACCCGGTGACCGCCGTCTACGCCGACGAGGCCCGCGCGCTCGCCGACGAGTCCGGACGCCGCTGGCGCGACGGGACGGCGCGGCGCCTCGAGGGGATCCCCTTCGCGGTCAAGGACGAGGACTACCTGGCCGGCAAGGTCTCCACGAACGCGAGCGTCCTCTACGCCGACTACGTCTCCACCGAGACCGCCGCCTTCATCCAGCGCATGCTCGACGCCGGCGCCTTCGTGCACCTGCGCACCACGACGCCGGAGTTCTCCATCGCGTTCTGGACCCACAGCCCGCTGTGGGGCGTCACCCGCAACCCGTGGAACCCGGCGTACGACGTCGGCGGCAGCTCGGGCGGCTCCGCGGCCGCCCTCGCCGCGGGCATCACGCCGCTGGCGACCGGCTCGGACATCGGCGGCTCGATCCGCACGCCGGCGTCGACCTGCGGCGTGGTCGGCTACAAGCCGCCCAAGGGCCGCATCCCGATGGAGGGCTACTACGGGCTCGACAACTGGTGCCACTACGGACCGATGGCCCGCACCGTCGCCGACACCGCGCTCGCGACCGAGATCATGAGCGGACCGGTCCCCGACGACCACCTGTCGTTGCGCGACGTGCCCGACCTGTCCGGGCTCACCGGCGACGTCCGCGGCCTGCGCGTGGCCGTCACCTACGACCTCGGCGACTGGCCGGTCGTCGCCTCGGTGCGAGACGCCGTGCGCGAGACCGCCGAGGCCCTGCGCGCGGCCGGCGCCGTGGTCGAGGAGGTCGACCTCGTCGTCGAGCGCGACCTCCTCGCGAAGGCGAGCAACGCCCACTACACGCACCTGTTCGCACGCGATGTGCGCGCGACGGTGGCGGGCCACGAGGACGTGCTCGCGCCCTACACCGTGGCCTGGCTCGACGTCGTGGCCGAGACGCCCGAGGACTTCACCGACGGGCTCATGATCGAGGCCGAGATCACCTCGCGCATCGGTCGCGTCCTGGCCGACCACGACGTGCTGCTGTGCCCCAACACGGTGATCCCGTCGTTCGAGGCCGGCGTCGACCACACGCAGGTGCCCTTCGTCGTCGACGGCACCGAGTACGAGGTGTTCCACGACTTCGGGCTCACCGAGGTCTTCAACGTCGCCAACCGCTGCCCGGTGCTCACCGTGCCCGCGGGCCGCGACGGCGACGGCGTGCCCATCGGCGTCCAGATCGTCGGGCAGACCTACGACGACCGCACCGTGTTCGAGGTCGCCCGCGCCATCGAGATCCACCGCCCCTGGCCCCTCGCCGCCCCCTGACCGCTGCTGGTCAGTGCTGGGGCTCGAACAGGCAGAACGGGTGGCCGGCCGGGTCGATCAGGACGCGCACGTCGTCCTGCGGCTGGTACGCCGCCTCGACGGCCCCGAGCTCGACGGCACGCGCGACACCGGCCGCGAGGTCGTCGACGGCGAGGTCGAGGTGCACCTGCATCTGCTGCTCGCCGGGGCCCGACGGCCAGGCGGGCGGCACGTGCTCGGCCTCGAGCTGGAACGACAGGCCCGTCCCGCCGCCCGCCGGTCGCAGCACCACCCACTCGTCCCGGTCGGCGAGCAGCTCCCAGCCGAGCAGTCCCCGGTAGAACGCCGCGAGGCCGCGCGGGTCCGGGGTGCCCAGCACCGTCGCCGAGAGCCGGAACGAGGTCACGTCGCCCTCCACTCCTTCACGGCGCGCTTGGGGGCGACCGTGGCCCAGGAGTCCTCGACGAGCTCCTGCAGGTCGTCGACGTCGATCTCGTCGAGCAGCACCAGCAGCCCGGTGTACTTCGCGAAGTGCGGGATGTCGAAGCACGCCGGGATCTCCGCGATGCGCGCGGCCTTCACCTCGAACGAGGGGGTGCGTACGGCGATGCTCTCGCCGGTCGGTGCGGCGTCACCCAGGTCGCGCAGGTCCGACGGCCGCATCGGCCGCTCCCACACGACCTGACGGCCCTTGTCGCCGGTGATCTTCCAGGTGCGCCAGCCGTCGAACCCGCCGTCGGCGCGCTCCTCGACGAGCGGCAGCGAGAGCGCGATGCGCTCGACGTCGTCCCAGGTCGCCATCACGTCACGCTACGGCGCGAGGCCCCGCACCGGAAGGGTGCGGGGCCTCGCGAGGTCGTACGGCGGTCAGGCCTGCAGACGCGCCTTGAGGGCGTCGAGCTGGGCGATGACCTCGGCGGGGACCCTGTCACCGAACTTGGTGAAGTACTCGCCGGTGAGCTCGGCCTCGGCCAGCCAGGAGGCGTTGTCGATGCGGAACAGCTCGGTCATCGTCTCCGGCGTGACGTCGAGGCCGGTGATGTCGATCTCGCCGGGCTTGGGCAGCCGGCCGATCGGCGTCTCGTCGGCGTCGGCGAGGCCCTCGAGGCGGTCGACGATCCAGGCGAGCACGCGGCTGTTCTCGCCGTAGCCGGGCCACATGAAGCGACCGTCGGCGTCCTTGCGGAACCAGTTCACCGAGTAGATGCGCGGCAGCTTGTCGGCGTCGGTGGCCTTGCCGACCTTGAGCCAGTGGCCCCAGTAGTCGGCCATGTTGTAGCCGCAGAACGGCAGCATCGCGAACGGGTCGCGGCGAAGCTCGCCGACGGTGCCCTCGGCGGCAGCGGTCTTCTCGGACGCGATCGACGCGCCCATGAAGACGCCGTGCTCCCACGAGAGCGCCTCGTTGACCAGCGGCACGTTCGTCGCGCGGCGGCCGCCGAACAGGATCGCCGAGATCGGCACGCCCGCCGGGTCCTCCCAGTTGGGGGCGATCGACGGGCACTGGCCCGCGGGCGCGGTGAACCGGGCGTTGGGGTGCGCGGCCGGGGTCTCGGACGACGGCGTCCAGTCGTTGCCGTGCCAGTCGATGGCGTGCTCGGGCGCCGGGCCGAGGCCCTCCCACCACACGTCGCCGTCGTCGGTCAGCGCGACGTTGGTGTAGATGCAGTTGGCGGTGAGCGTGCGGATCGCGTTGGCGTTGGTGTCCATGCCGGTGCCCGGCGCGACGCCGAAGAAGCCGGCCTCGGGGTTGATCGCGTAGAGGCGGCCGTCGTCGCCGTAGCGCATCCAGCAGATGTCGTCGCCGACCGTCTCGACCTTCCAGCCCGGCAGCGAGGGCTCGAGCATCGCGAGGTTGGTCTTGCCGCACATCGACGGGAACGCCGCGGCGATGTACTTCACGTCGCCGTTCGGGTGCGTGAGCTTGAGGATGAGCATGTGCTCGGCGAGCCAGCCCTCGTCGCGCGCCATCACCGACGCGATGCGCAGCGCGAAGCACTTCTTGCCCAGCAGCGCGTTGCCGCCGTAGCCCGAGCCGTACGACCAGATCTCGCGGCTCTCGGGGAAGTGGACGATGTACTTGTCGTCGTTGCACGGCCACGCGACGTCGGCCTCGCCCTCGGCGAGCGGGTGCCCGACCGAGTGCAGCGCCGGGACGAAGTCGCCGTCCTCGCCGATGAGGTCGAGAGCGGCGCGGCCCATGCGGGTCATGATGCGCATCGACACGACGACGTACGGAGAGTCGGTGAGCTCGACGCCGAGCTGGGAGATGCGCGAGCCGAGGGGACCCATCGAGAAGGGCACGACGTACATCGTGCGGCCCTTCATGGCGCCGGCGAACTTCTCCTTGAGCGTCGCGCGCATGGCGACCGGGTCCGACCAGTTGTTCGTCGGGCCGGCGTCCTCCTCGCGCAGCGAGCAGATGAAGGTGCGGTCCTCGACGCGGGCGACGTCGCTGGGGTTGGAGCGCGCCAGGAAGGAGTTGGGGCGGGTCTCCTCGTTGAGGCGGATGAACGTGCCGCCCTCGACCATCTGCTGGGTGAGGCGGTCCCACTCCTCCTGCGACCCGTCGGCCCACTCGACCTTGTCGGGCTGGGTGAGGGTGGCCATCTCCTCGACCCACTCGAGCAGCTTCTTGTTGCGGGTGGGCGGGTTCTCGAGACCGGGGATCGTCGTCATGACTGCGTTGTCCTCACGCCAGATCGGGTGGTGCGTCCTATCGCTCCAAGACTGTCGTAAGGATCCCCGCCCGTCAGCCCGTCGACCGCCGTAGAGCCCTGTTCTGGACCGTTTGTGAGCAAGATCCCAGGGTTTCCGAGGGACAGACCGGACAACCCGCACAGCGCGCGTGACCAGCACCACACGATCGCGTCAGCGGTACGCCGTCGACGTAAACGCTGTCATGGCCGGAGGCGGCCGGCGAGGGCCGTCAGGAGACCAGCGGGAAGGTCGTCGTGACGAGGTAGGCGAGCGGGATCGCCTGCACGAGAGCGGCCGCCCACGGCAGCGACGAGCGCCGCGTGACGGTCTGGCCGTAGACCAGCAGGAGCACCAGCACGACGCCGATGAGCGGCACGAGCAGCGTGAGGAACCCGGGGGCGCCGAGCAGGAGCACGGACGCGAGCAGCACGCCGACCGCGATCGCGCGCGTGACCAGCGCAAGCCACCAGCGACGACCGACGACGCGGTCGTCGGCCCAGAACCACGCGAGGAGCGCGAGCTCGACGAGCAGCAGCCAGCGCTCGCGGCCGCCGGCGAACGAGAACGCCGTCCACGTCCGTTGCGCGACGAGCCCGAGCGCCACCACGGCGTACGCCGTCATCGCGAACGTCGCGACGAGGTCGCGCCACGGGAAGCCCGGTGCGACCTCGAGCGGAGCGACCCGCGCGATCCGCAGCAGCCGCGTCGCGGCGTACGACGCGAGACCCGCGACGGCGAACCAGAGCACCACGTGACCGCCCACCGCGAGCGGCACCCGCTCCGCGACCGACGGCAGCGCCCGAGCCACGAGCGACGCGACGACGGCGGCGCCGAGGCCGACGAGCGCCACCTTCCACCACGCCGGCGCGGGCGACGCCTCGCGCACCGGTCCGAACGCGAGCCGCGCGAGCGGCACGAATCCGATGGCTGCGCCGAGGGTCAGCATGAGCAGCCAGCCGATGCGGCCGCCGCCCACGGTGTGTCCCGACGACGGCGCACCGACGGTCTCGTCGAACCAGTCGACCGCGGTCTGCGCGGTGTCGGACGAGAACAGGATCGTCACGTGGTCGGCACGCGGCACGACGTGCACCGCGCGCGCCGTGCCGTCGACGGGCGACCCGTAGCCGGGGCCGGGCTCGCCCGAGGGGTAGGCCGCGCGCAGCGCGCCGAGCGCGGCGTCGGTGAACTGCGGGAGCTCGTTGCCGCCGACCATGAGCAGCAGGTCGCGCGGTACGGCGGGGTCGGACGTCGTGATCGCCGAGTCCGACGGCAGCGAGACCGCGACGGTCGCCATCACCTGGCGCGCACCTGTCGCGTCGGCGACGGCGTACCGCACGACGGCGCCGGCACCCATCGAGTGGCCGAGCAGACCGAGCCGCGCGGGATCAGCCCACGGCTGTCCGCGGGTCCACGTGACGACCGCACCGAGCTCGCGGTCGAGGACGTCGGTCGCGACGTCACGACCGGAGACAGGCAGCGGCGTCGCGTTGCGGCCGTGGCCGGAGAAGTCGAGGAGGACGACGGCGTACCCGGCGTCGGCGAGCGCGACGCCGAGGTCGTCCATGAGCTGCGCGGAGCCGGCGAACCCGTGCGCCACGACGACGACCGGCCGGCGCTCGGCGGGGTCGCCGGTGAGGACCACGACGGGGACGCTGCCGACCTCGGTCGTGGTGCGGATCAGGCCCTGGTCGACCCGGGCGATGCCCAGCACCGCCGGCACGGTGAGCATGAGCGCGAGGGCGCCCAGCAGCCAGGACGACGCGCGCTCGGACACGGCCGGACGCTACTGCCGGTGAGCCAGGGGCGCAGCCCGGGCCCGGGAACGCCAGGAGGCCCGCCCCCGAAGGGACGGGCCTCCTGCTGAGTCAGCTCAGACCGCGCGGACGTTCTCGGCCTGCGGGCCCTTCTGGCCCTGACCGATCTCGAACTCCACGCGCTGGTTCTCCTCCAGGGTGCGGTAGCCGTTGCCCTGGATGGCCGAGAAGTGCACGAACACGTCCGTGTCACTGCCGTCGGGGGAGATGAAGCCGAAGCCCTTCTCCGCGTTGAACCACTTCACAGTTCCCTGCGCCATGCGATGTCTCCTCATGGGGACGGTGCGATCCGGGCACTTTGCCCCGATCGGGCTGCTTCCCGTCGTTTGTTCAGACCTGCCCATGGGGGACGTGTCTAGCGAGGCTTCCGTGGTGGTACCGGCAACCTGACGAACGAAGTGCTGCAACCGCGAGCAGCATAACCACGGTGGGCCGCGTCACACCATGGTTCCGACACGGAACGGTCACGGCCCCGCACGGACCGCGACACCGGTGAGACGCCCCTCACGGGGGGCGCCCCGGAGTCCGGACGCCGCAGGTCAGAGCGAAACGCACGGTCGGCGAGAGCGTGCGCTGAGGTCGCGTCCCGAAGATCTGGTTACAACTTCATCGTGCTCCCCCGGATCACCCCCCCCATCCGGGTCGGAGCAGAAGACCGGAGAGCGGTACCCCCCCCACCGCGATCCGCCTATGACGACCCCGCCTACCCCCCCAGGCGGGGTCGTCAGCGTTCCCGGACCGATCGGGTCGGCTCCCGGGAGCCGCGGGCGGGCGGCGGCGGTGTTGACTACCCCCGGTGCCGGACGAGGGAGTCCGGCACGAGGAGGAGCGCTCGTGAGCACCGTGCCCCAGCTGCCGTCCCGCGCCCGGGTCGTCGTCATCGGCGGAGGGGTCATCGGCACCTCCACCGCCTACCACCTCGCCGACGCCGGGTGGGACGTCGTGCTCCTCGAGCGCGACCGGATCACGTCGGGCACCACCTGGCACGCGGCCGGCCTCATGGTCACCTTCGGCTCCACCTCCGAGACCTCGACGGAGTTCCGCAAGTACACCCGCGACCTCTACTCGCGCCTCGAGGCCGAGACCGGGCAGTCCACCGGCTTCATGCCCGTCGGCTTCATCGAGCTCGCGACCGAGCCCGGGCGGCTCGAGGAGTACCGCCGCGTCTCCGCGTTCAACCGCTACTGCGGCGTCGACGTCCAGGAGATCTCGGCGCAGGAGGTGCTCGACCTCTTCCCGCTCGCGCGCGTCGACGACGTGCTCGCCGGCTTCTACGTCGCCGAGGACGGCCGCGCGAACCCGGTCGACGTGACGATGGCGCTCGCCAAGGGCGCGCGGCTCAAGGGCGCCACGATCCTCGAGGGCGTGGCGGTCACCGGCGTCACGACCGCGGGATCCGGAGCCTCGCGCCACGTCACGGGTGTGAGCACGGCGTACGGCGACATCGAGTGCGAGTACGTCGTGAACTGCGCCGGTATGTGGGCGCGTCAGCTCGGCGAGCTCTCCGGCGTCAACATCCCGCTGCAGGCGGCCGAGCACTACTACCTGATCACCGAGGAGTTCGACGGCATCTCGAAGTCGTTCCCGGTCATCGAGGACCCGCGCAACTTCGGCTACTTCCGCGAGGAGGGCGGCGGCCTCATGGTCGGCCTGTTCGAGGCCGTCTGCGCGCCGTGGCACGTCGACCGCATCCCCGACACCGCGTCGTTCCTCGAGCTGCCGCCGGACTGGGACAGGATGGCGCCCTACCTCGAGGCGGCGATGAGCCGTGTGCCGATCTCGAACGAGGTCGGCATCCGGAAGTTCTTCTGCGGACCCGAGTCGTTCACCGCCGACCTCGCGCCCGTCGTGGGCGAGGCGCCCGAGGTGCGCAACTACTTCGTCGCCGCCGGGCTGAACTCCATCGGCATCCTCACCGGCGGCGGCATGGGCCGGATGCTCGCGCACTGGATCACGACCGGGCGCCCCGACGTCGACATCACCGGCTTCAACATCGACCGGCTGCAGACCTACCAGCGCAACCCCGAGTACCGCGCCCTGCGCACGGTCGAGAGCCTCGGTCGCGTCTACGCCTGCCACTACCCCGACCACAACCCGCACACCGCGCGCGGCGCGAAGCTCTCGCCGATCCACCACCGGCTCGAGGAGCAGCGCGCCTGGTTCCGCGACGTCAGCGGCTGGGAGAACCCGGGCTGGTACGCGCCGGAGGGCCACGAGCCCGACCAGGGCGAGGAGACCTGGGGGCGGCCGCACTGGTTCGACTGGTGGGCCGCGGAGCACCACGCCGCACGCAACGACGTCGTGCTCATGGACATGTCGTTCATGGCCAAGTTCCTCGTGCAGGGCAAGGACGCGGGCGCGCGGCTGAACTGGATCAGCGCCAACGACGTCGACGGCGAGCCCGGGGTCATCACCTACACGCAGTGGCTCGACGAGACCGGCCGGCTCGAGGCCGACCTCACCGTCACCAAGCTCGACGACGAGACCTTCTGGGTCGTCGCGAGCGACACGGCGCAGCGCCACGTCGAGACCCACCTGCGGCGCCACCTCGACGGCCATCACGCCTTCGTCACCGACGTCACGGGCGGCTACGCGCAGATCAACGTGCAGGGGCCGCGGTCGCGCGAGCTGCTGCAGTCGCTCACCAGCGTCGACCTGTCGAACGAGGCGTTCCCGTTCCGCGCCGCCCGCGAGATCGACCTCGGCCTCGCCCGCGCGCTCTGCATCCGGATCACCTACGTCGGCGAGCTCGGCTACGAGCTCTACGTCCCGGCCGAGCAGGCGGTGCACGTCTACGACCGCCTCGTCGAGGCCGGACCGGCGTACGGGCTGCGGCACGCGGGCACGAAGGCGCTCGCGAGCCTGCGCATGGAGAAGGGCTACCGCGACTACGGCCACGACATCGACAACACCGACACCGTGCTCGAGGCCGGTCTCGGGTTCGCGGTCGCGCTCGACAAGCCGGGCGGGTTCCTCGGCCGCGACGCCGTCGCCGCGCAGAAGGCGGCCGGACCGCTGCGCAAGCGCCTCGTACAGGTGATCGTGGAGGACCCCGAGCCGCTGCTCGTGCACGCCGAGGTCGTACGCCGCGACGGCGTACCGCTCGGCTACGTGCGTGCGGCGTCGTACGGCCACACCCTCGGTGCGGCCGTCGGCCTCGCGATGCTCGAGGCCGACGTGCCGATCGACGCCGAGTTCCTCTCGACGGGCACGTGGACCGTGGAGATCGCCGACCGGCAGTGGCCGTGCCGCGCGTCGCTGCGCCCGCTCTACGACCCCGCCAACGAGAAGGTGAAGGGCTAGCGCGTGTCCGCGACCCGACGCGCGTCCGCGCGCGCGAGGATCCTCCGGTGAGCACCGGCCCCTCGTTCGTCTGGACACCGACGTCGCAGGACTACGAGGCGGCCCTGCGCCTGTGGCGCGACGGCTCGGGCTCGGCCGCGCGCACCCGCATGCTCGGCTCGACCCTCATCGCGATCGGCTTCGTCGTCACGTTCGTGGCGGTGGCGTACGTGCACGCCGGGTGGCTCGCGCTCGTGCCCTTCCTCGGCATCGTCGGGATCGGCGCGATGTGGTGGGCCGACCTCCCGGCGCGCATCGGCCTGCGCCAGGTGGTGAGCTCGACGCCGGAGATGCTGCAGCCGCTGTCCGTCGTGGTCGACCAGCGCGGGCTGACCGCGACGAACCCCTCGGGGACCGAGCAGTTCCCGTGGTCGGTGTTCGTCGCCTACATCGAGAGCGACACGATGATGGTGCTCGGCATGAGCCTCGACTCCCCCGCCGCGGTGGGGATCCTCAAGGAGGACGCCGCGGTCGGCGACCTCACCTGGGAGACCGCGACCGACCGGGTGCGCGCCAACGTCGACGTCCACCCGCGCATCGCGCACCTGCGCGAGCGCCGCAGGGCGCGCTGAGCCGTGTCCGTCGAGCGCGAGATCACCGAGGCCGTCGACCTCTGCCGGCCCGACGGCCGGCTCTCCCCCGACGCCGTCGGCTGGTCGCGCCACCCGCTGCACCGCACCGGCCTGCGCGGCTGGGGGCGCTCGAAGCGCTGGGAGTACTGGGGCCTCGTCACGCCCGAGCACATCGTCGGCATCACCGTCTCGTCGCTCGACTACGCCGGAGTGCACTCGGTCTACCTGCTCGAGCGGGCCTCCGGGTCGGAGACGAACGCCGACGCCGTCGTGCCGTTCGGGCGGGGCGCGCTGCTCGCTCCGCGCGCGGGAGTCGGCGGTTCGCGGGTGACGACGAAGGCGCTCGCGATCGCGCTCGACGAGACGCCCGAGGGCACGCGCATCCGGGTCCGCACGCCGGTGCTCGACCTCGACGTCGTCGCGCTGCTGCCCGAGCGCCACGAGAGCCTCTCGGTCGTCGTGCCCTGGAGCGAGAAGCTCTTCCAGTACACCGTGAAGGACCTCGGCCGGCCGCTGCGCGGGCGGCTGCGCGTGGCCGGGCTCGAGCACGAGGTCGACCCCGACGAGTCGTTCGGCGTCCTCGACCACGGCCGCGGCCGCTGGCCGTACGCCATCACCTGGAACTGGGGCGCCGGCTACGGCCGCGTCGAGGGCCGCGAGGTGGCGCTGCAGGTCGGCGGGAGGTGGACCGACGGCACCGGCTCGACCGAGAACGCGCTCTTCGTCGACGGCGTCGCCCACAAGATCAGCGAGGACCTGGCCTGGGACTACGACGCGGCCGACTGGCTCGCGCCGTGGCGCATCCGCGGCGAGCGCGTCGACGCGCGGTTCACGCCGTTCCACGAGCGGGCGTCGGTGACCAACCTCGGCGTCCTCGCCTCCGAGGTGCACCAGTGCTTCGGCACGTGGAGCGGCTGGGCCACCACGGACGAGGGCGAGCGCGTGGCTCTCGACGGCATCGTCGGCTGGGCCGAGGAGGCGCGGAACCGCTGGTGACAGCGGTGTTACGTCCGATGACGGCTGCGCCGATCCGCGGACGCACCGCGCCGGGATGATCCATGATCGGGCGATGAACGACCGGCGCCCGCCCGAGACGATCTCCTACCCGCACCCCGCGAGCCGTCCGACGCGGCAGGTCGGGGAACGCACCGCGCCGCACGTCATCGTCCTGTTCGGCGCGGCCGGCGACCTCTCGCGGCGCAAGCTCCTCCCCGGCCTCGTGCACATCGCGACGTCGGCGCTCGCACCGCCGATGCGGATCGTGGGCACCTCGCTCGAGGACTTCGACGACGCCGGGTTCCGCGCCTTCGCCGAGGCGGCGGTCGAGGAGTTCGGCGGCCACCACCGCATCTCGCCCGAGCAGTGGGCGGAGTTCGCGTCGTCGCTCAGCTACGTGCCGATGGGCGCGGGCGCCGACGCGCTGAAGGCTGCGGTGGCGCGCGCCGAGGAGGAGCTCGGTGACGGCGTACGCCGGCTGCACTACATGTCGGTGCCGCCCAAGGCCGCCTTCGACGTGATCGAGATGCTGCGCGAGGCAGACCTCGTCGACCGCTCGCGCGTGATCATGGAGAAGCCGTTCGGCACCGACCTCGACAGCGCCGTCGTCCTCAACAACCACCTGCACGAGACGTTCGACGAGGACCAGATCTTCCGGATCGACCACTTCCTCGGCAAGGAGGCGGCGCAGAACATCCTGGCGTTCCGCTTCGCGAACGGGCTGTTCGAGCCGATCTGGAACCGCAACTTCATCGACCACGTCCAGATCGACATCCCGGAGACGCTCGGCCTCGGCCAGCGCTCGGCCTTCTACGAGTCGACCGGCGCCTACAAGGACATGGTCGTGACGCACCTGCTGCAGGTCCTCGCGTTCGTCGCGATGGAGCCACCGACGGCGCTGGAGCCGCGAGCCATCAGCGAGGAGAAGAACAAGGTCTTCCGCTCGATGCTGCCGATCGACCCGACCCAGGTGGTGCGCGGCCAGTACACGGGCTACCTCGACGAGGCGGGGGTCGCGCCCGACTCCGACACCGAGACGTTCATCGCGCTGCGCTGCGACATCGACAACTGGCGCTGGGCGGGCGTGCCGTTCTACCTGCGCACCGGCAAGAGGATGGCCGAGGGCGCCCGCATCATCTCCATCGCGTTCCGCGAGGCGCCGCGCACGATGTTCCCGGCCAACTCGGGCGTCGGCTCGGCCGGCCCCGACCACCTGACCTTCGACCTCGCCGACGCGAGCAAGGTGTCGCTGTCGTTCTACGGCAAGCGGCCCGGTCCGGGCATGCGGCTGGAGAAGCTGTCGATGCAGTTCTCCACCGAGGACACCAACCGGGCGCGCGACGTGCTCGAGGCGTACGAGCGCCTGATCCTCGACGCGATGCGCGGCGACCACACGCTGTTCACGACGGCCGAGGGCATCGAGAGCCTGTGGGCCCGGTCGCAGCCGCTGCTCGACGACCCGCCCGCGGTGAAGCCCTACGCCCCGGGCACCTGGGGCCCCAACGCGATCCACCAGCTCATCGCGCCGCACGCGTGGCGGCTGCCGTTCGAGCGGGTGTGGCGCGAGTCGCGCTCCGACTCCTAGGCCAGCACGCGGCTCCTAGGCCAGCGCGGCGCGGATGATCTCGGCGATCTCGTCGGGAGTGCGCTCGTCGACGTCGACGACGAGGTGCGCGGCCGCGGTGTACAGGGGCTCGCGGCCCTCGTTGAGCCGCTGCAGCGTGGCGAGCACGTCGTGCCCGGCGAAGAACGGACGGCTGCTGCCGTCGCCCACGCGCGCGGCGAGGGTCTCCATCCGCGCCCGGAGCCACACCACGTAGCCGCCGTCGCGCAGCTGCTGGCGCGTGGTCTCCGTCGTGACGGCCGAGCCCGGGATCCCTGCCACGAGTGGCGGTTCCATCGCGAGGATCTCCTCGACCACGAAGCCCTCGAGCATATGCAGGCCGTCCGGTCCCCGGGTCGCGGCGACGTCGGGGGTGGCCTCGCCGGCGAGCTTCGCGACCAGATCGTCGTTGTCGACGTACGGCCACCCGGTCTGCTCCGACAGCGCGTGGCCGACCGTCGACTTGCCGCACGCCATCATCCCGACGAGCAGGACGCGCGGGCTCATGAGCCGCTGAACTCGACGACGACCTTGATGTCGTCGGGGCCGCGGTCGAACGCCTCCTGGATCCGCTCCGGCGGCACGCGACGGCTGACGAGACGGCCGAGCCAGTCGCGGTCGGCGCGCTCGAGCGCCTGCGCGGCGCGGTAGAAGTGGCGCCGGTTGGCGTTGACCGATCCGACGACGACGTTGTTCTGCAGCACGAGCTCGGTCGCGACGTCGGCGGTCGCGAGACCCGTCGTACGACCGCCCGACCCGACGCCGGTGAGGCACACGACGCCGCCGGCGCCGACCTTGGTGATGACGTCGCTGATGACCTGACCGACGCCGGTGCACTCGATGACGATGTCGGGGTCGAAGTCGAGGTCGTTCGCGCTGCCGTGGTGGTAGGTCGCGCCGAGGTCGCGCACCAGGTCTGGCTTGGTGCCCGTCTCCATCCGGTCGAGCACGTGCACCTCGAGGCCGCGCTGCACACCGAGGAGCGCCGCGAGCTGGCCGATCGGTCCGGCGCCCGTCACGAGCACCGTGCGGGGCTGCCAGAACGCGCGGGTCTCCATGTGGGCCACCTGCTCCCACGCCTTCGCCACGACGGTCGTGGGCTCGAGCAGCACGCCGAGGATCCCGAGCGTCGGGTCGAGCTTCGTGACGTAGCCCGGCTCGATCCGCCAGCGCTGCGACATGAAGCCGTCGATCTCCTTGATGCCGCGCTCGGTGTACTGACCGTTGAGGCACATGTCCCACTCGCCCACGGCGCACGACGGGCACGGCACGGGGTCGGGGCGGCGCACGATGCCGGCCACGAGGTCGCCCTCTGCGACGCCGGAGCCCTCGGGCGCCTCGATCACACGGCCCAGCGACTCGTGGCCGAGCACGAGGCGTTCACGGCCCGGCGGCGCCCAGCCGTACTTGCCCGTGGCGATCTCGACGTCGGTTCCGCAGATCCCCACGGCGACCGCCTCGACGAGGATCGACCCCGTCGACGGGTCGGGCTCGGGCACGTCGCCGTACTCCAGGCTGCCCTCGGTCTTCGGGACGACGGTGATGGCCTTCATGGGGGACCCCCTCGCGACGAGCCGGTCCCGCGACGCTAGCCCACCCAGCCAGAGCCCGCGTGATCTTGGTCGTATGCATGCTTCCCGGCGTCCTGACGCCGCTGTAGCTGGCACCCGACCAAGATCACGCCGGATAGGGCGTCAGGGGAGGGTGATCCCGGCGGCGGCGATGGAGGTGGCGACGCGGCCGTCGAGGACGAACTCGTACGACGCGGCGAGCTCGGGGGCGAGGTAGCGGTCGGTGCCGGGGCCGGGGACCGTCTCGCGGAGCGCGGCCACGACCGCGCCGGTGGCGGGCGAGGGCTGCAGCGGCGTACGCAGGTCGATGCCGCGCGCGGACGCGAGCAGCTCGACGGCGAGGATGCGGCGCAGGTTGTCGACGCTGTGCCGCAGCTTGCGCGCGGCCGACCAGCCCATCGAGACGTGGTCCTCCTGCATCGCCGAGCTCGGGATCGAGTCGACCGAGGCCGGCGCCGCGAGCCGCTTGTTCTCCGACACGAGAGCGGCCTGCGTGTACTGCGCGATCATCAGGCCGCTGTCGACGCCGGGGTCGTCGGCGAGGAACGGCGGGAGGCCGTGCGAGCGCGCGCGGTCGAGCAGCCGGTCGGTACGCCGCTCCGAGATCGACCCGAGGTCGGCCGCGACGATCGCGAGGAAGTCGAGCACGTACGCGACCGGGGCGCCGTGGAAGTTGCCGTTGGACTCGACGCGGCCGTCGGGCAGCACGACCGGGTTGTCTACCGACGCGGCGAGCTCGCGACCGGCGACGAGGCGCGCGTGCGAGATCGTGTCGCGGACGCCGCCCGCGACCTGCGGGGCGCAGCGCAGCGAGTAGGCGTCCTGGACGCGCGTGTCCTCCTCGAGGTGGCTCGCGACGATGCCGGAGCCCGCCAGGACGGCGAGCATGCGCGCGGCGCTGCGCGTCTGGCCGGGGTGCGGGCGAAGCGGCTCGTGCAGCTCGGGCAGGAACACGCGGTCGGTGCCGAGCAGCGCCTCGACGCTCATCGCAGCCGTGACGTCGGCGACGTCGCACAGCTCCTCGAGGTCGGCGATCGCCAGGCACAGCATGCCGAGCATGCCGTCGGTGCCGTTGATGAGGGCCAGGCCCTCCTTCTCCTCGAGCACCACCGGCGTGATGCCGGCAGCGGCCAGCACGGGACCGGACTCGACGATCTCGCCGTCGGCCGACCACACGTGGCCCTCGCCCATGAGCACGAGCGCGCAGTGCGACAGCGGCGCGAGGTCGCCGCTGCAGCCCAGCGAGCCGAACTCGCGGACCACCGGCGTGATGCCGGCGTTCAGCAGCGCGGCCATCGTCTCCGCGACGACGGGGCGGATGCCGGTGCGGCCCGACGCCAGCGTCTTGAGGCGCAGGAACATGAGCGCGCGCACGACCTCGCGCTCGACCGGCTCGCCCATGCCCGCGGCGTGCGAGCGGATCAGCGAGCGCTGCAGCTGGGTGCGCAGGTCCGGCGAGATGTGCCGCGTGGCCAGCGCCCCGAACCCCGTGGAGATGCCGTACTTCGGCTCGCTCGCGTGCGCGAGCTCGTCGATGCGCGCGCGGGTGACGGCCATGCCGTCGAGGGCGCGCTGGGTGAGCTCGATGCGCGCCTCGCCCCGGGCGACGGCGACGACGTCGTCGATCGTGACGCCGCGGTCGTCGAGCTGGACGACGCGGTCGGTCGACGTGGCGGTCATGCGGGTCTCCTTCAGCGGGGGACGTTCAGCGGACCCGCGCACCGGCGCGGAAGACCGAGCGGACGAGCGGGACACCAGGACGGTAGGCCAGGTGCAGGTGCGACGGGGCGTCGAGGAGCACGAGGTCGCCGCGCGCGCCGGCACCGAGGTGCCCGACGTCGGTACGCCGCAGCGCAGCAGCGCCGCCGGCGGTGGCCGACCACACCGCCTCCGACGGAGTCATGCGCATGTCGCGCACCGCGACGGCGATGCAGAACGGCATGTTCGTCGTGTACGACGACCCCGGGTTGCAGTCGGCGGCGAGAGCGACGGTCGCGCCGCGGTCGAGCAGCCGGCGCGCGTCGGGGTACTGCGCGCGCGTCGAGAACTCCGCGCCCGGCAGCAGCGTCGCGACGACCTCGCTCGCGGCGAGCGCCTCGACGTCGTCGTCGGACAGGTGCGTGCAGTGGTCGGCCGACGCGGCACCCACCTCGATCGCGACCTGGACGCCGGGACCCTGCTGCAGCTGATTGGCGTGCACGCGCGGCCGCAGACCCTTCGCGACGCCCGCCTTCAGGATGTGCCGAGCCTCGTCGCCGTCGAACGCGCCGCGGTCGCAGAACACGTCGATCCACGTGGCGTGCGGGGCGCAGGCGTCGAGCATCTCGCCCGCGACGAGCGCGACGTAGTCGTCGCGGCGGTCGGCGTACTCCTGCGGGACCACGTGCGCGCCGAGGAAGGTGACCTCGTCGGCGTGCCGTCCGGCGACCTCCAGCGAGCGCCGCTCGTCGTCGACGCTCAGGCCGTAGCCGGACTTGCACTCGGCCGTCGTCGTGCCGGAGAGCGCTGCCTCGCGCACGAGCCGCGAGACGCCGCCGGCGAGCTCGTCGTCGGACGCCGCGCGCGTGGCGGCCACCGTCGAGGCGATGCCGCCCGCGGTGTAGGGCCGGCCCGCCATGCGCGCCGCGAACTCCTCGGCGCGGTCGCCCGCGAACACGTAGTGCCCGTGGCTGTCGACGAAGCCCGGGATGACCGCAGCGCCCTGCGCGTCGATCCGCCCCGCGTGCTCCGCGACCGGCGCCCCGCTGCGCGGACCGGCGTACGCGACGACGCCGTCGACGACCACGAGAGCAGCGTCGCGGACGATCCCGAGCGGCCCCTCGCCGAGGGTCGGGTCGTTCGTGACCAGCTCGCCGATCCGGTCGACGACGACGCTGCCGGTGCGGACCTCGCGGCTCACGCGTCAGCGCCCTCGCGCATGGGGATGCGCACACCACGCTCGTCGGCGACCTCGACGGCACGGTCGTAGCCCGCGTCGACGTGGCGGATGACGCCCATGCCGGGGTCGTTGGTGAGCACGCGGCGCAGCTTCTCGCCGGCGAGGTCGGTGCCGTCGGCGACGGCGACCTGGCCCGCGTGGATCGAGCGGCCGATGCCGACGCCGCCGCCGTGGTGGATCGAGACCCACGAGGCACCGCTCGCGACGTTGACCATCGCGTTGAGCAGCGGCCAGTCGGCGATCGCGTCGGAGCCGTCGGCCATCGCCTCGGTCTCGCGGTACGGCGAGGCCACGGAGCCGCAGTCGAGGTGGTCGCGCCCGATGACGATGGGCGCCGACAGCTCGCCGCTCTTCACCATCTCGTTGAACTTCAGGCCGGCGAGGTGGCGCTCGCCGTAGCCGAGCCAGCAGATGCGCGCGGGCAGGCCCTGGTAGTGCACCCGCTCCTGCGCCATCGGGATCCAGCGGTGCAGGTTGGCGTTGTCCGGGAACAGCTCGAGGATCGCGCGGTCGGTCGCGGCGATGTCGGCCGGGTCGCCCGAGAGCGCAGCCCAGCGGAACGGGCCCTTGCCCTCGCAGAACAGCGGGCGGATGTACGCCGGCACGAAGCCCGGGAAGTCGAACGCGCGGGTGTAGCCCGCGAGCTGCGCCTCGCCGCGGATCGAGTTGCCGTAGTCGAACACGACGGCGCCCTTGTCCATGAAGCCGACCATCGCCTCCACGTGGCGGGCCATCGCCTCGCGCGAGCGCTGGGTGAACTCCTCGGGGTCCTTCTGCGCGAGGGTCGCCATGTCGTCGAAGTCGACGCCGATCGGGAGGTAGGACAGCGGGTCGTGCGCCGAGGTCTGGTCGGTGACGATGTCGATGGGCGCGTCCATCGCGAGCAGCTGCGGCACCAGCACGGCGGCATTGCCCAGCAGGCCGATCGACAGGCCCTTGCGCGCGTCGCGCGCCTCGACGGCCAGCTCGAGCGCGTGCTCGACGCTCGTCGCCTGCACGTCGAGGTAGCGGTGCTCGATGCGACGGCTGATGGCGCGCGGGTCGCAGTCGATGCAGATCGCGACGCCGTCGTTCATCGTGACGGCGAGCGGCTGGGCGCCGCCCATGCCGCCGAGGCCCGCGGTGAGCGTGATGGTGCCGGCGAGCGTGCCGCCGAAGTGCTTCTCGCCCACGGCGGCGAACGTCTCGTAGGTGCCCTGGAGGATGCCCTGGGTGCCGATGTAGATCCACGAGCCGGCCGTCATCTGGCCGTACATCGTGAGGCCGAGGTGCTCGAGGCGGCGGAACTCCTCCCAGTTGGCCCAGTCGCCCACGAGGTTGGAGTTGGCGATGAGCACGCGCGGCGCCCACTCGTGGGTCGTGAAGACGCCGACCGGACGACCGCTCTGCACGAGCATCGTCTCGTCGCCCTTGAGGGTGCGCAGCGTGCGCTGCAGCGCGTCGAACGACGCCCAGTCGCGCGCGGCCTTGCCGGTGCCGCCGTACACGACGAGCTTGTCAGGGTGCTCGGCGACCTCGGGGTCGAGGTTGTTCTGGAGCATCCGCAGCGCGGCCTCCTGCTGCCAGCCCTGCGCGGTCAGCTCGGTGCCGCGGGCGGCTCGGACGGGACGGGGGCCGGAGACGGTGGCGGTCATGGCTGCTCCTCCTCGGATGGGGTGGTCACAGGAAACCGCGTCGCGCCTGGCGCCGTACCCCCTCGCACTGATTCACTGTCTGGTATCCCAGACAGTCGCCGCACGCAGCAGGAGGTCGCGAGATGGGCGGGGTGCCGGCGGCGCGGCAGGCGCTGGCGGTGCTGACCTACCTGGCGTCGCGGCCGGGGCCGGTCGGCGCGGCGACGATCGCGCGCGACACCGGGCTGCCCCGCTCGACGACCTACCACCTGCTCGCCGAGCTCGTGGCCGCCGACTACGCCGTGCACCTGCCCGAGGACCGCGCCTACGGCCTCGGCGTCGCGGCGTTCGAGGTCGGCTCGGCCTACCTGCGCCACGACCCGCTCGAGCGCCTCGCCCGGCCCGTGCTCGTGCGCCTGGTCGAGGAGACCAGGCAGACCGCGCAGCTCGGCATCCTGCAGGGCAACGAGACGGTCTACCTGCTCAAGGAGCAGCCGCGCTCGCCGCTCACGCTCGTGACCGACGTCGGCGTACGCCTTCCCGCGCACCTCACCGCCAGCGGCCGCGCGATGCTCGCCCACCTGCCCGCGGCCCAGGTGCGCGCGCTGTTCCCGCGCGCCGACTCCTTCGGCACCCGCACCGGTCGCGGCCCGACGAGCCTGCGCGAGCTGCGCGCCGTCATCCGGTCGGAGACCGCCCGGGGGTACGCCGAGGAGGACGGCCAGGTCACCGCGGGCTACGCCTCGGTCGGCGCCGCCGTCTTCGACCACGGCGGCCGGCCGATCGCTGCGGTCGCGCTGACGTTCGGCGACGACGTCGAGCCACGGCGCCGCGCCCGCCTCGGCGCCGCAGCGGTCGCGGCCGCCGACGCCGTCACGGCGCGCATCTCCGGACGCCGCCCGACCTGACACGCGAGCGGCCCGACATGCGACGAGGGCGGCGGCCCGGAGGCCACCGCCCTCGTCGAGGCGTTCAGGGTCGAGGTCAGACCTCGGCGCCCTTGGGGTTGGGTCCGTACTGGTTGGTGCCCGGCGTGCTGTCGGTGAGGCAGAAGATCCACAGCAGCACGTAGCCGATGCAGCAGATCCACGAGAGCAGCCACCACCAGCCGCTGCGGCCGGTGTCGTGCAGGCGGCGGAAGAGGACCGCGATGCTCGGCAGGACCAGCGCGAGGCCGACGACGGTGGCGAGCCAGCCGACGCCGACACCGTTGGACTTCGTGTAGTGCAGGCCGAACGCCGAGTCGCCGATGCTCGCGATCGCGCTGAGCAGGATGACGAACAGCTGCCACCACCAGAACTCGCTGCGGCGGGCGCGCCCGCTGAACGTGACGTACTTCTGGAAGCAGGTGCTGACGGCGGTACCGAATCCCATGGCGTCCCCTCGGGTCTCGTGGTGCTGCACACCTTCTCGGCTCCGGTGGGAGCGTGCAAGCACTTCCGCGGCGCGGCGCCGCCTGTAACCCGTTCCACCTCCGCCGCCCCCGAGCGTGCGTCCGGGCTGCTCCGAACGGGTGACCGGGGTGAGCCTGCGGAGAGCCCCGGGCTGGGGGTACGCCGCCCCCGGCCGTGCGCATCCGGACGCAAGTCGTGACCCTCCGCATCGGCGCGTGCACGCAGCGTCCGCAGCGGCTTGCCGCGTGCCCGAGACGCGTCCGAGCGCCGCGGGCATGATGGGACCCGACGATCCGGGGAGAGGGTGGTGGGGTCGTGGACCCGAACGCGGGCCTCGTCGATGCGATGCGCAACAGCCTCTACCGGCTGACCGGGCGCGACCTCGCCTACGGCCTCGACCTCTCGCAGGGGCTCGAGACGGCCGTGTGGTTCGCGCCGTACGTCCTCGTCGCGCACGACCGCTCCGCCGACCCCGTCTTCGTCTACGGCAACAGCACCGCGCTGTCGCTGTTCGAGATGGACTGGCCCACCTTCACCTCGCTGCCCTCGCGCCTGTCGGCCGAGCCCGACGAGCAGGTCGAGCGCGAGCGCCTGCTGCAGGGCGTGGCCGAGCGCGGCTTCATCAGCGACTACCGCGGCGTGCGCGTCTCCTCCACCGGCCGGCGCTTCGTCATCGAGGACGCCGTCGTGTGGGACGTCGTCGACGACGAGGGCCGGGTGCGCGGCCAGGCGGCGCTCTTCGAGCGCTGGAGCCGCCTCGACGTGCCCGAGCCGCAGGTCGACCACGTGCCCGACCCCGGTCACCACACCGACGACTGGTCGGGCCGTCACGACCTCGGCTGGTCGGACTCCCCCGCCGACACCGCCACCGCCGACGCGCTGGCCGCGACCGTCGCCGCAGCCGAGACGCTGCCGCACCACGACGTGCACCCCGCGTACGAGACCGTCGACGCCGCCGCGACCGAGGCGCCGTGGACGTCGGCGTACGACGTCGTCGAGCCGGCCGTCGGCGAGCACGCCCACCACTACGAGGCGCACACCGTCGTCGCCGTCGACGACCCCCTCGTCGCCGACGGCATCCGCGTGGTCGAGGACCGCGTGGCCGTGGTCGACGACCCCGTCACCGGCGCTCTGAGCCGCGAGCGCGTGCGCACCTTCCTCACCCTGGGCGCCGACTCCGACCTCGCCGTCGGGTACGACGTCGACGCACCGCCGGAGGTGCGCCCGCTCACGCGCGACGAGCTCGACGTCGTCCTCGGCTGGGCGGCCGACGCCGGCTGGAACCCCGGGCTGCACGACGCCGACACGCTGTGGGCGGCCGACCCGGATGCCCTGTGGGGCGTGGAGATCGACGGCGTGCTCGTCGGCAGCGGAGCCACCGTGCGCCGCGGGTCGCGCGCCGGTGGCGTGGGTCTGCTGCTCGTCGACCCCGCGCACCGCCGCCGCGGAATCGGCACGCTCACCTTCCCGTTCCTCGTCGACGGCGCGCTGAGCCGGCTCGAGTCCGGCGCGAGCCTGGCGCTCGAGTGCCCCGAGATCCACCAGGACTTCTGCGAGCGCTTCGGCTTCGTCCCCGTCCGCAAGATCGCGACGAGCACGTCCACCGCCGTCGCCGGACGGCGCGGCCCGTACGCCGGCCAGCTGCGGGCGCTGGCGCAGCTGCCTTTCGAGAAGATCGTCGACTACGACGCGCGGTTCTCCGGCGGCGAGCGTCCCGACTTCCTCCGGGCGTGCATGACGCCGCGCGGCGGCCTCGGCCTCGGCGCGTACGAGGCCGGACGCCTGCTCGGCATGGCGATCCTCCGACCGGCGCGCGACGGCCACCGGATCGGGCCGTTCTACGCCGAGTCCACCGACGTCGCCGAAGAGCTCTACAACGCGGTCGCCGGCACGGTGGTCGGGCAGAAGCTCGTGCTCGACGTGCCGCTCGAGGACCCCGACGTCGTCGCCTTCGCGTCGGCGCGCGGGTTCGGCGTCGTGTCCGAGGTCGTGCACATGGAGCTCGGCACGGTGCACTCGGTGCAGCGCGAGCAGGTCTACGGCGAGGGCTTCCTGCAGTACGGCTGAGCCGTCACCCAGGCGGCCGCCGGAACGGCACCGTGAGCGGGCGTGCCGCGCCGTCGAGCACCGTGGCGGCGTCCGTGCTCGCGAACAGCTGCGCGAGGCGTGCGACGACACCGGTCCACCCGGTCTGGTGCGACGCCCCGACCCCGCGACCGTCGTCGCCGCTGAAGTACTCGTAGAACAGCACGTTCTCGTTCCACGACGGGTCGGTCTGGAACAGCTCGGTGCTGCCGTAGACCGGGCGCCGGCCGTCGGCGTCGCGCGTGAACGTCGAGAACAGCCGGTCGCTGATCTCCTTCGCGACCTCGAACAGCGTCATCTCGTTGCCCGACCCGGTCGGGCACTCCACGACGAGGTCGTCGCCGTAGTACAGGTAGAACTGCAGCAGCGCGCGGACGAGCAGGATGTTGACGGGCATCCAGACCGGGCCGCGCCAGTTGGAGTTGCCGCCGAACAGGCCGCTGTCGGACTCGGCGGGCGTGTACGCGACGGTGAACTGCTGGCCGTCGACCTCGAACGAGTACGGGTTCGCCTCGTGCCACTTCGACACCGCGCGGATGCCGTGCGGCCCGAGGAACCGGTCCTCGTCGAGCATGTGCTCGAGGATCCGGCGGAGCTTGCGCTCGTCGACCACCGACAGCAGACGGCGCCCCTCCTTGCCGGGCACACGGGGGTCGTGCATGCCGGCGATCAGGTCCTCGTTGCGGTCGAAGTAGCCGCGCAGCTGCTCCCCCACCGACGGGAACTGGCCCATGACCGATGCCGGGACGACCGAGGTCGCCGCCAGCGGCAGCAGGCCGACCATCGAGTGCACCTTGATCCGACGACCGCTGCCGTCGGGCATGCGCAGGACGTCGTAGAAGAACCCGTCCTCCTCGTCCCACATCTCGTCGGGGTGCTCCCCGAGCGGGTCCATCGCCATCGAGATCTGGAACCAGTGGTGGACGAACTTGACGATGAAGCCCTCGTACGCCGGGTCGTGCTCGGACAGGGCGACCGCGAGCTCGAGCATGTTCTGGCTGAAGAACGCCATCCACGCGGTGCCGTCGGACTGCTCGAGGGTGCCGCCGCCGGGGATGCCCTTGCTGCGGTCGAAGACCCCGATGTTGTCGAGGCCGAGGAAACCGCCCTGGAACACGTTGCGGCCGCTGGGGTCCTTGCGGTTGACCCACCAGGTGAAGTTGAGCAGCAGCTTCCCGAACGCCTCGGAGAGGAAGTCGACGTCGGCCGTCTTCACCATCTGACCGGTGCCGCCCGACATCTGCCGCTCGAGCCCGTAGACGAGCGTCATCGCCCAGGCGTGCACGGGCGGGTTGACGTCGCTGAAGTTCCACTCGTACGCCGGGATCTGCCCGGTCGGGTGCAGGTACTTCGCCGACAGCATCAGGTCGAGCTGGGACTTGGCGAAGTCCGGGTCGACCATCGCGAGCGCGACGGTGTGGAACGCGAGGTCCCACGCGGCGTACCAGGGGTACTCCCACTTGTCGGGCATCGAGATGATGTCGTCGTTGACCATGTGGAACCACTCGGCGTTGCGCACGTCGCGGCGCGAGGGCGTCCGCAGCGGGTGGGCCGAGTGCTCGCGCAGCCACAGGTCGAGGTCGAAGTAGTAGTGCTGCTTGGACCACAGCATCCCGGCGAGGGCCTGGCGCAGCACCGAGGCCTGGTCGTCGTCCATCGACGGCGGCGTGATCGACGCGTAGAACGCGTCGGCCTCCTTGCGGCGCGTCGTGAGCACGTCGCCGGCGTCGGCGAACCGGTCGGGCCCCCCGGGCGGCTCCTGGTTCAGCCGCAGCACCCAGGTGACCTCGCCGCCGACGGGCACGGTCGCCTGCAGGTGCACCGCGACCTTCGTGCCGCTCTCGCCGTTCACGGCCCCGGTCTCGCCGTGCACGACCGCGCGGTCGATGCCGTCCTTGACGTACGCCGACTCGTTGGGCGTGCCGAAGAGCCGCTCGGAGTTGGTCTCGTTCTCGGTGAAGAGCAGGGTCGACCCCGCCGGCGCGTGCAGCCAGTAGTCGCCGACGACGGGGTGGTGCACCCGTACCGCCGTGCGGTCGCCGCCGGCCGCCTCGAGCACGGGCTTCTCCGCGTGCGGCGGGAAGGTCCAGGTGTTGCGGAACCACAGCTGCGGCAGCACGTGCACGGGCGCGTCGACGTCGCCGTGGTTGTGCACGGTGATGCTCATGAGCAGGTCGTCGGTGCTGGCCTTCGCGTAGTCGACCTGCACGTCGAACCACCGGCCGTCGTCGAAGACCCCGGTGTCGACGAGCTCGTACTCCGGCTCGCCGTACCCGCGCCGCCCGTTCTCCGCCACCAGGTCGGAGTAGGGGTACGCCGCCTGCGGGTACTTGTAGCGCCAGCGCATCCACGAGTGCGTCGGCGTGCTGTCGACGTAGAAGTAGTACTCCTTCACGTCCTCGCCGTGGTTGCCCTCGGCGTTGGTGAGGCCGAACAGCCGCTCCTTGAGGATCGGGTCGTTGCCGTTCCAGAGCGCGAGGCCGAGGCAGACCAGCCCGCGGTCGTCGCAGACGCCCGCCATGCCGTCCTCGCCCCAGCGGTAGGCGCGCGACCGCGCCTGGTCGTGGCTGAAGTACGACCAGGCGTCGCCGTCGTCGCTGTAGTCCTCGCGGACGGTGCCCCACTGCCGCTCGCTGAGGTAGGGCCCCCAGCGCTTCCACGGCGTGCCGTCACGTGACTCGGCGAGCCGCTGCTCCTCGGCGTTCTGCGTCATGCGACCACCCTAGGGAGGCCGCGCACCACGGATGACCCGGCTGCGCGAATTGTTCCCTCGCGTTCACCGGGTGCTGCGGGTCAGCCGTGCGAGCGGAGGATCATCCGCGTCATCTTCAGGCTGACCGCCGCGAAGCGGTACGCCTGGATCGGCAGGTTGGTGCGCTTGCGCACGGTGCTCGTCGTCGGCATCGGCGCCTGGTAGGCGTCCGGCGTGATGACGGCCGGCGGCGCCGCGGGCTCGGAAGGGGTGCTCATGGTTCCTCGTTCGGGTCAGAGGTCGGAAGCTCGGGGACGGGTCGTCACTCGGGGATGATCTGCCAGCCGGGCTTGCCCTTGGCCTTGTAGATGAACATGTGGTGGAGCAGGTGCTTCATCCAGTGGCCGGCCAGACCGATCTCGCCGGTCGTCTCGGTGAGGCTGCGGCCGTACCCCGGGAACTTCTCGTAGTCGGGCACCACCGGGTACATCGTCATCGAGGCGGCCGTGCCCTTGGTGAACCCGGCACCCGCGGACGCCACGCACGCGGCGCCCATCTCGGCCATCGACGCGTGGTGCGTCGGGACCGTCGACTTCCCCTTGATCATGTCGGCGATGCTCTGCGCCACCGCGCGGCCCATGAGGCCCGACGGCATGCCGGTGCGCGGCGGGGCCGGCGCGATGACGGTGCCGTTGGGGTTGGTGCGCGGCTTCGAGATCTGGTGCGGCGGCGCGAACGCGATGCCGACGGCGAAGACGTTCGCGTACCTCGGGCTGACGTAGGTGCTCGGCCAGTCCGACGCCTTCCACTCCTCGTAGGGCTTGGGCGTGTAGTCGGCGTCGACCTTGAGGAAGCCGCTGGGCGCGAACACGTCGCCGGTGATCTCGGCGCCGTCCTTGTCGAAGGCCTGCAGGTCCTGGCCGCGGAACGGCGGCAGCAGCATCGCGAAGTCGAAGTCGAGCACGCCCTCCTCGCCGGTGATGGTCTCGTAGAAGAGCTTGCCCTCCTCGATCTTCTGCGCGTGGGCGGCGAGGACGGACTTCACCCCGCGCTCCTTGAAGAGCGACTCGGTCCAGAGCTTGCTCGTCGTGACGAAGCCCTGCTGCTTGAACGTGAGGCCGCCGACGCCGAAGTCGCCGAGCTCGTGCTCGTTGGTGAAGTAGATGACGTCGGCCATGTCGCGCACACCGCGCTGGCGCAGCTCGTGCTCGACGTTGAACGTGTACTCGAACGCCGCGCCCTCGCAGGTGCAGGTGCCGTGGCCGACGCCGATGACCAGCGTCTGGCGCTGGCCCTTCTCCATCTTCTGGATGCACTCCTCGAGCTTCTGCGCCGCCTCCGTCGCGTGGCCGTAGGTGCAGACCGACACGGTGTGGCCGTCCGGGCCGAGGCCGGGCGTGGCGCCGAAGTTCAGCTTGGGGCCTGTCGCGTTGATGACGTAGTCGTACTCGAGGTTCTCCTCCTGGCCCGAGCGCTCGGGCTGGGTCCAGACGATGTCGACGCTGCCGCGCGACGAGCCGTCCTTGCCCTCGGGGTGCAGGGCCACCGCCTTGGCCTGCTTGAAGACGATGCCCTTCTTGTCGTAGACGGGCTTGAGCGGGAACGTGACCTGGTCGGCCTTCATCCGGCCGACACCGACCCAGATGTTGGACGGGATCCAGTTCCACTGCGAGTTCGGCGAGACCACCACGACCTCGTGCGGGTCGCCGAGCATCCGGCGCAGGTGCAGGGCGGCCGTGTGGCCCGAGATTCCGGCACCGAGGACGACGACGCGAGCCATGGGTTCTCCTGAGGACGACGCTTCTCCAGCCCGTCGAGCGTATACCCCCAGGGGTATGGTTAGGGAAGGCTCACCGGAGCGTCGGTGGTGGTGATCCCGGCCACGCCTACGATGGGCACCATGCCCAGCCTCGCCGAGCTCGTGTCGCAGTCGCCCTACGTCGTCCTCGACGGCGCGATGGGCACGATGCTGCAGCAGGCGGGGCTCGACGACGGTGCGGCGTCGGAGTCGTGGAACGTCGACCGGCCCGACGACGTCGCCGCCATCCACCGCGCCTACCTCGACGCCGGCGCGTCGGTCATCACGACCAACACCTTCGGCGGCACGCGTCCGCGCCTCGAGCTGCAGGGCCTCGGCGACCAGGTGCACGAGCTCAACCGCGAGGGCGCCCGCATCGCCCGCGAGACGGCGCGGCCCTACGGCGCGCTCGTCGCGGGCGACATCGGCCCGACCGGCGAGCTGCTCGAGCCGCTCGGCACCCTCACCCCCGACGACGCGCAGGCGGTGTTCGAGGAGCAGGTGCGCGGCCTCGTCGACGGCGGGATCGACCTGATCATCATCGAGACGATGAGCGACCTCGCGGAGGTCGAGGCTGCGGTGCGCGCGGTGCAGGCCGTCGCGGCCGACCTCCCCATCGTCGTCACGCTGTCGTTCGACACCCACCTGCGCACGATGATGGGCGTCACCCCTGCAGCGGCCGTGTCGACGCTGGCGGACCTCGGCGTCACCGCCGTCGGCGCGAACTGCGGCCGCGGGCCCGAGGAGATGGAGGCGATCATGGAGCAGATGGTCTCCGCGCGTCCCGACGGCATGCTCCTCGTCGCGCAGTCCAACGCCGGGCTGCCCCAGCTCGTCGGCGACCGCTTCGAGTACGACGCGGACCCCGAGCGGATGGCCGCGCACGCCGCCACGCTGCGCTCGCTCGGAGTCGACCTCATCGGGGCGTGCTGCGGGTCGACCCCCGACCACCTGAAGGCGATGTACGCGGCGCTGCAGGCCGGCTGAGCCGGCGGCGTACCGGGAGCGTCAGAAGGCTCCGGCACCGACCTCGGCCGACATCGGCGAGACGTCGATGAAGCCCGCGACCACGAGCTCCTTCGCGGCGTCGAGGTCGATCGGGCGCGAGAACAGGAAGCCCTGCGCGAGGTCGCAGTGCAGGTCGCGCAACGAGCGCGCGCTGCTCCAGTCCTCCACGCCCTCGGTCACGACGGTGAGCTCCATCGCGCGCGCCATCGAGACGACGCCCTCGACGAGCGCGTGCGACCGCGGGTCGTGCAGCTCGGAGACGAAGAGCTTGTCGATCTTCAGGATGTCGACGGGGAGCCGGTGCAGGTAGCCGACCGAGGAGTAGCCGACGCCGAAGTCGTCGATGGCCAGGCGTACGCCGGCCGCCTTGAGGCCCTCGATCGCGCCGACCGTCACCGGGTCGTTGCTGAGCATGACGCCCTCGGTGAGCTCGAGGATCAGTCGCACCTCGGCGTGCTGCTCCTGCAGCTGGCGCACCTCGTCGGCGAGCGTCTGGTCCGACACCTGCAGCGCCGAGAGGTTGACGCCGAGCGAGATCGGACGACCCGCTGCCGCGGCGAGCTCGAGCCCTCCCGCGTGCGCCTTCGCCAGGATCTGCCGGCCGAGCTGGCGGATCAGGCCGATGCGCTCGGCAGCGGCGATGAAGACGTCGGGCGGCACCTGGCCGAGCGACGGGTCGCGCCAGCGGGCGAGCGCCTCGAAGCCGTCGACGGCACCGGTGACGAGGTCGACCACGGGCTGGTACTGCACCGTGATCTGGTCGTCGCGCACGGCCTCGCGCAGCGCGGCCTCGAGCTCGAGGCGGTCGAGCTCGGCGGCGCGCATGTCGGGGTGGAACTGCTCGACGCGTCCCTTGCCCGCGGCCTTCGCGGCGTACATCGCGGTGTCGGCGCTGTTGATGAGGATCTCGGCGGTGTCGACCGGGTCGTCGTTGAACGCGACGCCGATGCTGACCGCGACGCGCACCTGGCCGTCGACCGTGTCGAAGGGGTCGCCGAGGCAGTCGAGCAGGCGGTTGGCGATCGCGTGCGCCTGCGCCTCGTCGGTGAGGTCGTCGAGGAGCAGGCCGAACTCGTCGCCGCCGAGGCGCGCCGCGGTGTCCTGCTCGCGGATGCAGCCCATGATGCGCTGCGCCGCCAGGGCGAGGAGCTGGTCGCCGACGCGGTGGCCGAGGAGGTCGTTGACCTCCTTGAACCCGTCGAGGTCGCAGTAGAGGACGGCCACGAGACCGCGCGGGCCGCGGCGCTCGAGCGCCTGCCCGAGGCGGTCGGTGAAGACGGCACGGTTGTTGAGGCCGGTGAGCGCGTCGTGCCGCGCGAGGTAGGTCATCTCGTCGCTGAGGCGACGACGGTTGTACGCCGAGACGCCGACCGCCGTGAGCGCCTCGAGCGCGGCCCGGTCGCGCTCGTCGAAGACGCGGCCCGACACCTGGTGCTGGACGACGAGGTGGCGGACCGGACGGCCCTCGACCTCGATCGCCGTACCGATCTCGTGCGGCGCCGGCGGCTCGTCGCGCAGGACCGCCGTCGTGTGCCGCAGGGTGCGCTGCGCCTGGTGCACGAGCGAGGCCTCGATCTGCTCGTCGTCGGTCCAGTCCGGCGCGTGCGTGGCCGCCTCGAGGAGGCCGGTGAGGCGCAGCTGCGCGAGCCGCGTCTCGCTGATCGAGCGGACGGCCACGAGGATCGTGCCGACGGGCACGAGCAGCAGCACGACCGTCCAGGGCGTCTGGCCCCTCCAGAGCACGGCCGCGAGGAACCCGAGGGTGTCGACGCTGACGAACGACGCGAGCCCGAGGGCCATCGCGCTCCAGTTGAGCAGGTCGCTGATGGGGCAGCCGTCCTCGAGCGCGAGAGAGCCTGCCGTGACGAGCAGGTCGACGGTGAAGAACACTGCGCACGCGATCATCACGGCGGCCAGCGACTGCCAGGTGAGCGACGGCCCGTCCGGCGCGAGCGCCATGTAGACGAGGACGAGCAGGCCGCCGCACAGGATCGTGAGGCCGACGTTGAAGATGCGCGACCGCCACGCCTTGCGCTGCACGCCGTTGGCGATGGTCGTCGCGATCGCCCACACCGCGAACGCCTCGAGCGGCGACCCGGTGAGCAGCAGGAAGACGAGCGCGCACGTCTCGAAGCCGATGACGATGTCGCCGGACTCGTGCGGGATGGTCAGCGGGTAGCGCGCCATGAGGACGACCAGGCCGATGGCCGTCACGTCGATGAGGTACTCCGGCACCGTCCCCGACGTGATGACCCCGTGCACCCAGTACGCGACGAAGGGGATCGCCACGAGCAGGCCGACCACGAAGATCGCGATGTCGCTGCCGACGGCCAGGGTCGCGCGCGACACGCGTGGTGCGGACACGTCGACCCCCTTCGGGCAGCGCAGGAGAGACCCCTTCTTGTCAGGAGTGTCGGCGTCGCAGGCGCCGCCCTTGAGCCCCCTGCAGGCAGGGTAGGAAGCCCTCCGTGAGGAGTCCTGCCGACCGTGCCGCACCGCGGACGCGGCACCGCTCCCAGCGGACGCGCCGTCCGATGGCCGGTGAGCTGACGCCCGGCCGAGGTCACAGCCGCCCTGTCGCCGGCTCCCAGGGACGTCCCAGGTGCGGGAGCGAGTGTGGTCGTGGCGGTCGGAGCGACCGCTGACCGGCTCGGGAGGGACACGTCCGATGCGCAGCCTCGTCCTCAAGGCGGGAACGGTAGCCGGGGTGGTCGCGGTGCTCGCGCTGCCTGCCACCGCCGCCCAGGCGGCCACGACCGCCGCCGCGACCACCACGACGACCGCGTCGTCGAGCGCGAGCACCGGGCGGATCGTGAGCGGCGAGGCTCTCGCCGCTGCCGTCGTGGTGGCGGCGCCGAGCACCTCGGCGTACGCCGGGCCCGCCGTCCAGCGCCGCCCGCTCGGCTCCGGCATCCCGTCGTCCGGGTACGCCGTCGTGGCGGGAGCGTCGTCATGACCGCGCTCCTCGTCGACCGGCACCTCGGCACGACGCGCGCGGGCGACCTCGCCGTCACCCTGCAGGTGCGCGACGACGACGTGAACCCGACCGTGCTCTCGGCGGCGTGGGACGCCGTGCACGAGGAGCTCGACCGGATCGCGCGCGCGTTCTCGACGGCGGACCCGGAGAGCGCCGTGTCGCAGCTGCGGTCCGGCGCGACCCTCCTCGTCGACGACGGCGTCGCCACGGTGATCGACCGCTGCCTCGAGGCGCGCACCGTGACGTCCGGCGCGTTCGACCCGTGGGCCGTCGAGGGCGGGTTCGACCCGCACGGGCTGCTCCACGGCTGGACCGCCGAGGTGTGCGCGAAGGTCCTGCACCGGCACGGGTTCCGCCGCTTCAGCGTCGACGTCAGCGGCGACCTCGTCTGCCGCGGCGAGACCTGGCGCGTCGCAGTGCCGCACCCCGACGACCCGGCGCGAGCCGTGGCGCACGTCGAGGTGCGCGATGGCGCCGTCGCGACGTCGCGCGCCGACGACGTGATCGACCCGCGCACCGGGCTCCGCGCGACCGGCGCGCGTCAGGCGACGGTGGTCGGCGGCGACGCCGTGCTCGCCGACGCGCTTGCCACGGCGCTCGTCGTCGGCGGGGTCGAGGGCTCGCGCTGGTTCGCGCAGCTGCCCGGCTGGTCGGCGTGCGTCGTCGAGGGCGACGAGCTGGTCTGGTGGGGAGACGCGGTGCTTCCCGTCTGACGCGCGTGGTCGGGCGGGTCCGCGCGGTGCGGTAGCCTTGATGCATCTCGCCGGTCCACGGGTGGCACTGACCCCGCGGCGAATCACGAATCGTCGAGGCGGCGCACCTGCGCAGGACCTCGAGCCCCCGGCCCAGTGTCCGGGCGCGGTGCTCCCGGACGGGACCGCACCAGGCCGTCACCCGCTGACAGCGTCACGAGACCTCTGGTCGACGTGTCGCGAACGGCCGCACCATGCCTCGAAAGGCTCCGCATGACCTCGCACGACCGCACGACCTCCTCCACCCGCTCGCAGCGCCAGCGCTCGCGCTCGGCCGCCCGCCCGGCGGCGCCCGCGACCGCGCCGCGCGCCGCCTCGACCCCTGTCGAGCTCGAGACGTCCTTCCTCGCCCTCGGTGTCCCGCAGCGCCTCGTCGACGTCCTCGCCGCCCAGGGGATCGACTCGGCGTTCCCGATCCAGTCGGCGACGCTGCCCGACTCCCTCGCCGGCCGCGACGTGCTCGGTCGCGGGCGCACCGGCTCCGGCAAGACGCTCGCGTTCTCGATCCCGCTCGTCGCGGCGCTCACCGGCACGCGCGCCCGGTCGAAGCACCCGCGCGCTCTGGTCCTGCTGCCCACCCGCGAGCTGGCGACGCAGGTGCACACCACCCTCGCGCCGCTCGCGGCGGCGGCAGGCCTCACCACCACGACCGTCTTCGGCGGCGTCGGCCAGCGTCCTCAGGTCGCCGCGCTCGCGCGCGGCGTCGACATCCTCGTGGCCTGCCCCGGCCGGCTCGAGGACCTCATGGGCCAGGGCCACGTCCGGCTCGACGACGTCGTCGTCAGCGTCCTCGACGAGGCCGACCACATGGCCGACCTCGGCTTCCTGCCCGGCGTGAAGCGGATCCTCGACCGCACGCCGAGCGACGGCCAGCGGCTGTTGTTCTCGGCGACCCTCGACAACGGCGTCGACGTCCTCGTACGCCGCTACCTCTCGAACCCCGTCACGCACTCGGTCGACGACGACCCGTCGACCGAGCCGGACATGGAGCACCACGTCCTCACCGTGACGACGTCGGACAAGCCGCACGTCGTCCGCGAGCTCGCGTCGGGCCAGGGCCGCTCGGTGCTCTTCATGCGCACCAAGCACGGTGCCCGCAAGCTCGCGAAGGAGCTCACGCAGGCAGGCGTCCCCGCGGTCGACCTGCACGGCAACCTCAACCAGAACGCGCGCGACCGCAACCTCGCGCAGTTCCGCGACGGTCGCGTGCGCGTCCTCGTGGCCACCGACGTCGCCGCGCGCGGCATCCACGTCGACGACGTCGCCCTCGTCGTCCACGTCGACCCGCCGGCCGAGCACAAGGCCTACCTGCACCGCTCGGGACGCACGGCGCGCGCCGGTGCGTCGGGCGTCGTCGTCACGCTGCAGACCGACGCGCAGCGCTCCGACGTCTCGACCCTCACCCGTCGCGCCGGCATCTCCCCCGCGCTCGCGAAGGTCGCCCCAGGCTCCCCGGAGCTGCTCACCCTCACCGGTCCGCGCGCGGAGTACGTCGCACCCGTCGCGACCCCTGCACCCGCGAGCTCGAACGGCTCGCGCCCCCGGCGCGGCGGCTCGGGCCAGGGCCAGCGTCAGGGTCAGAGCCAGGGCAAGCGCCGTACGCCGCGCCAGGACGGCGCGTCCACGTCGGGCACCGGCGGCCGCTCGCAGGGCTCGCGGTCCTCGCAGGGCTCGCGCTCGGGCCAGGGCTCGCGGTCCGCGACCTCGCGACCGATGTCGGCCGCGCAGTTCTCCGCCGGCAGCCGCCGCGGCCGCTGACCCGCGCCCGCTGCACCGCAGCGGGGCTGCAGATCAGTACGCCGAGACCACGAGCCCGTCGACGCGCACGAGCTTGCCGGTCGAGATCACGACGACCTTGACCACGCCGCGACGAGCGGTCGTGAAGCGCGGCAGCAGGAGCAGCGCACGGCTGCGTGCCACCGACGAGGCCAGCGAGATCGTGCCTACCTTCGTGGCTCCGACGTACACGGCGACCGCGCCGCAGGTGGCGCAGCGGGTCGCGACGATGCCGACCTGGCGCGCGGTGAGCACCGAGGTCGAGGCCACGTAGGCGCCGAGCTTCGTGGTCGTGCTGTACGTACGCCCGAGGTAGCCCGCGGCGTTGCGGACCCGCCCGAACGTCGCGGTCGCGGTCAGCGACCAGTCGTCGAGGGGAAGCGTGGTGCAGCGCGGAGCCGACAGCACGCCCCAGTTCCCGGCCACGTCGAAGGTCCGCGCGCGGAAGCAGTACCGGTATCCGGCGACACCGACCTTGGTGCCCTTGCGGGTGACGATGTCGGCCGGTGCCTCGGTGGCCCAGCTCGTCGCCGCGGTGGTGCCGGCGCGCGACGCGCCCCAGGCCCACCACGCCTGGTCGACCGCGGTGCCGGTCTCGGTCACGGAGAAGGCCCACGGGATCGTGGCGTCGATCGTGTACGGACCCACCGGCGCTGTCATCGTGGTGACCGGGGCGACGACGTCGCGAGCACCGAGGCAGGTGCCGCCGATGTGGGCGAAGCTGCGGTAGCCGTCGGGGCACAGGGTGCGCAGCCAGGTCGCGCCGGTGAACGTCGCGCCCGCGAGGTCCGTCGCCGGTGTGGTGATGACGGCGTCGGTGAGGTCGGCGCCCGAGAGGTCGGCGCCGGTCCACGTGTCCGAGGCGAACGTCGCCGAGGCGAATCCGGCTCCGGTCGCCTTCACGGCGCTGAGGTCCACGCCGGTGAGCCCCGTCGCGCCGAGGTCGGCACCCGTGAGGTCGGCGCTCGCGAGCGTCGCGCCGTCCAGGAGCGACTCGCGGAAGCTCACCTGCGGGGCCGTGACGCCGGTGAGGTCGACGTGCTGCAGCAGGACTCCCGAGAGGTCGCTCCCGGTGAGGTCGGCGCCGTGCAGGTCGGACCCCTGCAGGTCCGCGCCGTGCAGGTCGAGGTTGCGCAGGTCCGCGCCTGCGACCGCGTGCGCGAAGCTCACGCCGGGGGCCAGCAGTGCGCCCGCCCGCACGGCCCAGCCGGTCGGCAGGCTCGGGGTGCCGGTCAGCGACGACGTCGTGAGGCGGTACGTCGACGTACCGGTGGTGAACGTGGCACCCGTGACGGTCGCGCCGGAGATGGTGGCGCTGCCGAGGTTGGCGCCGCCGAGGTTCGCGTTGGTGAGGTTCACCCCGACGAGGCTGGCCGAGTAGAACGTGGCGCCGGAGAAGTCGGTGCCCACGAACTTCCCGCCGTCGAGGTTCTGCAGCGAGAGCGTGACGCCGTGGACGTCGCAGCCGCTCCAGTCGGGCGCGACGGGGATGTCGCTCTGGATGGTGCGCGAGGCGTCGATCACCGGGCACACCGGTGCCGCCGACGCGGACGTGCCTGTGGCCACGACCGCCCCCACGAGCAAGGACGAGACCGCGAGGACGCGGACGACCGGACGACGACGTGCGTGGACCATGGTTCCCCCGTGCGCCACCCGGTCGTTCGCCGGCCGGCGGACGAGGGTAACCCGGCGGCGGCGCGTTACCAACCCGCCGGACGGCTCAGAGCTCGCCCATGGTTCCGGGGCCGGCGACTGCTGCCTCGTCGTTCAGCGCTCGGCGACGCCTGCCTTGCGGGAGACCGCCTTCCCGATCTCCCAGAGGACGAGGAGCACGATCGCCGGCACGAACGCCAGGAACCACTGCTCGAAGCCGACGCTGGTGGTCGCGAGCCACTTGTTGAGCACGTGCGAGTCGGCCACGAGGAAGCCGAGCACGATCTCGATCAGGATCACGACGTTGATCTGCCGGCAGTCGAAGGTCTCCCGACGGAAGATCGAACCGGTCAGGCTGCGGCTCTCGAGCGTGCACACGATGCGGAACCACAGGAACGCCCAGAGCGCCATCGTGGTGCCCATCGCCAGGCTCTTGTCGACCGTCTCGCCGTGGTCGAGCAGGTAGAGGCAGACCACCGCCATGTACAGACCGACGAGCAGCGAGCTCACCAGCGTGCTCGCGTGCAGGATCGTCTCCTTGCGCGGGCGCGGCGGGCGGTTCATCAGGCCCGGAGTCTCGAGGTCGAAGCCGAGCGCGATGCCGAGCGGCATGTCGATGAGGAAGTTGATCCAGAGGATCTGGCCCGGTGTGAACGGCTCCCCGGCGGCGATGTTGAAGATCGTCGCCCCGAGGAACATCAGCACGAACGCGACCAGGGTGATCAGGATGAAGCGCACGTACTTCATCAGGTTGTCGTAGAGGGTGCGCCCCTGCTCGACGGCGAACACGATCGTCGCGAAGTCGTCGTTGGTGAGGATCATGCGACCGGCGTTCTTGGCCACCTCGGTGCCGCTGCCCATGGCGATGCCGATGTCGGCCGCCTTGATCGCAGGCGCGTCGTTGACGCCGTCGCCGGTCATCGCGACGACCTCGCCCTTGGCGCGCAGCGTCTCGACGAGCAGCACCTTGTGCTCCGGTGCGACACGACCGACGACGCCGATGCCCTCGATGCGCTCGAGGCGCTCGGCCTCGCTCAGCGCCGCGAAGTCGGCTCCGAGGATCGCCTCGCCGGGGATGCCGAGCTGCTCGGCGATGGCGGCGCCGGTGGTGACGTCGTCGCCGGTGACCATGCGCACGCGGATGTGCGCCGCCTGCGCGTCGGCGACGGCCTTCTTCGACGAGTCGCGCGGCGGGTCGATCATGCCCACGAGGCTCGTGATCGTGAGCCCGTCGAGGCAGGAGAGCAGGTCGCCCGACGGGTCGAACCCCGCCGGGTCGAGGTCCTTGCGCCCGGCGGCCATCACGCGCAGGCCCTCGCCCTCCATGCGCACGACGTGCTCGTCCGCCTTGCGGCGCAGCTCGTCGCTCCAGGGCTGGACGACGCTTCCCGCGACGGCCGACCCGGCTCGGTCGAGCATGGCCGGCCCGGCGCCCTTGACGAACGCCCGGACGACGTCGCGACCGTCGGCGTCCGTCGTCCGGGTGAAGGCCGCCATGATCTTGTACGTCGGGTCGAACGGCAGCGTCGCGATGCGGGGCAGCTTCTCGCGCGTGCCGTCGATGTCGAGCGCTGCCTTGTGCGCGAGCACGAGCAGGGCGCCCTCGGTGGGGTCGCCCACGACCGTGCCGTCGACGAGCTTCGCGTCGCTCGCAATGACGTACGGGAGGATCGCGTCATCGATCGACGGCGTCGTCCCGGCCGCGTGGGTGATAGCGCCCTCGAGCCCGTATCCGATGCCGGTCACGGTGTAGCGGTCGGCCAGGTCGACGATCTCGACCGCCGTCATCTGGTTCATGGTCAGCGTGCCGGTCTTGTCGGAGTTGATCGCCGACGTCGAGCCGAGCGTCTCCACCGACGAGAGGTCCTTCACGATCGCGTCGCGCTTGGCCAGACCGACGGCGCCGAGCGAGAGGATCACCTGCACGACGGTCGGGAGGGCCTCGGGGATCGCCGCGATGGCGAGGGCGATCGCGATGACGAACAGCGTCTTGGGGTCCTCGCCGCGCTGCAGCCCGACAGCGAACATCACGACCATCGTGACGAGCGCCGCGAGGGCGATCCACTGGGTCATCCGGGTCAGCTGCTGCTGCAGCGGGGTCTGCTCGGACTTCGTCGCGCTGAGCAGACCCGAGATCCGGCCGACCTCGGTGCCGGCGCCTGTGGCCGTCACCACCATCACCCCGCTGCCGTGGGTGACCGGGGTGTTCATGAACGCCATGTTGGACTGGTCGCCCGGACCGACCTCGGCGTCGGGAAGCGTGGTCGCGTCCTTGCCCGCGGGCACGCTCTCCCCGGTCAGGGCCGACTCGTCGATCTGCAGAGCGCTCGCGGCGACGAGCCGTCCGTCGGCCGGCACCTGGTCCCCGGCCGAGAGCAGGACGAGGTCGCCCACGACCAGCTGGTCCGCAGGGATGGCGGCCTCCGTGCCGTCGCGGCGTACGCGCGCCGTGCTCTTCATCATCGACTTCAGCGCGTTCATCGCGCTCTCGGCCTTGCCCTCCTCGCGCAGGCCGACGACCGCGTTCAGGACCGTGAGCACGAGGAGGAGGAGCGCCGTGCTCCACTCCTGGATCAGTGCCGACACGACGGCGGCGATGACGAGGATCACCTGCATGAACGAGCGGTACTCGTCGAGGAACCGCAGCCAGCCGGGCTTCGGCTTCTCCTCCGGCAGCGCGTTCGGTCCGGTGCGGGCGAGCACGTCCGCCGCGCCGGCGGTCGTGAGCCCGTGGTCGACGTCCGTCCCCAGACGCGACACCACCTCGTCGGGGCTGAGCGCGTACCAGCGCGTGGTCGCTGTCGGGCCCGCGGACGCCACCTTCTCGGCTGTGGCCATGGCTGCCTCCTTGCACGGCGGAGCGCGGCCGCGCGGCGCGGCCGTCGCTGGAGGGGTCAGAAGGGAGTGGGGATGTGGCGCAGCTGGTACGCCGGCTCGCGCGAGGGCTTGCTCACCTTGCGCTTCGGGAGCGTGATGTCGCGATCGGGCAGCGGCTCGTAGGGGATCACGCTGAGCAGGTGGCTGATGATGTTGAGCCGCCCGCGCTTCTTGTCGTCGTTGTTCGCGACGTACCACGGCGCCCAGGCCGTGTCGGTCGCCTGGAACATCGCGTCGCGCGCAGCCGTGTAGTCGTCCCACCTCGCGTACGACGCGAGATCCATGTCGGAGAGCTTCCAGAACTTCACCGGGTCGTCGATGCGCGACTCGAGACGCCGCGTCTGCTCGTCCGGGCTCACCTCGAGCCAGTACTTGATGAGGTGGATGCCCGACTCGACCATGGCCTTCTCGACGGCAGGCGCCTGCTCGAGGAACTTCTCCGTCTCCTCGGGGGTGCAGAACCCCATGACGCGCTCGACGCCTGCGCGGTTGTACCAGCTGCGGTCGAAGATGACGATCTCGCCCGCTGCGGGGAAGTGCTTCATGTAGCGGGCGACGTACATCTGCGACTTCTCGCGCTCGGTCGGTGCGGGCAGCGCCACGACGCGGAAGACGCGGGGACTGACCCGCTCGGTGATCCGCAGGATCGTCCCGCCCTTGCCGGCGGTGTCACGGCCCTCGAAGACGATGGCGATCTTGGCGCCGGTGCGCTTCACCCACTCCTGCAGGGCGACGAGCTCGGCCTGCAGGACCTCGAGCTCCTTCTCGTACTCCTTGCGCGAGAGCTTCGCGGGCGGGAGCTCCGGCGCGCCGGTCTCCTCGAAGTGCTTGCGGTGCTTCTTCGTGGACTTCGCGCCTTTGTGCTTCTTCGACATGGCGACGTCCCGTCGTCGGAGCCCCCGTGCACGGGCGGCTCGTCCCTCGGAGAGGTCGGTCGCTCCGCCACGCAGCCGGCGCCCCGGGGCACCCTCAGCACCCCGCCACCCGTCCTACACCCGGCGGGCCGGTCGTTGCGCGGCGAGACCTGCTGCCCCGCTCAGAACTCGCCCATGCCTCCGGGGCCGGCGGGGGTCTGGCGGCGGCGCATCGTGCGGTTGGAGCCGTCGGTGATCTCGCGGCCCTGGTCGTCGAGGCGGGTGTCGCCGAGCGGCTGGTTGCGCTTCCTGACGTACGCCGCGGCGGCGAGCACGCCGACGAGAGCGCAGAGCGCGAGCAGGAAGGCGAGCAGCGGCATGGGTCCCCCTGAGGTCGGATCCCCAGTATGCAGCCCTCCCGACCGCGAACCGGGAGGATCGCCTCGGGCAGGATGCACGCCATGACCCACGAGCACCGCGACCTCGACCCCACCTGGACCGCGCAGACGGTCGCCGTCCAGGCAGGACGGCCGGCCCGAGTCCCCGGCGCCGCCGTCAACCCGCCGGTGCACCTGTCGGCGACGTACCTGCACGACGCCGAGGTGGCGTACGGGCGCGACGGCAACGCCGGCTGGTCGGCCCTCGAGGAGGCGCTCGGCGCGCTCGACGGCGGTACGGCGGTCACCTTCGCCTCGGGGCTCGCCGCCGCGACGGCGATCGCCGACCTCGTGCCCACCGGCGGCACGATCGTGCTCCCGACGGTCGCCTACTTCGGCGTGCGCAACGTGGTCGAGCGGATGGAGGCGCACGGGCGGCTCACGATCCGCCGCGCCGACCCCGACGACACCGACGCCGTCCTCGCGGCGGCCGACGGGGCCGACGTCGTGTGGGTCGAGTCGATCGCGAACCCGCTCATCGCTGTCGCCGACGTCGCGGCCATCGCGGCCGGTGCTCGTGAGCGCGGCGCCATCACGGTCGTCGACGCGACGTTCGCGACGCCGCTCCGTCAGCGCCCGCTCGACCTCGGCGCCGACGTCGTCATGCACTCCGCCACCAAGCTGCTCGGCGGCCACTCCGACCTGCTGCTCGGCGTCGCGGTGGCGCGCAGCGAGGAGCACGCCGACTTCCTGCGCACGCACCGCCACGACCACGGCGCGATCCCGGGTGCGCTCGAGGCCTTCCTCGCCACGCGCGGCCTGCGGACCCTCGGCGTACGCCTCGACCGCGCGGAGGCGAGCGCGGGCGAGCTGGCGCGCCGGCTCTCGTCGCACCCGCACGTGAGCCACGTCAACTACCCCGGCCTGCCCGACGACCCTCAGCACGAGCGGGCGTCGCGCGTGCTGCGCGGCTACGGCTCGATGCTGTCGTTCGACGTCGCGGGCACCGCCGAGCAGACCGAGGACTTCCTGTCGCGCCTGCAGCTCGTCGCCCACGCCACGAGCCTCGGCGGCGTCGAGTCGCTCATCGAGCGGCGTGCGCGGTGGGCCGGCGACGTACCGATCGTCGGGCCGACGCTGTGCCGCATGTCGGTCGGCATCGAGGACGTCGAGGACATCTGGCGCGACCTCGACACCGCCCTGGTCGACGCCCTGTCCTGACCCCTCCCGACCCGCGGCCGCCGTGGAGCGCGCGCAGGTGGAATCAACCCCGCGCGTGCGTCAAGGTTGTGCCGAGGGTGGAGGGCGAGGAGGCGTGATGGGCGCGGCCGCGCAGCACGCGGTCACCGAGCTCGGCTCGGGCGGGACGACGATCGTCCTCGGTCACGGCCTCGGCGGCGACCAGACGCAGTGGGCGCCGGTGGCGGCCGCCCTGGCCCAGCACGCGCGCGTGATCACCTTCGACAACGCGGCCTCGGGACGCTGCGCGCCGCAGGTGTTCTCGCCCGAGCGCCACTCCAGCGTGCTCGGGTTCTCCGACGACCTCGCTGCCGTGTGCAGCGATCTCGGCGTCCGCGGCGCGACGTACGTCGGCCACTCGGTGGGCGGGATGGCGGGAGCCCTCGCGTCGGTCGCTGACGCCGGGCTGTTCTCCCGGCTGGTGATGGTCGGCGCGAGCGCGCGCTACGTCGACGACCCCTCGACCGGGTACGTCGGAGGCTTCAGCGCCGACGCTGTCGACTCGATGCTCGACACGGTCCGAGCGGACTTCATGCGGTGGTCGAGCGGCTTCGCGCCGCTCGTGATGGGCAACGAGGCGCGACCCGAGTACTCCGAGGAGTTCGCGCGCAGCCTGCGCCGCTACTCCCCCGAGGTCGCCTACACGGTCTTCAAGGCGGCGTTCCGCAGCGACTTCCGTGCCTACATGCACCGCGTGTCCGTGCCGACCCTGCTGCTGCAGAGCAGCGCCGACGCCGCGGTCCCGCTCACGGCTGCGCAGTGGCTCGAGGACGAGATCCCGGACGCACGCCTGCGCGTGCTGCGAGCCCACGGCCACTTCCCGCACGTCGTCGCGCCGGCCGAGGTGCTCGAGGCGCTCGAGCGGTTCGGCGTACCGGGATGACCCCCGAGGTCGTCGCCGCGCTGCGCACGATCATCGCGGAGCTCGGTGCAGACGCAGGATTCCTCGTGCGCGTCGGACCGCGCGGCGCAGCCGCCGTCACGTCGAGCACGCTCAAGGACGCCGTCGACGTCGGCGATCCCTGGGGCGCTCCCGGCGCGCTCGACGCTGCCGGTCTCGACGTGATCACCGACGAGCGCGACTTCGCCGGCCTGGTCCCGACCGCGGTGCGCCTGCGGCTCGACGCGCCGCTCTCCGCCGTCCTCGTGGCGCCGGTGGCCGAGACGCAGTCGCGCATCGTCATCGTGTGGGCGTCGCTGCCGGTGCCTGCCGACGCCCGGGAGCGCCTGGCGTCCGGCTCGTTCTCGCGCTTCGTGCTGCTCGCACCGCTGCTCGACGCGCAGGTGCAGGCGCAGGAGGCCGCGCGACGCCTCGAGGCCGTCGTCGGGTCGCTCGACCAGGCCGTGGTGGTCGTGGACGACGACGCCGGATGGGCTGACGTCAACGCGGCAGCGGCACGACTGCTCGGCGTACCCGTCGGGCCGGTCGACCCCGAGCAGATCGCCTCGGCGCTGCGCGACCTCCGCGCCCGCGCGGTCGACCAGCGCGCCCTCGACGAGGAGTCCGAGCGCGTGCTCGACGACCCGCACGCGATCGTGCGCGACTGGATCTGGACGCTGCACGGCGACCCGTCGCACCTGCGCGTGACGACGACGCCGGTGGGCGGCATCGCGGGCCGCGGCCGGGTCTGGGTGTTCGACGACATCTCCCCGCAGATGCGCCTGCTCGAGGCCGAGCGTGCGGCGCACGCTGCGCTCGCCACCAGCGAGCAGCGCTACCGGCTGCTCGCGGAGAACGTCACCGACGTCGTGGTCCTCGGCACCAGCGACGGGCGGCTGAGCTGGGTGTCGCCGTCGGTCACGGCGGCGATGGGCTGGGACCCCGACGAGCTCGTCGGCGTCGTGTTCCGCGACCTCGTGCATCCCGACGACGACGCGCAGGTGGTGGCGGGGCAGCCTCAGCTCGCGGCCGGGTCGCCGATCTCGCTCGAGGTGCGGCTGCGGACCGCGGGCGGCGACTGGCGCTGGACGAACATCCGGGTGCAGCCGATCCTCGACGAGAGCGGCGCGCTCGTCGGTCGCGTCGCGGGCTGGTGGGACGCGCAGGCCGCGCACGAGGCGCGCGAGCAGCTCGAGCGCAGCGAGGCGCGCTACCGCCTCGTCCTCGAGAACGCGTCCGACGTCGTGTTCCAGGCGATCGAGGGCGTGCTCGCCTGGATCTCGCCCAACGTCGTCTCGGTCACGGGGTGGGCGCCCGAGCAGCTCGTCGGCTCGCCGACGACCGACTACTGGCACCCCGAGGACCGCGACGCCGCGGTGGCCATGCGCGAGTCGGTGTACGCCGGCCGCACGGGCCGCGGCGTCTACCGGTTCCGCACCGCGACGGGCGGCTACATCTGGGTCGAGGTCGCTCTGCACCGCTACGTCGAGGGTGACGGACGCGTCGGCGCCGTGGGCCTGCTGCACGACGTGACCGACCGGGTCGAGGCCGAGCGGGCCGAGGAGGAGTACAAGGCCGCGCTCGCGGTGTCGGAGCGCGAGGCGCGCGACCTCGCCGCCCGCTACGAGGTGGCGCGCAACGCCGCGCTCGAGGCGAGCTCGGCGAAGACGGCGTTCCTGTCGCGCATGAGCCACGAGCTGCGGACGCCGCTCAACGCCGTCCTCGGGTTCGCGCAGCTGCTCGAGCTCGACCCGCTCAGCGAGCTGCAGCACGATGCCGTCTCGCAGATCAGAGTGGGTGGCCGCCACCTGCTCGACCTCATCAACGAGGTCCTCGACATCTCCCGCATCGAGGCCGGCGGCCTGACCCTCTCGATGGAGGCGGTCGGCCTGCGCGACACCGTCAGCGAGGCGCACGACCTGGTGCAGACGCTCGCAGCCGAGCGCGGGATCGCCGTGACCCTGCTGGCCCACGGCGACGACGACCTGTTCGTGTGGGCCGACCGGCAGCGCACGATCCAGGTGCTCCTCAACCTGCTGAGCAACGCCGTGAAGTACAACCGCCCCGGCGGATCCGTCACGGTCACCTGCGCCGCCGTCGACGACCACCACGTGGGGGTCCACGTGACCGACACGGGCGAGGGCATCCCACCGGACGCGCTGCCCCGGCTGTTCGAGCCCTTCGACCGGCTCGGTGCCGAGTCGTCGAAGGTCGAGGGCACGGGGATCGGGCTGACGCTGTCGCAGGCCCTCGCCCACGCGATGAGCGGGCGCATCGACGTGACGTCGACCGTCGGCGAGGGCTCGACGTTCAGCCTCGTCCTCCCGACCGCGACCGCCGACGGCGTACGCGTGCTCGACGACGTGCCGGAGCTCCCGGTCCGCGGCGAGGGCGCGCTGCACGTGCTCTACGTCGAGGACAACCCGGCCAACGTCGCGCTCATGACGCGCATCGTGTCGCTGCGCGAGGGCGCGACCCTCGACGTCGCCACGACCGGCGGCGACGGGCTCGCGGCGGCGCTCTCGACCCTGCCCGACCTCGTGCTGCTCGACCTGCACCTGCCGGACATGCGCGGCGACGAGGTGCTGCGCCGGCTGCGGCTCGACCCGACCACGCACGACGTCCCGGTGGTCGTCGTGACCGCCGACGCGACGCCCGGGCTGCGCCAGCGGCTCGAGAGCATCGGTGCCGACGGCTTCCTCACCAAGCCGATCGACGTCAACGACGTCCTCGACTGGATCGACCGTCCGAACCGTCGCGGCTGAGCCTCAGGCCGCGACGCCGAGCCGCTGCAGCGCCGCGGGCCGGAACCCCTTGGCCACCAGGTAGACCGCGAGGCTCATCTCCCACACGAAGACCGGCAGCGCGCCGATCCCCGCGACCGTGGAGACCTGGTCGTAGGCACCGAGGAGCACGGCGGTGGAGGAGATCAGGACGAGCGGACCTCCGACGACACCGACCACGGCGATCCAGCGCGGCACGAGGCCCGAGCGCAGCATCAGCCAGGCGAGCAGGAACGTGTTGACGCCGATGACGAGGCCCGGACCCATGAGGAACGTCGCGTCGTGCAGACCGACGAGCGCGCGCACGACCAGCTGCGCCGTGGCGGGGTCGGCGCTGCTGCCGACGTCCTGGCGCAGCGACACGACCGCGAGCACGCTCACGATCCCGGTGACGATGACAGCCGCCTCGAGGATGCGTCCCCCTACGTACCCGAGCGCGATCGCGGCGTCCTGCCGGCGCACGACCGGGTACAGGAACACCGACGTGCCGATCACCGTGATCGCGAGCAGCACCTCGAGGAAGGCCCCGACCGCGACCGACGTATCGGCCGAGCCGCCGGTGACGTAGTCGGGATGGCCGAGCACCGGCTGGTAGAGCGCGAGCGCGACGATCGAGGTCGCGGCCGCCACGAGGAAGCAGACCCCGGCGGCCAGGGCGTTGCGGCGGGTCGTGGTCATGGCGGCGCGCTCCTCGTAGATCCCGGTGTACGGCGTACACCTCGTGGTCCGGAGGCTAGGGTGTACGCCGTACACCTGTCAATCGGAGGTGGTGTGCATGGCCGCACGGACGCCGCTGAGCCGGGAGCGCGTGCTGACGACCGCCGTAGCCCGGGCCGACCGCGACGGCATCGACGCCGTGAGCATGCGCAACCTCGCGCAGGAGCTCGGTGTCGTGCCCATGGCCCTCTACAAGCACGTCGCGGGCAAGGACGAGCTGCTCGACGGGATGGTCGACGTCGTGGTGGCCGAGATCGACCCTCCGGGCCGCGGCGGGTGGAAGCGCGCGCTGCGCGCGCGGGTGCTCTCGGCGCGCGAGGCGATGCTGCGGCATCCCTGGGCGCCTGCGGTGATGGAGTCGCGCACGACGCCCACGCCGACGGTGCTCGCGCACATGGACTCGAGCATCGCGATCCTGCTCGAGGGCGGCCTGTCGGTCGACCTCACCCACCACGTGATGCACGCTCTGGGCAGCCGGATCTTCGGCTTCTCCCAGGAGCTCTACCCCGCTCCCCCGGCCGCCGAGATCCCGCCCGAGGTCGCGGCGCAGCTCGCGGCCGCCTTCCCGCACGTGGTCGCCGTCGCGACCAGCCGGCCGCACGACCCCGGGTCGGTGGTCGGACCCGGCTGCGACGACCAGTTCGAGTTCGAGTTCGGTCTCGACCTGCTGCTCGACGCGATCGAGCAGCGCCACGAGCAGGGCTGGACCTCGGCACGTCGACGCGCTCCACGAGCACGTCGCTGAGATCCCGCGCGGCGCAGGCGTTTGGCCCGCTCCGGCTCGGCAAGGGACCGCGGACCCGACCGAGAGGAGAGGCGCATGTGCGTCAGCTGCGGGTGCGGTGCACCCCACGACCAGCACGGCAGCACGAGCAACATCACGATGGACGACCTCGAGCGCGCGGCCCAGGCAGCCGGCATCTCGACGTCCCAGGTCGCCGAGAACATCAAGCAGGCCGTCTGACCTGCCGCTGGACAGAGCCGCCCGGCCTCACCGCCGGGCGGCTCGCCCGCGTCAGCCGAGTTCCGTCGCCCGCCTCGACGCGGCAGGATGGCAGCCATGCGCGTCGGTGTGCACGTCGTGAACTTCAGCTTCCCGAGCGAGCGGCTCGGTCCGATGCTGCGCGAGGTCGGCGCGGCGGCCGACGAGGTGGGGCTCGACAACCTGTCGGTGATGGACCACTACTTCCAGCTCGAGTTCATGGGCAAGGGCGAGGACCCCATGCTCGAGGCGTACACGACCCTCGGCTTCCTGGCGGCGGCCAGCCGCGACGTCGAGCTCCAGGTCGTGATGACGGGCGTGACCTACCGCCACCCCGGACTGCTGGCCAAGATCGTCGCGACGCTCGACGTGCTGTCGGAGGGCCGGGCGGCGCTCGGCATCGGTGCGGCCTGGTACGAGCGCGAGCATCTCGCCCTCGGCGTCCCGTTCCCGCCCGTGGCCGAGCGGTTCGAGCGGCTCGAGGAGACGCTGCAGATCGTGCTGCAGATGTGGAGCGACGACGACGGTCCGTACGACGGCGAGCACTACCACCTCGCCGAGACGATCTGCTCGCCGCAGCCGCTGCGCCGACCGCGACCGCCGATCATGGTGGGCGGCGGCGGCGAGAAGAAGACGCTGCGCCTCGTCGCGCAGTACGCGGACGCCTGCAACCTGTTCGCGAGCCCGCAGCAGGGCGTCGCGCCCGTGCAGGCGAAGCTCGACGTGCTGCGCGAGCACTGCGAGCGCCTCGGGACCGACTACGACGCGATCGAGAAGACGGTGCTCTACTCCGCGCACGTGGGAGCCGACGGGTCCGGCGTCGACGAGATGCTCGAGCACGCCCGTGAGCTGCGCGAGATCGGCGTCACCGAGATCCACCTCATGCCGCACACCGACGACGCCGCCGACTTCGTCCGCAGCCTCGGAGCGCGCGCCCTCCCGGAGCTCCACGCCCTCTGACGCGCGCTCTGGAGGTGTGAGCGGTAGCCATACGTACCGCTCACACCTCCGGAGCGGAGGGGATCAGGCGTCGACGAGGTCGATCGAGGTCACGAGCAGCTCCTCGCCCGCGGTGATGCGCACCGCGGCGCTGCCGCACGACGGGCAGACGAGGAACGGGTCGTCGAGCACGGTGACGGTCGCGCATTCGAGGCACTCGATCGCGGCGGGTACGAGGCGCACGTCGAGCTCGCTGTCGGCCCAGGGGGTGTCGGCGTTGGCCAGGCCCCAGCAGAACACGAGCGAGTCGGGCACGACCTGGCGGAGCGCTCCGACGTCGAGGTGCACGACCGAGACCTCGCGGCCCTCGGCGTGCCGCGCGACGACGCCGCTGATGGCCCGGCAGAGCGAGAGCTCGTGCATCAGTGCTCCACCAGCTCGGTGAGGACGCGGACCGCTTCGCGCGCCGCGGTGCCGAGCGACGCCTCCACCTCCGGCGAGACGCCGAGGTGGAGCACGTCGGTCTGCGCCGGCTCGATGCCGACCACCACGAGACGCGAGGGCATCCCGTCGAGCAGGTCGGCGGCCGCGAGGACCTCGTGCAGGTCGACCTGGTGCGGCGACGCCGGACGCGCGTACCAGCGCGGCACGGCGTCGTCCTCCCCGCGCACCACGGCGCCGGGCTCGCGCCCCGTGCGCACGGCGTCGAGGACGAGCAGCCGCTCGGCATCCAGGACGTCGGGCAGCAACGACATGCCCCAGGTGCCGCCGTCGACGAGCCGCACGTTGGCCGGCCACGGACCGTCCGCCTCGACCCGCGCCAGCAGCTCGAGACCCGCGCCGTCGTCGCCGAGCAGCGGGTTGCCGAGGCCGAGCACGAGCACGCGCGGCGAGGGCCACTCGTCGTACGACGCCGACACCTCGCCCGCGGTCGGGAGCCCGGAGACCGTCATGCCGGCGACTCCTCCTCGATCGTGCGTGCGGCGTCGGGACCGGTCGTGGGCGGCCAGTCCTCGAAGTGCGCACCACGGCGGACCCAGCGGCCGCCGCTGACCATCGACGAGATCGCGCCCGAGCGGTCGACCGAGTCGGCCCGGATGGAGAGGTACATGTGCAGCGGGACGAACAGGATGATCACCCACATGATCACGTAGTGCAGGAGCCGCACCTGCTGCGTGCCCATGAGCTGGTTGAGCCACTGGAAGAAGCCCCAGAACCAGCCCTGCGTGTCGTAGAGGCCCCACAGCGCGAGGCCGGTGACGACCTGCGCGAGGAAGATCAGGTACATCGTCGTGTACGTGAGCTGCTGCAGCGGGTTGTGGCCGAAGTACTCGGGCGCGCGGTTCGGGCGGATGAAGAGGTAGGCCTCGAGCGTGCGCAGCCCGTTGCCCGCCTGGCGCCGGTTCCTGAACGGCACCAACGCCTTCCAGCGGTCGTACGGGATCTGCGAGGTGCTGAGGTTCCACACCCGGATCAGCAGGACCGCCATGAGGACGACGGCCGCGAGCAGGTGCACGTAGCGCACGTAGCCCATGAAGAAGCCGACTCCGGGGCGGTCGGCCTCCCAGATCGGGATCCAGCCCGGGTTGGCGATCACGTAGCCGGTGACGGTGAGCACGATGATCGCGGCGACCCAGCCCCAGTGGCACATGCGCAGCCACAGGTCCCACACGACGTGGTAGTCGAACGAGCGGCCGCGCTTCTGCCCCGGGCGGCTCCACACGCGCACGGGCACGTAGCCGAGCAGGTCCCAGTCGCCGTCGTAGCGCTTCGTCGCGACGGCCAGCGGCTGCCACGCGCGCGACGACATGCCCGCCTTCGACGAGATCGCGCGTGCCTTGCGCGTGGCCGTCGGCTTCACGACGTGCTCGACGAGCGTGCGCGGGTCGCCGCGCGCGATGGAGAGGTGCTCCCCCTCGGCGTCGACGACCTCGGTCAGCGAGTACGGGTGGCCGTTGCGCGAGTCGGCGTAGCCGGTGATGGTCGTGCCGGGCAGCGGTCCGCGTCGCGCGGCCTCCGCGACCAGGGCGCGGTCGAGGTTGTCGGCCGAGCCGGGAGGAGCACCGGCCGCGGCGTACCGCAGCACCTCCTCGGGGTCGTGGTCGCCGAAGGCCACCGGGTCGCCGAGCTCGATCTCGACCGCTTCGCGGGAGATGGGTTCGTCGAACTTCATCGCCGCGTCCTCACTGCACCTGCGCCCACGCGAGCTCGGCGCCCTCGGCGTCGAGCACGTGGATGCCGCACGACTGGCACGGGTCGAACGAGTGGATGGTGCGCAGCGCCTCGAGCGGCGCCTTCGGGTCGACGAGCGGATGGCCGTTCGACAGCGCCTCCTCGTAGGGGCCGCGCTGCCCGAGGGCGCGCCCGCTGCCGTTCCAGGTGCTCGGGACGACCGCCTGGTAGTTGGAGACCTTGCCGTCGTCGATGTGCACCCAGTGGCTCAGCGTGCCGCGGCCGACCTCGGCGAAGCCCACGCCCTTGCTCGACGACGGCCAGGTCGAGGGCTCCCACTTGTCGGGGTTGAAGGTCGCGAGGTCGCCGGCCTTGATGCCGGCCACGAACTGGTCGAACCACGTCTTCATCTGGCGGGCGAGGATCACCGACTCGACGGCGCGGCAGAGGATCCGGCCGGCGGTGGAGTTGAGGTCGTCGGGCGTGAGCTTGAGCTGGCGCAGGATCGGGTCGACCATCTCGACCGTCTCCGCGTCGTGCTGCACGTAGGCCATGAGGATGCGCGGCATCGGTCCGACCTGCACCGCGCGGCCGTCGTACCGCGGAGCCTTCGACCAGGTGTAGCGGTCGCTGTCCGCCAACCACTCGTAGGGCGGCTTCGGGCCGGTGTACTTCGGGTTGGTCTGGCCGTCCCACGGCTGCAGGCCCTTGTCGTCGCCGCCGGCGTACTCGTACCAGCCGCTGGTGACGAACTCCTCGACCTTGGCCATGTCGAACTCGTGCACGGTGAGCTTGCCGTCGAGCAGAGCGCCCGGCGTGAAGCCGCTGTTCTCCGGGTAGCCCGAGCCGTTCCAGCCCGCCTTCCCCAGCGCGAGGAAGTTGGGGCTCGAGACGCCGATCTTCGCGTACTCGGCGTACGCCGCGAGGATCGCGAGCACGTCGGGCAGGTAGACGTCCTCGGCGAACGCGAGGCTCTGCTCGACCATCCCCTGGATCTTGTCGAGCTTCACCTGGTTGATGGTGATCTCGTTGTTCATGTTGATCGGCGCGGCCATGCCGCCGACGAGGAAGTTCGGGTGCGGGTTCTTGCCGCCGAAGATGGTGTTGATCTGGATCATCTGGCGCTGGAACGTGAGCGCGTCGAGGTAGTGCGAGACGCCGATGAGGTCGACCTCGGGCGGCAGCTTGTAGCCGGGGTGGTCCCAGTAGCCGTTGGTGAAGATGCTGTGCTGGCCGCTCGCGACGATCTTCTGCACCTGGTCGCGCACCTCGGTGAAGCGGGCGACGGAGTTGAGGTCGTACTTCGGCTCGATGCTCGTCGCGATGGCGGCGGCAGCGGCCGGGTCGGCCTTCGAGGCGCCGATGACGTTGACGAAGTCGAGCGCCTGCAGGTGGTAGAAGTGGATGACGTGGTCCTGCACCATCTGGCTGCCGAGGACCAGGTTGCGGATCAGGTCGGCCTGCTTGGGCACGGGGTACTGCAGGGCGTCCTCCACCGCGCGGATCGAGGCGACCGCGTGCACGGCGGTGCAGACGCCGCAGATGCGCTGCACGAACGCCCAGGCGTCGCGCGGGTCGCGGTCCTTCACGACGAGCTCGATGCCCTTGAACTGCGTGGTCTCCGACCACGCCTCGTCGATCTTGCCGCCGGTGGTGGTGAGCTCGATGCGCAGGTGCCCCTCGATGCGGGTGACCGGGTCGATCACGACGCGGTTGCTCATGACTGCTCCTCCGTCGTCGCGGCGTCGGTCGGGGGCTCCGGTGCCGGTGGCGGGGTCTCAGGCACCTCGAGGGGCGCGGCCGACTGCTCGCGCGTGGGCAGGTCGCCGAGCAGCGGGAGGTTGACCTTGTCGGCGGCGCGCGCCTCGCGCCGCTCCCACACCGCGGTCGCGCCGGCGTGCGCGGCGACGCCCACGCCGACGACGCCGAGGGCGACGAGTCCGACCTTCGTCGCGTCGGCCTCGACGCCGAGGCCAGGCACCTTCACGTCGGGCAGCACCTGGTAGAACGGCGTGAACCGGTCGTAGAACTGCGGTTCCGTGCAGCCGATGCACGGGTGGCCGGCGCCGATGGGCCAGTCGGTGTGCATGTTCCACTGCGTGATGGGGCACGGCGCGAACGTCTCCGGCCCGCGGCACCCGACCTCGTAGAGGCAGGCGCCGTCGCGCGCGGCCTTGTCGTCGAAGGTCTGCACGTACACGCCGGCGTCGAAGCGGGCACGGCGCGGGCAGAAGTCGTGGATCCGGTTGCCGTAGGCGAAGAGCGGGCGACCGGTGCGGTCGGTGGGCGGCGGACCGCCGTACGTGAGCGCGTAGACCAGGCTCGCGGTTATGACCTCGCCGATCGGCGGGCAGCCGGCGACGTTGACGACCGGCTTGTCCTTGATGATCGCGTCGACGCCGACCGCGCCGGTCGGGTTCGGGCGCGACGCCTGCACCGAGCCCCAGTGCGCGCAAGCGCCGACCGCGAAGATCGCGACGGCCTTCTCGGCCGACTCGCGCAGCACCTGCTCGGCCGACTTGCCGCCGACGGTCGTGTATGCGCCGTCCTCGCCGAGGGGGATCGACCCGTTGACGACGAGGATGTGCTCCTCGGCGTTGGCCTTGTCGAGGTTCTGGTTCGCGTTGTCGCCCGCCGCGGCCATGACGAGCTCGTTGTAGTCCATCGAGACGAGGTTGAGGATCAGGGACTCCACCGTGGTGTCGCCCGAGCGCAGGACGCTCTCCATGCAGCCCGTGCACTCCTGCAGCTGCAGCCAGACGAGCACCGGCTTCTTGACGGCACCGAGCTTGGCCGCGATGAGCTCGGGGGTGATGCCGGCCGCCTGGGCGTCGCCCGTGCTGATCCCACCCGCCGCGATCACCGTCGCCATCGCCGTGCAGAACTTCAGGAAGCTGCGCCGGCTGACCCCCCGCCGCTCCAGGTGCTCCGCGAGGGTCTCCTCGCCCGTGACCCAGATGTCCTTGTCCGGTACCAGCACCGCAGGTCTCCCGTCGTACCCGGCTCCGGACGCGGGCGCGTGGAGCATCGGTCACTGCATGCTGGCGCCGTCCGGTCTCCGGTCGCGCGCTGGATGACGCAGATCACTCCGGCCCGAACGATCGCGAGAACTGTTGTGCCACATGGCATATGCCGATCGACACAGAAGCCGCGATCGGGTGTCGACGAGGAACGTCAGACCTCCGGCAGCGCGGCGAACTCGCGCTTGACCCGGCGGTACCAGCCCATCGCGCCGACCGGGTTGCGCCAGCGGCCCTTCATGTCCTTGAGGGCGCTGCTGTGGGCGTCGTCGCCGCCGGCGACGGCGTCCTTGAGGTGGTGGTCCTGCGCCTTGATGACGTCGTCGGCGCTCGCGCCGTGGTGCTCGAGGGCGCACGGTCCGCCGAGCTGCTCGCAGGTCATGGTCTTCATGGTCGGATCCCTCCGTCGTGCGCCGCGCGTCTGCGCGGCGTCGTGATCGACGGTAGGAACCGGCGTACCGGTGGTGCTTCTCCGTTCCTGCTCGGTCAGGTGGAGCTGCGGCGGACGTGGTCGGCGAGGTCGGCGCGGCCGTCGGCCTCGAAGCCGGCGACGACGCCGTCGCGGTCGGCGTCGGTCTTGTTCTGGCTCATCTTCACCGAGACCTCGAGGCGTTCGACGCGCACCTCGATGCCGACGATGCCGCGCAGCTGCTGCTCGAGGTAGTCCGCGGGCGCGTCGTCGACCCGCCAGGGCTCGGTACGCCGCTGCTCGTGCCGGTCGGTGAGGCGGCGCACGACGGCGGCCACCCAGTCGGCGTCGTCGTGCACGACGAGCTCACCGTGCACCTGCAGCGAGACGTAGTCCCACGTCGGTACGACGCGCCCGTGCTCGGCCTTGCTCGCGTACCACGACGGCGAGACGTAGCCGTTCGGCCCGGTCGCGAGCACGAGGGCTGTGCCCTGCCAGGGCGTGCTCCACTGCGGGTTGGCACGCGCGACGTGACCGACGAGCACATCGCGGTCGAGGTCGACGACCCACGGCATGAGCGTCGCGAGGGGGCCGGCCTCGGTCGCGGTCACGAGCTGCGCGACCTCGACCTCCGCGAGCAGCGCGCGAGCGGTGGCGTCATCGACGGCGAACGGCCTCGGCGTGTACACGCCGCCGAGCGTCTCACGGCCCGTTGCTCTGGGCGGAACGCGTTGGGCGCTGGGCGATAGAACCGGCACGATGACCGACGTGGACCCGGTGCTGCGCCCGCTCGAGGAGCGGGATCTCGACGCGCTCCTGTGCGTGCAGGAGGAAGGGGCCGTCGCCGGGCTCGGCCACATCTTCCCGAAGTCGGAGTACCCGTTCCCGACCGCCGACCTGCGCCGGCGCTGGGCCGAGGAGCTCGCCGACCCGTCGATCGACTGCTTCGCCGTGGTCGACGACACCGGAGCCCTCGCCGGCTTCGCTGCGACGCGTGGCGATCAGTTCCTGCACTTCGGCACGGCCCTGAGCACCTGGGGCAGCGGGCTCGCGGGGCAGGCGCACGACGAGGTGGTGGAGCACCTGGCCGCCCAGGGCTACGAGTCGGCGTGGTTGCGGGTGTTCCAGGAGAACCAGCGCGCCCGTCGCTTCTACGAGCGACGCGGGTGGACCGCGACGGGCGAACGCGCGCGGTCGGCGTACCCGCCGCAACCGGTGCTGCTCCACTACGCGCGCGATCTGTCGACCGGGGCGTAGCTGCGCTCCCAGCTCCTCGTCGTCACCCGGACGGGGCAGCGGGCGGGGCTCGGGACCGCGATCGGCGCATCAGCCTCGCTACCGTCGAAAGGTTCCGACGTACCGAGGAGATGCACCGTGCTCAAGACCGCTGTCGCCGTCACCGCCGTGGGAGCGGCTCTCGCGCTGGGTACCATCCCCGCACTGAGCCTCGCGGCGTCCGCGCAGACCGCCGCGCCGACGAGCGTGACCGCCGTCGCGCCGAAGAAGTACGCGAACTGCACGGCGCTCAACAAGGTCTACAAGCACGGCGTCGCGAAGAAGAAGGGCGTCAAGGACAAGACGAGCGGCGTCCCCGTGACGACGTACACGGTGAACCTCGCTGTCTACAACCTCAACTACCGCAGCCTCGACCGCGACAAGGACGGCATCGCCTGCGAGAAGCGGTGACGAGCCGCGCGACGTGTCGGTGGGCGTCGTTAGCCTGATGATGATCGGGAACGACGGACGAGGAGTGCACGTGTCGACCCCCGCAGGTTGGTACGACGACGGCTCGGGCAGGCAGCGCTGGTGGGACGGCCAGCGATGGACGGACCTCTTCCAGCAGACGCTGCCTGCTCCCTCACCGAGGTCGCAGCACCTCTGGTGGGCACTGTCTCCGGTGTACAGCTGCGGCCTGATCAGCTTCATCCCTGCGGTGCACGCGGCGATGAAGCTGCGTCGGCGAGACCTGTGGTTCTGGGCTCTCGGACTCATCGCCCTCGACGTCGTGGCGTGGGTGATGGTCGGCACCGGGCCCGAGTCGTCGAAGGAGACGACCGTCGCGCAGGCGATCGGCACGGTCCTCATCCTGGTCGGCGCCGCGATCGGCACCGCCCACGCGCTGCGGCTGCGCGAGGCTGTCTTCGGCCCCGCTCCCGTCGAGCCGCCGCCCGCCGTGCTCGACCCTGCGATCGCCGACTCGCTCGCTGCCCGGAAGCGTCGCGCGGACACCGTGGCGATGATCGAGCGCGACCCGGGCCTCGCCCGTGACCTGCAGATCGGCCGCCCCGACCTCGCTCGGCGCTACGACGACGGCGGCCTCGTCGACGTCAACCACGTGCCCGAGCCGATCCTGGTGTCGCACCTCGGCATGACCGCGGACCAGGCGCACGAGCTGGTCGCAGCGCGCGAGCAGCTCGGCGGCTTCGAGACCGCCGACGACCTCTGCACCCTCGCGAGCCTCCCCCAGCACGACCTCGACGCGATCCGCGACCGCATCGTCGCGCTCTGACTCGCTGGGCAGAACGCAGTGACGGACCGCAGGTGAGCGTCGGCGTCGCGGGGTCGGGTCACCGCTCCTAGCGGCGCGTGAAGGTGACGTGGATCGTGCCGCTCTCGGCGACCTCGGTGGTGACCTCGTGGGTGAGGTCGAGACCGCGCAGGTCGTCCCAGAGCCGCTCCCCGCGACCGAGGACGATGGGCGCGATCGCCACGTGCAGCCGGTCGACGAGGCCGGCCTTCAGGAACGCGCGGGCCGTGCTCACGCCGCCGCCGATCCGCACGTCCTGGCCGCCCGCGGCCTGGACCGCCTCGGCGAGGACGTCCTCGATCGGGCCGCTGCGGAAGTGGAAGGTCGTCCCGCCCTGCATCGGCATCGGCGGACGTGGTGCCCTGCTCGTGAGGACGTAGACCGGGCACTGGAAGGGCGGCTCGTCGCCCCACCAGCCCTGCCAGTCCGGGTCGTCAGGGAAGGAGTGGAACCCGAACATCCCCGCGCCCATGATCTCGGCGCCGACCACCTCGAAGTACTGGGCG
>JAXLSG010000014.1:0-62196 GCA_046330715.1 Candidatus Nanopelagicales bacterium
CCGGATGGCAGAATGGGCCCTCGGCCCTGGCCCTCCGGTCGGAGCCCCCGGTCCGGTTCACGTGCCTCGCGGCACGACCCGGCGCCACGACATGAGGAGCACCATGAAGGCCGACATCCACCCGGCGTACGCCGAGACCACGGTGAACTGCGCCTGCGGCAACACGTTCACCACGCGCAGCACCGCGAAGAACGGCGTCATCCACGCCGAGGTCTGCAACCAGTGCCACCCGTTCTACACGGGCAAGCAGAAGATCCTCGACACCGGCGGCCGCGTCGCCAAGTTCGAGAAGCGCTTCGGCAAGAAGGCCGACGCCTAGCACGTTTCCCCGAGGGCTCTCCCGAGCCGTCTCACGACGGTTCCGGGGGAGCCCTCGGCGTATGTCTGCCCTCCCCGCACAGCCCAGGAGCACGCGATGTTCGAGTCCGTCGAGACCCTCGAGGCGGAGTACGCCGACCTCGAGCGGCGACTGGCCGACCCCGACATCCACGGCGACCGGGCGGCCGCGCGCAAGGTCGGCCGCCGGTACGCCGAGCTCCGGCCCGTGGTCGCGACCTACCGCGAGTGGCGGACGACGAACGACGACCTCGAGGCCGCGCTCGAGCTCGCCGGCGACGACGCGGCGTTCCGTGCGGAGGCCGAGCAGCTCGCCGCGCACCGCGACGAGCTCGCGGAGAAGCTGCAGGTGCTCCTCGTGCCGCGCGACCCGCTCGACGACTCCGACGTCATCCTCGAGATCAAGGCCGGCGAGGGCGGCGAGGAGTCGGCGCTGTTCGCCGGCGACCTGCTGCGCATGTACCTGCGCTACGCCGAGCGCCGCGGCTGGAAGGCCGAGGTCCTCGAGTCCGAGCAGAGCGACCTCGGCGGCTACAAGGACGTCACCGTCGCGGTGAAGGCCCGCGGCTCGGTCGAGCCCGGCGAGGCGCCGTACGCGCGGCTGAAGTACGAGGGCGGTGTGCACCGCGTGCAGCGCGTGCCCGCGACCGAGTCGCAGGGGCGCATCCACACCAGCGCCGCGGGCGTGCTCGTGCTCCCGGAGACCGAGGACGTCGAGATCGAGATCGACCCCAACGACCTGCGCATCGACGTCTACCGGTCGAGCGGCCCCGGCGGGCAGAGCGTGAACACCACCGACTCCGCCGTACGCATCACGCACCTCCCGACCGGCGTGGTCGTCAGCTGCCAGAACGAGAAGAGCCAGCTGCAGAACAAGGAGTCGGCGATGCGCATCCTGCGCGCGCGGCTCGTCGCGATCGCGGAGGAGGAGGCCGAGCGCGAGGCCTCCGAGGCGCGGCGGTCGCAGGTGCGCACGGTCGACCGCAGCGAGCGGATCCGCACGTACAACTTCCCGGAGAACCGCATCAGCGACCACCGCGTGGGCTTCAAGGCGTACAACCTCGACTACGTGCTCGACGGCGACCTCGACGCCGTCGTCCAGGCGTGCACCGACGCCGACCTCGCCGCGCGCATGGACTCCCTGGGGAACCAGGCATGACGGCCTGGACGCCGCCGGTGCGCACCCTGCGCGACGTGCTCGTCGACGGCGAGCGGCGACTCGGCAACGCGGGTGTGCCGTCGCCTCGTGTCGACGCCGAGATGCTGCTCGCGCACGTGCTGGGAGTGCCGCGCGGCCGGATGTTCCTGTCCGACCCGGTCGACCCCACGGTGGCGCTCAGGTTCGAGGCGCTGCTGGTGAAGCGCGCGGCACGCGTGCCGGTGCAGCACCTGGTGGGCGAGGCGCCGTTCCGCCACCTCGAGCTCGAGGTCGGTCGCGGAGTGTTCGTGCCCCGCCCCGAGACCGAGACCGTGGCCGAGCTCGCGATCCGCGCGCTGTCGTCCGACGTCGAGGAGCGCCTCGCGGTCGACCTGTGCACCGGGTCCGGTGCGATCGCCCTCGCCCTCGCGACGGAGGTGCCGCACTCGGTCGTGCACGCCGTGGAGCTCGAGGAGGCGGCGTACGACTGGGCCGTCCGCAACCTCGTGCGCCAGGAGGAGGCCGTGGCGGCCGTCGGGTCGCGCGTGCTGCTGCACCGCGGCGACGCGACCCGCGCGCACCTCGAGGCGCTCGCGCCGATCGTGGGGCGCGTCGACGTGGTCGTCACGAACCCGCCGTACATCCCCGACGACGCCGTCCCGCGCGACCCCGAGGTGCGCGACTACGACCCGCCGCGCGCGCTGTTCGGCGGCGCCGACGGCCTCGACGTCGTGCGCGGCATCGCCGAGTCGGCTGCCGCGCTGCTGCGCGACGGCGGCCTGCTCGTGGTCGAGCACGGCGACGAGCAGGGCGAGCGCGGCGGCGAGCTCGGCGTGCCGTTCGTGCTCCGCGAGCACGGCGCGTGGGTCGACGTCGCCGACCATCCCGACCTCGCCGGCCGCGACCGCGTCACCGTCGCGCGTCGTGCGCCACGATGACCCCGTGAGCTACCTCTACGACACGTCGAAGCCCGACACCCGCAGGCTCGGGCTCGACGCCGCGGCGTCCGCGGTGCGCCGGGGCGACCTCGTGGTGCTGCCCACCGACACGGCGTACGGCGTCGGCACCGACGCCTTCAACCCGCAGGGCATCGCGAAGCTCCTCGCCGCGAAGGGCCGCGGCCGCGACTTCCCGCTGCCCGTGCTCGTCGGCAGCCCGAGCACCCTCGACGGACTGACCTACGCCGTGCCGAGCCCGGCTCGGCGCCTCGTCGAGGCGTTCTGGCCCGGCGCACTCACCGTCGTCGTGCGCCACGCGCCGAGCCTCGCGTGGGACATCGGCGACGCCGAGGGCAAGGTCGCGCTGCGCATGCCCCTGCACCCGGCGGCCCTCGAGCTGCTGCGGGCCACCGGGCCGCTCGCGGTCACGTCCGCGAACGTCGCGGGCTCGCCGGTGCCGGTCACCGCGCCCGACGCGCAGGAGCAGCTCGGCGACGCGGTCGCCGTCTACCTCGACGCCGGCCGCTCGCCCGAGGGCCTGCCGAGCACGATCGTCGACGCGAGCGGCGAGGTCCCGTTCCTGCTGCGCGCGGGCGCCGTCCCCGTGGAGGCCCTGCGCGAGGTCTGCCCCGACCTCGTCGTCGCCGAGGACTAGCCCGAACCCCCGTCGGTGAGTGATGACGGGATCTTCTAGCGTCCCCTGATCACCCGTCGACGGCCGGTGCGGCATCGCTGCGGGGTCACGGGTCGAGGTTGGCGAACGTGCGCTCGGCGAGGGCGAGGATGCCGTCGGGGCGCAGGTGGGCGCGCACGAGGTCCAGGGCCCAGGCGCGCTCGTCGTCGGTGCGCGAGCGGTCGAGGGCGTCGCACGTGAACAGGGCGACGTCCTCGAGCGCCCGTACGCCGCGGTGGTGCGCCAGGCGCACCGGGTCGACGTCCACCGGGCCGTAGCCCTCCTCGAACCAGCGCAGCTGCTCGGGCGACACCGTCGAGAAGCCGGGGAGGCCGCCCACCACCATGAGCAGGTCGCGCTCGCGCCAGGAGAGCACGGTGTCGTCCCAGTCGAGCAGCCACAGGCGCTGGTCGTCGTCGATCACGAGGTTGCCGCGGTGCGGGTCGCCGTGGCAGAGGACGAGGTCGCGCGACCCGTCGGCGCCGGTGCGGCGTACACCGTCCAGCACCCAGCCCACCCGGGCACGGGCGGTCACCCAGATCTCGGCGGCGTCGTACCCGATCCGGTCCACCACCCCGACCCCTGCGGCGTCGGCAGCGGCGACGAGCGCTGCGACGTCGGCGCCGTCGTGCACGTCGTGGGGGAGCGGCGCCCCGACCGTCGCGGGGTCGGTGGCGTGCACCGCGGCGAGCAGCCGGCCGAACGCCGCCCACTGCGCCCGGGAGGGATCCGCGTCGAGCGCCGACCGTCCCTCGACCCACGGCACCACGGTCACCCGCACTCGGTCGGCGTCGGCGACGAGAGCGCCGTCGAGGGTCCGGCGGGGAAGCGGTACGCCGACCGCTCCGACGGCTGCCGCCACGGCCGGCCCGGCCGAGCCTGCGCCCGTGGTCTCCCGCACGGCCCACGCCGCGCCCGATTCGTCGGACCCGCGCCAGGTCCGGGCGCTCGCATCGGCGCCGGCGGCTACCGGCTCGAGGGCCACGAGGTCCACGGCGTACGCCGCGAGCACGACCTCGCGCAGGCGCTCGGGCCCGAGCGTCGTGCGGCCCCAGCCGGGGGAGGACATGCGGCGATCCTGGCACGCCGCGCCCGGTGGACCGTGCGGGCCGCCGGGGGCCCTAGGCTCGCCCCCATGACCGCCGCTACCCCCTGGGGCCCGGACTTCGCCGCCCTCGAGAGCTCCGACCCGGAGATCGCCCGCATCCTCCTCGCCGAGCGTGACCGCCTCAACGACGGCCTGCAGCTCATCGCGAGCGAGAACTTCACCTCCCCGTCGGTGCTCGCCGCGCTCGGCTCGACGCTGTCGAACAAGTACGCCGAGGGCTACCCGGGCAAGCGCTACTACGGCGGCTGCGAGGTCGTCGACGAGGCCGAGAACCTCGGCATCGAGCGCGCGAAGTCGCTCTTCGGCGCCGACCACGCCAACCTGCAGCCGCACAGCGGCGCGAGCGCCAACATCGCGGTCTACGGCGCGTTCCTGCAGCCCGGCGACACCGTGCTCGCGATGTCGCTGCCGCACGGCGGCCACCTGACCCACGGCGCGAAGGTCTCGTTCTCCGGCAAGTGGTTCAACGCGGTGCACTACGGCGTGAGCCAGCAGACCGAGGACATCGACTACGACCAGATGCGCGACCTCGCCCGCGAGCACCGGCCCAAGATGATCATCTGCGGCGGCTCGGCGATCCCGCGCCTCATCGACTTCGCGGCCTTCCGCGAGGTGGCCGACGAGGTCGGCGCGATCCTCATGGTCGACGCCGCCCACTTCATCGGCCTCGTGGCGGGCAAGGCGATCCCGAGCCCGGTGCCCTACGCCGACGTCGTCACCTTCACCACGCACAAGGTCCTGCGCGGCCCCCGCGGCGGCATGCTCGTGTGCAAGGAGGAGCACGCCGCGAAGCTCGACAAGGCCGTGTTCCCGATGATGCAGGGCGGCCCGCTGATGCACGCCGTGGCGGCCAAGGCCGTGGCGCTGCACGAGTGCGCGCAGCCGGCGTACCAGGCCTACGCCCAGCAGGTCATCGCCAACTCGAAGGCGCTCACCGCCGGCCTCGAGGCCGAGGGCATGCGCGCCATCTCCGGCGGCACCGACACCCACCTCGCCCTGCTCGACCTGCAGGGGATCGGGGTCACGGGCGCCGAGGCCGAGGCCCGCACGGGCGCTGCCCGCATCGTGCTCAACAAGAACGCGATCCCGTACGACCCGCAGCCGCCGAGCGTCGCCTCGGGCATCCGGGTCGGTACGCCGGCGACCACCACCCAGGGCATGGACGAGGCCGACATGGCCGTCATCGCCCGCCTCATCGGCCGCGCCGTGCGCGACGCCGACGGAAGCGCCGCCCCGGAGATCGCCGCCGAGGTGCACTCCCTGGTCTCCAGCAAGCCGGCGTACGCCTCCTAGGAGCCCATCGCAGTGCGCGAGTACCTCCTCTGCCTGTTCGTCGCGGCCTCGGTGACCTACCTGGTCACCCCGGTCGCGCGGCGCTTCGCCCTCTCCTGGGGGGCGATGGCCGAGGTGCGCGACCGCGACGTGCACGACGAGCCCACCCCGCGGCTCGGCGGCCTGGGCATGGCCGCCGGTCTGATCGCCGCGCTGCTCGTGGCCAGCGAGCTCCCGCTCATGAGCTCGGTGTTCGACGGCTCGACCGAGCCGAGGGCGCTGCTCTCCGGGGCGCTCGTGCTCGTGCTGCTCGGCATGATCGACGACCGCTACGGCCTCGACGCCCCGACGAAGTTCGCCGGGCAGGCGCTCGCGGGCGCGGTCATGGCCCTGCAGGGCATCGCGATCGTCTGGCTGCCCATCGACGGCACCCTCGTGCTCGACCCGCTGACCTCGGTGCTGCTCACCGTCCTGGTCGTGGTCGTGGCGGTCAACGCCATCAACTTCGTCGACGGCCTCGACGGCCTGGCCGCCGGCATCGTCGGCATCGGGGCGCTGGCGTTCTTCGCCTACTCCTACCTGCTGTCCTACGAGTACGGCTTCACCCGGGCCACGCTCGCGGCGCTGGTCTCCGCGGTGCTCGCGGGGATGTGCGCGGGCTTCCTGCCGCACAACCTCAACCCCGCCCGTGTGTTCATGGGCGACACCGGCTCGATGCTCATCGGCCTGCTGCTCGCGTCGTCGGTGATCACGCTGGTCGGTCAGCTCGACCCCAACGTCGTGCCCGGCCCCACCTTCGTGCCCGCCCTGCTCCCGATCCTGCTGCCGCTCGCGGTCATGGCCGTGCCGCTGCTCGACATGCTGCTGGCCGTCGTACGCCGCACCCGGGCCGGCCGCAGCCCGTTCGCCCCCGACAAGCAGCACCTGCACCACCGGCTGCTCGAGCTCGGTCACAGCCAGCGCCGTGCCGTCCTGCTCATGTACGGCTGGACCGGGCTGCTGGCCTTCACGGCCGTCAGCCTGGCCTTCGTGCCGGTGCAGGTGGCCCTGGTCTGGTTCGCGGCAGGGGTCCTGGCGCTCTGGTTCGCCGTGCGCTGGCCCCGGATGCGCCACCGCGCCGCCGCCTGAGCGCACCCGCGGACGCCCGGCGCGTCCCGGCGGGCGGGCCTGTGAGACGGACGTCGCAGGTCAGCGGTTTGGGGCCGGATGCCCTCTGCCCGTAGTCTTCGATCGTGCCCGCCGCTCCCGACGGACCGACCCTCTCCGGCCCGCTGACCAGCGACCAGGCCGCCCGTGCGTCTCTTCGCCTCACGGTGCTGCCCACGGTCGTCGTCGGCGTCCTCGCGATCGTCATCAGCACCGTCGCGGCCGGCTCCCTGGGAGCCCTCGGCGCCACCCTCGGCTTCGCCATCACGATCATCTTCTTCGCCGGCGGCCAGTACGTCGTCGACAAGGTGCTGCGCACCAGCCCCGAGACCGCGATGGGCACCGCCCTGCTGGTCTACATGACCCAGATCATCGTGCTGTTCGTGCTCATCGCCCTGCTCAAGGACGCGACCTGGCTCAACGTGAAGGCCTTCGCGGGCACGATCATGGCCTGCACGCTGACCTGGCTCGGCGCCTCGGTCTGGGCCTGGAACCGCACCAAGGTCCTCTACGTCGAGCCGGTCTCCACGGTCGACCCGGACGAGGAGTACGACCAGTGAGCGCCCCCGAGCGGAGCCCCCAGCCGGGGCGGGCGACGGTGCCTCCCCCCGCCAACGGCCACCACGACGCCCAGTGGTACCGTCGCGTCGCGACGAAGGCGTCCGCGGAGGAAGGCCAGCCGGTCGATCACCGGCTGTCCGACGACGCAGCCTGGGCGTCCGTCAGCCACCTGGCCGCGGGGATCCTCGTATACGGCGGGATCGGCTGGCTGCTGGGCCGCTGGCTCGGCCACCAGGAGTACTTCGTCGCCGCGGGCGTCATCCTCGGAGTCGCTCTCGCGCTGTTCATGCTGTTCCGTCGGCTCGAGGTCCACAAGCCCGAGCCCGAGACGCTGCGGTACGGCCGCCAGGCCGGACCCACGGAGGACGTCGTAGCGATGCCCGACCGCGAAGGCCCGACCTCGAAGGAGACCCGTCCGTGAGCTCCGGAGTCATCCTGGCAAGCGGCGGCGAGACCCAGGAGGGCGGCTGCCACCTCGTCCCGTGGAGCGGGGGGACCGACTGCGGCTTCCCCGCCCCCGACTCGACGATCTTCGACTTCGACCCGGCCTTCACGCTGAGCCTGGGCAACCTCACGATCCACTTCACCAAGCCGATGATCATGCTCTGGCTCGGTGCGCTGATCGTGATCGTCGTCTTCGTGCTGGCCTTCCGGAAGGCCAAGATCGTCCCGCGCGGCCTGCAGAACATCGCGGAGTACGGCTACCTCTTCGTGCGCGACGGCATCGCCCGCGACACGATCGGCAAGGAGGGCGACAAGTTCGTCCCGCTGCTGTTCTCGTTCTTCTTCTTCATCTGGGTGCTGAACTTCTTCAGCGTCGTGCCGTTCCTGCAGTTCCCGACGACCTCGCGGTTCGCGATCCCGCTCGCCTTCGCGCTGATGGTCTACATCCTGTGGGTGCCGCTCGGCGTCAAGCGCCAGGGCCTGGCGTTCTTCAAGAACATGACCATGCCCAAGGACGTCCCGCCCGCGATGTACGTCCTGCTGATCCCGATCGAGATCCTCTCGAACTTCATCGTGCGGCCGTTCACGCACTCCGTGCGTCTGTTCGCGAACATGTTCGCCGGCCACATGCTGATCGTGACCTTCTCGGTCGCCACCTGGTACCTGCTCTCGCCCTCGATCATCGGCGTCCTCGGCTCGGCCGCGTCGTTCACCGTCACGGTGGGCCTCACCGGCTTCGAGATGCTGATCCAGGCGCTGCAGGCCTACGTCTTCACCCTCCTCGCGGCCGTGTACATCAACGACGCCGTGAACGCGCACTGATCACGACCGCACCACCGCTCGACCTGCACGACCCGCCAGACTCCCGGCACCACCACTGACCGGCGGACAGCCCGCCGGCCGACACGAAGGATCACGACATGTCGTTCCTCGCAGAGACCGTCGCCCAGCTCGCTGCGGACACCACGCAGTTCCAGGTCACGGGCTCGCTCGGCTCGATCGGTTACGGCCTCGCGGCCATCGGCCCCGGCATCGGCGTGGGCATCATCTTCGGTCAGGGCGTGCAGGCCATCGCGCGTCAGCCCGAGGCCTACGGCGTCATCCGCCAGAACATGATCCTGGGCTTCGCCCTCACCGAGGCGCTCGCGCTCATCGGCTTCGTGGCGCCGTTCGTCTTCGGTAAGTGACGACGGACCTCCGTCACCCGCCCGTCGACCCGTCACTCACGAAGGACCGTGTGAGATGAACACACTCGCAGAGGGAGGCAGCGTCCTGCTGCCGCCGCTCGACGAGCTCATCCTGGGCATCATCGCGTTCGTCATCGTCTTCTGGGCGCTGGCCAAGCTCGCGCTGCCGGGCATCCGCAAGGCGCTCGAGGAGCGCACCGCGGCGATCGAGGGCGGCATCGAGCGCGCCGAGCGCCGTGAGGCCGAGGCCAACGCGCTGTACGAGCAGTACCAGGCCCAGCTGGCCGAGGCCCGCACCGAGGCGGCGCAGATCCGCGCCCAGGCGCAGGCCGACAAGCTGGCCATGGTCGAGGAGGCCAAGCGCGAGGCGGCCGAGGCCGCGGCCGCGGTCACCGCTCGTGCCGAGGCTGCGATCGAGGCCGACAAGGCCTCGACGATGGCCTCGCTGCGTCGCGACGTCGGCTCGCTGGCCGTCACGCTCGCCGGGAAGGTCGTCGGGGAGTCCCTCGAGGACGACACCCGCGCCCGCGCGACGGTCGACCGCTTCATCGCCGACCTCGAGGCCCAGGCGGCGGGGGCGGGCTCCTGATGCTCGGCTCCTCCCGCGAGTCCCTCGCCGCGCTGCGCACCTCCCTCGAGGCGCGCAGCGGCGAGAGCGGCTTCTCCTCGGTGTCGGGCGAGCTGCTCGCCGTGGCCGGGGTGCTGGGCAGCGAGAAGTCGCTGCGCCAGACCCTCGCCGACGCGGGCCAGCCCGAGGCCGCGCGCCTCGGCGTCGTGAGCAGCCTGTTCCAGGGCAAGGTGTCCGACACGACCCTGGGCGTGCTCACCGACGCCGTGAAGGCGCGCTGGTCCAACGACGGCGACCTCGTCGACGGGCTCGAGGCGCTCGGGGCGCAGGCGGCCTTCATCGACGCCGACCGCTCCGGTCAGCTCGACCGCGTCGAGGACGAGCTGTTCCGCTTCGGCCGCGCGGTCGACTCCTCCTCCGACCTGCAGATGGCGCTCACGTCGCCGTCGCTGTCGTCGGAGCGCAAGGGCGCGCTCGTGCGCGACCTCGTGGGCCCGAGCGCGTCGCCGATCACGACCGGGCTGCTCGTGCACCTCGCGTCGAACCTGCGCGGCCGTCGTCCCGACACCGCGGTCGAGGAGCTCGCCGAGCTCGCGGCCGAGCAGCGCCAGCGCCTGCTCGCCGAGGTCCGCAGCGCCATCGCCCTCACGCCCGAGCAGGAGCAGCGCCTCGCCGCCGCCCTGTCGCGGCTGCAGGGGCGCGAGGTCCGAGTCAACGTCATCGTCGACCCCGAGGTCGTCGGCGGCATCGTCGTCCGCGTGGGCGACGAGGTCATCGACGGCAGCGTCGCCAGCAAGCTCGAGAACGCCCGCCGCACCGTCGGCGTCTAGCACCACCTGCACGACCTAGACCGCACGCCCTGACAGCAGGCGCCGGGAGCTCTCACCGAGACCGGCGTACAGAACAGAGAGCAGGACACCATGACGGAGCTGACGATCCGGCCGGAGGACATCCGCGACGCGATCGCCCGGAACGTCGAGTCGTACGCGCCCGGGACGACCCGCGAGGAGGTCGGGCGCGTCGTCGAGACGGGTGACGGCATCGCGCGCGTCGAGGGCCTGCACTCGGCCATGACCAACGAGCTGCTCGAGTTCGAGGGCGGTCTGCTGGGCCTGGCGCTCAACCTCGACGTCCGCGAGATCGGCACCGTGCTCCTCGGCGACGGCTCGCAGATCGAGGAGGGCCAGTCGGTCAAGCGCACCGGCGAGATCCTCTCGGTGCCGGTCGGCGACGGCTTCCTCGGCCGCGTGGTCGACCCGCTGGGCAACCCGATCGACGGCCAGGGCCCGATCGCCGCCGAGGCGCGCCGCGCCCTCGAGCTGCAGGCGCCGACCGTCGTCCAGCGCCAGCCGGTGAAGGAGCCGATGCTCACGGGCATCAAGGCGATCGACGCCATGACGGCCATCGGCCGCGGCCAGCGCCAGCTGATCATCGGCGACCGCCAGACCGGCAAGACCGCGGTGGCGATCGACACGATCATCAACCAGAAGGCGAACTGGGAGTCGGGCGACCCGAAGAAGCAGGTCAAGTGCATCTACGTCGCGATCGGCCAGAAGGGCTCGACCATCGCGGCGGTCAAGGGTGCGCTCGAGGAGTATGGCGCGATGGCCTACACCACCATCGTGGCGGCCCCCGCGTCCGACCCGGCCGGCTTCAAGTACCTCGCGCCGTACACCGGCTCGGCCATCGGCCAGCACTGGATGTACCAGGGCCAGCACGTCCTGATCATCTTCGACGACCTGTCCAAGCAGGCCGAGGCCTACCGCGCCGTGTCGCTGCTGCTGCGCCGCCCGCCGGGCCGCGAGGCCTACCCCGGTGACGTCTTCTACCTGCACTCCCGCCTGCTCGAGCGCTGCGCCAAGCTCTCCGACGAGCTCGGTGCCGGCTCGATGACCGGCCTGCCGATCATCGAGACCAAGGCCAACGACGTGTCGGCGTACATCCCGACCAACGTCATCTCGATCACCGACGGCCAGTGCTTCCTGGAGTCCGACCTGTTCAACTCGGGCGTCCGCCCGGCGATCAACGTCGGCATCTCGGTCTCCCGCGTCGGTGGTTCGGCCCAGCCCAAGGCGATGAAGTCGGTCGCCGGCCGCCTGCGCCTGGACCTCGCCCAGTTCCGCGAGCTCGAGGCGTTCGCCGCCTTCGGCTCCGACCTCGACGCGGCCTCCAAGGCCCAGCTCGAGCGCGGTGCGCGCCTGGTCGAGCTGCTCAAGCAGCCGCAGTACCAGCCGTTCCCGATGCAGGAGGAGGTCGTCTCGGTCTGGTCCGGCACGACCGGCAAGCTCGACGACGTGCCGCTGGAGGACATCCGCCGCTTCGAGCGCGACTTCCTCGACCAGCTCAAGCGCGACAAGCCCGAGGTCCTCGACAGCATCGCCTCGACCGGCACGCTGTCCGACGACACCGTCCGCCTGCTCGAGGGTGCGATCGAGTCGTTCAAGCGCACCTTCACCACGTCGTCCGGCGCCCCGCTGGTCGTCAACGAGGCTGCGGCCGAGGCGCTCGACGAGGCCGAGGTCCAGCACGCCACCATCACCAAGGTCAAGGGCTGAGGGTCCCTGCCCGATGGGTGCACAGCTGAGGGTCTACCGACGACGGATCCGCTCCGTCCAGGCGACCAAGAAGATCACGAAGGCGATGGAGCTCATCGCCTCGTCGCGGATCGTGAAGGCGCAGCAGCGCGTGGAGGCGGCCCTGCCGTACACCCGCGAGCTGGGTCGCGCGATCTCCGCGGCGGCGTCGCACACCGGCGGCGGCCACCCGCTCACCGAGACCGACCAGCGGCTGCGCGAGCGCGCGGCGGTGCTGGTCATCACGGCCGACCGCGGTCTCGCCGGTGCGTACTCGTCGGCGGCGATCAAGGAGGGCGAGCAGCTCACCGCGCTGCTGGCCGAGTCCGGCGTCACCGTCGTGCCGTTCCTCGTGGGCCGCAAGGCCGTGGGCTTCTACAAGTTCCGCGGCCGTGAGGTGGCGGCGAGCTGGACCGGGTTCACCGACCAGCCGACGTACGCCCACGCCAAGGAGATCGCGGCGGCGCTGCTCGAGTCGTTCCTCACCCGCACCGAGGACGGCGGCACCGACGAGATCCACATCGTCTACACGCACTTCGAGAGCATGGTCACCCAGCGGCCCACGGTCCGCCGGATCCTGCCCCTCGAGGTCGTCGAGACGACCAAGGAGGAGGCGGAGGCCGCAGGCACCGTCTTCCCGCTCTACGAGTTCGAGCCCTCCGGCGCCGCCGTCCTCGACGCGCTGCTGCCGAAGTACGTCGAGAACCTCGTGTTCACCGCGCTGCTGCTGTCGGCCGCCTCGGAGCACGCCGCCCGCCGGCGCGCGATGAAGTCGGCGACCGACAACGCCGAGGAGCTCATCAAGACCCTGAGCCGCCAGGCCAACCAGGCCCGCCAGGCCGAGATCACCCAAGAGATCAGCGAGATCGTCGGCGGCGCCGACGCGCTCTCCGCATCCGCATAGGAGTCGAGGAAGACCATGACTGCAACGACTGAGACCACGACCGGCACCGGTCGCGTGGCCCGGGTGACCGGCCCGGTCGTCGACGTGGAGTTCCCCGTCGAGGCGATGCCGGAGCTCTACAACGCGCTCAACGTCGTCGTGAGCACGGGCGAGGCCACCGAGGGCGAGCCGGCGTCGCGCACGCTGACCCTCGAGGTCGCCCAGCACATCGGCGACAACATGGTGCGCACCATCTCCATGCAGCCGACCGACGGCCTCGTCCGCGGTGCCGCCGTCGTCGACACCGGCGACGCGATCACGGTGCCCGTCGGCGACGTGACCCTCGGCCACGTGTGGAACACCCTCGGCAAGCCGCTCGACGTCGAGGAGTCGTCGCTCCAGATCACCGAGCGCCGCGGCATCCACGCGCAGGCGCCGTCGTTCGACCAGCTCGAGTCGAAGACCGAGGTCTTCGTCACGGGCATCAAGGTCATCGACCTGCTCACCCCGTACGTCAAGGGCGGCAAGATCGGCCTGTTCGGCGGTGCGGGCGTCGGCAAGACGGTCCTCATCCAGGAGATGATCAACCGCGTCGCCGAGCAGTTCGGTGGTGTGTCGGTGTTCGCCGGCGTCGGCGAGCGCACCCGTGAGGGCAACGACCTCTTCGGTGAGATGACCGAGTCCGGCGTCATCAACAAGACCGCGCTGGTCTTCGGCCAGATGGACGAGCCGCCGGGCACGCGTCTCCGCGTCGCCCTGTCCGCGCTCACGATGGCGGAGTACTTCCGCGACGTGCAGAAGCAGGACGTGCTGCTGTTCATCGACAACATCTTCCGCTTCACCCAGGCGGGCTCCGAGGTGTCGACGCTGCTCGGCCGCATGCCCTCCGCGGTGGGCTACCAGCCGACGCTGGCCGACGAGATGGGTCAGCTGCAGGAGCGCATCACCTCGACGCGCGGTCACTCGATCACCTCGCTGCAGGCGATCTACGTCCCCGCCGACGACCTCACCGACCCGGCCCCGGCCACGACCTTCGCGCACCTCGACGCGACCACGGTCCTCAGCCGGCCGATCTCGGAGCTCGGCATCTACCCGGCCGTGGACCCGCTCGACTCGACGTCGCGCATCCTCGACCCGCGCTACATCGGTGACGAGCACTACCGCGTCGCCGCCCGCGTCAAGGAGATCCTCCAGCGCTACAAGGACCTCCAGGACATCATCGCGATCCTCGGCATCGACGAGCTCTCCGAGGAGGACAAGATCCTCGTCGGCCGTGCCCGTCGTATCCAGCGCTTCCTGTCGCAGAACCTCTTCGTCGCCGAGCAGTTCACCGGCCAGCCCGGCTCGTTCGTGCCGGTCGACGAGACCATCGCGTCGTTCAAGGCGCTGTGCGAGGGCGAGTACGACCACCTGCCCGAGCAGGCGTTCTTCCTCTGCGGTGGTGTCGAGGACGTCGAGAAGAACGCCGCGAAGCTGGCCGGCTGACCATGGGTGAGCTCAACGTCAGCCTCGTCGCCGTCGACCGCAAGATCTGGTCGGGCCCGGCGTCGATGGTCGTCGCGAAGACGCTCGAGGGCGAGATCGGCATCCTGCCCCAGCACGAGCCCGTGCTGGCGCTGCTCGCCGACAGCCCCGTGCGCATCACGACGACCGAGGGTCGCGTCATCACGGCCGCGGTCCACGGCGGGTTCTTCGCCGTCGACAGCGACAACGTGTCGATCCTCGCGGAGTCCGCGGAGCTCGGCGGCGAGATCGACGTCGTCCGCGCCCAGGAGGCCCTCGACCGCGCCCGCGCGGCCGGTGCCGACACCCCCGACGAGCAGGCCGCCATCGCGCGCGCCGAGACCCGCCTGAAGGTCGCGCTCGCCGAGCAGCACAAGACCCACGCGTCGGAGGCCGGCCACCGCGGCGAGTAGCCCGATCGGTCCGACGTACGCCGAAGGCCCGGCTCCCTCACGGGGGACCGGGCCTTCGGCGTGCCTGGCGGCCGACCCGGCCGGGCGCTTCAGGCGCCCGGTGCCGGTGTCGAAGCCTCGGAGGTGAGCAACGGGGACTTCTTCGCGCCGCCCCTCTCGGAGCGGCGCCCGGTCGCGCTGCCCCCGCCTCCCGAGCCGGCGCCCGGTGGTCGCCGGTGGTGGCTGGCTGCCGTGGCCGTCGTCGCCGTGCTGGCTCTCGTGGCGGGCGCGGTCTACCTGCGCAAGCCGCCGCAGGACCACCGCCCGGTCGTGCTGCCCGACCAGGTCCAGGGCCTGGCGCTCGCGCCCGACGCCGACCAGTTCGCGGCTCCGGACTGGCGCGACAGCCTGCGCGAGAAGCTGGGGGACATGCCGTTCGACGGCCGGCGGTACGGCACGATCGCCGAGCAGCTCGTGGTGAACGTCACCGTCATGCGGGGCACCTCGGACGAGGCCGGCGACGCGAGGCTCGGTGGGGAGCCGTACACGACGTACGGCGAGGTCCGCTGCACCCACACGATGGTGCTGCCGGCCTCGGCGAACGGCGGGACCGAGCGGGTGACGACCCTGACGCACTGGCTGCTGTGCGTCCGCACCCGCGACACCCTCACCGTGACCGTCCTCGTGCTCATGGGGGCGGAGGAGTGGGAGGAGCAGGCCGCCCGCGCCGTCGACGACGTCTGGGCCCTCCAGGGCTGACCCCCTCGCGCTGTCGGTGCCAGGAGATCCTGCGTGATCTTGGTCGTAGGCCAGCTTCTGAGGCCGTGAGGCGCCGGGTGACTGGCACACGACCAAGATCACGTCAGCTGGTGGGCGGGGGTCCGTAGGGTCGCGGTCATGAGCGACACGCTGCACCCCCGGACCCAGGCCCTGTACCGGCGCGTGGAGGAGGCGGCCGACGGGTCGGGACGGCTTCCGCTGCCCGACGTCACGACGTGGGGGATCTTCCCGTTCGAGGGCGACCTCGCGGTGAAGCGGCTCGAGCCGCCGGTGCTCCCGGAGCCGCCGCGCCGCGGCGAGGGCGGCGTCGACTGCGGCTCCTGCGCGGCCGGCACGACCGGGGCGGTCTGGTACGACGACCGCTGGAAGCTGGTCGCGCCCGACGAGCCGCTCGCCATCCCCGCGGTGCTGCTGTGCCCGATCGCGCACCACGACATGGAGGACCTCGACTGGGTGCTCGCGCGCGAGATGGGCTTCCTCATCTGGCGGGTCGAGCGGGCGCTGCGCTCGATCGGCGGCGTCGGCCGCGTGCACGTGAACCGTTGGGGCGACGGCGGGGCGCACCTGCACATCTGGTTCTTCGCGAGGCCCGAGGGCGTCCTGCAGCTGCGCGGCTCGTCGCTCTCGGACTGGACCGACTGCCTCCCGCCGATGCCCCTCTGGGAGTGGCAGGCCACGATGGCCACCGTCGCCGAGGACATGACCGTCCTGGGAGGCACCGCCCAGGCCCGCTGACGCTCTCCCTCAGCTCGTGATCTTGGTCAGTTGCGAGCTACCCGGGCCGGGAAGGTCGCACCTGACCAAGATCACGCGTGATCTGGGCGGGTCAGGGGCGGGTTAGGTGCGGGTGGCTCCGGGCTGCCAGAGGACGTCGCCGCCGGCGGCGAGGTTGGCGTGGCGGGCGAGGATGAACAGCAGGTCCGACAGGCGGTTGAGGTACGTCGCCGTGAGCGGGTTCATCGCGTCGCCGTGCTCCTCGAGGGCCGCCCACGTGGAGCGCTCCGCGCGGCGCACGATGGTGCGCGAGACGTGGAGCAGGGCGCTGCCCGGCGTACCGCCGGGGAGCACGAAGGAGCGCAGCGGCGCGAGGTCGTCGTTGTAGCGGTCGCAGGCGGCCTCGAGCGCCTCGATGTAGGACGCCTCCACCCGCAGCGGCGGGAACTCGGGATCGGCGACCACGGGCGTGCAGAGGTCGGCGCCGACGTCGAAGAGCTCGTTCTGGATCCGCGTGAGCAGGGCCGCGACGTCGTCGGAGAGGCCGCCGAGGGCCAGCGCGACGCCGAGCGAGGAGTTGGCCTCGTCGGTGTCGGCGTACGCCTGCAGCCTCAGGTCGTTCTTGCCCACCCGGGACATGTCGCCGAGGGCCGTGGTGCCGTCGTCGCCGGTGCGCGTGTAGATGCGGGTGAGATTGACCATGCGCCGAGCCTACGGGGCGCGGGGGCACCCCGCCGGGCGGCGCGTCCGCCCCCGCGGGTCGCCTATCCTCTCGACCCGTGGAGGCGTTCCGGATCGTGGGGGGCGCCCGGCTCTCGGGCGACGTCCGGGTGACGGGCGCGAAGAACAGCGTGCTCAAGCTCATGGCGGCGGCGCTGCTGGCCGAGGGCACGACCGTGCTCCACGAGGTGCCCTCGATCCTCGACGTCGAGTACATGGCCGAGCTGCTGCGCCGTCTGGGCTGCGACGTCGTCCACGACCCCGCCGCCCGTTCGGTGTCGATCACGGTGCCCGCGGTGCCCTCGCACAAGGCCGACTACGACCTCGTGCGCAAGCTGCGTGCGTCGATCAATGTGCTCGGCCCGCTGCTCGCCCGCTGCGGCGAGGCCGACGTCGCGCTGCCGGGCGGCGACAACATCGGGTCGCGCGGCCTCGACATGCACGTCGCCGGCCTCGAGCGGCTCGGCGCGACCGTGCGGTCCGAGCACGGCTACCTCATCGCCACGCGCGACGACCAGCTGCGCGGCGCGTCGGTGTGGCTCGACTTCCCGAGCGTCGGCGCGACCGAGAACCTCCTCATGGCGGCCGTGCTCGCCAAGGGCACGACCGTCATCGACAACGCCGCGCGCGAGCCCGAGATCTGCGACATCTGCCACCTGCTCGTCGCGATGGGCGCGCAGATCGACGGCATCGGTACGTCGACGCTCACCATCGAGGGCGTCGACGTCCTCAAGCCGGTCGAGCACACGACCGTGCCCGACCGCCTCGTGGCCGGGACGTGGGCGGTCGCCGCTGTCATGACGCGCGGCGACATCACGATCCACAACGCGCGCGCCGACCACCTCGACATCGCGCTCGACAAGCTCGTGAGCGCCGGTGCCACGGTCGACGCCGTCGACGATGGCGTACGCGTGCGCTGCGGCGACCGGCCGCGTGCTGTCGACGTCGTCACGCTGCCGTACCCGGGCTTCCCGACCGACCTGCAGCCGCAGTTCATCGCGCTGAACTCGATCGCGCGCGGCGCGGCGATGGTGACCGAGAACCTGTTCGAGGCGCGGTTCCGGTTCGTCAACGAGATGGTCCGCCTCGGCGCCGACGTCCGCACCGACGGCCACCACGCCTTCGTGCGCGGCAAGGAGAAGCTCTCCGGCGCCCCGGTCGAGGCCGCCGACATCCGCGCAGGCGCGGGCCTCGTGCTGGCGGGCCTCGTGGCCGACGGCACGACCACCGTGTACGAGCCGCACCACGTCGACCGCGGCTACGAGGGCTTCATCGACGACCTCGTGCGTCTGGGCGCCGACGTCTCCCGCGTCCAGGTCAACCAGCTGGCCTAGGCCTCCCCGAGCGGCTCCGGCGGCTCGACGTCGCGCTCGGAGAACCGCCGCGCGGCCGCCTCGATGGCCGCCTGCGCCTCCTCGTACGTGGCGAAGGAGAGGAACGCGGCGTCGTGCTCGCCGTCGCCGGACACGATCTCAGCGGACCCGGTCCTGGTCGCCTCGTCGGGAGCAGGACCGGAGGAGGCGACGAACCTCACGGCTCCGGTCCGCGGGGCGCCGAGGTCGCCGGAGATGCCGAGCTCCGGCATCGCCAGGTGGTCCGCCTCGATGAGGTCCTCGGGCACCCCCTGGTTGCGCAGGATGTCGTCGATCTGGTCCTCGGGCGTCCCGGTCCGGAGCAGGAGCGCGCGCAGCTCCGCGACCGGAGGGCCGTCCCAGCGCACCTCGCCGCCGGGCTCGTCGACGACCGCGCGGGGATCGAGGGTGTGCGGGTCGGACTCCGACCAGCCGCCGCGGGCGCGCATCCGCTCCCGCAGCGAGACGTCGGGCTCCTCGCCCTCGTAGAGCTGCACGACCGATCCGTCGCCCGCCACGGCGATCCCCGTCGGCATCGGGCCAGGGTCCCAGTCCGCCCAGTCCTCCTCACCGACGTCCACGACGCCCGACGGGTCGACGTCGGCGCCCGGGTCGGTCCACGTGCGCACGGCGTACGCCGGCTGCTCGACGTCCGACGGCCACAGTCGCACGCGCCACACGTCGCCGGGCGTCGTCGACCCGGGCCAGCCGTAGTTCACGAAGCCGCGTCCCGAGACCTCGACGGCGTACCGGCCGCTCGGTACGTCGAAGTCGTGGACGTCCATCGTCGGCGACTCGTACCGGAGCAGGTCGCCCTCGACCTCCAGCCAGCCACGCACGACCAGCTGCCAGTCGTCGGCGTCGGCGAGCGGCTCGGCGTCCCACACCTCGACCGTGAGCTCGAGCTCGAAGTTGTTCTGGTGCGGCGACGTGACGAGCAGCAGCTGCCCGTCGCCGGCCACCGGGACGTCGACCGCCTGCTCGAGGAGCGGCGAGGAGTCCCAGCCGTCCTCGAACAGACCGCCGACCAGCGTGAGCTGCCCGTAGTCCAGCCCCACCGTGCGCCGCTGCGTCGTGCGCGGTCCGTCCCCCATGCGGCGATGGTCCCGTGCCTGCGCGTCCGGCGTACGCCGATCCGCGCAACCGGGTCAGCGGGCCAGGACCTCGCGGGCCTTCTTCTCGTCGTCGGGGAAGACCATGACGCGCGGGCCGTCGAGGGTCTGCGCGAGGTTGGCCTTCACGCCGGCCGCCTCGAGGGTGCGGCGCAGGATCTCGCCCTCGGCGTAGGTGCCGGGGGAGGCCACCGGGACGAGCAGTCCGTAGGAGTCCTCGGAGCCGCGGCGGGCGGGCTTGGCGACCACGGAGTCGCCGCGGCTGTAGGTCCAGCGCAGGAGCAGCACGAGTACGCCCACGACCGCGAAGGCCAGGAGCGGCCCCATGAGGAACGAGGCGCTGGTGAACTGCACGAGCCCATGGTCGACCTCGATCGCCGACCCCGCCAGGCCGGGTCGTAGGGTGAGCCCGAGAAAGTAGGACGTGCAACCATCTCGGAGGGTCTCGTGGCGCAGCAGGTGGCGGTCGTCGGTGCCGGTCTCATGGGGTCGGGCATCGCCCAGGTGGCCGCGGCGGCCGGGTACGACGTCGTGCTCCGCGACGTGACCGACGAGGCCCTCGAGCGCGGCACGAGCGCGATCCGCGCGTCGTACGCGAAGTTCGTCGAGAAGGGCCGGATGGCCGCCGACGACGCCGAGGCCGCGCTCGCCCGGATCACGACGACCACCGACCTCGGTGCCGCCGCGAACGCCGACATCGTCGTCGAGGCGGTGTTCGAGAATCTCGAGGTCAAGGCCGAGGTGTTCCGCACCCTCGACGAGATCTGCAAGCCCGACGCCGTCCTCGCGTCGAACACGTCGGCGATCCCGATCACGTCGATCGCCGCGGTCACGAAGCGCCCCGAGTCGGTCGTGGGCATGCACTTCTTCTCGCCCGTGCCGATGATGCGCCTCTGCGAGCTGGTGCGCGGCTTCAAGACCTCCGACCAGACCCTCGCCCGCGCGCGCGAGTTCGCGGAGAACTCCGGCAAGACCTGCATCGTCGTCAACCGCGACGTCGCGGGCTTCGTCACCACGCGCCTCATCACGGCGCTCACCGTCGAGGCGATCCGGCTGCTCGAGTCGGGCGTCGCGACCGCCGAGGACATCGACATCGCGTGCCGCCTCGGCTTCGGCCACGCGATGGGCCCGCTCGAGACCGCCGACCTCACCGGTGTCGACATCATGTGCAACGCCACGAGCAACGTCTACGCCGACACGCAGGACGAGAAGTTCGCGCCGCCGGAGCTGCTGCGCCGCATGGTCGCCGCGGGCGACCTGGGTCGCAAGACCGGTCGCGGCTTCTACGAGCACGGCTGACCCGAGGGGGACCGGTGCGCGACAAGCCCTGGTTGATGCGGACCTACGCCGGCCACTCGTCGGCGACGGAGTCCAACGCGCTCTACCGGCGCAACCTCGAGAAGGGCCAGACCGGGCTCTCGGTCGCGTTCGACCTGCCGACCCAGACCGGCTACGACCCCGACGACCTGCTCGCGCGCGGCGAGGTCGGCAAGGTCGGCGTACCCGTCACGCACCTCGGCGACATGCGTGCGCTCTTCGACGGCATCCCGCTCGCCGAGATGAACACGTCGATGACCATCAACGCCACGGCGATGTGGCTGCTGGCTCTCTACGCCACCGTGGCGGAGGAGCAGGGCGCGCCGCTGTCGTCGCTGCAGGGCACCACGCAGAACGACATCATCAAGGAGTACCTCTCGCGCGGGACCTACGTGTTCCCGCCCGGGCCGTCGCTGCGTCTGATCACCGACATGATCGCGTGGACGGTGAACGAGGTCCCGAAGTGGAACCCGATCAACATCTGCAGCTATCACCTGCAGGAGGCCGGCGCGACGCCCGAGCAGGAGATCGCGTACTCGGTGTCGACGGCGATCGCCGTGCTCGACGCCGTACGCGACTCGGGGCAGGTCGCGCCGGAGCGGATGGGCGAGGTCGTCGCGCGCATCTCGTTCTTCGTGAATGCCGGCGTCCGCTTCGTCGAGGAGATGTGCAAGATGCGCGCGTTCGTGCGCATCTGGGACGAGCTGGTCCGTGAGCGGTACGGCGTCACCGATGACAAGCAGGCGCGGTTCCGCTACGGCGTGCAGGTCAACTCCCTCGGCCTCACCGAGGCGCAGCCCGAGAACAACGTGCAGCGCATCGTGCTCGAGATGCTCGCGGTCACGCTGTCGAAGGACGCACGTGCCCGAGCGGTGCAGCTGCCCGCGTGGAACGAGGCACTCGGACTGCCGCGGCCGTGGGACCAGCAGTGGTCGCTGCGCATCCAGCAGGTGCTCGCCTACGAGAGCGACCTGCTCGAGCACGACGACCTGTTCACCGGCTCGGTCGTGGTCGAGGCGAAGGTCGCCGACCTCGTCGAGAAGGCGCAGGCCGAGATCGCGCGCGTGCAGGACATGGGTGGCGCGGTCGCCGCGGTCGAGTCGGGCTATATGAAGGGGCAGCTCGTCGCCTCGCACGCCGCGCGACGCGCCCGCGTCGAGAGCGGCGACGAGGTCGTCGTCGGCGTCAACGCGTTCACGTCCACGGAGCCGAGCCCGCTCACCGCGAACCTCGACACCGCGATCCAGATCGTCGACCCCGCGGTCGAGGCTGCGGCCATCGCGCGGCTCGAGGAGTGGCGGGCGCAGCGCGACCCGGTCGAGGTCGAGGCCGCGCTCGAGGCGCTCGCCGCCGCGGCGTCCGGCACCGACAACCTCATGCCCGCCACGCTCGCGTGCGCCCGCGCCGGCGTCACGACGGGGGAGTGGGCCGGCACGCTGCGGCAGGTGTTCGGCGAGTACCGCGCGCCCACCGGCGTCGCCGGCGTCGTCGGCGTCGCGCCCGCGTCGGCCGAGCTCGCGTCGGTGCGCGAGGCGGTCGCAGCGACGGGTGCCGAGCTCGGCAAGAAGCTGCGCATGCTCGTCGGCAAGCCCGGCCTCGACGGCCACAGCAACGGCGCCGAGCAGATCGCCGTGCGAGCCCGCGACGCCGGCTTCGAGGTCGTCTACCAGGGCATCCGGCTCACGCCTGCGCAGATCGTCGCTGCAGCGGTCGAGGAGGACGTCGACGTCGTCGGCCTCTCGATCCTGTCCGGCAGCCACCTCGAGCTCGTCCCGATGGTGCTCGACGGCCTGAGGGGCAACGGGCTCGGCGACGTACCTGTGGTGGTCGGCGGCATCATCCCCGACGCCGACGCCGAGACGCTGCGCTCCCTCGGGGTCGCGGCGGTCTTCACGCCGAAGGACTACGACGCCACGGCGATCATGGCGCGGGTGCTCGACGAGGTGCGTGCCGCGCGCGGCCTGCCGCGGCTGGTCGGGGTGAGCGCGTGACGCGCGTCCTGGTCATCCGCCACGGTCAGAGCGAGGCCAACGTCCCGCAGATCTGGACCAGCGCTGTCGAGGGCTACCCCCTCACGCCGCTGGGCTGGGAGCAGGCGGCCGCGCTCGGCGTGCAGCTCAAGGACCGCGACGTCGCCGCGCTCTACGCCTCGCCGCTCGTGCGCGCGCAGGAGACCGCCGCCGCGCTCGGCGAGGCCCTCGGACTCGAGCCCGTCACGTTGCCCGGTATCGAGGAGCTGCACGTCGGCGTCCACGAGGGCGGCTCCAACGAGGACGTCGGCCCGATCGCGATCACCGTCTTCGAGCGCTGGTGGCTGCACGACGACCTCGACCACGGCTTCGAGGGCGGCGAGACCGGCCACCACATCGTCGAGCGGATGACTCGCGCCCTGAACGGCCTCGCGGATGCTCACCCGGGGGAGACGGTCGCGATGGTGTCGCACGGTGGGGCGATCGCGGTCGGCCTCACCGCGATGTGCCCCGAGCTCACGCCGGCGTTCGTGTCGCAGAACTTCCTCGCCAACACCGAGGTCGTCGAGGTCGTCCGCGACGCCGACGGCACCTGGCACTGCGAGTCCTGGGCCGCCACCACCTTCTGAACCGTTGGCCCGAACTGGTTCACACGTCTGCCGCTGCCGGTTCCCTACGCGCCGGATCTAGGCTCGAGTCATGACGACGGGGGCGGTCGAGGTCGATCCGAGGTTCTGCCTCGTGTGCGGGTGGCGACCACCGGACCTGACCCTGCCGCACCGGGCGTGCTGGGACCATCGGATCGATGCCGACCTCGCGCGGCGGGTGACGGATGCGCTGCTGGAGCACCGCATCCCGCACCGCTACGGCTCCTTCGACGCGCTGGTCCCCTCAGCGGACCCCGCGGTGGTCGACGAATGGCTGCGGCTCGTGACGCACACGGACTCGTGGACGGTCCTCCCGATCGCGGTCCGCACCCTGGCCGAGTGCGGCCGCGAGTCCGACGTACCCCTGCTCGAAGCGTTGTCTCGTGGAGATACGGAGGCGCTGTCCCTCTCGCTGCCTGAGCCGCGCTTCCCCAGCGATCTGCTGACGCTCCAGGAGGTCGCACGGACGGGACTGGTGCTGTCAGCCGCGGGCCGCGAGATCCTGTGGTCCGAAGTCGACGGGCTCGACGAACGGCTCCGCGCCGGACTGCTGGGGGTGTCGGCGCTGGCCGGCGATACGAGGGCCTCCGGCCGGATCGAGAGCCTGGTCGACGAGTGGCCGCAGGGGTGGGAACCGGTGTCCTACCCGGATGCGCTCAGCCTCGTCGTCGGGCGCGATCGCGCCCTCGAGATGCTCGAGGTGCGATTCGCCGAGCGTCTCGCCCGGGAGGCTGACGGTGAGGGTCCCACGTACGTCCTCGCCGACTGGCAGCGGCAAGCCGACCTGGAACGTCTGGCAGGGGAGCCGACCTGGCGGTCCGAGATCCTTCCCAGGTTGCTCGCCGTGCGGCGCGACGCGGTGGAACGGCTGCAGAACCTCGGCTACACACCGGGACCGCCGGCCGACCCGGAGACCTACGTCGCGAGAAGGGACATGCTCGACGTCGTCCGGCATCGCATCGTGCTCTCCGATCCTCCGCCGCACACCGACTGGACGCTGTGGGACGTCTCGCCGGCGCCGCGCCTGGGCGGCCAGCCAGCCTGGCTGTCGGAACCCACGTGGCCGCTGTCGGACGAGGGAGCGCCTTACGTCTTCCTCGGGCAGCTACCCGTCCTGGACGAGCCGGAGCGCAGGCTCTACCTCTTCAGCACGAGTCCAGACCAGTCGAACGAGGCCCAGCCCATCGTCGCGGTGATCCAGCCGGGAGCGCCGCCACGGATGCCCTACGCGCGCCTCGTGACAGGCCCGAGGGAGTACACCGGTGTGCCGTCCGACATGTCGAACCCCTCTCGCTCGCTGCTCGACCGGCTCGCACCCGTTCGGTGGCTCCCCGTGCGTCAGGACGTGACGCTGGTCGAGGAGCTCGAGCCCGACTGGTCGGAGGTGGGGTACGAGAACGAGTACGGCTACGAACCGGGTGACCTGTCGAAGGTCGGCGGGTCGCGCCGCGACTTCGACCGTGACCCCTTGCCCCCGGGTCAGTGGCGGTTCCTGGCTCAGCTGCAGCTGGACTTCTGGAGCGTCGCGGTCTACGGACGCCCGGACGGCGTCGCGTGGACGGACTGCCGCTTCTGAGTCGTCTGCACCTGCCTGTGTCGCGACGAGATCCGGCCACGCATCGGGTTGAGCGGGTGGGATCGCTCCAGCTGCGGCAGACTGCTCCGGACCGTCCCTCAGGAGGTGTCGTGCTGCGTCGTGCGCTGAGCGTGCTCGTGCTCGCGCTGCTCGGTGCCGTGCTGCTCGGGGCGGGTCCGGCGTACGCCGACTCCGCCGCTGACGCCCAGCAGGAGCTGCTCGACAAGTACGCCCCGGTAGTCGTCGTGCGCGAGCAGGCGTCGGCGTGCGGCGAGGGGGAGCCCTACCTGCCGACGTCGGTCGACTCGGTGCTCGGGCGCACCGATGTGGTGCTGCGCGGACCGAACGGCGTCACGATCGAGGCGCCTCGCGCGGGCGACCTCGCGGGCAAGGGCGACGGCTGGTACCTCGACCTGCCGGGCAACCCGCTCAGCCCCGGCTGCGACTACGAGCAGTGGTTCGACAGCACGTCGAAGAGCTCGCCGGCCACCGTCTACGGCCGGGTCGCGACGGACCCGGATCACCCCGACAAGATCGTGCTGCAGTACTGGTTCTGGTGGGTCTTCAACGACTGGAACGACAAGCACGAGGGCGACTGGGAGATGATCCAGATCGTCATCCCCGCCGACTCCGTCGAGGCGGCGTTGGAGACGACGCCGGAGAGCATCGCCTTCGCCCAGCACGAGGGCTCGGAGACGGCGCTCTGGACCGACCCCAAGGTGCACAAGGACGGCGACCACGTCGCGGTGTATCCCGGTCAGGGGTCGCACGCGGCGTACTACACGCAGGCGCAGTGGTTCGGGAAGAGCGCGGCCGCGGGCTTCGGGTGCGACAACACGACCGCGCCCGGCGTGCTCGTCCGCCCGCAGGTGGTGGTGCTGCCGGATAAGGCCGGTGGCCAGTTCGCGTGGCTCGACTACACGGGGCGCTGGGGCCAGAAGGCGCCGTCGTTCAACAACGGCCCGACCGGGCCGAACACCAAGACGCAGTGGACCCACCCGGTGTCGTGGCAGGAGGAGGAGGGCCGCCCGTCGGCCGTCGACCTCCCGCCGATCGGCGGCCCCGCGACCACCGGCTTCTGCTCGCTCACCGAGTCGGGCTCGCTGCTGTTCGTGCAGTTCCTCGACTCGCCCGCGGTCGTCGTCGGCGTGGTCCTCGCGGTCGTCGCGCTGATCGTCGGGATCGCGCTGCGCACCGACTTCTTCGACAAGGGCGACCCCGAGCTCGACCGGCCGCGCAAGGCCGGGCAGATGGCGGTGGCCGCGATCAGCCTGATGGCCAAGCGGTTCGGCGCGTTCTGGGTGCCGGTGCTCGTCATCATCATCACCGTCACGCTGAACCTCGCGCTCGACCGGCTGCTCGTGCGCGCCCGTCCTGGTGAGGACCTCACCGACGTCGACGGCTTCGGCACCAACGGCCTGGGCATCGGCCTCGCGCTGCTCGTGTCGTTCCTGCTGCTGCCCATCGTCGCGATGGCCATGGCGACCACGGTCGAGATCGTCGACGCGATGGCGAACCACGCCGAGATCGACTCGATCACCGCGTTCCGCCGCGTGCTCGTCCACCCGGGCGGGTGGGGCGTGGCGATCGGCGTCTACATCGTCGTCACGCTGCTGGCGACGACGTGGTGGCTGCTGCCCGTCGCGCTGTTCCTCCTCGCGCGCTGGGCGGTCGCGCTGCCCGCGACCGAGCTCGAGGACAAGGGTGTGCGCAACGGACTGCGCCGCAGCGCGCAGCTGACCAAGGGCCACCGGATCCGGTCGATGCTCGTGGGCGGCTTCCTGGTGTGGCTGGCGTTCTCGCTGCCCAACGGCGTGGGTGCGGTCGTGCTGCTGCTCACCGGCTGGCCGTTCTTCGTGTCCGACCTGATCTCGGTGGTCGTCGCGGCCGTCCTCGTGCCGGCGGCGTCGATCGGCCTCACGCTGCTCTACTACGACCTCCGCGCCCGCCGTATCCAGCCCGAGCCCTCCACCGAGCCCATCCCCGTGTGATCCCGTCGTCACTGCCGGAATGCGCGGCTTCCGCGCCGGGAACCGAGCACTCGGGCAGTGACGTCGGGTCCTTCAGCGGCCGGGGGTGGTGAGGATGCCGCGTTCCATCGCGACCGTCACGGCGCGGGTGCGGTCGTCGACGCCGAGCTTGTCGAAGACGTGCAGCAGGTGCGTCTTCACCGTGGCCTCGCCGATGAACAGCTCGCGCGCGATCTCGGGGTTGGACCGGCCCTGCGCCACGAGCTGCAGCACCTCGAGCTCGCGCGGCGTCAGCTGGTCGCCGCCGCGCACCTGGCGCATCAGCTTCGCGGCGAGCGGGGGAGCGAGCACCGTCTCGCCGCGCGCAGCGGCGCGCACGGCGTCGACGAGCTGCTCGCGCGGGGTGTCCTTGAGCAGGTAGCCGGTGGCGCCGGCCTCGACGGCGCGCAGGATATCGGCGTCGGTGTCGTACGTCGTGAGCACCAGCACGCGCGACGTGCCGGCCGACGTGATGGCGGCCGTCGCGGAGGCGCCGTCCATGCCGGGCATGCGCAGGTCCATGAGCACGAGGTCGGGACGCAGCTCGGTCGCGAGCGCGACGCCCGCGGCGCCGTCGTCGGCCTCGCCCACGACCTCGATGTCGCTCTCACCGCCGAGCAGACCGGCCAGACCCGACCGCACGACCGGGTGGTCGTCGACGAGCACCACGCGGATCACGGCACCCTCACCCGCACCTTCGTGCCCTCGCCGGGAGCCGACTCGACGACCGCGATGCCGCCGACCTCCTCGACGCGGGCCACGATCCCGGTGAGGCCGTAGCCGGTCGGGGGAGCGGTGGTGTCGAAGCCCGAGCCGTCGTCGGTCACGGTGATGGTCGCTCCGTCCTCGTCGTAGCCGAGCACCACCTCCACGTGCTGCGCGCCCGAGTGCCGGGTCGCGTTGGAGACCGCCTCCTGCGTCGCGCGCAGCGCGGCGACCTCGCTCGTCGACGACAGCGGCCGGGGCTCGCCCTCGACCCGCAGCTCGACGGGTACGCCGAGGTCGGCCCGCGACGTGAGCCGGGCCAGCGCGTCGGGGAGGCCGGCGCCCTCGAGCGCGGGCGGCGACATCGCGCCGACGAGAGCCCGTGCCTCGGCGAGGTTCTCGCGCGCGGTGCGCTGGATCTCGGTGAGGCGCGCCGCGACCGCCGCGTCGTCGCCGCTGCCGGCTGCAGCCTCGGCCGCCTGCGAGAGCATCACGATGCTGGTGAAGCCCTGCGCGAGGGTGTCGTGGATGTCGCGGGCGATGCGCTCGCGCTCGCCGAGCGCCCCCGCCTCGCGCTCGGCCGCCGCGAGCTCGGCCTGCGCCTCGTGCAGCTCGGCGAGCAGCGCCTTGCGCTGCCGGCTCTCGCGCACGAGCCCGTCGATGAACAGCCCGATCACGAGCGCGAACATGATGTTGCCGATGCTCGTTACCGAGTGGATCCCCCACGACTGCAGCGACCACCCGTCCATCGCGATGAGCTCGAGGTTCCAGACCACGGTCATCGCCACGACCGCCACGATCGACGCGCGCCGTTCGAGCAGCAGGAAGCACTGCGGGTAGAGGGCGAACAGGAGGACCAGGCTCGCCGGGTCGATCCAGGTGAGGATCGCCAGGACGCCGATCGCGAGCGCGATGTAGGCGTAGCGGCGCCAGTCGCCGCACCGCGCACCCGGGCCTGCGAGCACGACGTAGCCGACGACGAGGATCAGCAGCAGCGCCAGACCCGGCCAGGCGTTGCCGTCGGCGATGAGGAACGCCGACGTCACCACGACCATGAGGCCGAAGAGCACGTGCCAGCCGACGACCGTGCGCTCGGCGAAGTCGCGGGTGTCGACCTCGGCTGCCATGGGGGTGATCCTCGTCGATCCGGTGCGGGTCAGTCCTGCCCGCGCTTGTTCCAGCGGAAGAACACCAGGCTCAGGATCAGCCCGCCGACGCACCAGGCCACCAGCACCGCGGCGCAGGCCGGCAGCTCCCAGCTGCCCGCGGCCTCGAGCGCCTGCGCGGAGTCGGGCAGGAACACCGAGCGCATCGCCTGGGTGAGCCACTTGAGCGGGAAGAAGCTCGCGAAGACCTGCATCCAGTGCGGCAGGTTGGCGAAGACGAAGAACACGCCCGAGGTGAACTGCAGCACGAGCACGATCGGCGACACGACGGCCGAGGCGCCCTTGCCGGTCTTCGGTACGACGGAGAACGCGATGCCGCACAGCGTGCAGGCGATCAGGCCGAGCACGCTGGCCCACGCGAAGGTGAACCACTTCATCGGGTCGGTCGGCAGGTGCAGCTTGTAGAACAGGACGCCGACGAGTATGAGCAGCGTCACCTGGGCGACGTACGCGACGAAGACCAGGCCGATCTTGCCGATGAAGTACGACGCCTTCTGCATGGGGACGCCCTGCAGGCGCTTGAGCGTGCCGTCGTCGCGCTCCATCGGGATGGCGATCGCGAGGTTCTGGAACGACGTGTACACGACGCCCGACGCGATCATGCCGGCGACGAAGTACTGCGCGAAGGTGATGCCCGGGCCGATGTCCTGGTTGCCGAACACGGAGCCGAAGATCACCAGCAGCAGCACGGGCAGCAGGAAGTTCCAGACCGCGGAGTTGCGGTCGCGGAAGAAGGTCTTCAGCTCGATCCGGATGCGGCGCAGGCCGAGCGACATCGTGCTGGGGATGCGGCCGGCGGACGACGGCGCAGCCGGGGTGAGGGTCGTGGTCATGACGCGTCCTCGTGGTCGTCGCCGATGAGGGACAGGTAGACGTCCTCGAGGCTGGGGCGGTGGATGGCGAGCGAGGGGATCTCGCCGCCGATGCGGTTCGCGAGGTCGTGCACGAACCGGGTCGGCTCGTGGGTGCGCTCGGAGCGCAGGTCGTCGCCCTCGCGCCACCGCACGGTCGCGAGCGACTCGTCGCGGCCGCCGAGCCGAGCGGGTACGTCGCACGCGATGACGCGACCTCGCGAGATCACCGCGACGCGGTCCGCGAGCACCTCGGCCTCGTCGAGGTAGTGGGTCGTCAGCAGGATCGTCGTACCGAGGCCGCGCAGGCTGCGGATGAGCTCCCAGAACTCGCGTCGCGCCTCGGGGTCGAAGCCGGTCGTCGGCTCGTCGAGGAAGAGCAGCTCGGGGCTGCCGATGATGCCGAGCGCGACGTCGAGGCGACGGCGCTGGCCGCCGGAGAGGTCGAAGCCCTTGGTACGCCGCTTCTCGGTGAGCCCGACCGCCTCGATGACCTCGTCGATCCCGCGCGGAGCGGGGTAGTAGCCGGCGAAGTGGCGCAGCGACTCCTCGACGGTGAGGTCGCCGAGGTCGTTGGCGCTCTGCAGCACGATGCCCAGGCGCGTGCGCCAGTGCCGGTCGCCCTTGCCGGGGTCGGAGCCCAGGACGTCGACCTCGCCGCCGTCGCGGTGGCGGTAGCCCTCGAGGATCTCCGTGGTCGTGGTCTTGCCGGCGCCGTTGGGGCCGAGCAGCGCGAGCACCTCGCCGCGCACGACCTCGAGGTCGACCCCGTCGCACGCCTTGGTCTCGCCGTAGTGCTTGCGCAGCCCGCGCACCCGCACCGCGAGGTCGGATCCTTCGGGCACCGGCACGAGCAGGTCGTCGCGCTCCGTCGTCGTGGTCATGGCTCCACCCTGCCGCACGGGCCTGCGTCGAGGCAGCGAACGCCCGGTGGCTCTTCCCCTCCACCGACCGGTGGAGGCGCTCAGAGCGCGCTGGGCTCCGCGGTCAGGATGATGACCACCATCCACAGGAGCAGCCCGGCGAGGACCACCGCCGCGATCACGGTCAGCACGGTCATCCAGCGGGGAACCCGTTGACGGGTCACGAGGCTCCAGGCCCCGCCTGCCGTGAGCAGCACCCCGAGGGGAGCGACCCACGCGGAGAGCGGCGCGTGCCAGCCCGTCCAGACGGCGTGGACGAGCGCGAACCCGAGCAGCACGACTCCGCCCACGAGCATCGTCAGCGCCCGGCCGCGGCGCCACGGACGTCGGGCCGTGGTCGCGTCCGGCGCCCCCGCTGCGCTCGTCACGCCCTCGAGCATGCCCGACGCCGGCGATCGACGCGCGGGTCGACGCAAACCCGCGGGCGCGATCCCCGGACCGGGTGTTGGCTGCTGGGGTGACCGTGTCCCTGCGTACGCCGCTCTCCGCGGACCTGCCCGACCTGCTCGAGGCGCTCGGACGCTGGCAGCGCGACGCGGCGCCGGTGCAGCTGCACCCGGGCGACGTCGGCTGGTTCCAGCGGCTCGGCGAGGCCGCGCTGCTCGAGGCGCTGCGCGGCTGGTGGCTCGAGGGCCGGCTCGTGGCGGTAGCGCTGCTCGACGGCGCGGAGGTCGCGCGGCTCGCCCAGGCACCGGCGCTGTGGGGCGACCGTGCGCTCGCCGACCGCGTCGGCGCCGACCTCGCGGACCCCGACCGCGGGGTGCTCGGCGAGGGTCGGGTCTCGGTCGAGGCGCCCGCGGGGTCCGCCGTCCGCGACGCGCTCGCGGCGCTCGGTTGGGAGCCCGGCGAGCCGTGGACGCCGCTGCGCCGCGACCTCGCCGAGCCGGTGGAGGACTCCGGGCTGCACATCGAGGTCGTCGGTCCCTCCCGCGTCGAGGCCCGTGTCGCCGTGCAGCGCGCGGCGTTCGACTCGTCGACCTTCAGCGCCGAGCGCTGGGAGGCGATGGCCGAGGGTCCGGCGTACACCGACGCCCGCTGCCTGCTCGGGCACGACGCCGACGGCACGCCTGTGGCCGCCGCGACGGTGTGGTCGGCGGGGCTGGGCCACCCCGGGCTGCTCGAGCCGGTGGGGGTGCACCGCGACCACCGCGGACGCGGCCACGGCGCGGCCATCTCGCGCGCGGCTGCCGCGACCCTGCGCGAGCTCGGGTCGTCGAGCGCCGTGGTCTGCACGAGGAGCAGCAACGCCGCCGCCGTGGCCACCTACCGCGCCGCCGGCTTCACCGAGGGACCCGCCGTCCCCGACCTCACCCGCCCGACCTGACCGGTCTCGCTCACCCAACCGCTCGAAACCGGCCCAGAAGTCGACGGTTCGGTGAGCGAGACGGGGAGGTGGGGCTAGAAGAGGCGGTGCTCGGAGTCGTCGTGGCCGCGCAGGGCGTCGTAGTCGAGGACGACGCACTCGATGCCGCGGTCGCCGGCGAGCACGCGCGCCTGCGGCTTGATCTCCTGCGCGGCGAAGATGCCGCGCACGGGGGCGAGCAGGGGGTCGCGGTTGAGCAGCTCGAGGTAGCGGGTGAGCTGCTCGACGCCGTCGATCTCGCCGCGGCGCTTGATCTCGATCGCGACGGCGAGGCCCTCGGCGTCGCGGGCCATGATGTCGACCGGGCCGATGGCGGTGGGGTACTCCCGGCGTACCAGGCGCCAGCCCTCGCCGAGCGTGTCGATCTGCTCGGCGAGCAGCTTCTGCAGGTGCGCCTCGACGCCGTCCTTGACCAGGCCGGGGTCGATCCCGAGGTCGTGGGCGCTGTCGTGGTGCACCTCGTCGAGCGTGATGGTGAGCTTCTCGCCCGCCTTGTTCACGACGGTCCACGTGCCGACGCCGCTGTCGTCGACCGAGGTGGTGAGGGTGCAGGGCGGGCTCATCCAGTTCAGCGGCTTGTAGGAGCCGCCGTCGGAGTGGACGAGCACCGAGCCGTCGGCCTTCACGAGCAGCAGCCGGGTGGCGCTGGGCAGGTGGGCCGTGAGACGGCCGTCGTAGTCGACGGAGCACGTGGCGATGACGAGGCGCACCGGCCGACCGTAGCGCGCCGGGTGCCGGGCTCCGCTACCGCCCGGCAGGAGCCCGTACGCCGGGGAGCGGAGCTCCCACGGGGTGAGCCAGATCGCGCAGGGGGTGGCGCGACCGGGTCCGGGCGGGTGGGAGGATGGGGCCGGTCCCCGACGCCGTGGGCCGCGCGGTCCACGGCGCCCGGTGAGCGGACCAGCCAGCGAGCTCGAGGAGCCCCCATGTCGCGCGAGATCACCCGGATCGGCGTCGTCGGCCTCGGCACCATGGGTGCCGGCATCGTCGAGGTCTTCGCCCGCAGCGGCTACGACGTGGTCGGGCTCGACGCCGACGAGGCGGCGGTCGACCGCGGCCGCGGCCACATCCAGAAGTCGACGATGCGCGCCGTCACGCGCGGCAAGGCGACCGAGGAGGAGCGCCAGGCGATCCTCGACCGGATCCGCCTGACCGTGAGCTTCGACGACATGGCCGACCGCGACCTCGTGATCGAGGCCGTGCCCGAGCGCCTCGACCTCAAGCGCGCGATCTTCGAGCAGCTCGACAAGGTCGTCGGCCCCGAGTCGATCCTCGCGACCAACACCTCGTCGCTGTCGGTCACCGACATCGCCGTCGCCACCCAGCGCCCGGCGCAGGTCGTCGGCATGCACTTCTTCAACCCGGCCCCGGTGCTGAAGTTCGTCGAGGTCGTGAAGACCGTCGTCACCGCCGACGACGTGGTCGCCGACGTCGAGGCCGTGGCCCGCTCGCTCGACAAGCTGCCCGTCGTCGTCGGCGACAAGGCCGGCTTCATCGCCAACGCGCTGCTCTTCGGCTACCTCAACCACGCCGCGAACATGTTCGAGACGAAGTACGCCTCGCGCGAGGACATCGACGCCGCGATGAAGCTCGGCTGCGGCCTGCCGATGGGTCCGCTGGCGCTGCTCGACCTGATCGGTCTCGACACGGCGTACGAGATCCTCGACACGATGTACAAGCAGGGCCGCGACCGTCTGCACGCGCCGTCGCCGGTGCTCAAGCAGATGGTCACCGCGGGCCTGCGCGGCCGTAAGTCCGGCCGTGGCTTCTACACCTACGAAGCGCCGAACTCGCCGGTCGTCGTCGACGACGCCCTCACGCCCGCCGCCGACGGCGCGAGCACCGCGGCGACCCGTCCGGTCGACAAGGTCGGCGTCGTCGGCTCCGGAACGATGGCCACCGGGATCATCGAGGTCTTCGCGAAGGCCGGCATCGAGACCGTCTACGTCGCCCGCGGCGAGGACAAGGTCGCGAAGGTCCGCGCCGCGCTCGAGCGCTCGCTCGACAAGGCGGTGGCGCGCGGCAAGCTCGAGCAGGAGGCGCGCGACGCCGCGCTCGCCTGCGTGAGCGGTACGACGCAGCTCGACGACCTCGCCGACGTCGACCTCGTGGTCGAGGCCGTCGTCGAGGACCTCGCCGTGAAGACCGTGCTGTTCGAGGCGCTCGACGAGATCTGCAAGCCCGGCGCGATCCTCGCGACCACGACGTCGAGCCTGCCGGTCGTCGACCTCGCGGCTGCGACGAGGTTCCCGCAGGACGTCGTGGGCCTGCACTTCTTCAACCCCGCGCAGATCATGAAGCTCGTCGAGGTCGTGTCGACGGTCGCGACGGCCGACGACGTCATCACCACCTCCGTCGAGCTGTGCAAGCGCCTCGGCAAGCACCCCGTGACGTGCGGCGACCGTGCCGGCTTCATCGTCAACGCGCTGCTGTTCCCCTACCTCAACGACGCCGTGAAGATGCTCGAGGCCAACTACGCGACGGCCGACGACATCGACACCGCGATGAAGACCGGCTGCGGCTACCCGATGGGCCCGTTCGAGCTGCTCGACGTCGTGGGCCTCGACGTCTCGCTCGCGATCCAGCGCACGCTCTACCTCGAGTTCCGCGAGCCCGGCTTCGCGCCGGCGCCGCGCCTCGAGCACCTCGTGACCGCGGGCTACCTGGGCAAGAAGGTCGGGCGCGGCTTCCGCTCCTACGACGCCTGAGCCGTCGTGGGTCGGCGCAACCGGCGGGCCTCGGATCCCGAGCCGCGCCCGCTCGGGGGTGCGCACCAGGACGTCGAGGAGCACTCCGACGGCGACTGGGTCGTACGCCGGATCTCGGGCGCGAGCGCGACGAAGACCTACCGCTGCCCGGGCTGCGACCAGGAGATCCGCCCGGGCGTCCCGCACGTCGTGGCCTGGCCCGCCGACCGCAGCGCGGGCGAGGACGACCGCCGGCACTGGCACACGCCGTGCTGGAACGCCCGCGGCCGTCGCGGTCCGGCGACGCAGCGGGGCCGGTCGCCGCGCCACTGAGCGGGTCCGCGAGACTGGGTGCCCGACGAGAGAGGTGGGGTGGGGCGCGTGCCCGAGATCGTGGCGAACTCCGTCCTGCCCGCGCGGCGCGACCCGATCACGATCCGCACCGACGACGGCCTGCACCTCGTCGGCGAGCTCGCGACGCCGCTCGACCGCGCGCCCGTCGCGACGATGATCTGCCTGCACCCGCTGCCGACCCACGGCGGCATGATGGACAGCCACCTCTACCGCAAGGCCGCGTGGCGGCTGCCCGCGCTCGCCGGCATCGCGGTGCTGCGCTTCAACACCCGCGGCACGTCGAGCGCCGCCGGCACCAGCGAGGGCGCGTTCGACGCGGGCGAGGGTGAGGGCTTCGACCTGCGTGCCGCGGTCGCCGACGCCGACGAGCTCGGCCTCCCGCACCCGTGGCTGGTCGGCTGGTCGTTCGGCACCGACGTGGTGCTCAAGCACGGCGACATCGACCCGGTCGAGGGCGCGATCCTGCTCTCCCCGCCGCTGCGCTTCTCGACCGACGCCGACCTCGACCGCTGGGCCGAGTCGCCTCGACGGCTGACCTGCCTCGTGCCCGAGCTCGACGACTACCTGCGCCCCGACGAGGCGCGCGCCCGCTTCGCCCGCGTGCCGCAGGCCGAGGTGGTCGGCGTCGAGGGCGCGAAGCACCTGTGGGTGGGGGAGAAGTACGTCAAGATCGTGCTCGGCTCGATCGTCGAGCACCTGGTGCCGGGGTCGCCCCCGCTGCCCGACGAGTACGACGGACCGATGGAGAGGTGGAACGACCTGTGAGCAGCTTCCGGCTGGACGGGAAGACCGCGCTGGTCACCGGCGCCTCGCGCGGCATCGGGCGCGGCATCGCGCTCGCGTACGCCGACGCCGGCGCCGACGTCGCCCTCCTCGCGCGCGACGCGGAGAAGCTGGCCGAGGTCGCGGCGGAGGTCGAGTCGCGCGGACGCCGCGCGCTCGTGCTGCCCGCCGACGTCACCGACATCGAGGCCGTGCAGTCGGCCGTCGGCCGTGCGGTGCACGAGCTCGGCCAGGTCGACGTCCTCGTCAACAACGCGGGCGGCAACTCGTTCTCGCGCCCGCTCGCGGGCATGCGCTTCTCCGGCTGGGAGAAGACGATCCGGCTCAACCTCGACTCCACCGTCCACGTGTCGCAGGCGCTGCTGCCGCACCTGCTCGAGCGCAAGACCGGCGTCGTCATCAACGTCGCGTCGGTGGCGGGCCTGCGCGGCGCGCCGATGATGAGCCACTACGCCGCGGCGAAGGCGGCCGTCATCTCGCTCACGCAGTCGCTCGCGCTCGAGACCGCGTGGGCCGGGATCCGCGTCAACGCGCTCGTACCGGGCTGGATCGAGACCGACCTCACCGACTTCCTGCGCGAGGGCGAGGGCAGCGACACCGCGCTCCTGTCCCGCGTCGCGATGCAGCGGTGGGGACGCGTCGAGGAGATCGCCGACCCCGCCGTGTTCCTCGCGTCCGACGCGGCCTCGTTCATGACCGGGCAGGTGCTCGTCGTCGACGGCGGCCTCTCGGCGATGCCGTAGCCCTGCCGTAGCGCTGCCGTCACCGGCGTACCCCTTCTTCCCCAGGAGATCCCGTGGCCCCCACCGTCGTGCTGCTGCACGCGTTCCCGTTCGACCGGCACGTGTGGGACGGCGTCGTCGACCAGCTCGCCGATGCCGGCTGGGACGTCGTCGTGCCCGACCTGCGCGGCTTCGGCGAGTCGGCGTACGGCGAGGACGGCCCCGACGACAAGCCGTCGCTGACCTGGATGGCGCGCGACGTGCTCGGCATCCTCGACCGGATGGGCGTGAGCGCCGCGGTGTTCGCCGGCATCTCGATGGGCGGCTACGTCGCGATGGAGATCGTGCGCCAGGACCCGGCGCGCGTGGCCGGCATCGCGCTCGTCGACACGAAGGCGACCGCCGACTCCGAGGAGGCGCGGGCCAACCGGTTCAAGGTCGCCGACCAGGTCGTGGCGTCGGGCTCGACCGAGGCGCTCGCCCGCGCGATGGTGCCGACGCTGCTCGGCTCCACGACGCAGGAGGACCGGCCCGAGGTCGTCGCGCAGGTGAAGACGTGGATCGCGGCGGCCGACCCTGCCGCGGTGGCGTGGGCGCAGCGCGCGATGGCGGCGCGTCCCGACTCGCTGGCCGACCTCGCCTCGCTCGCCGTGCCCGGTCTCGTCGTCTGGGGCGTCGAGGACGGCATGAGCCCGCGCACCGAGCAGGACCTCATGGTCGACGCCATGCGCGACGCCCGGCTCGTCGTCGTCACCGAGTCGGGCCACCTCAGCACCGTCGAGGCTCCCGAGCAGGTGGCCGACGCGCTCGTGGCGTTCCTCGCCGACGTGAAGCGCCTGCCGCAGTCGACCTGACGCTCAGACGGCGACCGGCTCCGACGGCACGGTCGGGAGCTCGTCGTCGTGAGAACCGTTGCCGCGCAGGCGGTCTGCGGCCGTGAGGGCCAGGACACCGGCCACGAGCAGCACGGCCGACGCGACCGTCACCGGCGTCACCGAGGGGAAGCCCAGCGACCCCGGCCACCAGAACCCGAGCATCGCCGCCGGCACCAGGCCGAGCGCGGCGCCCGCCACCAGCGATGCCAGTGCGCCGACGCCGGCCATCAGCGCGGTGAGCAGCCGACGGTCGTTCTGCGTCGTCAGCGTCGCGTGGACCGCCGTGACCGCGACGACCGTCAGCACGAGCATGAGCACCGGCGCGAGACCGCTCAGGAAGTCGGAGAAGTAGACGTACGCCGTGCCCGTCTGCGCCACGCCGTTGAGCGAGCCGATCGCGAAGAGCAGTGCGACGGACGTGGCCAGCGGCGACTCGTCGCCCCAGGCACGACGCCACCACCAGCCGCAGAGCAGCCCCACGACGATCATGACGACGACGTAGGGCGTCGCCGCCCACGAGACGCGTGCGAGGCCGTCGCTGCCGTCGCGTCCGACCCAGAGCACAACCAGGTGCTGCGTGGCGACGGCCGATGCGAAGCCGATCAGGGTCACGGCGACGGCACCCGCGAAGGCGGAGCCGAGCGGAGCGCGGCGTCCGTGGCGCAGGCGGTGGCGCACCGCGAGCCCTATCGTCGCGGCGACCACCGTCGTGACGATCTCGAAGGCGGGCCAGACCCAGGGCGCCGAGCCGACACCTGTGCTGACCCGGCGCACGAGATCGAGGAGCTGCCAGGTGAAGACCCACGACCACACGCCGACCGCGTAGAGCACCGCGGCGAGCCAGGCCGCGGCGACGGTGAGACGGGTGCGGTCGTCGAGCGGCCGTCGGCGTACGACGAGGGTGCCGACGACGAGCACCGGCACGATCGCGGCCATCAGGAAGGCGACCGCAGGGACCAGGCCGAGCGACTGCCCGACGGCCGGCACCAGCCCACCCATCACGACCCCCGTCCTCGCCCGCTCCGACCCGTCCAGGACACCAGAGTCGCGCGCGTTCGTGGCTGCCGAGAGCCCCGACGTAGCCACGTCGTGATCTTGGTGGAACGCGCCCGAGACGTGGCGGCGACGAGCGGCCCTCAGGAGCCGGACGTCGCTACCGGATCCTCGTCGGCGGCCGCCGGTGCGCGCCGGTCGAGGGCGACGACCGCGACGACCGCGAGCGCCACGAGCCCCACGGCCCACACCGCGTATCCCGGGACGCTGTCGTGACGGCTACCCGCGACTGCGGCCCAGAGGAGGTCGCGGAGCTCGTGCCCGGCAGCCACGACCAGCAGCACGGCGGCCCAGAGCCCGAGGGCGCGGCGTCGACGGCGCTCGCCGACAGGCTCGGCCAGCCACGCGCCCAGCAGCGCCACCGCCACCGGTACGAGGCCCAGCCCGGCGACGACGAACCACGACGACCAGCGGATGACAGGTCCGCGCAGGAGATCGAAGTCGCCGAACCAGCAGACCGCGGCCACCGAGCAGGCGAGCAGCAGCGTGAGGCCCAGGCTGCGGGGCGTCCGTCGGTCGACGTGGCGCACCCGCGGCAGCCATCGGCCGGCGACACAGGCCGCGGCCAGCACGAGGAGGACGATCGGCAAGGTCCATCCCCATGTGCTCCGGCTGGCCAGGACGATTCGGATCGCGACGGCTCCGTAGAGCCCGAGGCCGGCGACCGACGAGAGCACCACCCACGCGGTGGTGACCACCGACGAGCCAGGACGGCCGAGCAGCCTCTGCCGGGTCCACACGGCCAGCCAGGTCAGCACGAGGAGGGTCGCGACCAGAGCCCCGCCCGGCTTGAACCACGATGCCTGGACGACGCTCGGTCCGTACCAGAGCAGCGTGCCGAGGTAGGGGACGGTCACGAGCAGGAAGGACAGGGCGAGGATCGCGGCCACGGCCGCCGGCGCCAGCCGACGCAGCGAGGTGGGGGCCGATCCCCGGGCCAGCAGCGCGGTGACGACGAGCAGCACGGCGACGGCCACCAGCAGGCCGCCGGCGACCAGCAGCGGCATGACCGAGCTGGACGCGGCGCCGCTGCCGGCCTCGACGACGGTGCGGCCGCGAGCGACCGGTCGGACGAGGACGAGGCCGACGACGACGGCGAGGGCAGCGAGTCCGGTGAAGCCTGCGGCACGGGTACGAGCGCGTCGCGCTGATGCGATCACCGGCTGGGGGTCGATCGGGGCGGGGAGGGGTCCCGCGTTGCCGGCGTCGCGGAGGAGGGTGGCGACCTGGTCGTCGGTGATCACGGCGTACCTCCCGTGCTCGTCATGAGCCCCTGCAGGTGGGGCGAGGTGCGCAGCGACGCCATCGCTCGCGCGTGCTGGCTCTTGACCGTGCCGACGGAGATGCCGAGGGCGGCCGCGGTCTGAGCCTCGGTGAGGTCGTCGAAGTGGCGCAGCACCACCACCGCTCGCTGGCCGCGGGTGAGGGTCGCGAGGGCGCGGCGTACCGGGTCGCGCAGGTCGGCGGCGGCGTACGCGTCGGGCGTCGCCGAGTCGGGCAGCGCCTCGGTCGGCACCTCGCCGCGCCACCTCCGCCGCCACCACGTGGCATAGGTGGTCGCGACGATCGCGCGGACGTAGCCCTCGGGGTCGTGGCGCACCGAGTCCCAGCGCGGCCACGCCTTCGCGAGCGCGGTCTGAACGAGGTCCTCGGCGAGGCCGTCGTCGCCGGTGAGCAGCCACGCCGTGCGCAGGAGCGCGGGCGAGCGCGCCGCCACGAACTCCTCGAACCCGATCGCTGCCACGCTTCCCCCGTCGACGCCCTCACCGCATCAGACCACCTGGACCCCGCGGATGGTTGTCACGCAGCGCCGCGCACCTCGACGGGTCAGCCGAGGAGGGGCCAGGGGCCCAGGGAGCCCTCGAGCTCGTAGGCGAGCTCGAGCAGCCGGCGCTCGTGGCCGAACGGGGCGCCGAGGTGCACGCCGACGGGTACGTCGTTGGCGCTGCGGCCCACGGGCAGCGAGATCGCGGGCGAACCGCTGACGTTCTGCAGCGGCGTGAACGACACGTAGCGCAGGACTCGCATCAGGTGGGTGTGCGCGGGGACGTCGGGGCCGAGCCAGCCGATCTCGGGCGGCTCGTGGCCGAGCACCGGCGTGAGCAGGACGTCGCAGCAGTCGTAGACGGCCTCGTGGTTCTGCGCCAGCGAGCGCAGCCGCACGACCGAGCGGGGGACCTTGGCGAGCTGCTTGCGCGCCACGGACTCGAGCTCGCGGGTGAACGGCTCGACCTGCGAGCCGTCGAAGCCCTCGCCGAACTCCATCGACCCGACCGCGCGCGAGAGACCGGCGAGGCTGCCCCACCAGCGCAGGAAGTCGGGGCCGAACGAGTCGTCGACCGGGTGCGGCACCTCGACCACCTCGTGGCCCAGCGACGCGAGCAGCTCCGCCGTCGCCATCACCGGAGCGAGGGCGTCGGCCGTGACGGGCAGGCCCATCGGCGGCACGGTCACGAGGCCGACGCGCAGGCGCTGCGACGACGGCCCCTCGACGTAGCCGATCTCGGGCATGCCGCTCGCGGGCGCCTGCTTCTCGACCTCGGCGTAGTAGCGCGCGGTGTCGCGCACCGTGCGGGTGAGCACGCCGTTGACCGCGATGTTGACCGGCAGCTTCACCTCGATGTCGGGGAGCCGGTCGCGCGTGGGCTTGAGACCGACGAGGCCGCAGCACGACGCGGGGATGCGGATCGAGCCGCCGCCGTCGTTGCCGTGGCCGATCGGTACGACGCCGGCCGCGACGAGCGCCGCCGTGCCGCCCGACGAGCCGCCGGTCGAGCGCGAGGTGTCCCACGGGTTGCGCGTGGCGCCGAACCGCAGCGTCTCCGTCGTGGCCGTGAGACCGAACTCCGACAGCGTCGTCTTCGCGACGGGCGCCAGACCGAGCCCGAGCGCGCTCGCGACCCACGGCGAGCTCTCGGCCGCCGGGTTGTCGGCGACCGCGCGCGAGGCCTGCGTCGTGGGGTAGCCGGCGAGGTGCTCGTTGTCCTTGATCACCGTGGGGATGCCGGCGAACGGGCCGTCGGACGACGCGAGCGCGTCGTCGTCGACCCAGCACGTCACCGCGTTGAGCCGGTCGTTCACGGCCTTCGCACGCGCCGTCGCGGCGTCGCGCAGCTCCGCCGCCGACACCTCGCGCTTCGCGAGGCGGTCGAGGAGCGCGACCATGTCGTCGCGCCCCAGTGCGTCGTCGGCGTAGGCCGAGACCTGCTCGCCGGCCATCAGATGTCGCGGAAGCGGTTGATGGCCTCGAGGTGCTGCGAGCGCAGCGCCTCGTCGCGCACGCCCAGGCCCTCCGACGGCGCGAGCGCGAGGACGCCGACCTTGCCCTGGTGCAGGTTGCGGTGCACGTCGTACGCCGCCTGCCCGGTGTCCTCGAGCGTGTAGGACTTCGACAGCGTCGGGTGGATCTTGCCGCGCGCGATGAGGCGGTTGGCCTCCCACGCCTCGCGGTAGTTCGCGAAGTGCGAGCCGACGATGCGCTTGAGGTTCATCCAGAGGAAGCGGTTGTCGTATTCGTGCATGAAGCCGCTCGTCGACGCGCAGGTGACGATCGTGCCGCCCTTGCGCGCGACGTAGACGCTCGCACCGAACGTCTCGCGACCGGGGTGCTCGAACACGATGTCGACGTCGTCGCCGCCGGTGAGCTCGCGGATGCGCGCGCCGAGACGGCGCCACTCCTTCGGGTCCTGGGTCTGGTCGTCCTTCCAGAACCGGTAGCCCTCGGCGTTGCGGTCGATGATGAGCTCGGCGCCCATGCGCCGGCAGATCTCGGCCTTCTCCGGCGAGGAGACGACGCAGATCGGCGTCGCGCCGCCGTTGAGCGCCATCTGCGTGGCGTAGGAGCCCAGGCCGCCGCTCGCGCCCCAGATGAGCACGAGGTCGCCCTGCTTCATGCCCGCACCGTTCTGCGACACGAGCTGGCGGTACGCCGTGGAGTTCACGAGACCCGGGACCGCCGCCTCCTCCCACGTCAGGTGCGCGGGCTTGTGCAGCAGCTGGTTGGCCTTCACGAGCGCAACCTGCGCGAGACCGCCGAAGTTGGTCTCGAAGCCCCAGATGCGCTGCTCGGGGTCGAGCATCGTGTCGTTGTGGCCCAGCGGGCTCTCGAGCTCGACCGAGAGGCAGTGCGCGACGACCTCGTCGCCGGGGTGCCAGGTGTGCACTCCCGGACCGGTGCGCAGCACGACGCCGGCGAGGTCGGAGCCGACCTGGTGGTAGGGCAGGTCGTGGCGCTTGGCCAGCGGGTTGGTGCGGCCGTAGCGCTCGAGGAAGCCGAAGGTCGAGACCGGCTCGAAGATCGAGGTCCAGACGGTGTTGTAGTTCACCGACGACGCCATCACGGCGACGAGCGCCTCGCCCGGGCCGAGCTCGGGGAGCGGCACGTCCTCGACGTGCAGGGACTTCCGCGGGTCCTTGTCGCGGGTCGGTACGCCGGCGAACATCTCCTGCTCGTCCTTGTGCACCGTGACGGCGCGGTAGGACTCGGGGAGCGGGATCGCGGCGATGTCGTCCGCGGTCGCGTTGCCGGAAGAGATGGCGTCGAGGATCTGCTGCACGTCGGCCTCCGCAGGTCGGCGTCGGGGTCGGTACGCGCGGGTCGCGTCCGTGGGCCGACGCTAGCGGGTGCCCGGACGGCCGTCCGGGCAGGGGTGGTACGGCGTACGCCGCAACCGATTACATCCGCGGCGCCCCAGCAGGACCGTCTAGTGCGCGCCCTCCGCGGGCGGCTCGACGAGCTCGATGAGGACGCCGCCGGCGTCCTTGGGGTGCACGAAGTTGATGCGCGAGCCCGCGGTGCCGCGGCGCGGGGCGTCGTACAGCAGGCGCAGGCCCGCGTCTCTGAGACGCTGCGACGCGACGTCGACGTCGACCACCCGGAACGCCACCTGCTGGATGCCCTCGCCGTTGCGCTCCAGGAACTTCCCGATCGCGGTGTCGGGCCGCAGCGCCGACAGCAGCTGGATGCACGAGTCGCCGATGCCGACCATCGCCTCCTCGACCCCCTGCTCCTCGTTCACCTCGCGGTGCACCAGGGGCAGGCCGAACGCGCGGCCGTAGAACTCGATGGCCGCGTCGAGGTCGCGCACGGCGAACCCGACGTGGTCGATGGCGGTGACGACGGGTCCGAGGACCTCGGCGGGGGTGGGGGTGCTCACGGGACTATCGTGGCGCTGAACACGCCACCGTGTCCCAGGAGGGTCCCATGAGCACCGGTCCGACCGTCATCGTCGCGGGGGCGCGCACCCCCATGGGGCGCCTGCTCGGGTCCCTCAAGGACTTCTCCGCCGCCGACCTCGGCGGCGTCGCGATCAAGGCCGCGCTCGAGCGCTCCGGCGTCTCGCCCGACCAGGTCGACTACGTGATCATGGGCCAGGTCATCCAGGCGGGCGCGGGTCAGATCACCGCGCGCCAGGCGGCCGTCAAGGGCGGCATCTCGATGGACGTGCCCGCCCTCACCATCAACAAGGTCTGCCTCTCCGGCCTCGACGCGATCGCGCTGGCCGACCAGCTCATCCGCGCCGGCGAGTTCGAGATCGTGGTGGCCGGCGGCATGGAGTCGATGACGCAGGCGCCGCACCTGCTGCCGAAGTCGCGCGAGGGCTTCAAGTACGGCGACGTCACGATGATCGACTCGATGGCGTTCGACGCGCTCACCTGCGCGTTCGACCAGGTCGCCATGGGCATCTCGACGGAGAACCACAACGCCAAGTACCCGAACGTCACGCGCGAGGCGCAGGACGCCTTCTCCGCCCGCTCGCACCAGCTCGCCGCGGCCGCGCAGAAGAACGGCCTGTTCGCCGAGGAGATCGCGCCCGTCGAGATCCCGCAGCGCAAGGGCGACCCGATCGTCTTCAGCGAGGACGAGGGCATCCGCGCCGACACGACCGCCGAGTCGCTGTCGAAGCTGCGCCCCGCGTTCGCAAAGGACGGCACCATCACCGCGGGCTCGGCGTCGCAGATCTCCGACGGTGCTGCCGCGGTCGTCGTGACGAGCAGGGCGAAGGCCGAGGAGCTCGGGCTCACCTGGCTCGCCGAGATCGGCGCGCACGGCGTCGTCGCCGGTCCCGACGCCTCGCTGCAGGAGCAGCCGGCCAACGCGATCCTCAAGGCGCTCGGTCGCGAGGGCCTGTCGGTGTCCGACCTCGACCTCGTCGAGATCAACGAGGCGTTTGCCGCCGTGGGTCTCGCGTCGACCGAGAAGCTCGGCATCGACCCCGAGAAGGTCAACGTCAACGGCGGCGCGATCGCGCTGGGCCACCCAGTCGGCATGAGCGGCGCCCGCGTCGTGCTCCACCTCGCGCTCGAGCTCAAGCGCCGCGGCGGCGGCCTCGGTGCGGCCGCGCTGTGCGGCGGCGGCGGCCAGGGCGACGCGCTCCTCGTGCGCGTGCCGTCGGCGTAGTGGCGCCGGCCCTCGACGTCGCGGACCTGGTCTCCCGGGCCCGCGAGGGTCAGCCGCGCGCCGTGGCGCGGCTGATCTCGATGGTCGAGGACGCCGCTCCGGCGATGCGCGAGGTCACGGCTGCGCTCGCGCCATACTCGGGACGCGCCCACGTCGTCGGTCTCACCGGGGCGCCCGGCGTGGGGAAGTCGACGTCGACGTCAGCGCTCGTCGCGGCGTACCGCGCGCAGGGGCTGCGCGTGGGCGTGCTCGCGGTCGACCCGTCGTCGCCGTTCTCCGGCGGCGCACTGCTCGGCGACCGCGTGCGGATGCAGGAGCACGCGACCGATCCCGGCGTCTACATCCGCTCGATGGCGTCGCGCGGGCACCTCGGCGGGCTCGCCTGGGCGACGCCGCAGGCCGTGCGCGTGCTCGACGCCGCCGGGTACGACGTCGTGCTCGTCGAGACCGTCGGAGTGGGCCAGAGCGAGGTCGAGATCGCGGGCGCCGCCGACACGACGGTCGTGCTGCTCGCGCCGGGCATGGGCGACGGCGTGCAGGCGGCGAAGGCGGGCATCCTCGAGATCGGCGACGTCTTCGTCGTCAACAAGGCCGACCGCGACGGCGCCGACTCCACCGCGCGCGAGCTGCGGCACATGATCACGCTCGGCTCCGGGCCGCGGTCGGGCAGCGCCGACGACCCGTGGACGCCGCCGGTCCTCAAGACCGTCGCAGCGACAGGTGCGGGCGTCGACGAGGAGGTCGCTGCGATCGCGTCGCACCGCGAGTGGCTCGAGCGCACCGGCGAGCTCGTGACGCGTCGTCGCGCTCGTGCGGCCGCCGAGGTCGAGGCGATCGCGTTCGACCTGCTGCGCGCGCGGATGGGCGATCTGCGCGGCGACGCGCGCCTCGAGTCGCTCGCCGCCCGCGTCGTCGACGGCGACCTCGACCCCTACGCCGCCGCCGACACCCTCGTCATGGGCCTCACCGCCTGACCCGGCGCCCCCGCGGATGTGCCGCCCCACCCGGTGCCGCTGCAGCGATCCCCACAATGCGACGGCATCTCCGGGAATGCGAGGGCATCTCCGGGAATGCGATGGCATCTCCCGGAATGCGATGGCATCTCCGGGAAGGGGCTCGTTCCGGTCCGATGCCCTCGGGTCGTGGGAGACATGACGCAAACGAGATCTCGTTTCCGTTGTGCCCTCACGGCATAACGCGAACGAGATCTCGTTTCCGTTATGCGCCTACGGCATGACGCGAACGAGATCTCGTTTCCGTTATGCGCCTACGGCATGACGCGAACGAGATCTCGTTTCCGTTGTGCCGTGGCACGCGTTCCGGGCGCGGCCGCGTGTCGTCAGAGGTCGCGGGCGAGGAGCTCGAGGCGCTCGTGGATCTGGGGGACGTACGTCTCCGACTCGGGCTTCATCACGGTGCTGCGCAGGATGCGGGCGGCGGGGACGTCGGGCTCGACGGCATGCCCTCGCGCGGCGAGGGCGTCGCCGGTGACGGTGTACGTCGCGAGGTGGATCTGCTCGATCGGGTCGCCCGCGGCGGCGGCGTGGAAGAGCGCCTCGCTGGCGGCGTCGACCGCCGACATCGACGACCGCCTCGGCAGGTAGGTGACGATGTCGAGCTCGGGCCTCTGGTACGCCGCGAGCTCGGACGACCCGTCGAGGAGGTCGGCCCACGCGAGCGCCCCACGGCGCCCGGCGCGCAGCACCTGCCCCAGACCGTCGTCGGTGAGCGGCAGCACCTCGAGCGTGAGCCACAGCGCCGCCGCAGCCGCGCCGGCGCGGCTGCACTCGAGCGAGATCTCGCCGAGGTGCAGCTCGTCGGAGCTGAAGTAGGTGTACGGCGAGTCGTGGACGTAGAACCGGCCGACCGACGGGTCGGAGAAGAGCACTGCGCCGCAGCCGTAGGGCTGAAGGCCGTGCTTGTGCGGGTCGACGACCACGCTGTCGACGTCGGCGATCGCGGCGTACGGCGCCGACGCCACGCCGTCCGCGCTGTCGTCGGCGACGAGCGCGAAGAACCCGCCGTACGCCGTGTCGACGTGCACGCGGGCGCCGGCAGCGCGCGCCCGCGCGATGATCTCGTCGACGGGGTCGAGCGCGCCGAGCCCTGTCGTGCCGACGGTCGCGACGACTGTGCCGATGCGACCGGTCGCGAGGAGCTCGTCGAGGTGGTCGAGGTCCATGCGGCCCGCGGCATCGACGCGCACGGCAACGCCCTCGACGCCGAGGACGCCGCACATCCGCGAGTGCGTGTAGTGGGCGTCGGAGCTGTAGGCGATCGCCCTGCCGGGGTGCGACTCGCGCGCGACCCAGAGCGCCTCGAGGTTGGCGATCGTGCCGCTCGAGGTGAGGTGGCCGAGGTGCTGGGGCAGGCCGAACATCGTCGCGAGGCGCGCGACGACCTCCTTCTCCATCTCGGCCGTGGCCGGGCCGCCGTCGAGCGCGTGGTTGTTGGGGTTGATGAGCATCGCGGTCGTGTAGCCGAGGACCGCCGCGGGGTGCGGCGGCTTGAGCATCTGGCCGACGTAGCGCGGATGGCCGTAGGGGTAGTTGTCGTGCAGCCGCTCGACGAGGCGGCCGAACGCCTCGCCGAGAGCCTCGTCGGGGACGACCAGGCTCGGGTGCGTGGCGAACGCGCCGTACCGCGCCTGCCAGGCCTCCATCGCGTCGACGCCGCGGGGCAGCCACGCGCGCAGGTCGGTCATGCGTTCTCCTTCTCGACGGCCGCCCGCTCGACGGTGAGCAGGCTCTCCTCGGCGTGCTCCGCGTGGTACGCCGCCCCGCCGCCGCGCAGGCCGAACAGCCGCTTGCTGTAGAGCAGCCAGACGATCGCGGCGATGTTCACGAGCAGCGCGCCGAGCTTGAGCACCGTGACGCGCTGGGTGAGCTCGTAGATCTCCAGCGGCAGGAACACCGACGTCGCGACGACGGCGAGGTACTCGCCCCAGCGCTTCATCGTCCAGAGGCCGTACGCCTCGGCGAACTGCAGCGCGCAGTAGGCCAGCAGCGCGATCGCGATCCACATCAGCGCGGTCTCCGACAGGCCGAGCGCCTCACGCACGGTGCGGACGAGCCACGAGCCGTCGATGTTCCAGCCGATCTGCTCGGCGAGGGGGCGCAGGATCGGGATCTCGACCTCGAAGGCCTGCTCGATCGCGTCCTTGCTGCCGCGCCAGCGCAGGATGCCGATCGCGAGGAGCAGCAGGAGCAGCGCGCGCAGCGCCCGTTCCACGGCGAGCAGACGCATGATGACGAGGTCGCGCAGCAGCCGGCCGCGGGGGACCTCGGGCGCCTCGTCGGCCGGTCCGGACGCCTCGGGCTCGCCGACGACGTACGCGCCGCAGCGCAGGCAGCGCCACGCCTCGCCCGCGGGCGTGCTCACGTGCAGCCGCGCGGCGAGGTCGGCCTCGTCGGGCGCGTAGGTCTCGTGCCCGCGGAGGCCGCACACGTGCCGGTTCCAGTCCACGCGCCGACCCTAGTGGCCCGTCTGCGGCGAGCCCCGCCGGATGCTCCGCGCCTCGCCCGGGGCCGGCATGGGCCGTCTGAGGGGTGCTCGGGGGTGGACAGATCTTGGTCGGCATCCTAGATTCTCGTTCTAGGACGCCGACCAAGAACGAGGAGCACGCATGATCGTGCAGACGCGGACGCCCAGCGACCTCGGGTACGCCATGCCCGCCGAGTGGGAGCCGCACGCGGGCTGCCTCATGGTGTGGCCGGCCCGGCAGGAGCTGTGGGGGACCCGGCTCGACGACGCCAAGCGCGACTACGCCGTCGTGGCCGACGCGGTCGGGGAGGCGGAGCCGGTCGTCATGGTGTGCCCGCCGGGGTCGGCGCGCGAGGTGCGCGACCGGTGCGGGTCGGCGGTGACTCCGCTGGAGATCCCCGTCGACGACTCGTGGGCGCGCGACAGCGGCCCGATCTTCGTCCGCGACGCGTCGGGCGGCATCGCCGTCGTCAGCTTCCGGTTCAACGCCTGGGGCGAGCGCTGGCACCCCTACGCCGACGACGACCGGCTCGCCTCCCGGGTGGCGGACGCCTTCGGGCTCCCCGTCTTCGAGGCGCCGATGGTCCTCGAGGGCGGCGCCTTCCTCGTCGACGGCCAAGGGACCCTGCTGACGACCGAGCAGTGCCTGCTCAACCCGAACCGCAACCCCGGGAAGGACCGTCGCGAGATCGAGGAGGTCCTGCGCCAGCACCTCGGGATCGAGACCGTCGTGTGGCTGCCCTACGGCCACAGCCTCGACACCGGGCCCGCGGGCACCGACGGCCACGTCGACGGGGTGGCGCAGTACGTCGAGCCCGGCGTCGTCCTCCTCGAGCTGCCGTCCGACCCGAGCTCGCCCGACCACGCGCGCAGCCGCGCCAACCTCGAGGCGCTCGAGCGCGCGCACGACGCGCGCGGCCGTCGGCTCGACGTCGTCGTGGTCGACCCCGGACCCGATCCCGAGGTCTCCTACGTCAACCACTACGTCGCCAACGACCGCGTGGTGGTGCCGGTGTCGGGCGGATCCCACGACAGGGAGGTCCTCGAGGTGCTCTCGGAGATCCACGAGGGCCGCGAGGTCGTCGGTGTCCCCGGCACCGTCCTGGCCTACGGAGGCGGCGGGCCGCACTGCATCACCCAGCAGATCCCTGCCGGGGTGGTGCTGCCGTGACCGCGACCGGACGCAGGTCGAAAGGACGCGACCGCGAGAGCCTGCTCGTCGAGGCGGCCTCCGCCGCGATCGCGGAGCGCGGGCTCGCGCACGTGCGGGTGTCCGACATCGCCGAGCGCGCCGGGATGACCCCGGGCCACGTCACCTACTACTTCCCGTCCAAGAACGAGCTCCTGGTGCGGGCCATCGAGTCGAGCGAGGACCGGCTCCTCGACGAGCTGTCGACCACGCTCTCGCGGGTGCGCGACCCGTGGCGCCGGCTCGAGCGGCTGCTCGACCGCTCCGCGTCCGACGGGCCGGGCGACCCGGGGTGGGTCCTGTGGCTGCAGGTGTGGCAGGAGGCGTCGCTCGACGAGGTGTCCCGCCAGGCGCAGGAGCGCCTCGATGCCCGGTGGCGCCGCATCCTCGCCGACGTGCTCCGCTACGGTGCCGACCGCGGGGTCCTCCGACCGACGGACCCCGACGCGACAGCGCTCGTCCTCTCGTCCATGGTCGACGGCCTCTCGATCCAGGTCACCCTGGGCGGCCTCGACCGGTCGGAGATGATGCGCCTGCTGCGGCAGACCGCCCGTCGGCTCCTCGAGCCGGCGTGATCAGGAGGACGACGTGCAGCTGACGCCTGCGGAGCGCGACCGGCTCCTGCTGTTCACCGTCGCGGAGCTCGCTCGTGCACGACGCGCGCGCGGCCTGCTGCTCAACGTCCCGGAGGCCACGGCGCTGATCGCCGACACGGTCGCCGAGGCCGCGCGCGACGGGAAGCGGCACGACGAGGCCATGGCTGCGGGCCAGGCGGTGCTCGGCCCCGACGACGTGCTCCCCGGTGTCGCCGACGTCCTCGTCGACGTGAAGGTCGAGGCCGTGTTCGACGACGGCACGCGGCTCGTCGTCGTACCCGACCCCATCGGCGGCGGCTCGCTCGGCGACGCCGCACCCGGTGCGATCGAGGTCGTGGCCGACCCCGACGCCGACCCCGCCGACGATGTCGAGCGCAGCGTGCGTCTCGACGTGGTCGAGGTCGACGTCGAGAACACCGCGGCCGTGCCCATCACGGTCACGAGCCACTTCCACTTCCTCGAGGTCAACCCGCGGCTGTCGTTCGACCGCGCCGCGGCGTACGGGCGCCACCTCGACATCGCGGCCGGCGCGAGCACGACCTTCGAGCCCGGTACGACGACCCGCGTGCGCCTCGTCCCGATCCGCGGCGAGCGCGTGGTCATCGGCTTCGCCGGTCTCGTCGACGGACCCCTCGACGCGCCCGGTGCGCGCGAGCGCGCGCTGGAGCTGCTGCGCGCCACGGGATTCCTCGACACCGGATCGCCGGGCGGCGATCCCGAGCAGGCGGTCGCGGCCGTACGCCGCCACCTCGCGGAGCACCCGGAGGTGCAGGCATGACCGGCAACCCCGCGGCCCACGCGCACACCTACGGCCCGCGCACCGGCGACCGCGTCCGCCTGGGCGACACCGGCCTGGTCGTGCAGGTCGAGGCGCACAGCCAGCCCGACGACGACGAGTTCCTGCTCGGCTTCGGCAAGACCGGCCGCGACGGGATCGGTCTGCGCGCGGTGCCGACGGCGGAGTCGTGCGACGTCGTCATCACCAACGTGCTGGTGATCGACGCGGTGCTCGGGATCCGTACCGCCTCGATCGGTATCAGCGGCGGACGCATCGCCGCGGTCGGTCGCGCGGGCAACCCCGACACGTCCGACGACGTCGACATCGTCATCGGTACGAGCACGATCGTCATCAACGGCGAGGGCATGATCGCGACCGCCGGCGCCGTCGACACGCACGTGCACCTGCTGTCGCCGCGCGTCATGGAGGCGGCGCTCTCGAGCGGCGTCACGACCGTGATCGGCCAGGAGTTCGGACCGTTCTGGGGCGTTGGCGTCAATGCCGCTTCGCCGCTGCGCACGGCGTACGCCGCCTTCGACGCCTACCCGATCAACGTCGGGCTGCTCGGCCGCGGGTCGGTCTCGCGGCGCGGCTCGATGCTCGAGGGCATCGAGGCCGGCGTGTGCGGCTTCAAGGTGCACGAGGACACCGGCGCGCACCTGCGCTCGCTCGACACCTGCCTCACGGTCGCCGAGGAGTACGACGTCCAGGTCGCGGTGCACACCGACGGCCTCAACGAGGGGCTCTCGGTCGACGACACGCTCGCGGTGTCGGACGGCCGCGTCTTCCACGCGTACCACGTGGAGGGCTGCGGCGGCGGGCACACGCCCGACGTCCTGCGCCTGGCCGGAGTGCCGCACGTGCTCGCGTCGTCGACGAACCCGACACTGCCCTACGGCCGCGATGCCGTGGCCGAGCACTTCGCGATGATCTTCAACGTCCACGCGCTGCGCCCCGACCTGCCGAGCGACGCCGCGATCGTGCGCGCGCGTGTGCGCGCAGCCACGATGGCCGGCGAGAACGTGCTCCACGACCGCGGCGTCATCCCGATCACCAGCAGCGACGCGCAGGGCATGGGACGAGCCGGCGAGACGGTACGCCGCACCCTGCAGCTGGCCGCCGTGTCGAAGCCCGCCGACGACGACAGCCCGCACGACAACGTGCGCGTTCTGCGCTACCTCGCGAAGCTCACGATCAACCCCGCCCTCGCCCACGGTCTCTCGCACGAGGTGGGCTCGCTGCAGCCGGGACGGATGGCCGACATCGTGCTGTGGCCGCCGGCGACCTTCGGCGCGAAGCCGTGGATCGTGCTCAAGTCGGGCCTGCCCGCCTGGGGCACGGTCGGCGACCCCAACTCGGTGGTCGACGTCGCCGAGCCGCGCCAGATCGCCGCGCAGTTCGGCGGGATCGGGGGAGCGGCCGTCGACTCGTCGGTCATCTTCACCAACCGCGCGGCCGTGGAGTCCGGCGACGACGTCTTCCCGACCCGTCGCCGTCGCGTCGCCGTGCAGGGCTGCCGCGACGTCGGTCTCGCCTCGATGCTGCACCACCGCGCGTCGGCGTCGGTGTCGGTCGACCCGACCGGTGCCGGCGTCAGCCTCGACGGCGAGCGCCTGCACATGGACCCGGTCGAGTCCGTGCCGCTCTCGCGGCTCTACTTCTTGTAGAGGGCTCGACGTACCCTCTCCCGGTGACCGATGTGCTGGACGAGGGGCCGTTCTTCCACGGGACGAAGGCCGACGTGCAGGTCGGCGACCTGCTGACCGCGGGCTTCCGGTCGAACTACCGGCCCGAGGTCGTGATGAACCACATCTACTTCACCGCGCTGCGCGACGGCGCCGGCCTCGCGGCCGAGCTCGCCGCGGGCGACGCCGAGCCGCGCGTCTACCTCGTCGAGCCGCTGGGCGAGTTCGAGAACGATCCCAACGTGACCGACAAGAAGTTCCCGGGGAACCCGACGCGCTCCTACCGCAGCCGCGACCCGCTGCGCGTCGTCGCCGAGGTGCACGACTGGACCCGGCTCTCGCCCGAGGCGCTCGCCGACTGGCGCGCCCGGATCGCGGCGATCACCGCCGACTCGACCGCCGAGATCATCAACTGACGACCGGCTCGCCGCGGCGCGCTCACCAGCACGCATTTCTGCTTCCCGCTCCGCGCGATGCGGCGGTACGGTCGCTGCACCGACGCCGGAGGAGGTGAGCCCCGATGCACGTCCCGATCGTTCCGGGCGCCCTCCTCGCGGCGAGCCTGCGGCAGTAGCCGTCGTCGCAGCGGACGCGCCCTCCTCTCCGGAAGGCACCGCCCATGACCTCCAGCTCCAGCATCACCTCCAGCTCGTCCGTCACGCCCGGCAGCACCGCGCTCGTCCTCGGCGGCGGCGGGTCGGCCGGCAACGCCTGGCTCGTCGGCGTCGTCGCCGGTCTCGCCGAGGGCGGGATCGACGTGACCACCGCGGACCTCGTCGTCGGTACGTCGGCCGGCGCGACGGCGGCCGCCCAGCTCACCGCAGCACCGCCCGGCGATCTGCTCGCCGAGGTCCTGTCGGCACCCGTCCCGGACCGGCCCGAGTCGAGCTCCGGCGCGCAGGTGCGCCAGCACATGGACCGCACCGCCGCGATCATCGCGGCGGCGAGCGGTCCCGAGGACCTGCGCCGTCGCCTGGGAGCGGCTGCCCTCGAGCTCGCCCGCTCGGCCGGACCCGACGCCGGGGCGCGGTGGCGCAGCATCGTCAGCTCGCGGCTGCCGCGCCCGTCATGGCCGCGTCAACGGGTCGTCATCACGGCGGTCGACGCCGAGACGGGCGATCCCGTCCTGATCGAGCGCAGCAGCGGCATCGAGCTCGTCGACGCCGTGGCTGCGAGCACGTCGAGCGGAGCGGCGTACCCGGTGGCAGGACGCTGGCTCATCGACGGCGGTTATCGCACCAACGCCGACAACGCCGATGCAGCAGCCGGTCACGAGCGCGTGCTCGTGCTCTCGCCGCTCGGCGGCCGCACCCGTACGCCGGCGGAGTGGGGCCTGCACCTCGCCGACCAGGTCGACCGGCTGCGCGAGCAGGGCAGCCGCGTCGAGGTCGTCCCCCCGAACGAGGAGGCCCTCGCGGCCTTCGGCGAGAGCCTCATGGACCCGACCTCGCGCCCGCCGTCCTCCCGCGCAGGTCACGCCCAGGGGCTCGCTCTGGCGGAACGGGTCGGAGCGCTCTGGCGGTAGGCCCTCAGCCGGCGTCGTGGCGGAGGGCGACGAGGACGGCGGAGGTGAGCGTCTCGACGAAGGCGTCGTCGATGTCGTCGCCGCGCACGAGCAGCCGGTGCACGAGGGTGCCGGCGAGGACGTCGTAGAGGAGGTCGCAGCGCTCGTCGGCGCGTGCCCGCGAGATCTCGCCGCGGGCCACCGCGCGGTCGAGGCCGTCGGCGACGAGGCGGCGGGCGGGCTCGATCATCGAGCTCTCGACGGCCGCGCGGAGCTCGGGGTCGCGACCGGCCTCGGCGACGACCGCGAGATACGCCGCCCGGGCCTCGGGCGTCGAGTACACCTCGGCGCAGGCGCGGACGGCGCCGGCGATGTCGGCCGCGGCGTCGCCGCTGGGCTCGATGCGTGCCGACGCCAGCAGCTCGGCCACCGCGGCCACGGCGAGGTCGGAGCGCGAGGAGAACCGGCGGTAGACGGTCGTCTTCGCAACGCCCGCGCGCGCCGCCACGCCCTCGACCGTGAGGCCCGCCCAGCCCGACTCCGCGAGCACGGTGCGGGTCGCCTCGAGGATCGCGGCGTCGGCCGTGGTCGAGCGCGGTCGGCCCCGGCGCGCCGGCTCGGGCGCGGGGGAGGCTGGGGCTGCCGCGGTGCTGGTCATCAGCCGCACTCTCCCACGCACGGCGCCCCACGCGGCCCCACCACGGCCACCTGCGCCCCCACGGCGTACGCCGACCGCCCGCGCCGGCCCGCGGTGCGGTGCCTCAGGATCTAGTGATACGATACGTAGCGTACTGAAAAGAACTCGACCGAAGGGAGGCGGCCATGTCCGCCACCACCCGTCTCGTGGACGTCAGCTCGACCGCCGCGGTCGCCGAGGCCGTCACCGCCGCCCCGGCTGCGCGCGACCACCTCGCGCTCCAGGCCACGATCGCCGTCGTGCTCGGCGTCGTCGCCGCGCTGCTGGCCACCTGGGCCGTGCTCGCGACCATGACGCTGCACATGTCGATCTAGCCCGCGCCGACCCAGGACCCACCCTTGCCGCGGGCTCCGCGGCCCGGTGCGAGAATCGCGACGTGAGCAACGCCGTACCCCCTGCCGGCCGCCTGCCCCTGCGCGGCGCCGTCGACCTCGCCGCCCTCGCGGCCGCCAAGGAGGCCCAGGCCGCCGCCGAGCAGCGCCTGGCCGAGGCCGGCGACCTGCCGGCCGGCCTGGTCGTCGACGTCACCGAGGAGAGCTTCCAGGCCGAGGTCCTCGACCGCTCGTTCACCGTGCCCGTGGTCATCGACCTCTGGGCCGACTGGTGCCAGCCCTGCAAGGCCCTCACCCCCGTGCTCGAGGCGCTCGCCGCCGACGACGCGGGCGCGTGGGTGCTCGCGAAGGTCGACGTCGACGCCGAGCAGCGCATCGCCGCCGCGTTCCAGGTGCAGTCGATCCCCACGACCTTCGCCGTCATCAAGGGCCAGCCCGTGCCGCTGTTCCAGGGCGCGCTGCCGGCCGCCGAGGTGCGCCAGTACCTCGACGAGCTGCTCCGCGTCGCGGCCGCCAACGGCGTCACCGGACGCGTCGGCGTCGAGGGCGAGGCGCCCGAGCAGGTCGAGGAGGAGCCGCCGGGCGACCCGCGCTTCGACGCGGCGTACGACGCCATCGAGGCTGGCGACTGGGACACCGCCGAGGCCGCCTACCGCGCCGTGCTCGACTCCGCCCCGAACGACCCCGAGGCCGCGGCCGGCCTCGCGCAGGTCGCGATCCTGCGGCGTACCGAGGGCGTCGACCCGGCCACCGTCCTGGCGGCCGCCGAGGCCGACCCCGAGTCGCTCGAGAAGCAGTCGCTCGCCGCCGACTACGAGCTGCTCACCGGCCGCGTCGACGAGGCCTTCGCCCGCATCGTCGACCTGGTACGCCGTACCTCGGGCGACGAGCGCACGGCGGCGCGCGACCACCTGCTCTCGCTGTTCGCGCTCGTGGGGGAGTCGGACCCCCGCGTCACCAAGGCCCGCGCGGCCCTGGCGAGCGCGCTCTTCTAGCCCTCGGTCGGCTGCGCGGCGCGGTCGGCGCCGCCGTCGTAGTCGAAGTCGCCGTAGGCGCGCTCGTCCTCGCGCGGCTCGATGTGGGTCTGCACGTGCACCCCGTCGAGCGCCGCGCGGATCTCGCCCTCGACCGTCTCGACGAGGTCGTGCGCCCGCGCCACCGTCCACTCGCCCGGCACGAGCACGTGGAACGCGACATGCCGCTCGCGGCCGCTCTCGCGCGTCTGCAGGCCGTGGAAGGTCACCTCGTCGCTGCGGTGCCGGTCGAGCACGGCGGTCACGGCGGCGACGTCCTCGGGCACGAGCGCGCGATCGAGCAGCGACGACGTCGACGACGTCACGAGCTTGGTGCCGACGACGAGGATGTTGATCGCGACGGCGATGGCGACCAGCGAGTCGAGCGGCAGCCAGCCCGTGATCGCGACGAGCCCGACGCCCACGAGGACGCCGGCCGACGTCCAGACGTCGGTCATGAGGTGCTTGCCGTCGGCCACGAGGGTGGCCGAGCGCTCGCGACGCCCGACGCGGATGAGCAGCATGCCGACCGCGCCGTTGACGACCGTCGCAGCGAGGGAGATCAGCAGGCCGATCCCCAACGACTCCAAGGGTTCCGGGTGCAGCAGCCGGTTCACCGCCGACACGATGATCACGGCCGCGGCCACGAAGATCATCAGACCCTCGATGCCCGCCGAGAAGTACTCCGCCTTGGCGTGGCCGTAGTGGTGCGAGGCGTCGGCGGGCTTGGCGGCCACCGTGAGGGCGACGAGCGCGATGATCGCCGCGACGAGATTGACGACCGACTCCGCGGCGTCCGACAGCAGGCCGACCGACCCGGTGATGAAGTAGGCGCCGGTCTTCAGCGAGATGGTGACGACGGCCGCCGCGATCGACAGCCAGGCGTAGCGCGTCAGCGAGACCTGCTGCTCCACGCGCTTCTCACCTCCGTCGCCCGATCCTCCCAGACCGGGCGGCGCGAGGCTCAGCGTCCGGAGGGCAGCTGCTGGGTGATGCAGTGCACGTTGCCGCCGCCGAGGAGGATCTCGCGGCCCGGCACCGTGATCACCCGACGTCCGGGGAACAGCCCCTCGTACGCCGCCACCGCGGCCGCGTCGTTGGGGTCGTCGAACACGGGCAGCACGACGATGCCGTTGCCGATGTAGGAGTTCACGTAGGAGCCCGCGAGCCGCTCGCCCGCCGTGCGGGGCTGCGAGCCCGGGACGGCGTCGACGCCGTCGGCCTCCTCGGCCGTGAGGTGCAGCGGCCCGGGCTGGAGCAGCTTCACCACCTGCAGGGGGCGGCCCTGGGCGTCGGTCTCCTTCTCGAGGATCGCGAGCGCCTCGGCCGACCGTTCGTGCTGCGGGTCGCTCTCGTCGTCGGTCCAGGTGAGCATCACGACGCCGGGCGCAGCGAACCGGGCGAAGTTGTCGATGTGCCCGTCGGTCTCATCGTTGACGACGCCGCGCGGCAGCCAGATCACCTTCGACGTACCGAGGTGCGCGTGCAGCTCGGCCTCGATCTCCTCGCGCGAGAGGTCGGGGTTGCGGTTGGGGTTGAGCAGGCACTCCTCGGTGGTGAGCACCGTGCCCTCGCCGTCGACGTCGATCGAGCCGCCCTCGAGGATCAGGGACGGGCGGTAGACCGGCACCCGCTCGAGGTCGCAGATCTTCGGGCCGACCAGGTCGTCGGCGTCCCACGGGAAGTACAGGCCGCCGCGCAGGCCGCCCCACGCGTTGAACGACCACGACACCCCGCGCACGTCGCCCGCGTCGTTCACGACGAACGACGGACCCGTGTCGCGCACCCACGCGTCGTTCGTCGTCGTCTCGACGAGGCGCACGTGGTCGGGGAGCAGCCCGCGGGCCACGGCGTACTGCCGGTGCGACACCAGGACCGTGACGTCCTCGGCGCTCGCGATCGCCTCGATGAGCGCGCGCCACGCGCGCTGCGCAGGCTTCGCGCCGTCGCGCCAGTTGTCGGTGCGCTCGGGCCAGACGAGGAAGCAGCCGGCGTGGTCGTCCCACTCGGCCGGCATGCGGTAGCCGTCGGCGGCGGGCGTGGAGGTCAGCGTCGCGGACATGGCGGTCAGCGTGCCAGAGCCCGCTCGGGCGCGGTTCACCGGGACGGACGCCGTACGCCGCGGCGCTGTCCGGCTGGGAGCGCGGCACGTCCTACCCTCGGGGCATGGGTCACGACCACGGGCACGGTCTCTCGGCCGGCGGGCGGCACCGCTCCCGCCTGCTGATCGTGCTGGGCATCACCGTCGTGGTGCTCGTGGTCGAGATCGTGGGCTCGTGGCTCACCGGCTCGCTCGCCCTGCTCGCCGACGCCGGCCACATGCTCACCGACGCCGCGGGCATCACCCTGGCCGTCCTCGCGGTCACCTTCGCCTCGCGCCCGGCGACGCCCGAGCGCACGTTCGGCTACTACCGCCTCGAGATCCTCGCGGCCGTGGTCAACGCCGTGCTCCTCGGCGTCATCGCCGTCTTCATCCTGTGGGAGGCGTGGCAGCGCTGGCAGGACCCGCCCGGAATCGAGAGCGGGCTGATGCTCGCGTTCGCCCTCGTCGGGCTGGTCGCGAACCTCGTCGGGCTGCTGGTGCTGCGCGGCGGCGCTCAGGAGAGCCTGAACGTGAAGGGCGCCTACCTCGAGGTGCTCGGCGACCTGCTCGGCTCGGCAGCGGTGATCGTCGCGGCCCTCGTCATCATGACGACGGGCTGGCTGCAGGCCGATGCCGTGGCCTCGGTGGCCGTCGCGCTGATGATCCTGCCGCGGACGTTCAGCCTGCTGCGCGAGGCGGTCGACGTGCTGCTCGAGGCGACGCCGCGCGGGGTCGATCTCGTGCAGGTGCGCGAGCACATCCTCTCGACGCCCGGCGTGATCGGCGCCCACGACCTGCACGCGTGGACCATCACCTCGGGGCTGCCCGTGCTCTCGGTGCACGTGGTCGTCACCGACGAGGTGCTCGCCGACGGCGGCGGCGGTCGCGTGCTCGACGAGCTCGCGCACTGCCTCGCCGACCACTTCGACGTCGAGCACTGCACCTTCCAGCTCGAGCCCGCCAGCCACGCCGCCCACGAGTTCCACGGCCACGCCTGACCAGAGCCGTCGATGAGTGATCAGAGCACTCTCTACGGTCTTCTCATCACTCGTCGACGGCTAGGGCTCGGGGCGGACGTCGAGGCCGAGGGACTCGGCGAGGGTGACGGCCTGACGACCGAGGATCACGGCGCCGCGGACCTGCGTGGTGAACGGGTCGAGGCCGGTGAGGTCGCTGCCGCGCAGGTCGGCCTCCGAGAGGTCGGCGCCGCGCAGGTTCGCGGCCGAGAGGTCGACGTCGCGGAACGTCGCGCCCGAGGCCTGGACGTCGGGGAGCTCGGCCTCGCGCATCCGGACCTCGGACCACGTACTGCGGCGCAGGTCGGCGTGGGAGAGGTCGACGAACGACCAGTCGCCGCCCTCGACGGTGAGCGCGGTGAACGAGCAGCGCGAGAACGTCGAGCCGGAGAGCTTGCAGCCGGTGAAGCGCGCGTCGAAGAGGTTGGTGCCGCTGAAGGTGCACGACACGTACGCCGAGCTCGTGTGCACCGACGCGTTGAGCCGCACGTCGCGGAACGTGCACTCGGTGAACGTCGCGCCGTCGACCACGGCCTCGGTGAGGTCGACCGCGGTGAAGACGACTCCCGTGTACGCCGTGCCGCGGAGCTCGGCGCCGTACCAGTCCTCGCCCGACACCCGGTCGCCCGGTTCCAGCTCGCGTCCCGCCTCGCCCATGACGGTCAGCCTAGGGCGAGGCGGTGACGGCTAGACGATGCGCTGGGTCCAGAGCAGCGCGGCGATCGCGGCGGCGACGGCGAGCGCGAGCGCGATGCCGACGAACAGGGCCGTGATCTCCTGCGTCTTGGTCTCGTAGGCGATGTCGTGGGTGAGCTTGTCGTAGATCGAGCCGAGCTGGTCGGACGTCTCGGCCGCGAACGACGTGCCGTTGGACTGCTGGGCGATGGCTTCCATCGCCGCGGTGTCGACGGGGACGGGGATGTCCTGGCCGCGCACGTTGACGGTGCCCTCGGCGGTGCCGAAGGCGATCGTGTCGACCGGGATGCCCTGCTTGCCGGCCTCGGCGGACGCCTGCTCGGCGGCGGCCATCGGGTCGGCGTCGTTGGACGCCAGGGTCGGCGTGCCGTCGCTCATGAGCACGATCGCGGCGGGCGTGGGCTTGCCGGAGTCGCCCTTGGGCACGCCCTGGATCGCAGCGAGAGCGGCGGAGATGCCGTCGGCGGTGGCGGTGCCCGGGCCGACCGACAGGTTGCCGAGCGCGGAGAGCACCTGGGCCTTGTCGTCGGTGGGCGCCACGAGCAGGCGGGCCGACGTGTCGAAGGTGACCACGCCGACCTGGACGCCGTCGGGCAGCTCCTCGACGAACTGGCGGGCGCGCTCCTCGGCCGCCTCGAGGCGGTTGGGCGCGACGTCGGTCGACGCCATCGACGCCGACGTGTCGAGGGTGAGCAGGATCGTGGCGCGGTCCAGCGGCACGGGCACGGCCATCACCGGCTGCGCGAACGCGATGACCATCGCGACCAGCGACAGCAGGACGCCGACGGCGGGGAGGTGGCGCTGCCACCCGGAGCGCTGCGGCGCGACCGAGTCGAGCAGGTCGACGCTGGTGAAGCGCACGACCTGCGCGTGTCGGCGACGCTGCACGATCAGGTACGCCGCGAGGAGGGCGATCGGCGCCAGCAGGAACAGCAGGCGCCAGCCGGACAGGAAGCTCATCGGGTCGCTCCGGGGACGGTCGCCGAGGCGACGGGAGGTTCGGTGGGCATGGGCAGCGCGCCGCGCGTGGCGGGCGTGCGCAGGGTCTTGCGGCGCGTCACGAACGCCACGGTGTCGCCGAGCCAGTCGCGGTCGGTCGACAGGTGCAGGTAGTCCGAGCCGCAGGCGTGGATCGTGGAGCGGATGGCGGCCGAGCGCTGCGCGGCGGCCTCGGCGTAGCGCTGACGCAGCCCGGGGGTGCGCGTCTGCACGTAGCGCTGGCGGCCGGTCTCGGGGTCGACGACGCCGAGGATGCCGACGTCGGGGAGCGAGAGCTCGCGCGGGTCGGTGATGTGCACGCACACGACGTCGTGCCGCAGCGCGAGCAGGCGCAGGTCCTTCTCCCAGCGGCCGGCGTCGAGGAAGTCGCTGATGACGACGACCTGCGCGCGACGGCGTACCGCACCGGTGACCCAGCGCAGCGCGGCACCGAGGTCGGCCGACTCCTGCGGCCCGCGCTCCTGGCGCTCGGTGCCGTGCACCGTCGCGAGCGAGGCGAGGAACGCGGCACGACCCTGCCGAGCAGGACGCTGCACGAGCTTGTCCAGGCCCGACACGACGACGCCGATGCGGTTGCTGCCGCCGAGGCGCAGCATCCCGAACGCCGCCGTCGCCGCGAGGACGACGTCGCGCTTCTCGCTGCTCGCCGTGCCGAAGTCGAGGCTCGCCGACCGGTCGGCGACGATCCAGGTCTCGACCTCGCGGTCGGCCTCGGTACGTCGCACGTAGGTCTCGGCCGCGCGGGCGCTGAGGTTCCAGTCGATGAGGCGCGCGTCGTCGCCCGGCTCGTAGGCCCGGGCCCCGGCGCGCTCGCTGCCCGGCCCGAGCGACGACGTCAGGTGGTCGCCGCTGGCCCGGCCGTCGAGGCGGCGGAGCAGCTCGAGCTCGAGCCGGCGCAGCACGTCCGACCGCGCCGCCACGTCGGTGGCGGGCACGGAGCGGTACGGGCGGGCCTTGCCCGGCCGACGAGTGCTCATCCGGCGGCCTGGGTGCCGTCGAGGCCCGGCACGGGGTTGGAGCCGGGGAGGACCTGGGTCGGGTAGCCGGTCGACGGCGGTACGGCGTCGACGCGGACGGGCGCCTCGGCCGACGCCGCGATGCGCGGCGCCGGGACGCGCGAGAGCACCTCGCGGATCACGGCGTCGGGAGCGACGCCCTCGGCGAGGGCGTCGTAGGTGAGCGTGACGCGGTGGCGCAGCACCTCGGGAGCCACGTCGAAGACGTCCTGCGGCACGATGAACCGGCGGCCGCGGAGCACGGCCATGCCGCGGGCGGCCGACAGCAGGCTCAGCGTGCCTCGCGGGCTCGAGCCGATCGCGATGTG
>JAXLSG010000015.1:0-58140 GCA_046330715.1 Candidatus Nanopelagicales bacterium
CCGGGCGGAGTCGACCGCGGCGGCCTGCGCGAGGGCGCCCTCGGAGTCGACGTGCAGGAAGGCGTGGACGCGCTCGTCGACGGCGGCGATCCGGTCGAGGTGCGCCTGCGCGACCTCGACGGCGGAGACGTCGCCCGAGGCGACGGAGGCCGCGGTCTCGGCGGCGGTGAGGCGGGTCAGGTCGGTCACGGCGGGGCTCACTCCTCGTCCAGGATCCGCGGCACGCGGAACCGCTCGGACTCGACCGATGGGGCACCCGAGAGCGCCTCCTCGTTGGTGAGCGACGGGCGCGGGACGTCGGCTCGGAAGACGTTGACGAGCGGCATCGGGTGGCTCGTGGCCGGCACGTCGTCGGCGGCCACCTCGGACACCTGCGCGACCGCGCCGAGGATCACCTGCAGCTGCTCGGCGTAGTGGTCGAGCGACTCGGGCGGGAGGTCGATGCGCGCGAGACGGGCCAGGTGGGCCACGTCCTCGCGGGTGATCGAGGGGGTCTCGGACATGCCGGTCATCCTACGGACGGGCGCGCGCCGGACCGACGCCGGACTCGTGGGGCCCGCGAGAGGAGCGACCTGTCAGCCGGTCACGCCTGTGCCGCCGACCACGCGCAGTCCGCCGCGCTGCGGGCGGCCGCGGCCGACCCGCTCGTCGAGCCAGCGGGTGGCCTCGGGACCGGGCAGCGGCCGGGAGACGCGGAAGCCCTGGGCGACGTCGCAGCCCATCTCGCGCAGCACCTTCCACGACACGGCCGACTCGACGCCCTCGGCGACCACCGAGAGGCCCAGGCCGTGGGCGAACCCGACGATCGAGCGGACCATCGAGAAGTCGCCCTCCTCGTCGAGGGCGCGCACGAACGAGCGGTCGATCTTGATCTCGGCGACCGGCAGCTTCTCGAGCAGCAGCAGCGAGGAGTAGCCGGTGCCGAAGTCGTCGAGCGAGGAGGAGACGCCGAGCTCCTGCAGCTCGCGCAGCATGCCCACCGCGCGGCCCGGGTCCTGCACGAGGACGCTCTCGGTCACCTCGAGCACGAGCGCCTCGGGCGGCAGCCCGTGCGCGTCGAGCTCGGCGACGACGAGGCCGGCGAGGTCGGTGTCCTGCAGGTCGCGCATGCTGACGTTGACCGCGACAGGCACCTCGATGCCCTGGGCCCACCAGTCGGCGACCTGGTCGAGGGCGGCGCGCAGCACCCACGCGGTGAGCTTGTGCACGAGCCCGGTGCGCTCGGCGAGCGGCACGAACTCGTCGGGCGGGACGAGCCCGCGCTCGGGGTGGCGCCAGCGCACGAGCGCCTCGAGGCCGACCACGCTGCCGTCGGAGAGCTGCACCTTGGGCTGGTAGTGCAGCTCGAGGCCGCCGTTCTCGAGCGCCTCGCGCAGCGCGGTCACGGTGCCCAGGCGCGCGGGCGAGTTGGGGTCGCGGGCCACGTCGTACAGCTCGATGCCGGTGCCCTCGCCCTTGGCGACGTACATCGCGACGTCGGCCCGGCGCATGAGCACCTCGACGTCGTCGCCGTTCTCCGGGAACAGCGCGATGCCGATGCTGACGTCGACGTCCATGAGGACGCCGTCGAGCCGGAACGGCTCGGCCAGCGCGGTGCGGATGCGGCCCGCCACCTCGATGGCGTCGGTGGGGTCGTCGACCTGCGGGAGCAGCACGGCGAACTCGTCGCCGCCGAGGCGGGCGACGGTGTCCTCGGGACGCACGGCGCCGAGCAGGCGACGAGCCACGACCTCGAGCAGGGCGTCGCCGGCGGGGTGGCCGAGGGTGTCGTTGACCTCCTTGAACCGGTCCAGGTCGAGGAGGAAGAGAGCGAGACCGGTCTCCTCGCGACGTGCCTCGACGATCGCGGCTTCCACCCGCTGGTGCAGCAGCATCCTGTTGGGCAGGTCGGTGAGGGCGTCGTGCAGGGCCTGGCGCTGGTTCTGCAGCGACGTGGAGGCGGTCTTGTAGATCGCGATGAGCGGCAGCAGGAGCAGCGGGACGAGCTGCCAGGCGTGCACGGTCATGAGCGCGATGAACGGCGAGACGGCGAGCACGCTGAAGGTGGAGACGGTGTAGTACCAGAAGTCCTCGGAGAAGCACTCCCAGAACGTCTGCCCGTCCGACGCTGCCGTTCCTGCCACGAGCACCAGGTTGACGAGGTGGTACGCCGCCCACGACAGCACGATCCAGATGAGGTCGGTGCCGTCGAACGACGTCCTCGGGTGGGTGGGGGTGCTCGCCACGCCGGCGACGAAGAGGACCGCCCACGCCGCGGTGACGCTGATGACGTACTGGCCGACGTTGAAGAGCAGCTTCCACAGGTCCTTGCGCAGCATCATCTCGCTGAGCAGGACCGCGGTGGCCTCGAGCAGGATCGCCGGGGTGAGGCCCCACAGGTAGAGCGTGGCGAAGACGAAGGCGGTCGAGATGGGGACGCCGGCCGCGAGGTAGGACTCCGAGGTGATGACCGGGCGGAGCTCGCCGAAGAAGACGAGCGCGGCCATCATGAGCAGCGGCCACGACATCCACGTGATGTCGCTGATGCTCAGCATGAGGGCGGCCAGCAGCACCAGGCCCCAGCCGACGACGACCGACAGCGTCCAGGTCACGCCGAACGCCGACCAGCCCACGAGAGCCGGTCGCTCGCGCGTCCCCATCAGCTGCCTCCGCTCGGCAGGACGGGCCCGGACCCGTCCCCTGGGGAGCCTGTCGGCGCGTCGTGAGGATTCCTTGAGGTACGCCGGGGTCCCGATCCGGGCGCGCGAGCCCGCTCGTGCCCGGATCAGGCGGCGGAGCTCGGGCGAGGATCAGGCGGGCGGGACGGCAGCGGCGAGGGCCGCCTCAGGGCCCTGCTCGAGCAGGATCCGGAACCCGGACGCATCGAGGATCGGTCGACCGAGGCTCACGGCCTTGTCGTACTTCGACCCGGGGTTGTCGCCCACGACCACGAAGTCGGTCTTCTTGCTCACCGAGCCGCTGACCTTGCCGCCGAGCTCCTGGACGGCGGCCGTGGCGCCGTCGCGCGACCAGCCCTCGACCGTGCCGGTGATGACGACGGTGAGCCCGTCGAGCGGGCGCGGACCGGTCTCGACCCGCTCCTCGGCGAGGCGGACGCCGGCCGCGCGCCACTTCTCGACGACGTCGCGGTGCCAGTCGACGCCGAACCAGTCGACGACGGCATCGGCGATGATCGGGCCGACGCCCTCGGTGGCGGCGAGCTCCTCCTGGCTCGCGGCAGCGATCCGGTCGAGGTCGCCGAACTCCCGCGCGAGCGCCTGCGCGGCCGTGGGACCGACGTGGCGGATCGACAGCGCGACGATCACGCGCCACAGCGGGCGGGTCTTGGCGGTCTGCAGCTCGGCGAGCAGCTTCTCGGCGTTGGCGGTGAGCACGCGGGTGCCCCCGCCGCCGTCGCGGGTGAAGAACTGCGAGCGCAGCAGGTCGTCGGCGGTGAGGCCGAGGACGTCGCCCTCGTCGGTCACGACTTCTTCGTCGAGGAGCGCCATCGCAGCCTTGAACCCGAGGCCCTCGACGTCGAGCGCGCCGCGCGACGCGACGTGGAAGACGCGCTCGCGCAGCTGGCTCGGGCACGAGCGCTGGTTGGGGCAGCGGATGTCGACGTCGCCCTCCTTGGCGGGCGCGAGCGGCGTGCCGCAGGAGGGGCAGTGCGTGGGCATGACGAACGCCCGCTCCTTGCCGGTGCGCTCCTCGACCACCGGGCCGAGCACCTCGGGGATGACGTCGCCGGCCTTGCGCAGGAAGACCATGTCGCCGATGAGGACGCCCTTGCGGACGACCTCCTCCTGGTTGTGCAGCGTGGCCATCGACACCGTGGAGCCCGCGACCTTCACCGGCTTCATCACCGCGAACGGCGTCACGCGGCCGGTGCGGCCGACGTTGACCTCGATGTCGAGCAGCCTCGTGCGCACGACCTCGGGCGGGTACTTGTAGGCGATCGCCCACCGCGGCGCGCGGCTCGTGGAGCCCAGGCGGCCCTGGATCGCGAGCTCGTCGACCTTGACCACGACGCCGTCGATCTCGTGCTCGACGTCGTGGCGGTGCTCGCCGTAGTACTCGACGAACTCGCGTACGCCGGCCAGCCCGTCGACGACCTTCGCGCGGTCGGAGGTGGGCAGCCCCCACGAGTGCAGCGCCTCGTACGCCTCGGACTGGCGCGACGGCTCGTGCCCCTGCCACACGCCGACGCCGTGCACGACGAGACGCAGCGAGGCGAGCCGCTTGAGCGCGAGCTCGAGGTCGGCCTCGAGCCGCGGCACGGTCGTGGACCTCTTCGCGCGCATGGCCTCGAGGTCGTTCTGGCGGCTGTCGATGCGCTGGCGCAGGGTGCCGGCGCCGGCGTTGCGCGCGTTGGCGAACGGCGTGCGGCCCTGGGCGAGCACCTCGGCGTTGAGCGCCTCGAACTCGACGGTCGGGAAGTAGACCTCGCCGCGCACCTCGACGAGCTCGGGCACCGGGTGGCCCTTCGACGCGGTGAGCGTCTTGGGGATCGCGTCGATGAACTGCGCGTTGTAGGTGACGTCCTCGCCGACGCGGCCGTCGCCGCGGGTCGCGAGCGACCGCATCCGGCCGCGCTCGTAGACGATGTCCACGGCCAGGCCGTCGACCTTGAGCTCGCACAGCATCGCGGGCACCGATCCGAGGTCGCGCTCGATGCGCGCGGCCCAGGTGTCGAGCTCCTCGAGGCTGAAGGCGTTGTCGAGGCTGAGCATCCGCTGCAGGTGCTCGACCGGCGTGAACATCCCCGACGCCGCACCGCCCACCGACTGCGTGGGCGAGTCCTGGCTCACCAGCTCGGGGTTGGCGGCCTCGAGCGCCTCGAGCTCGCGGAAGAGCACGTCGTACTCGGCGTCGGACAGCGTGGGGGCGTCGTCGACGTAGTAGCGCGTGCGCGCGGCCTCGATCTGCTCGACGAGCTCGCGCCAGCGCGCCGCGGCGTCGCTGTCGGGCACCTGCTCGATCGACTCGCCGTCGGCCTTGCCCGCAGCCCTACCCCTGGCCATGACGGGCCTCCTCCTCGCGCAGGCCGCGGCCGACCGCGGGCAGGGTGCGCAGCACGGCGCGCACGTGGTCGGGGCTGCTGCCGGCCAGGCCGCACGACGGCGACACGAGCACCCGGCGGGCGATCGAGTCGGGGTCGTGGCCGAGGCGGTGTCCGAGGTCGCGCACGACCTCGACGCTAGCGCGCACGTCCGACAGCGGCGACGTCGTCGGGAGCACCCCCGCGACCAGCCGCGCACCGGTCTCGAGCAGGTCGCCGACCGCCTCGTCGTCGCGGTGGTCGTGCAGCAGCAGGTCGGCCGAGACGGCGTCGAACCCGGAGCGGCGGAGCAGGTCGTACGGCGGCCGCGAGGCGCACACGTGCACGACCGCCGACGCACCGGCGCCGTGGACGGCGTCGACGACGCGCTCCAGCGCGGTCTGGGCGACCGGCTCGTCGACGGCGGCGAGCCGCCCGAGACCGCTGCTCGTGGGGATCTCGCCGTGCAGCACCGCCGGGAGCGCGGGCTCGTCGAGCCAGAGCGAGATGGTCGCCCGCGGGAGACGTCGGCGTACGTCGGCGACGTGGTCGACCGCCGCGAGGGCCAGCGCCTCGGCGAGGTCGCGGCACGCGCCGGGGTCCTTCACCGCGCGCTCTCCTCCGCGCAGCTCGACGGCCGCGGCCAGCGTCCAGGGCCCCGCGAGCGAGACGGCGACCGTGCCGTCGTGCTCGAGGAGCGCCTCCTCCCAGGCGTCGAGGTCCTCGCCAAGCCACGAGCGGGCGCGGCGCGACTCGCGGCCCGGGGCGTCGGCGAAGCGCCAGCCGGTGGGCGTGGTCTCGGTCGCGAGGTCGGGCGCGACGGCGGCGAGCAGCCCGGTGGTGCGGCCGACGAGGTCGGAGCCGGGGCCGCGCGCGGGCAGCTCGGGCAGGTGCGGGACGCCGTCGCCGCCGGCGCAGGTGTCGACGACCATCGCGACGGCCTCGCGCACCGACGTCCCCGGCATCGAGCCGACCGTGGTGATGGCGGCGGGGACGAGGTCGGTGAGCACGGGCGCCACGCTAACGGGCGGACCTGGCACGGTCGGTCGGGGCGCGGTCAGTCGCGGTGCTCGACGACGTTGACGACCGTGCCGTCGGGGGCGCGGAAGAGGAACCGGTGCACGCCCCACGTCTCGACCGTGAGCGGGTGCACGATCTCGACTCCGGCCTCCTGCAGCTCGGCGTACGCCGACGCGACGTCGGTCACGTGCAGCGTGATCGCGGGCGGCTCGGGGGCGGTCGCGTCGGTCGTGAGCAGCTGCAGGTGCGCACCTGTCGTCGGCGAGGTCACGCGGGCCACCCAGCCGAGGTCGAACTCGAGCGTCGAGAGGCCGACGACGTCGCGGTAGAACGCGGTCGCGGCGTCGAGGTCGCCGACGAGCAGGTTGGCCGTCACCCGGGTCACGTGCATGCGGTCCTCCTCGTGAGCGGGCGCGTCGATCGGTCTGTCGATCGTCGGTGCCGCCGGTCCGCTGCGCCAGGGGTCAGGCCGGGAGGACGGCCGTGACGTCGACCTCGACGAGCTGGCCGGGGTAGCCGAGCTGCGCGACTCCGAGCAGCGTCGCGGCAGACGTGAACGCCGCCGCGACGGACGACGACGTGAGCACCGACCAGACCGTCGAGAGGTCCTCGCGGTCGTCGGAGCGCACGTAGATGACGGTGCGCACGACGTCGGACGCCGTCGCCCCGGCCGAGTCGAGGGCGAGCGCGATGTTCGCCGCGACCTGCTCGGCCTGCGCCACGACGTCGCCCGGTCCGACGAGGTCGCCGGCGCGGTCGAGCGGGCACTGGCCGGCGAGCGCGACGAGCCGTCCGGGCTGGGCGACGGTCACGTGGTGGTAGCCGGGAGGCGTGTGCAGGGAGTCGGGGTTCCAGCGCTCGAGCATGCGCGCGAGCCTGCTGGCCCGGCCCTCGGGGGTGCAAGGCGGTTCGGCGTACTCAACCGAGTGGTTGACAACTGCGCTCGGTGGGCGCATGCTGCTTGTCAACCGGATGGTTGAACTCGAAGGAGCACCTCGGTGGCTGCCGATCCCCTCTCGCGGGCGTTCGCCGCGCTGGCCGACCCGACCCGGCGCGACATGGTCGCCCGGCTCGCGCTGGCCGACGCGACGCTCACCGAGCTCGCGACGTCGTACGACGTGAGCGTGCAGGCCGTGTCCAAGCACCTGCGGGTGCTCGAGGACGCCGGTCTCGTGTCGCGCCGCCGCGAGGCGCAGACGCGGCCCGTGCACCTCGAGGCGCAGGTGCTCGACCTGATGACCGGCTGGATCGAGCGCTACCGCCGCGAGGCGCAGGCGCGGTACGAGCGCCTCGACGCCGTCCTCGCCGAGCTCGACCCCGGCTCGCACCTTTCTGGCGAGGCTGCCGGCGACGCCGCTGCGTCGTCCGCCGCGTCGTCCGGCGCGGCAGATCCGGCCACCGCTCCCCGATCCCGCACCACGACCCCGACCCGCTCGTCCCGACGCCGAGGAGGCACCCGATGACGTACGACACCTCGATCGAGATCGACCCGCGCGTCCCCGCGCTGCACATGGTCCGCGACTTCGACGCCCCGCCCGCCACGGTGTTCCGCGCGTGGGCCGACCCCGCGATCGTGGTGCGCTGGCTCGGCCCGGTCGACGTCACGATGGAGACCGAGCGCTGGGACTGCTCGACGGGCGGGGCGTACCGCTACGTCCACCGCCGCGGCGACGACGAGTTCTGGTTCCACGGCAGCTTCCACGACGTGCGCCCCGGCGAGCTCATCGTCCAGACGTTCACCTGGGAGGGCATGCCCGACGCGGTGGCGCTGGAGACCGTGCGCTTCGAGGACCTCGGCGACGGCCGCACCCGGGTGCGCACGAGCTCGCTCACCGACAGCTTCGAGGGCCGCGACGCCTTCGTGGCCTCCGGCATGGAGTCGGGAGTGAAGGACTCCTTCGCCAAGCTCGACGACCTCCTCCCCACCCTCTGACGCCGTTCCCCTCCCTCAGAAGACGAGCTGTCGTTCCTGGCGCTCTCAGGACGACGGGAACGAGATCCCGCCTGCGTCGCCTCCCTCATGACGGAAACGAGATCCCGTCTGCGTTGTCCCGAGGCGGCAATGTGGTCTCGTCTCTCGTGCCGATGGCCGTCACCGCGGGTCGGTGAGGGCGGCGGCGTACCGGGGCGCCTAGGGTTTCCCGCATGGCCAAGTACCCGCTCGCGCTGCTCCCCGTCGTCACGATCTCCGGCGGGCAGGCGCGTCTCGCGCCCGACGCGTACGGCGTCTCCACGAAGTCCGGTACGCCGGCGCAGGCGATCGCGTCGTGGGCCAACCAGGGCGCGGCGTGGATCCACGTCGTCGACCAGGACGCCGTCGAGGGCACCGGCCACCACCGCGCGCACATGGTCAAGAGCGCCGCGCACCTGCAGTACTCCGGCGGGGTGCGCGACGACGAGTCGCTCGCGGGCGCGCTCGCCTCGGGCGCGAGCCGCATCGTGATCCACGCCGACGACGTCGACTGGGCGGCGAACGCCGTCGCGGCCCACGGCGACCGGCTCGCGGTCGGTCTCGACATCCGCGCCGACGGCGTCGGCGACGTCGCGGTCGAGCTGCGCAAGGCCGGTGCCGCGCGCTTCGTCGTCACCGACGACGCGCCCTCGCACCACTGGAAGCACGGCGACCGCCACCTGCTCGAGGAGTTCTGCGCGCGCGTGCACCGTCCGGTGATGGCGCGCGGCGGGATCCACCACCTCAGCGACCTGCACGCGCTGCACGAGCTGGTCCCCCACGGCGTCGACGGCATCATCATCGACCCCGAGCCGCTGTACGACGGCGCCTTCACCTACACCGAGGCCGTCGCCGCCGGCGCCGACCGCTTCGACATGTTCTTCTGGGGCCCCCCGCAGTAGCCCTCGCTGCACCACCGGCGCGGCCCGTCGCTGCACGGCGGCCGCAGCACGACAGCACCGACCATCGCTGCGCCGACCATCCCCGACATCCCCTGGGGAGCGCGCGGTGTCGGCGCACGGGCCTCGACGCACCAGCCCTCGTCGCGCGAGCCTTCGCGTCACCAGCTCTCGCGGACCAGCGAGCAGCTACGTCTGCTCGTGCTCGTCCCCGGTGGCGAAGAACCGGTTCACGTACCGACGCGGACCGAGGTCGCTGCTGCGCAGCAGCGAGAACACCTCGACGCCGTCGCCCGGCACCACGTCCTCGTCGATCCGGTACGCCTGGACCAGGTCGAGACAGCGGTGCGGCGAGGTCCGGTCGTGGCCGGCGTTCTCGACGTACCGGGCCGCCTCCGTCTCCGCCCGCGCGATCGCGTCGTCGAAGTCCGATGCCCGCCACAGCGTGATCCGCTCCTCGTAGAGCCGGCGCCTGCGGCTCGCGCCCCGCCAGCGGATCACGCAGCGCACGGCGTACCAGCCCTCGACCTCGCCGCTGCCGCCCCTGCTCCCGCTACCGTCCCTGCCCGCGCTGCCGTCCATGCTCGCCATGGTCCCCGTACCCCCGCGCCTGGCTCGACCGGGTTCTCACGGATCGGCATCGGATGCGCGGAACCGGGCGACCGCGGGCTGCGTCCGAGCACCATGGGGGACATGACCGCACGGGGGTTCGCGCTCGTCGCCGCCGTCGCGCTCGCCGGAGCGCTGACGGCCTGCGGCACGGTCGCCGGGACGGGTACGCCGTCCGGATCGGCATCAGGCTCGGCATCGGCGTCCGCGTCGTCGGCGTCGCCGACCGGCCGCTCGCAGGACGCCACGGCCCTCGTCGGCTCGTGGCTGGTCACCGACGCCACGGGCGCCGAGCCCGGCACCGTGCTGCGCATCGCCGACGACCTGTCGCTCTGGCAGAGCTGCGGCTACCTCATGGGCAGCTGGCGCGCCTCGGCGCAGGGACTGTTCACCGGCCACCTCGACGGCGGCGACGGCTCGTGCTTCGGCAAGGGCCAGCGCGACCCGACGCCCGCGTGGCTGGCCAGGGTGACGCGGTTCGCGACCGACGGCGACGGCGCGGTGCTGCTCGCGTCCGACGGCTCGGTCGTCGCACGGCTCTCCCCCGGAGGCAAGCCCACCCCCGGGCCGCACATCCTTCCCTCGCTCGCCGATCCGCCGGTCCTCACCGCGCGGCTCGCCCAGGCACTCGCGGCACCGGCGCCGCTGCCGTCGACGTACACGCCCGCCACGCGCGCCCAGCTGCTCGGCGCCTGGATCACCGTCGAGCCCCGCCCCTCCGGCTCGATCCAGCGGATGGATCCGGGCATCACCTTCGTCGACGACGGCTCCTACCGCGCCACCGACGGCTGCAACGGCACGGTAGGACGCTGGACGGCCGACGACGCCGGCGCCTTCCTCGCCACGGGCGGGTTCAGCACGCTCATCGGCTGCGACACCGTCGATGTCCCCCAGTTCGCGCAGCAGGCGACCTGGGCGGCGATCGACGACGGCGTGCTCGTCCTCATCGACCGCACCGGCCACGAGACCGGCCGCCTGCGCCGCCCCTGACGGACGACATCCCCATGAACCACGACCTCCGCGAGCTCGGTCGGCGCATCCGACTCGGGACCGTCGACGAGCGCGGGAGCGACGACCAGAGTCACGATGAGGCCGTCGTCGCGTCGGACGACCAGGCACGGTCGGTGGGACCGATGAGAGCCCGCCTGGTGACGGTCATCGCCGCGAGCCTGGTGGTCGCGCCGTTGGCGGCCTGCGGGCTCACGTCGTCGCCGTCACCGGCGGCGAGCTGCGAGCAGACGCTGGTCTCCGGCGGCTGGGTCTACCGCGTCGCCGACTACGACGGCCCGGACCCCCAGATCGGCAGCCCCGTCGACGGTGGCGCGTACTACCCGCCCTGCGACGACGGAGGCGTGCCGGTCTCCGGAACCGCCACCGACGCCTGGACGGTGGTGGGCCAGCCCGACCTGATCGCGGTGAAGACGGCCTGCGCCCAGGCCGACCCCGACTCGTCAGCCGCCGCCGGCTGCGACCCGAACGCACCCCAGTACACGACCTGGAAGAAGGACAAGAAGATCTAGCCCGCGGTCTGCGTCGTGCGGGTGACGGGTGGTGCGCCCTTCGTCAGGGCCGGGGTCTGGGTGGGGCGAGGGTCCAGCAGCCGTTCTCGTACGGGGAGGTGCCCGGCGTACGGCTGATGGTCCAGCCGCCCTCATGGACCGAGGTGTGGTGACGCACGCAGAGCAGGGCCAGGTTGTCGATGTCGGTCGAGCCGCCGTTCTCCCACTCGACCACGTGGTGCGCCTGGCAGCGGCGTGGGTGCGCCCGGCAGCCCGGGAAGATGCAGTGCCGGTCGCGAGCCTCGAGGGCGCGGCGCTGGCGCGGTGTGACGGTGCGCTCGCTGCGACCGACGAACAGGACCGCGACCGCGGTGCTCAGCAGCAGCCTGGTCAGCTCGTCCACGCCAGCACCTGCGGCATCGGCCCCCTCCTGCTCCGCCTCCACGAGCTTCTGCACGACGACCGGCGTGACGCTCGCGTCGCACATGATCCGGCGCGCCATCTCCGACGTGATGGGCAACGGGTCGTCGTGGCCGGGCATCGCGAGCTCGGCACCGAGGCCGGCGGCGAGGTCGGCGACGTCGACGGTCACCGTCACGTGCGGCGCCACTCCGTGATGCGTGCCGACGGCACCGGCTGACAGCTGCCCGGTCATGTGCTCGCCGAACGCGACCGCGAGCGCGTGCGGCCAGTTGTCGGTCGACGTCACGCCGGCCGCGGCTCCGCCCCGCAGCTGCACCACCGCGGCGGAGGGAAGCCGGCCTCCGTCGGCGGCGCGGGCGGAGCCGCGAGGTCGCACGACGGGTCGTGCACCACCGCGGGATCGCGGTCGAGGTTGCGGCGCGCCACCTGGTCGATGACCGTCATAGCGGCAGCCGCGTTCTCCTTCGTCAGCCACGCCTCGAGGCGGAAGAGGGCACCGACCTGGGTGCACGTCAGCGACTGGCCGTCATACGCCTCGACCTCGGCCTGCTCCTCGTACGCCGAGTCGGCCAGCAGCCGCAGCCGCGCCACCCCGCGCTTGAGGTCGGCCGGCGTGCCGGGCTCGGCGACCGGGAGCAGGACCTCGATCGCCTCCGCCCTCAGCCGCTCCTTGTCGGCGCGCGAGGTCTTCACGGGCTTGAGCGCACCCGTCACACCGGAGGTCAGCTCGCGGACCGCGTCGCCGGTGATCGCACCGGAGAGCCAGGCCGCACGCACCGGCTCGGAGTGCTCGCGCAGGTCGCGCGCACGGGCGAGCACCGCCTTCGCCGACGAGGGCGCGAGACCGGCGTCGACCTCGAGCCAGCGCCGCGGCGAGGCGTACTGCCCCGCGATCAGGGTGCCGGTCGCAGGCCCGGCGACGGCGGTGACCCGGCCGACCGTCACCGTCGCGACGGCGCTCGCACGGTCGGCCGCGCGCAGCAGCCGCGTGCTCAGGTCGGCCAGCACGTCGGCGGGCACCGCCCCGAGATCGAGGCGCGCCGGGTCGGCCACCGCGGTCGCGACCTCGTCGAGCAGCGCCTCGATCTGCTCGACGGCAGCGCACAGCTCGGGGACGGTCGTCGTGCCCGAACCGGTCGGTGTCCTGGAGCTCATGACGACGACTCTAGAGAGGGGGTCTGACAGTGGAGACCTGCGAAACCCGTTGCAGCCCAACGACTCTCGTCCGTCGTTGTCCACAGCTGAACGCCACCGGCGCGTCGTCCACAGCCACCCGCCCGCACCGCGACGTCGAGGTCTCCCGTGCGCTAGTCGGCGTACGGATCGGCACGGCGCCCACCATCAGCACGCAGCGCTCGCAGGATCCGCCCCTCCCGTGCGATCAGCCCGTGGTCGCCGCCCTGACCGTCGCGCGGCACCGGCAGCCCGACGAACGCCAGCTGACGAACGCCCGCCCGCGACGAGCACCGCGCCGCAGGGCCGCCCGGCGCTCGCACTGGCACCGTCGCGCGGACCTCGGGCTCGGCGTACGCCGTACCTCGTGCGAAGGTGGACGGCGTGACCCTCCCCGCTCTCCCGCTGTCGTTCCTCGACCTCTCCCCGGTCGGCGAGGACCGCACCGCCGAGCAGGCGGTCGCCGCGACGCTCGACCTCGCGCGCGCGGTCGACGAGGTCGGCTTCACCCGCTACTGGCTCGCCGAGCACCACGGCATGCCGGGCATCGCGAGCTCGTCGCCGCCGGTCCTCATCGGCGCGGTCGCCGGCGCCACGCAGCGCATCCGCGTCGGGTCCGGCGGCGTGATGCTGCCCAACCACCCGCCGCTCGTCGTGGCCGAGCAGTTCGGCACTCTTGCGGCGCTGCACCCGGGACGCATCGACCTCGGGCTCGGTCGCGCGCCCGGCACCGACCCCACGACGGCGGCCGCGCTGCGGCGCAGCGTCGACCCGCTGTCGGCCGACGACTTCCCGCAGCAACTGATGGACCTCGTCGGCTACCTCGACGGCGCGAGCAACGGCAGCGTCCGCGCCGTACCGACCGCGTCGCAGCGTCCGCCGGTCTGGCTGCTCGGCTCGAGCGGCTACAGCGCGCAGCTCGCCGGGATGCTGGGCCTGCCCTTCGCGTTCGCGCACCACTTCAGCCCCGACAACACGCTGCCGGCGCTCGACCTCTACCGCCGCAGCTTCGCGCCCTCCGACGTCCTCGACGCGCCGTACGCGATGGTCGCCGCGCAGGTGCTCTGCGGAGAGACCGACGAGGACGCCGAGATCCTCGCGCAGCCCTCGCTGCTGTCGTGGGTGCGGCTGCGCCAGGGTCGGCCCGGCCCGCTGCCGAGCCCGCAGACGTGCGACGACCACGACTGGACCGACCTCGAGCGCGCGATCGTCGCGGAGCGGATCCGCGGCCAGGCCCTCGGCGGACCCGAGCGCGTCGAGCGCCAGCTCGCGGCGCTCCTCGAGGCGACCGCGGCCGACGAGCTGATGATCACCACGACCGCCTACGAGCCGGCCGACCGGCTGGCCTCGGTACGCCGCACCCGGGCGCTCTTCGGCACCGACGCCCTCCCCGAAGGGCTCGCCGTCTCCCGGACCTCGACCCCGGCCTGATCGCCCTCTGCCGGATGGCGCGCTGCCGGATCGACCCTGGCTGATCAAACCCAGGCCCGAGCACGACACGCCCGCGCGGCCACGCTCCCTTCCGGCGGTGGTGCGGACGGTGTCTGCTCTGCTCGGCGGGACGAGCAGGGGCGAGGAGGTGCGATGCCGACCGACGACGAGGTGCGCGACGCGCAGCGCCGCGCGTGGGCCGGGCTGGCGCCTGGCTGGGAGACCTGGGACGCCGTGATCCAGGACCAGCTCGGTCCGGTCGGCGAGGTCATGCTCGAGCACCTCGCGATCCGCGGCGACCAGCAGCACCTCGACGTCGCCTCGGGCACCGGCGAGCCCGGCCTCGAGGTCGCCCGTCGCGCGCCGTTCGGCCGGGTCGCGCTCACCGACATCTCCCCCGAGATGCTCGACGTCGCGGTACGCCTCGCCCGCGCCGAGTCGCTGAGCAACGTCGAGGCGCGCGTCTGCAGCGCCGACGACCTGCCCTTCGACGACGCCGAGTTCGACAGCGTCTCGGTGCGCTTCGGCTACATGTTCCTGCCCGACCTCGCCGCCGCGACCGACGAGATGGTGCGCGTGCTCGCGCCGGGCGGACGGCTCGCGGCGTCGGTGTGGGTGCGTCCCGAGGACAACCCGTGGACGTCGCTCGTCCTCGACGCGGTCGCGACCGAGGTCGACGTACCCCGGCCCGCTCCCGGTGCACCCTCCATGTTCCGCTGTGCCGCACCGGGTCTGCTCGCCCAGGTGTACGCCGACGGCGGGCTGCACGAGATCGAGGAGCACGACGTCGACGTCGTCCTCACGACGCGGTCGCGCCAGGAGTACTGGGACATGATCAGCGAGCACGTCTCGCTCGTGGCAGCTGCGCTCCAGCACGCCGACGCCGACCAGCGCGAGCGCATCGCCGAGCGCACGATCGCCGCGCTCGCGCCGTACGAGCAGCCCGACGGGACCGTGCAGGTGCCGGGCACAGCACGCGTCGTGGTCGGGACCCGCTGAGCCCCAGCCGATCCGGAGATCTCAGCGCAGCTCGGGCGGGAGGTCGCCCGAGCGCACGATCTCCAGCCGCGAGGTCGCACGCGTGAGCGCGACGTACAGGTCGGCCAGACCGGTCGGTGCGTCGCGAACCTCGGCCGGCTCGACGAGCAGCACGTTGTCGAACTCGAGGCCCTTGACCTCGGTCGGGCTCATCACCGCGACCGCGACGTCGAGCCCGTGCGGCCCGAGCGCCGCCTCGACGCCGCCCGCAGACAGCGCCGCCGCCAACGACGCACAACGCGGCTCGGTCGCGACGACGACCGAACGGCCCGGCTGCGCCGCGAGCTCGCGGGCGAGGTCGACGACCGCGGCGACGACGTCGGGCACGAGGTGGTCCCCCGGGTCGTGGTCGCCCTCGCGCACCGCGCGCGGCGGCGTGACGTCGCGCTCCATCGCCGCGAGCACGCGGTCGGCGAGCTCGGCGATGCGCGCCGGCGTGCGGTAGTTGATCGTGAGCTCCTCGACCCGCCAGACGCCGCGCGAGACCTCCTCGAGCGCGTCGCGCCAGGAGTGCGCGCCGGCCGAGCTCGACGTCTGCGCGAGGTCGCCCACGACGGTCATCGACCGCGACGGGCAGCGCCGCGCGATCGCGCGCCACGCCATCGCCGAGAGCTCCTGCGCCTCGTCGACCACGACGTGCGCGTACGCCCACTCGCGGTCGGCCGACGCGCGCTCGGCGAGCGTGAGCGCCGGCCCTTCCTCGGCGAAGCGTCCGGCGAGCTGCGCGCCCGACACCATCGAGCTGTAGTAGCTCTCGATGCTCTCGGCGTCGGCCGACTCCGACGTCACCTCGAGCACGCTCGCCGCGAACGCAGCGGCGCGCGCCTCCTCGGCCTCGCGCCGCGCCGCGTCGATGCGCGCGGCCGACGGGTCGTCGCCGAGCAGCGACGCGAGCTCGTCGAGCAGCGGTACGTCGTCGACGGTGAACGCGGCTCCCGCCTCGCGCAGCAGCAGCGCCTGCTCGTCGACGGAGAGCAGCCCGTCGGCCGCGGCTCGCAGCACGTCGGGGCGCGACAGCAGGTCGCTCAGCACGCGCTGCGCCGTCAGCGGCATCCACAGCAGGTTGAGCTCGCGGCGGACCGCCTTCTCCTCGCGCAGCTCGGCGAGCAGGTCCTCGCGCACGAGCGCGTCGCCCGGGTCGAACCCGCGCTTGCGCGCGAGGCGCGTCGCCGCCTGGTTGAGCAGGTGGGTGAGCACGTACGGGCGCGCCGCGTTGTGCGTCTCGTGGTCGCGCAGCGCATCGGTGCCCGCGCGCCGGATCACCGACGGCGACAGGTGCACGCGCGCACCGTCGACCACGAACGTGACGCCGTTGGCCGGCACCCGCCGACGCGCCGCCACGGCTCGCGACAGCACCTCGGCCATCACGCGAGAGCCCTTGAGCCGCGCGACATCCCCGGCGTCGTGCGCCGTCGCGACGACACCCGGCATGAGCTCCGCGATCGACGTGAGCACCACGCCGGTCTCGCCGAGCGAGGGCAGCACCTCCTCGACATACCGCAGGAAAACCGGGGTCGGTCCCACGACGAGCACGCCGCTGCGCTCATAGCGGTCGCGGTGGGTGTAGAGCAGGTACGCCGCGCGGTGCAGCGCGACCGCCGTCTTGCCGGTGCCCGGACCGCCCTGGACGACGAGCGCGCCCTTCACGTCGGCACGGATGATGCGGTCCTGCTCGCCCTGGATCGTCGCGACGATGTCGTGCATGCGACCCGTGCGCACCGAGCGCAGTGCCGACAGCAGCGCGCTGTCGCTGCTGCCCGGGACGGCCGACGCGTCGACCGCGTCGGCGTCGAAGACCTCGTCGGAGAGCGACACCACGCGGCGCGCCTCGGTCGTGATGTGCCGACGGCGCACGAGACCCATCGGGTTCGCCGCGGTCGCCTGGTAGAACGCCGCGGCGGCCGGTGCGCGCCAGTCGATCTGCAGCACCTTCTGGTCGAGGTCGGACAGGCCGAGGCGCCCGATCCACGTCGGCCCCTCGTCGGTGTCGGTGCGGCCGAAGAGCAACCGGTTCTCGACCGCGTCGAGCGCCGCGATGCGGTCGGCGTACAGGCTCACGAACGAGTCGCGCTCGGAGCGGTTCTGGTGCGTGCCGCCCGAGGCCTGGTTCATGAAGTCGGCCATCCGACGACGGCTCAGCTCGCGCAGGTCGTCGAGCCGCGCATAGGCGGTGGTGAGGTGCTCCTGCTCGACCGGCAGGTCGGGGTGCGCGGTCAGGACGCGCTCCCGACCAGCGTGGACCGCGTGATCGTCGCGCTGCCGACCACGCGCGTGCCGTCGTAGACCACGACCGCCTGCCCGGGCGCGATGCCGCGCACGCGCGTGCGCAGGTGCGCCTCGACCGCGTCGCCGACGCGCTCGACCACCGCCGGCACCGGTACGCCGTGCGCGCGCAGCTGCACCTCGCCCTCGACCGGGCCGTCGGGCGCGGGGCCGCACCAGCGCGGCCGCTCCCCCACGACGGTGTCGACCTCGAGCAGCACGGGCGGGCCGACCATCACCGTCGACGTCGCGACGTCGACGCCGACGACGTAACGCCGCTCGCCACCGGGTGCCGGGTCGCCGAGCCCGAGCCCGCGGCGCTGCCCGACCGTGAACGCATAGGCGCCCTCGTGGTGCCCGACCGTCGCGCCGGTGGTGGCGTCGACGACGTCGCCGGGCGACGACCCGAGCTGGCGCTGCAGGAAGCCCGCGGTGTCGCCGTCGGGGATGAAGCAGATGTCGTGGCTGTCGGGCTTGTCGGCCACGAGCAGCCCGCGGCGCGCGGCCTCGGCGCGGACGTCGGCCTTCACCGTGTCGCCGAGCGGGAACATCGCGCCGGCGAGCTGCTCGTCGTCGAGCACCGCGAGCACGTAGGACTGGTCCTTCGCCGCGTCGACCGCGCGGTGCAGCTCGCGTCCGTGCGGGCCGTCGACGAGCCGCGCGTAGTGCCCGGTGCAGACCGCGTCGAAGCCGAGCGCGAGCGCCTTGTCGAGCACGGCGCTGAACTTGATCCGCTCGTTGCAGCGCAGGCACGGGTTGGGCGTGCGGCCGGCGGCGTACTCGTCGACGAAGTCGTCGATCACGTCCTCGGCGAAGCGCTCCGAGAGGTCCCACACGTAGAACGGGATGCCCAGCACGTCGGCGGTGCGACGGGCGTCGCGCGCGTCCTCGAGCGTGCAGCAGCCGCGCGCGCCGGTGCGGTGGCTCTGCGGGTTGCGGGCCAGCGCGAGGTGGACTCCGGTGACGTCGTGCCCCGCCTCGACCGCGCGCGCGGCGGCGACCGCCGAGTCGACCCCGCCCGAGAGCGCGGCGACGACCCTCATCGCGGCCGTCCCGCCCGTCGCGCGCGGGCGACGGCGCCGGGCAGCACGTCGAGCAGCCGGTCGATGTCGCTCGGCTGCGAGGTGCGCCCGAGCGAGAAGCGCAGCGACGACCGGGCGGTCACCGGGTCGAGCCCCATCGCGAGCAGCACGTGGCTGGGCTGCGGCACCCCGGCCGAGCACGCCGACCCGCGCGAGCACTCGATGCCTGCGGCGTCGAGGAGCAGCAGCAGCGCGTCGCCCTCGCAGCCCTCGAACGACAGGTGCGCGATGCCGGGCAGGCACGCGTCGGGGTCGCCGTTGCGGGTGACGCCATCGATCTCGGCGGTCACGCGGCGCACGAGCTCGTCGCGCAGGGCTGCGACTCGCGCCGTGCGCTCGACGCGGTCGGCGTCGGACGCGCAGACCGCTGCGGCGAGGCCGGCGATGGCCGGGGCGTCGAGGGTGCCGGAGCGGACGTCGCGCTCCTGGCCGCCGCCGTGCACGAGCGGCTCGATGGGCGCGCTGCGCCGCGCGACCAGGGCGCCGACGCCGTGCGGTCCGCCGACCTTGTGGCCGCTGAGCGCGAGCGTGGTGGGCACCGACGCGTCGACCGGCACGTGCCCGACGGCCTGCACGGCGTCGGTGTGGAACGGGATGCCGTACTCCGCGCACAGCGCCGCGACCTCGGCGACCGGCTGCAGCGTGCCGACCTCGTTGTTGGCCCACATCACCGTCACGAGGGCGATGTCGTCGCCGCCCTCGGCGAGCTCGCCGGCGAACCGGTCGAGGTCGAGGCGGCCGAGCCGGTCGACGGGGAGCCAGCGGACGTCGGCGTCCTCGGTCTTGCCGAGGTGCTCGACGGCGTCGAGGACGGCGTGGTGCTCGACGGCGCTGCACAAGACCCGCGAGCGCGACGACGACGCCGCGCGGCGGGCGCGGTAGAGGCCCTTGACCGCGAGGTTGTCGGCCTCGGTGCCGCCGGAGGTGAACACGACCTCGACCGGGCTGGCGCCGAGCACGGCGGCGATGCTCTCGCGCGACTCCTCGACGACGCGACGGGCGCGACGGCCCGACGCGTGCAGCGACGACGGGTTGCCCACCTCGGCGAGCTCGGCGGTCATGGCCTCGAGCGCCTCGGGGCGCATCGGCGTCGTCGCGGCGTGGTCGAGGTACACCGGGGTCGTCGCCACGCGGACAGTCTAGGCAGGACGCGCCGGAGGGGCGGACCCCCGAAGGGACCCGCCCCTCCGGGCGGTGCTGACGGCCGGTGCTGGACCGCCGTGCTGACGGGCTCAGCCCTTGCGCTTGGCGACTTCCTCGGTGAGCTGGGGGACGACGTTGAACAGGTCGCCGACGACGCCGTAGTCGGCGAGCTCGAAGATCGGCGCCTCGGCGTCCTTGTTCACCGCGACGATGGTCTTGGAGGTCTGCATGCCGGCGCGGTGCTGGATCGCACCGGAGATGCCGTTGGCGATGTAGAGCTGCGGCGACACGGTCTTGCCGGTCTGCCCGACCTGGAACGCGTGCGGGTACCAGCCCGCGTCCGTCGCCGCGCGCGAGGCGCCCACGGCCGCACCCAGGGCGTCGGCCAGGGCCTCGATGGTCGCGAAGCCCTCCGGCCCGCCGACACCGCGGCCACCGGAGACCACGATCGCGGCCTCGGTCAGCTCCGGGCGGCCGGACTTGGCGCGCGGCTCGACACCGGTCACCTTCGGCGCCTTGGACAGGTCGGAGAACGCGACGGTGACGTTCTCCACCGCGCCCGCGGCGGGAGCGGCCTCGGGCGCGGCAGCGTTCGGCTTCACCGTGATCACCGGCGTGCCGTGGGTGACCTTCGCGGTCACGACGTAGGACGCCGCGAACACGCTCTGCGTCGCAGAACCGTCAGCAGCGACGTCGACCGCGTCGGTGATCAGACCGCTGCCCAGGCGCACCGCGGTGCGGGCGGCGATCTCCTTGCCCTCCGCCGACGACGTGATCAGGATCGCGGCGGGCGAGGACGCCTGCGCGATCTGGGTCAGCGCGTCCGCCTTCGGGACCACCAGGTACTCGTCGAGCTCGGCAGCGTCGACGACGTAGATCTTGGCCGCACCGTGCTCGGCCAGCACCGCTGCAGCGTTGTCGATGCCCTTGCCCAGGAACACCGCCGACGGCTCGCCGATGCGGCGGGCCAGGGTCAGCAGCTCCAGGGTGGGCTTGCGCACCGCACCGTCGACGTGGTCGACGACAACCAGAACCTCAGCCATGTCTCCCACGCCTCTCAGATGAACTTGCCGGTAGCGAGGAACTCGGCGAGCTTCACGCCGCCGTCGCCCTCGTCGGTCACCACGACACCCGCCTGCCGCGGGGGACGCTTGGTCGCGGACTCCACCGCCGACCACGCACCCGACAGACCCACCGCGCCGGCGTCGACACCGAGGTCGGCCAGGCTGAACGTGGTCACGGGCTTCTTCTTCGCCGCCATGATCCCCTTGAACGACGGGTAGCGGGCCTCACCGGTCTGGTCGGTCACCGACACCAGAGCAGGAAGCTCCGCGGTGATCGTGGTCGACGCGTCGTCGGAGTCGCGGCGGATCGTCACCGTCGAGCCCTCGATCGCGAGGTTGCCCGCCAGGGTCAGGCCAGGGACGCCGAGACGCTCGGCCAGCATCGCCGGCACCACGCTCATCGTGCCGTCGGTCGACGCCATGCCGGTGATGACGACGTCCCACTCGAGCTTCTTGAGCGCCTCGGCCAGCACCAGCGACGTCGCGACCGCGTCGGAGCCGTGCAGCGCGTCGTCGACCACGTGCACGCCCGCGTCGCCACCCATCGACAGCGCCTTGCGCAGCGCCTCGCCCGCAGCCTCGGGACCCATCGTCAGGTAGGTGATCTCACCCTCGCCCTGCTTCTCCACGATCTGCAGCGCCTGCTCGACGGCGTACTCGTCCAGCTCGGACAGACGACCGTCGACGGCCGCACGATCGGTGGTCAGGTCGCCCGCGAACCCGCGATCGCTCGCGGCGTCCGGCACGTGCTTGACCAGTACGACGATCTTCATGGGGTCTCCCACCCTCTAGCTCGTCCTGCAGGGCTCGTCCTGCGGCGCCCAGTATCGGTGATGGCCGGTCCGCGGTCGTGCCCGGTGCCGGTGCTCGCGTTGCCTATCGGATGATAGCCGCCGTCGGTCGGTCGTACCGTCGCGGCCCTGGCCATGTTACCCACGGGTAACCCAGCGGTCGACCACCGGTCCGGCCGCCCGGCGTGGCCCTCGTCACACCCGGTGTCAGACCCCCGGGAAGACCGAGCGCAGGTCGGCGAGCCCGCGGCTGCCCGACTCGGAGTGCTCGGGCGTCGTGTCGACGTCGAGCCGGCCGTACACGAGGCGCAGGAACGCCGCGGCCGGCAGGTCGACGGAGCCGTCGTAGGCGTCGTCGGGCTCGGCGGCGCGCACGACCACCGGCTCCCCCACCTCGACCACGAGGTCGCGCACGGGGTGCTGCGTGCCGATCCGGACGCGGTACGGCCCGCCCGAGCCGTCGGCCGTGCGGGCGACGACCATGCCGAGGTCGTCGACGAGCAGCGCCACCGCCGCGGAGATCACCTCCGCGCCCGGCGCCAGCATCACCTCGACGTCCCAGGCGTGCACGGCCATCTCCGAGAGCCGCATCCGCGCGAAGCCGGCCAGGTCGAGGCGCATCCCGAAGAAGTCCATCGCGAAGGCGTGGACCTGCTCGTCGGAGAGGCCCTCGAAGCGGGCGACGTGCTGCTCGCTCGCGGCACGCCAGTCGTCGCGCCACTCCAGCGGCGCCTTCGCGTTCCACACGTCCCAGATCGGCGGGAACACCTCGCCGCTCGGCGCCGGGCGCCCGGCGAGCACCTCGTCGAGGAACAGCTCGAAGATCTCCGACTGGCTGCCGAGGTGCGAGAGCACCTGGCCGATCGACCACTCGTCGTCGTACGACGCACCGCGCAGCGCCGGCTCGTCGAGGTCGCCTGCGACGGACACGAGGTGGTCGTGCGACGCACGCAGGGCGGCGATGAGCTCGCGGGTCTCGCTGAGGGTGGCCATGCGGCCATCGTGCCAGGGGGACGCCCAGGACGCCGGGCCCTCGCGCGCTGCCTACGCTGGACCCGTGCCCCACCCTCTCCCGCTCACCGGCGAGCGGACGCTCCCCGGCGTGCCCGGCGAGGACTACTGGTTCGCCCGGCACGAGGCGGTCTACCGCTGGGTCGTGGAGCGGTACGCCGACCGACTCCGCGACGGCGTCGTGGTCGAGGCCGGCAGCGGCGAGGGGTACGGCGCGCGGATGCTGCACGACGCCGGGGCGCGCCTGGTCCTGGCGCTCGAGCTCGACGAGGCGGCCGCACGGCACGCGGCGACGGCGTACCCGGCGGTGACGACCTCGCGCGCCAACCTCGCGGCGCTCCCGGTCGCCGACGCGAGCGCCGACCTGCTCGTGTGCCTGCAGGTGGTCGAGCACCTGTGGGACCTCGCGGCGTTCCTCCGAGACTGCCGCCGCGTCCTGCGCCCGGGCGGCGTGGCCGTCGTGTCGACGCCGAACCGGCCGGTGTTCTCCCCCGGCCTCGGGCGCGGCGAGAAGCCGACCAACCCGTTCCACGTCGAGGAGCTCGACGCCGAGCAGCTCGACGAGCGGCTGCGCGCGGCCGGCTTCGCCGACGTCGACGTGCGCGGCCTGCACCACGGCGGGCGGATCGCCGCCTGGGAGTCGGCCGGTGGCACGGGCATCGTCGCGGCGCAGGTCGCCGTCGTCACAGGCTCCGGTCTCGTGCCCGACGACCTCGACGCCTTCGTCTCGACGGTGACGGTCGACGACTTCGAGGTCGGTGACGCCGAGGGCTCGCAGGACCTCGTCGCGGTGGCGGTCGCGCCGTGACCCGACCCGTCGGCACGTTCTGCCTCGTGCTGCACACGCACCTGCCCTGGCTCGCGCACCACGGTGCCTGGCCGGTCGGCGAGGAGTGGCTGCACCAGGCGTGGGCGACGTCGTACCTCCCGGTGGTCGATGTCCTCGACCGGCTCGCGGCCGAAGGACGCACCGACCTGCTCACGCTCGGCGTCACGCCCGTGGTGCACGCGCAGCTCGACGACCCGTGGTTCGGCCGCGAGTTCCACACCTGGCTGGGTTTCTGGGCCACGCGTGCGGAAGGCCTTGCGACGCACCGGGATCCGGCGCTGCGCGCCACCGGCCACCGCGAGTACGTCGCGGCACAGCGAGCGCTCGCGGAGTTCGAGAGCCGCTGGGGCGCGGGCTTCTCGCCGGTGCTGCGCCCCCTCGTCGACGCCGGCACGGTCGAGCTGCTCGGCGGTCCTGCGACCCATCCGTTCCAGCCCTTGCTCGACCGGCCGTGGCAGCGGTTCGCCCTGCGCACCGGTCTCGACGACGCGACCGTCCGCCTCGGCCACCGGCCCGAGGGCATCTGGGCGCCCGAGTGCGGCTACCGCCCGGGCATCGAGCGCGACTACGCCGACCTCGGCGTACGCCGCTTCCTCGTCGACGGCCCGACGATGCTCGGCGCGGGCGGCACGACCGCAGCCGGTGCGACCGTGGGCGACAGCGACGTGGTCGCGTTCGCGCGCGACCTCGACGTCACCTACCGCGTGTGGTCGCCGCGCAAGGGCTACCCCGGCGGCCGCTGGTACCGCGACTTCCACACGTTCGACCACGACTCGGGCTTCCGCGCCTCGCGCGTCACGAGCACGTCGACGCCGTCGCACGAGAAGGCGCCCTACGACCCCGACCGCGCGGCCGAGGCGGTGCACGCCGACGCGCTCGACTTCGTCGACGTCGTACGCCGACGCCTCGTCGACCTCGCCGCGGAGCGCGACGGCCGCGAGGCGGTCGTGGTGGCGGCGTACGACACGGAGCTGTTCGGCCACTGGTGGCACGAGGGCCCGCAGTGGCTCGAGGCGGTGCTGCGCCTGCTGCCCGAGGCGGGCGTGCGCGTCACGACCCTGCGCGGTGCCGTCGAGGCCGGGCACGTCGAGGGGCGGGTCGACCTCGGACCGGGCTCGTGGGGCTCGGGCAAGGACTGGCGGGTGTGGGACGGCGAGGCCGTGCGCGACATCGTCGAGACCGACACGCGGCTGCGCGACCGCGTGCTCAAGGTGCTCGGAGTTCCGACGACGGCGCGCGACCTCGAGCGCGACCAGCTCGCGCGCACGACGCTGCTCGCGCTGCAGAGCGACTGGGCGTTCATGGTGAGCAAGGACTCCGCCGCCGGCTACGCCCGCGACCGCCACGCCCGCCACGTGCGCGAGGCGCTCGCGCTCGCCGACCTCGTCGAGCGCGGCGACGTGGCGGCCTCGCGCGCGATGGCCGACCGGCTGCGCGCCGTCGACGGCCCGTTCGGCCACCTCGACGCGCGGCTGCTGCGCGCGGAGGACTGAGCGTGCGGATCCTGCACGTCTCGTGGGAGTACCCGCCGCTGGTCTACGGCGGACTGGGCCGCCACGTCCACGGTCTCGCCGAGGCGCAGGCCGCCGCCGGTCACGACGTCACCGTCGTGACCCAGCTCCCCGAGGGTGCTGCGACCGACGAGGTCGTGAACGGCGTGCGCGTGGTGCGTGCGGCGTACGAGCCCTTGCGCCTCACGGAGTCGGAGCTGCTCGCGTGGGTCCGCGGCCTCGACCGCGCGCTCGCGCGCACCGCGGAGCGCGCCGGGGTCGAGCCCGACGTCGTGCACGCCCACGACTGGGTCGTCGGCGACGCCGGCCGGCTGCTGCGCGACCGCCTCGGTGCGCCGCTCGTCGCGACGCTGCACGCGACCGAGGCCGGACGCCACCAGGGCTGGTTGCCCAGCGATCTCTCGCACGCGATCCACCGGCTCGAGCACCGGCTCACGGTCGACGCCGCGCGCGTGGTCGTCTGCTCCGACGCGATGCGCCACGACGTCGAGACGCTGTTCGGCGTACCCGACGAGGTCGTCGACGTCGTGCCCGCCGGTCTCGACGTCGCCGCCTGGCGCGCGGGCGCGCGGGCGGTGCGCGAGGCGCGTGTCGCGTACGCCGCCGACGGCCCGCTGCTCGTGACCGCGTCGCGCCTCGAGTGGGAGAAGGGCGTGCACACGCTCCTCAACGCGATGCCCCGGCTGCGTCGACGGTTCCCGGGGCTGCGGCTCGTGGTGGCCGGACGCGGCGGTCAGCGCGAGGCGCTGGAGGCGCAGGCACGGCGGCTGCGGCTCGGCGCGTCGGTGCGGTTCGTCGGATGGCTGCCGGAGCCGTCGCTCGCGGCGCTGCTGGGCGCCGCCGACGCCGTGGTGCTGCCGAGCGTCTACGAGCCGTTCGGTCTGGTCGCCCTCGAGGCCGCGGCGCAGCGCTCCCCACTGGTGGTCGCCGCGACCGGCGGGCTCGCCGAGACCGTGCAGGACGGCGTCACGGGTCGCACGTTCGTGCCGCTCGACGCCGCGTCGCTCGCCGACGTGACGACCGAGGTGCTCCGGGACCCGGCTGCGGCCCAGCGCCGAGTGCGCGCGATGAGCCGCAGGCTGCGCGACGTCCACGACTGGTCGGCCGTGGCCGCCCGCACCGTCGACGTGTACGAGCGCGCCGCTCACGAGCCGCCCCGGCCGCGGCGCCGGCTCGTCGTGCGCGAGGGCAACCAGCTCGGCCGCTGAGGGGTCCTAGCGATCGATAGGGCAGACTCCGGGCGTGCGCCGCCGTGTCGTCCTGCTCGTCTACCTCGCCCTGTTCGTGGGCGAGCTGTCGTGGCAGGGCGTGGCGCCCCTGATCCCGACGTACGTCGAGACGTTCGGCCTGACCGACTCCGAGGGCGGGATCGTGCTCTCGCTGGCGAGCTTCGGCATCCTCGTGACGTCGCTGCCCGCGGGCTACATCACCCGGCACGTCCCGCCTCGTCGGCTCACGATCCTCGCGATGGCGATCATCGCGCTCTCCGACCTGCTGATGATCGTCGCGCCGAGCTATCCCACGATCGTGCTCGCGCGCCTGGTGTTCGGCGTCGGCTTCGGCACGCTGTGGGTGTCCATGGCGGCGTGGCTCGCCGACGCGGCCGGCGACGACAGCCCGCGCGTGCTCGCCGCCACGACGGCCGTCGTGGGCGTGGGCGCTCTCCTCGGACCGGCGTACACCGGCGCGGTCGCCGAGCGGTTCGGTCTCAACGCGCCGTTCGTCGGCCTCGCGGTCGTGACGCTGGCGCTCCTCGCGCTCCTGCTCGCCGACCGGTCGGGCACGGGCATGCGCAAGGACCCGGCGCCACCGGTGCGCGAGCTGTTCTCGGCCGTGGGCCGCGACTGGGATCTCAGCACGATGCTGCTGCTCACGGTCGCCGCGTCGATGGTGTGGCTCACCGCCGACCTGCTGGTGCCGCTGCGCATGGGGCGCGCCGACTGGAACGCCGCGCAGATCGGCATCGTGTTCTCGCTGTCGTCGCTCATCTTCGTGGCGTCGAGCGCACTCACCGCCCGTCGCGCGGACCGCCTCACGAAGCACTCCGTCGTCGCGATCGCGACCGGTGTGCTGGCGGCCGTCACGATGATCCCCGCGCTGCTGGCCGGCGTACCCGCGTCGGTGGTGTTCCTCCTCGGCGCGAGCGTCACGACCGGGCTCACGATCGCGCTCACGTTCCCGTTCGGCCTGCTCGCCGTCGAGCGGGGACGCGTGACCGTGCCGGTGATGTCGGCGCTGTCGAACATCGTGTGGGCGCTCTCGGGGATCCTCGGTCCGGTCCTGGGCGGCGCCTTCTCCGAGTGGGCAGGCGACCAGGTCGCGTTCGGCGTCCTCGCCGGCCTCTGCGTCGTGGTCGCGCTCGCCGTGGGCCGCGCGCACGTCCGTACCCGTACCAGCTGAGCGGGGCTAGGCTCGGCGCTCCACCCCGAGCAGCGGAGGCACCCCGTGGCGCACGTCGTCGACTTCGTCAACGTCTCGACCGAGGGCCTCGAGTCCTCCCCCGTGGTCGACGCGCTCGCGGGCCTGCGTGCCAACGAGGCGCGCTACTTCAAGAACAAGTACGACCACGTGTTCACCACCGAGAAGGCGTCGTCGGCGAAGGGCAAGAAGATCGTCGCCTACGTCGCGAAGGTGCTGCGCGAGGAGCGCGGCATCGAGATCGCGTCGCCGCCGCTGGAGGCCACCGAGCTCGAGGTCGACGGGATCCGCTGGTCGTACGTCTTCTACGAGTCGGGCCTGGCGATCAACGTGCTCTACACGCTGGCCGACAAGGGCAAGCGTGCGGTGGGCTTCAAGCTCTCCGACGGCATGGACCAGCCCGAGGAGCTCTCGGCCTTCAAGTTCGCCCGCCAGAAGAGCAAGCTCGCCGGTACGATCCGCGGCTCCTTCTTCGTCATCAAGGGCGAGTACTGACCCAGCCCCACATCGCGGCCGCCTGCACCAACCGACCTGGATCCGGCACTCGACGTCACCTCCATCGGGTGATTCGCGCACGCGCGCTGCGCATCACTGGCATACCGTTGGCCGCCTCGGCGGCGATCCTCAGGAGGTGCAGCGATGGGCCGCAGGACTCCTCAGGAGAAGAAGTCGCTCAGCTACGCCAAGGATCGGCGCAACGGGTACGGCGAGAACGACAAGAGCTCGCGCAAGAACGTCCCGCTGCGGAAGCGCCTTGTGAACCGCGCCAACCGGCACGCAGCACAGCAGGATCTGTCGGATGCCCTCGGCTCGACCGATGCCGTCCGGGCTGAGGCCGTCGAGCAGCGCATGAAGGGGAAACGTCCGAAGTCGTGGCGCAAGCGGCCCGACATCCCGCTGGCGGAACACATGGCACGGCGAGAGGGCAAGAGGACGAACGACGGGTGACGGGAGCGCGCCGTCCTGACATCCTCTGGCGCGTGGAGGCGTGGATCTGGCTCGGTGTGTCGGTGGTCGCGGCGCTCCTCGTGTGGCTGGATGCGCATCGGCTCGGCATGACCTACGGCGGACCCTCCGGACGCGACGGGGGCCTGGGCGCTCCCGGCTGGGCCGCCGTGACGTTCTTCTTTCCCATCATCGCCGTGCCCATCTACGTCTGGCGTCGGCGACGCTGGCTGCCCCGCGAGGCGTAGCGCGCCGAACCGCCGTCAGGCACCGGACTGCGCGGGTCGCTGTCCGACGTCGCAGTGGTAGCAGCGCTCGGTCGACTCGTCGTGGCGGTACCAGTCGTGCTGGCCGCAGTCGGTCCGGCCCTTGGCCGCCCAGCCCCGATCGACCAGGACCCAGGGAAGCAGCCTCCGGATCCTGGTCCGCTGTCGGTACTTCGGTCGGGCCACCCCTCGATTCTGCACCGGGTTCCCATCGCGCCGACGATGTCGTGAGGTCGTGGGTCGTCGGGCATCCTCTGCAGGGTGGAGGCTTGGTGGACCGTTCTCGGGGAGTCGACCTACGAGCGCGTGGAGGCTGATCGGCTCCCGCGACTGCCTGAGCATCTGCTCGGCTCGTTGTCGTGGCTGTCTGGGCTGGAGCCGTACCCGGCCGACGAGAACGTCCTGCGCTCGGACCAGGCCCAGCGGCCGCTCAGCCCGGAGGGGCCGTCGTGGCTCGTCGCCCAGGGCGTGCCCGAGGCGTCGATCCCCCACGAGCTCTCGGAGCTGATGCGGACGCCGAGCCTGCTGTCCGGGATCGGTTCGGTGACACTGTGCTTCGTCGACCTCGGGGACGTCGTCCAACCTCTCGACGCCTCGGCCGGGGGCGGCTGGCTGGTCCGCTTCCTGTCCGACTCGCAGCTCGTCCGCTCCTGGCTCGTCCATGCCGCGGTGACCGGCGAGCACCGGGTCGTCACGACCCCCGCCTGGATCGGGTACGACGAGCCGTACGAGCCCGACGAGCCGTACCCGGTGCCCCGCCGAGCGCTGACCTCGGCCGACCTCGAGCGGCTGGAGGTCGAGGTGTGCGCTCCGAGCCTCACCGCCTTCCTCGCCCGGTTCTGGCTGGAGGACGAGGCGTGGCGAGCCCTGCACGGCTCTGACGTCAGCGACGACGCGACGCGCTACCTCGCCGAGTGGCGGAGACTCAACCCCTGACGCCCCGACGCACCTCGTGCTCGGGGTTCTGCCGCAGGGCCAGGAGCGGTCGGTCAGACTGGCGACGTGGCGCACCGACAGCCCGGGGTCCCGGTCCGCAGGGTGACGGTCGACTCGGGACACGTCGACCCGGAGCAGTGGCCGTGGACGGTGCCCGCCGTGGCGCAGGTCGCTGAACGAGGCCTCGACCTCGACCCCGGCATCACGGTCGCCGTCGGCCCGAACGGCGCCGGCAAGTCCACGCTCGTCGAGGCGATCGCCGCGGCCTGGGGACGCCTGATGTCGTCGTACCGGCAGGACTGGCTCCAGCAGTCGGTCGCCACCCCGTCCGACGAGGACTCCACGCTCTTCCTCTCGCTCCGCCTCCAGACGACGACGGGCGGAGCCAACGGTGGGCTGTTCCTGCGGGCCGAACGGCTGCATGCCCAGGCGGAGAGCTTCACGCGGCGCGGTCGCTGGAGCGAACGGGTCGGCCCGACCCCTTTGCTCAACCTCAGCCACGGGGAGGGCTTCCTCGCGGTGCTGCGCGGCATGATCGACGAGCCCGGTCTCTACGTCCTCGACGAGCCGGAGTCGGCGCTCTCGTTCGACAGCAGCCTCGCCCTGATCCAGATCATGGTCGACATGCGTGCGGCGGGGAGCCAGGTCGTGCTGGCCACGCACTCACCGGTCCTCGCGGCGGTGCCCGGCGCCCGGCTGCTCCAGCTCGACGACGCCGGGATCACCGAGGTGGCCTACGACGACTCCGACCTCGTCACGGCATGGCGAGGCTTCCTGCAAGCACCCGAGCGCTACCTCCGGCACCTGACCTAGCTGTCCGGCCGCGCCGATCGACCTCGTGTGCGTGCCGAACGCAGGACGTGGTTCGTCCGTGAGTGATGGTTGTGCGCCCTTCGTCAGGGCTGGGGCCTCGGGGGTGGGTGCAGTGTCCAGTAGCCGGTCTCGTTCGCCGCGATCCCTGGTGTCGGGGTGAGGGTCCAGCCGCCCTCGTGCACCGAGATGTGGTGGCGGACGCAGAGCAGGGCGAGGTTGTCGAGATCGGTCGATCCGCCGTTCTCCCACTCGCGCACGTGGTGCGCGTGGCAGCGCCGCGGGTGGGCGCGGCAGCCAGGGAAGATGCAGTGCCGGTCGCGCGCCTCGAGGGCGCGGCGCTGCGCCGGAGTGATGGTGCGCTTGCTACGTCCGACGTAGAGCACCGCGATCGCTGTGCTGCGCAGGAGGCTGCTCAGCCGACGTCGACGCTCCGACCGGCCATCCTCGTCGAGGTCGATGTCGTTCTCGCCACGGGCATCGTCGAGCGCCTCGTCGGCGGCAGCGGCGTCGTGCGGGCTGAGCTCGTCGACGATGACGGGGGTGACGTCGGCATCGCAGAGGATCCGGCGGACGGTCTCGGAGCCCAGGACGGTGGGCACGTCGCTGCCGGGCATCACGAGCTCGCCGCCGAGGCCGGCCTCGAGCTCGGCCAGCGTCACCTGCACGGTGACGTGCGGCGCGACGCCGTGGTGGGTGCCGAGGTCGCCGCGCGCCAGCAGGTCGCGGGCGAGCTCGCCGGCGGCGACCGCGAGCGCGTGGTCCCAGCGGTCCTGCCCCGACAGCCCGGCGGCCTGCGACGCGCCGCAGTCGCACCACCTCCGCTGCGGCGAGCCGTGGACGGGAGGGGAGGCCAGCGGGCACGTCGGGTCGTGCCCGACGTCGGTGCTGCGCTCCACGACCTGCTGGGCGTAGCGGCCGATCACCGTCAGCAGCGCGGCGGCGTTCTCGTGCGTCAGCCAGGCCGTGATCTGGGTCAGCGCCCCGACCTCGGCCCACGTGAGCGACTGGTCGTCGTACGCCTCCAAACCGCCTGCGCCTCGCCCGCGGAGTCGGCGAGCAGCCGGAGCTTCGAGATGGCGCGCTTGAGGTCGCCGGGCGTGCCGAGCCGCGCGACGGGCAGCAGCACCTCGACCGCCTCGGCGCGCAGCGCTGCCTTCTCCTCGCGCGGCGCCGTCACCTGCCGCAGCACCCCGGACACACCCGAGGTGAGCTCGCGCACCGAGTCGCCGCTGATCTCGCCGTGCAGCCACGCCTGCGCCACGGGCTCGGAGTGCTCGCGCAGGTCACGGCCGCGCGCGAGCACCGTCTTCGCCGCGGACGGCGCGAGCCCGGCGTCGACCTCCAGCCAGCGGCGCGGGGACGCGAACGTCCCCGCGATCAGCGTGCCCGTCGCAGGACCCGCGACCGACGTCACGTGCCCCGCGGTCACCGTCGCGGCGGCCGTGATCCGGTCTGCGGCCCGGAGCATCCGGGTCGCGAGGTCCGCCGCCACATCCGCCGGCGCGGCCCCCAGGTCGAACCGGTCGCGGTCGGCGAGCGCGTCGGCGATCACCGCAGCGCCTGCCTCGACCTGCTCGAGCGCAGCGCACAGGTCGGCGACCGTGACGGCCGTCGAACCGGGAGGAGTGCTCGAGCTCATGGAGACGACTCTAGAGAGGGGGTCCGACAGTGGACGCCGCCCCAGACCCGTTGCCGCCCAAAGGATCTCAGCCGTCAGCGAACACCGATATCCCCAACCCCAGACCGTCCGGCGCGTCGTCCGCAGAGCTCCTCGCCGGACCCGCGCCGGCCGTCACGACGCTGCTACGAGACCCCGACGCAGGAAGATCCGCCCGCGGCCGCGACGTAGCCGGACAGCACGAGCGGCCAGCCCTCCCCGTAGCCCGCACGACCCTGCTCGGCCTCGTCGCCCCACGCCTCCCAGCCGGTGTGCACGAGGCGCACCTCCGTGCTGTCGTCGCCGGTCGCCGTGAACGTGACGTCGACCCGGGTCGGCTCGCCGCCCTCGTCCCGGCCGCCGGGAGGGGCTGCCTGACGGCCGGCCGGCGCACGTCGAACCCCGCCGCCAGGCCGCCCGCCGACGTGGAGCCGTGGTCGAGCAGCGCACGCCGAGCCGGGTCTCCAGGGCGTCGAGAGCGGTTCCGCCAGTCGCCGCCTGCGTCGGTTCTCACGTACAAGTAAAGGAATCGTCAAGCCCCGACGCCGGGCAGATCGCTCACCGAACCGCCTTCGTGGCCCCGCTCCACCCGCTACGTTGCCCGCCATGAGCGACGAGATGCACGGACACGTGCCCACTGCAAGCGAGGTCGCAGAGCTCGATCTCACCACCGACGCCGTCGAGGAGACGCAGCACCTGCAGCGTCACTTCGGCCGTCGCGAGATCCTGCTCTTCACGATCTGCACCCTGGTCGGGGTCGACTCGATCGGCGCGATCGCGAACTCCGGACCCGAGGCCTTCACCTGGCTGATCATCCTGGGCCTCATCTTCTTCGTGCCCCAGGGTCTGCTGTTCGCGGAGCTCGGCACGGCGTTCCCGGAGGAGGGCGGTCCCTACATCTGGGCACGCCTCGCGTTCGGCCGCCTCGTCGGCGCGATCAACAACTTCCTCTACTGGATCACCAACCCGGTGTGGTTCGGCGGCACGCTCGCCGTCCTCTCGCTCACGACCCTGGCCACCTTCTTCCACGACGGCGAGTCGTTCGGCTTCGTCGTGTCGATGATCATCGGCCTGATCTTCATCTGGATCGGCACGCTGTCGGCGATCCTGTCGTTCTCGGTCGGCAAGTGGATCCCCATCAGCGGCGCCTACGCGCGCTTCCTGCTGCTGGGCTTCTTCACCGTCTCGGTCATCGTCTTCGCCGCCAAGAACGGCGTGAAGGGCGTGACCTCGGCGGGCGACTTCACCCCGACGTACACCGGGTTCGTCGCCCTCGTCGGACTCATCATGTTCAGCCTCGTCGGCTTCGAGCTGCCCAACACCGCGGGCGACGAGATGAAGGACGCGAAGAAGGACGTCCCCTACTCGATCCTGCGCTCGGCGATCGCGTCGATCCTGCTCTACGGCATCCCGGTCCTCGGCATCCTCGTCGTGCTGCCGACCGACCAGGTCACCAACATCGGCGGCTTCATCGACGCCATCAAGTCGGTCTTCACCGTCTACGGCGGCTCGATCGCCGAGGACGGCACGGCGACCCTCGAGGGCTGGGGCCTGATCCTCGGCGACTTCGCCGCGATCCTGTTCGTCCTCTGCACCCTGTCGTCGGGCACCACCTGGATCATGGGCTCCGACCGCGCCCTCGCGGTGTCGGGCTACGACGGTGCCGCGCCGCGCTACCTCGGCCGGTTCAGCCCCCGCTTCGGTACGCCGGTCCGCGTGAACGTCCTCTCCGGCATCCTGTCGACGATCGTCCTGGCCGCCGTGCTCTACATGGAGGACTCGAGCGACGCCGGTGCGGTCAAGTACTTCGGCGCCATCCTCGGCATCGCGGTCTCGACCACGCTCATCTCCTACATCGGCGTCTTCCCGGCACTGTGGCGCCTGCGCAAGAAGCTGCCCGACCACCCGCGGCCGTTCCGCACGCCTGCGGCGAGCTTCATCTCGATCTGGCTCACGGTCCTCGTGCTGTTCGCCTCGATCCAGCTCGTGGCCCCGGGTTTCCCGACCGCCTGGTTCAGCGACGACTTCCGCCCCGACGGCTGGGAGGCCGACGAGAACTGGAAGTACCTGTTCACCGAGCTCGGCCCGCTGCTGGTCTTCATCGTGATCGGCATCATCTTCTGGGCGCTGGGCGCCCCGACCCGCAAGGACACCGGCAAGGCAGCGGTGCAGGCGGCGGAGGCCGTCGAGCACCACGACTGACCCGCACGACCGACACGCACGGCTCACCGCACGACGAACGCCATCACGAGGGCGTCCGGGCTCAGCCCCGGGCGCCCTCGTGCGCTGCTCGGGCCGTCTTGCGCGCGATGTCCTCGAGCGCCGCGCGGGTGGCCGCCTTCGCCTCGTACGCCGCGACCCTGTCCTTGAGCACGCGCGCCGGCACTCCCCCGGCCACCGCCATCGGCGGGACGTCGCCGCGCACGACCGCGTGCGCCGCGAGGACGCAGCCGTGGCCGACGGTGCTGCCGCGCAGGACTGTCACCTTCGTACCGATCCAGCAGTCGGGCCCGATGCGCACGGGCGCCTTCACGATGCCCTGGTCCTTGATCGGCACGTGGATGTCGTCGTAGACGTGGTCGAAGTCGCAGACGTAGACCCAGTCGGCCACGATCGTGCCCTCGCCGATCTCGACGTCGAGGTAGCAGTTCACCGTGTTGTCGCGGCCGAGCACGCACTTGTCGCCGATGCGCAGCGTGCCCTCGTGCGCGCGCAGCCGGTTCTCCGCCCCGAGGTGCACCCACCGACCGAGGACGAGCCGCGCGTAGCCGGTGCGGGCGTAGAGCTCGACGCGCTTGCCGATGAACACCATGCCGAGGGTGACGACGTCGGGGTGCAGCACGCGCAGCCAGAACAGCCGCCAGTAGCGCAGCAGGTACCACGGCGTGAAGGCACGGTTGCGCCACATCCAGCGCAGCGACGGGCCGGTGATGTACTTCGCCTGCCGCGGGTCGCGCGGGGGCAGCCCGCGCACCGTGCGCGCGGCGGAGCCGATCCCCTCGAGAAGCACGGCGTCAGAGTACGGCGAAGACCCGCGGACGGCTCACCCGAGCAGCCCGACCGGACGGTTCAGCCCAGCGGCTTCGTGCCGGTGATGCTGACGTTGTAGAACAGCTCGTCGGGCACGACGCGCGACAGCACGTTCTCGTCGAGCCACGAGAGCCGCTGCCAGCCGCGGTAGGCGAACATCGCCCAGCCCCAGCCCAGCGCGCCCGGCTTCACCGCGGCCTCGAACGTGCGGACCGGCCAGCCGAACCATGACGCCGTGAGCTCCTCGGTCACCGTGCGCACGTCGACGGCGCCCGCGCGCTCGCACAGCGCGGCGAGACGGTCCGGGTCGAAGGTGTGGATGTCGACGACCGACTCGAGCGCCGCGGCGCGCGAGGACTCCGCGAGCTCGGCCGGCGGCCGGGCCCACCGCTCGCGCAGCGGCGGAAGCTGGGTGACGCGCGAGGCCGTCCACCAGGTCAGGCGCGAGAGCCGGCGCGCGACCCAGTCGCCCTTCTCGGTCGGCTCCCCCGCGAACACGAACCGTCCGCCCGGGCGCAGCACCCGCAGCACCTCGCGCATCGCCTGGTCGAGGTCAGGGATGTGGTGCAGCACCGCGTGCCCCACGACGAGGTCGAAGGAGTCGTCGTCGTACGGGATCGACTCGGCGTCGGCCACCCTGCCCTCGACCTCGAAGCCGAGCGCCTCGGCGTTGCGCACGGCGACCTCGACCATGCGCGGCGACAGGTCGGTGACGTGCCCCTCGTCGATCACGCCGGCCTGGGTGAGGTTGAGCAGGAAGAAGCCCGTGCCGCTGCCGAGCTCGAGCGCGGTGCGGTACGGCCAGCCCTCCTCCCCTGCGACGTGGCGGAAGCGGTCGCGCGCGTAGTCGATGCAGCGCTCGTCGTAGCTGATCGACCACTTCTCGTCGTAGGTGCTCGCCTCCCAGTCGTGGTAGAGCACGTTGGCGAGCTTCGGGTCGTCCCAGGCGGCCGCGACGTCGTCCGCCGTGACCTCGGTACGCCGCTCCTCGGCGCCCGGGCCGGGGAACGTCTCATCGTCGGCGAGCGTCATACCGGAAGTCTGTCACGGCGCTCGTAGGCCTCCGGATCCCCTCACGGGTCCCGGTCCACGACGGCGCGGCGGTCGGGACCCGGCCCGGCGGCGGCTTAGGCTGGGAGCTCCACGAAGGAAGGACAACCCCCCGATGCGTGGCCGGATCCTGGCGGCCGGCGCCCTCGTGGCCGCGGTCGCGGCCGGGGGCTTCGTCGCCTTCGTGCAGTCCCCGTCCACGAACGCGGGCTCCACGCCGAGCACGAGCCCCTCGGGCTCGACCTCCTCGAGCGGCTCCGCGAGCCCGAACCCGACGGTCTCGCCCAGCGACACCCCGACCGACACGCCGCAGAGCGACGCCGGCTTCCCGCCCATCACCAAGCTCAAGCCCGGCGAGAAGGCCCCGCAGTTCGTGGTCCTGTCCTTCGACGGCGCCTGCAAGCACGACCTCTGGCAGCACTACCTCCAGCTCGCGCGCGACAACGACGCGCACTTCACCTTCTTCCTCTCGGGCCTGTGCCTCGTGCCCGACGCGAAGCGCACCCTCTACCGCCCGCCGGGCAAGCCCATCGGCTACTCGGCGATCGGGTTCGGGCAGGCGTCGCTCATCCCCCAGCGCATCCGCGACATCACCCAGGCCTACGACGAGGGCAACGAGATCGGCACGCACTTCCTCGGCCACTTCTGCGACGCCCGCGGGGTCGGCACCTGGAACGCGGCACAGTGGACGTCGGAGCTCAAGCAGGCCGTGACGTTCCTCGACGACTGGAAGTCGATCAACGGCAACACGGACCCGTCGCTGCAGCTGCCCTTCTCGGCCGACGTCTGGAAGGGCGCGCGCACCCCGTGCCTGCTCGGCAAGCCGTCGCAGATGTACCCGGTGTGGAAGAAGTTCGGCTTCACCTACGACGCGTCGCGCACCGGCTCGCTCACCTGGCCGAAGAAGGTCGCGACCTACGGCCTGTGGGAGTTCCCGCTCCAGCGCATCAACGTCGTCGGCTACGGCAAGACGAACCTGTCGATGGACTACAACCTGCTCTACGTGCAGAACAAGGGCCAGATCACGGCGCCGCCGGCCCAGTGCGCGAAGATCGAGAACTCGACCTACCAGTCGCTCACGCAGGCGCTCAAGGCCGTGCACAGCACCAACCGTGCGCCGTTCTTCATCGGCAACCACTTCAACGAGTGGGCGTGCGGCGCCTACGCGAAGGCCCTCACCCGCTTCGTCACCGACGCGCACGCGACGTACCCCGACGTTCACTTCGTGACCTTCGAGTACCTCACCCGCTGGCTCGACGCGCAGGACCCCAAGGTCCTCGCGGCGCTCCAGAAGAAGCCCGCCCCGAAGTACTGATCGAGCCCGGACGGCTGAGCCAGCCGGACGAGCTCAGCGACCGACGAGCTCAGCGACCGACGAGCTCAGCGACCGACGAACTCGGCCTTGCCCGGCCCGTGCTCGATGAAGGACTGCATGCCGATGCTGCGGTCCTGGGTCGCGAACAGCGCCGCGAACTGCACGCGCTCGATCTCCAGGCCGGTCTCGAGGTCGACCTCGAGGCCGCGGTCGATCGCCTCCTTGGCCGCCCGCAGCGCGTACGCCGGTCCGTTGGCCAGCTGCCGCGCGAGGTCGAACGCGCTCGCGTAGACGTCGTCGGGCGCGACGACGCGGTCGACGAGACCGATGCGCAGCGCCTCCTCGGCGTCGACGAAGCGCCCGGTGAAGATGAGCTCCTTGGCCCGCGACGGACCCACCAGGCGCGTGAGGCGCTGCGTGCCGCCCGCCCCGGGGATGATGCCGAGCAGGATCTCGGGCTGGCCGAGCTTGGCGTTGTCGCCGGCGACCCGCAGGTCGCAGCACAGCGCGAGCTCGCAGCCGCCGCCGAGCGCGTAGCCGGTGATGGCGGCGATCGTGGGCTTGGGGATCCGGGCGACCGCGGTGAACGACGCCTGCAGGGCCGCGGAGCGGTCGACCATCTCCTGGTAGGACCAGGCGGCCATCTCCTTGACGTCGGCGCCCGCGGCGAAGACCTTCGGGCCGCCGTACACGACCACCGCGCGCACGTCGGCGCGCTGGGTCGCCTCGAAGGCGGCGCCGCGGATGTCCTGCTGCACCTGGGCGGACAGCGCGTTCATCGGGGGCCGGTCGAGGTGGATCGTCCCCACGCCGTCCTGCACCTCGAACCGCACGAACTCGCTCACCACGGACCTCCTCGACGGGCGCCGGTCGCCTTCCGCGCGAGCCTAGCCCCGTCCCGCGGACCTTCTCTGCCGGGTCTCGGGGCGCTGCGCCGTCCGTGCGGGCAGACTGTCCTCCGCGGCGCAGGCCGCGCGGACCACGGGAGAAGACAGGCATGACGGCGTCCCACCACGGGCACCCCTACCAGGACGACGTCGTCCGGCCGCCCGGCGCGCCGTCGCCGCTCGGCGCGACGTGGACGCCCGAGGGGCTCAACCTCGCGGTGCGCGCGCCGTCGGCCGACCTGGTCGAGGCGTGCCTCTGGATCGCGGGCGAGGAGGTCCGCATCCCGCTCGAGGCGCGCAGCCACGGTGTGCACCACGGGTTCCTCCCCGGCGTCGAGGTCGGCACCCCGTACGGCCTGCGCGCCCACGGCCCGTGGGACCCGCAGTCGGGTCTGCGCTTCAACCCCGCCAAGCTGCTCGTCGACCCCTACGCCCGTGCCGTGCACGGCGAGGTGCGGTGGTCCGACGTCCTCATGCCCGGCTCGCCCGGCGACCCCTCGAAGCCCGACGACCGGGACTCCGCGCCGTCGATGCCGCGCTCGATCGTGGTCGACGACGCGTTCGACTGGGGCGACGACGCCCCGCCGGAGACCTCGTGGGGCGAGACGGTCGTCTACGAGATGCACGTGAAGGGCTACACCAAGCAGCACCCGCTCGTGCCCGAGGCGCTGCGCGGCACCTACGCCGGCCTGGCGCACCCGGCCGCGATCGACCACCTGGTCTCGCTCGGCGTCACCGCGGTCGAGCTGCTGCCGGTGCACCAGTTCGTCACCGAGCCCCCGCTCGCGGCGCGCGGCGTGCACAACTACTGGGGCTACTCCACGCTCGGCTTCTTCGCCCCGCATGCGGCGTACGCCGCCGACTCGCGCCCCGGCGCGCAGGTGGCCGAGTTCAAGGCGATGGTGAAGGCGCTGCACGCCGCCGGCCTCGAGGTCATCCTCGACGTCGTCTACAACCACACCTGCGAGGGCGGCCCCGACGGCCCGTCGCTCATGTTCCGCGGCCTCGGCGAGCGCGACCACTACAAGCTCGCGCCGCACAGCGGCACCTACGTCGACACCACGGGCTGCGGCAACACCCTCGACGTCGGCGACCTCGACGTCCTGCGCATGGTGCTCGACTCGCTGCGCTACTGGGTCACCGAGATGCACGTCGACGGCTTCCGCTTCGACCTGGCCACCGCGCTCACCCGCGAGCGGATGGACGTCGACGAGCGCTCGCCGTTCCTCGCCGCCGTCCACCAGGACCCGGTGCTGCGCCAGGTGAAGCTCATCGCCGAGCCGTGGGACGTCGGCCCCGGCGGCTACCGCGTCGGCATGTTCGGCTCGCCGTGGGCGGAGTGGAACGACACCTTCCGCGACGACGTGCGCCGGTTCTGGCTGCGTGGCGGCGACGGCCGCGAGGCGCCCGCCGAGATGGGCTGGCGGCTCACCGGCTCGCAGGACCACTTCCACGGTCGCTCCCCCGCGGCGTCGGTCAACTTCCTCACCGCGCACGACGGCTTCACCCTGCGCGACCTCGTGAGCTACGACCGCAAGCACAACGAGGCCAACGGCGAGGACAACCGCGACGGCACCGACAACAACAACTCGTGGAACCACGGCGTCGAGGGCCCGACCGACGACGTCGCGATCCAGGACGCCCGGCTGCGCAGCATCCGCGCGCTGCTCGCCACGCTGCTGCTCTCGACCGGTACGCCGATGCTGGTCATGGGCGACGAGATGGGCCGCACCCAGGGCGGCAACAACAACGCCTACAACCAGGACAACGAGATCTCCTGGCTCGACTGGACCCTCACCGAGCCCGAGGCCGACCTGCTGCGCTGGACCACGGCGCTGCTCAACGCGCGCCGCGTGCACCCGACGCTGCGCCAGACGGAGTTCTTCGACGGGCGCCCCGTCGCCGAGGGCCGGCCCGCCGACCTCGCCTGGCTCGACGCCTCGGGCGCGCCGCTCAGCGACACCGAGTGGAACGACCGCGGCACCGAGACCCTCGTGATGGCGCTGTCGGGCGAGCTCTTCACGCGCGACGCCGACGGCCACCCGCTGCGCGACTCGGCGTTCCTCATCGTGCTTCACCGCGGCGACTCCCCGGTCGACGTCACGCTGCCGCCCACGCCGTACGGCGACGCCTACCGCCGCCTGCTCGACACCTCGATGGCGCGGCCCGGCACCGACCTCCCGACGGCGAAGGTCGGCACCAAGGTCGCGGTCGAGCCGCGCTCGGTGACGCTGTTCCGCGTCGAGCACGACTGACGCCGCACCCCCGACGACGGACGGGCCCGCCTCCAGCGAGGAGGCGGGCCCGTCCGATGTGGAGCGGTCGACAGCGTCAGTACGTCGGCGCGTAGGTCGGCGCGACGTCGCTCTCGGTGCTGGTCACGCGCGGCAGCGCCTGCAGGCCGAGCTCGGCCGGGTCGGCGAGGCCGGCGTAGTACGGCAGCACGCGCACGGTGTAGCCGAACGGGCCGGTCGCGTCGAGGGTGACCGACGACGCGAAGCGCCAGCGGTTGCCCTCGTACTCCTCGTCGGGCGCGAGCGGGGTGACCTGCGGCGACACGATGCGGTCGTTGTGGTCGACCCGGCCGCTCACGAGCTGCACCTGGACGTCCTCGGTGCGCAGGTCGCCGAGGGCGACGTAGGCACGCACCTGCACCTCGGTGCCGCGCTCCGGGGTGTCGCCCACGCCCGCGACGTCGACGTGCTCGACGCGGACGCCGGGCCACGCCGCACGGGCGCGGGACGAGAACGACGACAGCTCCTTGGCGAGCGCCGCGCCGTCGGCCAGCACGTCGCGCGACGAGCGGGCGGCAGGGGCGTAGAGCTTGTTGACGTAGTCGCGGACCATGCGGCTCGCGAGCACCTTGGGACCGAGGGTCGCCAGGGTGTGCTGCAGCATCGTGAGCCAGCGGACCGGCAGGCCCGAGCCGTCGACGGTGTAGAAGCGCGACGCGACGCTCTTCTCGATGAGGTCGTAGAGCGCGGCGGCCTCGAGGTCGTCACGACGGTCGGCGTCGGCGACGCCGTCGGCCGTCGGGATGGCCCAGCCGTTCTCGCCGTCGTACCACTCGTCCCACCAGCCGTCGAGGATCGACAGGTTCAGGCCGCCGTTGAGCGCCGCCTTCATGCCCGACGTGCCGCAGGCCTCGAGCGGGCGCAGCGGGTTGTTGAGCCAGACGTCGCAGCCCGGGTAGAGCAGGCGCGCCATGCCGATGTCGTAGTCGGGCAGGAACACGATGCGGTGCCGGACCTCGGGGTCGTCGGCGAAGTGCACGAGCTGCTGGATGAGCTTCTTGCCGCCGTCGTCGGCCGGGTGCGACTTGCCGGCGATGACCAGCTGCACCGGACGGTCGGGGTGCAGCAGCAGCGACTTGAGCCGCTTGGGGTCGCGCAGCATGAGCGTGAGCCGCTTGTACGACGGCACGCGTCGGGCGAAGCCGATGGTGAGGATGTCGGGGTCGAGGACCTCGTCGACCCAGCCGAGCTCGGCGTCGGACGCGCCGCGCTGCTCCCACGAGTCGCGCAGGCGACGACGGACGTCGGCGACGAGGCGCTCGCGCAGGATGCGCTTGGTGGCCCACAGGTCGGCCGGGGGGATGTTGACCGCCGACTGCCAGCCCGGGTCCTCCTGCGCCTGCTCGGCACCGACCTGCGCGGCGAGGAGGTCGCGCATCTCGCGCGCGACCCACGTGGGGGCGTGGACGCCGTTGGTGACCGAGCCGATCGGCACCTCGTCGACGTCGAAGCCCGGCCACAGGCCGGCGAACATCCCGCGGCTGACCTCGCCGTGCAGCAGGCTCACGCCGTTGGCGCGCTGACCGAGGCGCAGGCCCATGACCGCCATGTTGAACACGGTGGGGTCGCCGCCCTCGAAGTCCTCGGCGCCGAGCGCCAGGATCTCCTCGACCGGCACGCCCGGCTCGGCGTTGTCGCCGCCGAAGTACTGCTCGATGAGCTCGCGCGGGAAGCGGTCGATGCCCGCGGGCACCGGCGTGTGGGTGGTGAACACCGTGCCGGCACGCGCGGCCTGCAGCGCCTGGTCGAACGTCAGCTTCTCGGTGCCGACGAGCTCGCGGATGCGCTCGAGGCCGAGGAAGCCGGCGTGGCCCTCGTTGGTGTGGAACACCTCGGGCTCGGGGTGACCGGTGAGCCGGCAGAAGGCGCGTACGGCGCGGACGCCGCCGACGCCGAGCAGCAGCTCCTGCTGCAGGCGGTGCTCGCCGCCGCCGCCGTACAGACGGTCGGTGACGTCGCGCTCGGCGGGGTCGTTCTCCTCGACGTCGGAGTCGAGCATGAGCAGCGGGACGCGACCGACGTCGGCGCGCCACACGTGCGCGGCGAGGGTGCGGCCACTGGGCAGGCCGACGCGGACGACGACGGGCGAGCCGTCGGCCTCGCGCAGCAGCGACAGGGGCAGGCCGTCGGGGTCGGCGACCGGGTAGTCCTCCTGCTGCCAGCCGTCGAGCGACAGCGACTGCCGGAAGTAGCCCGCGCGGTAGAACAGCGCGACGCCGATGATCGGGACGCCGAGGTCGCTGGCCGACTTCAGGTGGTCGCCGGCGAGGATGCCCAGACCGCCGGAGTACTGCGGCAGCACCTCGGTGATGCCGTACTCGGGCGAGAAGTAGGCGATGGCGCGCGGTGCCTCGTCGCCGAGCGACTGGTACCACCGGTCGCCGGTCAGGTAGTCCTGCAGACCGCCGGCCACCCAGTTGACGTGACCGACGAAGTCCTCGTCGGCCGCGAGCTCGGCCCAGCGCTTCGCGGGGACCTCGCCGAGCAGCTTCACGGGGTCGTGGTCGACGGACTCCCAGAGGCCCGCGTCGATGCGCGCGAACAGGTCCTGGGTCTCGGGGTGCCACGACCAGCGCAGGTTGGTCGCGAGGGCCGACAACGGCTCCAGCGGCGCGGGCAGGACGGTGCGGACGGTGAATCGTCGGATCGCTCTCACCCCGCCACCCTAGGGCGTCCGGAGCGGCCTGCCACCGGTCCCCCGCCGGTTACATCGGTTCATCGGGATTCCATCGTCTTCCATCAGGTTTCACGCGTGTGTCATGGCGTTACGTCGATAGGCTGGCGAGCGATGCCGCCTCGTCGACGCCCCTCGTCCCCCGCCCCAGGACCCGGTCCCGAGTCCTCCTCCGAGCCTTCCCCGGCGCAGCCCGCGAGCGCCCGGAAGAAGCCGTCCGAGAAGCGTTCCCAGCCCTCGGCGACCGGAGAGGCAACGAGCCGTCCGGCGTCGTCGCGGCGCAAGGCCCCGCCCGTCCCGCCGGCCGACGTCGAGGTGGTGAGCCCCGTGACGCAGTCCGCCCCGCTCCCCGAGCCGGTGCGCCCGCCGAGCACCGGCCGGTTCGCGGTCGAGGACGTCGCCCCGCTCGTCGCGCTGGGCACCCGCCCGGTCAAGTGCGTCGTCGGCGAGACGTTCACCGTGTCCGCCACGGTGTTCCGCGAGGGGCACGACGCCGTCAACGCCACCGTGGTGCTGCGCGCGCCCGACGGCACCGAGACGCGGACGCCGATGCGACCCACCGGCGCGCTCGACCGCTGGGCCGCCGACATCACGCCGACGGCCGAGGGCGACTGGACGTTCACGGTCGAGGCGTGGGGCGACCCGGTCGAGACCTGGCGGCACCGCGCGGAGATCAAGGTCCCCGCCGACCTCGACACCGAGCTCGAGCTGCGCGAGGGCGCGCTCGTCCTCGAGCGGGCGATGACCGCGATGCCGCGCGGCAAGGTGCGCGAGCCGCTGAAGAACGCCGTGCACGCGCTGCGCGACGTCGGCCGTCCCGCCCCTGCACGTCTTGCCGTCGCGCTCGACCCGGCGGTCGCCGAGGTCCTCGAGAAGCACCCGCTGCGCGAGCACGTGTCGGCCGGCCCCGCGGTGCCGATCCGCGTCGAGCGGGAGCGCGCGCTGTACGGCTCCTGGTACGAGTTCTTCCCGCGCAGCGAGGGCGCGTCGCTCGACCCGCCGCGCTCGGGCACCTTCGTCACCGCGGCCGAGCGCCTGCCTGCGGTCGCCGCGATGGGCTTCGACGTCGTCTACCTGCCGCCGATCCACCCGATCGGACGCACCGCGCGCAAGGGACCGAACAACACCCTCACGCCCGGTCCCGACGACCCCGGCGTCCCCTGGGCCATCGGGTCCGAGGACGGCGGGCACGACGCCGTGCACCCCGATCTCGGCACCCTCGACGACTTCAAGGCCTTCGTCGCGAAGGCCCAGGGTCTCGGTCTCGAGATCGCGCTCGACCTCGCGCTGCAGTGCTCGCCCGACCACCCCTGGGTCAAGGAGCACCCGCAGTGGTTCGCGCACCGCGCCGACGGCACGATCGCCTACGCCGAGAACCCGCCGAAGAAGTACCAGGACATCTACCCGCTGTACTTCGACGCCGACCCCGACGGCCTGTTCGCCGAGGTGCTGCGCGTCGTGCACCACTGGATGGACTGCGGCGTACGCATCTTCCGCGTCGACAACCCGCACACGAAGCCGGTCGCGTTCTGGGAGCGGCTGATCGGCGCGGTCAACGCGACCGACCCCGACGTGATCTTCCTGGCCGAGGCGTTCACCAAGCCGCCGATGATGAAGCTGCTCGGCGAGGTCGGGTTCCAGCAGTCCTACACGTACTTCACGTGGCGCAACGACGTCTGGGACCTCACCGAGTACTTCCGCGAGCTGTCCGGTCCGCTGGCCGCGTCGATGCGTCCGAACGCGTTCGTGAACACGCCCGACATCCTCCACGCCTACCTGCAGTACGGCGGGCCTGCGGCGTTCGCCATCCGCGCGACGCTGGCCGCGTGCCTGGCGCCGACGTGGGGCGTCTACGCCGGCTTCGAGCTCTTCGAGCACGCGGCGCTGCGCCCGGGCAGCGAGGAGTACCTCGACTCGGAGAAGTACCAGTACCGCCCGCGCGACTGGGCCGCAGCCGACGAGTCGGGCCGCACGCTCGCGCCGTACCTCACGATGCTCAACGCCATCCGTCGCGCGCATCCCGCGCTCCACCGGCTGCGCAACCTCACGTTCCACCCGACCACGAACGACAAGATCATCGCGTTCAGCAAGCGCGAGGGCGACGACGTCGTGCTCGTGGTCTGCACCCTCGACCCGCACGGCGCGCGCGAGGGAGTCGTCGAGCTCGACATGCCGGCGCTCGGCCTGCACTGGACCGACAACTTCGCCGCGCGCGACCTCGTCACCGGGCACACGTGGGTGTGGGGCCAGTACCCCTACGTCCGCCTCGACCCGCACCAGCACGTCGCCCACATCGTGCACGTCCGACCCGGAGCAGTCTGATGCCTGAGACGCCTGAGACCCCCACCCCGAAGCCGCCGTTCACCCCGGCACCTCCGGCCGCCCCTGCCCCCGCGGCCCCGGCTGCTCCTGCCGCGCCCGCCGCCCCGGCCACGCCGCCGGCGGCACCGGCGACACCGGCGCCCGCTGCACCGGCTGCTCCCGCTGCCCCGGCTGCCCCGTCCGAGGCTCCTGCAGCACCGGCTGCCCCCGCGGCTCCCGCTGCGCCGCCTGCTCCGAAGAAGACCGGGCCGGACCGGGCGCCGGTGTCGACGCACGACCTCGACCGCGTCGTCGAGGGCCGCCACCACGACCCGCACTCGATCCTCGGTCCGCACCCGCACGACGGCGGCGTCACGGTGCGCGTGCTCCGGCCGTGGGCGACCTCGATCACCGTCGTCGCGCGCACGACGAGCGGCGAGGTGCGCACCGACCTCGAGCACGAGCACGGCGGCATCTTCGTCGGCGTGCTCGACGTGCCCGAGGTGCCCGACTACCGCCTCGAGGTCGCGTACGGCGGCGAGCCGCAGACCGTCGACGACCCGTACCGCTTCCTCCCCACCCTCGGCGAGATGGACCTGCACCTCATCTCCGAGGGCCGCCACGAGACGCTGTGGACGGTGCTCGGCGCGCACGAGCACACCTACCCGAGCGCGCTCGGCGACGTCCACGGCACGTCGTTCGCCGTCTGGGCGCCCTCGGCGCTCGGCGTACGCGTCGTCGGCGACCACAACCACTGGGACGGCACCGGCAACCCGATGCGCTCGCTCGGCTCGACCGGCGTGTGGGAGGTCTTCCTCCCCGACGTCGGCGCCGGCACGCGCTACAAGTTCGCGGTGCTCGGGCGCGACGGCGTCTGGCGCACGAAGGCCGACCCGCTGGCGCGCCACACCGAGCACCCGCCCGCCACCGCGTCGGTGGTGTTCACGTCCGACTACGAGTGGGGCGACGGCGAGTGGATGACCGCTCGCACGCAGAAGGACGCCTACAACGGACCGATGTCCACCTACGAGGTGCACCTCGGCTCGTGGCGCCCCGGGCTGTCGTACACGCAGCTGGCCGAGGAGCTCACGGCGTACGTCGTGGAGATGGGCTTCACCCACGTCGAGCTGATGCCCGTGATGGAGCACCCGTTCGCGCCGTCGTGGGGCTACCAGGTCACGTCCTACTACGCGCCGACCTCGCGGTTCGGCTCCCCCGACGAGTTCCGCCACCTCGTCGACGCGCTGCACCAGGCCGGCATCGCCGTGATCCTCGACTGGGTGCCCGCGCACTTCCCCAAGGACGAGTGGGCGCTCGCGCGCTTCGACGGCACGCCGCTCTACGAGCACGCCGACCCGCGGCGCGGCGAGCAGCCCGACTGGGGCACGTACGTGTTCGACTTCGGCCGTCGCGAGGTGCGCAACTTCCTCGTGGCCAACGCGTCGTACTGGCTCGAGGAGTTCCACGTCGACGGCCTGCGCGTCGACGCCGTCGCGTCGATGCTCTACCTCGACTACTCGCGCAAGGCAGGCGAGTGGACGCCCAACGTGTACGGCGGCCGCGAGAACCTCGACGCGGTGTCGTTCCTGCAGGAGGCCAACGCCACGGCGTACAAGCGCAACCCCGGCGTCGTCACGATCGCCGAGGAGTCGACCGCGTGGCCGGGCGTCACGCGGCCCACGCACCTCGGCGGTCTCGGGTTCGGCCTGAAGTGGAACATGGGCTGGATGAACGACACGCTGCACTACGCGAACCGGCAGCCGATCCACCGCCAGTGGCACCACAACGAGATGACGTTCGCGCTCATGTACGCGTGGAGCGAGCAGTACGTCCTGCCGATCAGCCACGACGAGGTGGTGCACGGCAAGGGCTCGCTCATCTCGAAGATGCCCGGCGACCGGTGGCAGCAGCTGGCGCAGGTCCGCGCCTACCTCGCCTACATGTGGGCGCACCCCGGCAAGCAGCTGCTGTTCATGGGGTCCGAGCTCGGTCAGTACGCCGAGTGGAGCGAGGCCCGCGGCCTGGACTGGTGGCTGCTCGACAACGCCGACCACCGCGGCGTGCAGAAGTGCCTCGCCGACCTCAACCGCGCCTACCGCGACAACCCGGCGCTGTGGAGCCGTGACAACGAGCCCGCAGGCTTCGAGTGGATCGACGCCGACGACTCGCAGGGCAACACGTTCTCGTGGCTGCGCTGGGGCCACGACGGTGCGGTCGTCGCGGCGCTCGTGAACTTCTCCGGCGGTCCGCACGAGGACTACCGCGTCGGTCTGCCCTACGGCGGCACGTGGCGCGAGCTGGTCAACACCGACGCCGAGGTCTACGGCGGCAGCGGCGTCGGCAACCAGGGCGCGGTCCACGCGGAGGAGGTGCCGTGGCACGGGCTGCCGTACTCGGCGCTCGTCCGCGTCCCGCCGCTCGGCGCGCTCTGGCTCACGCCCGACAACGGCTGACGGCGTACGCCGGCCACCCGGACGGACGAGAACAGCACGCCCCACGTCGTGGGTCGGCCTACGCTGGCCGGGCGCGCCTGTCGTGGCGCTCGCTCGCGAGGGGGACGTCATGGTCGACGAGGCGACGAACGCGCCGGTGCGCCGCACGGTCGTGCTCACCGGGATCAGCTCGCGCGCGTGGGAGCACCCCGCCGACCGCGGCGCGCTGACGGCGCTTCGTGAGCTGCGCGGCTTCGACTCGGTGCTCAAGACGCTGTTCTCGCTGTGGGACGAGCGCGCGTTCCGCCTCGAGCAGCTCGCGTCGTCGATCCGGGTCGACCACCGGCAGTACCCGCGCGTCTACCAGGCCTGGACCGACGTCGCGCGCACCCTCGACGTCGCCGACCTCCCCGAGCTCTACGTGCGACAGTCGCCGCTCTTCAACGCCGAGGCGGTCGGGCTCGACCACCCGTTCGTCGTGGTCAACTCGGCGTGCCTCACCCAGCTCGACGACGACGAGCTGCGCGCGCTGCTCGGCCACGAGCTCGGTCACGTGCTGTCGGGCCACGCGCTCTACCGCACGCTGCTCGACCTGCTCACCCGCTGGGTCATGGGCTTCTCGTGGTTGCCCGGCACCGAGTTCACCGCGCGCATCATCACCGCGGCGATGTACGAGTGGTGGCGCAAGGCCGAGCTCTCGGCCGACCGCGCCGGGCTGCTGGCCGGTCAGGACCCGGCGGCGTCGCTGCGGCTGCTCATGAAGCTCGCCGGCGGCGGCGACCTGTCGCAGATCGACACCACCGCGTTCCTCGAGCAGGCGGCCGAGTACGAGAGCACGGGCGACCTGCGCGACAGCCTCATCAAGGTGCGCATGCGCACGTTCACGACCCACCCCGTGCCGGTGTCGCGCGCGGCGCACCTGCGGCGCTGGGTCGACGCCGGCGAGTACCGACGCGTGCTGTCCGGCGACTACCCGCGCCGCGCCGACGACGCCGAGGCGTCGGTGAGCGAGGCCGCGCGCTCGGCGGCGAGCGAGTACCGGCGTGCCTTCGGCGAGTCGCAGGACCCGCTGGTGTCGCTGCTGCGCCGGGCGGGCGGCAGCGCCGGCCAGATGGGCGGCTGGGCCGGCGAGAACGCGGCGAAGGCGGCCCGGCGCGCGGGCGAGGCGGCGCGCAGCGCGGCCGACGCGTTCCGCAACGGCGCTGCGGCGTCGAGCCCGTCCTCCTCGGGCGCGGCCCAGCCCGATGACGACGTCGTCGACGTGGACGTGGACGTCGACGCTGACGTCTCGGACGACGACGCCTGAGTCAGCCCATCTGGCAGCCGCGCAGGCGTGCAGCCGTGGGCGAGGTCTGCGTCACCTGGATGCGCTGGCGGTCGGTCCAGGCGGCGAGGAGGTCGAGCGCCTGCTTCTTGGTCGCCTCGGACGTGAACTGCACGTCGTCGACGAAGCACCAGGTGTCGGCGTTGTCGTTCTCGCTGGCGGAGTAGGAGTCGCCGACCCATCCTGCGAGCGCCGCGAAGTCCTTCTTGTGCGGGTGGGCCGCGTCGACCGCGAGCCACAGACCCTCGACCCCGAGGACGCCGATGTCGGCGACGTCCTCGCTCCGGCCTGACGGCGAGTCGGGCCGCATGGGCAGCACGACCGCTGGGAGGCTGCCCGCGAGCCACTCCTTCGGGTGCAGCAGGTCGCGCGACCACCGCGGCGGTGACGTGAAGGCCCGCGACACGGCGCTCGTACCACCGGCCTCGCGCACGGCCGCGACGAAGTCCGAGCCGATCTCGTACGGGAACGCGCCCTCGGTATCGACGATCGGGACGTCGGACAGCGTGCGTGCGGAGTCGGAGTCCTCGACCGAGCTCTGCCACGACTGCGACTGCGTGGCGGCGTAGTCGCGCTCGACCAGGGTCGCCTCGCCCTCGATGACGGCCTGCAGCGCGTTCCAGCTCTCGTCGTCGGTGCGGGTCTTCGCCGTGAGCTTCGCGAGGTCGAACGACTGGTCCTGGTTCGCGTGGGTGAGCTCGTGCACGACCGTGATCTCGACGATCGGCGCCCACGCCGAGCCGCGGACGTAGAGCGTGCGCACCGAGTCGTCGTAGAAGCCGGTGACGTTGCTGTCGTTGCCGGCGGAGCCCGCGTCCCAGAACGCGTCCGGGTCGGGCGCCAGGCCCATCGCCGCCGCGGTGACACCGGCATCGTCGTCGTCGCCGCTCGGGCTGGTCGGCGAGGCACCGCCGTGCGAGCTGTGCATCGCGTCGACGAACGCCGCGTCGTCGAGCACCTTGACCACAGGCGTCGACGTCCACGGCCGTCCGGTGGCCTTCGCGACGAACGCCTCGAGCCGCGGCATCTGCGCCTGCACCTCGGCGTTGACCGCCGCCTGCTGCTCCTGCGAGGCGGTGCGGCTGCGGCGTACCGCCAGTCCCGCAGCCGCCGTCGCAGAGACGAGGACGGCACCAGCCGCCACCGACGCGACGGTGACCAGGACCTTGCGCCGCCTCGACCACGGCTCGCGCACCGGTACCGCCGGCGGAGCGGGCGCGAACTGCGCCCAGCCCGGCTGTCCCTGCGCATACAGGTACGTCCGCTGCTGCTGGGGAGACGGCGGTGGAGGGGGCGGTGGCGGCGCGGTCGTGGGATGCACGACGGCGGGGACGATCAGCGGCGGGACGCCGTACGCCGGATCGCTCGCCGGGGACGCCGTCAGAGGCGCAGCGACCGGGGTAGCGAAGGGAGCCGCGTCCGGACTCACGGGCGGCTGCGGCGTGGGCTGCGCGGTCAGGGCAGGGTCGACGGGCGCGAAGCCTCCGTCGTCCTGCGACCGCGTCGTGTCCCCCAGCACCCGGGCAGGCTAACCCGGCATCGCAGCCCTGCCCCTCATCCGGACGGCTGCGTCCGCCCGATCGTCACCCGACCGATGCAGAGCCGTCAGTCGACCAGGTGCCGTCCCTGGGACACCGACCTGCCGAAGAACGACCGGAGCCACGGGATGAGCATGCGACGGGCCCACATCGGCTCGCCGCCTCCGGGTGGCGATGCCACGCCGCTGCGGTCATCGCGTCCGGCGTACCAGATCGTGTCGTGGCCCTCGAGGATCCCCCACCGGGTCACGAGGGTCACGACCGAGCGGGTACCGCTGGGGCTGTCGGTGTCGGCGAACACCAGCACCGGCTGGCCGTTGACGGGTCCGACGTCGACCTCGCCGAACCGCCCGGGTCGGGCGCGCCACGGGTAGCGGCGCAGGACCAGCCGCATCCGCACGTTGTTGACGACCGTCAGCGTCGCGAACAGGAGGCAGAGCAGACCCACCGCGCAGAGCACCACGAGGACCCACGACCCGGGTGCCGCGCCGGGATCTCTGAGGAGAAGGAAGACGAGGACGAACAGTCCGAGCAGTCCGGCACCTGCGAGCGCCTGAAGAGCGGCGACGCGCAGCAGCCGACGAAGCCCGCGGCGCGTCGCCTCGTGGTCCCGCGCACGCTCGTGCTCCGGTGCCCGATCCCCCATACCCGTCAGGATGCACGATGGCTCGTGGCCGCGACGCATCGGCCACCACGATCCCTCGGCCGCTTCGGCCGAGCAGAGTGCGAACCGACACGCGTTACCGCTCGCCTCCTTCTGTGGACGACACGCCGAGGGTCGCATCGTGTGGACAATTGGTCCAGAAATCCGTTGTGCTGCTTGAGTTCTCGGGCGGTCGGCACTGTCGGAGGTGGTCGTTAGGTTGATGGCATGAGCTCGACGACCGACGGCACCCGGACACCGATCACGGTGGCCGGGCTCGCACGCCTGGTCGAGGACCTGCGGCTCGCCTCACGAGCCGTCGCGGGCGCGCTGCCATCGGATCCGACGCTGCTGGCCGAGGTCCCCGACGAGCTGCTCGAGACCTTCACCCTCGCCCTGCACCAGGCCGCCGACGCCTCCACCGCCGCCGCAACCGTCGTCACCGGAAGGCTGGAGCGGCAGGTCGGATCCGTGCGCGGCAAGCTCATCGCCGGCCGCTACCCCACGACTGCCCGGTTCCTGCAGGTCGAGGCCGGCATGTCCACGACCCAGGCGCGGGCGACCGTCGCCCGCGGCCGCGACCTCGACACCCACTCCACGCGGGTGGGCGATGCCTGGTTGTTCGGCGACATCCCCGGCGGTGCGATCCGCGACCTCACCGTCGGCGTGACCGAGGTGCTGCGCCGGTCGACGCGGACCGACACACCGGTCGCGCGGGGCGAGGCGCTGGACATCCTGCTGCCCCTGGCCCGGCACGGTGATCCGGATCGGCTGCACCGGGCCATCGGCGAGCTGCGCCTGCGCATCGACCCTGAGGGCACCACGGACGAGGCGCTGTTCGCGTTCGAGAACCAGACCCTGTCCATCGTCGACGCCGGGACGATGTGGCGGATCACCGGGTGGTTGTCTCCCGAGGCCGCGATCGCCACGCGCGCGGTGCTGGAGGCGGGAGCCCGGCAGATCTCCGAGCAGGCCCTGGCCGGCCTCGATCACGACCCCGACCTGCGAGCACACCCTCGACCCGGACGAGGACTGCTCCTGCGGAGCGACCGACCGGGCCAAGCGGTCCGCTGGCATGCGGCAGGACCATCTCCATGCCCGAGCGCTCGGCGAGTTCATGACCAACAAGCTCGACGACGCGACTCTCGGCTCGCACCATCGGGTCGCACCCCACCTCACCGTCGTCGTCGACACCACCGACGCCAGTGCACCCCTCATCGGCCGGATGGCAGTCCCGGGCCAGGACGGCGACGTCCTCCTGGGCGAGGAGTCGGTGAACCGTCTGCTGTGCGACGCCGACGTCACACGAGTCCTCACCACGACCGCCGCGACCGCCGCGACCGCAGACCCCGCGGCCGAGACCGACGAGAGCACCACGGTCGAGGACGACACGGCGAACGCCTACCTCGCGGCCGTGGTCACCACGCTCGAGGCCATGGCCCGGTCAGTCTTGTACGTCGGGCGTCGCGAGCGCACCATCTCGGCGCGCCTGCGCCGAGCGCTCGAGATCCGCGACGGGCACTGCGTCTTCCCCGGCTGCCGCGCCCGCGTCGCCCGCTGCCACGCCCACCACGTGCAGCACTGGAAGAACGACGGACCGACCGACCTCCCGAACCTGGCTCTGCTGTGCGTGACCCACCACGTCGCCGTCCACGAAGGCGGCTGGACCCTCGCCCTCAAGCCCGGAGCTACGGGCCACGAACGCGGCTGCTGGCGGTTCACCCCACCACCGCCCAAGACCCGAACACGTCGGCCCTGAGGAAGGGCGCACCACCCATCACCGAGCTGAGACCACCACGTTGCATCGGTCCCCACGGCAGTCACGCACGTCGGCAGCTGTCCCCGCGCGCCGCCGGCACGGCGCGGCGAGCAGGACGGACGGTCAGGCTCCGGCGATCGCGGCGGCGAGGGCGCGGCACATCGCGCGGTTGTCGTCGTGGTCGAACTCGGGGTCGGGCTCCGACCACGACGACTGGATCGCGACGACGACCTGGCGCGGGATGTCGACGTACAGCATCTGGCCGTGGATGCCCACGCCGATGACGACGTCGGGCTCGATGCCCGGGTGGTACCAGTAGGACCGGTAGCGCCCGTTGGGCATGAAGTCGGCGAAGTCGCCGCGCGCCCACGTGTCGGGGTCGCCGTTGTGCACGAGGTCGTCCACGAACCACTCGGGCACCACGCCCTCGCCGCCGCGCGCGACCATGAGACCGAGGCGGGCCAGGTCGCGCGGCACGACGCACAGGCCGCCGGCGGCGCGCGGGGTGCCCTCGCGGTCGACCGTCACCTCGGCGTCGTGCTCGGCGCCGATGGGGCCCCAGAGGTACGTCGACACCGCCTGCGCCCACGTCGTACCCGCGGCTCGGGCGCACACCCAGCCCATCAGGTCGGTGGTCGGCGACAGGTAGCGGAACCGTTCTCCATGCGCACCCTCCGGTGCGCGCGAGGCCAGGAACCCCATGAGCGACGGCGCATCCGCGGGTGCGGGGTACCAGCCGGCGGCGTGGCGGTAGGCCACGATGTCGGGGCCGGGCGTGTAGTCCTCGACGAAGGAGTACGACGCCTCCATGTCGAGCACCTGGCGCAGCGTCGCGTCGGCGAAGCCGCTGCCGGCGATCTCGGGCACGTAGTCGAGCGGCGTCGCCGACAGGTCGAGCTTCCCGGCACCGGCGAGGGCACCGGCGAGCAGGCCGGTCACCGACTTGGTGACGCTGAAGATCAGGTGCGGCTCGTCGTCGCGGACGCCGTCGGCGAGCCAGTCGACGAGCAGGTCGTCGCCGTGCAGCACGACCAGGGCGTCGCGCTCGTGGCCGAGCACCTCGCGCACGGGGATGCGGCCGAAGTGCGTGTCGACCTCGACGTCGAGCAGCTCGGGGCGGGGGGCCGGCACGAGCGGTCGCACGGTGCTGCCACGGCGGATCCGCTCGGTCGGCACCAGCTCGCGCGTGTGCCGGAACGACCAGAACGTGTGGCCCGGCTGCAGCCAGGTGTCCAGCGTCGGACGCTCGCTCATGCACCGATCCCTTCGTGGATGAGGGCGAGCGTACGACGAGTCACACGCGCAGCAGGAGCACCCTCGGCCACGGCCTGCGCGGCGGCGCGCACGACGCCGCCGACGAGCCGTGCAGTGAGAGCAGCATCGGGGGTACCCAGTGCCGAGAGCGCGTCGACGAGCGGCGCGGTCTGGGCCCGGTGCAGCTCGTCCATCCGGCTGCGGCACTCCTCGGGGAGGTCGGCGCCCGAGAGCGCGCGCAGCGAGCGGTGCGTGCGGTCGTCGGCAAGCGAGAGCGCGGTGCGGACGTAGGCGTCGACCTGCTCCCCCGGCGTACGCGCGTCGGCCATCGCGGCCCGCAGCTGCTCGGTCGCGCGCGGGAAGGCGTCCTCGACGACCGCGGCCACGATCGCCGGCGAGGAGGAGAAGTACTGGTAGACGCTCGAGCGCGCGAGCCCGGCGCGGGCGCCCACAGCGGCAGGCGTCACGGCCTCCACGCCCTGCTCGGCGAGCAGCTCCTCGGCGGCCGCGAGCAGCGCCGCGCGCCGCTGCGCGTGGTGCTCGGCGACCGTGGGTGCGTCGATCCGGGGCACGTCGTACTCCTCGTTTGTCTTCCCGACACTACTGTCGATAAGATACCGACATGAACGTCGATAACACCACTCCGAGCCCCACGCCGCTGACCGCCTCCCCCCACCGCTGGTGGGCGCTGGTCGCCGTGGCTCTCGGCGTCTCCCTCATCATCATGGACGCGACCGTCGTCAACGTCGCGCTCCCCTCGATCATCGAGGACCTCCACCTCGACGCCACCCAGGCCGAGTGGATGAACGCCATCTACTCGCTCGTGTTCGCGTCTCTGCTGCTCACCGTCGGCCGCGTCGGCGACATCTACGGGCGCAAGCGGCTCTTCCTCATCGGCATGGTCGTCTTCGTCCTCGCGAGCATCCTCGCGGGTCTCGCCGGCGGCCCCAACGCGCTGCTCGCCGCGCGTCTGCTGCAGGGCCTCGGCGCCGCGATGATCCTGCCCTCGACCCTGTCGACCCTCAACGCCGTCTTCGTCGGCCGCGAGCGCGCCATCGGCTTCGCCGTGTGGGGCGCCACGATCGGCGGCATGGCCGCCATCGGCCCGCTCGTCGGCGGCTGGCTCACGACCTACCAGACCTGGCGCTGGGCGTTCTGGATCAACGTCCCCGTCGGTCTGCTGGTCATCGCGCTCATCCTCTGGGCCGTGCCCGAGACGCGCGACGACACCTCGCCGCGCAAGCTCGACCTGTACGGCGTCGCCCTGTCGACCATCGGTCTCGCCGGCATCGTCTTCGCCCTCATCGAGGGACAGAACTACGGCTGGTGGCGCCAGGCCGACGGCTCGATCTCGCCGGTCCCGATCGCGATGGCCGTGGGTGTCGCGTTCCTCCTGCGCTTCTGGGTCGTGCAGCGCAAGCGCAAGGCCGCCGGGAAGATCGTGCTCGTCGACCTCGGGCTGCTCGACGTGCGCTCGTTCCGCTTCGGCTCGATCGCCGCGCTCATCGTCTCCCTCGGCGAGTTCGGCCTGCTGTTCACGCTGCCCCTGCTGCTGCAGAACGCCCTCGGCTTCTCCGCCCTCGGCACCGGCTGGCTCATCGCGGCGCTGGCGATCGGCACGTTCGTCATCAGCGGTACGACGCCCCAGCTCACCCAGCGCTTCGGCGGCCGCGCCGTCGTGCGCGCCGGTCTCGCGACCGAGGCGATCGCCATCGCCGGTCTCGCGATCACGCTGTCGGCGTCGATCAGCGGCTGGCTCATCGCCGCGTGGCTGTTCCTCTACGGCATCGGCGTGGGCATGGCCACCGCCCAGCTCACCAGCGTGATCCTCGCCGAGATCCCCGTGGCCGAGTCGGGCCAGGCGTCCGGCGTCCAGAGCACCTTCCGCCAGCTCGGCTCGGCGCTCGGCGTCGCCCTGCTCGGCACGCTGCTGCTCACCACCCTGGGCCGCGCCACGACTACCCAGCTCGAGGACGCCGGGGTCCCGGCGGCCGCGACGCAGCAGGTCGTCGACGCCGTCACGGGCTCTGCCGGGTCGGTCATCCCGAGCCTGCAGGCCAACCCGGCGACGGCCGCCGCGGGCGACGCCGCAGCCGCGGCCATGATCGACGCGAGCAAGGTCACCACCGGCATCGCCGCGGCCGTGATCCTGGTCGGCCTGGCGGCCACCTGGGCGCTCCCCTACGTCCCGCCGCCGGCCAGCGAGCCGCGCTCCGCCTCGCGCGGACGCCGCGGACGCAAGGGCAAGGACGACGGCACCGAGCCCACGCCGGGCGACGAGCCCGAGGTCGCTGCCGCCTGACGGCCCGCGTCCCGAGCCACCCGCGGCGCCGGAGGTCACCGATCCGTGACCTCCGGCGCCGTCTTCGTCGGCGGCGCTCGGCTGTTTCTCAGGGTTCGCACAGTTTCCTGGCTTGTGATGACGGGGTACGGATCCCGACGTACGCAGACGGCGCGTGAGAGGCAGCGATGACGACCCCGACCTTCGACCCCAACCAGGGTTCACCCGACTCCTGGAACTCCCCGCTCTGGGGCCGGCCCGACACCGTCGGCGGCTACTGGAACGACGAGCCGGTCGCCGACCCGCTGCTCACCGCCCCCGCCCCGGCCCCCGCGCCGAAGAAGACGTACGGCGGCGTGATCCTCGGCATCGCCGCGATGCTGGTCGCCGCGCTCGTCGGCGTCGGCATCATCAAGGCGCTGCCGACCGACGACGCCACCTCCGCGCTCCCCTCGACCACCCCGAGCAGCTCGGCTCCGGCGAACCCGACGCCGTCGACGAGCGACCCCGCGCAGGGCAACCAGAACGGCGACGGCTCCGACGACGGTCTCGGCCCCGACGACTCGCTGCCCACCCTCCCCGCGATCCCCGGCCTCCCGGGCTCCGACGACAACGGGAGCAGCGGCGACAACGGCACCAGCACGAGCTCGGGCACCACGAAGTACCAGGACGCGGTCGACAAGGTCGCGCCCGGCCTGGTCAACATCACGACCGCGGTCGGCTACGACGGCAACGAGGCCGCCGGCACCGGCGTCGTCCTCACCTCCGAGGGCCTGGTGCTCACCAACCACCACGTGATCGCCGGCTCCACCTCGATCAAGGTCGCCGTGGCCGGGACCACGAAGACCTACACCGCCAAGGTCGTCGGCTACGACGCCACCCACGACATCGCCGTCATCCAGCTGCAGGGCGCCTCGGGCCTCACCGTCGCCCCGCTGGGCGACTCCGACACCGTCAAGGTGGGCGACGTCGTCATCGGCCTCGGCAACGCCGGCGGCAAGGGCGGCAAGCCGATCCCCGCCGACGGCAAGGTCACCGGCCTCAACAAGTCGATCACCGCGATGAACTCCGAGAGCGGCACGAGCGAGGACCTCAGCGGCCTCATCGAGACCGACGCCGCGATCCAGCCCGGCGACTCGGGCGGCGCGCTCGTCTCCCGCGAGGGCAAGGTCGTCGGCATCGTCACCGCCGGCTCCGTGAGCGGCGGCCGCACCACCGCCGCGACCGACGGGTACGCCGTCCCGATCAACCAGGCCCTCGAGATCGCGCAGCAGATCCGCGACGGCAAGGCCTCGGCCACCGTGCACATCGGCGAGAGCGCCTTCCTCGGCATCAAGGTCTCGGCCTCGACCACCGGCGGCACCGGCGTCCGCGTCTCGGGCACCGTGCAGGGCTCGGCCGCCGACAAGCTCGGCCTCGAGGCGGGCGACCGCATCACCTCGCTCGACGGCCAGAAGGTCACCGACAACACCAGCCTCCGGGCGATCATCGCGCCGCACCACCCCGGCGACACCGTGAGCATCACGTGGGTCGACACCTCCGGGAAGTCGCACAGCAGCCGCATCAC
>JAXLSG010000016.1:0-49425 GCA_046330715.1 Candidatus Nanopelagicales bacterium
GGGTATCAGGAGGAGCAGTCCTTCATCGCCCGGAAGGTGAAGCCGACGCTGTACCGAACCCCGGGTATGTACTTCGCCGTATTCCCTTCCACCGGTGGGCCCGATCCCCAGGGTGCAAAGCCTGACCAGTCGTGGGTGCCGGACAACTCGAAGGCAGCCCAGACCACGTGCGCGATCTACTTTGCCAAGCCACCTGCGACGCCCTCGAAGTAGACAACATCCAGTCACGAATACGTGCCGTTCGCGCTCGGGTAACCCGGACGCTCAACGAAGCCTTCGACGGACTGGCCAGAGCGAACGACCGGATCGTCAGCCGTTCGCCGAGCTGCCCGACCGGCTGATGTTGCCGGACGCGCGATTTGGTTGCGGGGATCGGCCGGGCGGTGGCAGCAGAGCGCAACGGCTCCCGATGACAGAGCGCCCCGCGCCGTGCGATTGGTCACGAAACTGGTCACGGAGACCTCGGTGAAGGCTGTCACGCCCCGACATCAAAATCGAGCCGCCAAGCCTCTGACCTGCACAAACGCCGACCATCCGGCACTACACGAACCTGTCGAAATCGGCAAAATCGGAGTTCAACTCCCCCCTCGCGCACCACTTCTGAAGGCCCCCGATGAGGGGGCCTTCGTCGTTCCTGGCGTCATGCTGGGACGGTGACGGGCCAGGCGTACGAGCGCATCGGCTCCGGGTACGCCGTGCAGCGGCGGCCCGAGCCCGCGTGGGAGGCCGCGATCGCACGCGCGCTCGAGGGTGCGGGGTCGGTGGTGAACGTCGGTGCGGGCAGCGGGTCCTACGAGCCGCGCGACCGCTCGGTGGTGGCGGTCGAGCCGTCGGAGGTGATGGTCGCGCAGCGGCCGCCCGGAAGCGCGCCCGTCGTGCGCGCGGTGGCGGAGCACCTGCCCTTCGCCGGCTCGTCGTTCGACGCCGCGCTCGCGGTGCTCACGCTGCACCACTGGACCGACCCCGTGGCCGGCCTGCACGAGCTGCAGCGGGTCGCCGGCCGCCGCGTCGTCGTCACGTGGGACCTCGAGGTGCTCGAGAACGGCTTCTGGTTCGTGCGCGACTACCTGCCCGAGGCGCTCGTGCGCGAGCGCGACCTCGCCCGGCTGCCCACGGTGCTCGAGGGCCTGGGCTCCGGGTGCGAGGTGCTGCCGCTGCCCGTCCCCGCGCAGTGCCGCGACGGGTTCTTCGCGGCGTACTGGCGCCGGCCCGAGGCCTACCTCGACCCGTCGGCGCGCGCCGCGATGAGCAGCCTCGCGCTCATGCCTCCCGAGCCGGTCGAGCGTGCGGTCGCGGCGCTGCGCGACGACCTCGCGAGCGGTCGCTGGCAGGAGCGGTACGCCGACCTGCTCGAGCTCGACGAGCTCGACCTCGGCTACCGCCTCGTGGTCCAGACCGGCTGACCCGTCACGGCGGTGCGGCGGCGTCGCGGACGGTGGAGCGCTCGGGGCGGGAGAACGACGGCTTGCGACGCGGCTCCCCGACAGCCGAGGCGCGCACGACGGCCATCCCGAGAACCGCTGTGCCGCAGGCGATCCCCGACGTCACGTCGACCCCGTGGTAGCTCATCGAGGAGTTGTAGGGGAAGCCGACGAGACCGGTGATCGACAGCGCGAGGATGCCGGTCGCGACGACGAGCATCCCGGCGACCGACACGAGCGTGCGGGCGCGGTAGGGGAACGACCGGGTCGGTGAGTGCACCGGCACCGAGTCCCACCACGGGATGTGCAGGTGCTCCCACGGCCGGGCCAGCCACACGAGCACGGTCGTGTACGCCGCGAAGCACAGCCAGAACGACAGGCGCGGCAGCACCCAGCCGTCGGTCGAGAAGCCGACGAGGTTCAGGCCGAACCACTGCAGCGTGAGCAGGGCGAGGATCAGCGCGGCGATGTGCCAGAGGTAGAGCGTCATGGCAGCCGCGTTCACGACGCAGGTCAAGCGCCACACCCGCTCGCGCTGCGCCAGCTTCGTGAGCGCGCCGTACCCGGCCGCGACGAGCATCGCGATCGTGACCGAGTGCAGGGCGAGCACGACCGAGGGCGGGGCCATGTTCGACATCGGGGCGTCGGGCATCCCGACCAGCGAGCGCGGCCAGGGGCCGAGCGCGACGAACGCGACGCTGATCGAGAAGGTGAGCAGGGCGAAGCGCAGCGCCTGGCCGACAGGCGGACGGTGGGACGAGAACACGAGCAGCCCGGTCTGTCCTGCGAGCGCCCACACCACGACGAAGTTCAGCAGCCGCAACCAGTCCGGGCCGACGTAGAGCCCCACGACGTCGAGCACCGCGGCGGCGACGAGCCACCAGAAGATGCTGAACGCGGGCCGCGAGGAGAACCGCACGAGCACCGGCGTGATCGCGATGACGAGCAGGTAGGCGCCGAGGAACCAGAGCAGCTGCGTGCTGATGCCGAGCAGCGGCAGCGAGACGTTGTGCGCGGCGGTCGCGATGAACGGGATCGCGAGCACCCAGAAGGCGACGTAGAGCAGCACCGGTCGCAGTAGCCGGCGTACGCGGCCCGACAGCCACACCGGGTACGACGTGGCCTTGCGGTAGGACAGCGCGTTGGCCCAGGCGCCGGCGGCGAAGAAGAGCGGCATGACCTGCAGCACCCAGGTGAGCAGCTGCAGCGACGGCGTCTCCGCCAGCGTGTTCGACGGGACGAGGCCGTCCTCGTCGGTGAAGCGGACGGCGGCCATGAACGAGTGGCCGAACACGACGACCACGAGCGACGTGCTGCGGACGAGGTCGACGACCCGGTCGCGGCCGACCGGCGTCAGGCGCGACAGCTCCGCCGCGCTCGGGTAGTCCCGCCAGGGCGCGGTCCAGCGGTGCAGCGTCTCCCCCATGGCCGTGGCCACGTCCTCATGGTGCTCGCGGCGCGGGCCGGGAGTCCTGCTGGCCGAACGGGTCCCGGACGTCGCACGGCCCCGGTCTCGCGGACGAGACCGGGGCCATGAGGCGGGGGGACGGTCCCACCGGCGCGGCGACCCCCGCTCCGGTGGGACCTAACGTCCGTACCTCCCGAGTCCGGACGTTTCAGGGCGTGCGCATCCCCCCGGACGCGACTCCCTGAGTCGAGCTGGTCGCTACTTCACGACCAGGGTGACGACCGGGCTGATGCCCGTGTAGTTGAGCGAGTCGGCCGGCTTGACCACGCGCCACTTGTAGTCGACGCGGGAGGTGGTCTTCCAGGCGAACGCGTAGGTGCTCGTCGACGTCAGCTTGACGTTCTTGATGTTCTTCCAGTGCCCACCGATGTAGGCCTGGAGGTAGACCAGCTGCGTCTTCTTGTTGGGGGCGACCGCACCGGAGAAGACCACCGTCGTGCCGAGCGCGACGTTGTTCTTGTTCAGCTTGATCGACACCTTGTTCGACACCCGGATGAGCGCGTTGGCCGAGCTGTTGCCCAGCAGGCCGGTCGCGCCGAGGTAGGTGCCGCGGTAGTAGCTGTTGTAGACCGGCTTGACGGCGAGCGCCCAGGCGCCGGTCGACGTGATGGCCGCGCGGCCGACGGACGACCAGTTGCCGCCACCGAGGTAGCGCTGGACGTAGACGATGCCGCTCTTGACCGGGACGTAGGTGCAGGCCGAGGCGGTGCAGACCGGGCGGACGACCTTGCCCGCGAGGACGGTGGTCGAGGCGCCGTAGGTCTTCACGACCGAGCGGGGCGCGATGGAGACGACGGCCTGCGGGGTGCCGGTGTACTTGCTGAACGGCACGCAGCTGACCTGGCCGCCGCCGACGGTGACCTGGAACTGGTTGTTGGTGACGGTCGGGGCCGTCCACGCGGACCAGTTGCCGCCCTTGGGCTTGGTGCGGCAGAGCAGCTTGTTGAACGTGTAGTTCGCCTTCTGCGTCAGCGTGACCGTCGCGGTGCGGGTCCAGTTCGCCGTCGAGTCGAACCACTGGTAGACGGCGGTGCCGGCCGCGTTGCTCGTGGTGCTCTCGTTGGTGAGCGTGCCGCTGGTGTCAGCGGTGGGGTTGACCCAGTCCGGGCCGGCGGTGTTGAGCTCGACCTTGGTGGCCCAGCCAGCGCCGCCGTTGCGGAAGGTCGCCGGGTTGGTCGGCGACGACGCGTAGCTGGTGACGGTCAGCGTCGAGTCGCAGACGTTGTCGGCGATCGCCTTGAAGCTGGCGCCGAGGGTCGCGTAGTCGGGCTGGATCAGCGTGTCGGTCGTCTTCGGGTCGAAGGCGGTGTAGTTGGCGTTCGTGACCGGGTTGATCACGTTCGTCGGACCCGAGGTCTTGCCGACGGGCGCGTAGACCGCAGTCGGCGGGACCGCGTTCGGGTCGCCCGACAGGAGCACGGCGTACTGCGAGAGGTGCTCGAGGTAGGAGATGCGGGTCGTCGCACCGCCGGTGGAGAAGTCGCTGCCGACACCGATGCCGAGGACGCGGGTTCCGCCGGGCTGCTTGAACTGGTTGGTGCGGTTCATCGCCTGGGTCATGGCGTCGAGCGAGGCGCTCGGGTACGACGAGCCGGCCACGGGGGCGCCGCTAGCGTCGAGGTAGTAGTTCGGGGCGCCGTCGGTGACGACGATCATCAGCTGCGTGACGCCGGCGCGCTTGCCGGCGGTCGCGAACAGCTGGCTCGCCGTGCGGATGCCGGCCTCCCAGTTGGTGCCCTCGACGGTGTCGGGGGTGTACGCCGCGATGGCCGCGCCGAGCGCGCCGGTGGCGGCGGCGGAGTCGGAGGTGTCGTCGACGAGCGGCTGCACCTCGATCGGGCCGCGGCCGAAGCTGGTGATGCCGACGCGGGTGTTGGTGTCCTTCAGCGCGGTGACGAGCGTGGAGGCCGCGGCCTTCACGTCGGCGGTGGAGTTCGAGGTCGCGATGGACTTCGACGCGTCGAGGACGAGCATGACGTCGAGTCCGCACGAGGCGGGCAGGTCGGGGTTGTTGACCCACGCGGGGGCCGGGTCGACGACGGCGTTGGCCGAGGTCGCGCCGACGGCGAGCGCGGTAGCAGCGAGCCCGAGGGCGAGCGACCCGGCCATGAGGCCGCGTGCACCGCGCCGGACCCGCCCGGTGAGGACGGAGGTCATGCGTGATCTCGCTTTCTGCTGCGGCACGGGGCCGCGCGTCACGGGTCGGGGGCACCGTGCGCTGTCGACAGGGAGGTTGTCCGAGTGACTCGCCGCGGACGCCCCCGTCCGTCGACGCTGCTCCGTTCCCTGGCCGCCCGGGGTCGGGGCGGCGTGACGATTGTGCGTGCCGCTACGGAGCGCGTCCACGTCGGGTCACCCGCCTGGACCACCTTTCATCCTTTCGGCCGAGGGGAACCCCGACTCTCGGTCAGATGCGACCACAGCGGGTGACGGTCCTCGCCCGATCAGCCGTACACCGCGTTCTCATCCGGCCCTCACGTCCCCCGTTCGGCGGCATGCCCCGGCTGTGCTGGACTGTCGCCCGTGCCCGCCCTCCTCGCCCTCGTCTCGGCGATGCTCTGGGGCGTCGGCGACTTCCTCGGCGGGCTCGCGTCGAGGCGCTCCACGCCGCTGCAGGCCCTGGTGCTCTCGACGCCGGCCGGGCTCGCGCTCGTGCTGCCGTTCGCGCTGCTCGTTCCGGGAGACGTCGCGGGCAGCGCCGTACCCGGTCTGGTGGCCGGTGCGTTCGGCTCGATCGGGATCCTGCTGCTCTACGCGGCGCTGAGCCTGGGGCCGATGGGCGTCGTGTCGCCGGTGTCGGCGGTGCTGGGCGCGGCCATCCCCGTGGTGTCGGGGCTGCTGCGCGGCGAGCGTCCCGGCACGTGGGCCTACGTCGGGATGGCGCTGGCCGTCGTCGCGATCATCACCGTCGGGCTCGAGCCCGCGGCACCGACCGACGACAGCACGCACCAGCGGGTCACTCCGCGCGCGCTGCTGCTCGCGATAGGGGCGGGCGTGGGCATCGGCCTGTTCTTCACGGTCATCTCCTACGCGCCGTCCGACGCCGGGCTCTGGCCCGTCGTGTTCGCGCGCTCGATGTCCACGGTGATCCTCGTGGCGCTGGCCGTCGTCGCGTCGGTGAGACGGCGTACGCCGCTGCTTCCGCCGACGACCCAGGTGCGCTGGTTGTCGGTCGCCACAGGCGGTTTCGACGCCTGGGCCAACGGCGTCTACGTCATCGCGGTGCAGACGGGGATGCTGTCGGTCGTCGCCGTGCTCGGCTCGCTCTACCCCGCCGCGACCGTGCTGCTCGCGCGCTACGTGCTCGCCGAGCGGCTGCGCCCGGCGCAGAAGATCGGCATGGTCACGGCACTCGTCGCGGCGGTCATGCTCGCCGTGCCCGCCTGACGGAGCAGCCCCAGCGGGCGCCGCGCTCACAGGCCCCGGCAGAATCGGTGCGTGCTCACCGCCGCCACCACCGCGACCGGTCCCGACTGGCCCGCCACCGCGTCCTCGACCGCGGTGATCGTGCTGTCGCTCGTGCTGGCCGCCGTCGCCGGCGTGCTGGCGCTGCTCGACAAGCGCCTGGCCCGCTGGCTGCTCGTGCTCATCGCGCTCGTCGAGGTCGCGCTGGTCGTCATGACCGTGCAGTGCCTCGTCGCGTGGGTCGGCGGATCCGCGCCGCTCGAGCCCGCGGTGTTCCTCGCCTACCTGCTCGTGTGCCTCGCGGCCGGCCCGGCGACGTACTGGTGGGGCACCGGCGAGCCGAGCCGCTGGGGGCCGGGCGTCGTGGCCGTCGCCGCGCTCGTGATCCCCGTGCTCGTCGTGCGCCTGCAGCAGGTGTGGACCGGCCGTGGCTGACCCCGTCGAGCCCGCGCCGGCGAGCGCCGAGGCGACGTCGGCTGCGTCGTCGACCGTCTCGTCGTCGCCGAGCGCCTCGTCGACCAAGCACGGTGCCGGCCGCGCCCTCGTCGTCATCTACGCGATCCTCGCGATCGGTGCGACCTCCCGCGTGCTCTTCGAGCTCGCGACGAAGTTCTCGACCGCGCCGCTGCCCTACACGCTCTCGGCGGTCGCCGCGGTCGTCTACGTGCTCATCACGATCGCGCTCATCAAGGACACGCCGGGCTGGCGACGCGTCGCGGTCGTCGCGATGGCGGCCGAGCTGGTCGGCGTCCTCGTGGTCGGCACCTGGAGCGCGTTCGACGGGGCCGCGTTCCCGAAGTCGAGCGTGTGGTTCTGGTACGGCCGCGACTACCTGCTCGTGCCGCTGGTCCTGCCGGTGTGGGGCCTGCTGTTCCTCTGGCGCACCCGGCGTACGACCGAGAAGGCCTAGATCGGCAGCGGGATCAGAACGACTGCGCGGTGACGCCCGGCGTCATGCGCAGGCGCAGCGGGTCGAGGCGCATGAGCCCGGGGCTGTCGGTGACGAGGTCGGGCAGCTCGCCGACGAGGCGGTGGAAGAGCGGCGACTCGCGGTGCGCCTGCAGCGCCTCCTCGTCGCGGAACCACTCGTAGAGCCACACGACGTCGTCGTCGCTCGGGTCGATGCAGACCATGAACGCCTCGGTGCCGGGCTCCTGGTCGAGGTCGTCGACGTAGCGGTTGAGCACGTCGAGCGCGGCCGCGCGCATGCCCGCGACGACGGGGATGCGGACGAGCAGCCCGATGCGTCCGGGCAGGACGGCGTCGACGGAGGGGTCCTGGCTCACCTGCGTAGTGTCGCGCACGTCGCGGTGGATGCGACACCACCCTCCGCAGGACGGGACGACAGGACCGTTCTCCTACGTCGCGCAGCAGAGCGCTGCACGTGGCGCACGACGAGAGGACGGGCTCGTCCAGGTACGTCGGGGAGCGGTGCGCTGCGAGCGCGCCCGGCGCGCGACGGGACGTGGCAGGCTCGTCCCGTGCCCGAGCTGCCCGAGGTCGAGTCCCTCGCCGCGTACCTGCGCGCGACGGCGACCGGGCTGCGCGTCGCGCGCGTCGAGCTCGCCGCGATCAGCGCGCTCAAGACCTTCGACCCTCCCGTCACCGATCTCGTGGGCGCGCGCATCGTCGACGCGTCGCGCCGCGGCAAGTTCCTCGACGTCGCGCTCGTCGACGAGGACGGCGAGGTGCTGCACCTCGTCACGCACCTCGCGCGCGCCGGCTGGCTGCACTGGCGCAAGGAGATGAGCGACGCACCGCCGCGCCCGGGCAAGGGGCCGTTGGCGTTCCGCGTCGTGCTCGTCGACGACGACGGCGTACCCGCGGGCGGCTTCGACCTCACCGAGGCCGGCACGAAGAAGGGCCTCGCGGTCTACGTCACGCGCGACCCGTCGACGCTCGAGGGCATCGCGCGGCTCGGCCCGGAGCCGCTCGACGACGCGTTCACGGTCGACGTGCTCGCCGGCATCTTGCGCGACGCGGGCGGCAAGCAGCTCAAGGGCGTGCTGCGCGAGCAGGGCACGATCGCGGGCATCGGCAACGCCTACAGCGACGACATCCTGCACGCCGCGAAGCTCTCGCCGTTCAAGGCCGCGAACAAGCTCGACCCGGGCGAGATCGCCACGCTGCACCAGGCGATCCACGACGTCCTCACCGACGCCGTGACCCGCTCGCAGGGCCTCGGCGCCGCCGACCTCAAGGCCGAGAAGAAGCTCGGCATGCGCGTGCACGGCCGCACCGGCCAGCCCTGCCCCGTCTGCGGCGACACCGTGCGCGAGGTCTCCTTCGCCGACTCGTCGCTGCAGTACTGCGCCACCTGCCAGACCGACGGCAAGCCCCTCGCCGACCGCCGCACCAGCAAGTTCCTCAAGTGATCTGACCCTTCGCGGTGAAGGTGCCCCGCGGTGCGCTAGGCGCACCTCGAGCGCCCCTGACGGATCCTCGTCCGACGGGCTTGGGGCGCTGCGGGTGCCGCTAGCGCACCGCGGGGCACATTCACTGCAACGGGGTGGGCGCGGGAGGATGGGGGACGTGGGAGAGCTGGCGGACGAGGTGCGGGCGGCGCTGGTTGCTGTCGTGGGCGCGGGGCACGTGCTCGTGGACCCGGACGTGACGACGGCGTACGGCGAGGACTGGTCGGGGCGCTTCTCCGGCCCGGTGCTCGCGGTGGTGCGCCCCGGCACGACCGACGAGGTCGCCGCCGTCGTGCGGATCTGCGTCGAGGCCGGTCTTCCCGTGCTCCCCCAGGGCGGACGCACCGGGCTCGTCGGCGGATCCGTCCCCGGTGCCGGCGACCCGCCGATGGTCGTGCTCAGCACGGTGCGTCTGCAGCGCCTCGACCCGGTCGACGAGGGCGCCGGGCAGGTGACCGCCGGCGCGGGCGTCACGATCGCGCGACTGCACGAGCACGCGCGCGCGGCGGGGTGGATGTACGGCGTCGACCTCGCGGCCCGCGACAGCTGCACGGTCGGCGGCACCATCGGCACCAACGCCGGCGGGATCCGCGTCTGCTGCTACGGCATGACGCGTCGTCAGGTGGTCGGCGTCGAGGCGGTGCTCCCCGACGGCAGCGTCGTCTCCCACCTCGGCGGGCTGCTCAAGGACAACACCGGCTACGACCTCGCGGGTCTCATGGTCGGCAGCGAGGGCACGCTCGGCGTCGTGACGGCGGCGCGGCTCGCGCTGCACCGGCCGCCGCGCGCGTCGGCCGTCGCGCTCGTCGGCGTACGCGACGCGTCGCACGCCCTCGAGCTCGTGGCGTCGGCCGTGCCCGACGGTTCGCGGCTGCTCGCGGCCGAGATCGTGGATTCGCCTCTGCTGCACGTGATCTGCGAGCACGCCTCGCTGCCGTGGCCGCTCCCGACCGAGCCCGCGCACGTCATGGTGATCGAGACCGAGAGCCCCGCCCCGGGCGAGGTCGCCCTCGAGCTGCCCGACGACCTCGACGTCGTCGTCGCGGTCGACGCCGCGGACCGCGCACGGTTCTGGGACTACCGCGACCGTGCCGGCGAGGCCGTGACCGCGTTCGGCATCACGCACCGCTTCGACGTCACGGTGCCGCACGGCGAGTGGGACGCGTTCGTCGCCGACGCGAAGGAGCGGCTCACGGTGGTCGACGACGTCGCGCACGTCTTCTCCTTCGGCCACCTCGCCGACGGCAACATCCACTTCGAGGTCATCGGACCGGCGGCCGACGACGACCGCGTCGACGAGATCGTGCTGCGCTGCGTCGCCGACCACGGCGGCTCGATCTCGGCGGAGCACGGCGTCGGCCGGGCGAAGGCGGCGTACCTCTCCTACACCCGCTCCCCCGCCGAGATCGCCGCGATGCGCGCCGTGAAGCAGGCCTTCGACCCCCACGGCCTGTTCAACCCCGGGGCCCTCCTGGCCTGACCGGTCGGGCGCTGTTCACCGGGGCGTTCCGTGTCGTGAGGTGCGCGACGGGCGCGCGATGGAACGATGGGCGCCGTGACCGAGGTCGTCGCGCACCGTGGCTCGAGCGCCGACGTACCCGAGCACACCCTCGCGGCCTACGAGCAGGCGGTGACCGACGGCGCCGACGCCCTCGAGTGCGACGTCCGGCTCACCGCCGACGGCCATCTCGTGTGCGTGCACGACCGCCGCATCGACCGCACGAGCGACGGCCGCGGCATCGTCTCGACGATGACGCTGTCGGACCTCGACGGCCTCGACTTCGGCGCCTGGTACGCCGAGCAGCGCGAGGCCCGCGAGCGCGCCGACGCCGACGCCGCCCTGCGGAAGTCGCTGCGGCCGACGGAGCTCGCCTCGTTCACGGCGCAGCTCGCGGTGCAGCAGGCGGCGGCGCAGGCCGGGGAGCTGGCCCGGCGCGTGCGGGTCGCCGGGCGCGAGCTGCTCGGACGCCGCGAGCTGCGCGAGGCCGTGCAGGACGACGAGCCCGTCGTCGTCGACGAGGAGCGCCACGGAGTGCTCACCCTCGAGCGGCTGCTCGAGCTGGTGGTCGACTCCGGGCGCGAGGTCGGTCTGGCGATCGAGACCAAGCACCCGACGCGGTACGCCGGCCTGGTCGAGGAGCGCACGGTGGAGATGCTGCGCCGCTTCGGCCTCGCGCGGCCGCGCAGCGAGCAGGACTCGCGGATCCGGATCATGTCCTTCTCGCAGCTCTCCGCCCGGCGCGTGCGCGCGCTCGCACCGGGGCTGCCGACCGTGTTCCTCATGGAGCGGGTGCCGCTGCGCTTCCGCGACGGCTCGCTGCCCTTCGGCGCCCGCATCGCCGGCCCGTCGATCGAGATCGTGCGCGCCTACCCGCGCTACGTGCAGCGCCTCCACGACGCCGGCAACCAGGTGCACGTCTGGACCGTCGACGAGCTCGCCGACGTCGACGTGTGCGTGCGCGCGGGCGTCGACGCCGTGATCACCAACCGGCCGCGCGCCGTCCTCGAGCACCTGGGCCGCACCCCCTCCTGACGCCGCCGCCGGCTCACAGCCGCCGGACCGCTGCAGGACGGGGACGGCTACGCTCGCGGACCGTGGCCAAGAAGCAGCGCTCCGCGCGCCCCGTGGTGTCCGACGCCGACGTCCCTGTCGTGGGGCTGCGCGAGCCCTGCCCCTGCGGCAGCGGCCGCCGCTACAAGGCGTGCCACGGCCGCGGCCTCGCTTCCGCCGGCGAGGCGCTGGTCCGCCGGCCGTTCGAGGGCCTGCAGGGCGAGGGCGACTGGATCGCCCTGCGCGAGATCGTCCCCTCGGCCACGGCGTCGCTGACACTGGCCGGCGAGTACGCCGAGGCCCTCGGCGACCGCCGCGTGACGGTCGCGACCGTGCTCCCCCTGGCCTGGCCCGCGCTCGTGCGCCAGGACGGCTCGATCGTGCTCGGCCTGCAGACCGCGACGGGCACGGGCGACGCCTCGCGCGACGTCGCCGACGCCCTGCTGCGGGCGCTGGAGACCGAGCCCGGTCAGCCGGTGCCGCCCGCGCGACCGGGTGCCGGCCCGCGCCTGCAGGACGTGCTGGAGCCGGCGTCGACCTTCGACGTCACGGTGCACACCGGCTTCGACTTCTGGATCGAGGGCACCGGCGCCGAGATCACCGACGAGGTGGCGGCGTCCATGGACCGGGCCAACGCCGCGGTCGTCCCGACCCAGCGGCTCACCGGGGTGGAGGCGGCGTACTGGTGCCGCATCGGCTCCAAGGAGCACCTGCGCTGGGTGCTCCCCCACGACGAGGAGGAGCTGCTCACCGCGCTCGCGCGGCTGCACGCGCGGGGCGAGGACACCCTCGGCGCGGGCACCCGGCTGATCGGCACCTTCCGCGCCGACGGCCTGCTCGTGCCGGTATGGGACCTCGTGCCCGGGGCCGAGGCCGACGAGGTCGAGGAGCCGGCCGCGGCGTTCGCGACCAGGCTCGCGGCGGCCCTCGAGGAGACCGGCGACCTCGACGAGCCGACCCGGCGGGCCCGCGCGGGCCTGGCCAACCGGCAGGTCACGCTCCGCTGATCTGGGCTGATTCCCCGGTCAGCACGGCGCGGCCCGTCGTCGTGGAGCGCGGTCAGGTGTCCGTGTACCAACGGTCTAGACCGTTTCGTGCTCATCCGGGGCTTCTGAATAGTCAAGGAATTACCAAGAACGGGCCACGGACGCGGACCACGGGTTGAGGTTCTGGCGAGTTAGCCGTACGGTCTGAACAGATCGGACGCCGCTGCATCCCCCGTCGGTGGCGTCCGATCGTCTTCTTTTCCGGACCCCGACACGTGCCTCCTCCGTGCGGCGGATCCGGCTCCCGGCCGCAATTTCTGCGGCGACCGGTGGGAAAAACCACCGGGTGGGGGAGGTCACAAGAACCCGCCGAGGTGGCATCGTGTCCCTTGGCCGACGAGGGGGTATCCCCTCGACGGTCGGGAGTCCGCGGGGGTGTCGCCCGACCCGGTCGTCGCGAGACGACCGCGGACCGCGATCCGCAGACGCACGGCCCATCCGCTCACCGGGTGGGCCGTTCGGCGTTCCAGGGCGACGTCGCTCGGCGGTCGCCGGCGGTGACTCTCCGTCAGCCGACGCAGGTCAGCCGCGGACCAGCTCCACGAGGGTCACCGCCGCGAGGATCGCGAGCACGACGCCGCCGATGATGCCGATGCGCCACAGCGGCACGCGCTTCTGCAGCCAGTCGCCGACCAGCACGCCGAAGCCGGCCACCGCGGTGAGCGCGAGCCAGGACCCGAGGAACACCGAGAGCGGGGCACCCGTGCGAGCCGCCTGGCCGGCGGTGATGAGCTGGGTGAGGTCGCCCCACTCGGCGGTGAAGATGATCGCGAAGGTCGTGCCGAAGGCGGCGAGGGCGCCGGTGCCGCCCCGCTCGGACACCACGCGCTCGACCTCGGCGGTCTCCTCGGCCTCCTCCGCGTCCTCCTCTCCGCGGGCGCGCAGGCCGGCGCGCACGAGCAGGACCGCACCGATCGCGAACAGCACGGCCGTCACGCCCTGCACGAGGCGCTCGGGAAGCAGCGACAGCAGCTGGCCCGCGGCGACCGCGATCACCATCTGGATGCCGAAGGCGATGGTCGCGCCGAGCCAGACCCACAGCTTGGGGAAGCGCGTCGCGAGCACGAGGGTCGCGATGAAGGACTTGTCGGGCAGCTCGGCCGGGAAGATGACGAGGAAGGTCGCGAGCAGCACGGCGAGGTCGAGGGTCCAGGTCACGTGCTCACTCGCCGATCACAGGTCGACCGGTGCGGCCACCGGGCATGCGGTTGGTGGGGCGCTCGGGCATGACGACGGGCAGGGGCGGCGTACGCGGACCGCTCCACATCGCGGGTACGGCGTCGATGCGCTCGGCGAGGGCGTACGCCGCGCTCTCGTAGTTGACCCGCCAGCCGCGGAAGTGCGGCCACGCCTCCTCGGCCGTGCGCGCCATGACGTAGCCGCTCGCGACGAGCTGCTCGTAGGCCATGACGAACTCGTCGAAGGTGAGCGTGACGCCGGAGTCGGGGTCGGGGTCGTCGTCGACGGCGATGCCCTCGGCGCGTGCGATGTCGCGCACCGCGACGAAGCCCTGGCGCAGCGCCACGCGCGCGGGACCTTGCGGCACCTGCGGGTTGAGGGCGAGCTGCAGCGCCGCGGCGTCCATCACCGACAGCAGGGCGATGAGCCAGTTGCGCATCGGCTGCGCCGAGCGCACGTGGATGAGGACGGGGTAGTTGGTGTGGCTCTCGGCGACGTCGGCGGCCCAGTGCTCCCAGTCGCGCCAGAGCGTGACGAGCTCCTCCTCGGAGTTCACGATCGCGTGCCGCAGCAGGATCTCCGGGCCCCAGTTGGGCTCTCCGCTGCGCGAGTGCAGCAGCGCCACCTCGACCTCGCGCCGGTTGTACGACGCGTAGAGGCTGGGCAGGTAGCCGATCATGAGGCCGACCACGATCGGCCCGGTCGCGGCGGCGAGGAAGTCGACGAGGGTCAGCTGGGCGCGGTCGGTGCTCGCGAACCCGAGCGTGAACAGGCTCGACCCGGCCTCGCGGAACGACGCCGCCATGTCCAGCGGCGAGAACGAGAACAGCAGCAGCGCGAAGCCCACGAACAGCAGGCCGAGCCAGGTGAGCAGCGTCGCGATGAGCGCGACGGGGGCGGCGTAGGCGAGCACGGCGTCGCGCTGGTCGTACGTCGAGGTCCGGTGCGCGACCGAGCGGAACAGGGCAAGCGTCGCGGACAGCACCGCCGACGACAGCTTGCTGCGGACGCCGCGCGGCACCACCAGGGTCCGCAGGATCGACGAGCCGACCGCGAGCACGATCGCGAGCCCGACGAGGAAGCTCAGGACAGCGCCCACCGCCTGCACGCCGTCACCTCCCACGACCTCGTACCCACGGACCGACCCTAGGGCCTGCGGCAGCGGGCCAACCGGCACGAGGGCGCACGCCGGCCCCGACTACCCTTGCCGCGTGTCCCTCGATCCCGCCACCCGCGACGTCCTGCTCGTCGTGGCGGTGGCCGTCGCCGTCCTCGCCGTGGTCGTCGCGGTGGTCGCGCTCGTCTCGCTGCGGCGGATGCGCCGCGACCTGACCCTGCTGCAGGCCGACGGCGACGCCCCCACGTTCGTGCAGGCCGTGGGGCGTCAGACCGAGCAGGTGCGGGCCCTGCGCGGCGAGGTCGACGACCTCTCGGCGCTGCTCGCGCGCACGCGCACCGAGCTCGCCGACGCGATCCGCCACGTGAGCGTCGTGCGCTACGACGCGTTCGGCGACATGGGCGGCCGGCTGTCGTTCTCGGCCGCGATGCTCGACGACGGCGGCGACGGGCTCGTGCTCACCGCGATCCACGGCCGCAGCGAGACCCGCTCGTACATCAAGGGCGTGAAGGCCGGCCAGAGCGACGCGTCGCTCTCCCCCGAGGAGCAGCAGGCGATCACCTTCGCCCTGCGCGGGGCGTCGTCGTGACCTCGATCGCCTACCTCGGTCCGCGCGGCACGTTCACCGAGGAGGCGCTGCTCTCCATGCCGGTGAGCGTCGGCGCCGATCTGAGGGCGCTGCCCTCGGCCAACGCGGCCGTCGACGCCGTGCGCACCGGCGAGGTCGACTACGCGCTCGTCGCGATCGAGAACTCCATCGAGGGCACGGTCACCGGCACCCTCGACCAGCTCGCCGTGGGCGAGCCGCTCGTGATCACCGACGAGGTCGTGATCCGGGTGCGGTTCGCGCTGCTCGTGCGGCCGGGCACCGAGCTGTCCGACGTACGCCGGGTCGCGACCCACAGCGTCGCGGCGGCGCAGTGCCGTGGGTGGATCGCCGAGCACCTCCCCGACGCCGACGTGATCCCCGAGGCGTCGAACACCGCGGGCGCCGAGGCGGTCGCCGCCGGGCAGTACGACGCGGTCATCGCGCCGGTCGTCGCGGCGGAGGTCTACGGGCTCGAGGTGCTCGCCGACGACGTGGGCGACAACGACGAGGCCTGGACCCGCTTCGTGCTCCTGTCGCGGCCCACCACGGTCCCGGCCCCCACCGGCGCCGACAAGACCACGCTCTTCCTCTACATGCGCCAGGACCACCCGGGCGCCCTGCTCGAGATCCTCACCGAGTTCTCCGTGCGCGGCGTGAACCTGACCCGCATCGAGAGCCGGCCCACCCGCAAGGCCCTCGGCGACTACTTCTTCTCCGTCGACTGCGAGGGGCACGTCGCCGACGCGCGCGTGGGCGAGGCGCTCATGGGCCTGCACCGGATCTGCTCCTCGGTGCGCTTCCTGGGCAGCTACCCGCGCCACGACGGCAAGGAGCCGCTGCTGCGCGACGGCGTCACCGACGTCGACTTCGCGGCGGCGCGGGCCTGGCTCGACGCGGTGCGCGGCAGCGGCCAGGACGCCTGAACCACCTCGTCGCTGCGCTGCGTGACCGTCTCCGGATTGCCCGGTATGGGTGGTCGAGTCCCTGACCTGCGACGAGGGACTGGGAGCGATCCCAAACGATTAGGCCGAACGGGTGACTGGACGAGCGGTCCGACCACCGTGTGTCGCGTTGCGTGATCAGAGCGTCGCGGCCCTACCGTGAGCACCATGGGGTGGACCGCGGTGCTCCTCCTGCTCGTCTGGCTCGGCATCGCCGCCGGGGTGACGGTGTGGGCGCTGCGCGCCCGGCGCGAGCAGCGCATCGACCTCCGGACCCGGCCCGACGGGCTGATCATCGTCGACCGGATCGACGTGACCGACCTCGCCGGCGACGACCTCGGCGACCCGACCGGCCGGGCCTGAGCCCGACCCGTCTCAGCGGAAGCGGCGCAGCCGCAGGCTGTTGCCCACCACGCACACGCTCGACATCGCCATCGCGATGCCCGCGACCATCGGCGTGAGCAGGCCGGCCATCGCGAGCGGGATCGCCGCCACGTTGTAGCCGAAGGCCCAGCCGAGGTTCTGCTTGATCGTGCGCAGCGTCGCGCGCGAGAGGCGCACGGCGTCGGCCGCGGTGCCGAGGTCGTCGCGCAGCAGCGTGATGTCGGCGGCCTCGATGGCGACGTCGGTGCCTCCGCCCATCGCGATGCCGAGGTCGGCGCCTGCTAGGGCGGCCGCGTCGTTGATGCCGTCACCCACGACCGCGACGACCCGACCCTGCTCGCGCAGAGCCGCGACCTCGGCGACCTTGTCCTCGGGCCGGGCGTCGGCGACGTGCCGCGTGATGCCGACCTCGGCGGCGACGGCGCGCGCCACGGCCTCGTTGTCGCCGGTGACCATGACGGGCTCGAGCCCGAGCCGGCGCAGCTCGGCGACCGCCGCGCGCGTGGTCGGTCGGACCTCGTCGCCGATCGCGAGCAGGCCGCGCACGATGCCGTCGACCTCGACCGCCACGACGGTGAGCGCCTCGGCGTTCCAGCTCTCGGCGTCGGCCCGCCACGACGGGTCGAGCACGATCCAGCCCGGACGTCCGACGCGCACGTGCTGACCCTCGACCTCGCCGACGACGCCCGAGCCGCGGACGGCGTCGTGGGTGCCCAGCGCCGGGAGGTCGCCGAGGCGTGCGGCGTACGCCGACACCGCGGCCGCCACCGGGTGGCTCGAGCCGCTCTCGAGGGCTCCGGCCAGGCGCACGGCCTCGTCGTCGCCGCGGCGGTGCACGACGGTCATGACGCCCGTGGTGAGGGTGCCGGTCTTGTCGAGCACGACCGTGTCGACGCGACGGGTCGACTCGAGCACCTCGGGGCCGCGGACCAGCACGCCGAGCTGCGCACCGCGGCCGGTGCCGACGAGCAGCGCGGTCGGCGTCGCGAGGCCGAGGGCGCACGGGCAGGCGATGACGAGGACGGCGACGGCCGCGGTGAAGCCCTGCTGCCAGCCGGTCGTGAACCCCCAGCCGAGCAGCGTGATCAGGGCGAGGACGAGCACGACCGGGACGAACACGGCGGCGACGCGGTCGGCGAGGCGCTGCACCGGTGCCTTGCCGCTCTGTGCGGCCTGGACGAGCGCGGTGATCCGGGCCAGAGCGGTGTCGGCGCCGACGCGGGTGGCGCGCACGACGAGCAGGCCGTCCTGCACGACGGTGCCGCCGGCGACCTCGCTGCCCGGGACGGCCTCGACGGGCACGGACTCGCCGGTGAGCATGCTCTGGTCGACGGCCGACGAGCCCTCGACCACGACGCCGTCGGTCGCGATGCGCTCGCCCGGGCGGACGACCACGAGGTCGCCGACCACCACGTGGCCCGCAGGGATCTCGGCGTCGCCGGTCGCGGACCGCACGCGCGCGGTCGCCGGCGCGAGGTCGAGCAGCGAGCGCAGCGCCTCGCCCGAGCGGCGCTTGGCGCGCATCTCGAGCCAGCGACCGAGGAGCAGGAAGGTCGTGACGACGGCGGCCGACTCGAAGTAGAGGTCGGGGTGGCCGTGCTCCGACTCGTCGGCCATCGGCAGCCACGAGACGCTCATCGTCATCCCGAGCTCGCCGGCCGAGGTGAACAGCACCGCGAACGCCGACCACAGGTACGCCGCGAGCGTGCCCATCGACACGAGCGTGTCCATGGTCGTCGCGCCGTGCTTGGCGTTGGTCCACGCCGCCACGTGGAACGGCTTGCCGCCCCAGAGCACGACGATCGACGCGAGCAGGAACGCCGCCCACTGCCAGCCGGTGACCTGCAGCGCAGGCACCATCGACACGAGCACGAGCGGCACGGTCAGCACCGCGCTCACGCGCCAGCGCCGGCCGAGCTCGTCGGGGTCGTCGTCGACCACGGCCTCGGGCTCGGCGACGCCGTACCCCGTCGCCTCGACCACCGCGACGAGGTCGTCGACGCTCACGCCGGTCGGCGCCTCGACGTGCGCCGTCTCGGTCGCGTAGTTCACGGTCGCGACGACGCCGGGCACCTTGTTGAGCTTCTTCTCCACGCGCGCCGCGCACGACGCGCACGTCATCCCGGTGACCTTGAGGTCGATCGGGGTGACGGTCTGCGTGAACGTGGACGGCGTGGTCATCGGGCTGCTCTTCTCGTGCGGTCGTTCTCGGGTCGTCGGCGCCGGAGGCGTCAGGCGGTGACGAGGGTGTAGCCGGCCTCGTCGACGGCGGCGGCGAGGGCCGCGGCGTCGGGGTCGGTGTCGGCGGTGACGGTGACGCGGCCCGACTCGAGGTCGACGTCGACGTCGGTGACGCCGGGCAGGGCCGAGACCTCCTCGGTCACCGCCTTCACGCAGTGGCCGCAGGTCATGCCGGTGACGGTCCAGACGGTGGTGCTCATCGTGCTCATCTCTCCCGGGTAGGTGGGTGGGTCAGGAGCGCACGAGGCGCGCGATCGCCGCGCTGGCCTCGGCGAGCTTCTCGTCGGCCTCGGGTCCGCCCGCGGCCGCGGCGTCGCGCACGCAGTGGGCGAGGTGGTCCTCGAGCAGCAGCAGCGCGACGTTCTCGAGCGCGCGGGTCGCGGCCGAGACCTGGGTGAGGACGTCGATGCAGTAGGTGTCCTCGTCGACCATGCGCGCGATGCCGCGCACCTGGCCCTCGACCCGGCGCAGCCGGGCGAGCAGCGCGGCCTTGTCGGCGTGGTAGCCGTGGTGGTGCGCGTGCGCGTCGTGCGCGTGACCGTCGTGCTCGTGCGCCTCGACCTCGGTGGTCGCGCTCTCCGTGCTGGTGCTCATCTCGCCTCCCGGCGTCCGCCAACGAGAGTACCCCCCTGGGGTATGCCGTCACAGCCCCGGACAGGGTGACCCGCACCACCTGCAGTGAATGTGCCCCGCGGTGCCCTAGGGGCACCTCGCGCGCCCCTCACCCCGCGCGCGGCACCGCAGGCGCCCCCGCTCGGGGGCGTTCCCGATGCGCCTAGCGCACCGCGGGGCACACCCACGGCGATACGCCGGGAACGCGACGAGGCCCGGCCCCCCGCAGGGGACCGGGCCTCGAGAGCTGCCGGGTGGCGTCAGACCAGGCGGCCGGCGCCGGAGTAGCGCGAGCCGTACCAGCCGCTGAAGACCGAGTCGATCTTCACGCCGCTGCGCGGGTTGGTCGCGCTGACCATGAGGCCGCGACCGATGTAGACGCCGACGTGGTGGGCGCCGCGCTTGAAGAAGAAGACCAGGTCGCCGGGGCGGAGCTGGCTCTTCGAGACGCGCTTGGTCACGGCGTACTGCGACTTCGAGTAGTGCGGCAGCGAGCGGCCGTAGGCGTGCTTGGCGACGTACATCGCCAGGCCCGAGCAGTCGAAGCGCGAGGGGCCGGACATGCCGGCGCGGTAGCCCGCACCGACCTTGGACCGGGCGACCTTCACGGCGAGCAGGCGCTTGTGCGCGACGCGCGCGGCAGCGGCCTTCTTGGCGATGACCGCGCGACGAGCGGCGGCCTGGGCCGGCGTGACCGTGGCGGCCACGTTGACCGAGCGGGTCGTGACGACCGTGGGAGCCGCAGTGCCGGCGGCGATGACGGTGGAGGTGGGGGTGACGGGCGCGGCCTGGGCCGGGATCGTCGCGCCCATCAGGCCGGCGGTGAGGCCGGCGGAGAGCAGCAGCGACGCGGGGATCACCCGGCGACGGGTAGCGGACAGCACGAAGGAGACTCCTCTCGACGCCGACCGGGTTAGCTGACGGGCTCGGGCGTGAGAGGTGCCCTACGCCTTGCGGCGATTCGCCCCGGGTTGCTTGGGTCCCCGGCTCGCTTCGGGACCGGTGCTGGGGTCCCTCGCGATTGAGCGCGTCGTCCGTGCCGGAAGGTCCCGGACTGCGGCGGACGACGGAAGACGGTAGGCAGGCGACGGCGCCCGGCCTCCCGGACGCGTCCGAAAACGGGACACTTCGCGGGGTCGCCCCGCAGGGCCTGTGAGCGGCGTCACGCCCGATCAGGTTCCCACCGACACCGTTGTCAGTGTCCGGTTCGCCCTTTTCGCCCCTGCTCGCGGGTCAGGACCGGCCAGGTCAGCGCTGCTCGAGCACCGCGGCGAGGAACTGCGCGACGCCGTCGTCCTTGGGACCGGGCAGCACGGCGTCGGCGGCGTCGAGCACCCGCTCGTGCGCGCCCTCGACGGCGAGGCCGGCCCCGGCCCAGGCCAGCATCGGCAGGTCGTTGGGCATGTCGCCGACCGCGGCGCAGTGCTCGGCGCGCAGGCCCAGGCTCGCGGCGTACCGGGCCAGCTCGCTGCCCTTGCTGACGCCGAGCGCGCTCATCTCCAGGAGCACGTCGGCGGAGTCGGAGTGCGTGACGGTCACGAGGTGCTCGACGTGGCCGAGCGCGTGCTCGAGGAAGGAGTCGGCGTCGTGGCCGCCGAGCGCGACGCGTGCGAGCAGCTTCACGACGCTGCGGCCCTCGGCGATGGAGCGGACGTCGGCGGCGGTGGGCGGCGAGCCCACGGGGTAGCGCGGGACATACGCGTGCTCGTGGCCGAAGTGCGAGTCGGGGTCGCCGCCCTCCGGCGGCACCCACTCGAGGGCGAAGGCGATGCCGGGGACCTCGCTGCGCAGGGTCGTCACGACCTCGTCGAGCGCGTCGGTCGGGATGGCGTGCGCGTCGACGACGCGCATCGTGGCGAGGTCGAGCACGATCCCGCCGTTGGCGCAGATCGCGACGCCCGCGTGCCCGGTCGACTCCACGACCGGAGGCATCCACCGCGGCGGACGTCCCGTGACGAAGACGACCGGTACGCCCGAATCCCGTGCGGCCGCGAGGGTCTCGCGGGTGAAGGCGCTCACCGTGCCGTCGTGGCGGACCAGGGTGCCGTCGAGGTCGCTCGCGAGGAGCCCGACACCGACCGCGAGCTCGCGCCAGTCCCTCGACGTCGCCACCACCCCCCGATCCTCGCGCACCCCTCCGACCCCCACGATCCGACCCTCCGCCGTCGGCGGGTCAGCCCCGGTGGGGCGGGGTCCAGGTGGGGCGGTCGGCGGGACCGAGGTCGAGGAGGGTCTCGATCACGTGGCCGACGGCGAGCAGGTGCGGCTCGGTGCCGGGGCGGCCGGTGAGGCCGAGGCCCACGGGCAGGCCGTCGGCGAGACCCATCGGGACGCAGAGGATCGGCCAGCCGGCGATCGCGGGCGCGGACGAGATCGCGCCGCCCGCGCCGGGGTGGTCGCCGAGCGCGAGGTCGCTCTTCCACGCCGGCGCGTACGCCGGACCCACGAGGACGTCGACGCCGTGCGCGAGCGCAGGAGCGAGCACCTGGTCGACCGCCCAGTGCAGGCACCGCGCACGCGCCGGGGCGTAGTCGGCCGAGGCGCGACCGCCCGAGGCGATCGCCATCTCGAGGAAGTCCTGGTCGAAGAACGCGAGCTCCTCGGGGTGCTCGCGGTTGAACGCCACGACGTCGGCCATCGACCGCACGCCCTCGCCGGGACGTCCCGAGAGGTACGCCGTCAGGTCGTCGAGGAACTCGCAGAGCAGCACGGTGAGCTCGTCGAGGTCGACCCCCGGCGCCTCGACCGGCGCGACGTCGACCACCGTGGCTCCCGCCGTACGCAGCCGCTCGACGACCTCGGCGAAGAGCGCGTCGGTGGCGCCGTGCTCGGTGAGCCACTCCGGGACGACGCCGACGCGTACGTCGCCGACCTCGAGCTCGCCCACCGCGGCCGCGTGCTCGCTGCTGCCGGTGAGGACGTCGAGCAGCAGCGCGGTGTCGAGCACCGAGCGCGCCATCGGCCCGGGGGAGTCCTGGCTCGCCGAGATCGGCACGACGTGCTGGGCCGGCACGCGTCCGACCGTCGGCTTGATGCCGACGACGCCGTTGAGGGATGCAGGGCACACGATCGAGCCGTCGGTCTCGGTGCCGATCGCGAGCGGCGCGTAGCCCGCGGCCACCGCGGCGCCCGACCCCGACGACGACCCGCCCGCGCTGCGGTCCAGCGCCCACGGGTTGCCGGTGAGACCGCGTACGCCGGACCACCCGCTCGTCGAGTGCGACGAGCGCAGGTTCGCCCACTCCGACAGGTTCGTCGAGGCGATCACGACGAGCCCGGCCTCGCGCATCCGCGCGACGAGCGGGGCGTCGCGCTCGACCGTACGGCCCTCGAGGGCGAGCGATCCCGCGGTCGCGGGCAGCCCGATCGCCTCGACGTTGTCCTTCACCACCACGGGTACGCCGTGCAGCGGCGAGCGCACCGTGCCCGCGGCCCGCTCGGAGTCGAGCCGCTCGGCCTGCTCGAGCGCGTCGGCGGCGGTCGCGACGACGGCGCGCAGGTCGGCGTCGATCGCGCCGATCCGCTCGAGCAGCGCGCGCACCACCTCGACCGACGTGGTGGTGCCGGCCTCGAGGTCGGCGGCGAGCTCGTGCGCGCCGCGGTAGCCGACGGAGACGGTGGACGGGTGCGGGTCCTGGCTCACGCGGTCAGGGTCGCAGCCGTCGCACGCCCCGGCCAGTCCTGGACCCCTGCTCCCGGGCGCGTAGGTCCCCAAACATGATCATGTTTCGGGACCTACGCGGTCGACCGCGTCGGGGCTCGCTGGTCGGGCCGAGGCCGCGAGGGGATCGCGCCTCGGCAGTGCCGTCGGCGGGCTACGGTCGGCGGCATGCCGAGCGCAGTGATCACCGGGACGACGTCGGGCTTCGGACGTGCGGTCGCACAGCGGCTGCACGACCTCGGGTGGGACGTGCTCGGAACGGTCCTCGCGCCCGCAGAGGCCGAGGGCGTGCCGTGGCGCACGGCGGTCGTCGACGTCACCGACGACGACGCCGTCGACGGTCTGCGCGACCTCGTGGGCGGTTCGCTCGATGCGCTCGTCAACAACGCGGGCATCGCGATGGCCGGGCCGTGGGAGGAGCTCAGCTCGCGCGAGCTGCGCCGCATCCTCGACGTCAACGTCGTCGGCGCCATGGCGGTCACGCGCGCGTGCCTGCCCGCGCTGCGTGCCGCCCGCGGTGTCGTCGTCAACATCTCGAGCGTCTCCGGCCAGGCGGGCGACCCGCTCATGGGGCCTTACAACGCCTCGAAGTTCGGGCTCGAGGGAGCGTCGGAGGCGCTGCGCGCCGAGCTCAAGCCGCACGGCGTACGCGTGCACCTCATCGAGCCCGGGCCGTTCAGAACCCCGATCTCGCAGGCGATCCAGACCGCGGCCGGCCGCGGCACGTCGGGCGCGTACGTCGAGGGCTGGGGCGGCATCGACCAGTGGCTGTCGTGGCACGGCCAGGCCAGCGCCGACCCGCAGCACTGCGTCGACGCGATCGTCGGCGCCGTCCTGCGCGACGACGCGCCCTTCCGCATCCCCGTCGGCGACGGCATCTCCGAGGTCGTCCGCCGTCACGCCGCCAAGCTCGCCGAGTCCGCCACCCGCGCCGACACCTGGCTCACCACGCTCTGAGTGCCCGCCTCGTCGTGCGACGATCGCGCCATGGACGGGGGCCGTGAGTTCCAGCTGTCGTACGACGCGTCGCGCGACGAGTACGAGCGAGGCTTCCTCGCGCGCTACGACGTCAACGGGACGCGCCGCCGATCGCGCTGGGAGGGCGGGATCTTCGTCGCACTCGGAGTCCTGACGATGGGGCTGAACGTGTCGTCGATCGGCACGTCCGACCAGGTCGGCTGGCTGCCCTGGCTCCTCAGCACCTTCCTGCTCGTCTGGGGGGTGATGCGCTTCACCATGTGGGACAGGCGGTGGGCGATCCGTCGCAGCTTCCGCGCCAACGCCGCCGTGCTCGATGTGCATGTCGAGGAGTCCTTGGACGACGAGGCAGCCGTCTCACGCGGGCCCGGAATGGAGAGCCGCACCGCGTGGTCGCAGTTCACATCGGTGATCGAGTGCGACGACCTTCTCGTGCTGGGGCTCGGTGACCTGCGGCAAGGGATCCATTGGTCCGCCCCCAAGCGTGGCCTCGCGGACCCGGCGGAGTGGCCGGAGCTCGTGGCGCTCGCCCGGGAGAAGGTGTCCGGCCCGTACTTCCGTTCGCGCCGCTGAGGTCCTGCGTCAGATGGGGAAGCGGGCGCGGTAGCCGGCGGTGGTGAGCTCGTAGACGTACTCGAGGCCGTCCTCGGGGTCGATCTCCTCGTCGACCTTGACGAAGCCGGCGCCCTCGATGATCCGGCGCGAGGGCTCGTTGTCGGGGCGCACGTTGGCGCGCAGCACGCGGACGTCGGGGTGGTGCGCGGCGTAGGACCACATGATGTGCGCGATCTCGGTCGCGTAGCCCTGACCGCGGAACCGCGGCAGGACGCTGTAGCCGATCTCGATCATCCCGTGCTCGTCGGGCGGCGCGTGGAAGTTGACCTGGCCGACGATCGTCGCGGTCTCCCGCTCGACCGCGATGCGGATCAGCCACGGGTTCACCGACGGGTCCTCGCGCACCATCGGCACACGCCAGTGCAGCGGCGACTCGTCGGGGTGGAGCACGTCGTCGGGGTCGTCGTACCCGAGCGGCACGGGTACGTCGCTCTCGAAGCGGGCCAGCATCTGCTCGACCGTCACCAGCACGAGGTCCAGGCGCGGGCCGTGCAGGACGTCGGGAGGGACGGGGCTCGAGGTCACGCCCGAAGCATGCCCTGGGTCCGAGCGCGGGAGCGAGGCCGTTCCCGCCCGGAGGCTCAGCCCTGGGCGGCGTACCCGTCGTCGACCACGCGGACCCCGCGTGTCGCGCGCTCGTCGTCCGGCGCGGTCACGGCGATCACCGTGTAGTCAGCACCGGTGCGGTAGCAGTAGCTCCACCGGTTCTCGGGGTCGTCCTGCGACACCATGCAGTGCACCTCCCCGACCGCGAAGGGAGGCCCGAAGAGCGACTGCTGGATGGTGGCTGCGAAGGAGGCGAGGTCGTCGTCGCCCATGTACCTGCCCGCCGGCACGTACAGGACGACCGCGGCGTCGTCGCCCTTCTGGTACGGCGCGACCTCGAACCTGCTCGCGGAGTACTTCGGGTCACGGATCTCGGAGTCGCGGATCCGCTGCGCATAGGCGACGAGGTCCGGATCGGTCGTGCGCTCGTACCCGGCCACGGCGTCGGGCACCGCCACGAGGACCCGGTCCTGCCAGCGCTGCAGCGCCACGGTTCCGATGCCGACGACCGCGGCCACGAGCAGCAGCCCCAGCGCGTAGGTGACCCACGGATTGCGCTTGGGCCGCTCGGTACGGGGAGCGCGGCGCGGCAGCCAGCGACGCTCGTGCTTGGTGTTCTCCATCCAGTCCGGTCGGGCCTTGTACGCCTTCGGCGCCTCAGGCGCAGATGAGCCGGTCGGCGGGTCGATCCCTGCCGCGGCGTGCTCCTGGTCCATGGTCCCCCGATCGTCTCGGCGGGAGGGTACGTCTCGGAACCGGGACGACGCAGTTCCTGGCTCGCGAGCAGACCCGGACGCGTGACGGGATCAGTCGCGGCGGCCGCCGAGCTCCTTGAGCGCGGCGAGCAGAGCCGAGCGGGAGCGGGCGCGGACCTGGTCGAAGTACGCCGTGTCGGCCGACTCCACGGCGGCGACGGCACGCCGGGCGAGCGCCGTGCCCTCCGCGGTCGGGCTCACCCGCCACGCGCGGCGGTCGTCGGGGTCGACCTCGCGGACCAGGAGCCCCTTGTCGGCCAGGGCGCGCACGACCTGGCTGGTCATCATCGGGTCCGTGCCCGCGTGGTCGGCGAGGTCGCGCTGGCGCGGCGGCCCGCCGTGCTCGCACAGCCACCACGTCGACGCCAGCAGCACGAACTGCACGTGGGTGATGTCGTACGGCGCGAGCGCGTCGGCCATCGCCCGCTGCCAGCGCAGCGTCGCGTGCCAGAGCAGGAAGCCCGGGCTGTCCCAGGCGTCGTCGTGGCGCGAACCGCTCATGCGCCGGCTGCGATGCGGGCCAGGGCCTCCATCGCCTCGGGGGTGTCGGACGTGACCATCGGGCCCAGCCCCTGCGCCGCAGGTCCCTCGATGCGGACCTCGTGGACGATGGCGCTGCCCTCGTCGCGCGGCTCGATGCGGTGCACGAACGTGAGCGTAGCGACGCCCGGGATCTCGGTGACGTCGGTGAACGACGCGTTCTCGGTCACCTCGACGAGCTCCCACTCCAGGGGCGGCTGGCCCTCGACCTGCAGCGTGCCGCGGCTGCCGACGGCGAACGGCCCGTCGAGGGTGACGCCCTGCAGGCCGCTGTCCCACTCGAGCCAGCGGTCGACCTCGGCGTACAGCGGCCAGACCTGCTCGGGGGTCGCGGTGGTGGTGACGGTGTGGGTCCACTCGAACATGTCCGGCTCCTTCGATAAGTGCGCTTAGTGGCTAAATACTAAGCACGCATATCAATGGTCGTCAAGCAGGGCGGCGGCGACGGGCGGAGGACGTCAGGCGGTGACGCGGCGGAGGAAGGCGACCAGCGTGGCGAACGCGTCTCGGGCCTGCGGCGTCGAGAGGTCGAACTGGAACTCGTGCGGGAGGCCGGGCAGCGGCTCGTCGTCGTAGAAGGCCGTCGTGACGTCGACCCCGAGCTCGCGTAGCCGGTCGGCCATCGGTCGCGACTGCGTGTCGGTGAGCGGGTCGTCGTCGCCGCCGAGCAGGAGGGTGGGCGGGAACGCGGCTGTCGCGTGGCGTGCCGACGACATCTCGTCGAGCAGGTCGGCCGACGGCTCCTTCTCCCCCGTGACCGACCAGAGGATCGTGCGCACCGCCCAGTCGAGCGCACGCGGCAGCGACACCGTCGCGCCGCGGAACACGTCGAGGTCGTAGTAGCCGCAGGCGAGCACCGCCCCGCACAGGTGCGCGGGCTCGAGCACCGCGGGTACGCCGATGCGCTCGAGGTACTCCGGCGACGTGAAGGCCGCCGCGAGCTGCCCGGTCATCTGCGCGCCGGCGGAGTCGCCGCCGAGCACGATGCGGGATGCGTCGACGCCGAGGTCGTCGGCCCGCTCGACCACGAGCGCGATGGCGTCGGCGACGTCGAGCAGCGCCGAGGGGTACGCCGCTCCCGGCGCGAGCCGGTAGTCGACGGCCACGACCGCGAAGCCCTCGTGCGCGAGGCGAGCGAACCAGCCGGCGTCGTCGGTGCGGCTGCCCGACAGGCCGGCTCCGCCGTGGGTCCACACGACCGTCGGCAGCGGCTCGCGCGCACCCTCGGGCAGGTAGAGGTCGAGCAGGAGGTCGTCGCGGTAGGCGAGAGTGCGGACCACGACATCGTCGGGCCGCCCGTCCTCGAGGGCGCGGTGGCGCTGCCGGCCCCCGCGCTCGAACACGACTCGGATCAGCGTGGCGCCAGGCCGCGGGCTGCGGCGTACCGCGACCGCCGTCGCAGCACCCGCCACGGCCACGACGCCGAGCGCGGCTCCGAGGACGCGGCGCACGTCGATCAGCCCGCGACAGGCTCGAGCACCTCGCGGCCGCCGAGGTAGGGGCGCAGCGCGGCGGGGATGCGCACCGAGCCGTCGGCCTGCTGGTGGTTCTCGAGCAGGGCGACGATGGTGCGGGTGATCGCGACGAGCGTGCCGTTGAGGGTGGCGAGCGGACGTACGCCGTCCTCGTCGCGCATCCGGATCCGCAGACGGCGCGCCTGGAACTCGGTGCAGTTCGAGGTCGACGTCACCTCGCGGTAGCGCTCCTGGCTCGGCACCCACGCCTCGATGTCGAACTTGCGCGCGGCCGACGAGCCGAGGTCGCCCGACGCGACGTCGATGACGCGGTAGGGGATCTCGAGCGAGTCGAAGAACTGCCGCTCCCAGCCGAGCAGACGCCTGTGCTCCTCGACGGCGTCGTCGGGGTGCGCGTAGGAGAACATCTCCACCTTGTCGAACCAGTGCACGCGGAAGATTCCGCGGGTGTCGCGTCCGCCCGAGCCCGCCTCGCGGCGGTAGCACGGCGAGTAGCCGACGTACCGACGCGGAAGCGTTGCGGCGTCGAGGATCTCGTCGGAGTGGTACGCCGCGAGCGGCACCTCGGCGGTGCCGACGAGGTACATGTCGTCCTGCTCGAGGCGGTAGACGTTCTCGGCAGCCTGGCCGAGGAAGCCGGTGCCCTCCATGGCCGCGGGCTTCACCAGCGCCGGCGGGATGACCGGCGTGAAGCCGTTGCCGGTGGCGAGCGCGATGGCGTGGTTCACGAGCGCGAGCTCGAGCAGCGCACCGTTGCCCGTGAGGTAGTAGAAGCGCGAGCCGCTCACCTTCGCGCCGCGCTCGATGTCGATCGCGCCGAGGATCTCGCCGAGCTCGACGTGGTCGCGCACCGCGAAGCCCTCCGCGGCGAAGTCGCGGCGTACGCCGACCTCCTCGACCACGGTGAAGTCGTCCTCGCCGCCGACCGGGGCGTCGGTGTCGACGAGGTTCGACAGCTCGGCGACGAGCGCCTGCGTCTCGGCGTCGGCGGCGTCGCGCTCGGCCTCGGCGGCCTTGACCCGCTCGGCGAGCTGCGAGGCCTGGGCCATGAGGGCGTCGACCTCGGCCTGCACGGCAGGCTTCTCGTCGTCGGACGCCTTCTTGAGGCGACCCTGCAGCGGTCCGATGAGCTTGCCGAGCTCCTTCTGCTCGTTGCGCAGCGCGCCGAACGAGACCTCCGCGGCACGGCGGGCCTCGTCGGCGGCGACCAGGCGGTCGACGACCGTCTCGTCCTCGCCACGGGCGCGCTGCGACGCACGCACACGGTCGGGGTCCTCGCGCACAACCTTGAGATCGATCACGGACGCGAGCCTAGTGCGGTCCGCCACCCCGATTCAGCGCGCACCGATCCCAGGAACCCCCACGTCACTGCCGCAATGCACGCCTTCTGCGCCGGGAACCGTGCATTCAGGCAGTGACGTCGCAGCGGAGCGCGCGAGGTCAGAGGTAGAGGCCGCCGCTGCGCTCCTGCGGGGCCTCGCCCTGCGGGCCGCCGGCGCCGCCGGGGCCGAGGGCGCGGCGGCGCATCTGCTCGAGCTGCGCCTGCGCAGCCATCTGCTGGGCGAAGAGCGCGGTCTGGATGCCGTGGAAGAGGCCCTCGAGCCAGCCGACGAGCTGGGCCTGCGCGATCCGCAGCTCGGCCTCGGTCGGCACGCGCTCGTCGTTGAAGGGCAGGGACAGCCGCTCGAGCTCGTCGACGAGCTCGGGGGCCAGACCGTCCTCGAGCTCCTTTATCGAGCGGCGGTGGATGTCGCGCAGCCGCTGCCGCGACTCCTCGTCGAGCGGCGCGCTGCGCACCTCCTCGAGCAGCTGCTTGATCATGCTGCCGATGCGCATGACCTTCGCCGGCTGCTCCACGAGGTCGGCGACCGACGTCTCGCGCGGCTCGTCGGACTCCTCGCCGGGCGCGGGCAGGTAGCCCATCGGCTGCCCGTCGGGACCCACGACGACGATGCGGGACTCCTCGGCGCCGGACTCGTTCTGCGGCTCGGTCATGCCGCCATCCCACCACAGGGCCGAGAACCACGCACGGGTCGGCGACGTCGTCACGGCGTACCGGGATTACCCCCGGTCCACCTGCGCGTGATCCAATGTGCGCACAGCGCGCCGCCCCGGCGCGCACTGGCGGATCACCGTGAGGGGTGAGAGCACCGGACCCGAAGGGCACCGGGCTGCGCGAACGTCGGAGGAGACGTCACGTGGACTACAACTGGTTGTTCCCGGGTGCGGAGGCCCGCCCCGTCGGCGGCAAGGGCTGGGGCTCGTTCGCCGTCGAGCCCATCCCCGCCGGCACCGTCGTCGCCGGCTTCGGCGGCTGGTGCGTCACGTACGAGACGCTCTCGACCTTCAACCACGACCGCCAGGGCCGTTCGATCCAGGTCGCCGAGGACCTCTACCTCGTGTCGGGCGACACCCCCGAGCCCGGCGACATGCTCAACCACTCGTGCGAGCCCTCGTGCGGCCTGCTCGGCGCCAGCGTCCTGGTCGCGATGCGCGACATCGCGGTCGGCGAGGAGCTCACGTTCGACTACGCCACCTGCGACTCGAGCGACTACGACGAGTTCGAGTGCCTCTGCGGCGAGCCCACCTGCCGCGGCGTGGTGACCGGCCTGGACTGGACCAAGCCCGAGCTCCAGGAGAAGTACGCCGGCTGGTTCTCCCCCTACCTCGCCCGCCGCATCGCCGCCCTCCCCTCCCGCTGACCCCACCCCGGCCGCTCCTGCGGGCGTGATCTTGGTCAGTTGAGAGCTTCCCGGCCCCGGTAACACGCAACTGACCAAGATCACGCAGGCCTGGTCGGGCGGGAAACGCGGGAGACAGGGGTGGGTGCCGCGAGGATGCTCGAGGGATGAGCCTGACCACGCGACCTCTGCGGTACGTCGACGGCGTCGTCCATCCCGACGACCTCGCCGAGGCGACGCGCGTCATCCTCGAGGCCGAGGCGGCGGTCGTCGACACTCCCGACACGACCGCCGACGACGTCGTCCACCTGCTCACGGTGTCGTCCACCGATCGCGAGCGCACCGTCTTCGTGGTCGACGACGAGGACGCCGTCGTGGGCCTGCTGCGCGTCGAGAAGGACCCGTTCGAGCAGGTGACCCAGCTCGACGTCGTCACGGTGCCGTGGCCGCAGAGCCGCGGGGTGCGGGCCGAGCTGCTCGCCCTGGGCCTGCAGGGAGCGAAAGAGCACCGCGCCGAGGCCGGGTCCTCGACATGGAAGGCCCGCGCCGGGATGTACGTGCAGGACACGGCGTTCGGCGAGGTCCTCACCGACGCCGGCATGGCGCCCGCACGCCGCTTCTACATGATGTCGATCGACGCGAGCTCGCCGCTGATCCCCGACGAGATGCCGCCGCTGCCCGAGGGCGTCGAGATCGTCGTGCGCGACGACGACGAGACCCGGCGCGCCATCTACGAGCTCGACCGCGTCGCCTTCATGGAGCACTGGGGCTGGGCCGATTACCCCTACGACGACTGGATCGAGCACATGACGGCCGCGCCGTCGTTCGACCCGGCCGACTGGTGGCTGCTCACCGTCGACGGCGTACCCGCGGGCATCTGCCTGCTGAGCAACAGCCGCGCCGAGCTGGACGAGGGGTACGTCGGAGTCCTCGGTGTTCTCAAGGAGTTCCGCGGCCGCGGGCTCGCGCAGCTGCTGCTGCGCCGGGCGTTCGTCCACTACCGTGCCCAGGGCCGGAAGGCGATAGCCCTCGGCGTCGACGCCACGAACACGACAGGTGCCGTGGCGCTGTACGAGAAGGTCGGGATGAGCCCGGCCCTGGTCTTCGAGGTGTACGAGCATGACCTCGCCTGACGGCCTCGTCGTCCGCCCGGTGCGCTGGGTCGACGACGTGGTCGACGCCGACGACCTCGCTGCCGTCACGCGGCTCTACCGCGAGTACGAGCTCGACCGGATCGGCTCGGTCGACAGCGAGCCGGCCGGTCTCGCCGCGGCGTACGCGTGGCCGCAGGTGCTGCGCGACGAGACGGCTCTGGTCTACGACGGCGACGAGGCGGTCGCCTCCGTGTGGGTGAAGGCGGAGGAGCCGACTCACGACGTCTTCGTCGACCTCGCCGTCGCGCCCGGGGACCACGAGCGGGAGCGGCTGGAAAGCGCTGTGCGGCACGGGATCGCAGCGGGTCGGCGTCATGCGGAGCGGCACCCGGAGAGCAGCTGGACGCTGCGCATCACGGTCTGGAACGGCGACGCGGTGGCCGCCGAGGTCGTCGAGGCGCACGGGCTCACGCCGTCGCGCCGGTTCTACCGGATGCGCATCGATGCGGACTCCCCTGCGATCCCCGCGACCGCGCCGCCGCTCCCGCCGGGCGTCGAGCTCGTCGTGCGCGACGACGAGGAGACCCGCCGGACCATGTGGGCGGTCGACAACGAGTCGTTCCTCGACCACTACAACTTCGCCCCCTCGGAGTACGACCACTGGTGGGCGGAGTGGGAGGCCGACGCGCAGCGCGACCCGTCGGGCTGGTGGCTGCTCACCGTCGACGGCGACCCCGCGGCGATCTGCATCCTCGACGAGACGCGTGCCGAGCAGAACGACGGCTATGTGAGCATCCTCGGTGTCCGCAAGCCCTATCGCGGCCGAGGCCTCGCGACCCTCCTGCTCCAGCGCGCCTTCGTCCGTGAGCGCGACCGCGGCCGCGCGGGCATCCAGCTCTCGGTCGACGCCGAGAACACCACCGGTGCCGTGGGTCTCTACGAGCGTGTCGGCATGCGGCCGACGCAGGTCCTGCAGGGCTACAGCTGCGCGCTCTGACCGTCCGGACGGAAACGCGGGCGACAGGCGCGGGCGTTTCCTGGTTCCGTGGAGGCATGAGCACGGACCTCTCCTCGTTCCTCCCCGACGGTCTCGCCGTACGCCCTCCGCGCCTGGGCGACAGCGGTACGCCGGTCCTCGAGGACCGCGACGCGATCCTCGCCCTGTGCCGGGATGCGGAGGTGCGGGCGATCGGCGAGAGCGACACGACCGCCGACGAGATCGACGAGATGTTCACCCTCCCGAACACCGACCTCGAGCACACGCTGATGGTCCACGACGGCGACGAGCTCGTCGGCTTCGTGTGGACCGAGTGCGACGCGGCATCGGGCGAGTCGTGGGTCGACGTCTACGTCGGTCCTGAGCGCACCGACGTCGCCGACGCGTTCGTCGCGTTCGGCACGGCGCTCGCCCGCGAGCACAGCGCGGCCCACCCCGAGATCGAGCAGTGGAGCCTGCGCTCGGGCTGCTTCGCCACCGACGCGGAGACCTCCGGCGCCCTGGAGCGCGGCGGGTTCGAGCGGGTGCGCCGGTTCTGGCGGATGCGCCTGGACCTCGAGGGCTACGACGCGGTCGCGCCGGTGCTCCCTCCCGGCGTCGAGATCCTCGACGGGTTCGACCCCGCGAACCGTCGTACGACGTACGAGGTGCAGAGCGCGGCGTTCGACGACCACTGGAACCACACGATGCGTCCGTTCGACGAGTGGTTCGGCTTCTTCGACCAGCCCTACCTCGACCCGACCGGCTGGTGGCTGCTCACCGTCGACGGCGAGCCGGCCGCGGTGTGCATCCTCGACGACAGCCGCCGCGAGATCTCCGAGGGCTACGTGCGCTCCCTCGGCGTCCTGCGCGACCACCGCGGCCAGGGCCTCGCGAAGCTCCTGCTGGAGAGGGCGTTCGCGATGTACGCCGAGCGCGGTCTGCGCGGCGTGCAGCTCGGCGTCGACAGCACGAGCCCGACCGGCGCCAACCACCTCTACGAGGGCGTCGGCATGCGCCCGCACCGCGTCATCGACGCCTGGGCGCTGTGGCTCACCGCCGAGGTTCCCGCCGGCTGACCTGGCCTGCCGAATCAGACGGCCAGCAGGACCTTGCCGACGTGCTCGCTCGCGGCCATGACGCGGTGCGCCTCCGCGGCGTCGCTCATCGGGATCACGCGGTCGATCACCGTGCGGATCCGTCCGTCGCTCACGAGCGGCCACACCTCGTCGGCGACCCTCGCGCAGATGACGGCCTTCTCGTCGACCGGGCGTGCGCGCAGCGTCGTACCCCGGACCTGGGCGCGCTTGGCCATCAGCTTGCTGAGGTCGAGCTCGCCCTTGGCACCGCCCTGCAGCCCGATCACCTGGAGCCGGCCGCCGACGGCGAGGACGTCGACGTTGCGCGGCAGGTACGCCGCCCCCATGTTGTCGAGCACGACGTCGGCGCCGTGGCCGTCGGTGGCACGGCGTACGGCGTCGACGAAGTCCTGCTTCGAGTAGTCGACCAGGATCTCCGCCCCGAGCTCGCGGCAGCGGGCGAGCTTCTCCGGCGACCCCGCGGTCACGGCGACGCGCGCGCCGAGCGCGACGCCCGCCTGGATCGCGAACGTGCCGATGCCGCCGCCCCCGCCGTGCACGAGCAGCACGTCACCGGCGGAGAGCCCGGCGTCGATCACGACGTTGGACCACACGGTGCAGGCGACCTCGGGCAGCGCCGCCGCCTCGAGGAGTCCGACGCCGTCGGGCACCGGCATGAGCTGCCCCGCGGGCACGACGACGCGCTCCGCGTACCCGCCGCCCGCCAGCAGCGCGGTGCACGGGTCGCCGACCGACCAGCCCTCGACGCCCTCGCCGACCGAGTCGACGGTGCCGCTGCACTCGAGGCCGGGGTACTCGGGGGCTCCGGGCGGAGGCGGGTAGAAGCCCTGGCGCTGAAGGAGATCCGCGCGGTTGACCGCCGACGCCGTCACGCGTACGACGACCTCGCCCGGCCCGGCGACGGGGTCGGGCACCTCGAGCCACTGCAGGACCTCGGGACCGCCGAACTCCGTGACGACGACAGCACGCATCAGGCCTGCTCCTTGACCGGTCGTACGACGACCACCCGGTCGCCGTTCTGCAGCACGGTGATCAGGTCCTCGTCGAAGCGGTGCGACACCCCGTCGCGGACGACGGTGAGGACGACCTCGTGGCGCTTGAGGAGGTCGCCCGGGCTCTTCCCGAGCTCGGCGGGCGTGATGTCGCGCTCGACGATCTCGAGCCCCAGCGCGGGCTCGAGAAGGTCCTCGACGAGGTGCCCGGCGGCGGGCGAGCCGATCGCGAGACCAAGCATGCGTCCGGCCGACTCCGACGTCGGGATCACGGCGTCGGCACCGCTCTGCCGGACGACCTCGATGTTCTGGCTCTCGCGCACCGACGCGACGATCGCGGCCGTCGGGTTGAGGCGCCGCGCCGTGAGCGTGACGAGGACGGCCGTGTCGTCGCGGTCGAGCGCCACGATGATCCGCTTCGCGCGGGGGAGCAGCGCCTCGGTGAGCACGTCCTCGCGGGTGGCGTCGCCGAGCACACCGGTGGCGCCGAGCGCCGTGGCCTCGCCGAGGGAGATGCGGTCGTTCGTGACGACCACGACCGACGACGCGGGAGTGCCCTGCTCGGTCAGCGTGCTGAGCGCAGCTCGACCCTTCACGCCGAACCCGATGATGACCGCGTGGTCCTGCACCCTCTGCCTCCAGCGCTTGATGCGGAACTCGTCCCGGCTGCGCTGCGTGAGCACCTCGACGGTCGTGCCGACGAGGGTGATCAGGAAGATGAAGCGCAGCGGCGTGATGATGAGGACGTTGGCGAGCCGGGCCTGGTCGGTGACGGGGACGATGTCGCCGTACCCGGTGGTCGAGAGCGTGACGGTGGCGTAGTAGAGGGCGTCGAGCAGCGAGATCGGCGTGCCGTTGCCGTCCTTGTAGCCGTCGCGCTCGACGTAGACGAGCAGCGTGGTGATCGCGAGGCACCCGATCGCGATGCCGACCCGGATCCACAGCGAGCCCAGCGGGCCGTACCGGCGCGCGGGGAGCTGGATCGACGTGGTCACGCTCCGACGGTAGCGAGGTACGCCGGTCAGGGCAGCGCCAGGACCCGCACCGACGCCCCGCGCCGCGCGCCGCCCGGAGGGATCACGGCGACGCCGTCGGCGACGGCGAGACCGCGCAGCATCGCGGGGCCGGTGAACAGCGTCGGCGTCGCGGTCGTGACGAGGTCGCCGCGCTCGCGGTGCACGGGGATGAGCCGCACGTTGTCGGGGTGGCCCTTGATCTCCTCCTCGAGCAGGGCCTCCTCGACCCGCTCCTCGTCGGCGCCCGCCTCGCCGCGCAGCGAGGCGAGCAGGGGTGCGACGAGCGTGAGGATCGCCGACACCGCGGCGAGCGGGTTGCCGGGCAGACCGACGACGTGGCGACCGTCGGGCAGGGTCGCGAGGCACATCGGCGTGCCCGGTCGTACGGCGACGCCGTCGACGACCCAGTGCGCGCCGAGCCGGTCGAGCGCGGTGTGCAGGTGGTCGGCAGGTCCGGCGGCGGTCGAGCCGGTGGTGACGACGACGTCGGCGTTGGCGTCGTCGAGCGCCAGCAGCAGGTCGTCGAGGGTGTCGGGCACGTGGGTGGGAGGGAAGGCGCGGCCTCCGGCCCAGGCGATCCACGAGGGGAGCATCGGGCCGAGGGCGTCGCGGACCCGGCCGTCGCGCGGGGAGCCGCGCAGCAGCAGCTCGTCGCCGAGCACGAGGAGCGCGACGTCGGGCGGCCGGACGACGGGCAGCGCGTCGTAGCCGGCGGCCGCGGCCATGCCCGCGACCACGGGAGTGACGACACCGCCGGCCTCGAGCAGGAGCTCGCCGGCGGCCGACTCCTGGCCGCGCGGCCGGATGTCGCTGCCGGGTTCGACGTACCCGGGGTGCGGAGCGGTCTCGCCGGTCTCGTGGTCGCCGACGTACAGGGTCGCGCTGTGCGCGTCGTCGACGACGACCCCGCGCTCGCGGCGCAGGACGGCGTCGGCGCCCGGCGGCAGCGCGGCACCCGTCGCGATCGCGACGGCTGCGCCGTCGGGCAGCCGCTCGAGCTGCTCGCCGGCGAGCACGCTGCCGACGACCGTCCATGGCCCCGGTCCGCTGACCGCCCAGCCGTCCATCGCCGAGGCGTCGAACGGGGGGAGCGGGGTCGAGGCCACGAGCGGGGTCGCCAGCACCGCGCCGACGGCGTCGTGCAGGGAGACCTCGACGACGGGGAGGGCGCGCCCGGCCTCGCGGGCGGCGCGGCGGGCGCGGCCGAAGGGGAGCTGGTCGCCGGGCATGCCCGCATCCTCCCGCACGGTCGCGCGCTCCCCCACGAGCCACGCACGGCCGTCTCACTCGGCTCAGTGCTCGTCTCCACGCGCGAGGCGAGCACGTGGCCGAGTGAGACGTGGTGGATCTTGACGTGGGTGTCAAGTTGACTCTAGCGTCAAGTCAGGCGGCGGGTGGAGGTGCGGGGTGCGGATCGCGAGCCGGGTCGACGTGCGGGCGGCGGCGTACGCCGACAACCGCGCGGCGATGCTCGCCGCCCTCGCCGAGATCGACGAGCTGACCGCGCGCGTCGTGCGCGGCGGCGGCTCGGGCGACCCCGACAAGGACGCCCGCTCGGTCGCGAAGCTGCGCTCGCGCGGCAAGCTGCTCCCCCGCGAGCGCATCGGCCTGCTCCTCGACCGCGGCTCACCGTTCCTCGAGCTCTCGCCGCTCGCCGGCTGGGGCACCGACGACCCGCTCGGCGGCGGCATGGTCACCGGCATCGGGCGCGTGCGCGGCGTCGACTGCGTGATCAGCGCCAACGACCCGACCGTGAAGGGCGGCGCGCAGGGGCCGACCTCGGTCGCGAAAGGCCTTCGGGCCATGGAGATCGCGCGGGTCAACCGGCTGCCGCTCATCTCGCTCACCGAGTCGGCCGGCGCCGACCTGCCCAAGCAGGCCGAGATCTTCGTGCCGGGCGGCGCGTCGTTCAAGAACCTCACCCGGCTCTCCGCCGCGGGCATCCCGACCATCACGCTGGTGTTCGGCTCGTCGACCGCGGGCGGGGCCTACGTCCCGGGCATGAGCGACTACGTCGTGCTGCAGAAGGACGCCGCGAAGGTCTACCTCGGCGGTCCGCCGCTGGTGAAGATGGCCATCGACGAGGACGCCGACGAGGAGCATCTTGGCGGTGCCGAGATGCACGCGCGCGTGAGCGGTCTCGCCGACCACCTCGCCGTCGACGAGCCCGACGCGCTGCGCATCGGCCGCGACATCGTCGGCCACCTCAACTGGCGGACGCTCGGCCCGGGCCGGTCGCGCACGCCCGTGCCTCCGGCGTACGACGAGGACGAGCTGCTCGGGATCGCGAGCGCCGACGTGCGCGTGCCCTTCGAGGTGCGCGAGGTGATCGCGCGCATCGTCGACGGCAGCGAGTTCGAGGAGTTCAAGCCGCTCTACGGAACCACGCTGGTGACCGGCTGGGCGCACCTCGACGGCTACCCGATCGGCATCCTCGCCAACAACGGCATCCTGTTCAGCGAGGAGGCCGAGAAGGGCGCGCAGTTCATCCAGCTCTGCGAGCGGCACGACGTGCCGATCCTGTTCGTGCAGAACATCACCGGCTTCATGGTCGGCACGCGCTACGAGCAGGGCGGCATCATCAAGGACGGCGCCAAGCTCATCAACGCCGTCTCGAACTCGACGGTCCCCCACCTCACGCTGATGGTCGGTGCGTCGTACGGCGCGGGCAACTACGGCATGAGCGGCCGCGCCTACGACCCGCGCTTCGTGTTCACCTGGCCCAACCACCGCATCGCCGTGATGGGTCCCAAGCAGCTCGGTGGCGTGCTCGAGATCGTGGCCCGTCAGCGCACCGAGGCCGCGGGGCAGGCCTTCGACGCCGACGCCTTCGCCCCGATGCGCGAGGCCTTCGAGAACCAGGTCGAGTCGCAGTCGACGGCGCTCTACGCGACGGGGCGGCTCTGGGACGACGGCATCATCGACCCGCGCGACACCCGCACGGTGCTCTCGCTCGCTCTCACGGCGGTGCACTCCGCCCCGGTGCAGGGGACGTCGTCGTACGGCGTCTTCCGGATGTGAGCGCGCATGGCTGACATCACCCGCCTGCTGGTCGCCAACCGCGGCGAGATCGCGCGACGGGTCATCCGCACGGCGCACGAGCTCGGCATCGAGACCGTCGCGGTGTTCAGCGAGCCCGACCGCGGGCTGCCCTTCGTCGACGAGGCGACGTACGCCGTGGCGCTGGGCGGCACGACCTCGGCGGAGTCCTACCTCGACGTCGAGAAGGTGCTCGACGCCGCGCGGCGGGCCGGTGCCGATGCCGTGCACCCCGGCTACGGGTTCCTGTCGGAGAACCCCGCGTTCGCCGAGGCGGTCATGGCTGCGGGTCTCGTGTGGGTCGGGCCGACGCCGTCGTCGATGCGCGCGATGGCGCTCAAGGTCGAGGCGAAGCGGATCGCGTCCGAGGCCGGAGTGCCGCTCGTGCCCGGTGCGGAGCTCGCGGGCGAGGTGTCGGACGCCGAGCTGCTCGCTGCGGCCGACGGCGTCGGATATCCCGTGCTGGTCAAGGCATCCGCAGGCGGTGGCGGCAAGGGCATGCGCGTCGTGCGCTCTTCGGCCGACCTCGTCGAGGCGGTCGCGGGCGCACGTCGTGAGGCGTCGTCGTCGTTCGGCGACCCGACGGTGTTCCTCGAGCGCTATCTCGAGAGCTCGCGCCACGTCGAGGTGCAGGTCTTCGGAGACACGCTCGGCGACGTCGTGCACCTCTTCGAGCGCGAGTGCTCGATCCAGCGCCGCCACCAGAAGGTGGTCGAGGAGTCGCCCTCCCCCGGCGCGACGCCCGCCACCCTGGACCGGATGTACGCCGCGGCGGTCTCGCTGGCGCGCGCGATCGGCTACGTCGGCGCGGGCACGGTCGAGTTCCTCGTCGCCGGCGAGGGAGACGCGCAGGAGTTCTTCTTCCTCGAGATGAACACCCGCCTGCAGGTCGAGCACCCGGTCACCGAGATGGTGACCGGCCTCGACCTCGTCGAGTGGCAGCTGCGCGTCGCGCAGGGCTCGGCGCTCCCCCTGCGCCAGGACGGGATCGAGCGCGACGGCCACGCGATCGAGGTCCGTCTCTACGCCGAGGACCCCGCGAACGGCTTCCTCCCGAGCACCGGCACGATTACCCGGTGGGACCTCACCGGGTGGGGTGACGTCCGGGTGGATGCGGCGGTCGACGAGGTCAGCGAGGTGACGCCGTACTACGACCCGATGCTCGCGAAGCTCATCGCCCACGCCGACGAGCGCGGAACCGCTGCACGCGCGATCGTCCAGGAGCTGCGGGAGAACCCGGTCGGAGGCGTGCGCACCAACGCTGATCTCCTGGTCGCGGTGCTCGAATCGCCGGACTTCCGATCGGGTCGCACCACCACCGCCTTCTTCGACGACAACCCCGGCGTGGCGACGGCGACCGCGCCCGACGATGTGCTGCACCGCCAGCTGGTCGCCGCCGCCTGCCTCCTGCTCGGCGGGGTGCGCGAGGCGTCCGACCTCACCACGGTGCCGCGCGGGTGGCGCAATGTGGCGGCCGCGCCGGAGATGCTCCTGCTGGGCTATCGGCGGGGCGGTACCGACCACGTGGCTCAGCTCGGCCGCTCGTGGGACCGCGAGGGCTCCCGGCTCTGGATCTGCGACTCGGTGGGCACCGACATCACCCCCGCTCAGACGCTCGGGTCGGACCCCCGGTTCGTGGAGGTGGTCGGCGCGCTGGTGGCGAAGGTGACGCCGACCCTCCACGTCTCCGTCTGGTACGGCGGCGAGGACGCCCGCCTCGAGCTCGACGGGGTGCGGCGCTCGATCCGGTTGGAGATCGGCGATCACGTCGCGGTGCCGTCGTACCTCGGCGAGGACAACGTGAGCGGGATCCGCGCCGTCGACGTCACGTGCGACGGCTGGACGACCTCGTTCGAGGTGGTCGATCCGTGGAGCGCGTCGGCGCACGACGGCGGCGGTGGCGGGCCCACCACGCCCGTGCCCGGCACCGTCACCCACGTCGCGGTCGCTGTGGGCGACGCGGTCGAGGCCGGTCAGGCCCTCGTCGTCCTGGAGGCGATGAAGATGGAGCACACCATCCGCGCCGACGCCGACGGCGTCGTGACCGAGATCCACGTGAGCGTCGGTCAGTCCGTCGACGCCCACACCGTCGTCGCCACCCTCGAGGCCACCTCATGACGCTCCTCCGCAGTCAATGTGCCCCGCGGTGCGCTAGAGGCACCGGATCGCACCCACGCCCGTCGCGCGCTCGCTCGCTTGGGGCGCCTGAGGTGCGCCTAGCGCACCGCGGGGCACCTTCACTGCAGAAGGGGATGTCGTGATGGCGGGCGGTGAGGTGCGGGAGCCGGTGCGGGTCGCGAACTGCTCGGGGTTCTTCGGGGACCGGCTCGCGGCGGCGCGGGAGATGGTCGAGGGCGGGCCGATCGACGTGCTCACCGGCGACTGGCTCGCCGAGCTCACGATGCTGATCCTCGCCCGGCAGCGGATGAAGCACGGCGCGGGCAGCGGCTACGCGCGCACGTTCCTCACGCAGATGGAGCAGGTGCTCGGCACCTGCCTCGACCGCGGCATCAAGGTCGTGAGCAACGCCGGCGGGCTCGACCCGGCCGGGGCCGCGAAAGCCTTGCGGGAGAAGGCCGACGAGCTCGGGCTCGGTCACGTGCGCATCGCGTACGTCGAGGGCGACGACCTCATGCCGCGGCTCGAGGAGCTCCGCGCAGCGGGCGAGACGTTCACCAACCTCGACACCGGCGAGACGCTCGAGAGCCTCGGGATGGCGCCGCTCACGGCCAACGCCTACCTCGGCGGCCGCGGTATCACCGCTGCTCTCGAGGCCGGCGCCGACGTCGTCATCACCGGTCGCGTCACCGACGCCGCGCTCGTCGTCGGCCCCGCGGCCTGGTGGCACGGCTGGTCGTACGACGACCCCGAGAACCTCGACCGGCTCGCGGGTGCGGTCGTCGCCGGCCACGTCATCGAGTGCGGCGCGCAGGCCACCGGCGGCAACTACGCGTTCTTCCACGAGGTCCCCGGCCTCGAGCACGTGGGCTTCCCGTGGGCCGAGGTCGCCGACGACGGCAGCAGCATCATCGGCAAGCACGACGGCACCGGCGGGCTCGTGAGCGTCGGAACCGTGACGGCACAGCTGCTCTACGAGATCGGCGGACCGGCGTACGCCAACCCGGACGTCACCGCGATGTTCGACACGATCCAGCTCGAGCAGGTGGCGCCCGACCGCGTCGCGATCACCGGCGTGAAGGGTTACGCCGCTCCGCGCACGGCCAAGGTCGCGCTCAACACCCTCGGCGGGTTCCGCAACAGCGCGTCGCTCGTCCTCACCGGCCTCGACATCGAGGCGAAGGCCGACCTCGCCCTGCGCACGATCACCGGACTGCCTCTGGCGCAAGCACTCTCGAGCACCCCGCAGGAGAACGCGGCCGCCTCGCGCCTCGCGGTGCGCGAGCTCGACGTGCAGCTGCTGCGCCGCGACCGTGAGGACCCTGCGACCACGGCCGACGCACAGGCCGAGCTCCGGCTCACCGTGAAGGACCCCGACCCGAAGAAGGTCGGCAAGCCGTTCACGGCCCCCATCGTCGAGAGCGCGCTCGCGAGCTACCCCGGCATGTTCCCCACCGCTCCCCCGGCCGAGGGAACGCCGTACGGCGTCTACTGGCCGACCACCGTGCCGGCCGAGCTCGTGACGCAGAGGGTCACGCTCGACGACGGGAGCTCGGAGCCGACGGCCGTGGCGACGGTCGCGTCGGGCACCAGCGTCGGCGACGAACCGCCTGCTCACGAGGCGGGGTACGCCGCGACCCTCATCGGACATCCCGACGTCGAGCGTGCGCCGCTCGGCGCCGTCTACGGCGCGCGGAGCGGCGACAAGGGCGGCAAGGCCAACGTGGGGGTCTGGGCGCCGCAGACCGGCGACGACGCCGTCGACCAGGCGCGCAGCCACGCGCTGCACGGCCTGCTCGGCTCTCCCGAGGCTGTGCGCCGGCTGCTCCCGGAGGCGGAGGGCCTCGAGATCGAGGTGCACCCCCTGCCGAACCTGCACGCGGTCAACGTCGTGATCCACGGCTGGCTCGGGCGCGGCGTCGCCGACTCCACGCGGCTCGACCCGCAGGCCAAGGGGCTCGGCGAGCACCTGCGCGCCCGCATCGTCGAGCTGCCGCGCGTCGCCCTCGGCGGTGACGCATGAGCACGGCCGCCGCCACCGAGAAGGCGGCGCCGCTCACCGACCGGGGCCGGCGTACGCGCGAGAAGCTGCTCGCCGCGGCCCGCGAGGTGTTCGAGCAGCGCGGGTACGCGAGCACCCGGATGGCCGACATCGCCCGCGCCGCAGGCGTCTCCCACGGCACGACGTACACGTGGTTCGCCGACAAGGAGGCGGTGCTGCGGGCTCTCGTCGACACGATGATCGACGAGGTCTACGCCGCGCTCGCGATCGGCGAGGAGATCGCCGACCCGCAGGAGCGGATGCTCGAGGCGAACCGCCGCTACCTCGCGGCCTACCGCCGCCACGGTCGGATGCTCGAGGTGGTCGAGGAGGCCGCGATGGCCGACTCGCGCTACCGCGACGCGCTGTCCGGCGTACGCCGCGATCACGTGGCGCGCGTCAGCCGCGACATCGCCCGCCTGCAGAAGACCGGAGTCGCCGACGGCGACGTCGACCCGCACGTCGCGGCCGCCGCGCTCTGCGCGATGGTCGAGGGCTTCGGCCGTCACTGGTACGGCCGCGGCGAGGGCGAGGGCTCCGACGACGACCTGGCCGTCACCACGCTCACCACGCTCTGGGCCCGCGGGCTCGGCGTCCGCACCCGCTCCAGCCGCAGCACCACCTCGACCCGGAGGACCCGATGACCGTCACCGCGCTCCCGACCTCGCTCACCGGATCGCCCGAGCACGAGGCGTTCCGCGCCTCGGTGCGCGCCTTCGTCGAGAACGAGATCAACCCGTACGCCGACGCGTGGGAGGAGGCCGGCACCTGGCCTGCCCACGAGGTGCTGCCCAAGCTCGCCGCGATCGGCGGGCTCGGTCTCGAGTACGACGAGGCAGATGGCGGCCAGGGCGCCGACCACTCGTTCACCGTCGTCCTCGCCGAGGAGCTCGGCCGTGCGGACTGCGCCGGAGTGCCCATGGGCATCGCGGTGCAGGCGGCGATGGCGACGCCCGCTCTCGCCCGGCACGGCAGCCCCGAGCTCAAGGCGCGCTGGCTCGCGCCGGCGCTGCGCGGCGAGATGGTGTGCAGCGTCGCGGTGAGCGAGCCCGAGGCAGGCAGCGACGTCGGCGGGATCCGCACGAAGGCAGTGCGCGACGGCGACCACTGGGTGATCGACGGCCGGAAGATGTGGATCACCAACGGTTCCCAGGCCGACTGGATCTGCCTGCTGGCCCGCACGAGCGACGAGCCCGGCTACGGAGGAATGTCGCTCATCGTCGTACCGACCGACTCCCCCGGCTTCTCCGTGGGGCGCCTCATCAAGAAGATGGGCAACCACTCGAGCGACACCGCCGAGCTCGTGCTCGACGGTGTGCGCGTGCCGGTGTCGAACACGATCGGCGAGCCCGGGCGCGGGTTCTACCTGCAGATGGAGCAGTTCCAGGACGAGCGCCTGATCGGCGCCTACATGGCGGTCACCGGCGCGCGCCGCGCGCTCGACCGCACGATCGACTACCTCCAGATGCGCCACGCGTTCGGCAAGCCGCTGCTGGCCAACCAGCACCTGCAGTACCGCCTCGCGGAGCTCGCCGCCGAGACCGACGTCGTGCACGAGTACTGCCTCGCCGCCGCGGCGCGGAAGGTCGCCGGGCAGGACGTCATCAAGCAGGCGACGATCGCCAAGCTCAAGGCCGGCCGCCTCGCCCGCGACGTCGCCGACGCCGCGGTGCAGTTCCACGGCGGCATGGGCTACGCCGAGGACCTCTGGGTCGCGCGCTACTACCGCGACGTACGCCTCATCTCGATCGGCGGCGGCGCCGACGAGGTCATGCTCCGCGTCCTCGCCCTCCTCGAGGGCATGGGCCGCCGCTGACGACACAGCCCGTCTCACTCGGCGAACTGCTCGCGTCGAGGGTCGAGGCGAGCAGATGGCCGAGCGGGACCGAGGGAGAGGGATCGGGATGACGGTCAGGTACGAGGTGGGCGACGGGGTCGCGACGATCACGCTCGCGAGCCCGGAGACGCGCAACGTGCTGACGCCGGCCACCATGGCGGCGCTCGTGGAGCACCTCGCGGCGGCGGCCGCCGACGAGGCCGTGCGCGCGGTCGTGCTCACCGGCGAGGGGAACACGTTCTGCGCGGGTGCCGACCTGGCGAGCGCGGCGTCGGCCGACGCGTCGTCGTTCACCGAGGCCGGTCCGGGCGCGCTGGTGCGCGTGCTCGAGGCGGTGCTCGACCTCCCGAAGCCGGTGATCGCGCGGGTGCAGGGCCACGTCGCGGGCGGCGGCAACGGCCTGGTGGCCTCGGCCGACCTCGCCGTCGCGGCGGAGTCGGCGCGCTTCGCGTTCAGCGAGGTGCGCGTCGGCGTCGCTCCCGCCGTCATCTCGGTCGTGTGCCTGGCCAAGCTGCACCCCGCGGCCGCGCGCGAGCTGCTGCTCACCGGCGAGCGGGTGTCGGCCCAGCGCGTGCTCGACGCCGGGATGATCAACGCCGTCGTTCCCGACGACGCCCTCGACGCCGGGGTGCAGGGCTACGTCGACGCGCTGCGTCTTGCCGGTCCCGAAGCGGTCGCGAGCACCAAGGAGCTGCTGCGCCGGGTGCCGGCACTCCCCAGTGACGACGCGTTCGCCTGGACCGCCGAGCTGTCGGCGTCGCTGTTCTCGAGCGCCGAGGCGCGCGAGGGCATGACCGCCTTCCTGCAGCGTCGCCGCCCCAGCTGGGCCCCGCCCGAGACCTGAGCCTCCGTCGGTACAGCGGCGTAACCCCTTGAGCCGCAACGCCTTCCCGCGTCGGCCCGGACCGGGACCTAGGGGATCTCCGAGGAGAGATCCTCGGGGACGTCGATGTCGCGGGAGTGGCGGCCGACGTCCTCGACGGTCACGACGTGCAGACCGTCGAGCAGGTCGTAGGCCGCGCGGTGGTAGGCGTCGACGCCGGAGATCCCGCCGAGCAGGGAGTCGACCCGGTACGCCGCGAGCAGGGGCTGGCGTCGCGACTCGGAGTCGAGCGCCACGGCGGCCTCGGCGGGACGGCCCTTCTCGTCGGTGCCCTCGAGCGCCACGAGCAGCCGGGGGAGCAGGGGGGCGGGGTCGACGAGGTCGCCCGCGAGCACCAGCACCGTGGTCGCGCGCTCGTCGAGCGCATCGAGGCCTGCCACCACCGCGGCGAACGGACCGCCGTAGGGCGGGTCCTCGCGCGTGACGACCACACCGTCGGGGAGGTCGGCGGGAGCAGGGCCCACCACCACGACGTACGCCGCGAGCGCTCGGGCGGCATCGATCGCGTGCCGCAGCAGCGGAGCGCCGCCGACGTCGACGGCCAGCTTGTCGGTGCCGAAGCGCGTCGAGCGGCCGCCGGCAAGCACGAGCGCGCCCACGTCGGGGCGGGGTCCGTTCTGCACGCCCGCCACGCTAGCCCGCCACGGCGTCGCGATGCCGGTGCCCGTGCCACGGCACCGTCGACGGCCGCGGTGCGAGGCGACGACGTACGACGTCGGGCTGCGGCCGGCGCCCGGCATCGGCCGGACGACCGCTGGACGCGGGGCGCACCCGGGGTGTAACGGTTCTCAGGCGTTGCACCGGGATGCGGACCAAGGCGGCCCCGGAGCGGTCGCCCGACATGGCGGCATTCCGCCCCCCGGACCTGGAAACACGCAGGAAATCGGGGGTGCGCGACGCTGGCGGGCCTTCGTCAGGGAACCGAGAAGTCCGCCGTAAACGGTTGCACCGAGACGTCACGGACACCTACCCTGACCCCGCACGCCCGCGAACGGAGACTCCCGCCCATGGCCATGACCATCCGCGACATCGCGCGCGAGGCCGGGGTCTCGACCGCCACCGTGTCCCGCGCGCTGCGCGGCCTGCCCAACGTCGACCCGGCCACGCGGGAGCGCGTCCGCCAGGTCGCCGAGCGCCTCGACTACGTCGTCTCCCCGGCCGCCTCGCGGCTCGCGAGCGGGCGCGCGGGCAGCATCGCCGTCATCACGCCGTGGATCGCGCGGTGGTACTTCGGCCGCGTGCTCTCGGGCATCGAGCGGGTGCTGGCCGGCTCCGACCTCGACCTGCTGCTCTCGAGCATCGGCGACCCGAGCGAGACCCACCACGTGCCGCCGCACCGCAAGCTGCGCCGCCGCGTCGACGGCTTCCTGGTCATCTCGCTGTCGACCGAGACCGAGGGCGTCAGCGAGATCTTCGAGTCCGACGTGCCGGTCGCCCTCATCGACACCGAGCGCGAGGGCTGCTGGTCGGTCGGCATCGACGACGTCAACGGCGCGCGCATGGCCGTGCAGCACCTGATCAACCTCGGGCACGAGCGCATCGGGCTCATCTCCGGCCGGGTGATGCCGACGCCGTTCCGTCCGGAGGAGAACCGCTGGCGCGGCTATCACGACACCCTCGTCGAGGCGGGGCTGCCGGTGGAGCCCGACCTCGAGGCCTGCGGCCACTTCACGATCCACGGCGGCGAGCAGGCGATGACCACGCTGCTCGCGCGGCCGAACCCGCCGACCGCGGTCTTCGCGATGTCCGACGAGATGGCGTTCGGAGCGCTGCGATCCCTTCAGGCCCATGGCCTCCAGCCCGGACGCGACCTCTCGGTCGTCGGCTTCGACGGCCACGAGCTCGCGGAGCACCTCGACCTGACGACGATCGTGCAGCCGGTCGAGGACGTCGGCGCCCGCGCAGCGCAGTCGCTGCTCGACGCCCTCGACGACCCGGGTCGCTCGCCCGAGCAGGTCACGCTCCCGCTGTCGATGGTCGTGCGCGGCTCGACCGCGATCCGCCGCTCGTAGCGGGGGACCGGTCAGTACGTCGGGATCCGGCGCGCGATCAGGTCGTCGACCCGGCCCGCGACCTCGCTGTTGCCGGTGACTGCGGCGAGGAACTCGTCGCGCTCGAGGTAGAGCAGCACGGAGTCCTCGTCGGCCGTGACCGTCGCGGTGCGCGGTACGTCGCGCAGCAGGGCGATCTCGCCGAACGGGTCGCCGGGCTTCTGGGTCGAGAGCACCTGACCGTTGTGCGTGGCCGTCGTACGGCCGAACTCGACGATGTAGAAGCGGTCGCCGACCTCGCCCTCGGTGATGACCGCCTCGCCGGCCCGGACCTCGCGGCGCTTGAGCTGACGGGCGACGTCCTCGAGCGACTTGGGCTCGAGCGGGGCGAACAGCGGGATCTGGCTGAGCAGCTCGAGCTCCTCGCTGGCGCCGAGGACGCCGTCAAGGCGGCGCAGCCGGCCGAACGTCGGCAGCACGAGCAGCGTGACCGCGATGCCGAGGATCGCCAGCGACCAGCGCAGCCCCACCCAGTGGAAGAGGATCGGGTACACGATCGAGCCGAAGGCCATCGCCGCGATGAGCGCGGTCTCGAGGGCGCCGAACACCCGGCCGAGGACGGCGTCGGGAGTGAGGCGCTGCATGATCGTCGAGGCGTTGACGTCGACGATGGGGTTGGCGAAGCCGATGATCAGGACGGCGGTGAGCGCCGCCCACATCGCGTCGCCGAGGGCCGCGAGCACGAGCGGCACCGCCCAGAACACCACGCCCCAGCCGAAGTCGGTCGCGATCCGCTGCTTGCTCGCGCGCCCGATCGCCACCAGGCCGCCGAGGATCGCGCCGACGCCCAGGACGCTGTCCATGTAGCCGACGCCCTCGGCGCCGAACGTCGTCATCTGCACGGCCATCTCGACGGTGTAGACGATGGAGGCGCCGGCCACGATCGTCTGCGCGCAGTAGACGCCGGCCACGAGGCGCAGGTCCTTGTCGGCCAGGATCGCCTTGAACCCGGCGAGCGACTCGGCGACGAACCCCTCGGTCTTCTTGTCCTCCGCGACCGCGACGGAGACCGCTCCCTGCCCGACGGCGTCGAGCGCCTCGTCGGGTGCGACCTCCGCCAACGTCGCCGGCTTCTGGCCAGGGGAGAGGTGGTGCTTGGGCACGCGGATGCGGCTGACGAGGAACGCGGACCACAGGAACGTGAGGCCGTCGAAGATGATGACGGCCGAGACGTCGAGGACCGTGAGCATGACACCGCCGAGGGCGGGGCCGACGAAGAACGCGAGGCTCTCGATCGTGCTGGCCGCGCCGTTCGCCGCGGTGAGCTCCTCCGGCTCGTCCACCAGGCTCGGCATGAGAGCGGCGACGGCGGGACGGAACGGTGAGCCGACGAGCGCGGCGAGCGTGGCCAGGACGAGGATCACGACGTCGTTGACCTCGATGAAGATCAGCGCCGCGACGAGGAAGACGAGCGCACCTCGGACCAGGTCGCTCGTGATCATCACCATCTTGCGCGGCCACCGGTCGACGAGCGTCGAGGCGAAGGGCGTCACGAGCGCCATGAGGAGCAGGCGCACAGTGCCCCAGATGCCGACGAGCGTCAGGCCGCCCTGGCTGTAGGCCCAGACGACGATGGCGGTGGCGTAGGCCCAGTCGCCGATGGCCGACCCGGCGAAGGCGAGGTTGATGTTGCGCAGGCCCGGGTTGCGGAAGACGGTG
>JAXLSG010000017.1:0-49140 GCA_046330715.1 Candidatus Nanopelagicales bacterium
CGAGGCGCCCTGCAGGATGCGGCCGGCGTAGAACCAGCCGATCGTCGGCGCGACACCGCACAGCAGCGTGGCCACGGCGTACACGAGGAACGCCGTGCGCACCGTGCGGCTGCGGCCCCACCGTGCCGACAACGTGCCGGACACCAGCAGCAGCCCGGCCATGGCGAACGTGTACGCCGACCACGACCACGCCACCGCGGGCACGGTGGTGCCGAGCGAGTCGGCGACCTCGGGCAGCATCGGGACGACGACCTGACCGCCGAACGGCCCGAGGAAGCCGCCGAGGTAGAGCGCCCACAGCCGGGTACGGCCGTGGTGCGGCGCGACCGCGCTCGTCCCCATCGCCGCTCCCTCGCTCCCGTCGCCGTGCCCGAGTCTCGCTCAGGCGCATGCCTCGACGGACGTCCGGTTCCGAGGCGCAGAACGCGCGGCGGCTACGCCTCGGCGTAGGCCTCCGGGCTCGGGCACGAGCAGACGAGGTGGCGGTCGCCGTACGCACCGTCGATGCGGCGCACCGGCGGCCAGTACTTCTGCGCGCGCAGCGAGGCGACCGGGAACGCGGCGTCCTCGCGGGAGTAGGGCTTGTCCCACTCGCCGAGCAGGCACGCGGCCGTGTGCGGGGCGCCGCGCAGCGGCGAGTCCTCCACGGCCCAGCGGCCGGCGGCCACCTCGTCGATCTCGTCGCGGATCGCGAGCATGGCGTCGCAGAACCGGTCGAGCTCGCCGAGGTCCTCGCTCTCGGTCGGCTCGATCATCAGGGTGCCGGCGACCGGGAACGACATGGTCGGCGCGTGGAAGCCGTAGTCGATGAGCCGCTTCGCCACGTCGTCGACCGTCACACCGGTCTCCTTGGTGATCTCGCGCAGGTCGACGATGCACTCGTGCGCGACCAGGCCGTTCGCGCCCGTGTAGAGCACGGGGTAGCGGTCGCGCAGCCGCGCGGCGACGTAGTTCGCGCCGAGCACCGCGTTCTGGGTCGCGCGGGTGAGGCCGTCGCCGCCCATGAGGCGGATGTAGGCCCACGGGATCGGCAGGATGCCGGCGCTGCCCCAGGGCGCGCCGCTGACCGGACCGGTGCCGCCGTCGACGTGGCCGCGGCCGAGCGGGCCGGCCTCGGGGCGCAGCGGGTGGCCGGGCAGGTACGGCGCGAGGTGCGCACGCGCCGCGACCGGGCCGACGCCGGGGCCGCCGCCGCCGTGCGGGATGCAGAAGGTCTTGTGCAGGTTCAGGTGCGAGACGTCGGCGCCGAACTTGCCCGGCTTGGCCAGGCCGACGAGCGCGTTGAGGTTCGCGCCGTCGACGTACACCTGGCCGCCGGCGTCGTGCACGAGCGCGCAGATCTCGCCGACGGTGGTCTCGTAGACGCCGTACGTCGAGGGGTAGGTGATCATCAGCGCCGCGAGGTTCTCGCCGTGCTCAGCGATCTTCGCGCGCAGGTCGTCGAGGTCGACGTCGCCGGCCTCGGTGCACGCCACGACGACGACGCGCATGCCGGCCATCACGGCGCTCGCGGCGTTGGTGCCGTGGGCGCTGCTCGGGATGAGGCACACGTCGCGGTGGCCCTCGCCGCGCTCGCGGTGATAGCCGCGGATGGCGAGCAGGCCGGAGAACTCGCCCTGGCTTCCCGCGTTGGGCTGCAGCGACACCGCGTCGTAGCCGGTGATCTCGACGAGGTAGGCCTCGAGGGTGCGGATCAGCTCGAGGTAGCCGGCCGCCTGGTGCAGCGGCGCGAACGGGTGGATCGACGCCCAGCCGGGCTGGGTGATCGGCTCCATCTCCGTGGTGGCGTTGAGCTTCATCGTGCACGAGCCGAGCGGGATCATCGCGCGGTCGAGGGCGATGTCGAGGTCGGAGAGGCGGCGCAGGTAGCGCAGCATCGCCGTCTCGCTGCGGTGGTCGTGGAACGTCGGGTGGGTGAGGAACTCCGACGTGCGCCGGGCGTCGGCAGGGATCGCGAAGCCCTCGGCGACCGCGAGCGCCTCGACGTCGTTCTCGTCGAGACCGGCGACGCCGAGCACCGACGAGAACGCGGCCCACACCGCGAGCAGGTCGGAGCGCGTGGTGGTCTCGTCGGTGCTGATGCCGACGGTGTCGAGGTCGACCAGACGCAGGTTCACGCCGAGGTCCTCCGCCGCGTGCACGACGTCGACCGCACGGCCCGGTACGCGTGCCTGCACCGTGTCGAAGAACGTGCCCGAGCGGACGTCGACTCCGAGGCGCACGAAGCCGCGCGCCAGCGTCGCGGCGTAGGCGTGGGTGCGCTCGGCGATCGCGGTGAGGCCCTCGGGGCCGTGGTAGGCGGCGTACAGCGCGGCCGTCACGGCCAGCAGCACCTGCGCGGTGCAGATGTTGCTCGTGGCCTTCTCGCGGCGGATGTGCTGCTCGCGGGTCTGCAGCGCGAGGCGGTACGCCGGAGCGCCGTCGGCGTCGACGCTGACGCCGACGAGGCGGCCGGGCATCGACCGCTCGAGGCCCTGGCGCACCGACATGAAGCCGGCGTGCGGGCCGCCGAAGCCCAGCGGTACGCCGAAGCGCTGCGCCGACCCGACCACGACGTCGGCGCCGAGCTCGCCGGGCGGGGTGAGCAGGGTCAGCGCGAGCAGGTCGCTCGCCACGGCCACGATCGCGCCGCGCTCGTGCGCCGCCTCGACGAGCGGCGCGATCGCGCGGACCTCGCCGCTGGTGCCCGGGTAGGAGACCAGCAGGCCGAACAGCTCGCCCTCGGGCAGGCCGTCGGCGAGGTCGACCACGTCGAGCTCGATGCCCAGCGGCTCGGCGCGCGTGCCGAGCACGGCGAGGGTCTGCGGGTGGGTGTCTGCGTCGACGACGAACCGGTGCGTCGCGACCTTCGACGCGCGGCGCGCCAGCGTCATCGCCTCGGCCGCCGCGGTCGGCTCGTCGAGCAGCGACGAACCCGCGACGGGCAGCGCCGTGAGGTCGGAGACGAGCGTCTGGAACGCGAGCAGCGCCTCGAGGCGGCCCTGGCTGATCTCGGGCTGGTAGGGCGTGTACGCCGTGTACCAGGCGGGGCTCTCGATGACGTTGCGGCGGATCACGGCCGGCGTGTGGGTGTCGTGGTAGCCCAGGCCGATCATCGAGCGCGCCACCGTGTTGCGGGCGGCGAGCGCGCGCAGCTCGGCGGCGACCTCGGGCTCGCTGGCCGCGGCGGGCAGGTCGAGCGCCTGGGTCCAGCGCAGCGCGGCAGGGACGGCGGCGTCGGCGAGCGCCTCGAGCGAGGGGTAGCCGACCGTCTGGAGCATCCGCGCCACGGCGTCGGGACCGGACCCGATGTGGCGGTCGGCGAAGGGGACTCCGGCGTCGAGGACGGACGTCGCGGGGTCGAGGATCTCGGTCACGGCAGCTCTCCGGGGACGGACCACCCGCCGCGCGCGGGTGCGCGGACGGCTCTGCGGTCCCCCTCTGTTTCTGCGCGGATCCGCGCGCCTGAGAGCTTCACCGCGCGAGGCGGCTTGCACCGTCGGCGGGGACCGGTGAGGTCCCGCTTTCCAGAGACGCCGTGCCCGGACGGTCCGGACTGCCTGAGAGGTTGACGGGGAGTTGCTCCTTCGGCGCCTGCCGCTGGCTGCGACAGGACTCTCCCGCCCGGGTGCTCGACGTACCCCGAAGGGTACCTCCGTCGGTGCGGAGTCTCAGCCCGTGGCGCGCGCGGCGCGCCGGGCGGCGAGCTCGTCGCCCTCGACGGCCGGGACGGCGGCCGGGGTGCCGTCGACGTGCTCGCTGGGGAGCTCGGCCAGGCTGCCCTCGACCTCGCGCCAGACGCGGCCGACCGCGATGCCGAAGACGCCCTGGCCGCCCTGCACGAGGTCGATGACCTCGTCCTGGCTGCGGCACTCGTAGACGCTCGCGCCGTCGCTCATCAGCGTGACCTGGGCGAGGTCGTCGACCCCGCTCTCACGCAGGTGCTCGACGGCGGTGCGGATGTTCTGCAGCGAGACGCCGGTGTCGAGCAGGCGCTTGATCACCTTGAGCACGAGGATGTCGCGGAAGCTGTAGAGGCGCTGGCTGCCCGAACCGGCAGCCGTGCGCACGCTCGGCTCGACCAGACCCGTGCGGGCCCAGTAGTCGAGCTGGCGGTAGGTGATGCCGGCGGCCGAGCAGGCGACCGGTCCGCGGAAACCGACGTCGTCGGGGATGGACGCGGCGTCGTCGCCGAAGAGCAAGCCCTGACGGGCCGCCTCGTCCGCTGCCGCGGCACGTGCCTGCGCCGGGGCTCCAGGGACCTCGTCGACTCCGCTCATCGCGACCTCCGCACCGTCTCGATGCCGCGGGATGGGGGAAGCACACCGCGAGAGTTACACCGTCGACGTTCACCCCGCACGCTAGGGGCCCGGGCAGGGCCGGTCAACGTCCGAGCCGTCGACACGCCGCACGGCGGGCGACTCGTCGGTCACACCCGCAGAAGTCTCAGGTAGAGGTACAGACTTTCGCCGTACGCCGGTGCCGCTCAGCGGTCCTCGGGGGCGGCTCCCCCGCCGAGGAAGTCGTCGGGCGAGATCTGGTCGAGGAACTCGCGGAACTTCTCCACCTCGTCCTCCTGCTCGTCGGGCACGGCGATGCCGGCCTCCTCGAGCACGGTCTCGGCGCAGTGGATCGTCGTCCCCGTGCGCAGGGCGAGCGCGATCGCGTCGGAGGGACGCGCGCTCACCTCCGTGCCGCCGTCGAACGCGAGCACGGCGTAGAAGACGCCGTCGGAGAGCTCGGTGATGCGCACCGCCTCGAGCCGGCGGCCGAGGGCCTCGAGCACGTCGCGGAGCAGGTCATGGGTGAGCGGGCGCGCCGGCACGACGCCCTGCTGGGCGAAGGCGATCGCGGTGGCCTCGACCGCACCGATCCAGATGGGGAGGTAGCGCTCGCCCTCGACCTCGCGGAGCAGGACGATCGGCTGGTTGGAGGGCATCTGACCCGGACACCCACGACGTCCATCTGGCGCATGCCGTCCACCTAGTCATCACGGGGCGCGGCGCGACCCCGCGAGATCACGGCGTCCGACGGCCCGTGGCAGCGGACGCGGCGCCGGAGTACGGCGCGACCGGGTCAGCGGCGCAGCTCGGACGCGAGGCCGGCCTCACCAGCGACGCGTGCAGGCGCACCGACAGCGCGGGAGAGCTGGCGGATGGTGTCCTCCGCGCGCTGCTGGCTGTCGGGGTCGCGCGGCGGAGCAGCGGCGTGACGACCTGCTCGACGAGGCCGACCTCGCGGTCGGCGGCGACCTTGAACGTGCGCAGGTGGCGCGGCTCGATGCCGAACGCGGCGATCTCGGCGACGGTGCTCGCGACGGAGAGGGCGTCGCCGTCGTAGTGCGACCCGCGCTTGCTGATCAGGCCGAAGCCCTCGAGCTGGCCGAGCAGGGCGTCGTCGAGGCCGCTGGACTCCAGCAGCTCCTTGCGCGAGAGGCGGACGTCGCTGGCCGAGGGCCGGAACGTGTCGGACGAGGGCAGGCCGTCGGTGGAGACCAGGGCGCGCGGGACGCGCGGGCCGTCGCCGTTGGCGGTCGGCGGCTCGAGGCCGCGGTCGATCGCCTCGAGGTGGTCGCGGATCACCTTGAGCGGGAGGTACTGGTCGCGCTGGCAGGCCAGCACGTAGCGCAGCCGCTCGACGTCGGCGTGGCTGAACTTCCGGTAGCCGCTCGAGGTCCGCTGGGGCGACACGAGGCCCTCGGACTCGAGGAACCGGATCTTGGAGATGGTGACGTCGGGGAACTCCGGGCGCAGCGCCGCGAGGACGTCGCCGATGCCCATGAGCCCGTGCGAGGCGACGGCGGTCATGATCCGTCTCCCTTCCGCGGCAGCGAGGTAGACGAAGCGGTACTTGCCGATCTGGACCTCGTCGCCGCCCCCGAGCAGCTGGTGGTCGATGCGGCGACGGTTGACGTAGCTGCCGTTGAGGCTGCCGGTGTCGACGCTACCAGCCGCCGTCGACGGCGAGCAGGTCGGCGTGGTGGCGCGAGACGGTCACGTCGTCGAGGAAGAGCGCGCAGTCGGGCGAGCGGCCCACGGTGACGGTGCCGAGCGCCGGGTCGAGGTCGAAGCGCGCACCCTCCCGCGGACCGCGCAGCACCACGAGCACCGCGTGGCCGGCGCCGAGGCCGCTCACGCTCGTGGGGTCGACGGCAGGCATCGGGGCGGAGTCGCCCTCGGTGGCGGCGCGCAGCCGAAGCACACCGGTCTGCGGGGCGGCGTCGGCGGAGTCGTCGGCGAGCGGCGCGAGCTCGGCGCTGCACGCGGCGCAGAACTGTCGTACTCGTCCGCGAGGTGCCCGCACCGCGCGCAGTGGCGTGCCATGACGCACTCCTGTCGGCTCGTGCCTCGACCCGCGGTCGAGACTCGGGACGACCCTACGGCGTGCGGCGTCGCAGGTCAATGCCGCAACCCTCGAGGTGAGGTCGAGGGTTAGCCCGTGGAGCGCTCGAGGCGGCCCCGGAGAGCCGGGAGGGACCAGCCCTCGAGGACGGCGCGGTAGCCCGCGGCGTCGAGCAGGGCGTCGAGCTCGGCGGCGTCGGCCACGTCGACCTCGACCAGCCAGCCGTCGCCGTACGGGTCGGAGTTGAGCGTCTCGGGGCTGGTCTCGGCCGCGTCGTTGCGGGCGGCGACCTTGCCGCTGACCGGGGCGTAGATGTCGGAGACGCTCTTGGTCGACTCGACCTCGCCGCAGGGCTCCCCCGCGGTCACCGCGGCGCCGAGCGCCGGGAGCGTGACGAAGACGATGTCGCCCAGCGCGTCCTGGGCGTGGTCGGTGATCCCGAAGCGCACGCGCCCGTCGGCGACGACGTCGACCCACTCGTGCTCGCGGGTGTAGCGCAGGTTCTCGGGGTCTGGCCGGCCATGGCGCGTGCCTTCTCTCGTCCACGACGTCGCCGGTCGCGATGTCGCGGCAGCGTACACACGCGGGGCTGCCCCGACGCGGGGTGCGCGGCGGGCGGGTCCCGCGGCCCGTCAGGAGGCGGCGGGCGGGGCCGCCGGCGCGGGGGCGGCGAGGATGCGACGGGCCTGCTCGAGGTAGAGCAGACCGGCCCACCAGTACAGCGCCGTGCCCCAGATCGCGAAGGCCCAGCCCAGGTCGCGCGCGACGTCGGCGAATCGCACGCCGTCACCGGTCGCGCCGGTGCCGAGGAGCAGGATCGGGAAGCCCCACATGAGACAGAAGGTCGCGGCCTTCCCGAGGTAGTGCACCGGGAGCCCGGTGATGCCGCGGCGCTGAGCCGGGCCAGCACCACGGCCAGCACCAGGTCGCGCGCGACGATACGACCACGAGCCACCACGGGATGATCGCCCGCAGGGCGACGCCGACGGGGTCGCGACGATGGAGAGCCGGTCGGCGAGCGGGTCGAGCAGCTGCCCGAGCCGGCTGGTCTGGCCGGTGCGCGCGATCACTCCGTCGAGCCAGTCGGTGATGCCCGACAGCGCCAGCAGGACGAAGGCGGCGGTGTCGGCCTTCGGCACGAGGATCGCCAGAGGAACAGCGGTACGCCGAGCAGCCGCAGGAACGACAGCAGGTTCGGGATGGTGAGGATGCGGTTCGACACCTCGTCGGCGTCGTGCCCGGCCGAGCCGGTGCCGCTCCCGGTCCGGCAGCGCGGACGGGTCGGAGGTCTCGGGCACGCGACGACCCTAGCCCTGCCCGCCGGTGCCGGCGCCGCCGCCGGGCTGGTCGCGGAACCAGGCGCTGAGCTCGTCGTACACGGTCTCGTCGGCCGCGACCGGCGGCGCCTGACGGCGGCCGGCTCGGCGGGCACAGGCTCGGCGGGCGCAGGCTCGACGACCGGCACAGGGCGGGTCTCGTCGTGCCAGATGTCGACGGCGTCGTCGCTGGCTGGCTCCGCCGACACGCTCTCGGCGGGCGCGACCTCGATGGCCGTCGGACCGGCGGGCTCGGGGGCTGCCTCGTCGCCGTCCGTCGCTGCTGCTGCGGCCGCGACGACCTCGGCCCCGTCCGCAGGCGCCTCGGTCGAGGGCTCGTCGGCGCCGTCGCCCTCGGCCTGGGCGGCTCCTGCTGCGGCGGCGACCGCGGCCGACGCCGGCAGCGCGCCGGGGTACCAGCCGGCCTCAGGCGGCGGGGGCGCGGCAGGCGGGGGCTCGTTGCGGAGACGACCGCCTCGGCACCGTCGGCGGACCGCTCCACCACGAGCGCACCCGTGGGCGGCCCGTCGAAGCTCGGCACCGCCGAGCGCCACCGGGGCGGCGGCCCACGCGGGCACGTCCGGAGCCGCAGGCGGAGCGGCGGTCGGCAGCACGGTGGCGCCGCTGACCGGGGCGGCCGCGGCAGCGCAGCGGCCGCCGCCTGCTCGGCACGGCGCGTCGCGGCGCTTGCAGCGCGACCCGCGCGCCAGAAGAACAGGAACGACAGCAGGATGAGGAGCACTCCGACGCCGACCGCGATCCACGCAGCGGTCCACGCGCCCTTCACCTGGTAGGTGACGACGACGTCGGCGGTCACCCCCGGGGTCGCGTCGGAGTTCATCACCACGAGCGCCGTGCCCGGCTCGAGGGTGGAGCTCACCTTCGCGGTCGTGCCGGCTCTGCGCGATCCAGAACGTCTGCCCCGCGGGCGGCGCTGGTTGCTGGGTCCCGGGGACGGGGCGGGTCGTGGCCTTGCCGCCCGACGCGAGGTCGACGACCACGTCGTACGGCGCCCCGTGAGGTAGCCGTCGAGGTCGTCCGGGGTCGCCGTACCGACGAACACCTGCCGGCCGTCGGGCGCGGTCACCGACAGGGTGAGGTGCCGACGCCCTGCGGCACCGGGACGCTGCTCTCGTCGACGCGGATGTGCTCGGCGACCAGCGCCACGCCGCCCGTCATCCGCGCGGGCTGGGTCGAGATCGACTCCTTCTGCCCGAGCAGCGCCGCGACACCGCCGCCGGCGGCCGCGAGGACGATCCCGAGCAGCAGGACGACGATCCCCAGGACGATCAGGACCGCGCGCGCTTCACGCCGTCACGCTATCCGCGCGGAGGCGTCGAACCGCACGACCGCGCGAGCGTGTCGCCGCCGCGTCGGTACCGGTTCGGCATCGGCCGGCGCGAGGCGGCTACCGTGCAGCCGTGGACGACCTCGCGATGCTCAAGCTCCGCTGGATCGAGGTGCTCGACGACCTCGAGCGCAACCACCGCACGGCGTGGCTCGCCCTGTTCGACGGTCGTCTCGCGTCGCTCGTCGACGGCGTGCTCGTCCTCGACTTCTCCGACGCCTCGAAGATGGCCGGGACGCACGGCTACGAGCGCGCGACCAAGCCGCACCCCGCGACCGAGCTCGCCGAGTCGATCCGGCAGGTGACCGGTCTCGACGTCACCGTCCGGATCGTCGCCGACGTCGCTCCCTAGCCGTCCGACGCGACGCGGACCGGCGGCCGTCGTCAGCCGCGCAGCGCGGAGGCGAACATCCCGGCAGCGCCTGCGGCTTGTCGGTCGCGAGGAACGTCGCGAGATTGCCGTGGTCTCCCGGTCTTGTTGGTGACGAAGAACGGCGGCTTCGGCGACATGCGCACGTGGCCCTTGAGCAGCGCGCGGTGCAGCGGACGGAACGGCATGCGCGCCACGCTCTTCTGCGTCCCCGAGCATGAACGTGTTGTGCACGACGCCGATGCCGCTGCGCACGTCGTCGAGGGTGTCGCCCAGGAAGGCGCTCCACGGCGTGTAGCCGAGCAGGAACGCGACGGCGCTCCAGATGTTCACGCCGACCGAGCCGAACCGCATGTCGGCGATGGCCTTGTCGACGGCTGCGGCGTACTGCTTCTCGGTCTCGGGCGACACGACGATCGTCGCGCCGAGGGCCCGGAAGGACGTCGTTGGCGAAGTCGACGGCATTGCGCAGGTAGTCCTCGACCGAGGCGCCGGGGAGCGTACGACGCCGAGCGCACCGGCCAGCACCTCGTCGACCAGCAGGCTCTCGGCCTTCGTGGCATCGAGGTCGGGGACGATCACGCACGAGGCCTCGAAGATCTCGGCGCTCGTGCCCGGCGGTCGCCGCGGCGACGGTCTCGTCGGACTTCGGGTAGTAGTTGCTGCGCGGCGGCGACCGCATCACCTCGCGCACGCGCTCGAGCAGCGCGTCGGCCTTGTCCCAGCTCGGGCAGCACGAGCACCTGCGTGGCGATGCAGTTGTGGCCGGAGTTGTTGGAGCTGCTCGTCGCGATGTGCTCGGCCTGGTACTGGATGTCGGCGTCGGACCAGTCGCCGGGGACGACGATGAGCGGCGAGATGCCGCCGAGCTCGTCGTCATGGGCTTCGGTGAGCAACGGCATGCCCGCCTTCTGCGCTGCTCGCCCTCCTCGCCGCGACCCCAGACGATCGCGTCGTGCGTGCTCGCGTGGCCGGTCATGTGCACGGCGTCGATGCCGTCGTGGTACGCGAGGCAGGACCCGAGCGACGCACCTCCGTGGACGAAGCGCAGCCAGCCGGCGTCGACGAACTCCTGGAAGATCGGCGCGAAGAACGGCGAGAGGTAGTCGTTGACCGGGTTCATCTTCACCACGGCCACCAGCCCTCGGTGTAGAGCACGTGGAGGATGTCGAAGGTCGTGATGCTCGAGGTTGCCGGCGCCGAGACCAGCCAGACGCCGGGGTCCTGGAAGCCGCGGCCGCGGCACGGCGATGCCGCGGTGTCGACCGCCTGCGCGGGCGTGATGCCGGGCTGCATCCAGACCTCGGCCGAGTAGCCCGACAGCAGCAGCTTGTCGACGGTGGTCGAGGGGAACACCTTCACGACCGTCTGGCCGTCGGGGCGCGAGTAGGCGCGGTCGAAGCGAGCGGCGGCTGGCCCTTCTCGATGCGGCGCAGGGTGAGCAGCAGGCTGTTGACGCCCTGCAGGAACGCCCACTGCATCGACAGCCAGTCCTCCGCGCCCACGTCGTGGTGGGGTCGATGCCCTTGGCGCGCTGGATCGCGGCGATCATCTCGTCGGACTCGGCGAGGATCCGCGGGCGCAGCCGGTCGAGCATCGCGATCTTCTCGGCGAGCGGGAGCGCGGCCCAGGCGTGGCGCTCTCGCGGAGGGTCTCGACGGTGGCGTCGAGCGCAGCGGTGTCGAGGTCGGCGTCGACGGACATGGGCGGTTCCGTGGCGCGCCTCCGGCGGGCGCAGCCCCGACCCTAGGTGGTCGTCGGGGCGCTCCACCCCGTGTCCGGCGCGGCGTGCGAGCAGCCAGAGGTTCTCGTCGTCGTCGTGCCGGTCCTCGGCCACGGCCCGACGCCGTCGGGCAGGAACGCCAGACCCTCCGGCTTGCGCACCTGCGACGGCGGGTCGAGGATCTCGACGAGGCTCCACGCCGGCACCCGGTTCGAGCGGGAGGGCGATGCGCGCCAGCCGCGTGCTCTGGTCCGACAGCAGCCACAGCCGTCCGGCGTCGTCGGTCGCGAGGTCGCTCAGGTCGTGCGGTGCGCGCCGCGTCGCCCTCGAGCGGCCACCAGGCGACGGCGTCGAGCACCTCGCCCAGGAGCGCGAACGCTCCCCCGGTCCGAGCAGTGTCGGCGGAGACGCCGAGCGGCTGGTCGCCGCGCGGGGCGAGCTCGACGAGGCCGGCCGGGTCACTTCTCCTTGGCCACCAGGACGTGGCCGTCGCGCATCAGGGCGAGGCCCTCGCCGCGCGACGCCTCAGCCGCGACCACGACCGGTGCAGCTCGGGCAGCGGGCGGTGTCGAGCTGAGCGGTGCCGACGACGGATCGGCGCACGACGTCGACGCCGCCGAGCCAGCACGACTCCTCGGTCAGCACCCAGAACACGCCGGCGCCGTCGACCGCGACCGCCTCGAGCTGGGCGAAGCGGTCGTCGGCCTCGGTCAGTCGCGACGTCGGCCGTGGTCAGCACGCCCACCCACCGACCGTGCCGGTCGTCGACGTCGGCCAGCGCGAGCAAGACGCGCGCGTCGCCGACGGCGACCAGACGCCGCCGTCCGTCGACGACGGCGGCCGCGAGCCCAGACCTCGCGCAGCGGGATGGTGGACCGGCCGAGGCGGTCGAAGTCGCTCACGCGGCCACCTTCTCCTACTGCCGGCCGTCGTCGCCCGAGGTCGGTCCTACCCCCGTCTCGCCGTCGATCGACTCGCGGATCAGGTCGGCGTGGCCGTTGTGCCGCGCGTACTCCTCGATGAGGTGGCACAGGATCCAGCGCAGCGACACGCGCTCGCCGTCGTCGTGGCCCGCAGCCAGCGCCGAGAGCCCCTCGGGCCTGGCGAGCGCCTCGCCACCACCCGGTCGGACACCGCGATCGACTCGGCGAGGACCTCGAACAGCTGCTCCGGCGTGCGAGAGGCCGCCTGCTTGAACGACCACGCCTCGTCGTCGGGATCCATCTCGCCCAGCCACGACGGCCGCGCGACGCCGCCGGCGAAGGTGAGGTTTGGCCAGCCCGCCTCGACCACGGCGAGGTGCATGAGCAACCCGCCCAGGGTGAGGCGGCTGGGCGGCCGCGGTGTCGCGAGCTGCTCGGCCGTGAGGCCGAGCACTTCCAGCGCAACGTGGCGCGCTGGTAGTCGAGGAAGGCGAGCAGCGTGCCCGCCTCGTCGGTGGCGAACGGCGGGTCGGTGCGGTCCTGCGCGGTGAAGGCGGTCATGCGGGTGACCGTAACCACGCCCTCCGACGTCGCCAGCAGGACTCATCCCAGATCTGTCGCAGATGCTCGCCGGGGCGCCTCGGGTGTGGTTCCCTGTGCGGGACCGAAGGAGGGCACATGACGTACAAGCCGGGATGCGGATGCCGGTCCTGCCGCGAGGCGCTGGGTACGCCGACCCGTCTCGACACGGCCCGCACGTTCGCTGACCGCCTCGTCCGCCGCACCGGGCCGGCGACCGACGACCTCGTCATCGACCTCCGCACCCCTCGCCTGCGGCGGCCGTCATCACCCGCTGAGACCCGGCGCGGCGCTGCGGCGCCGCACGGGAGCCGCTCCAGTGAGCGGCGCAACGCGCCGCCTGACCCCAGGTCGAGCGCCTTCCTGACCTTCCGTTACGGCCCGCGATGCTCTGTGGATCGATACGGGCTCGACTCGGCGTGCTCTGCACCGTCCGCAGTTCATGTCGCGATCCAGGTCGCGCGGGTGTGGGCCGAGGGCGAGGTCTGCCTGCGACACGCCACCCCGCTCGTGCACGAGCTCTCCGGGTGCGTCGACTCACTGATCCTCGCGACGGGGATGCTCGAGGCGCTGGCCATCGCTGAGCGCCCCTCGAACGCCAAGATCGCGCCGCCGACGTCCGCGAGGGTCTAGCTGCCTGCGCGGCTTCCCCGTCCCAGCCACCAGAACGAACATCGGCGCCGACCGGTCGCGGTCGACGCCGATGTGCTCTGTCGGGCTGACAGTGTGTGGTTTCACGACATCCCGGACAGGTGTCTCGCGTGATCCCGGACAGGCCTGCAGCAGCGTTCGGGCATGTCCAAGGCGCGTCTGGTGATCACCGCGGTCGAGCTCGAAGGCCGTTCTCCCAGCGAGGTCGCCGCCTCCTACGGGGTGTCGCGGTCCTGGGTCTACGAGCTGCTCGCCCGCTACCGGGTCGAGGGCGACACAGCCCTCGAGCCCAGGTCCAGGCGACCACGGACGAACCCACGCGCCACCCCGCAGCCCGCCATCGACCTGGTGCTCGCGCTGCGCGACCAGCTCCACGCTGGCGGCCTGGACGCCGGCCCGCACACGATCGCCTGGCACCTGCGTGAGCATCACGCGACCACCGTGTCGGTCTCCACCGTCTGGCGGATCCTGCACCGAGCCGGACGCATCGACCCTCAACCCCAGAAACGGCCACGCAGCTCCTACCAGCGCTTCGAGGCAGAGCCGCCCAACCAGACCTGGCAGACCGACTTCACCCACATCACCCTCGCCGACGGCACCGACACCGAGGTCCTGACCTTCCTCGACGATCACTCCCGCTACGTCCTGACCTGCACCGCCCAGCGCGCCGTCACCACTGCTCTGGTCATCACCGCGTTCCGGCAAGCCGTTGCCGCCCACGGCATCCCCGCCAGCGTCCTGTCCGATAACGGCCTGGTCTTCACCGCCCGCCACCGCGGCGGCCGCAACAAGTTCCAGAACGAGCTCGAACGGCTCCACATCGCGCAGAAGAACCCCGACCCAGCCACCCCCAGACCTGCGGCAAGGTCGAACGCGTCCAGCAGACCCTCAAGAAGTGGCTCGCCAGCCGGCGACCGGCAACCACCGTCGCCGAGCTCCAGACCCTGCTCGACACCTGGGCGAGGGACTACAACGACCCGACCGCACCGATCCCTCGCCGGCCGCACACCGGACCAGGCCTACCGATCACGCCCGAAAGCCACCCCGACCCACGGCAACCAGGGCACCCACTACCGGCTGCGCTACGACCTCGTCGACAAGACCGGGAGCGTCACCCTGCGCCACGACAGCCGCCTGCACCACATAGGCATCGGCAGAGCCCACGCCGGCACCCGCGTCGTCATGCTCATCCACGACCTCGACATCCGAGTCGTCGACGCCCTCACCGGCGAACTGCTCCGCGCCCTCACGCTCGACCCCACCCGCAATTACCAGCCCCAGAAACGCGAGGACACCCCGGACCCGTAGGTCCGAGGTGTCCTCGATGTCCTGAGACAGGACATCTGTCGGGCTGACAGGATTTGAACCTGCGACCCCTTGACCCCCAGTCAAGTGCGCTACCAAGCTGCGCCACAGCCCGAGTGGTGCACCCCGCGGTCGCCCGCGCGGCCTGGGAAGATTACCCCACCGGCAGCACCCTCCCGAAACCGGCGTCCCTCCTGCCGAGCGGCGCGTGGCGTCGGCGTACCGGGGGCGCCAGGATCGGCGCATGAGCACCTGGGACCTCGTCGTCAGCTTCGACTTCGACGCCGAGGAGGTGTGGATCGGCGAGGACCCGGCCAACGCGCACAAGCCCGGGACGCTGTCGCAGGGCGCGTACGGCGCGAAGGTCGCGGTGCCCCTGGTGCTCGACGTGCTGCGGCGGCTCGGCGTCACGGCGTCGTTCTTCGTCCCGGGCCGCGTCGCCGAGCGCTACCCCCACCGGGTCGAGGAGATCCTCGCCGCGGGGCACGAGGTCGGCCACCACGGCTACACGCACACCTCGCCGCTCTCGTTGACGCCGGAGCAGGAGGAGGCCGAGCTCGTGCGCGGCCGCGAGATCCTCGTCGGGCTCGGCGCCGACGTGCGCGGCTACCGGTCCCCGTCGTGGGAGCTCTCGCCGATCACCCTCTCCCTGCTCGAGGGCCACGGCTTCGCCTACTCCTCCAACCTGATGGACGACATCCGCCCCTATCGGCACGAGGGCCACGAGATCGTCGAGCTGCCCGTGCACTGGACGCTCGACGACGCACCGCACTTCTGGTTCGACCTGCGCTCGTGGAGCAAGACGGTGCGCTCCTCGGCGGAGGTGCGCGCGATCTGGGAGGAGGAGGTCGCGGGCATCGCGTCGCTCGGCGGCCTCGCGATGCTCACGATGCACCCGCAGATCATCGGCCGGCCCGGGCGCCTGCAGATGCTCGAGCAGTTCCTCGGCTGGGCGCTCGACCAGCCCGGCGTACGGGTCTCGACGGCCGTCGAGGTCGCTCGGCGTACGCCGTGAGCTCGCTCGCGGGCCGACGGCTGCTGCTCACCGGCGCAGGGTCCGGGATCGGCCGCGCGGTCTGCGTGCTGGCGACGGGCGCCGGCGCCTCGGTCGTGGGGCTCGACGTCGATCGCGACGGTCTCGACGCGACGGCCGAGGCCTGCGGTGCGACGACGGCCGTGTGCGACGTCACCGACGAGGTCGCTGTGGCGCAGGCGGTGGTCGACGCCGCCGCGGTGCTGGGTGGACCGGTCGACGCGCTCGTCTGCGCGGCCGGCGTGTACGACGTCGTACCCGCGCTCGACCTCGACGCCGAGCGGTTCACGCGGCTGCTAGGCGTGAACGTGCTCGGCACCTTCCTCGTGGTCCGCGAGGTCGCGCGCGGTCTGAGCGACGTGGGGCGAGGCGGCTCGGTCGTGCTGCTGTCGTCGATTGCGAGCGAGCGCGGCGGCCTGCGCGAGCCCGGCGCGCACTACGCCGCGAGCAAGGGCGCGATCGTGTCGCTGACCCGGCAGCTCGCGGTCGAGCTCGCGGAGATCGGCGTCCGCGTGAACGCGGTGAGCCCTGGCGTGGTCAGCACGCCGATGCTGCGGCTCACCGACGACGCCCAGGCCACGCAGGCGACGCTGGAATCCCTTCCGCTGCACCGGATCGGCGAGGCCGACGAGGTGGCGCGCGCGTGCCTGCACCTGCTCAGCGACGACGCGTCGTACACGACGGGAGCAGTGCTCGCCGTCGACGGGGGTGCGTCGGTGCGGTGAGACGTCAGCGGCGCGGGCGCTTGGTGCGCACGCGCAGCTGGATGCGGATCGGCGAGCCAGCGAACCCGAACTCCTCGCGGAGCCGGCGCTCGACGAAGCGGCGGTAGCCCGCCTCGAGGAAGCCCGACGTGAACAGCACGAACGTCGGCGGGCGCGTGGTGGCCTGCGTGCCGAACAGGATGCGGGGCTGCTTGCCGCCGCGGACGGGGTGCGGGTGCGACGCGACCAGCGCGGCGAGGAAGGCGTTCAGCTTCGACGTGGGGACGCGCGTCTCCCAGCCCTCGAGCGCGGTCTCGAGCGCCGGCACCAGCTTGTCGGTGTGGCGACCGGTGCGGGCGCTGAGGTTCACGCGCGGCGCCCACGACACCTGGTGGAGGTCGCGCTCGATCTCCCGCTCGAGGTAGCGACGACGCTCGTCGTCCATGAGGTCCCACTTGTTCAACGCGAGGACCAGGGCACGACCCGACTCGACGACCATCGACAGGATGCGCGTGTCCTGCTCGGCGAGCGGCTCCTGCGCCTCGAGCAGCACGACTGCGACCTCGGCCTTGTCGAGCGCCGACTTCGTGCGCAGCGACGCGTAGTACTCGTGCCCGCTCGCCTCGTTCACCCGGCGACGGATGCCTGCCGTGTCGACGAAACGCCATGTGGTGCCTGCGATCTCGACCAGCTCGTCGACCGGGTCGACCGTGGTGCCGGCGACCGAGTCGACGACGACGCGGTTCTCCCCGGCGAGCTTGTTGAGCAGGCTCGACTTGCCGACGTTGGGCTTGCCGAGCAGCGCGACCCGACGCGGGCCCCGCGGCTGCGCGACGCGGCTGCCCTCGTCGGGCAGCGCGGCCACGAGAGCGTCGAGGAGCTCGCCGAACCCGCGGCCGTGCAGCGAGGAGACGCCGTACGGCTCACCGAGACCCAGCGACCAGAGCATCGCGGCGTCGGCGTCGCCCCGGCTGTCGTCGACCTTGTTGGCCACGAGGACGACCGGCTTCTTGGTACGCCGCAGCAGCTTGACGACGTCCTCGTCCGCGTCGGTGGCGCCGACGGTCGCGTCGAGGACGAACAGGATCACGTCGGCCTCGAACATCGCGCGCTCGGCCTGGACCGCCACCTGCGCGGCCATGCCCTGCGCCTCGCGCTCCCAGCCGCCGGTGTCGACCATGAGGAAGCGGTGCCCGGACCACTCCCCTTCGTAGGTGACGCGGTCGCGCGTGACGCCGGGTACGTCCTCCACCACGGCCTCGCGCCGGCCGAGCACGCGGTTCACGAGCGTCGACTTGCCCACGTTGGGGCGCCCGACGATCGCGACCACGGGCAGCAGCTCGTCGTCCTCGTCGTCGAACACCGCGAGGTCCGACACGTCGAAGCCGAACGCGGCAAGCGTCTCCGGGTCGAGCTCCTCGTCGTCACCGAGGTCGCCGAGGTCCGGACCGTCCTCGTCGTCGTCGAGGTCGTCGACCTCGACCACCTCGTCGTCGTCCCAGGCGGTCGCGTCGGCGTCGTAGCCGTCGAGCTCGTCGGCCAGCCCGGCATCGACCAGGTCGGGGTCGGCCGGCGCAGGGTCGGCCGGGCGCCGGTCGTGCTCGGGGTCGTGGCTGCTCACAGGTGGCTCCGGGTCGCGTGGCCGGGCACCGTGGTCGGCGTTCCGGGCGGTCTGGTGGGCGGGACGACGCCGTGGTGGCGTCCCCGCAGGTCCGATCGTGCCAGCGTGGAGGCGTCCGCGCTGCGTGCTCGAGCGGCGGAGGTGGCGCGCCTCACGCCCCGGCCCGGTCGTGGACGAGCGCCACGACCGCGTCGATGACCTCGGCGAGGCCGAGGTGGGTGGCGTCGACGACGACCGCGTCGTCGGCCTGGGTCGTCGGGCTCGCGGCGCGGGTGGCGTCGGCCTGGTCGCGGCGGGCGAGGTCCTCGGCGACCGAGGCGACGTCGCCGGGGCCGTGCACGTGGGGCATCCGGCCCGCCGCGGCGTCCTCCGCGGCCCGCCGCGCGGCGCGCACCGCGGGGTCGGCGACCAGCCAGACCTTGAGGTCGGCGTCGGGCAGCACGACCGAGCCGATGTCGCGGCCCTCGACGACGATGCCCTGCCCGGCCGTCTGCGCCTCGCGCACGGCCTGGCGCTGGCGCTCGACGAGCACGGCCCGCGCTCCCGGCACCGCGGCGACCGCCGAGACCGCGGAGGTGACCGCCTCCTCGCGGACCGCGCGCGACACGTCGAGGCCGTCGACGCTGATCTGCGACTCGTCGGGGTCGGTCGAGAACTCGAGAAGCACGCGTCCGGCGGTGGTCGCGACCGCCTCCGGGTCGGCGAGGTCGATGCCGTCGCGCAGCACCGCCCAGGTGATCGCCCGGTACATCGCGCCGGTGTCGAGGTAGCGCAGCCCCAGGGCGCGCGCGACGCCGCGCGAGACGCTGGACTTGCCCGAGCCCGAAGGCCCGTCGACGGCGACGACGGCACGTGCGGCGGTCACAGAGTTCCTCTCGTCCGGGTGCGCGACGACCCTACCGCCCCGGGTCCGCGTCGTACGGTGCGCACCGTTCTCGCAGGTCAGGCGCCTGCCGCGATCGAGATAACGTTCTGTCGACATTTCACCGCCAATCCCTGGCCAGGTCGGGATTGTCGACAAGACGTCTCAGCGACTCGACGCCAGGACGCCAGGGCGGTTCAGCGTCCTGTCCGCAGGGAGCCCTGTCCGCTCGAGCTGCTCCCGGCACCCGTGAGCCCGCTCAGTCGCGGACCTCGTAGCCGGCCGCCCGCAGCCCGGCCGCCAGGTCGGCGGCGCGCTCGGGGCGCACCTCGAGCTCGACGATGCCGGTCGGCCGGCCCTGGGCGTGGTCGATCCGGACGTCCTCGAGGTTCACCCCGGTCTCCCCCACGGCCGCGAACAGCCGGCCGAGCTCCCCCGGGCGGTCGGCGATCACCACGGGCACGGCGGCGTAGGGCACGGGCTGGCTGCCGTGCTTGCCCGGCACGTGCCGTGACCCCTCGACCCCGGCGGCCAGCGCTGCCCGGACGTCGTCGGGCCGCCCCTCGCGCAGCCCGTCGCGGACCGCCTCGAGGCGGTGGACGAGCCCGTCGAGGGCGTCGGCGACCGGCCCGGCGTTGCTCGTGAGGATCTCGGTCCACAGGGCCGGGTCGCTGCTCGCGAGCCGGGTGACGTCGCGCAGCCCCTGGCCCGAGAGCCGGACGTCGCCCTCGCCGAGCGGCTCGAGGCCGGCCGCCACGAGGGAGGAGACGACCTGAGGGGTGTGCGAGGTGAGGGCCACGGCCCGGTCGTGGGCCTCCGGCGTGGTGCGGACGACCAGCGCGCCGAGGCTGGTGGCCATCGCCGCCACCTGGGCGGTGCGCGCCGGGTCCGTCGCGGCCGACGGGGTCAGCGCCCACACCCGGTCGGCGAACAGATCGGCCCGAGCCGCCCCGGCGCCCGACACCTCCCGCCCCGCCAACGGGTGTCCCGGAACGAATCGGGCGATATCGGACCCTGAACCCTCGACCTCTTGTAGAAGGTGAGCCTTGGTACTGGCAACATCGCTCACGGTCGACGTGAGGTATGTATCAAGCAAGGTGGAGATGACCGACGCCGCCGATGCGGGCGGAACGGCCACGATCACGACCTCGGGATCGCCCTCCGGCGGGGCGATCTCCCCCGCCCCGCGGCTGCGGGCGACCTCCACGGCCGCCGGATCGGCGTCCTGGAGCCACACGCGGGTCCCCCGCCGCCGCAGGCCGAGACCGATGGAGGCGCCGATGAGCCCTGAGCCGACGACGAGGACCGACTCCGGGACGCCGCTCATTGGGCGAGGTCCTGCCGGAGCACCTCGGCGCCGCGGAGGTAGACGTGGGAGATCTCCGACCGGGGCCGGTCGGTCTCGACGTGGGCCATCACCCGGACGACCCGGGTGAGCGCGCCGGCGACGTCGATCTCCTGGGCGCACATGAGCGGGACGTCGCCGAGCCCGAGGCCGCGGGCGGCCGCCGCCGGGAACATGCTGACGAGGTCGGGGGTGGCGGTGAAGATCGCGGAGATGAGGTCGGCGCGGTCGACGTCGTTGCGCTCGAGCATCGCCGTCACCAGCTCGACGACGGCCTCCGACATCTCGGCCGGGTCGTCGGCGCTCAGCCGGGTCGCGCCCCGGATCGCTCGTACCGCCACCTGCGCACTCTCCCTCTCGCGTCCGGCGCCCACCCTAGCGACAGCACGATCTCTCGCCCTAGTGACTCACCGATGTGTCGCGAGGTGGTTCTAGCGCTCCATCGGTCTACTGTTTTATCGATCTAACGGCTTACCGATGAAGCGCATTCTCGCTCTGCCGCTTGCTCGGTACGTCGCTCCCCCGACCTGAGGACTCGCCGACTCCCCGGAGCAGCGGAACCCACCACGCGGGCCGCGCCCCAGGTCGTCGGGTAGCGCAGCTGGCCGGCTGATGCCAGCGTGCGCGCTCCGGGTCGCTCGAGGCGCCACGCGCAGCGCTGACCTGCGGTGTTGCCTGAACACGGCGGTGCTCACCTCGTCGCGATCAAGCGCTATGTCGACTTTAGAGAGCCTGTCTCGACGAGCCAGGAAAATCGACATACAGATAGACCGATTCACGTCGGCGCCCGCGCAATGAGGCGGTAAGACACTATGTCGACAGAGCGATGAGGCGTTGTGTCGGTTCGATCGTCAGAGCCCGACGGCGGCGTAGAGCTCGCCGACCTCCTGGATCGACAGCGTGCGGACCTTGCCCGAGCGCAGGTCGCCGAGCCCGATCGGACCGACCTTGACCCGCACCAGCCCCTCGACCGGGTGCCCGACGGCGGCCAGCAGCCGGCGTACGACGTGCTTGCGGCCCTCGTGCAGGACCACCTCGACCAGGGCGCGGCCGGGGGCGGAGGTGACCACCTTGAACCGGTCGACCCGCACGATGCCGTCCTCGAGCTCGACCCCGTCGCGCAGCCGGCGGCCGAGGTCGCGCGGGATGGTCCCCCGCACCTGGGCCAGGTAGGTCTTGGTCACCCCGTGGGAGGGGTGGGAGAGTCGCTGGGCCAGCTCGCCGTCGTTGGTCAGCAGCAGGAGCCCCTCGGTGTCGGCGTCGAGCCGGCCGACGTGGAACAGCCGCTCCTTGCGGCCGCGCAGGTAGTCCCCCACGCAGGGCCGGCCCCGGTCGTCGCTCATCGTCGAGTGCACGCCGCGGGGCTTGTTGAGCGCCAGCACGACGTGGCCTGGTGCGGTGGGGATCCGCATGCCGTCGACCTTGATCACCGAGCGGCGCGGGTCGACCCGGAGGCCCTGCTCGAGCACGACCTGGCCGTCGACCTCCACGCGCCCCTCGTCGATGAGCTGCTCGCAGGCGCGACGGCTCCCGATCCCTGCAGCAGCGAGGACCTTCTGCAGCCGAATCGCGGTGTCGGACTCGCGGTCGTCAGATGCCATGAGATTGTCTCAATCTCCACTTGAGGTGTTGTCGATGAACTCATCGAGCAACTCGATGTCAGGAAGATAATCAGCGACGGGGGGCAGTTCCTCCAGCCCGCGGATCCCCAGGCGCTCCAGGAACAGCTCGGTGGTCCGGTAGAGGATCGCCCCGCTGTGCTCCTCGTGGCCCGCCTCGGCGATGAGCCCCCGACTGGTGAGCGTGCGCATCACACCGTCGACGTTGACGCCGCGGACGGCGGAGATCCGGGCACGGGTGACGGGCTGGCGGTACGCGACCACAGCGAGGGTCTCGAGCGCGGCCTGGGTCAGGCGCGCCTGCTGGCCGTCGCGGACGTAGCGCTCGACCACCTCCGCGCAGTCCGCGCGGGTGTAGAAGCGCCAGCCCCCGGCGACCTCGCGGAGGTCGAAACCCCTTCCAGCAGAGGCATAATCAGCCGCGAGCGCCTCCAGGCGCTCGGCCACCTCCCCCGCCGGCCGACGCACGAGCGAGGCCAGCGTGGGGACGTCGATGGGCTGGTCGGTCACGAGCAGGACCGCCTCGAGCGCGGCGTCGAGGCTGGGCGCGCCCAGCGAGGGCTCGTCCTCGTCGTCGACGTCGGTGCCGTCCGGCTCCTCGGCGGCCTCGTCGGCGGCTGCCTCCCCCTGCGCCTGCGCAGAGCCCGCCGCGGCCTCCTCGGCCGTCGCCACGCCCTCGGGTGCCTCCGGGGCCTCCGGGGCCTCCCGCAGGCCGTCCAGGGCCTCCGAGGTGCCCTCAGCGACGCCCTCGGGCGTCTCCGGCTGGTCGGTCACGCCTGCTCCTCGTCGCCGGGGCCGTCAGGCCCGTCCTCGTGTGCGAAAAAGTCCGAGATGTCCGCATCTGTGACCTCGTCGGCGGGCTGCTCCTCGGCGTCGGCCGAGCCGTCCGCCGGCTCCCCCGCGGCCTCGGGCGTGCGCGGAGCCGCGGGCGTGCCGTCGTACTCCTCGACCTCGACGACGCCGTCGGACGACCCGGTCCAGCGGATGTGGAGCTCGCCCAGCGGCGTCACCTGGTCGAACGCCACAGCGCCCTCCCGGTAGAGCTCGAGCAGGGCCAGGAAGCGGGCGACGACGAGCAGCGTGGAGTCGCAGTCGGAGGTCAGGCTGCGGAACGTCGCGGACGGGTGCCGCTTGAGCCGGTCGACCAGGATGACCGCCTGCTCCTTGACGCTGACGCGGATCGCGTGGATATGCGACACGCTCACCGTGGGCGGTGCCTTGGGCTCCAGCGCCTTGGCGGCGAGAGCCGCAAACTCCAACGGCCCCAAGCCGATCAGGACTTCGGGGAGCAGGCCGGCGAAGGCCGGGTCGAGGCCCACCTCGCGCGGGTGACGGCGTCCGCCGGTGCGCATCATCTCGGCGAAGACGGCCGAGACCTCCTTGTACGCGCGGTACTGCAGCAGGCGGGCGAAGAGCAGGTCGCGGGCCTCGAGGAGCGCCAGGTCCTCCTCGTCCTCGACCTCGCCGGAGGGCAGCAGGCGCGCCGCCTTGAGGTCGAGCAGGGTGGCGGCGACGACGAGGAACTCGGTGGCCTCGTCGAGGTCCCACTCGGGGCCGGCGGCGCGGATGTGGGCCAGGAAGTCGTCGATCACCGTGTGCAGCGCGAGCACGGTGACGTCGAGCTTGTGCTTGGCGATAAGCGAGAGCAGCAGGTCGAACGGGCCCTCGAACTCGTCGAGGCGCACCGAGAAGCCGCCCTCGGACGCCGGTGCGGCAGCAGCCTGCCCCTCGGCGGCGCCCTCGCCGTCGACGACCCCGTCGGGGCCGGCGGCGGGCGCGTCGGGAACGGCCTCGGACGGCGCGGCCGGGTCGACCTCGGGCGAGGCGGGGGCGGCGTCGTCGAGGTCCGGCGACGCGACGCTCTCCTCGATCACGCGGGCACGCTACCCGCCGCACGGGCGACGCCCGCAGCACGACCCGCGCGCGGACGCGTCCGCAGCGCCGCATCGACGTGGACATCTAGTGCTTTGTCGCTTTGTCCAGCCCTCTGACCTGCGACGATGCCTCCAAAGCGCTGCGTGGGCGGTCGCGAGCCGTAGCTCGGTCCCGGGTCAGAGACCGCGCAGCCGGCGGACCAGGATGCTGTCCTCGCCCTTGGCCTCGAGGTCGGCGATCACGACGGCGAGGGCCTCGCGCACGATGCGCCCGCGGTCGACCGCGAGGCCGTGCTGGGCGCGGAGCGCCAGCTTGGCCTGCTCGAGGTCGACGAGCTCCTCGGGCGAGACGTAGACCGTGATCTTCTCCTCGTGCCGCTCGCGGCCGGTCGGGCGGCGGTCCCCCGCCTTGGGCCGGCGCCGGGACGTCGTCCGCGTGGCGCGCACCGGCTCGGCCGTGGCCGGCTCGACGACGTCGTCGACCACGGGGGCGTCGGCCAGCGCCGTGGCGGCCGCAGGGGCCGCGGCCGGAGCAGCGACCGGGGCGGGCGCGGGAGCGGCGGCCGGCGCTGCCGGCTCGGCGTCGCCGGTCCGGCGGAACAGCTCGTCGGCCCCCGGCAGGGTCGCGCGTCGGGTCATCGGGCCAGCACCTCCCGGGCGAGCTGGCGGTACGCCGCAGCGCCCGTCGAGCTCGACGCGTACGTCGTGATGGGTTCGCCCGCCACCGTCGTCTCGGGGAACCGCACGGTCCGGGCGATGACCGTGTGGAAGACCTTGTCGCCGAACGCGTCCACGACGCGGGCGAGGACCTCGCGTCCGTGCAGCGTGCGCGAGTCGTACATCGTGGCAAGAATTCCCTCAACCTCAAGTCGAGGGTTGATCCGTTCCTGCACGCGGTAGATGGTGTCCATGAGGAGCGCGACACCGCGCAGGGCGAAGTACTCGCACTCGAGCGGGATGATCACGCCGTCCGACGCCGCGAGCGCGTTGACGGTGAGCAGGCCCAGCGAGGGCTGGCAGTCGATGAGGACGACGTCGTACTCCCCCAGCACCGGCGCCAGCACGCGGGCCAGCGTCTGCTCGCGCGCGACCTCGGAGACCAGCTGGACCTCGGCGGCCGACAGGTCGATGTTGCCGGGCAGCAGGTCCAGGCCCGGCACGCTGGTCTTGAGCAGCACCTCGTCGATCGCGACGTCGCGCTGCATGAGCAGGTTGTAGATCGTGAGGTCGAGCTCGTGCGGGTTGACCCCGAGGCCCACGGAGAGGGCGCCCTGGGGGTCGAAGTCGATGAGGAGCACCCGGCGGCCGGTCTCGGCCAGGGCCGCGCCCAGGTTGATCGTCGACGTCGTCTTGCCGACGCCGCCCTTCTGGTTGCACAGCGCGATCACGCGGGCCGGCCCGTGCTCGGTCACCGGAGGCGGCTCGGGGAAGTCCACCGCGGGGCGTCCGGTGGCGTCGAGCGCGACCGTCTCGACCACCTCGACGGGCGCCGCAGCGACCCGGTCGACGGCGCCGTCGGGCACCACCACGACCTCGGGAGCCGCCGTCTCGGTCACCGATTCCCCCGGCTCGGGCACGATTGTCGACATATGCACCTAGTGACTCAGCTCTGAAACGTTAGGACTTCTGATCGCCTTGGCGATCGCGCGTCACCCTAGGCCCGCGCGGGTCCGCGCGGCAAGGCCGAGCCGTCCGCTCGGGTGGCCGCCAGGCCGCCAGCGCGGCGTGAGGAGGGGTATCGCCGCAGGTCAGGAGCGTGCGCGCGGGTGCGCGACGGCGTACACCTCGCGCAGCCGGTCCACCGTGACGAGGGTGTAGATCTGCGTCGTGGTGACCGAGGCGTGGCCGAGGAGCTCCTGGACCACGCGCACGTCGGCGCCGCCGTCGAGCAGATGGGTCGCGAAGGAGTGCCGCAGCGTGTGCGGCGAGACCTCGGCGGTGACGCCGGCCCGGTCGACCGCGCCGGCCAGGATCGACCAGGCGCTCTGCCGGGTCAGCCGCCCGCCGCGGGCGTTGAGGAACAGCGCCGGGGTACCGGTGCCGGCTGCGGCCAGGGCCGGGCGGCCGCGCACGAGGTAGGCCTCGACGGCCGCGATCGCGGGGCGCCCGACCGGTACGAGGCGCTGCTTGCTGCCCTTGCCGCGCAGCAGCACCGAGGCCGCCTCGAGGTCGAGGTCGTCGACGTCGAGCCCCACGGCCTCGGAGATGCGGGCGCCGGTGCCGTAGAGCACCTCGAGCAGGGCGCGGTCGCGCAGCGCCCGGGGCTCGTCGCCCGCGGCAGCCGCCAGGATCGCCTCCACCTCCGCGACGGTGATCGCCTTGGGCAGCCGCTGGGTCTGGGTCGGGGGCCGGACGTCCTTGCCGGGGTCCAGCGCGGTCAGGCCCTCGCGTGCCGCGAAGCGGTGGAAGCCGCGCACGGCCACCACGGCACGGCCGGCCGACGAGGCGGCCAGCGGCGGGTGGTCGGCGTCGCCGGAGCGCAGCGCCACCAGGAAGTCCGAGACGTCGTTCTCCCCCACGGCCGCGACGTCGGTGATCCCACGGGCCTCGCAGAAGGCGACGTAGCGGGCCAGGTCGCGGCGGTAGGCCGCCAGGGAGTTGGCCGCGAGCCCGCGCTCGACCGCGAGGTGGTCGAGGTAGAGCCGCACGCTGCGCGCGAGCGGCGAGGGTCGGGGCTCCACGCCGCGGACGCTACCTGACATAACCGACAGCCTTCGCGCCGGTTACGCCGCGGTCGGCTCCGCGACGCCGTGCCCCAGGGTCGGCCCGGTGGTCAGTCGGCGGGGTGCAGCCGGCGGTAGGAGCCGCCGCCGATCCACATCGAGCGGATCCGGCCGTCGGCACCGCGCTCGAACCGGCACGGCTCCCCCGACGGACGGAACCCGGGCTCGACGTCGAACACGAGCGGGTCGTCGGTCGCGGTGAGCTTCAGGTCGCGCGGGTCCGCGGCGTCGTGGATCACGAGCGACCCGTCGCGCCACTCGACCGTGAGCATCTCGCCGAAGCGCTCGGGCTCGATGTAGAGGCCGAGCAGGTCGGCGTACGCCGCCGGCGTGGCCTTCGCCGGCTCGAGGGTCGGCGCCGCAGCCGCGACGGCCTCGCGCGCGATCGCGCCGAGCGACATCGTGAGCGCCCCGGGCAGCCCCATCCCGTTGATCAGCCCCACCGCCCCGACGCGCGTCTTCGGGTCGAACGCGACGAGCGACCGGAAGCCGAAGAGGCTCCCGCCGTGCTGCACCCAGATCACGTCGTCCTTGCGCACGCCGTACCAGCCGAGCCCGAACGCCGTCGTCCACTCCTCGTCCCCGAGGTAGCGCGGCGTCCGCATCTCCTTGCGCGACAGGTGCGACAGGACGCCGACGTGCGAGGCGTCGTCGTCCTCCTCGGTCCAGAATGCCGCCCACCGCGCGAGGTCCTCGACGCACGACCAGAGGCCGCCCTCCGCCGACACCATGTCGAGCGGGTCGGTCACGGGCGAGAGCTCGTCGGTCAGCCAGCGTCCGGCGTACGGCGTCGCCGCGTCGCCCTCGAGCTCGGGCGTGAGATGGCCGAGCACCGTACGGGTCATGCCGAGCGGTTCGGTGATGCGCATGCGGGCGAAGTCGCCGTACGCCATGCCGCTGCGCCGCGCGACGACCTCGCCGAGCAGCTGGTAGCCGAGGTTGGAGTACTTCTCCTGCGTCGCCACCGGGACGCGCGTGCCGAACTCCGAGGCACGCGCCAGGTTGGTCGCGGCGTCGCCCTCGTACACGCCGACGGTGAAGTCGGTACGCGGCGGCTCGCTCTGGAAGCCCGACTGGTGCGCGAGCAGCAGCCGCAGGGTGACCGCCTCGATCGGCCCGGCAGCGCTCTGCGCGGCGGCCACCTCCGGCAGGTGCTCGACGAGCGGGTCGTCGAGCCCCAGGACGCCGTCGTCGCGCAGCGCGACGATCGCTGTCGCCGTGAACGTCTTGGTGATCGAGGCGACGCGGTGCATCGTGCGCGCATCGGCGACGCGACGCGAGGCGATATCGCTGAAGCCGGTGCTGCCGGTCCACACCAGCGCGCCGTCGTGCACGATGCCTGCCGTCGCGCCCGGCAGGCGGTTGTCCTTCACGAACGTCGCGAGCGTGCTCTGCAGCTTGCCTGCGACGTCCTCGACCGGGCTCCCCATGGCGACCTCCTGTGCGCGCGAGGCTAGCCGAGGAACCGCATCCCGACACGCGACCGGCGGTCACCCGCCAGGGGGTGACCGCCGGTCGCGGCGTTCGGTGACGTCAGGAGGCGAGGACCGACTCCAGCGTCGTCGCGGGCAGCTCGGGGAACGCCTCGGCCACAGCGCCGTAGGTGATCTGGCCGGCGTGGGTGTTGAGGCCGAGCGCGAGCGCCTTGTCGTCCTGCAGCGCCTTCTTCCAGCCCTTGTTCGCCAGCGCGACCGCATAGGGAAGGGTGACGTTGGTGAGCGCGTACGTCGACGTGTTCGGCACCGCGCCGGGCATGTTCGCGACGCAGTAGAACACCGAGTTGTGCACGGTGTACGTCGGGTCCGCGTGCGTGGTGGGGCGCGAGTCCTCGAAGCAGCCGCCCTGGTCGATCGCGATGTCGACGAGCACCGAGCCGGGCTTCATGCGCGAGACAAGCTCGTTGCTGATGAGCTTCGGCGCCTTGGCACCAGGCACGAGGACGGCACCGATCACCATGTCGGCGTCGAGCACCGCGCGCTCGATCTCGTAGGCGTTGGACGCCACGGTCTGCATGTGGCCCTGGTAGATCGCGTCGACCTGGCGCAGGCGCGCGATGTTGAGGTCGAGCAGCAGCACCTCGGCCTGCATGCCGAGCGCGATGGCCGCGGCGTTCTGGCCGGACACACCGGCACCGAGGACGACGACCTTCGCGGCGTACGTGCCGGACACTCCGCCCATGAGCACGCCGCGACCGCCGTTGGCGCGCATCAGCGCGTGGGCGCCGACCTGCGGCGCGAGGCGGCCCGCGACCTCCGACATCGGGGCGAGCAGCGGCAGCGAGCGGTCGGGCAGCTCGACGGTCTCGTAGGCGATGCCCGTGACGCCGTTCTTCAGCAGCGCCTCGGTGCACTCGCGGCCGGCCGCGAGGTGCAGGTAGGTGAAGAGCGTCTGGCCGTCGCGCATGCGGTGGTACTCCTCCGCGATCGGCTCCTTCACCTTGAGAATGAGGTCGCCGGTGGCCCAGACGTCGTCGGCCGTGGGCAGGATCGTGGCGCCCGCCTTCACGTACTCGTCGTCGGTGATCGAGGAGCCGACACCGGCGTCCTTCTCGATGTAGACCTCGTGGCCGTGGCGCACCAGCTCGAACACGCCGGCGGGCGTGATCGCGACGCGGTACTCGTGGTTCTTGACCTCGCGGGGGATGCCGACCTTCATGCGACGCTCTCCAGAGACGTAGGGCAGTGGGACGTAGGGCCGATGCGCGCCAGGATGGGGCCACGTGCACAAGATCGGGAGCACCCCTGAATCCTGTTCGCTAGAATCTAGGTATGGCCGTACCACGTACGACGAAGCCCGCAGCCGGGAGCGCGTCGCCGAATCCGGTTCACAAGCCCCTCGACGCCCTCGACCGCGACATCCTCACCGAGCTGGTGCGCGACGGCCGCATCCCCAACAACGTGCTCGCCGAGCGGCTGGGCATCGCGCCCTCGACCTGCCTCATGCGCACCCAGAACCTGGTGAAGCGCGGGGTGATCCGCGGCTTCCGCGCCGACGTCGACCACACCCTCATGGGCGCCGACCTGCAGGCCATCGTCTCGGTGCGCGTGCGACCCGGTGCGCGCGGCAGCCTGCTCGAGTTCGGCCAGCGCCTCGCCCACGAGCCCGGCGTCATCAACGTCTACTTCGTCGCCGGCGCGTTCGACTTCCTCGTGCACGTCGTCGCCGCCGACACCGAGGGGCTGCGCAACTTCGTCACGCAGAACCTGTCGTCGCGACCGGAGACGGAGTCGACCCAGACCAGCCTCGTCTTCGAGCACTTCCAGGGCGCCGGCATCGCGCTCTGACCCTCAGACCACCAGCTCGTCGAGGAGCGCACCCGTCGCGTCGAGGTAGCGGTCGACGTCGTCGTCGGAGGCCGCGGTGCCCATCGTCGGGCCGGCGCCCACGATGGCGTCCCACACTCCACGGTTGGCGAGGTAGGCGCGCAGCAGCCGGCGCAGCGGTACGTCGAGGTCGCGCAGCGCCTCGTCGGCGTCGCGCGGCATGGAGGGCGCGAACGTGAAGCCGCTGCGCGGCCAGAACCGGTGCACCGTCCAGGGCAGACCGTGCGACGCGACGAGCGCGTCGAGCCCGTCGGCGAGGCGCTCGCCGAGGCGGGTCGCGTGCGCGTACGCGTCGTGGGTCAGCACCTCCTCCATCGTCGCGCGCGCGGCGGCCGTCGACAGCGGGTTGCCGAACAGCGTTCCGCCCGTGGCCACCAACGGCTTCGGGTCGTCGCGGCCTCCGGGTCGCTGCAGCACGTCGGCGACCTCGGCCGTCATGCCGTACGCCCCCAGCGGTACGCCGCCCGCGATCGACTTCCCGATCGTGACGACGTCGGGGTCGAGGCCCCAGCGGCTCGTCAGGCCTCCCGGCCCGACGACCTGCGTGTGAGTCTCGTCGAGCACGAGCAGCGTGCCGGTCTCGCGCGTGATGCGCCGCAGCGCCTCGTGGTAGCCCGGCTCGGGCAGCACGAGCCCGACGCCGTTGGTGAGCGCCGGCTCCGTCACGACCGCCGCGACCGTGCGACCAGCCAGCACAGCAGCCAGCGCGTCGACGTCGTTGAACGGCAGCAGCACGACACGACGCGTCACGTCGTCGGGCAGCCCGGCCTCCTCGGGCACGAGCTCGCCGTCGACGCGCATGACGAGGCTCTCGTCGAAGTGGCCGTGGTAGTGCCCGTCGAAGAACGCGACGACCTGGCGACCGGTGGCCGCACGCGCGACGCGGATCGCCTCGGTGTTCGCATGGGTCGCCGACAGCGTGAACTGCCACAGCGGCACGGCGTACCGGCGACCGAGCTCCTCGGCGACCCAGACCGCGTCCTCGCTCGGCGCCATGAACTGCGACCCCTGCGCCATCCGTCGCGAGACGGCAGCGACCACCGGCTCGGGCGCGTAGCCGGTGAACATGGACATGTCGGCGATGTTGGTGTCGAGGTAGTCGTGCCCGTCGACGTCGCGGAAGTGCGAGCCGCTCCCCTCGTCGACCCACATCGGGATCGGCTCGAAGGAGTTGCGCAGCCAGCTCATCGGTACGCCGTTGGGCATCGACGACTCGGCGCGTCGCCACAGCGCCAGCGTGCGCGGCCGTGCCTCGGCGTACGCGAGCCACTCGCGCTCGAGCAGCTCCTGCACCCGCTGCGGGTCGGTCACCATGGCGCGCAGCCTGCCACGCGGGCCGGGCCGCGCGCCGTCGATCGGGCGACGAGACGCGGCGCCGAGGTCGTGGTTGGGTGGGGCGCGTGCGGAAGCTCATCGTCAGCAACTTCATGACCCTCGACGGCTACTACGAGTCGCAGGACAAGACCTTCCACCGCTTCTTCGAGCACTGGCTCGAGGAGTACGGCGCCAACGAGGCGTTCGACGAGTACAACGTCGAGCTGCTCCGCGAGGCCGATGCCCTCGTGCTCAGCGGGCGCACGTCGTTCACGGGCAACAAGGACTTCTGGGCGTCGTACGCCGAGTCCGACGACGTGACGCCGGTGCGCCTGGAGTTCGCCGAGCTCATCGCCTCGACACCGAAGCTGGTCGTCTCCGACGCGATCATGCCCGCGGAGCTCGCGCCGTGGGAGAGCACCACGGAGATCGTGCGCGGAGACGACCTGGTAGAGCGGATCACCGCGCTCAAGGCCGACGGCGACGGCACGATCCTGCTGCAGATGGGCCGGTCGCTGTGGAACCAGCTCATGCTCCACGGGCTCGTCGACGAGCTGCACCTCACGATCTTCCCCGTGGTCGGCGGCGAAGGCGTGCCGCTGTTCACCGGCCGTCCGCCGGTCGCGCTGCGCCTGCTGTCGACGCGCACCTGGCCGGGCTCGGGCAACGTGCTCGTCGTCTACGAGCCGGTGCTCGAGAAGGCCTGAGCCTCAGCGGTCCTGCTGGGCCGCGCCGTACACGCGGGCGCGGTCGCTGCCGGCCACGTGCTCGCGCTGCGGCCAGGGAGAGTCGGCGGCGCGCAACGACGCCCAGCCGCCGAGCCGCGACGCGTACGCCGCGAGCACGCCGACCGCCGTCAGCGGCGCGGAGAACCGGCCGGCGAGCACTGCCTCGACCGCGACGTCGAGCGGGACCCACGTGTAGGGCATGTCGCGCTCCTCGCCCTCGCCCTCGGGCCGACCGCCCGGGGCGGGCGCGAGGTCGCGCGCGAGGTAGCACCGGATCGTCTCGCTCGAGCCGCCCGGCGAGTTCTCGATGTCGACGAGCACGTCCCAGCGCTCGGCGACCAGGCCGGCCTCCTCGACGAGCTCACGGGCCGCACCGTCGCGCGGCGACTCGTCGGCCACGTCGAGCAGGCCCGCGACCGGCTCCCACAGCTGCATGCCCACCGGGTGGCGGTACTGCCGCACGAGCAGCACCCGGTCGTGGTCGTCGAGAGCCAGGACACCGACCGCACCGGGGTGCACGACGTAGTCGCGCACGACCGTCTGGCCGTCACCGAGCTCGACGGCCTCGCGGCGCACGTCCCACACCTTGCCGTGCACGAGCGCCTCCGACGAGCGCACCGTGTTGTGCACGGCCTCGTCGGCCAGCGTCGCGGGGTCGCCCGGCCAGGTCGGCTCGAGGACGTACGAGCTCATCGGCTCCGAGCTCACGCGTGGACGAGCTCGGTCGCGACGCCGCGGCGTACCAGCGCCGCACCGACGAGACCGGCGAAGAGCGGGTGCGCCTTGGTCGGGCGCGAGCGCAGCTCGGGGTGGGCCTGCGTGGCGACGTAGTACGGGTGGCGGTCGCGCGGCAGCTCGACGAACTCGACGAGGCGGCCGTCCGGCGAGGTGCCCGAGAACCAGATGCCGGCCTCCTCGAGGCGGCCGCGGTAGTCGTTGTTGACCTCGTAGCGGTGGCGGTGGCGCTCGTCGACGTAGGTCTCGCCGTAGACCTCGCGCACGAGCGAGCCGTCGGCGAGCTTGGCCGGGTAGAGGCCCAGGCGCATCGTGCCGCCCATGTCGCGCTCGCCGGCGACGACGTCGCGCTGGTCGGCCATCGTCGCGATGACGGGGTACGGCGTCGCCTCGTCGAACTCGGCGGATCCGGCGCCCTCGAGGCCCGCGACGTTGCGCGCGTACTCGATCACCATGCACTGCAGGCCGAGGCACAGCCCGAGGGTCGGGATGCCGTGCTCGCGGGTGTAGCGCAGCGCCGCGAGCTTGCCCTCGATGCCGCGCACGCCGAAGCCGCCCGGCACGCACACGGCGTCGACGTCGCCGAGCAGGCGCTCGGCGCCCTCCTCCGTGACGCAGTCGTCGGACGTGACCCAGCGGATGTTCACGCGGCAGTCGTGCGCGAACCCGCCGGCGCGCAGCGCCTCGGTGACCGAGAGGTAGGCGTCGGGCAGGTCGACGTACTTGCCGACGAGCGCGACCGTGACCTCGTGCGCGGGCTGGTGCACGCGCCGGAGCAGCTTGTCCCAGTCGGTCCAGTCGACGTCGCGGAAGGGCAGGCCCAGGCGGCGTACGACGTAGGCGTCGAGGCCCTCGGAGTGCAGCACCTTGGGGATGTCGTAGATGCTCGGCGCGTCGACCGCGGCCACGACGGCCTCGACGTCGACGTCGCACATGAGCGAGATCTTGCGCTTGATCGACGCCGGCACCTCGCGGTCGGCGCGCAGCACGATCGCGTCGGGCTGGATACCGATGTTGCGCAGCGCCGCGACCGAGTGCTGGGTCGGCTTGGTCTTGAGCTCGCCCGACGGCCCGATGTAGGGCAGCAGCGAGACGTGCAGGAAGAAGACGTTGTCGCGGCCGACCTCGTGACGGATCTGGCGCACGGCCTCGAGGAAGGGCAGCGACTCGATGTCGCCCACGGTGCCGCCGACCTCGGTGATGACGACGTCGACCTCGGGACCGGCCATGCGGCGGATGCGCGACTTGATCTCGTTGGTGATGTGCGGGATCACCTGCACGGTGTCGCCGAGGTACTCGCCGCGGCGCTCCTTAGCGATCACCTGCGAGTAGACCTGGCCGGTGGTGACGTTGGCCGAGCCGTGGAGGTCGGTGTCGAGGAAGCGCTCGTAGTGGCCGATGTCCAGGTCGGTCTCGGCGCCGTCGTTGGTGACGAACACCTCGCCGTGCTGGAAGGGGTTCATCGTGCCCGGATCGACGTTGAGGTACGGATCCAGCTTCTGCATCGTCACGCGGAGACCGCGGGACTTCAGCAGGTTTCCGAGCGACGAGGCCGTGAGCCCCTTGCCCAGGGAGGAGGCGACTCCTCCGGTCACGAACAGGTGCTTGGTGGTCTGCGCGCTCACGGGGGTCCAGGCTATCAGCCGGTCCGGACGGCCGGACCCGCGCGACGCGCCGTGCCCCTCTCAGCCTCGGCCCCTCCTGGCCTCCGGGGTGGTCAGCCGGGCGGTCAGCCGGCGAGCCGGGCGCCGACCCGCAGGATCCCCCGGGCGTAGGCCAGGGCCATGGCCGAGGTGACCGTCCGGGGCAGCTCGACGGTGACCCCCACGCCCGGGTGCCCGGCGTTGAACCACTGGGTCATGGTCCCGGTGCAGGGCCCGGTGCCGCACGGCACCGAGCGCTGGGGCAGGCGCATCGCGGCAGCCAGGCGGGCGGCCCAGAGCACGGTCTTGCCCGAGCCCACGTCGATCGAGTTGAACGCCTGGTGCAGCGAGACGACCAGGCCCGGGCGGAGCCGGTCCAGGAAGCCCATCATCGCCCGGGTCTCGGGCTCGGAGGCCGCCGAGCGGCCCGGGTAGAACCACGGCTTGGTCCAGCGGTAGACCCACCCGCGCGGGAAGTTGCGGTTGAGGTCGACCCCGCGCGCGTTGGTGCGGCTGCCCGCGGCCGACCCGTCGGGGTTCATGGTCGAGATCGTCCAGACCTGCACCTGGCTCGGCGGAGCCAGCCGGCGGATCGCGGCCACGACGGCACGTCCACGGGGCTCCGAGCCGTGCATCTGGCCGAGCACCAGCAGCACGTACGGCGCATCCGCCCGGCCCTGCCGGGTCGCGACGATCGCGCGGCCGCGCACCGAGGCGCCGACCACCACGGTCGCGGGCGCCGAGGCGCGCCAGGCCCGCGCGACGGAGTCGAGGTCGTGCGCCGTGGGCGCGCTCGGTGCAGGGTTCGCCGGTGCGGTGGCGGCGTACGCCGAGCCCGGCAGCGCAGCCAGCGCCGCCACCGCGACGGCGGCGACGACGAGCGCGCGGATACGGGCCATGCCGACGAGGCTAACCCGGCGCCGCCGGACCGGTCAGGAGCGAGGTCAGGCCTCGTCGAGCCACGCGTCGAGCACCGACAGGCCGACCGAGCCGAGGGCCAGCGCCTTCATGTGCCAGGTCTTGAGGTCGAACCCGGGCTTCTCCTCGGCGCGCCGCCGGGCTGCGACCCACAGCCGCTCGCCGACCTTGTAGCAGATGGCCTGGCCGGGCAGCCCGAGGTAGCGGTCGATCTCGCTGCGCGAGAACGACTCCGACTGCAGCGCCCGGGCGGCGAGGAACTGGCGGCCGATCTCGGCGTCCCACACAGCGCCGCCCGGGTCGCCCTCGACGCCCTCGAGCAGCAGCGGGTCGACGTCGGCCGGGATGGTCAGCCCGAGGTGCAGGCCGATGTCGAGCACGACGCGCGCGGCACGCATCGCCTGGTTGGAGAGGAAGCCCAGCTCGTACGCCGGGTCCTCGTAGTAGCCGAGCTCGTCCATCAGCCGCTCGGAGTAGAGCGCCCAGCCCTCGGCGTGGCCCGAGACGAAGTTCTGACGCTGGTAGCGCGAGAGGTGCTCGGCCTGGCACTTGGCGTAGCCGATCTGCAGGTGGTGGCCCGGCACGGCCTCGTGGTGCCACACCGACAGCAGCCACCAGGTGCGGAACGACGACGCGTCGATCGCCGGCAGCCAGGTGCGTCCCGGGCGCGAGAAGTCCTCGCTCGGGCCGGTGTAGAACGGCGCCGCCGCGGAGCCCGGCGGGGCGATCATCGCCTCGCAGGTGAGCATCTTCTCGGGGATGTCGAAGTACGTGCCGTTGAACGACGCCGTGGTCTCGTCGGTCACCTGCTGCAGCCAGGCGCGCGTGGTCTCGGCGTCGGGGAGGTTGTACGCCGGGTCGCGGTCGAGCCGGTGCTGCGCCTCGGCCGGCGAGACGCCGCCGTAGAGCCGCGCGGCGCAGTCGTGCATGCGGCGGGTGATCTGGCCGAGGTCCTCCCAGCCCCAGGCGTAGGTCTCCTCCGGGTCGATGTCGGCGCCGAGGAACGTGCGGGCGCGCGCGGCGTAGCGGTCGCGCCCCACGCCGTCGTGCTCGACCGCGTGGCCGGCGTAGTCCTCGCGCATCCACGCGGCCATCGCGGCGTACGCCTCGGTGGCGGTCGCGGCCGCGCTCTCGAGGCGCGCGGCCAGCGCGGCGTCGTCGCCGGAGTAGCCCGCGACGAACCCCGGGAAGAACGCCGACGGCTCCCCCGCGCCCTCGGCCTCGAGCCCTGCCGTGATCGCTGCGGAGCGGGCCGCGCCGAGCACCTGCCGGACCGCGGGGCGCAGGTCGCGGGCCACGCCCTCGTCGTACGCCGCGCGCGCGGTGGCGAGCGCAGCGGGCACGGCCTCGAGCCGCGTGGCGATCGTGGCCCAGTGCTCCTCGGTGGCCGTGGGCATGAGCGTGAAGACGTTGCGGGTGATCTGCACCGGGCTGAAGAGCACGTTGACGTCGCGCAGGTGCTCGCCGGCGTCGTAGCCCTGCAGCTGCGACCCGATCCGCTCCTCCATCACGGCGGCCGCGAGCCGGTCGTCGCGGTCGTCGGCGGGAAGCGCGGCGAGGTCGGCGAGCCAGCCGCGCTCCTGCGCGGCGCGCTCGTCGTTGGCCTGCGGCGAGAAGTCGGTGAGCTTGTCGTCGTACCCCGGGATCCCGCCGTACGTCGCGAAGATCGGGCTGGCGGCCGCGCTCTCGTCGACCACGCGGTCGGCGAGGCGGAACACGGGGCTGTCGGTCATGCGGATCCCTTCCGGCGACGGGTTCGTGCAGGGGCCTTGCTCGGAGCACTCTCGCGCTCGGCGGCGCCGAGGTCCAGCAGCTCCTGGGCGTGCGCCGCGGCGTGCTCGGAGCCCTCGAGACCGGCGAGCATGCGCGCCAGCTCGCGCACGCGCTCCTCGTCGTCGACCGCCCGCAGCTGCGACGCGGTGACACGGCCGTCGTCGGACTTCTCGACGACCACCTGCCTGTCGGCGAAGGCGGCCACCTGCGGGAGGTGCGTGACGACGAGCACCTGGCTGCTGCGCGCGAGCCGGGCGAGCCGACGGCCCACCTCGACGGCCGCCTTGCCGCCGACGCCGGCGTCGACCTCGTCGAACACGAGGGTCGCCACCGGGTCGCTCCCCGCGAGCACGACCTCGACGGCGAGCATCACCCGCGAGAGCTCGCCGCCCGAGGCACCCTTCGCGATCGGGCGCGCGGGCGCGCCCGCGTGCGGCACGAGCAGGATCTCGACCTCGTCGGTGCCGCTCGGGCCGAAGGCGACGGTGCGCGGACCGTCGGGCGAGGCCACCTCGAGACCGTCGCGGGCCTCGGCGCTGCGCACGGCCACCGACACCTCGGCGTGGGGCATCGCGAGCGCGGTGAGCTCGGCCGTGACGGCGGCGCCGAACCGCTCCCCCGCAGCACGCCGGGCCGCGCTCACCTCCGCCGCGAGCCGGCCCAGCTCTGCACGCAGCGTGCGGCGCTCGTCCTCGAGGGCCACGAGCCGCTCGTCGTCGCCGTCGAGCTCGAGCAGCCGGGCCGACGAGCGCTCGGCCCAGGCGAGCACCTCGTCGACGGTGGCGCCGTACTTCCGGGTGAGGTTCGCGAGCGCGGCGCGTCGCTCCTGCACGACCTCGAGCCGCGCGGGGTCGGCCTCCACGCGGTCGGCGTACGACGCGAGCTCGGAAGCGAGGTCGTCGAGACCGGCGATCGCGTCGGCGAGCCGGTCGGCGTACCCGCCCAGCGCCGCGTCGTGCTCGCGCTCGGCCTCGAGCAGGCGCCGCGCGGCAGCGAGCAGGCCGAGCGCGTCGGCGTCGTCGCCCTCGGCGCGCAGCGCCTCGTGGGCGCGGGCCGCGGCCTCGCGCAGACCCTCGGCGTGCGTGAGCCGCTCCGCCTCGGCGGCGAGCGACTCCGCCTCGCCCGGCTCGGGCGCCACCGCCTCGACCTCGCCGAGGCCGTGGCGCAGCAGGTCGGCCTCCTGCGCGCGCTCGCGCACGTGGGTGCTGATCTCGGCGACGAGCCGCTCGACCTCGCGCAGCCGGTCGTAGCGCTCGCGGTAGGCGGCCAGCGGCACCGCGACCGCGTCGCCGGCGTACCTGTCGAGGGCGCCGCGCTGGCGCGACGGCGCGAGCAGGCGCTGCTGGTCGCTCTGGCCGTGCACCGCCACGAGGTCGTCGGCGAGCTCGGCGAGCACCGACACCGGCACCGAGCGGCCGCCGAGGAACGCGCGGCTGCGGCCCTCGGCCGCCACGGTGCGCGCCAGCACGAGGGAGCCGTCGTCGAGGTCGCCGCCGGCGTCGAGCACGCGGTCGACGACCGCTGCGGGCGCGGAGGTCACGCGACCCTCGACCTCGGCACGGTCGCCGCGCACCACGGCAGCGTCGGCGCGGCCACCGAGCAGCAGCGCCAACCCGGTGAGCACCATGGTCTTCCCGGCCCCGGTCTCGCCGGTGACGACGGTGAGGCCACGGTGCGGCTCGAGCACGGCGTCGTCGATGACGCCGAGCCCGCGGATCCGGATCTCCTCGATCACCCCGAGGCCCCGTGCGAGGGGTGCACGTGCGCGATCCCGTGCTCGTGGTGGTCGTCGTGGTGGTCGAGGTCGTCACGACGGCCGCGCCACCCCTCGACCGGCAGGGCGAACTTCGCCACGAGGCGGTCGGTGAACGGCGCCTGGTGCAGGCGCGCGAAGCGCACGGGCGACGGGTGCCGCGAGATCTCGACGCGCGACCCCGGCGGCAGCTCGACGAGACGCCGGCCGTCGCACCACATCACGCCGCCGGACTCCTGCGGCAGCACCTCGACCGCGATGCGGCTCGACGGCGAGACCACGAGCGGACGGGCGAAGAGCGCGTGAGCGCTGATCGGGACGACGAGCAGCGCCTGCACCTCGGGCCACACGACCGGTCCGCCCGCCGAGAACGCGTACGCCGTGGAGCCGGTCGGCGTCGCTGCGACCACGCCGTCGGCGCCCCAGCGCGACACCGGACGTCCGTCGACCTCCACGAGGATCTCGAGCATCCGCTCGCGGCTGGCCTTCTCGACCGACGCCTCGTTGAGCGCCCAGGTGCGGGCGACCTCCTCGCCGTCGAGGTTCACGACGACCTCGAGCGTGGTGCGCTCCTCGACCGTCCACGTCCGCGAGACGACGGCCTGGACGACGGTGCGCGCCTCGTCGCGCTCGGCCTCGGCGAGGAAGCCGACGTGCCCGAGGTTCACGCCGAGGATCGGTACGTCGTAGGGCCGGGCGAGCTCGGCGCCGCGCAGCATCGTGCCGTCGCCGCCGACCACCACCACCAGCTCGCAGCCCTGCGCCGCGCCGTCGAATCCGACGCTCGTGGCGCCGGGGAGCACGACGTCGACGTCGGACTGCACGCGCACCTCGATCCCGGCGGCGGCGAGCTCGCCGGCGACGGACGTGGCGACCGCCACGGCCTCCGCCCGCGCGCCGTGCACGGCGAGCAGGACGCGGCGCGAGCTCACTGGGGACCCTCCTCGATGGCGCGGGCGAGGTCGGCGTCGTCGAGCGGGTCGGCGCCGCGCCTCAGGTGCAGGAAGTACTCGACGTTGCCGCTCGGCCCCGGCAGGGGCGAGGCCACGACGCCGGCGGCACCCAGACCGAGGTCGAGGGCCGCATCCGCGATCCTACGGACGGCCTGCGACCGGAGCGCGGCGTCGCGCACCACTCCTCCCGCGCCGACCTGGCCCTTCCCCACCTCGAACTGCGGCTTGACCATGAGCACGAGGTCGGCGTCGGGGGTCACGACCCCCACGAGCGGCGGCAGCACGAGCGTGAGCGAGATGAACGACAGGTCGCCCACGACGAGGTCGGGCACGAACGGGAGCATCTCGGGCACGAGGTCGCGCACGTTGGTGCGCTCGAGCACCGTCACCCGCTCGTCGGAGCGGACGGGCCAGGCCAGCTGCCCGTACCCGACGTCGACCGCGACCACCGCCGCCGCGCCGCGGCGCAGCAGCACGTCGCTGAACCCGCCCGTGCTCGCACCCGCGTCGAGCGCGTGCCGGCCCGCGACGTCGAGGTCGAAGGCGTCCAGCGCCCCGACGAGCTTGTGCGCGCCACGGGAGACGTAGTCGGGACCCTCCTCGGCCTCGCGCACGACGAGCGACGCGGTGGGCTCGACCTGCGTGGCGGGCTTGGACGCGACCACGCCGTTGAGGGTGACGCGGCCGCCCTCGACCAGGGTGCGCGCCTGCTCGCGCGAGCGCGCCAGCCCCCGGTGCACGAGCTCGGCGTCGAGGCGGCGACGGGCCACCGGGCTCAGCGCACCTCGGTGTCGGACAGGGCGTCCTGCAGCCGGCGGTGCACGTCCTCGTAGACGCCCACGTGGTCCGACGTCGGCAGGTCGGGCACCTCGTCGAGGCGCGCGGTCGCTGCGTCGACCCGGGCGTCGCCCGTGACCTCGACGTCGTCGAGCGACGCGAACCGCTCGCGCGCGGGCATCTCGAAGGGCAGCGCCTCGGGGCTGCCGACGATCGCCTCGGCACCCGCGACGGCCGCGGACCCGTCGTCGAGCCGCTCGAGCCGCGAGTCGGCATCGTCGTCGGCGTCGACATCGGCGCCGTCCGCGTCGCCCGGTACGTCGCCGTCCTCGAGCGCCTCGCGGTCCTCGTCGAGCTCGCTGGCCAGCTCGTCGTCGACGTCCTCGAGGTCGCTCTCGACGATCTCGACGTCGACGGTGTCGGTGACGACGACCTCGTCGCCCTCCAGGCGCGCGTCGACCACCTCGGTCTCGACGACCTCGACCACGGTGCCGTCGGGGCTCACGACCTCGGTGTCGACGACGTGGGTCTCGACGACCTCGACGACCTCGCCGGTCTCGTCGCGCACCGCCTCGACCACGTCGGCCTCGACCACGTCGACGACCGTGCCGTCGTCCTCGAGCTCGACCGTCTCGACCGCGTCGGCGGCGACGACCTCGACCGTCTCGTCGTGGTGCTCGCTCACGCGTCCTCCCTCGGCTTGGCCACGGGGATCTTCTTCTTCACGGGCTTGGGCGTCGGGGGGTCGGCCGGCGGCGCGTCGGCCACGGGGGCCGCCGGTGCCGGCTCAGCCTTCGCGGCGGGGGCTGCCGCCGCCTCGCCGGTGTGCAGCTCCGCGCGGATCTCGGCCAGCGCGGTCTCCAGGCGCGACACGTGCTTGCGCACCGCGGCGAGCTCCTCCTCGCGCACGAAGCCCATCCGGCCGGCGGCACGGTCGACCTCGGTGCGGACGAGGTCGGTGAGCATCTCGCGGTTCTGCTTGCTCATCTCGAGCAGGTCGTCGGCCAGGCCCTGCACCTGGTCGGCGGCGGCCTTGGCGGTGTCGCCGCCGGGGACGTCGCGCGACGCCGCAGCCAGCTCGATGCCCTGCGCGATGACGGCCGCGGCCGCCTCGCGGGCCTTCGACACGGTCACCTCGGTCAGGCCCGTGGCCAGCTGGACATAGCCGCGCAGCGCGTCGAGCACGTCGCTCACCCCATCCGTCCCTCGACGCCGCCGACCCCGTTGCCGGACCGCGCCGACGGCCACGCTACCGCGCGTCGCTGCGCTAGCGTCGGGAGCCCACGAGCGACCCGGAGGACGCCCCGCCATGGCCACCAGCGAGCAGGTCCGCGACGCCGTCCAGCGGCTCTCCGCCATGTTCGGAGACGTCGACGACGCCACCCGCCGCAAGATCCCCGACGAGTCGGTCTCGGTCTACGTCAAGGACCTCGACGAGGCCTACGGCTGCCGGTTCGAGAACGGCGACGTCGTCGACGTCCGGCCGATCGACGCCTCGGAGATCAAGGGCCGCACCGTCCGGATCTCGTGCACCTCCGACGTCCTGCTCGACGTCGTCGACGGCCGGCTGCACTTCGGCCACGGCTGGGCCACCGGCAAGATCCGGGTCGACGCCAAGCTCCGCGACATCCTCAAGCTCCGCGGCTTCCTGACCTCCTAGCACCGCCCGCTCACGCGAGCGCAGCAGCCACCGCGGCCTCGAGCGACGGGAGGTCGCGCGGCGGGGTCGGGGCGCCGCGGTCGGCGGCGGACCAGGCGGCGCGGCACGCGGCGCGCAGGCCGGCGAGGCCGTCGACGTCCGGGTGCTCCGCCGCGGTCGGCTGCACCTGGGTGGCGGCCGCCGGCAGGAGCAGGCCGCGCAGGTCGGCGGCGACGTAGGTCGGGCGCCGGTCCTCCGGTGCCGCGAGCAGGGTCTCGACGTCGGTGACGCCGGTGAGCACGAGCAGGCTCGGGATGCCGCTGACGTGCCCGGCCTCGACGTCGGTGTCGAGCCGGTCGCCCACCACGAGCGGACGCTGGGCCCCGACCCGCTCCACCGACTCCCGCATGAGCGGCGCGTAGGGCTTGCCCGCGACCACGGGTGCACGGCCGGTGGCCGCCTGTACGGCGCCGACGAGCGTGCCGTTGCCGGGCGCGATGCCGCGCGCCGTCGGGATGCTCGTGTCGGTGTTGGTCGCCACGAACACCGCGCCCGAGCCGACGGCGTACGCCGCCTCCGCGAGCTCGCGCCACGATACGTCGGGACCGAAGCCCATCATCACCGCCGCCGGATCGTCGGACGCCGACCGCACCGGCACCAGGCCGCGCGCCTCGAGCGCCAGCGCGACGCCGGGACCGCCCACCGCGAGCACCCGGCTGCCGGCCGGCACGCGCGCGGCGACCTCGCGCGCACCCGCCTGGGCGGACGTGACGACGTCGTGGTCCTCGCACGCGAGCCCGAGCTCGCGCAGGTGCTCGGCCACGGCCGACGGCGGCCGCGCCGCGTTGTTCGTGACGAACGCGAGCACCGCGCCCGCCGACGTCGCGGCCGTGAGCGACTCGACCGCGTGCGGCACCGCCGTCGAGCCGCGGTAGACCACGCCGTCGAGGTCGACCAGCAGCGCGTCGTACCGGTCGAGCAGCGTCCCCGGCTGGTGCGCGTCGGTCACGAGATCCCCTCCCCCGGCTGGAGATCCGGCGCGAGCCCGGCCTCCTCGCGCGCCGCGAGCGTGGCCCGCACCTGCCGCAGCGCGGCGGAGTACTCCGTCCGGTCGGGTCGCATGACGCTCGCCATCGCGAGGTGGTCGGCGGCCTTGCGGAACCGGCCGAGGCGCCACAGCGAGAGCCCGAGGCCGAACTGCGCGTAGTCGTCGTCGGGCACGAGGTCGACGAGCACGGTGAACTCGCGCTCGGCGTCGTCGAACCGCTTGGCGTCGTACAGCGCCCGGGCCAACGACTCGCGGACCGAGGCCGCGCCCGGCTCCTCCCGCACCGCCCAGGACAGGAGCTCCGCGGCAGCGGCGGCGTTGCCCGACTCCAGCAGCGCGGTGCCCCGCCGGTACCACTCGTAGGCGTCGCCCGCGGGCGGACGGTCGGCGTCGCTCACCCGGCCATCCTCGCACGCGTCAGCCGGACGCCCGCCGGACCCGGACGGCGCTGCGCACCTCGACCTCGTACCGCGACGCGGGCGCGCCGCCGGCGCGGAAGAACCGCCGGCGCAGCGAGCCCTCGAGCTCGACGTGGTCGCCCGGCACCCACCCGCGCAGCTTGCGGCGCAGGTCGCCACGGAAGGCCGCGCAGTCGATCGTGTCGGGCCGGCCCTCGTCGCGCGCGACGACGAGACGGAAGACCATCACCTGGTCGCCCGAGGGCAGCTCGCGCTCCTCGGGCTTCCCCGAGATCCGCCCGACCAGCCGCACCTCGTTGACCGTCTCGACCTCGAGCTCCTCGACCTGCGCCGTTCCTCGCCCCATCGCGGACACCTCCTCGCGCACCGCCCCGGCGGCGGTGACCGCGACGTACGCTCCTGCCGACGTGCGACGCGGTCCGACGACGGCCGCGGGCAGCCTGGGGACGACACGGGACGGAGGTGCTCTGTGGACACGAGCGGACCGGTCGACCTCGGCCACGACGTCTGGATGGTCGACACCCGGATGGGCGGCTACGACGGCATCACCGCCGGCTACCTCATCCGCGGCGACCGGCCCTGCCTGGTGGAGACCGGCGCCGCGCACTCCGCGGGAGCGGTCGTCGACCTCCTGGCCGACCTCGGTGTCGGGTCCGACGACCTCGCGACGATCGTCGTCACGCACATCCACCTCGACCACGCCGGCGGGGTCGGCGACCTCGCCGCGGCGTTCCCGAACGCCCAGGTGGTCGTGCACGAGGCGGGCGCACGCCACCTGGCCGACCCGTCGCGCCTCATGGCCAGCGCCGAGCGGGTGTTCGGCCCCGTGCTCGACGAGCTGTTCGGCCGGCTGCGCCCCACCGACCCCGAGCGCATCACGGTGCTCAGCGGCGACGACTCGATCGACCTCGGCGGCGGCCGGCGCCTGGAGTCCTTCGACTCCCCCGGGCACGCGCGCCACCACGTCGGCCTGCTCGACTCCGTCTCCGGCGACCTCTACACCGGTGACGCCGCGGGCGTATGGACCCCCGAGACCGGCGACCTGCGCCCGGCCACGCCGCCGCCCGAGTTCGACCTGGACGCCGCGCTCGGCTCCCTGGACCGGATGCGCGAGCGGACCCCGACCCGGCTGCTGTTCAGCCACTTCGGCCCCGTCACCGACGTCCCCACGACTCTCGGCCGCTCCGTCGAGGAGCTGCGGCTGTGGGTCGAGCTGGTGCGCGAGGCCCGCACCGACGGGCTCGACCTCGACCACGCCGTCGCCCGGGTCCGCGAACGGACCGCCGAGCGGTACGCCGTACGCGGCCGCCCCGAGCTCGACGAGAAGCTGGAGGTGCTCTCGAGCACCGAGGCCAACACCGCCGGGATCTGGCGCTACCTCGACCAGCAGGCCGAGCTCGAGGGCTGATCCGACCAGTACGCCGTACCGCCGCCCCTCCGGACGCGCTCGCTCCCGACGCGAGCAGCGCCGGACCTTCACCTCCCTGCACGAACGCCGCAGTCGTCGCGACGCCACGCGAGCCGGGCCGAGGCGCTGCAGGTCCGCACGAGGCGAGCACGACCCAGCCTCGCGCACACCGGACGACGGCGCCGCGCACCGTCCGCGCGAGCAAGCCCGAACGCCGAAGGCCGGGCCGGACACGGGATATCCCGGTCCGACACGGCCTCCCGTGCGGGTCTGCGGCGTCAGCCGCGGGTGCCCTCGTCGCTCTCGCCGAGCAGCTCGGCGACCTCGTCCTCGGGGTCGACGTCGGCCGACGCGGGCTCGAGCGCCTGCTCGAGCTCCTCGGTGAGCTCCTCGGTGAGCTCCTCGAGCCGCTCCTCGAGCACCTCGACGCGCTCCTCGAGCTCCTCGACCTCCGCCTCGAGCGCGGCAGCAGGCTCGCCGAGCTCGTCCTCGAGATCGTCGACGAGCTCGTCGTCGTAGTCCTCGTCCTCGTCCTCGTCCTCGTCGAGGTCGTCGGAGCCCAGGTCCTCCGAGTCGACGTCGTCGGAGTCCTGGTCGTCCTCGTCCTCGTCGAGCGTGTCGACCCAGACCAGGCCCTCGAGCTCGGCGAGACGCTCGGCCGCCTCGGTCAGCCCCTCGGGGTCGACGTCGGCCGCGCGGCGGTACCACTCGTGCGCCTCGTCCTCACGGCCGGCCGCGGTGAGCGCCTCGGCGTAGGCGAACTTCAGACGCGCCGACCACGGCTCGGTGCTCGAGGACTGCAGCTCGGCGCACTGCAGCGTGACCACCGCGGCGTCGGGCTGACCGAGGTCGCGACGGGCGCCGGAGGCGACGATGCGCATCTCGATGCGACCCTCGCGGTCGAGCCGGTCGACCTCGGGGGCGCCGGCCATGGTGATCGCGCGCTCCGGGCGGCCCAGGCCGCGCTCGCAGTCGGCCATGATCGGCCAGTAGCTGTCCGAGCCCGAGATGCGCCGGGCCGCGCGGAACTGCGCCAGGGCGTCGGCGTACTCGCCGGCCGCGTACGCCGCGATGCCGGCGGCCTCGCGCACGACAGCCAGGCGCCCGCCACGGGCGACGGCCGCCTTCGCGTGCTCCCAGGCCAGCGCGGGGTCGGACTCGAGCAGCCGCTCGGTCATGACCAGGTGCCGCGACACGATCTCCGCGGCCTCCAGCGACAGCGTGCGCAGGTCGCCGCGGATGTCCTTGTCGAGCTCCTTGCCGGTCACCGACTCCGGGATGCTCGGGCCGGCCGGACGCGCCGGACGCGCGTCGCGGTCACGCCGCGGACCCCGCGAGTCGTACCCGCCGCGCTGCGGACGGTCGCCGTAGGAACGCTGAGGGCGGTCGCCCCGGTCGTCACGGCGCGGGCCACGGTCGTCGTAGGACCGCTGCGGGCGGTCGCCGTACGAACGCTGAGGGCGGTCGCCCCGGTCGTCACGGCGCGGGCCACGGTCCTCGTACGAACGCTGCGGACGGTCACCACGGTCGTCGCGGCGCGGACCGCGATCGTCGTAGGACCGCTGCGGGCGGTCGCCCCGGTCGTCGCGACGCGGGCCACGGTCCTCGTACGAGCGCTGCGGACGGTCGCCCCGGTCGTCGCGACGCGGGCCACGGTCGTCGTAGGACCGCTGCGGGCGGTCCCCGTACGAACGCTGCGGCCGATCCCCGCCGCGGTCGTCGCGACGCGGGCCACGGTCGTCGTACGAGCGCTGCGGACGGTCGTCGTACGAACGCTGAGGCCGGTCGCCGCCGCGGTCGTCACGGCGCGGGCCGCGGTCGTCGTAGGAGCGCTGGGGTCGGTCGCCGTACGAACGCTGCGGGCGATCGCCCGAGGCGCCCCGGTCGTCGCGGCGCGGGCCGCGGTCGTCATAGCTGCGCTGGGGGCGGTCGCCGCGGTCGTCACGACGCGGACCACGATCGTCGTACGAGCGCTGCGGACGGTCGCCGTACGAACGCTGCGGCCGGTCGCCGCCGCGGTCGTCGCGGCGCGGGCCACGGTCGTCGTACGAGCGCTGGGGACGGTCCCCGCGGTCGTCGCGACGCGGGCCACGGTCGTCGTAGGAGCGCTGCGGACGCTCACCCCGGTCGTCACGACGCGGGCCACGGTCGTCGTAGGACCGCTGCGGGCGGTCCCCGTACGAGCGCTGGGGACGGTCACCGCCGCGGTCGTCGCGGCGGGGGCCGCGGTCGTCGTAGCTGCGCTGCGGGCGCTCCCCGTAGCCGCCGCGGTCGCCCCGGTCGTCGCGGCGCGGTCCACGGTCGTCGTAGGAGCGCTGGGGCCGGTCGTCGCGTCGCGAGGCACCACCCGACGAGGGCCGGCCGTAGCCGCCGCTCGAGGAGCCCGGGGAACGGCGGTTGCCGCCGGCCGAGCCGGAGCCGCCCCGGGGCGCGCCCGAGCGGTTGCCCGAGCTCGAGCCCTTGCGGGGTGCTCCGCCGTTGTTGCGGTGCTGGGTCATGTCGTGCTCCTCGTCCGTGGTCTGATCTCGGTCCGTGCCACGACCCTCCGCAACGCAGAAGAGGGCCGCCCCTTTCGGGGCGACCCTCTTCCACAAAGAATGTCCGGCGGCGTCCTACTCTCCCACGCAGTCACCCGCGCAGTACCATCGGCTCTGAAGGGCTTAGCTTCCGGGTTCGGAATGGGACCGGGCGTTTCCCCTTCGACATGGCCGCCGAAACTCTATGGAGATGTGGTCGTTCCCGACCGTATCTCGGGAACCGCACAGTGGACGCATTTATCTAGTTTGTTAAGTGTGGTCAAGCCCTCGGCCTATTAGTACCGGTCAGCTCCATGCATTGCTGCACTTCCACCTCCGGCCTATCAACCCAGTGGTCTCGCTGGGGGCCTTACCCGGTTAACCCGGTGAGAGTCCTCATCTTGAAGCCGGCTTCCCGCTTAGATGCTTTCAGCGGTTATCCGTTCCGAACGTAGCCAACCAGCCGTGCCCTTGGCAGGACAACTGGCACACCAGAGGTTCGTCCGTCCCGGTCCTCTCGTACTAGGGACAGCCCTTCTCAAGACTCTTACGCGCACGGCGGATAGGGACCGAACTGTCTCACGACGTTCTAAACCCAGCTCGCGTACCGCTTTAATGGGCGAACAGCCCAACCCTTGGGACCTACTCCAGCCCCAGGATGCGACGAGCCGACATCGAGGTGCCAAACCATCCCGTCGATATGGACTCTTGGGGAAGATCAGCCTGTTATCCCCGGGGTACCTTTTATCCGTTGAGCGACGTCGCTTCCACATGCCGACGCCGGATCACTAGTCCCGACTTTCGTCCCTGCTCGACCCGTCGGTCTCACAGTCAAGCTCCCTTGTGCACTTGCACTCGACACCTGATTGCCAACCAGGCTGAGGGAACCTTTGGGCGCCTCCGTTACTCTTTAGGAGGCAACCGCCCCAGTTAAACTACCCACCAGGCACTGTCCCTGATCCGGATCACGGACCTAGGTTAGACAGCCAGTACGACCAGAGTGGTATTTCAACGTTGACTCCACATGAACTGGCGTCCATGCTTCACAGTCTCCCACCTATCCTACACAAATCGAACCGACCACCAATACCAAGCTGTAGTAAAGGTCCCGGGGTCTTTTCGTCCTGCCGCGCGTAACGAGCATCTTTACTCGTAGTGCAATTTCGCCGAGTCTGTGGTTGAGACAGCGCCCAAGTCGTTACGCCATTCGTGCAGGTCGGAACTTACCCGACAAGGAATTTCGCTACCTTAGGATGGTTATAGTTACCACCGCCGTTTACTGGCGCTTAAGTTCTGAGCTTCGCGACCGAAGTCGCTAACCCGTCCCCTTAACGTTCCAGCACCGGGCAGGCGTCAGTCCATATACATCGTCTTGCGACTTCGCATGGACCTATGTTTTTAGTAAACAGTCGCTTGGGCCTGGTCTCTGCGGCCAACCGGTGCTCAGGGAGCAAGTCCCGTCACATCAATCGGCCCCCCTTCTCCCGAAGTTACGGGGGTATTTTGCCGAGTTCCTTAACCACAGTTCTCTCGATCGCCTTGGTATTCTCTACCTGACCACCTGTGTCGGTTTGGGGTACGGGCGGCTGTACAACTCGCTAGAGGCTTTTCTCGGCAGCATAGGATCACTCACTTCGCCTTAATCGGCTCGGCGTCAGATCTCAGGCACGTGAGACGCGGATTTGCCTACGTCTCGCCCTACATCCTTACCCCGGGACAACCATCGCCCGGGTTGAGCTACCTTCCTGCGTCACCCCATTGCTTGCCTACTACAGATTCGGTTCGCGTGCTCCTCCGCCTTGACCCGAAGGTCGCAGCGGATTCGGACGCTTAGCATCCTCTGCCTCGGCAGGGTCGCGGTACAGCCGGTACGGGA
>JAXLSG010000018.1:0-37494 GCA_046330715.1 Candidatus Nanopelagicales bacterium
ATCCGCGAGCGCGAGAAGGTCACGCGCCACGACGTGAAGGCGCGCATCGAGGAGTTCTCGGCGCTCGCCGGTCACGAGCACGTGCACAAGGGCATGACCTCGCGCGACCTCACCGAGAACGTCGAGCAGCTGCAGGTGCTGCGCTCGCTCGAGGTGATCCGCGACAAGACCGTCGCGGTGCTCGCGCGGCTCGCGGCGCGCGCCGTGGAGTACGAGGAGCTCGCGATCGCGGGCCGCTCGCACAACGTCGCCGCGCAGATGACCACGCTCGGCAAGCGCTTCGCGTCGGCCGCCGACGAGACGCTCGTCGCGCACCGCCGCGTCGAGGAGCTCATCGCGCGCTACCCGCTGCGCGGCATCAAGGGCCCGGTCGGCACGTCGCAGGACATGCTCGACCTCCTCGACGGCGACAGCGACGCGCTCGACGACCTCGAGAACCGCGTGGCCGCGCACCTCGGCTTCGGCCAGCTGTTCACGAGCGTCGGCCAGGTCTACCCGCGCTCGCTCGACTACGACGTCGTGTCGGCGCTCGTGCAGCTCGCGGCCGGCCCGTCGTCGTTCGCGACGACCGTGCGCCTCATGGCGGGCAACGAGCTCGTCACCGAGGGCTTCAAGCCCGGGCAGGTCGGCTCGTCGGCCATGCCGCACAAGATGAACTCGCGCTCCTGCGAGCGCGTGAACGGCTTCGCCGTGATCCTGCGCGGCTACGCCTCGATGGTGGGCGAGCTCGCCGGCGCGCAGTGGAACGAGGGCGACGTCTTCTGCTCCGTCGTACGCCGGGTCGCTCTGCCCGACGCCTTCTTCGCCATCGACGGCCTGCTCGAGACCTTCCTCACCGTGCTCGACGAGTTCGGCGCGTTCCCCGCGGTCGCCGACCGCGAGCTGCGCCGCTACCTGCCGTTCCTCGCGACCACGAAGATCCTCGTCGCGGCGGTGAAGGCCGGCGTCGGCCGCGAGACCGCGCACGAGGTCATCAAGGAGCACGCCGTCGCCGTCGCCCTCTCCATGCGCGAGAAGGGGACCGAGACCAACGACCTGTTCGACCGGCTCGCCGCCGACGGCCGCCTCGGCCTCTCCCGCGAGGACCTCGACGCGCTCGTCGCCGAGCCCATCGAGTTCACCGGTGCCGCGCGCGCCCAGGTGAGCGCCGTGGTCGACGAGATCGAGCACCTCGTCGCCGAACGCCCCGACGCGGCGGTCTACACCCCCGAACCGATCCTCTAGGTAGTTCCCCGAACATGATCATGTTCGGAGAACTACCCGCGCGAGCCCCGGGGTCGGCGCTCGCACCAGAGGAACGGTCGTGATCCGCTCGCCACGGCTCTCGGTGCTCAGTAGTCGGGCGGGAAGAGCGGGGCAGGGACAGCTGTGACCATCTGCACCAGGGTGTCGACGTCGGCACCAGGCGGGCCCGTGACCGTGAGGGGCGCATCCCTGGGGTAGTACGTCGCGCCCGTGTACGGCTCGTACTTCACGAAGAGCCCCCCGAACGACGTGACCGTCACGAGCGTCTTCCGCGGGCCGACCGTGACGGCCGTGATCGCGTCCCGGTAGCGGACGATCAGGACGGGACCGCGGTCGGTGCTGCGCAGGGCGTCGCACGTCGGGTGGCTGTCGCTGCGTGCCTCCTTGCACCACGCGGCCAGGACCTGCTCCGCGGTCCCCGAGGAGGCTTCGTACGAACCGGCCACCTTCGCAGTCACGCGCATGGATGTGGCCCGCCCGTCGCGGACGTAGGTCAGCTGCGTGCACAAGCCCCGGGTGCTGAAGAAGCACCACCCGGCCCTCTCGAGCTGGTCGGTGTAGGGCCTGAGGTACTGCGCGACGGCGGGCGACCACTCGGGGATCGTCGTGGTCCTGGGCAGGCTCGACGAGGGCGGCGACGGCGCGAGCGTCGGCGAGTCGGGCGGCACGTTCGTCGGCGCGGCGGAGTTCGTCAGCGGGGCTCCGATGATGGCCAGGCCGGTCATGAGCACCGCGGCGGTTCCTCCGAGGACGCCCCCGACGGCGCGGCGACGGGCATGGCGGGCAGAACGGCCGGCGGCCAGAGCTCGGCCGGCGTCGACGCCGATCAGCGGCTCGTCCGCGAGCAGATCGCTCATCGCCCGCTTGAGGTCGAGGTCCGTCATGACTGCGCCTCTGCCTCGATCAGTACCGCATCGGTCCCCATCGCGGCGCGCATCGCGTCGAGCGCCCACGAGGTGCGGCTCTTCACCGTCCCGGGCGACACCTGCAGCACGTCCGCCACCTCCTGAACCGTCATGTCGTCCCAGAACCGCAGTACCAGCACGGCCCGGTAGCTCCTGGGCAGGAGCGCGAGCGCCCGCCCGAGGTCGAGCCGCTCGTCGGTGAGGTCTGCCGGCCCGACCTGTTCCGGGAGCTCGGCCGCAGGCTGCTCGCGGTGCCAGAACCGACGCCGCGAGTCGACGAACGACCGCGTCAGGATCGTGCGGGCGTACGCCTCCGCGCCTTCCAGGCGGACGCGGGGCCAGGCCAGGTAGAGACGCGACAGCGCTGTCTGCGTCAGGTCCTCGGCGTCGGCCCACTGACCCGTCATGAGGTAGGCGGTACGCCGCAGCGACGTACCGCGAGCCACGACGAACTGCGTGAACTCCTCGTCACGAGCCATGTCCGCCCCCTCACGACAACAGTCACACGTCAGTACGCGATCGGGAACAGGAACGGTTCCACCAGGAGGGCGAGACGGGGACTGATACCGAGCCGCATGCCCTGCTGATCGAGCGACCGTGTCCGTACGGCCCGATCAGGGCGCCGACCTCGCGGCGGCGATGACCGTGTCCAGGTTGCGCACCACCAGTTCCGGGTCGGCCTCGTCCATCCAGTGCGGTGCGTCGACGATTGTGAAGACGCCGGGGGACCAGCGTGCGACGAAGGCCTTCCGCAGCGGATCGAGAGCGACGTCGGAGGGGTCTCGGTCCTTTGCCGCGAGGTAGGTCAGCGGCACGTCCGGCTCCTTCGCGCGCCGGTCGTACGCCCACTTGGCGAGCGCGCAGTTGTCCAGCTTCTCCTGCGACGCCCACGCGTCGTCCTGGCGGTTCGCCGGCAGGCACATGCCCTGGAAGTGGTTGCGCACCTCGTTGAGGTAGTCGTCGGGGATCGACGCGTCGAGCAGGAGGACACCCGCTGTGCGGTCGGGGTGCGCCACGGCGTACGCGCCGGCCACCAGCCCGCCGAAGGATGCCCCGAGCAGGACGAACGGGCCCTTCTCGCCGAGCTTCCCGAGGACCCCGTCGACGTCGGAGACGACGTCCTGCGGGGTCTGCGTCCCGGCCACGCTCGCGCTGCGGCCGGTGTTGCGGCGCTCGTACGAGCAGATCCGGTGCTTGCCGGCGTCCGCCGCCTCGATCGGCCCGATGGCCTCGACCCCGCGCTTGCTGAAGTCCGGCGCCCAGCCGGTGAAGTACACGACGGTGGGCGAGCCCGTGCCGGTGCAGCGCGCGTAGATGTCGTGACCGTCGACCGCGACCAGACCCTCGACGGTCGACCCCGGGGCCACGGGCAGCGCGATACGTGCCGGCTGGTCCCCGGTCGTGGACGGGGTGGTCGACGTCGAGGCCGACGCGGAGCTCGACGTGCTGCGGGACGCGCTCGGCGCCGTCGACGTCCCCGTGCTGCAGGCTGCGACGGCGAGCACCGTGGCAGCCAGGGTGATGGTGCTGATCTCGCGCTTCATGGAACCCCCCGCTCTCGCTCGTGCGACGAGCGCCTGCCTCGGCGGTCCGCCGTAGGGCAGGTGCCTCCTCGGTGAGCAGTACGGGTCGGGGCAGGGGTTTGGTTGCACGCCGAGCCGATCCGAGATGGTTGGCGGCTCTCGACCGCGTGCGGCCCGGCGCTGTCAGCGGCGTACGGCGTAGCGGAGGAGGGTGACGCCGTTGCCGAAGGCGCGGGTCTCGTCGAGGCGCAGGTCGAGCGACAGGTCGTCGGCGAACGGGCGGCGGCCGGCGCCGACGACGACGGGGTGGACGTAGAGGCGGACCTCGTCGACGAGGCCGAGGCGGAAGAACGTCTGCGCGAGCAGCGGCCCGCCGACCGCGAGGTCGCCCTGGTCGAGCAGGCGGCGTACCGCGACGGGGTCGACCTCGCGGGACACCGTGCCGTTCCAGCCCGCCTCGCTGATCGTCGTCGAGTAGACGACCTTGGGCATGTCGCGCCAGATGCCGGCGAACTCCTTCTCGACCGGCGCGCTCGACGGGTCGGTGTCGGCGGTGGGCCAGTACGCCGCCATGAGCTCGTGCGTCACGCGGCCCTCGAGGAACGCGCGGACCCTGCGGCTCTCGTCGTTGAAGTGCTGGTGCAGCTCCTCGTCGACGCGGTGCCACGACAGGTCGCGGTCGGGGCCCTCGAAGAAGCCGTCGACGCTGACCGAGATCGAGAACAGCACGCGTCCCATGCCTCGACCCTGCCCCAGCAACGCCGCCAGGGCCAGCGGTCGCTGGGGAGCCTGGGCTGCGTCTTGGGCAGCCTGGGGCACCTTCAGCATGTTCGGGGGCCCGATAGGGTCCGGTGCGTGAGCGAGAAGGTGACGCCGCCGGTGCCGGAGTACGACCTGCCCGAGGGGTTCGTGCACGTCTACTCGGGCAAGGTGCGCGACCTCTACGAGGACCCCCACGGCCGGCTGCTCTTCGTGGCGAGCGACCGCATCTCGGCGTACGACTGGGTGCTCCCCACGCCCATCCCCGACAAGGGCCGCATCCTCACCGCGATGAGCCTCTGGTGGTTCGAGCGCCTCGCCGACATCGTGCCGAACCACGTCATCTCGACCCGCGTGCCCGACGCGGTCAAGGGCCGCGCGATGGTCTGCTCGAAGCTCGACATGTTCCCGGTCGAGTGCGTCGCGCGCGGCTACCTCACCGGGTCGGGCCTGGTGGAGTACGCCGCGAGCGGGTCGGTCTGCGGCGTGGGCCTGCCCCCGGGGCTCAAGGACGGCTCGAAGCTGCCCAAGACGATCTTCACGCCCGCGACGAAGGCCGCGCTCGGCGACCACGACGAGAACGTGACGTTCGACGAGGTGGTCGCGACCATCGGCCAGGACGAGGCGCAGACCCTGCGCCGGCTCACGGTCCTCGCCTACGACCGTGCCGCCTCGATCGCGGCCGAGCGCGGGATCATCCTCGCCGACACGAAGTTCGAGTTCGGCGTGCGTCCCGACGGCACGACCGTCCTCGCCGACGAGGTGCTCACCCCCGACTCGAGCCGCTACTGGCCGGCCGACGTCTGGGAGCCCGGGCATACGCAGCCGTCGTACGACAAGCAGTACGTCCGCGACTGGCTCACCTCGCCCGCGAGCGGCTGGGACCGCAACTCGGGCGAGGCCCCGCCGGCGCTCCCCGACGACGTCGTCGAGCGCACCCGCGCCAAGTACGTCGAGGCCTACGAGCGCCTCACCGGCCGCACCTTCCGCTGACCGCACGGCACTCCGTCTGCGGCCCACCAGCTCTCGGCGGACCCGTGCTCGGGGACGTCTGCGTGTACCTGGCGGGGCGGGAGACGTCCACCGCTGGGTGACGCGCGCCACGTCGGTGCTGAGGTGCGACGGACGTCACGGGGTCGGCGTACCGCGGAGAGGGATTCCGCGACGCCGTGTTCACGTTGTCGTCATGGAGGGCCGATAGAACCAGTGACGACCGGGACCCGGTCGCACGGTCCGACCTACGACCCCCACGAAGGGATCGACACCATGTCCACGGTGACCGGCCGCACGGCCATCATCGGAGTCCAGAGCATCGACGACGTCCACGTCGTGACCGTCGACGGCGAGGACCACAGCGCGCGCTCGCTCGTGCGCCCCGACGCCCCGGCGTACCTCGAGCACGCCGCGCACGCCCCCGTCCTGTCCTGCCTCGAGTGCGGGCAGCGGTTCAGCGCCGTCGCGCTCTACGTCGAGTCGCCGGTCGGCGGCGAGTGCCTCGACTGCGCGTGGGAGAACCTGCGCGACGCCCTCCTCCCGCAGCCCCGCCGCACCACCGACGCCGCCTGACCCGCCGCACCCACGCCCTGCACCGGAACCATCCGGCGTGATCTTGGTCAGTTGCGACCTTCCAGGCTCCAGTAGCTAGCAACTGACCAAGATCACGCGGATCTCGGCTGGCAGGGGGCTGGGAGGTCGGGATGAGGACGACGTAGCGGGGGGCCTGGCGCGGGCGCCGCGTCTAGGGTGGATCGCATGACCTGGATCGTCACCGGCGGAGCCGGCTACATCGGATCGCACGTCGTGCAGGCCTTCGCCGACGAGGGCATCCCCTCGCTCGTGCTCGACGACCTCAGCAGCGGGCGCGACGTCTTCGTGCCCGACGACGTCGAGGTCGTCCACGGCTCCATCACCGACGCCGCCACGGTCGCGGGCCTGCTGCGCCGTCCGGACGTCGAGGGCGTCGTGCACGTCGCGGCGCTCAAGTACGCCGGCGTCAGCGTGAGCAAGCCGCTGGACTTCTACCGCGTCAACGTCGAGGGCACGCGCGTCCTGCTCGAGGAGTGCGCGAGCGCCGGTGTGCGCAACGTCGTGTTCTCCAGCAGCGCCGCGGTCTTCGGCACGCCCGACACCGACCTGGTCACCGAGGACACCCCGAAGGCGCCCGAGTCGCCCTACGGAGAGTCGAAGCTCATCGGCGAGTGGCTGCTCGCCGACGTCGCCCGCGCCGCCGAGCTCGACGGCCGAGAGCCCTTCCGGCACACCAGTCTTCGCTACTTCAACGTCGTCGGCTCGGGCATCCCGACCGTGTACGACGTGAGCCCGCACAACCTGTTCCCGATCCTGCTCGCGGCCGTCACCGAGGGGCGCACCCCCACGGTGTTCGGCGACGACTACGACACCCCCGACGGCTCGTGCGTCCGCGACTACATCCACGTCACCGACGTCGCGACCGCCCACGTGGCTGCGGCACGCGCCCTCGCCGAGGGCCGCGAGCTCGCACCGGCGTACAACCTCGGTCGCGGAGAAGGCGTGTCGGTCAAGGAGATCGTGGCCGCGGTCGCCGACGTGCTCGGCCGCCCGGTGCCCTACGACATCGGCCCGCGCCGCCCGGGCGACCCCGCGCGCATCGTCACGTCGTCGGCGAAGGCCGAGGCCGAGCTCGGCTGGCGCGCCGAGCGCGACCTGCACGAGATGGTGCGCTCGGCGTGGGAGTCGTGGAACCAGGCGACGCTCGCCGGCACCGCCCGCCTCGGCTGAGGGTGGACACCGCCCCCGTCGCCGCGCTGCTGCGCGCCGCCGCCGACGAGGCGGTCCTGCCGCGCTGGCGCACCCTGCGCCCCGACCAGGTCGCGGAGAAGAGCCGTCCCGACGACCTCGTGACCGTGGCCGACACCGAGGCCGAGGCGCTCATCACCGATGGCCTGCGCGCGATCCGACCCGGTACGCCGGTGATCGGCGAGGAGGCCGTGGCGGCCGACCCGTCGCTTCTCGACGGCCTCACGACCCTGCCCGAGTACTGGCTCGTCGACCCCGTCGACGGCACCGGCAACTTCGTGGAGGGCAGCCCCGACTTCGGCGTGATGGTCGCGCTCGTCGAGGGCGGCGAGGTCGCGGCCTCCTGGATCTGGCTGCCGGTGCACGAGAACCTCGCGGTCGCCGTGCGCGGCGAGGGGACCGTGCTGGACGGCGTACCCGTGGGCCTCCCGGAGGGTCCGCAGCGGGAGTTCGCCGACCTCGCGGGCTGGTACTCGGCGCGGTTCATCCCGCCGGACGTCGTGGCCCGGGCCGACGCGGCGGCTCTCGCCCACCTCGACCAGACGCCCCCGATGTCGGCCGCGGTGGCCTATGTCCGGCTGCTGCAGGGCGCGTCGGACGCCGCGCTGCTCTGGCGGTCCTACGCCTGGGACCACGCGCCCGGCTCGCTGCTCCTCGCCGAGGCCGGCGGATCGGCGCGACACCTCGACGGCACCCGCTACCGCCCGGGCGTGGCGGGCCGAGGGCTGGTGCTCGCCCGCGACGACCGCAGCTTCGGGCCGTTCCGGACGGCCCTGTTCGGCGACGCCGAGGTCTGACCCCCCGTCGGGGGCGGAGCGGCGTGGTCGGGGCGGCCGAGAGCGGCCGATAGGATGCGGTGTACCGCCTTCCCCCGGTCGCCCATCGTTCGTACCGCCAGCCTGGGAGCGCCCTGTGGCCCGCGTCGTCGTCGACGTCATGCTCAAGCCCGAGATCCTCGACCCGCAGGGCAAGGCCGTGGAGGGAGCCCTCGGGCGCCTCGGCCTCACCGGCGTGGAGGGCGTCCGTCAGGGCAAGACCTTCACCCTCGACCTCGACGGCGAGGTCGACGAGGCCCGCCTCGCGCAGATCCACGAGCTCGCCGGCTCGCTGCTGTCGAACCCGGTGATCGAGGACTACGTGATCCGCGAGGTCTCCTCGTGAGGATCGGCGTCGTCACCTTCCCCGGCTCGCTCGACGACCGCGACGCCGCCCGCGCGGTGCGCGTCGCCGGCGGCGAGGCCGTCGCGCTCTGGCACGGCGACCACGACCTGCAGAGCGTCGACGCGGTGGTCCTGCCCGGCGGCTTCTCCTACGGCGACTACCTGCGCTGCGGCGCGATCGCGCGCTTCGCGCCGATCATGGAGGAGCTCGTGAAGGCGGCCGAGGGCGGACTCCCGGTCCTCGGCATCTGCAACGGCTTCCAGATCCTGTGCGAGAGCCACCTGCTCCCCGGCGCGCTCGTGCGCAACGACAACCTGCACTTCGTCTGCCGCGACCAGTGCCTGCGCATCGAGAGCACGAGCACCGTCTGGACGTCGGACTACGAGGTCGGCCAGGAGATCGTCGTACCGCTGAAGAACGGCGAGGGCGGGTACGTCGCCGACGAGGCCACCCTCGACCGGCTCGAGGGCGAGGGCCGCGTTGTCGCCCGCTACCTCGAGCTCAACCCCAACGGCAGCCGCCGCGACATCGCGGGCATCAGCAACGAGCGCGGCAACGTCGTCGGCCTCATGCCCCACCCCGAGCACGCGGTCGAGGCCCTCACCGGTCCGACCACCGACGGCCTGGGCTTCTTCACCTCGATCCTGAAGGGACTGGTCGAGGCGTGACCCGTCATCCCGACACCGTCGCCGACGCGATCGCTCACCCCGAGCGCGAGCAGCCCTACGAGCAGCTCGGCCTCAAGGCCAACGAGTACGCCGAGATCCGCGAGATCCTCGGCCGTCGCCCCACGAGCGGCGAGCTCGCGATGTACAGCGTCATGTGGTCGGAGCACTGCTCGTACAAGTCGAGCAAGGTGCACCTGCGCCAGTTCGGCGAGAAGAAGCCGCAGACCGACAAGCTCCTCGTCGGCATCGGCGAGAACGCCGGCGTCGTCGACATCGGTCAGGGCTGGGCGGTCACCTTCAAGGTCGAGTCGCACAACCACCCGAGCTACGTCGAGCCCTACCAGGGTGCGGCCACCGGCATCGGCGGCATCGTGCGCGACATCATCTCGATGGGCGCGCGTCCCGTCGCCGTGATGGACCCGCTGCGCTTCGGCGCCCACGACCACCCCGACACCCGGCGCGTGCTCCCCGGCGTCGTCGCCGGCATCGGCGGCTACGGCAACTGCCTGGGCCTGCCCAACATCGGCGGCGAGGTCGTGTTCGACCCGTGCTACCAGGGCAACCCGCTCGTCAACGCGCTCGCTCTCGGCGTGCTGCGTCACGAGGACATCCACCTCGCGAGCGCGAAGGGCGTCGGCAACCTCGTCGTGCTCTACGGCGCGAAGACCGGCGGCGACGGCATCGGCGGCGCGTCGATCCTCGCGTCGGAGACCTTCGAGGACGGCGGCCCGGCCAAGCGCCCCGCAGTGCAGGTCGGCGACCCGTTCATGGAGAAGCTGCTCATCGAGTGCACCCTCGAGGTGCTGCACGCCGGCCTCGTCGAGGGCATCCAGGACCTCGGCGCCGCGGGCATCTCGTGCGCCACGAGCGAGCTCGCCAGCAACGGCGACGGCGGCATGCACGTCGTCCTCGACAAGGTGCCGCTGCGCGACCACACGCTCACTCCTGAGGAGATCCTCATGAGCGAGTCGCAGGAGCGCATGGCCGCGGTCGTGACCCCGGCGAACATCGACGCCTTCCTCGCGGTCTGCGCGAAGTGGGACGTCGACGCCGCGATCATCGGCGAGGTCACCGACACCGGCCGCCTGGTGATCGAGTGGCAGGGCGAGGTCATCGTCGACGTGCCGCCGCGCACCGTCGCCCACGACGGCCCCGTCTACGAGCGCCCCTACTCCCGCCCGTCGTGGCAGGACGCCCTGCAGGCCGACGCTCCCGACTCCCTGCCCCGCCCGACGACCGCGGCGGAGCTGCACGACACCGTGCTCCGTCTCGTCGGCTCGCCGAACCTCGCGTCGAAGTCGTGGGTCACCGCGCAGTACGACCGCTACGTCCTCGGCAACACCGTCCTCGCGCAGCCCGAGGACGCCGGCGTCGTGCGCGTCGACGAGGAGAGCGGCCTCGGCGTCGCGATCTCCACCGACTGCAACGGCCGCTTCGCCAAGCTCGACCCGTACGCCGGTGCGCAGCTCGCGCTGGCCGAGGCCTACCGCAACGTCGCGGCCACCGGCGGCGACCCGCTCGCGGTCACGAACTGCCTCAACTTCGGCTCGCCCGAGGACCCCGACGTCATGTGGCAGTTCGAGCAGGCCGTCACCGGCCTCGCCGACGCATGCCTCCAGCTCGGCATCCCCGTCACCGGCGGCAACGTCAGCTTCTACAACCAGACCGGCACCGCGGCGATCCACCCGACGCCGGTAGTCGGCGTGCTCGGTGTCGTCGACGACGTCGCGAAGCGCGTCCCGATGGCCTTCCGCGAGATGGGCGACGTCGTGCTGCTGCTCGGCGAGACCCGCGACGAGCTCGCCGGCTCCGAGTGGGCGCACGTCGTCCACGGCCACCTCGGTGGTCTGCCCCCGAAGGTCGACCTCGAGGCCGAGCGCGCGCTCGGGAAGGTGCTCGTCGCGGCCTCGCGCGGCGGCCTGCTCACCGCGGCGCACGACCTCAGCGACGGCGGCGTCGCCCAGGCCGTCGTCGAGATGGCGCTGCGCCACGGCGTCGGCGCCACGATCGACGCGCCGGCCGGCCTCGACCCGTTCGTCTTCCTGTTCTCCGAGTCGACCGCCCGCGCGATCGTCACCGCCACCGCCGACCACGTCGAGAAGGTCGTCGCGCTCGCGACGCAGCACGGCGTACCGGTGCAGCGGATCGGCGTCGTGACCGGACCGGCCGACGACGTGCAGGTCGACCTCGTCGACGGCTCGACGATCTCGCTCGAGCTCGAGGAGCTGCGCGCGGCGTCCGAGGCGACGCTGCCCGCGCTCTTCGGCTAGACCGCAAGGGCGAGGTAGCCCGCTCCCCGCTCGGGCGATCCGGTCGCGCACGTGCGCGTGCGTCGGCAGGATGGCGGCATGGCCGAGACCACTCCGACGTCGCGTCGTCCGAAGGTCGTCGACCGCGGCGGCGCCTGGTGCGTCGTGGGCGCCGGCCCGCACGGGCTGTCGGCGCTCAAGGCGCTGCTGCAGCACGGCATCGACGCCGACGGCTACGAGCGGGCGAGCGACCTCGGCGGCAACTGGAACTTCGGCGCTCCCACGTCGCGCGTCTACGAGTCGACGCACCTGATCTCGAGCAAGCCGTTCACGCAGTTCCCCGACTTCCCGATGCCCGACTCCTACCCCGACTACCCGAGCCACCGTCAGGTCAAGGAGTACTTCGACCGGTACGCCGACCACTTCGGGCTCCGCGCCCGGATCACGTTCGGCGCCGAGGTCGTGCACGCCGAGCCGGTCGACGACGGCGCGGCGTGGCTCGTCACCGTCAAGGCGGGCCGCAAGCAGACGACGTACCGCTACGCCGGTCTCGTGGTCGCCAACGGCCACAACTGGAACCCGAAGGTCCCGGCGTACGCCGGGCTCGAGGACTTCCGCGGCACGGTGCTGCACTCGGCCGACTACAAGGGCCCCGACGTCCTGCGCGGCAAGCGGGTGCTGGTCGTGGGTGCGGGCAACACCGGGTGCGACGTCGCGGTCGAGAGCGCGCAGAACGCCGCGCGCACCTGGCACTCGACACGGCGCGGCTACTACTACAACCCCAAGTTCCTCATGGGGAAGCCGAGCGACCAGACGGCCGACAGCCTGCTCGCGCTGCGCATCCCGCTGCCCCTGCGCCGCGTGCTGTTCGCCACGTCGCTGAAGCTCACCGTCGGCGACTTCGCCAAGTACGGCCTCAAGCGCCCCGACCACAAGTTCTTCGAGACGCACCCGATCGTCAACCAGCAGCTCGTCTACTACGTCGGTCAGGGCGACATCGCGCCGGTCGACGACGTCGCGCACTTCGACGCCGACGGAGCCGTGTTCACCGACGGCTCGCGCGCCGACGTCGACGTCGTCGTCTTCTGCACGGGCTACCTCGTCACGTTCCCGTTCCTCGAGCAGAGCTGGCTGAACTGGGAGGGCGACCACCCGCAGCTGTTCCTGCAGATGTTCACGCCGTCGTTCGACACCCTGGTCGTCAGCGGGCTGATCCAGCCCGACAGCGGGCAGTGGACCCTCGCGCACTGGCAGGGCGTGCTCATCGCGCGGGTCGCCGAGGCGCTGCGCGACGACCCCGTGCGGGCGCGCGGCTTCCTGTCGCGCGCGCCGCACGAGGCGGGCCGCCGCTACTCCGCGGGCGCGCACTACAAGGACTCGACGCGGCACTACTACGAGGTCGCGCACCAGGACTACCTCGCCGCGCTGCAGGACGCGATCCACGAGCTCGAGACGCACTCGTCGCGGCGGTCGGCGTGAGGGGCACGCGCGCGCTGCGCCCGTGGGACTGGGCCTTCCCGCCGGCACCGGTGAGCCACCGCGAGATCATCAGCGCCGTGCCGGACGAGCCGACAGGCAAGCCGCCGCTGCTCATGGTCCACGGCCTCGCCCACGCGGCCTGGTGCTTCGGCGAGAACTGGGTGCCCGCGGCGGCCGAGGCGGGCTTCCCGGCGTACGCCGTCAGCCTGCGCGGCCACGGCGGGTCGGCCGGTGCGCGGCACCTGCGCCGCACGCTGACGCGCGACTACGTGCACGACGTCCTGCAGACCATCACCGAGCTGCCCGAGCCGCCGGTGCTGATCGGCCACAGCAACGGCGCGCTCGTCGCGCAGCTCGTCGCCGACCGCTACCCGCTGCGCGGTCTCGTGCTCCTCACGCCTGCGCCGCTGCACTCGTCGATCGGCGACCTGCTCGCGATCGCGAAGGACCGTCCGGCTGACGCGCTCGGCGCCGTGGTCGGGCGCACGCTGTCGATGGAGCCCGAGATCCTCTTCGAGGGCCTCGATCCCGAGACCGCGCGGCGGTACTCGGACCGCACCGGACCCGAGTCGCCGCTCGTGCAGTGGGAGCTGCTGCTGCCGCGCACCCGCGGTCCGGTGCGCTGCCCGGTGCTCGTGATCGGCACGCCCGACGACCGGCTCGTGCGCCCGGCCGACGTGTCGCGCACGGCCGCCGACTACGGCGTCGAGCCGATCTGGTTCCCCGGGATGGGCCACGACGTGATGCTCGACCGCGGCTGGGAGGACGTCCTCGCGACCGTGCTCGACTTCGCCAGCCACCTCCCGGCCTGGGGCACGGCGCGTCCGCGATGACCGGACCGCACGAGATCCTCGCGGCCTGGGAGGCCGGTGACGAGCCGGACCGCGCCGCGGTGAAGGACGCCGTGAAGCGCACGCTGGCGGTGCTCGTCGAGGCGGCGCCGGGCCGCGCGGTCGAGGTACGGGTTCCGCCGTACGCCGCCGTGCAGGCGGTCGGCGGCACGACCCACCGGCGCGGCACCCCGCCCGCCGTCGTCGAGTGCGACGCCCGGACGTGGCTCGGCCTCGCGACCGGGACGGTGTCGTGGGACGACGCCGTGGCCGACGGGCGCGTGAGAGCGAGCGGAGAGCGCAGTGACCTGTCGCACCTGCTGCCGCTCCCGCTGTCGCCGGAGTCCGACGATCGATAGCGTGCCGATGATCATGGAGCGCGCGACGGCAGGAGGGGCACGGTGACCTACTCCGCGTTCGATGCGCCGGTCGCAGGCGGGACGCTCCGCGGCGGGAGGTGGCAGCCCGACGGCGACGCGCCGGCGGTGCTCCTGGTGCACGGTGTCACCGCGCACCACGGCTCCTGGTTCGCGGTGGCCGACGCCGCCTCCGACCTCGACCTCGTCGCACCCGACCTCCGCGGCCGCGGCGGCAGCCGCTCGTTGCCCGGCCCGGCGGGCATGCGCGAGCACGCCGACGACCTCGCCGCCGTGCTCGACCACCTCGGTCTCGACCGCGTCGTGCTCGTCGGCCACTCGATGGGCGCGTTCGTGTCGGTCGTGATGGCCGACCGGCACCCCGACCGCGTCGAGCGGATGGTGCTCGTCGACGGTGGGCTGCCGCTCGAGCTGCCCGCCGGCATGTCCACCGACGAGGTCATGACCGCGGTGCTCGGCCCGGCGGTCCAGCGGCTCTCGATGGTCTTCCCCACGCGCGAGGCGTACGTCGACTACTGGCGCGCGCACCCGGCGTTCAGCGACGGGATCGGCCCGGGCCTCGCGGCGTACTTCGACGCCGACCTCGTCGAGGTGCCGGGCGGGTTCGCGAGCGGGGTGAGCATCGACCGGGTGCGCGAGGACACCGCGACCCAGCTCGACCCCGACGTGCTGCCGCCCGCGCTCGAGCGGCTGCGCGTGCCGACCACGCTGCTGCGCGCCCCGCGCGGGCTGATGGACCAGCCCGAGGGGCTCTACTCGCCGGACCTGGCCCGGTCGTGGGCCGAACGGCTGCCGCTGCTCGACGTCGTCGAGGTCGACGACTGCAACCACTACACGATCGTGTTCGAACCCCGACCCGCAGCGCTCGTCGCGCAGACGATCCGCGGCACCGCACCCACCACGGAGGCACCATGACCGACCTGCTCCCCGGCATCTCGCTGCGCCACGTCGACACCGCCCGCGTCCGGACCGGCGTCCTCGTCGACGACCGCACCGACGGAGAGGTCGTCGTCCTCGTGCACGGCAACGTGAGCTCGTCGATCTTCTGGCAGGAGACGATGCTGGCTCTGCCGCAGGGGTTCCGGGGGATCGCGCCGGACCTGCGCGGCTTCGGCGCGACCGAGACCGCGCCGGTCGACGCGACCCGAGGCCTCGCCGACTTCTCCGACGACCTGATCGCGCTGCTCGACGCGCTGGGGATCGACAAGGCGCACCTCGTCGGGTGGAGCATGGGCGGCGGCGTCGTGAGCCGGCTGCTCCTCGACGCTCCGGAACGCGTCGCGTCGCTCACGCTCGTGGCGCCGGTGTCGCCGTACGGCTTCGGCGGCACGAAGGGTGCCGACGGCGTGCGCACGACCGACGACGACGCCGGGGCCGGTGGCGGCGGCGCGAACCCGGAGTTCGTCGCCGCACTGCAGTCGGGGGACCGCGGCGACGGCTCGCCCAACACCGCGCGCAACGTGATGAACGCGTTCTACTTCGCCGACGGCTTCCGCGCCCCGCTCGAGGAGGCGTACGTCGACTCGATGCTGACCACCTCGGTCGGCGAGGACAACTACCCGGGCGACGTCGTGGCGTCGGAGAACTGGCCCGGCTTCGCCGCGGGAACCCGCGGCGTGCTCAACACGATGGCGCCGAAGCACCACGACGTCAGCGGCATCGCCGACCTCGCGACCAAGCCGCCGGTGCTGTGGGTGCACGGTGCCAAGGACCAGATCGTCGCCGACGAGTCGCTGTTCGACCTCGCCACGCTCGGCAAGCTCGGCGCCGTACCCGGCTGGCCCGGCGACGACGTCGCTCCGCCGCAGCCGATGAAGCTGCAGACCCGCGCGGTGCTCGACCGGTACGCCGCGAACGGCGGCAGCTACCGCGAGGTCGAGCTCGACGCCGGCCACAGCCCGCACGTCGAGAAGCCCGCCGAGTTCCAGGCCGCCCTCGCCGCCCACCTCACCGGCGCCTGACCGACCCGGTCCCGCTCACCGAACCGCTCGAAACCGCGCCGGAACTCGACGGTTCGGTGAGCGAGACCTGTCAGTCGGGGGGAGGGGCGGGGCGGCCGAAGAGCCAGCCCTGGCCGTGCGGCCACCCGTGGGCGGCGAGCGTGCGCGCCACGGCCTCGGTCTCCACGCCCTCGGCGACGCCGTCGAGGCCGAGGCCCTCGGCGAGGCCGACGAGCGCGACGCTCAGCTCGGAGCAGCGACGGTCGCCCTCGGCGACGCCGAAGGTGAACGAGCGGTCGAGCTTGAGGCCGGCGATCGGCAGGTCGCGCAGGTGGCTGATCGACGAGTAGCCGGTGCCGAAGTCGTCGACGTACCAGAGGACGCCGGCCTCGGCGATGCGCGTCATGTGCTCGCGCACGGTCGAGACGTCCTCGAGCAGCGCGGTCTCGGTCACCTCGAGGTGCAGGCGGCGCGGGTCGACGCCGTGCTGATCGAGCGCGCCGAGGACGAGCTCGGGAAGACCCGGTCGGCGCAGGCTCGTCGCGGCGAGGTTCACGGCGACCGTCGTCCCCGCCGGCAGCCGGTCGACGACCGAGAGGGTGCGGTGCAACACGGCCTCATCGAGCTCGACGATGAGGCCGGTGCGCTCGGCGAGGGGCAGGAAGTCGAACGGCGCGACGATCGTGCCGTCGTCGCGGATCCAGCGCACGAGCGCCTCGTAGCCGTGCACCTCGCTCGAGGTGAGCGACACGATCGGCTGCAGCCACGCGTGGAACTGCCCCGACGCCAGACCCTCTCGGATCTCGCGCTCGAGGTGCAGGCGTCGCGAGGCCTGCTCGGAGAGCTCGGGGTCGACGTACGCCGCCTGGTCGCCGCCGTAGTCCTTGGCCTGCGTCATCGCGATGCCGGCGTCGCGCAGCAGCTGCTCGGGGTCGCGGTCGGACCCGGGGCCGGCCGTCGCGATGCCGATGCTGACGCTCATGGTCAGCACGTGGGCGTCGATCTCGATCGGCTCCCGGACCGCGGCACGCAGGTCGTCGGCGAGCCGGTCGGCGTCGCCGGGGTCGGTGAGGCGGGGGAGGAGCACGAGCAGCTCGTCGCCGGAGCCGCGTCCGACCCGGTCCCAGTCGCCGACGACACCGGCGATGCGGTCGGCGATCGTCGCGAGCACCTGGTCGCCGGCGGCGTACGACACGCTCTCGTTGACGGTGGACAGCCCGTCGACGTCGGCGCACAGCAGCGCGGTGGTGCCGGCGCCCTCGTCGAGCGCGGCCTTGAGGTGCGTCAGCAGCACGGCACGGGTGGGCGCTCCGGTGGTGGGGTCGTGGGCGGCGAGGTGGTCGAGCTGCGCGCGACCGAGGCGCTCGTCGTGGACGTCGCGCAGCGACACGATCCGGTCGCCGCCGTCGCCGAGCGCGTCGGAGCGCATCTCGACCCAGCGGTACGAGCCGTCGGCGCACTCGACGCGGTACTCGCCGTACGCCGAGTTCTCCGTCTCGACGCGGGCGCGGGCCTCCCGCGCGGCGACGAGGTCGTCGGGGTGGATCAGCTCCATGGTCTGGCGTCCGACGAGGTCCTCGCGGTTCCAGCCGAGGATGCGCGACATCGACGCCGACGCCCACAGCAGCCGGCCCTCGGCCGACAGCTCCCAGAGCACGTCGGACCCGTGCTCGGCGATGAGGCGGTAGCGGCGCTCGTCCTCGGCGACCCGCCGCGCGGTGCGCCAGCGGTCCGTGACGTCGCGCCAGGTGAGCGCGATCCCGTCGGGGGTCTTCGTGGCGCGCAGGTCGTACCGGCGCTCCTCGCCCATCATCTGGTTGGGGAAGGCGTAGTCGTCGAAGACGGCGGGCTGACCGGTCTCCGCGCAGCAGAGGTAGGCCTCGAGGGGGCCCTCGTCGCGCAGGTTCGGGAACAGGTCGAGCATCGTCCGGCCGAGCATCTCCTCGCGGGTCGTGCGGTTGTAGGCGATCGCGGCGTCGTTGGCGTCGACGTAGCGCAGGTCGACCGCGCGCCCGTCGGCGTCGCGCACGACCTCGAGCAGCGCGATCGGATCCAGCAGCGAGTCGAGCGTGGCGCGCAGCCGGACGCTCTCCGCCTCGGTGAGAGCCAGCAGGTCGTCGCGCGACTGCCCGACGCGCAGCCGACCGATGCCGTAGCCGAGGGTGGCGGCCAGCTCCTCGAGCAGCTCGCGCGACGCGAAGTCGAACGCGTGCGGCTCGGTCGAGAACACCACCAGCGCTCCGTCGAGCTCGCCCTCGACGACGACGGGCAGCCCGACCGCGCCCTGCAGCCCGTGCTCGCGCAGGGCGGGCAGCCAGTCGGCGTACGTCGCGTCCTCGTCGAAGTCCGCCACGACCACGGTCGCGCGGTCGCGCAGCGCTCGCCCGCCCGCGCCGCTCTCCGGGATCGACCCGTCGGCCGCGCGGACCGCGGCGACGAAGCCGTCGAGCGTGCCGGAGTGGGCCACCGCCTGCAGCCCGAGGACGGTGCGTCGCACGTACCAGCAGAGCGGGTACTGGCCGCTGCGGGCGACCTCGGCGCAGGTGTCGTGCAGCAGCTCGGACTCGTCGCGGCTGCGCACCAGCACGTCGCCCGCGCGGGACAGGGTCGTCAGCGCCCGCAGCGCGGCGTAGCGCTCGCTGGCGTCGCGCAGGGTCATCACCGCACCGGTGATGGCGTCGCGCGAGTCGCGCACCGGACGGGCTCGGACCGTGCACATGCGATAGGAGCCGTCGCCGGTCCGGAACCGGCAGGGGATCTCGTCGAGCTCGGCGCCGTCGTAGACGGTCAGCCGCAGCCGGCTCACCAGCTCGAGGTCGTCGGGGTGCACGAGGCTGCGCGCCTCGACCCCCACGAGGTCGTCGGCGCGGAAGCCCAGCAGCGCCTCGACCGTGTTCTGCATCCAGACGATCCGCCCGTCGGGCGTGGTCTGGTAGACGACGTCGCCGGAGTTGTCGGCGATGAGCCGGTAGCGCTCCCAGGTCCCGGAGGTGGCGAGCCCGGGACTGTCGACTCGACCGGGCACGGGTCCTCCTCCGAACGGGAGCGGCCATGGCTGGGACATGGCTGACGTTCAGGGTGGCCGCGTGGGAGGCGGCGTTGCAAGCGCTGGACGCGCTCCCCCGCCCGGATCCGGCCGTTCGGCCCACGTTCGTGTGGGTGGCCCGGCCCGCCCTTCCCCGGCGCGGGCTCCCGACACTCGCGGGTGGGGGATGCGCGCAGGAGGCCGCCGTGCTCGTTCTCGCCCGCTCCGAAGGCCAGACCGTGGTGCTCGACGACCGGATCGTCGTCACCGTCCTCGACTCCCGCGACGGGCTGGTCCGCCTCGGCATCGAGGCACCCCGCGACGTCGGCGTACGCCGCGGCGAGCTGGCCCCGATCGAGCCGTCGCCGACCGCGTCGTCGGCCGTCCCGCGGACCGGAGCGCCAGGTCCCGACCTCGCCGGATAGTCGACGCCGGAGCCCCCTCCCACCACTGAATTCGTACGATTCGGTCACGATCGCGACGGATTCGGAACCTTTCCTTGCCTCGGGCTACTGAGCGTCCCCTAAGGTGACGCCCGCACGGCGGGGCGGCGGGGGGCCGTCCTGCGCAGCCGTCCCGGGTCGCCCCCCGACCCCGGTACGCCGGTCCGAGCCGCTCCCCGAGGTGCCATGACGTCCGACGCCGCTGCGCCTGTGCCCGCGATCCGGCTGCGCGCGCTGCGCAAGACCTTCGGCGAGGTCGTCGCCGTCGACTCCGTCGACCTCGACATCGCCGACGGCGAGTTCCTCACGCTGCTCGGCCCGTCGGGCTCGGGCAAGACCACGGTGCTGCGGATGATCGCGGGCTTCGAGCTCCCGACCTCCGGCACGATCGAGCTCGCCGGCCAGGACGTCTCCCAGCTCCCGCCGTTCCGCCGCGACGTCAACACCGTCTTCCAGGACTACGCCCTGTTCCCCCACCTGTCGGTGCAGGAGAACGTCGAGTACGGCCTCAAGGTCAAGAAGGTCTCCAAGCAGGAGCGCCGTCGGCGCGCCGAGGAGGCGCTCGCCGCGGTGCGCCTCGAGGGCTACGGCGCCCGCCAGCCCGCGGAGATGTCGGGCGGCCAGCGCCAGCGCGTGGCCCTCGCCCGCGCCCTGGTGAACCGCCCGAAGGTCCTCCTCCTCGACGAGCCGCTCGGCGCCCTCGACCTCAAGCTGCGCGAGCAGATGCAGGTGGAGCTCAAGGGCATCCAGCGCGACGTCGGCATCACCTTCGTGTTCGTCACGCACGACCAGGAGGAGGCGCTCACGATGAGCGACCGCATCGCGGTCTTCAACGCCGGGCGCATCGAGCAGGTCGGCACCGCCTCGGAGGTCTACGAGCACCCGGCGTCGGAGTTCGTCGCCGGCTTCGTGGGGACGTCGAACCTGCTGCGCGACGAGGCCTCGCGCACCGTCCTCGGCCTCGACGGCGTCTTCAGCGTGCGCCCCGAGAAGATCCGGATCGTCGACCCCGGCGTCGCGAACGGCGACGGCGAGCACGGTGCCGACGGCACCGTGACCGAGGTCGTGTACGTCGGCGACGCCACCCGCTTCGTCGTGCAGCTCGACGCCGGCGGCTCGCTCGTCGCTCTGCAGCAGAACACGCACACATCGTCGTCCGACGTCGCGGGTCTGCGCGGCTCGCGCGTGCGCCTGGTGTGGCGCCGCGAGCACGAGTACCGCGTCGCCTGACGCGCACAGGTTCCCCCGGCGTCTCGCCGCGGGGTGATGAGGAGACAGGAGGACGCAGTGCGGATCTCGCGCTTGCTTCAGGTATCGGCCACCGCGGGTGCCGTCGTGCTGCTGGCCGCGGCCTGCGGTAGCAGCAGCAGCGGCGGCTCGGGCAGCGGCGGCAGCACCGCGCGGCCCAACCCTCCGGCAGGGACCGCGGCCTCGTCCGTCGGCGCCGGCGAGGGTGCGCTCAACATCATCGCGTGGGCGGGCTACGCCGAGAACGGCTCGACCGACCCGAACGTCAACTGGGTCAAGCCGTTCGAGGAGCAGACCGGCTGCAAGGTCAACGTCAAGATCGGCAACACGTCCGACGAGATGGTGACCCTCATGAAGACGGGTCAGTACGACGGCGTCTCGGCGTCCGGCGACGCGACCCTGCGCCTCATCTACGGCGGCGACGTCGCCCCGGTCAACACCGACCTCGTGCCCAACTACAAGACCGTCTCGGACTTCCTCAAGGACAAGCAGTGGAACTCCGTGAACGGCCAGATGTACGGCATCCCGCACGGCTGGGGCGCCAACGTGCTCGCCTACAACACCGCCGTGGTGAAGCCGGCGCCCACCTCGTGGGCCGCGGTGTTCGACACCGCCTCGCCGTACAAGGGCAAGATCACGGCGTACGACTCGCCGATCTACATCGCTGACGCGGCGCTCTACCTGTCGAAGACCAAGCCCGAGCTGAAGATCACCAACCCCTATGCGCTGGACGACACCCAGTTCGCGGCGGCGGTCGACCTGCTCAAGCAGCAGCGCCAGATCATCAGCAAGTACTGGGCGGCGTACACCGACGAGGTCAACTCGTTCGGCGCGCAGGAGACCGTGCTCGGCACCGCCTGGCAGATCAACGTGAACCTGATCAACGGCGAGAAGAAGGTCGCGGTCGACTCGCTCGTCCCGGCCGAGGGTGCGACCGGCTGGTCGGACACCTGGATGATCGCCACCAAGGCCGCCCACCCGAACTGCATGTACAAGTGGATGGACTACATCATCTCGCCGTCCGTGAACGCGCAGGTCGCCGAGTGGTTCGGCGAGGCCCCCGCGCAGACGCTCGCGTGCGAGAAGACGTCGGACAAGAACTTCTGCACGCAGTACCACGCGCTCGACGCGGCGTACGCCAACTCGATCTCGTACTGGACCACCCCGACCAAGAACTGCCTCGACGGTCGCGGTGACATCTGCAAGGACTACGCCGCCTGGGTGCAGGCGTGGACCGAGATCAAGGGCTGATGTGACGGTCCAGACGACCATCCCGACGGCGGGTCCCCCCAGCGGGGGCCCGTCGTCGGGCGTCGCCGACTACCTCTACCGGCGGCCGCGCGTCCGGCTCGCAGCCCTGCTGTCGGCGCCGCTGCTGTGGCTCGTCGTGCTCTACCTCGGCTCGCTCGCGATCATGTTCGTCGCCGCGTTCTGGTCGACGGACTCGTTCACGAGCTCGCTGGTGAAGCAGCCCACGCTCGACAACTTCAAGACCCTCGCGAGCAACCCGGTCTACTGGCAGGTGGCGCTGCGGACCGTGCTCATCGCGCTGGCCGTCACGGCCATCGACATGGTGCTCGCCGTGCCGCTCGCCTTCTTCGCGGCGAAGGTCGTGCGCAGCCGCACCGCCCGCTACGCCATCGTCGTCGCGGTCACCATGCCGCTCTGGGCCGGCTACCTGGTCAAGGGCTACGCGATGCAGACGATGTTCATCAACAACGGCGTCATCGACTGGATGCTCGCGCCGTTCGGCCTCGACGGCCCCGGCCTCGGCCTGGTCGCGCTCGTCTTCTCGCTCGCCTACCTGTGGCTCCCGTACATGGTGCTCCCGGTCTACGCCGGTCTCGAGCGCCTGCCGAACTCGCTGCTCGAGGCGTCGGCCGATCTCGGTGCCTCCGCGGGCCACACGTTCCGCTCGGTCGTGATGCCGCTGCTCGTGCCCTCGCTCGTCGCCGGCTCGATCTTCACGTTCTCGCTGACGCTCGGCGACTACATCATGGTGAAGATCGTCGGAGGGCCCACCCAGATGTGGGCGAACATCATCTACGACAACGTCGGCGTCGCGAACAACCTGCCGCTGGCCGCCGCAGCGGCGCTGTTCCCCGTGACCGTGATCATCCTCTACCTGCTCGCGGTGCGTCGCACCGGCGCGCTCGAGAACCTGTGAGCGGCAAGCGATGACACTGACGCGCACCACCCGCATCGTCCTCGGCGTGATCGCCGCGGCGGTGCTGGTGTTCATCTACTTCCCGCTCGTCGTCGTCCTCGTGAACTCCTTCAACGCGTCGAAGGTGTTCTCCTGGCCGCCGACCTCGTGGACCACCGAGTGGTGGACGAAGGCCGCGACCAACGAGGGCGTGCGCTCGGCGCTGCTCACCTCGATCAAGGCGGCCACCGGCGCGACGATCATCGCCCTGGTGCTCGGCGCGATGATCGCGTTCGCGGTCGCCCGCTACGACTTCTTCGGCAAGCAGCCGATCAGCTTCCTGGTGATCCTGCCGATCGCGCTGCCCGGCATCGTCACGGGTATCGCGCTCAACTCGTCGTTCAACACGGTGCTGGTGCCGATGGGCATCAGCTTCGGCCTGTTCACCGTGATCCTCGGCCACGCCACGTTCTGCATCGTCGTGGTGTTCAACAACATCCTCGCGCGGCTCCGGCGTACCGGGTCGTCGCTCGAGGAGGCCGCCATGGACCTCGGCGCCGGGCCGTGGCAGACCTTCCGCGACGTCACCTTCCCCGCGGTCCGCTCCGCGCTCGTCGCAGGCGCGCTGCTCGCGTTCGCGCTGTCGTTCGACGAGATCGTGGTCACGACGTTCACCAGCGGCCCCGGCATCGAGACGCTGCCGCAGTGGATCTTCAACAACCTCTTCCGCCCCAACCAGGGCCCGATCATCAACGCGGTCGCGGCCGCCCTGCTCGTGGCGTTCATCGCCCCGGTCTACCTCGCGCTGCGCATGAGCGAGTCCGGCGGTTCACGGATGCACCAAGTAGGCGCCGAGCCCTGATCCCTCGCGCTCTCGGGGTCGGGTCAGGGGTGGTTGGGGGAGTATCCGGGTACGCGGACGGTGGTGCGTCGGGTTGGATGGCTCTGTGACCGAGGACGTCCTGACCCGGCCGGCTCCTGAGCCCGATGTCGTGGTGTCGTGGGGGCCTGGCCCCGACGACGTCGCGGAGGTGCAGCTCGGGGGCGACGACAGGCCGCTCGTGCTGCTGATCCACGGGGGCTTCTGGCGCCCGCAGTACGACCGGCGCCACCTGCGCGCGATGTCGCACGCGCTCGCCGCGGAAGGGTGGACGGCCGCAGCCATCGAGTACCGGCGGATCCCGGGCGACCCGGACGCGACCCTCGCCGACGTGCGCGTCGCTCTGCGGGTCGTGCCCGTCGAGCTCCGCGGGCGGCACGACGGCCGCGTGGTCGTCGTGGGCCACTCGGCCGGCGGCCACCTCGCGCTGTGGGCCGCCTCGGTCGCACCGGCCTCCCTGCTCGCCGCCACCGTGGCGCTCGCACCCGTCGCCGACCTCGCCGGCGCCGACCGCGAGCTGCTCGGCTCGGGCGCCGTGCGCGACTTCCTCGGCGACGCCGCGTCGTCGCGCATCGACCTCGACCCGGTCCGCATGGTCTCGGCCATGCAGCCGGTGACCCTCGTGCACGGGGCCGACGACGATGTCGTGCCGCCCCGGCAGTCGCAGGCGTACGTCGACGCCCACCCGACCGCCCGGCTGGAGGTCCTCGACGGCGCCGGGCACCTCGACGTCATCGACCCGCTCTCGGCCGCCTGGCCCGGCGTCGTACGGGCGATCGCCGAGGCTCTCGAGCCCCAGGAGTCGGCTCCCGCCACGTCCTGACCAGGCGACGCGCAGACTCGCCGCGGCCGACGGCCGCGGGAGGTCGGAGCACCCGTCCCGAGCACCTAGACTTGGCCCGTGCCCCGCGGTGACGGCCTGCTCAGCCACGACCTGCTCCCTGGCGAGAAGGGCCCCCAGGACGCCTGTGGCGTCTTCGGGGTCTGGGCTCCCGGCGAGGAGGTGGCGAAGCTCACCTACTTCGGCCTCTACGCGCTGCAGCACCGCGGCCAGGAGTCGGCCGGCATCGCCGTCAGCGACGGCGCCCACACCGTGGTCTACAAGGACATGGGCCTGGTCTCCCAGGTCTTCACCGAGGCCTCGCTCGACAGCCTCCACGGCCACATCGCGATCGGCCACGCGCGCTACTCGACCACCGGGTCCAGCGTGTGGGAGAACGCCCAGCCGACCTTCCGCGCGACGGCCACCGGCCACCTCGCGCTCGGCCACAACGGCAACCTCACGCACACCCACGAGCTGCTCCGTCGCGTCCGCGAGCGCGCCGAGGCCAACGGCGAGCTCCCGCTCGGCACGAGCATGATCGCGTCGAGCGACACCGACCTGCTCACCGCGCTGCTCGCCTCGCACCCCGACCTCTCGCTCGAGGCCGCCGCGATGGAGGAGCTGCCGCTGCTCAAGGGCGCCTACTCCCTCGTCTTCATGGACGACACCACGCTCTACGCCGCCCGCGACCCGCAGGGCATCCGGCCGCTGGTGCTCGGCCGTCTCGAGCGCGGCTGGGTCGTCGCGAGCGAGACCGCGGCCCTCGACATCGTCGGCGCGAGCTTCGTCCGCGAGATCGAGCCGGGCGAGCTCGTCGCGATCGACGAGCACGGCCTGCGTACGCAGCGCTTCGCCGAGGCCGACCCCAAGGGCTGCCTCTTCGAGTTCGTCTACCTCGCCCGCCCCGACACCACCATCAGCGGCCACAGCATCCACGCCGTGCGCGTCGAGGTGGGCCGCCAGCTCGCGCGAGAGCACCCGGTCGAGGCCGACCTCGTGATCCCGGTGCCCGAGAGCGGTACGCCGGCGGCGGTCGGCTACGCGCAGGAGTCGGGCATCCCGTTCGCGCAGGGCCTGGTGAAGAACGCCTACGTCGGCCGCACGTTCATCCAGCCGTCGCAGACGATCCGCCAGCTCGGCATCCGCCTCAAGCTCAACCCGCTGCGCGAGATCGTCGGTGGCAAGAAGCTCGTCGTCGTCGACGACTCGATCGTGCGCGGCAACACCCAGCGCGCCATCGTGCGCATGCTGCGCGAGGCCGGAGCGCTCGAGGTGCACGTGCGCATCTCGTCGCCGCCGGTGAAGTGGCCGTGCTTCTACGGCATCGACTTCGCGACCCGCGCCGAGCTCGTGGCCAACGGCCTCACCATCGACGAGATCTGCAACTCGATCGGCGCCGACTCCCTCGGCTACGTCTCGCTCGAGGGTCTCGTGGCCTCGACCGGCGTCGCCATGGACCGCCTGTGCCGCGCGTGCTTCGACGGTACCTACCCGATCGAGCTGCCCGAGCCCGAGCTGCTCGGCAAGCACCTGCTCGAGGGCATCGAGTCGCGCGTCACCGACACCGACGTCACCATCGACGTCGACGGCCTCCCGACCCTGCTCGGCGGCGGTGGCGCCGCCGACGCGCTCTCGCGCCCGTGACCGACGAGGTGCTGCAGGGCGACGTCGTACGCCGTCCCTCCGGAGCGCCGGCGACGTACGCCGCGGCCGGTGTCGACGTCGAGGCGGGCGAGCACGCGGTCGCCCTCATGAAGGCGTCCATCGCGCGGGCGCAGCGCCCCGAGGTGGTCGGCGACTTCGGCGGGTTCGCAGGCCTGTTCGACGTCTCGGTCCTCAAGCGCTTCGAGCGGCCGCTGCTCGCGACGTCGACCGACGGCGTCGGCACCAAGGTCGTCGTCGCCCAGAAGATGGACAAGCACGACACCATCGGCATCGACCTCGTCGCGATGGTCGTCGACGACCTGGTCGTGTGCGGCGCCGAGCCGCTGTTCATGACCGACTACATCGCCACCGGCAAGGTCGTCCCCGAGCGGATCGCCGCGATCGTGGCCGGCATCGCCGAGGGCTGCCGCCAGGCCGGCTGCGCGCTCGTGGGCGGCGAGACCGCCGAGCACCCCGGCCTCCTCGCTCCCGACGAGTACGACGTTGCCGGTGCCGGCACCGGCGTGGTCGACGCGGTCGACCTGCTCGGACCCGAGCGCGTGCAGGTCGGCGACGTCGCGATCGCCATGCGCGCGAGCGGGCTGCACTCCAACGGCTACTCCCTCGCGCGTCACGTCCTGCTCACGACCGGGCAGATGCGGCTCGACCAGCACGTCGACGTGCTCGGCCGCACGCTCGGCGAGGAGCTCCTCGAGCCGACGCGCATCTACTCCCTCGACGTCCTCGACCTCGCGCGCGCTGCCGACGTCGACGCGCACGCGTTCAGCCACGTCACCGGTGGCGGGCTCGCGGCCAACCTCGCGCGCGTCCTGCCGCCGCACGTCCACGTCGACATCGACCGCTCGACCTGGACGCCGCACCCGGTGTTCGGTCTGGTCGGCGACATGGGACGCGTGCCGCTGCCCGAGCTCGAGAAGACGTTCAACATGGGCGTCGGCATGATCGCGATGGTCGCGCCCGGTTCCGTCGACACCGCGCTCGCCCGCCTCGAGGCCCGCGGCGTCGACGCCTGGGTGCTCGGCACCGCGCGGGAGCGCCGCGACGGCGAGACCGGCGACGCCGCCGCCAAGGGCGGCAACGGCGGCTCCGTCACCCTCCACGGCACCCACGCCTGACCTTCTCGCTGAAGGGCGCCCACGTTGCCCAGCAGGCGAGCTTCCCCGGTGCGATCCCTTCTGCCCGAGAGGATCTGACGTGGTCACCACCTGGTACGCGAACGACCGCGACCCTGCTTGGACCTGCGCCTCGCCGTCCGAGGACGCGATCGCCTTCCACCGCGGGCTCGACGGCTACGCGCCGACGCCGCTCGTCGACCTGCCGTCGCTCGCGGCCGAGCTCGGGGTCGGGCACGTGCTCGCGAAGGACGAGTCGTCGCGCCTGGGTCTGCCTGCGTTCAAGGCGCTGGGTGCGTCGTGGGCCGTGCACCGTGCGCTGCGCGACCGCGTCGACGGCGTACGCGTCTCCGTCGTGACCGCGACCGACGGCAACCACGGGCGCGCCGTCGCGCGCTTCGCCCGGATCCTGGGCCACAGCGCGAGCATCGTCGTGCCTCCTGGGGTCTCGGCCACCGCCGTCGACGCGATCCGCGGCGAAGGCGCGGAGGTGACCGAGGTCGAGGGCTCGTACGACGACGCCGTCGCCGCTGCCGCGCGTCTGGCCGACGAGATCGGCGGCGTGCTGGTGCAGGACACCGCGTGGGACGGCTACGAGGAGATCCCGGGCTGGATCGTCGAGGGCTACGCGACCCTGTTCGCCGAGGCCGACGAGCAGCTCGCGGCTCTCGGGCTCGGGTCGCCCTCGCTCGTCGTCGTACCGGTGGGAGTGGGGTCGCTGCTCCAGGCGGCGCTCGCGCACTACCGCGGGGAGCGCGCGGCGCCGGGGACGGCGGTGATCTCGGTGGAGCCCGAGGCGGCGGCCTGCGTCGCCCCGAGCCTCGCGGCCGGGCGGCCGGTCACCGTCGAGACCGGCACGACCGTGATGGCCGGCCTCAACTGCGGTACGCCGTCGAGCCTCGCGTGGCCCTCCATGCAGCACGGCCTCGACGCCGCGGTCGCGGTCTCGGAGCACGCCGACGTCCAGGCCGCGCACGACCTCGCCGCCCTCGGCGTGGCCGCCGGCCCCTGCGGCGCCGCGGGTCTCGCGGCCGCGAGGCTCGCACTCACGGGCGAGGGCGCGCAGGACCGGCGCGACCACCTCGGCGTCGGACCCACGAGCGTCGTGGTCCTCGTCGTCACCGAGGGCTCCGCCGCCAACCCCGTCCCCCCGCTCCCCGACCTCGGACAACCGCGCTGAGGGTGCCCCAGGCTGCCTCAGACGCAGTCCACGCTCCCCAGCGGTCCGGCCCGCCCCTCCCCGGAGCCCTCCTCTCGACATGCTGAGGGTGCCCCAGGCTGCCCAAGACGCAGCCCACCCTCCCCAGCCAGACGCTGCCCGAGGTGGTCCGGGCGGCCCGGCCCCGGGTTGCTGGGGAGTCCTGGCTGCCTCTTTGGCAGCCTGGGGCACCTTCAGCGCGTTTCATGGGGGTCGGGAACGGCGACGGGCGCCCGACCCCGGTGGGGTGGGCGCCCGTCGTGAGCGTGGTGGAGGACTAGTCCTCGTCGTCGTCCTCGTCGTCGAGGTACTTGGCGTAGGGGTCGTCCTCGTCGTCCTCGTCGTCGACCTCGGCGGGTGCCGGCGGGTGGTAGCCGCCGCCGGCGAGCTCCGCCTGCAGCGCGCTGAGGTCGGTGTTGCCGCTCGAGTACTTGAGCTCCCGAGCGACCTTGGTCTGCTTGGCCTTGGCCCGGCCGCGCCCCATGGCTCGACCCCCTCACAGGCCCTCACGGCCCTGATCCGACCTACATGACAGACCACCGGGGCCTTGATCCGCCGGTGGCGCGAGACGCCATCATAATCGGCCCGCGACACGCCGGGGGGCCGGGTTCGCCCCGAGCGGACGATCGGCGCGCCGCGCGGTCGTCCGACCTCGGAGAGCGAGCCTGCCGGCACCGGCCTCGGCGGCCGGACCCGTCCCTCGTCCGGGTCGTCGGCGCAGGTCAGCGAGCCGGCGGGGCGAACGACTCCCGGGGCGGGGCGGCGGCGATGCGGTCCTCGGCGAGGCGCTCGGCGGCGGTCAGCGGGGTGATCCCCTCGGCGTCGGCGCGGCGCAGGACGTCGAGGAGCGTCGCGCCGATCCCGCGGGCGCGCTCCCGCGCTGCGGCGTCGTCGTAGGTGCCGCGTCCGGCGTACTCGGCACCGACGGCGATGACGCCGCCGGCGTTGACCAGGAAGTCGGGTGCGTAGACCACGCCGCGGGCCGCGAGGACGTCGGCGAGCGACTCGTCGGCGAGCTGGTTGTTGGCGCCGCCGCAGACCGCCGCGGCCTGCAGAGCCGGTACGACGTCGGCGGTGATGAGGCCGCCGAGGGCGCACGGCGACAGGACGTCGACGTCGGCGACCACGACGTCGTCGGGCGAGGCCGCCACCTCGGCGTCGGGGTGCGCGGCCAGCAGCCGCTCGACGGCGGCCGCGTCTGTGTCGGCCACGAGCACGCGGCCGCCCTCGGCGAGGACGTGCCCAGCGAGGCGACCGCCGACCTTGCCGACCCCGACGATGCCCACGCGGCGACCGGCCAGCGACGGCGTGCCCCAGAGGTGCTCGGCCACGGCCTTCAACGAGTGGTGGACGCCGACTGCTGTGAGGTCTCCCGAGTCGCCGGCGCCGCCGTTCTCGGGCGAGCGTCCGGTCGTCCACGGGTTCACGGTCGCGATGACGTCCATGTCGGCGACGTACGTGCCGACGTCGCACGCGGTCACGTAGCGGCCCTGCAGCGAGGCGACGAGACGGCCGTAGGCGAGCAGCTTCTCGGGGGTCTTGTCTTTGCGCGGGTCGCCGACGATGACGGCCTTGCCGCCGCCGTGGGGGAGGCCGGCGAGCGCGTTCTTGTACGTCATCGCGCGGGCGAGGTGCAGGACGTCGGCGAGCGCGGCCTCCTCGTCGGCGTACGGCACGAAGCGCGTGCCGCCGAGCGCGGGACCGAGCGCCGTCGAGTGGATCGCGACGACCGCCCGCAGCCCCACCGAGGGGTCGTTGCCGACCAGGACCTGCTCGTACCCGCTCATGCGCTCGACCGTGCTCACCCGGCCGACCCTAGTCCGGGTCGCCGCACGGAGTCCCCGCCCACCCGGGCGCAGTCAGGACCCCCTAGGTCCCGAAACATGATCATGTCTGGGGAACTACGCGCGCCGGGACGAGCTAGCGTCCGGGCGCAGGGCTAGGGGAGCTCGGAGAGGTGGGGCGGCTCGGCGCCCGCGCGGCTGCAGGTGATGCCGGCGACGACGACGGCGCGCTCGGTGGCGCGGCGCAGGGCGTCGAGGTCGCCGAGCTCGGCGCGGCCGCGCCCGTCGGAGATCCAGGTCGCGAGGAAGCCGCCGCCGAACGAGTCGCCCGCACCGACGGTGTCGACGACGTCGACCCGCGGTACGTCGACGACGAACGAGCCGTCGGCCGTGAGCACGTGCACGGCCTTGCCGCCGTCGGTGAACAGCACCACCCGCGGCCCGAGGGCGAGCAGCGCGCGGGCCGCGTCGACCGGTGCGTCGTCGGGAGCGAGGTAGTCGAGGTCGTCGCCCGACACCTTCACGACGTCGGCCCGGGCGAGGACCCGGTGCAGGCGGGCGACGTACGCGTCGCGGTCCTGCACCACGCGCGGACGGCAGTTGGGGTCGACGAACACCAGGACGTCGTCGGACACTTCGGCGACGAGCCGCTCGAGGCTGGTCGCCATCGGCTCGAGGAGCAGGCCGAGCGTGCCCACGTGCAGCACCTGGGTGGACGCGTCGACCGCGCCGTGCGCGTCGGCGTCGGTGACCGCCGGGGCGGACGTGTGCGCGAAGTAGAACTGGTAGCTCGCGGCGCCGTGCTCGTCGAGCTCCGCGAGCGCGAGGGTCGTGGGCAGCGGCAGCAGGTCGGGCATGCCCAGGCGTACGCCGTCGGCCACGAGCCGGTCCCGCAGCAGGTGGCCGAACCGGTCGTCGGCGAGGCCGCCGAGGAACGCGGTGTCGATGCCGAGCCGACCGAGCGTGCGCGCCGCGTTGAACGGCCCGCCGCCGGCGGCGGCCGTGATGGAGCCGTCGGGACGCAGGATCAGGTCGACGAGGGCCTCACCGGCGACGACGACGCTCATGCACGGGCTCCTCAGCAGGTCGGGACAGCAGCCCGAGCGTAGTGAGTCGGTGCAGGCGCACGGGCGGCGAGGTGGGAGCCCGCCGGGCGCAGGACGGCGCTAGGAGGCGGTCTCGCCCTCGCGCGGGGCGGGGATGGTCTCGCCCAGCAGTGCGCGCACCTCGGCGGCCCGGTAGCGGCGGTGGCCACCGAGCGTCCGGATCGACGTGAGCTTGCCTGCCTTCGCCCAGCGCGTGACCGTCTTCGGGTCGACGCGGAACAGGGCCGCTACCTCGGCAGGCGTCAGCAGCTCGTCGGCTTCCGGGAGTCGTCCCGCCATGTCGTCCCCCTCGTGGACGGTCTGGACCCGGGGCCCGCATTCGGCGGGCTTGTCCGTTTTGCTGCCCTTTGGTCCGGCGAGTGTGCCACGCCCTGCCGACAGAGTCCCGTCCCGTTTTCCTTTCGTGACATGAGCGCTCCAGCGAGACCGCCCGGACGGCTCCGGAGGGGCTCCGCGACCGCTCGTAGGCTCGGCGGGTGAGCAGCGATCCGACCGTGCGTCCGGTGGCCGGCCCCGCCGACGCCGAGCTGTGGCGCGGGGTCCACAACACGGTCATCCCGACGGCGCCGCTGTCCCTCGACGACGTGCTCGCCCGCTCCCGCGTGAACCGGCTCGAGCTCGCCTACGACGGCGACGTCCTGGTCGGGTGCTCGACCGTGCGGCCCGCGACCGACGGGGCCCCCGTCACCGTGATCGTGCGGATCCTGCCCGAGCACCGGCGCCGCGGCCTGGGTACGGCGTACCTCGCGCACCTGCTCGACGCGGCGCGCGGCCTCGGCGCCGACGTGGTGCAGACGATCGTGCTCGAGTCCAACGTCGACGGGCTGGAGTTCGCCCTGCACCGCGGCTTCGCGGAGAGCGAGCGGTACGTGCTCGACGGCGACACGGTCGCGTACGTCCACCTCGTGCGAGCACTCGCCGAGGGCTGAGCCTCAGGGCTGCTGGTTCTCGGCGCTCATCTGGCCGAGGAACTTGAGGAGCGCGGCGAGGCTCGCGCTCATGTTCTCGTGGTCGTGGTCGGTGGCGTCGTCGGCGTGGGAGTGGCCGCCGACGTACGACGAGAGCGCGGCGCCCATGCCGGCGTGCTCGATGACGAGCGCGCACAGCGCCTCGGCGTCGTCGCCGGCGAGGTCGGGCTTGGCCAGGCACAGCGACACGGCGCCGTGGGCCGCGGCCCACAGCGTCGTGGCGACCTGCTGGGCGTTGGTGCCGGGGGCGAAGACGCCGACGTCGATGCAGCGCTGCACCGCGCCCATGAGGTTGCCGTAGGTCTGCCCGACCACGATGTCCTCGTACATGAGGGCCGTCTTCCCGAGGTCGTGGCGCCCGGGCATCGTCATCATCGCGAGGCGGTACTGCTCGGGGTTGGCCAGCGCGAAGCGGGCGTAGGCGACACCGCGCAGGCGCAGGCCCTCGAACGGGTCCTGCGTGGTCGACGCCGCCTGCTCCATGAGCGAGTCGAGGTCGGCGAAGACCGCCTCACAGACGGCGTCGAGCAGCGCCGCCTTGTCGGCGAAGTGCAGGTAGATCGACGGCGTCGATACGCCGACCCGCTCGGCGACCGAGCGGACGGTGAGGGCGTCGGCGTCCTGGGTCTCGGCGAGCAGCTCGCGCGCCGCCACGAGGATCTCCGCGCGCAGCCGCTCGCCCTCGCCGCGCTTGGCGCGTCGACGAGGGCGAGCGGGCGCGGTCATGCCGGTCAGCCTACGGCCACGGGATCGTCGTGGCGCACGTCGACGTCGCCGTCGGACTCGCGCAGCCCGATGCGGTCGTGGAGGCGGCGCAGCGGGGCAGGAGCCCACCAGTTCGCGTCGCCGGCGACCCGCATGAAGGCCGGCACGAGCAGCCCGCGGACGATCGTCGCGTCGACCAGCACGGCCAGGGCGACGCCGATGCCGAGCATCTTGATGATCGTCACGCCGCTGGTCGCGAACGCGATGAACACGATCGCCATGAGCGCCGCGGCCGAGGTGACCAGGCGGCCCGTGCGCTGCAGGCCCATCTGCACCGCGTAGGTGTTGTCGCCGGTCGCGTCGTAGACCTCCTTGATGCGGCTGAGGAGGAAGACCTCGTAGTCCATCGAGAGACCGAACGCGATGCAGAACATGAGGATCGGCATCGAGGTGTCGAGCTCGCCGGTGACCGTGAAGTCGCCGAGCCACTGCGACAGGTGTCCCTCCTGGAAGATCCAGACCATCGCGCCGAACGTGGCCGAGAGGCTCAGCATGTTGAGCACCAGGGCCTTGAACGGCAGGACGACCGAGCCGGTGAAGAGGAACAGCAGGACGAACGTCGCGATCGCGATGATCCCGAGGGCCCACGGCAGCCGCGAGCCCATGGCGTCCTGCGAGTCGGCGAACACCGCGGCGTCGCCGCCGACGTACGTCGTGCCCAGCGGGGACTGCACGGCGCGCAGGTCCTCGACGACCTGCTTGCCCGCGCCCGAGTACGGCTCGACGTCGACCACGACCGACAGCCACGTGCCCGGCCCGCTCGCGGCCGCGAAGCGCGCGCTCGTCGGGTTCGCCGGCGCGACCTGCGCGCCCTCGGCGTAGGAGCCGGTGCTCGCGTCGACGCGGGTGACGCCGTCGACCTTCGAGAGCGCCTCGGCGTACGTCGTGACCTCGGCCGCCGACGCGGTGCTGTCGGGCGCGACGACGGACAGCGGGTCGGACTCGCGGGCGTCGAACTCGTCGCGCAGCAGCTGGCCGGCCTGGGCGGCCTGCGACGTCTTGGGCAGCACGCGGTCGTCGGTCTGGCCGAACGAGACGCGGAAGAACGGCAGGCCCAGGGCGAACAGCAGCGCGACGCCACCGATGAGCACCGGCCACGGCCGCTTCATGACGTACGCCGAGAGGCGGAACCAGAAGCCGTGGTCGCTGACCTCGGTGGAGCCGCGCAGGACGCGGAACCGGTTGACGCGCGTGCCGAGCACGGCGAGCAGCGCGGGCAGCACGAGCACCGCGGCGAGCACGGCGAGCGTGACGGTCGCGATGCCGGCGTAGGCGAACGAGCGCAGGAAGAACTGCGGGAAGACGAGCAGCGCGGAGAGCGCGATCGCGACGGTGATGCCGGAGAACACGACCGTGCGGCCGGCGGACGCGACGGTGCGGATCACGGCGTCGCGCGGCTCGTCGCCGCGGCCGAGCTGCTCGCGGAACCGCGTGACCATGAAGAGCGCGTAGTCGATGCCGAGGCCGATGCCCAGCGCCGTGACGAGGTTGATCGCGAAGATGCTGACGTCGGTCACCTGGGTCGTGACCCACAGCGCGAAGAACGAGCCGAGGACGGCGACGGCGCCGATGACGGCCGGGAGGCCCGAGGCCACGAGGGTTCCGAACACGAGCAGCAGAAGGAGCATCGTGATCGGGATGGCGATGCTCTCCGCGCGGGCGAGGTCCTTCTCGATGGTGTGACCGACCTCGTGGAAGACCACGGGGGCGCCCGAGACGTGGACGTCGAGGACGCCGTCGGGCGTCGGCCCGGCCAGCTCCTCGGCGAGCTCGCCGGCACGGGTCTGCGCGGCGTCGCCGCTCTCCGTGAGGCGCGCGGTCACGAGGGCGAGCGTGCCGTCGGTGCTGCGCATCGCGGGCGCCTTCGTCGTCCAGTACGACGAGACGTCGCGGACGCCCGGCTCCTTCGCGAGCCTGTCGGCGAGCGCGGTGGCCGCAGCGGCCACGGCCGGGCTGTCGACCGAGGCGCCGTCGGTGCCGCCCACGATCAGGACGACGTCGGAGGGGCCGGCGTCGAACCGGTCGGCCAGCGCCGCGGCGGCCTTGGCGGAGTCGGAGCCGGGGTCGTCGAAGCCGCCCGAGGACAGCCGCGAGACGACGCCGCCGCCGAGCACGGCGGAGACGACGACGAACAGGACCGCGAGCACCAGGATCGGCACCCGCCGGCGGACGGCGAACGCCCCGAGGCGGGCGAACCCGCGGGGCGTGGAGGTGGGTGTGGACATGGCCGGGGCTCCCTGCGGACGGGGCGACCGCGGGCGCGGTCGACTGAACGCGGGTACGTTATCCACGCTAACTGAACGGTGTCAAGATAACGACGTCAGGAATGTTCCTCGGCCCGCTCCCACGCAGCCACGACCCGCTTCGGAGCCGTGCGGCGCCAGGCCTCGACGACGATCTCGTGCAGCTGCTCGGGGTCGACCCGGGCCAGGTCGATCCGGACCCAGCCGTGCTTGCCGACGTACCGCGCGTAGGTGAACGTGCGCGGGTCCTGCTCGAGGAGGGCGGCCTGCTCCTCCGGCGTCGCCTTGAACGTGGCGGCCCGGGTCTCCTCGTCGGCGATGCCGAACATGCGGCCACGCACGCGGAAGGTCGGCTGGCCCCAGGTCTCGCGCTCCTCGAACTCGGGGAGCTCGGCGAGCCAGCGGCGCAGCGTCGTCATCGTCACCCCGGCCATGCGCCCAGCCTGCCGCAGGGGTGAGACGTCTGGGGACCGTCCGGCGGGCGGCGGAGGCGCAGACGCGGTGCGTGCCGGCGGGCGGAGGGACAGACTGGCGGGACGGTCCGGACGAGGAGGCTCCTGTGGTGCAGTACGTCGGCATCGACGCGGACGAGGCGCGTCGACGGCTCGCGACGATCGGCACCGAGCTGGTCCCGCCCGACAGCGACGAGGACGAGCACGCGGTCGTGTCGCGCGTCCTCGCCGACGCCGAGAGCGGAGTGCGCGCCGAGGTCGAGCTCGACCCGCCCGACGACATCTACGCCGGCATGTCCGCCTGGCACGTCAACGCCGAGACGGAGGCGCACACGGTGCGCTCGGGCCGCGGCCTCGTCGAGTTCTGGACGCCGTCAGGCCCGGTCGCCGCGATCCTCAGCGCCGGCGTCGTGATGGTCGTGCGCGGCGGCGAGCACCGCTACCGCCCGCTCACCCCGCAGCGCTGGGCGATCCGCCACAGCGGCGACCCCGACGCCGACCTCGGCCCCCGCGACACCGGCCGCGAGCCGGCCCCCTGGCCCGAGGTCGACTGACCCCGTCGTCCCTGCGTGATCGTGCTCGTGTGCGACCTACCCGGCCCGGGAAGCTCGCACAGCAGCACGATCACGTGGGTTCCGTGCGGCGTGGGGCACAGTCGGGTCGTCCGTCCGGCTTCCGGGTACGCCGCCGCCTAGGGTCGAAGTATGCGCATCGGACTGCTCACAGGTGGCGGCGACTGCCCCGGGCTCAACGCCCTCATCCGTGCGGTCGCGAAGCAGAGCGCGCTCAACGGCGACACCCTCGTGGGCTTCCGGCACGGCTGGCGCGGCGTCGTCGACGGCGACGCGTTCCCGCTCACGCGCGACCACGTGCGCGGCGTCCTCCCGCTCGGCGGCACGATGCTCGGCACCACGCGGTTCCACCCGCACGAGAACAACGGCGGCATCGACGCCGTCCTCGAGACCCTCAAGCACGAGCACATCGGCGCGCTGATCTGCGTCGGCGGCGACGGCACGCTGCACGCGGCGGGCAAGCTCGCCGAGGCCGGCGTCACGATGGTGTGCGCGCCCAAGACGATCGACAACGACGTCTGGGGCACCGACCGATCGGTCGGCTTCGACACCGCCGTATCCATCGCGACCGAGGCGCTCGACCGCGTGCACACCACCGCGGAGTCGCACGACCGCGTGATGGTCGTCGAGGTCATGGGCCACCACGTCGGATGGATCGCCGTGGCCGCGGGCATCGCGGGCGGCGCCGACCAGATCCTCATCCCCGAGGAGCCCTTCGACATCGACGAGATCGCCGCGCAGCTGCGTCACCGGCACAAGAGCTACGCGTCGTCGTCGATCGTCGTCGTCGCCGAGGGCGCGACGGCGAAGGAGGGCACGCTCGACTTCACCCCGCCCGAGGGGCCGTACGGCGCGATCGTCGCCGGCGCCATCGGCGAGCGGATCAAGTACGAGCTCGCGCAGCGCACCGGGTTCGACACCCGGGTGACGATCCTCGGCCACATCCAGCGCGGCGGTACGCCGACGGCCACCGACCGCCTGCTCGCGAGCCGCTTCGGCGTCGCCGCGGCCGACGCCGTCCACGAGGGCAAGACCTCGGTGATGACGGCGCTGGTGGGCGACCGCATCGAGCTCGTCGACATCGCGGAGGTCGCGGGCAAGGTCAAGGAGGTCCCCGAGGAGCTCCGCAGCGTCGCGCGCTCGCTGTACTGAG
>JAXLSG010000019.1:0-37319 GCA_046330715.1 Candidatus Nanopelagicales bacterium
GGGTTGGCCGAGTCGATGTCCTGGGTGATGCCGACGGTGAAGACCGTCTTCTTCGCCGAGGGGGAGGCGCTCGAGCTGCCGCTCGAGGCGGAGGCGGAGACGGTCACCCCCAGGCCGAGGGCGAGGGCGACCGCAGCGGCCCCGACCGTGAGACGTGCCGAACGGGACAACGTGCGCATGAACCCCTCCGTATCGCCGGACCGGGCCCACCACCCGGCTCGCCCGGTCGGGGGGACCGGTCGGCGTTGCGGAGTTCCTACCCCATCGGTGGGCGAAACGGGAGTCTTGTGACCGATTTGTTCCCGGTGTGTCCGGTCATGACGCCGGGACACCGGATGAATTACGGTCCGGGCATGGTCCTGCCCCCGGTTGCTCCTGTCCGCCCCGATCCCTCCGGCGACCCCTACGGGTGGATCGCGTCACCCGACGAGCCCGAGGTGATGGGTCTGCTCGAGGCCGAGCGGGCCTACTACGACGAGCGCACCGCACCCCTCGCGGCGCTGCGCGCGGCGCTCACGGCGGAGATGGTCGGCCGGCTCCCGGCCGACGAGTCCAGCGCCCCGTGGACGCAGGGCGGCTGGGTCTGCCGCCGCGAGACGCTGCCCGGCACCGAGTACGACCGGCTGCTGCGCCGGCCGCTCGCGGGCGGCGAGGAGGTCGTGCTGCTCGACCTGCAGGCCGTGCACGACGCGAGCGGATCGGCGTACACGCGCGACGGGCTGCTCGAGGTGAGCCCCGACGGTCGCGTGCTCGCGTGGTCGGTCGACCTCGAGGGCGACGAGCTCTACACGATGCGCTTCCGCTCCCTCGACAGCGGCGACGACCTCGACGAGGTGATCCCCGAGACCTACTACGGCGGCGCCTGGACGGCCGACTCCTCCGCGTTCCTCTACGTGCGCTGCGACCACGCGATGCGGCCCTACCAGGTGTGGTGCCACGTGCTCGGCACCCCGGTGTCCGACGACCGGCTGCTGCTCGAGGACCTCGACGAGCGTCTCGAGTACGACCTCGAGTCGACGCGGTCGGGCCGGTACGCCGTGGCGACCCTCGCCGGCCGCGGTTTCACCGAGGTCGCGCTCCTCGACCTGCACGACGTCTCGACCGCGCCCGTGGTGCTGCGTCCGCGCGAGGTCGGCGTCGAGTACCACGTCGAGCACGCGCCTGGCTACGGCGCCGACGGTGCCGACGCGCTCCTCGTCGTCACCGACCTCGGAGCGCCGGAGTTCCGTGTGGCGCAGGCGGATCCGGCCGACCCGACCGCGTGGTCGTCGTACCTCGACGAGGACGCCTCGGCGCGGATCCTCGACGTCGCGGCGTTCGCGCAGGGTCTCGTGCTGACCGTCCGCCACGACGGCGCGCAGAAGCTGCGCTTCCTGCCGCGCGACGGCGAGCCTTTCGAGATCGCGTCCGACGTCGCGGGCGGCATGGCCCGGCTCGGCACCAACGTCGAGTGGGACGCCGCGCAGGTGCTCGTCGAGATCGAGGACTTCGTGCGTCCCGCGGTCACCTACGCCGTCGCCTTCGACGGCGCGCGCACCGAGGTGCACCGTCGTGAGGTCGTCGGCGTCGACCTCGACGCGTACGTGTGCGAGCGCCGCATGGTGTCGCGGCCCGACGGAGTCTCCGTGCCCGTGATCCTCGTGCGCCGCAAGGACATCGAGCTCGACGGGTCGGCGCCGTGCCTGCTCTACGGCTACGGCTCGTACGAGGCCTCGTGCGACCCCGACTGGGGCATCGACTGGTGGCGCTCGGTCCCGTCGCTGCTCGACCGCGGCGTCGTCTTCGCCGTGGGCCACCCGCGCGGCGGCGGCGAGATGGGCCGTCGCTGGTGGCTCGACGGCCACCTCGCCACGAAGGCGAACACGTTCGACGACCAGGCGGCTGTGGCGGCGTACCTCCTCGACGGTGTGGTCTCCTCGATCGTCACCCGCGGGCTCTCCGCCGGAGGTCTGCTGCAGGGTGCGCTCTACGGCCGTGCCCCGCGCCTGTTCGCCGGCGTCGTGGCGGAGGTCCCGTTCGTCGACGCCGTCACGACGATGCTCGACGACTCGCTGCCGCTCACCGCGCAGGAGTGGCTCGAGTGGGGCGACCCGCGCGACCCCGAGCAGCTGGGCTGGCTCACGTCGTGGTCGCCGATGCTCAACCTGCCCGACGTCGCCGACCGCCCGCCGCTGCTCGTGACCGGCGCCGTGCACGACGTCCGCGTGCTCGTCCGCGAGCCGGCGCGCTGGGTCGCACGCCTGCGCGCCACCGACCCGGCGCAGGGCCAGGGCGACGACGTCGCATCGCCGACGTCGCCGCGCACGGTCGTCTTCCGCGCCGAGACCGGCGCCGGCGCCCACGGCGGGCCGTCGGGCCGCGTCGCCGAGCTCGAGTACGAGGCCGAGGTCTACGCCTGGGCTCTGACCGCCCTCGGCATCGACGCGTAGTCCGGTCAAGGATCAGGTTCGAGCTCACCCCGACGCGCGCGCTGTCGGCACAGAGGCGCGGCGTCGGGGCGGCGGGAGCGCCGTGCCTGCCCTCAGGCCGACGCGGCGTACAGGTGCCAGGGCTGGGGCACGCCCTTGAGGGAGTGCTCGCCGTGGTCGTCGAAGACCAGGCCGGAGCCGGCCACGAGGTCCTTCACCGTCTGCGAGACGAGAACCTGCGAGGGCCCGGCCAGGCCAGCGATGCGGGCGCCTGTGGCGACGGCGATACCGCCGTACTTGCCGTCGACGATCTCGCACTCCCCGGTGTGGATCCCTGCTCTGATCTCGATCCCGAAGTCACGGACCTGATCGGCGACCTCCAGGGCGCACCGCACGGCGCGCGCAGGTCCGTCGAAGGTGGCGTAGAAGCCATCGCCCGCGGTGTCGTTCTCGACGCCGCGCCACCTCGTGAGGGCGCGGCGGACAAGGCTGTGATGGGCCAGAACCACGTCCTTCCACGCGCGATCGCCCATGGCCGCTTGACGCTCGGTAGACCCGACGATGTCGGTGAAGAGGACCGTCGCCAGCACGCGGTCCACGTCCGGAGCCGGTCGTGATCCGGTGACGAACTCCTCGACCTCGTCGACGAGCGCATCGCCATCGCCGAGAAACGGGATGTGGTCGTCGCCTGGCAACTCGACCAGGCGAGCTGCCGGGATCGTCGCTGCGAGGTAGCGGGCCTGCTCGACAGGCGTGATGCGGTCCCCGGTGCGCTGCAGCACCAGAGTGGGCGCCTGGATCGAGGGCAGCACCGCCCTGACGTCGAGGTCTCGGAAGATCACCGCCAGCTCCCGGTAGGCGCTCGGCGTGGCGACGAGGCGCTCGAAGCGTGCCCACCACTGAACGAACCGGGGATCGTCGGCTCCGCTCGGCCCCTGGAGATCGAGATTCTGGCCGGTCCCCATCTCCGCGACGAAGCGGTCGAAGAACGCCTGCTGATCGTGCTCGGACTTCCCGTAGGGGAAGTCGGCACTGCGCACCGTCTTGGCGACTCCGGCGTACAGCACGAGCGCCTTGGTGCGCTCCGGATAGGTGGCCGCGAACAACATCGACATCGCCCCACCTCGAGCGCCCCCGAAGATGACCGCGCTCTCGCTGCCGGCCGCCGTCATCACCGCTGACATGTCGTCCATCTGCGACTCGAGGAAGGGCGGCTCCGACCCGCGATCGGACAGCCCGACCCCGCGCATGTCGAAGACGATCAGCCGGGAGAACGATGCAAGGCGATCGAGGAAGTGGGCCCACCGTGGCTCGTCCCACATCACATCGAGGTTCGACCAGATCCCCGAGGTGTAGACCACGTCGATCGGACCATCGCCGAGAACCGTGTACGCGATGTGCACCCCGTCGTTGACGGCGTACCGGACCTCTCGCTCCATCCACGGAGGCTAGCGCCAGGCATCCCCTCAGCACCGCTTCGCGGTCAGCGGTCCTTGAGGCGGCGGACGAACATCAGGCCGCTCCACGTCGCGTCGATCGCGCAGACCTTGGTGTCGACCACGCCCGCGTCGAGTCCGGCGCTGCGCACGACGCCGTCGGACAGGTCGGTGGGTACGCCGCTGCTCTTCTTCGGCCACGCGAGCCAGAGCCGTCCGGCGGGCGGGACGGTGCGGTCGACATCGCGGGCGAGGTTCTTCTCCAGGGTCGCGGCGTCGCGGCGGAACGCGACCACGACGTCGTACGGCGCCTTGCCGGCGCGCCGCTGCACGACGACGCCGTCGGGGAGCGGGGCGAGGTGGGTGTCCTCGAAGCCGGCGGGCGCGCCGTCGAGGAGCACGCGGTCGCCGGGCCTGATCCCGAGCTTGCGGGGCAGCGGCGTGCCCGAGTAGCCCTCCGTCATGGCCCGCACGCTAGCGACGGACGGACCCGTCGAGATGTCGAACGTCGTGAGGCCCCGCCGGCACCACGGCCGACATCTCGCTCAGTCACGCCAGGCTGCTGGGCAGATCGTCAGTCAGGATCAGATCGGACTGGGCAGGATGTCCACCGTGTCGGGGTCCTGTTGAGCAGAAGTCAGGGGACCCTCACTCTGGCGGACATGTTCCAGGAGGGGCAGCTCTACGCACCCGTGGTGACCGCCGCCGACGGCGAGGTCACCGTCCATCTCGCCGAGGACCACCCCGGCTTCGCCGACGCCGACTACCGCGACCGGCGCAACACGATCGCCGCGCTCGCGCTCGACTGGCAGGTCGGCGACCCGTGCCCGGTGGCGCCGTACACCGACGAGGAGCACGAGGTCTGGCGCGTCGTCAGCGCCGAGCTCGCGGTGCAGCACGAGCGCCTCGCCTGCCGAGCGGCCCGCGACGGCCGTCACGCCCTCGACCTCCCGCTCGACCGCATCCCGCAGCTCGACGAGGTCACCGCCGCCCTCGCGCCGCTGTCGGGCTTCGAGTACCGGCCGGCTGCGGGGCTCGTGCCGCTGCGCGAGTTCTACGGCTCGCTCGCCGACCGCGCGTTCTGGTCGACGCAGTACATCCGCCACCACTCGGTGCCGCTCTACACGCCCGAGCCCGACGTCGTGCACGAGGTCATCGGCCACGCGATCACGCTGGCCGAGCCGAGCTACGCGGCGCTGTACGTCGAGGCCGGTCGCGCTGCGCGTCGCGTCGAGACCGACGAGGCGCTCGAGTTCGTGTCCAAGGTGTTCTGGTTCTCGCTCGAGTTCGGCGTCGTGCACGAGCCCGACGGACCGAAGGCGTACGGCGCAGGACTGCTGTCGTCGTACGGCGAGATCCAGGAGTTCCCCGAGGCCGACCTGCGTCCGCTCGACCTCGCGCGGATGGGCACGCAGACTTACGACATCACGCACTACCAGCCGGTGCTGTTCGCAGCCCGGTCGTGGGACGAGGTGCACGACGTCGTCGGCGGGTTCTTCGCGACGGCCGACGACGAGTCGGTCACCCGCCTGCTGCACGACGCCTCAGCGCGCGTCTGAAGCCGGATCCCCTTGCGCGACAGGGGGATCGAGAGGCTCAGGAGCCGCCGCTGGTGGTGGAACCGCCGCCGCCGTTGCTGTTGTGGCGGGTGCCGCCGGACGACGAGCCGCCCGACTGCTGCTGCGGGGCGGCCTGCGGCGGGGCCCACGCGGTGCCCGCGGTCGCGGCGACCCAGTCGCGGCCGAGCACGAGCACGACGGTCGAGCCGGTGTCGGCGGTCGCGGTCTGCTGGATGCCGGTCGCCTTCGTGACGGCGCGGATGCCGCCCGCGGTCTTCGTCGAGAACAGGATCGTGCTCGAGCGCAGCGCGCCGCCGGGGTTGGCGGCCACGGAGTCGACGTGGAAGCCCTCCTGGCGCAGGATCGCCGCGGCTGCCGCAGCGACGCCGCGGGTGCTCGTCGCGTTGTAGATCACCAGGTGGATCTGCTCGGGGGAGAGCGGGGTCGCCTTCGCGGTGGTGCCGGAGTCCTGCGTCGTCGTCGCGGGGTCCTCGGTGGGCGTGGTGCCCTCGGGCGCGGCGACGGGCGCCTGCGGCTCGGTCGCGGTGTCGGGGGCGGGTGCCGGCTTCTGGGCCTTCGCGTACGTCGTGCCCGCCTGCAGGCCGGCGCCGAGCGCGATCGCGCCGACGGCGCTCGCCGCGGCGACGCCGGCGGTGATCGCGGTGACGCGCGTCAGCAGCGCGTCACGGTGGTCGGACGTCCAGTGGGGGTGGCGCACGGGGTCTCCGCAACCTCGGGGTCAGGACTCCACGAGGTTGGCAGCGGGCCGTGTAGGGGTCGTATGCCGATCCTGTGCGGACGCTGAGACGGCAGTAAACGTCCGGCAAGGACTTCGGCGGGCCTCACCGGGACCTCTCGAACGGCTCCGCGCCGTCGGCGGGGGCGGCGACCGTCGCCCTGCGGACGGCTTCTCGGGCTCGTCGGCCCGCCCGCGGTCCCGGCTCGAGGGGGTGGCCCGGCGGGCCAGAGCGGGCGGTCAGGTTCTCCCGGCGGGAGCGTCCCCAGCGCTGCGGCCGCGCGCTAGGTTGCCCGCATGACGACCCTCATCCCGGGCATCGCCCCGGACTCCGTGACCCCCGTGCAGATCGACGGCGAGCTCGTTACCGGCACCGCGTCGGTCGAGGTGCGCGCGCCGTACGACGGCACCCTGCTCGGCTCGATCCCGTCGCTGGGCGCCGCGGAGGTCGACCGCGCCGTGGCCGCGGCGAAGAAGGCGCTGCACGAGGACCCGCTGCCGCAGTGGAAGCGCGCGGAGATCCTCGACAAGGCCGTGCTGCTGCTGCAGGAGCGCGAGGAGGACTTCGCCCGCTGCATCGCCCTCGAGGCCGCGAAGCCGATCCGCACGGCCCGCGCCGAGGCGCAGCGCGCGGTGTCGACGCTGCAGTTCTCGGCGGCAGCGGCGCGCACCCTCGCCGGCGACGTCGTGCCCATGGAGGCCTCGGCCGCGGGCCAGGGCAAGCTCGGCTTCATCCTGCGCGTGCCGATCGGCGTCGTCGGCGCCATCGCGCCGTTCAACTTCCCGCTCAACCTGGTGGCGCACAAGCTCGGCCCGGCGATCGCGGCCGGCTGCCCCGTCGTCCTCAAGCCCGCGAGCCAGACGCCGTTCTCGTCGATCCTGCTGGCGCGCCTGCTGTTCGAGGCGGGCCTGCCCGAGGGCTACCTGCACGTCGTCACCGGCGGCGGCAGCGCGGTGGGCAACCCGCTCGTCGACCACGACGACGTCGCGCTCATCACCTTCACCGGCTCGCCCGAGGTCGGCTGGGGCATCCGCGCTCGCGCGCCGCGCAAGCGCGTCGGCCTCGAGCTCGGCAACAACGCGCCGCTGATCCTCGAGCCCGACGGCGACTGGCGCTCCGCGGTCGCGAAGGTGAAGATCGCCGGCTTCAGCCACGCGGGCCAGTCGTGCATCTCCACGCAGCGCCTCTTCGTGCACTCGTCGATCGCCGACGACGTCGTGAAGGAGCTCGCCGCGCTCGTCGAGACCCTCGTGGTCGGCGACCCGCTCGACGAGGCCACCGACGTGTCGGCGCTCATCAACACCGGCGAGCGTGACCGCGTCGCTGGCTGGGTGCGCGAGGCCGCCGAGTCGGGCGCCCGGGTGGCAGCCGGCGGCGAGATCCGCGCCGACGGCGTCCTGTCGCCGACCCTCATCGACGGCGCTACCCCCGACATGAAGGTGTGCGAGCTCGAGGTCTTCGGCCCCGTCGTCGCGGTGATCCGCTACGACGACTACGAGGACGCGCTGCGGATGGCCAACGAGACCCGCTACGGCCTGCAGGCCGCGGTCTACACGTCCGACATCGACAAGGCGCTGCGCGCTGCACGGGTGCTGGACTTCGGCGGCGTCCTCGTGAACGAGGTGCCGACCTTCCGCGCCGACCAGCAGCCCTACGGCGGCCTGCGCGACTCCGGCAACACCCGTGAGGGACCGGCCTGGTCGGTCCGCGAGATGACCGAGGAGCGCCTCGTCATCCTCACGGGCTGAGCCGCCCCGACGAACGGGCCCGCGACCGAGGTGGTCGCGGGCCCGTTCGTCGTGGAGACGCGGCTAGGCGGGGGCTGCGGCGTAGCTGGAGTCCATCGACTCCAGCTCGCGGCCGCGGGTCTCCTGGATGACCCGCCACACGAAGAAGAACGAGATGATCGCGAACGTCGCGTAGAAGCCGTAGGCGATGCCGAGCCCGTGCGACGCCAGCGGCGGGAACGTCGTCGACACCACGAAGTTGGCCAGCCACTGCGCGGCCGCCGCGACCGACAGCGCGATCGCGCGGATCCGGTTCGGGAACATCTCGCCGAGCAGCACCCAGACGACCGGGCCCCACGAGAAGCCGAAGAAGAACACGAACGTGTTCGCGGCGACGAGGGCGATGTCGCCCGACGAGCCGGTCAGCGACGGCTGCATGCACGGTGCCTCGCACGTCGCGGTCGCGGCGACCTCGACGATCGGCGCGGTGCCGAACAGGTAGGCCAGGATCACGAGCGAGATCGACATGCCGGCGGAGCCGAGCATGAGCAGCGGGCGTCGGCCGAACCGGTCGATGCACAGGATCGCCACGATCGTCGCGATGATGTTGATGCCGCCGCTGATCACCGAGATCTGCAGCGAGTTGTCCTCGGTGAAGCCCACCGCCTGCCACAGCGTGCTCGAGTAGTAGAAGATCACGTTGATCCCGACGAACTGCTGCAGCACCGACAGGATGATCGCGACCCACACGACGGGCATCAGGCCGAAGCGCGGTCCGCGCAGGTCGCGCACCTTCTGCGCCCGCTCGCCCTCGAGCGAAGCGCGCACGCTCGCCAGCTTCTCGTCGGAGGTGTCCTGCCCGACCGACGCCATCACCGTGCGCGCCTCGTCGATGCGGCCCTTGCCGATGAGGTAGCGCGGGCTCTCAGGGATCGTGCGCGCCGCGAGGCCGTAGACCACGGCGGGGATCGCCTCGACGAGGAACATCCAGCGCCATGCCTCGATGCCCAGCAGCCAGTCGTTCGACGCGCCGCCCGCGGCCGTCGCGATGAAGTAGTCGGACAGCAGCGCCAGGAAGATGCCGGTCACGATGGCCAGCTGCTGCAGCGAGCCGAGGCGCCCGCGCAGGTGCGCCGGCGCGACCTCGGCGATGTAGGCCGGTGCGATCACCGACGCCGTGCCGATCGCGAGACCGCCGACGAAGCGCCAGAACATCAGGCCGTAGGCGCCGCCCGGGAACGCCGACCCGACGGCCGACACGATGAACACGATCGCCGCGATCGTCATGACACGGATGCGGCCGATCCGGTCGGCGAGGCGGCCGGCGTACCAGGCGCCGACCGCGCAGCCGAGCAGCGCGACCGACACGACGAAGCCGGTCTGCGTCGGGTTCAGGGAGTACTGCGCCTGGATGCCCGGGACCGCGCCGTTGATGACCGAGGAGTCGAAGCCGAACAGGAAGCCGCCGAGCGCCGCGACGAGGGAGACCGCGACGACGCGGCCGTTGCCGACGGCCGTGGGGGTGCTCATGGCGCCGATGATGGACCTCCCGCGGGCCGGTATCTGCGGAATCCGGTGAGCGGCGCGCCGCGGGGCGGACGCGCGACCCTGCGCCCGCGGGCCTCGCACGGCGTGTCGACGGCATCCCTGGCCCGGATCCTTGGCACCCTGGGACCCGTCGAGCGGCAGCACCACGCTGCGGGGAAGCGTTCGGCAACGGACGGCTCTCACGAGTCGTCTGTCGCCGTCTGCACCGACCCCGGGAGCCTTTCGTGCCCGTCGACCCCGCGTCGCTCGTCGCGATGAGCGGCCTGACCGCCCGCGACCTCCCCGACGACGCCGAGCTCATCGCCGAGACGAGCCCTGCCGCCGACCCGGCGGCGTACGACGCCCCCGTCGACGTCCCCGCGCCGTTCTGGACCCAGCCGGTGACCGCCGACGCCGACCCCGCGCCGGTGCACCAGGTCGAGCACGTGAGCAACGTCGGCATCGGCCTGGTGGCCGCGTCGCCGGAGGTCGTCGAGGTCGACCCCGACGCGCCGACCGGCCCGCGCGGGGCGCTCCCGTCGCTGCCCTCGCTCGCCTCGGTGAGCCTCGCTACGCGGGCCTTCGCCGCGCGGCACCTCCCCGCCGCGCCGCTCGCCGCGTTCCGCGACCCGACCTCGGCCCTGCACCCGTCGTCGTGGCGGATGCCCGACCTCGGCACGTTCCCCACCCTCGACGCGACCGCGCGCCGCCGCCTCGCGCTGCTCGCCGGCTCGTCGGTCGCCGCGGGTCTTGCCTGCGGCCTGGCCGTACCCGTTGCTGCCGAGGCGGCGCCCGCCACGAGCGGCACCGTCCCGACAGGCACGACCGGACCGGCCGAGGCGCAGCTGCTCGCGGCGCCCTCGCCGTTCGCCTCGCTGCTGACCGACGCTCCGTCGTCGTCGTCCGGCGGTGCGGTCGTGGTCGCCGCCGCGAAGCCGGCGGCGAAGCCCGCTCCGGCGACGCCGGCCGCCGCGAAGCCCGCTGCTGCCAAGCCTTCTGCCGCGAAGCCCGCCACCAAGCCGGCCGCTGCCAAGCCCGCAGCCACCAAGCCCGCAGCCACCAAGCCCGCGCCGGCCACCCCGATGCCGGGCGGCTCAGGACCGGGCGGCTCGGGGTCGGGTGGCTCCGGGGGAGCCGACGGCGCCGCGGCCCTGCTCGCCACCCTGCTCGGCCCGGCCTCGACACCGTTCAGCGCGTCGCCCGGTCCCGCGCCTGCCGCCGGCCCGGTCGCCACCGACCCGCCCGCCGCCCCTCCGTCCGCCGCACCTGCGCCGAGCGCCTCGACGTCCGCGCCCGCCGCGCCCGTCGCCGTCCCGAGCACGTCGGCGCCCACCGCCGCGCCGGCTGCCGCCCCGGTGGCACCCGCGGCCCCGGCGTCCGCATCGCCGTCGGCTGCCGCCACGTTGCCCGGTCGCACCACCGCGGCCGCCGTGGTCGTGGTCTCGGATCCCGCGCCCCCGCACCCCGGTCGCCCGGCGCCGGCCGTCGTGGTCTCCAAGCCCGCGTGGAAGCCCACGCGTCCGCTCCCCGCGCACAGCGGTACCGGTCGCCGGATCGTGTACGCCGAGCGCACGGCGCACCTGTGGATCGTCGGCGCCGACGGAACCGTGCTGCGCGACTACAAGGTCACCGGTCGGGCAGACCGGCCCAGACCGGGCACCTACAAGGTCTTCTCCAAGAGCCGGACGACCAGCAACCCCAAGGAGAAGCTGACCTTCGACCTCATGGTCCGCTTCACGCACGGGGTGACCGGCGCGCCGATCGGCTTCCACACCATCCCGAAGACCTACAGCGGCCACCCGATCCAGTCCGAGAAGGACCTCGGCAAGGCCATCGGCATGGGTGGCTGCGTCCGGCAGTCACGGGTCGACGCGGAATGGCTCTACGCTTGGTCCCGGGTGGGCGACACGGTCGTCGTCCTGCACTGAGGCTCCGCGGCTCGTCGGCGGCGCAGCCGTACCGCCGAGAGGGACCAGATGGCACGCCTGCACCAGCTCCGGGGGGTGCGCCGACCGCTGCGGTCCGGGTTCACCGCCGCCGCCGTCGCCGGACTGCTCTCCGTGCTCGTGGTCGCGCCCTCCGGCGCCACCACCTCCGAGCCCACCCCGGTCGCCGTGCCCGGCGTCCGGCCCGCTCCCGCAGCACCTGCCCTGCCGCGCCGCGCGGTGTCGGTGAAGGTCACCCCGGCCAACGGCGCGATCGTCGGCATCGCCTACCCGATCACCGCGACGTTCAACATCCCGGTCTCGGGGGCGCACCGCGCCGACGCCGAGCGCCACATGCACGTCTACATCAACGGCCGCTTCGCGTCGACCGGTGCCTGGTACTGGAAGGACGCGAAGACCGCGGTCTTCCGCACCAAGAACTTCTGGCCCGGCCGCGCCAAGATCCAGGTGCGCCTGACCCTCGCCGGCGTCGAGCTCGCACGCTCCTCGTCGTACTCCTTCGTCGGTGGCGCGGCCACCACGCGCAACCACCTCGTGCGCACCTCGCGCGTCCTCATCGCGAAGGTCAGCGCGACCACGCACCGGATGGTCGTGTACGTCGACGGCGTCGCCGTGAAGAACTTCGGCACCTCGCTCGGCAAGGCCGGCTTCGAGACCCGCTCGGGCTACAAGGCGGTGATGGAGAAGTACCTCACCCGCAACATGACCAGCCAGGAGCTCGGGCTCACCAACGAGACCTACGACCTCTGGGCGCCGTACTCCACGCGCATCACGCCCAGCGGCGAGTTCGTCCACGGTGCGCCGTGGGCCGCGGGCCGCATCGGGAAGTGGAACGGGTCGCACGGCTGCACCAACCTGCTGACCAACGACGCGAAGTGGTTCTACTACGCCACCATCCCCGGCGACCTCGTCATCACGACGGGCACCGGCCGTTCGATGGAGTACTGGAACGGCACCGGGGCGCCGTACAACATGCCGTGGAACCTCTGGCTGTCGCACTCGGCCCTGAAGGGCGCGTTCTAGCCGGTCACACCCCGAGCCGCGCGTCGCGCGGGTCGGTGCCGTACGTCGCGAGGATCGCCGGCAGCTCGTCGGCGGGGACCGGGCGTGCGTAGAGGTAGCCCTGCGCGAGGTCGCAGCCCAGCGCGCGCAGCCGCTCGGCGACGTCGTGCTCCTCGACGCCCTCGGCCACGGCGACCATCTCGAACTCGTGCGCGAGCTCGGTGACGACCTTCACGAGCACCTCGTTGCCGTTGCTCATGTCGAGGATGAACGAGCGGTCGATCTTGAGCGTGTCGATGGGCAGGTCGCGCAGCTGGCTGATCGAGGTGTTGCCGATGCCGAAGTCGTCGAGAGCGATCGTCGAGCCCATCGCCGCGATGCGCGACAGCGTGGCCGACGCGCGCTCGGGGTCGGCCACGATCGCCGACTCCGTGATCTCGAACTCGAGCAGGCGGGCGGGTACGCCGTACTCCTCGAGCAGCGCGGCGATGTGCTTGTCGAGGTCGGGCTCGGCGAGGTTCATCGCCGACAGGTTCACCGCGACCTGGATCTCCCAGCCGTCGACCCGCCACGCGCGGATCTGGTCGAGGACCATCTCGAGCACGCGCCGGGTGAGCAGGTGCACCAGACCGGTCTGCTCGGCCAGCGGCACGAACTCGCCCGGCGGCACGTTGCCGCGCACCGGGTGCTTCCACCGCAGCAGCGCCTCGAGGCCGACGATCTCGCCGGTGCGCAGGTCGAGCTTGGGCTGGTAGTGCACCGACAGCTGGTCGCGGTCGTCGAGCGCGCGACGGAGGTCGCCGAGCAGGATGAGGCGCGCGGGCGAGTTGGCGTCGCCGTCGGCCTCGTACACGCTCATGCCGCGGCGGCCCGCCTTCGCGACGTACATCGCGACGTCGGCGCGCTTCATCAGGGTCTGCACGTCGTCGGCGTGGTCGGGCAGCAGCGCGAGGCCGAGCGAGGTCTCGACGTGGAGCACGAGACCGTCGATGTCGTAGGGCTCGGCGAAGACGCCGAGCACGCGGCCGGCGAACGCAGTGGCGTCCTCCACGCTGCGCACCGTCTTGAGCAGGATCGCGAACTCGTCGCCGCCCAGGCGCGCCACCGTGTCGGTCTCGCGCGTGATGGCGCTGAGCCGCTCGGCGACCTGCACGAGCAGCTGGTCGCCGCGGTCGTGACCGAGGGAGTCGTTGATCTCCTTGAACCGGTCGACGTCGAGGAGCAGCAGGCCCACGTGCGTGCCGTGCAGCTGGGCCTCGGCGGCCGCGAGCTCGAGGCGCTCGGAGAGCAGGCGACGGTTGGGCAGCCCGGTCAGCGGGTCGAGGAGCGCGAGGCGCGCGTTCTCGTCCGACGTGCGACGCAACCGGCGGCTCGCGCCGTGCACGGTGCGGAACAGCAGCAGCCACACGCCGAGGAGCCCGATGCCGATCACCAGCGCCACGGTGCGCACAGCGCTCGCGGTCGCGGCCTCGGTGGCGGAGTAGTCCAGGGCGACCTCGGCGACGCCGTACACGATCGGCACGTCGGGCACCGCGTAGACCGGGACGTAGACGTCGAGGACGGTCTCGAGGCCGGGCATCATCGCCGGGTCGACGCCGGTGCCGGTGCCGGCCTGGCGGTCGACCTGCGTGACGAGCGCGGCGGTGGGCTTGCCGTCGAGGGCCTGCTGCAGGCGCGGCAGGTCGGGGAACGGGTGCGCCATGTCGACGCTGTCGTACATCGCCTTGCCGCTCTTGCCCCAGAGCCGGATCTCGACCAGCGTCTGGTCGGGGTGGACGTTGACGTCGAGGCGCCCGCGGGTGTTGCCCTTGAGCTGCTCCTCCTCCCACTCCTGCTCGCCCACGCGGTCGCGCACGCCGGCGTCGGCGTAGGCCGTGGCGGTGCGGATGGCCTGGTCGAGCGCCTGCTGCTGCAGCATCTGGCTGACGACGAGGGTGAGGACGACGCCGAGGACCGCCATCGCGACGAGGCTCACGAGGGCGAAGGTCGCGGTGAGCGACGTCCGTCGGCGCACGAGGTCCCCTTCCCCAGCGGCCCCCGCGCACGGGGAGCGGGCCGGCAGGTGCCGACCTCTGGAGGGGTTGTCGGCAGCCGAGAGGTTCTCTTGAGGTTTCTCACATCCGCAGAATCGGCGCAGGTCGCGCGGCGCAGAGGTGGGTCAGCGCGGGACGCGCACCACGAGGGCGCCCGGCCGCACCCGGGCCTCGATCCGCCGGCCGTCCTCGACGACGTCGCCGTCGACCTGGCGCGGCTGGGTCTCGCGGCTCACGATGACCGCCGACCTGCCCTCGTAGTGCCGGCGCGAGGTGTCGTGCCGCGGCCGTCGCAGCGCGAGGTCGCTCGCGGTGCGCAGCAGGTCGAGCGGCGTACTCAAGGGCAGCACCACCACGTGCAGCCGGCCGTCGGACACCTCGGCCTCGGGCGCGACGTCGAGGCCGCCGACCAGGCCGCCGACGTTGGCGACCAGGACGCTCTTCGCGCTGTACCAGCGCGGCGGACCGCTGTCGATCGAGACGCCGAAGCGGGTGGTGCGGTGGCCGATGGCCCGCACGCCGTTCACGACGTACGCCGTCGGGCCGATGACGTTCTTCAGGTCCTCGGGCGCGTCGATGAGCACGGCGTCCAGGCCGATGCCGGCCATCACCGAGCAGGTCGTGACACGGCCGCCGAGACCGATGTCGATGAGGTCGATGGCGCGGTCGCGCCCGGTGAACGCGACGGCCGCGGCGTCGCGCAGGCCGAGCGGGAGCCCGAGGTTGCGCGCCAGCAGGTTGCCCGTGCCCGCGGGCAGGATGCCCAGCGGTACGCCGCTGCCTGCGAGCCCGCCCGCGACGGAGTTCACGGTGCCGTCGCCGCCCCACGCGAGGACGAGGTCGGCGCCGGCGGCGACCGCGTCGCGCGCCTGCTCGGTGCCGGGGCTCTCGGCCGTCGTCGCGACGACGTGCGGCGCCGGCTGGCCGTGCGCGTGCGCCCACTGCGCGAGCTTCTCGGTGGCCGCAGCGATCCCGCCGCTCTTCTGCGGGTGGACCACCGCGACGCACTCGTCGGCGCTGGAGGAGCCGGTCACCGCTGCACGGTCCACACGACGTCGCCACGGTCGTTCGTCTGCTGCACGAGGATCACGGCCTGGTTGCCCTGGTCGTCGGAGGCCGTGCAGGTGAAGGAGTTCCCGACGCGCAGGGTGACGCTCACCGGGCACGTGACCGTGACGTCGGTGCCCGACTGCGCGGTGAGCTCGGCGGCGATGCGGTCCTCGACGGCCCCGGTGTCGAGCCGGGTCGGACCGCCGAGCAGAGCCGACACCGCGACGCCGGCGAGCGCGAGCAGCGCGACGATCGCGACCACCGGGATCCACCAGCGTCGCCTCGGGGCCGAGGTCTCGGCCTGCGGCTCTGCGGACGGCGGAGGCACGACGGGTGCCCACACCTGCGTCGTCGGCAGCGGCGCGGTCGGAGGCGCCGCAGCGGGCGCGGGAGCCTCGGCGTCGGGGGAGAGCGGGTGGGTGGTCTCGGACCAGGTGACGCCGTTCCACCAGCGCAGCGCGGGGGCGCCCGACGGATCGGGGTACCAGCCGGGCTGGGGAAGATCGGGATCGGTCACACGACGAAACTAGCGCGCGGCGGCGCGGGGCGTTGCGTCGACGAGGTCACGCGGAGGCGAGACGGTGCTCGGCAGCCGCGCGCTCGCAGTCGCGCACGGAGTGGAAGCCCGACTCGTACCCGCAGTCGTGGCAGACCGCGATCGACGCGCTCCCCAGGTGCACGACCTCGACGCTGTGCGGGCTGCAGCAGCCCGCCGCGTGCGCGTGGTCGCGCCGGTGCACCGCGGCGAGCATCGCCCGCACGATCGGCTCCGGACTGTTCGGCGTCATGCCTCCGGTATCGGATGCGTACGCCGCGGACCTGAGCGTTCCCACGGCATCCCGTCGACGCCGCTTCGTCGGCTCAGCGCAGCGAGGCGTCGAACAGGCGGGTGATCCGGTCCCACGCGTCGGCGGCCGCGGTGTCGACGAAGCCGGCGTTCATCGACCCGGTGAGCGGCTTGAGCCAGCGCGGCGCGGTCTCGCTCGAGTGGTTCATGAAGGAGTGGCCGGCCTCGGCGTACTCCTTCACGTCGTGCTCGACGCCCGCGCGCTCGAGCCCGTCGCGGAGCTTGTCGGCGACGCCGGGCAGCGTGCCGTCGCGGCCGCCGTACGACGCCACCATCGCGCACGACCCCTGCAGCGCGGCGTCGAGGTTCTTGGGGAGCCGGCCGTACTGCACGGCGCTCGCGCCGAAGCCGCGGTTGGCCATGACGATCGCGAACCCGCCGCCGAGGCAGAAGCCGGCGATGCCGATCTCGCCGGTGCAGCCGGGCTGCTCGGCGAGCCAGCGGCGCGCGGCGTCGACAGCGTCGATCGCCGGACCCTCGCCGGCCGACAGCGAGCGCGCGACGGTGACCAGGCAGCGCACCTTGTTGCCGAGGCCGAGCAGGTCGGGCGCGACGGCGTGGAAGCCGCGGCGGGCGAACTCGTCGGTGATGTCGCGGATGTCGTCGTTGACGCCGAAGATCTCGTGCACGACCACGACCCCGGGCGCCGACTCCGCGGCAGCGGGGGAGAAGTACGCCGGCATCATCCGGCCGTCGGGCAGGGGGATGAGCAGGTCGCCCACGGCCACCGTCCTCGGAGTGTCGGGGTCCGTCGGGCGGACCGGTGCTCGGAGGGTAGCGCCGAGCACCTGCGCTCACCCGTCGGACGCGGCGTGGCGGGCGGCTTGCAGGAACCCTCACCCTCGACCCCAGATCGAGCTTCACCGAGCGTGAGAACGTCACTACGCAGGGCGAGAAGGGCTGTGCGGTCGGTCACGCGCTCCCGCACAGCGCTTGGGACGACGGATCGACAGACGTCGGAACCGCCCGCTACGGTCGAAGGGCCCTGTGGGGAAGCAGGGCACCACTGACGGACCGCCGAGTCCCGTCCCCGTCCGTGGTCCGCGTAAGGACGGGAGTGGGGGAACCACTTGCGGCCGGTGCGCTCGTTGCGCCGGCCTTGGGGTGAAGTCGCGAACAGCGGCAGGCCGTTTCCTCCGGCCCAACCCGACAGCTCACCTCGCAGGCGGCGGAGGACCTCCGACATGACCCGTGTCATGCCGCTGCGCGCCCTGGCCGGCGCCGGTATCGCCTCGGCGATGCTCGTCGGCCTCGCCGTGCCCGCCCAGGCCGACACCGTCGACCAGACGCACACCGTCGTCGCACCGCGCGTCGCCGCGAACCAGGCGGCGATCGCCGCGCTGCCGCTGCTCGTCGCCGGCGACACCGGCACGTACGTCAAGCGCGTCGAGGCGATGCTGCACATCACCGTCACCGCGCGGTTCGACAACCGCGTGAAGAACGCGGTGATCGCCTTCCAGAAGGCCCACGGCCTGCGCGCCAACGGCCAGGTCGGCTACGCCGTGTGGTCCGCGCTCATCGCCGACTGGCGCATCTACCTGCGCACGCCGCGCACCGTCGCTGCCGCCGCGCCCGCGCCCACCGGCGTCGTGCTCGGCGAGCCGGTCGCGACGCGCAACCGCGCCGTCCCCTACTCGCTGCGCGGCGTCTACGCGTCGGCGTACATCGGCTCCTACTACGACAAGCGCTTCGAGGCCAAGCGCCGCTGCATCGTCAACCGCGAGAGCCACGGCTACTACACCGTGCGCTCCGCCAACGGCATGTACAACGGCGCGTACCAGATGACCGCGTCGCTCGGCGTCGGCGTCACGAAGAAGATGCTGTCGTCGGTGGCGGCCGAGGTCGGTGCCAGCACCGCGGCGTCGCTCATGGCCAAGCTGCGCACCACCACGCCGAACCGCTGGTCGCGCTACTGGCAGGACCGCGCGTTCTGGACGATCTTCAACCACGGTGCCGGTGCGTCGCACTGGGCCGGCGGCTACGTCAACTGCTGACGCCGGTCAGCGCCTGACGAACACGAGGTCGCGGACCTCGTGGCCCTTCTCTACGCCCTGCCGCTCGAACTTCGTCAGCGGACGCTCGAGGCGCGGCGCCCAGCCGTCGTAGGCGTTGCGCAGCAGCGGCTCGGCGCCGAGCACCTCGAGCATGCTCTCGGCGTACGGCTCCCAGTCGGTCGCCACGTGCAGCGCGCCGCCCGGCGCGAGCCGCGAGGCGATGAGCGCCACCAGGTCGGGGCGCACGAGGCGGCGCTTGTGGTGGCGCGCCTTGGGCCAGGGGTCGGGGAAGAACGCGCGTACGCCGGCGAGCGCTCCCTCGTCGACGCGCTCGCGCAGCAGCTCGACCGCGTCGCCGTGCAGCACGCGCACGTTGTCGAGACCGTGCTGCTCGATCTCGTTCAGCAGCCGCCCGACGCCCGGCGTGTGCACGTCGGCGGCCACGATGCCCGTGCCGGGATCGGCCTGCGCCATCTCGACGGTCGCGTGGCCGAGGCCGAAGCCGATCTCGACGACGACGGGCCGCCCGCCGAAGAGCGTCGCGGTGTCGAGCCGGCCCTCGGGCACGGCGTACCGGGGGAGCAGGGTCCGCAACGCCTCGGCCTGCGTCGGGGTGACGCGGCCGCGGCGCGGGTGGTACGTGCGGATCTCGGACATCGCGTCCACCGTAGGGCGCGGCCACGCCGGCGTACCGCCCGGCATCGCTGACGGCGCGGCCGGTCGGCACTAGCCTCCGGACCATGCGCGTCACGAAGCACGTCCACTCCTGCGTCCGCATCGACGAGGGGGACCGCGGGTTCCTCATCGACCCGGGCATCTGGGTCGAGCCCGACGTGTACGAGGGCGTCGACGAGGTGCTCATCACCCACGAGCACGCCGACCACGTCGACGCCGAGATGCTGCGCGAGCAGGCGGGGCGCAACTCCTCGTTCCTCGTGCGAGCGCCGGCGCCGGTGGCCGAGATCCTGCGCGAGGCCGCCGTGCCCGTCGAGGTCGTCGCGCCCGGCGACTCCCTGACGGTCGCGGGCTTCTCCGTCGAGGCGGTGGGTGGCCTGCACGCCGAGATCTACGACGGCCTGCCCGGCTGCGTCAACGTCGGGTACATCATCGAGGGTCGCGTCTACCACCCGGGCGACGCGCTGTTCGTCCCCGACGCCGCGATCGAGCTGCTCCTCGTGCCTGCGGCCGCACCGTGGCTCAAGCTCTCCGAGGCGATCGACTTCGTGCGCGAGGTCGGTGCTGCGCGCACGATCCCGATCCACGACGCCGTGCTGTCCGACGCGGGCAACGCCGTCTACGACCGGTGGTTCGACCTCAAGGGCGGATCGGCGTACGAGCGCCTCGCCCCCGGCGCCTCGCTCGACGTCTGACGCCTTCTCGGTTCGCTCAGGACCTCCGCGCGGCCGGTCGCCGCTCGCTACCGTCGGCGGGTCGCCGGACCGTCGCCCGCCGGTGCGCCGTCGCGGAGAGGAGCTGCTGTGCGCGAGGCCGCGCTCTTCGCCGCGATCGGCCAGTCGGCCCTCATCGTCGGCGCGCTGCTCGTGTGGCGGTTCCGCGGTCTCACCAGGCCGCGCAGCGTCGGGCTGCTCATGGCCTTCGGCGCGGGCGCGATCATGTCGGCCGTCGCCACCGACCTCGTCGCGGTCGCGTACGCCGAGGCAGGTGCCGGCCCGACGGCCTTCGGCGTCCTCGGCGGCAGCCTCGGCTACTTCGCGCTGATCTCGCTGCTCGAGCGCAAGGGCGACGCGGAGGACCCGCTCGAGCCGGTCGAGCTCGAGATCGAGGAGTCGACCGACGCGCCGCCCGCGGCCACGAGGACCGAGGCGCGCAACATCCTCGTGGGCATGCTCATCGACGGGATCCCGGAGTCGATCTCGATCGGGCTGACCCTGCACCTCGGCTCGGTCGGCGCGTCGGCCGCGCTCGTGGGCGCGGTGTTCGTCGCGGGGCTCCCCGAGGCGATCGGGGTCGCGGCCGCGCTGCTCGCCGGCGGGATCGCGCTGTCGCGGATCCTCGGCCGGTTCGCGCTCGTGGTGCTGGCAGGTGCGATCGCCGGCGGCCTCGGCTACCAGGTGCTCGTGAACGCCTCCGACCGGTTCATCGCCGTCGTCGAGTCGGTCGCCGCCGGCGCGATGATCGTCGTGGTCGTCAACGAGATGGTGCCGATCGCGGTGCGGGGCGCGGCCCGCTGGGCGGGTGTGATGGCGGCCCTGGGCTTCGTCTTCGCCGCCGCGATGACCTGGGCCTCGGGCGGCTGAGTCAGCTCGTCGGGAGCCAGCCGGGAGGCCCGGCATCGATTCGGAGCGCACCTGCGCCCGCTGGTACTGTCGTCTCCGCCCTGGCCCCCGTAGCTCAGGGGATAGAGCAGTGGCCTCCGGAGCCATGCGCGCAGGTTCGAATCCTGCCGGGGGCACTCAACTTCTTCAATGATACCAAGGGATTCCAGCGATTCCCTGAACCTCGTGCCACATTTCGTGCCACTTGGGGCTTTCGGAGGCTTCCACTGGTGTTACTCGCCTTGTGCCCTGCCGGGCGCTGGGCGGTCTCCGTCGGCCCCTTCGGAGCAGGTCATGCCCGTGGAGCGCGCGCCGGGGCTGTCGCGGCCTCGAATCGGTCGGCGCCGATGCCGCGCTGGGCGTCGGTCCGGTCGACGCCGTGCCGGCGTAACGAACCGAGCTGGCTGGCGAAGGTGCGCGTTCCTCCTGCGGCCGGGCCCCGCCGAAGACGAGGGTGACGGAGTTCGTGACGGAGTTCGTGACGGAGTTCGTGACGGAGTTCGTGACGGAGTTCGTGACGGAGTTGGTGACGGAGTTGGTGACGGAGTCGAGTGGCGCTCCGTCACCCTCGTGACGGAGTCCCATGACGGAGTCGATGCCGGCGTGGGCAGGCTCTAGACCGATCCCGCGACGGATTTGTTACCGCGGCCGGTGTTCACGGAAGCGGCCTCGACTAGTGGCCGCCGTGCCGCTGGGAGGGCCACTTGGAACGGAACGCGCCCACAAACCAAGATCAACTTCGACCGGCAAATTCAAGAAGCCGGGGGCGGTGCCGCACCTATCGACGGCGACCAGGGCGATACCACTCAGCATGGCGCGGCTGGTTAGTCGTGTCGTTGCTTCTCCGCAGCATCGACCATGATCCTGTGAACCACGTCGTCAGCGGTCTCCGTCTCCGCGATGCGCGTTTCGTTGAGCCCCTCGACAAGGTCAAACGGGCGGTACCAGTCAGCCATGTCCTGCGGGCTGAATACCTGCGCCTGCGGCCGAGACTGATGGCGGCGAACCGTCTCATCGAACTCAACGTCGAAGTAGTAGGCGAGAGTCAGACCGAGGTGATCCGCAGCCAGTCGCGTGAGCATGTCGCCGTAGCGCCCGGAGTCGAGAATGCCTTCGAGAATCACGGTGTAGCCATGATCGAGGGCGTAACGGGCCGTCTGGTCGATGAGCCCGATGTTCGCCCCGTTGGGGCTGTCCGGCTCACGGAGCAAGACGCGGCGGATGTGGTCCTGCTCGATCCAAGCCGTTCCGTATCCCATGGCCTCGCGCAACGACCGAGCCACGGTGCTCTTGCCCGATCCAGAGTTGCCCCGAATCAGGACGAGGCAGGTCTCCGACGACCCCGTGATCGGCATGTGGGTGAACTTACCCAGCGGGGTCAGCGTCCGGATACCCGGCGCGCAGGTGATGCTCGCTCGCCGTCACCAGTCGCGGTCGGGCGCGGATCCAGGGTCGCGCCGGCCGCGGGGGCCGGGCAACTGGCTCTGTATTCAGATACCAGTGTGTGCCGCGGTTGGGGCCTTGCTCATGACGGAGTCGCCGGCCGACGTCGTTAGCTTGCTGCTCGGGCTCGGCTGGCTGGTGTTGCTCGCCGGGGTGCCCACGTCTCAGCGGAGGACCGAAGTTCGTTCGTTGTCGGTTCGGGAGGTCTCGTGCCGGCTGGTCCAGGCGGGAGGGCGCCGGCAAGCGGATGCGGAACCGAGCCAAGGCGGCGCTCCGCTCCTTGGAGCCAGAGGAGTGATCGCCGCGATCTTGATCGTTTGGCTGTGGCATTGGGAGGGGGCGGGCCGATCGCGACCCCATCGCCGATCTCTGCCCCTTTCGCGATGAACAGCCAGCCGCGACGCCCAGCCGTGCCAGCATCACTCACCTGATCGTCACTGTCACGGTCAGCGTCGTTCTGGCACCAGTCAACCTTCTGAACGATCGCACATCAGGGATCGTCACGATCTGGGAAACCATTGCCCCGCATGGGTTCTCGCCTGGGGGGCCACGGCCCGGAATGCACATGTCTGGTTCGACTGCGGGTGGGGTTCGCCGAAGGATCCAGACGGCGGCTGAAGCGCTCGACAGCGAGTTCGCTGCAGCGGCGACGAGCCTCGCCCACTGGGAGTCACCGCATCGATGAGGCGAGCGGCTCAAGCCCCGGGAAAGCCTCCCGTGCGCGAGCTTTGGGCGCTAGGCTAAATCATCACTTCTAAGGGGGATCAGGATGCACATCAAGATCTACGTTGCTGCGGGACTGCTAGCCGTGGGCCTAATGGCGGCAGTTGCACCAACTCCTGCAAGTGCGATCTCCCTTCCGACGTCGGAAAAGACTTCAGCGAACGATGATTTGGCTGCGGTGTCGCAGTTGACTGGCCTGGCCGGTGCAGATGCGAGTTCGTTCGCTGACTTGCAGTCAGCGGTGGAGAGTATCGGGTCCCAACTCAGTGCCAACTCAGCAGTTACGGCATTCTGGATCGAACCGGACGGCGGAGGTTCGCTCGTTATCGGCCTTCGCGATCTGCGCGATTCGTCCGCCGTGCTCGCGCGTCTCCCGGAAGCACTACGACCAAAGGCCAAGTTCATCCAGCAGCAATACAGCGAGTCGGAGCTCGGGGCAGCAGCGTCGGCGGTAGCAGGCACCTACGCGAAGGCAGGCACCCCGGCATACGGCAGCGTCGACGTTCGGGCACAGCAGGCTTCCGTCACCCTTGACAAGAACGCAGCAGCAAGAAGCCAGCCGCTGTCGTCGAGCGCGGTGAGCATAACTGTCGGCAACGGCGTCGTACCGGTAACAGTCTCCGTCGGAGACGTCCCTACGCCCGCCGCCTCAATCTACGCCGGGCTTGTCGGTACCGCTTGCACGACAGGATTCACGGTTGTCCACACATCTGGTAGCCGCGGAGTTACCACTGCTGCCCATTGCGGCAACTCGCAGACGGTTAGTGGCGTCGCTCTGACGTTCAAGTTCGAGTGGCAATACGGATCGGCCGACGTGCAGTGGCATAGTGCGACCGGGCAAACCTTCAGAAACTGGGCTTACGATGGACTCAATGACCAGACGACGCCTTACTACCGGGTGATATCCGGCAAGATCCCTCGCCTCTCCTTGGTCATCGGTGGAACGTATTGCAAGTATGGCAAGACGACAGGCTATGGTTGCGGAACCCTTGCCTCCCGAGTCGAGACCCCTAGTTGGGTCAACAATGCGTCGCCGACATTCTTGGCTATTGACAATCCCTCACAGGTCATCTCGCTCGGAGGAGATAGCGGAGGCCCGACATTCTCTGGCGGCAGCGCAGTCGGCCTCGTGAGCGGTACCTCCAACTCGGGTCACAGGCTGGTCTCCATGTCTATGGATGGATTCGCCGGGCTAGGAATCACGGTTGCGACGTCCTAGATGGCTTCGAAGTCCACGATCCACGCGCTCAGTGTCGTCAGCGTATTGACGATGTTGACCGGTTGCTCCTCTGGAACGCCAGCACCGAGCTCGACAGTTCACGTCCTCCAATCCGGAGCCGGTGATGGTTCGGGGATGGCATCCGAGGTGGCAGGAACGCTCACGATCGGCAATGACGGGTGCGCCGGTATCGACGGGGCGCTGACCGTGTGGCCTTCCGGCACATCGTGGTCTGACGCCGACGACGGGCTCCGACTGACGTCGGGTCAAGTCATTCGGCGTGGAGCTCAGGTGTCGGGCACCGGAGGCCAGGTCTCCCCAGCGACGGGGCGTTCCGCAGTTGTGCCGGCGGACGCCGCTTCCGCATGTGACTGGTCCGTAGCGTTCGTTGTTCTACTCAACCCAGGGTCCACCGTCTTCTAGGACAACGGGTGATAGGTAATGCAGGGCCACGCGCTGTCGGAGACCCTTCTCTTGGGATGCGGAATGTCGCGGGATGTCAGCCGGTGGCGCTGCGGGCGTTCAGGGCGATGACCTTGCCCTGGGCGAAGCCGGATAGTGCGGCGGCGATCTGCTGGTCGCGTCCGTGGACGGCGTGCTGGTAGCGCAGGGCCATGGCCGGGGTGGAGTGCCCGATGCGGGCCATGAGGTCGGCGAGGGTGGCGCCGGTGGCGGCGGCCAGGGTGGCGCCGGTGTGGCGTAGATCGTGGAAGTGCAGGTCCGGGCGCCCGGCAGCGTCGCGGGCCGGCCAGAACGCCTTGTGGAGGCTGTAGAGGGGGATGTAGCCGCCGTAGCCGGCGTCGTAGCGGCTGAACACCGGGGAGTCGTCGGGGGCGAGGACGTGGTGGTCCAGGTGCCAGTCCAGCTCGTCGAGCAGGTGCGGTGGGATGGCCACGGTGCGCTTGCCGGCGGCGGACTTCGGGTCCCCGGCGATGAACTCCCCCGGTAGTCGCACCACGGCGCGGCGCACCGTGACGGTGGCGGCCTCGAGGTCGAGGTCGGCGCGGGTGAGCCCGACGAGCTCACCGAAGCGCAGACCGCACCAGGCGGCGAGCAGCACCATCGGGCGCAGCCGTTCGGGCATCGCGGTCACGATGGCTTCGAGCTCGGGCAGGGTCGCGATGGTGACCTCGCGCACGGCGCGGGTGTTGCCGGCGCCACGAATCCGGCACGGGTTGGTGCTGATCAGGTCGTCGGCGATCGCGGCGTTGCAGATCGTGCGGAGCAGGCTGTAGGCGTGCGCCCGCCGGGTCGGGTGCGCCGGGTCCAGGGTCGCGTACCAGGCACGCACCGACGCCGGGCTCAGCCGGTGCAGTCCAACGTCACCCAAGGTGGGGACGATCTTGGTGTCGAACACCCGCCGGTACTCCAGCCGGGTCCTGGGCTTGAGCAGGCGGGTGCGCAGGAACTCCTCGCCGTACTGAGCCACGGTGAACCGCTCCGGCTCGGCCGGGAGCTCCCCGGACGCGTGCGCCTGCAGCCACGAGGTCGCATCGAGCTTGGTGTCGAACGTCCGCGGCGCCGAGATAAGGCGACCCTGGTCGTCGCGGTAGCGGGCCTGCCACCGCCCCGAAGCCAGCTGACGGGGTGCTCCCGCGCCATTCGGACGTCGTCCTGCGCGTCCCGGTGAACGCCCCATGACCACCCCTGACCCGTGCCACTTTGTGCCACAACAACACCCTCAAGATAGCCGACGCCGAGCGCGTCGTCTCTAGGTCGATCGCGAAACAGCAAGCGACACAAGGACTATCAGGCATCAAAGACAACGAGGCGGCACGAGCTGAAATGGCACAGCGCACATTCGAATCCTGCCGGGGGCACTCACATCGCCCGCGGCGCGAAGCGCCGCCCCGCATGTCGCACCCCCGGGCAGGATTCGGGAGGAGCCGCTCGCAGCGGATCCCACCGGCGCGCACCGCCGCAGTCGTGATGTGGCTCTTGCGATTCGGGAGGAGCCGCGACGAGGGGGTCAGGCGGCCATCACGGTGGCGAGGTAGGCGACGTCCGGGTCGACCTGGGGGGAGGCGTGGCTGGTGAAGGTGAGGCGCGAGACCAGGCCGTCCTCGCGGACCGCGGCCCACGCGGCGCGGTGGTCGAGGCCGACCTCCGGGATGCCGGGCAGCAGCAGGCACCCGGCGGCGGAGCCGGGGACGTCGTCGCGCTCCTCCTCGTCGTCGATGCGCGTCGTGCCGAGCGGGTGCAGCACGGCGGCGCCGAGCGGCTGCACCAGGCGCAGCGGCTCCTCCGCCGCCGGGTCGGCGACCGGGCCGAGGGCCGTGATGCGCAGGTACGGGCGCGACACCTCGGCCGCGTCGTCGTCGCGGACGAGACCGGCCTGCCGGTCGTGCGGCTCGGCGTCGCGGAAGGCCTCGACGCTGTCGGCGTCGGACAGGTCGAGCACCGCGAACAGCAGCGGCCGCGTGACCGACACCGGGTGGAGCGCGGCATGGGTGACCACGACCGCGAGCAGGTTGACCCACTCCGCGGTGTCGCGCGGGTAGCGGTCATGGACGGTGAAGCCCTCGAGCGCGCCCGTGACGGGGTGCAGCGAGGGGCGCATCCGGAAGCCGGGCACGACCCGCTCCTCCCTCCCGCCGCGGCGGCGGGGCCCTGCGCCCGCCCCGGGGCCGGCCGCGTCGACGGCGCGGGGCGAGGTCGTCCTCTCGTGCCTCCCCGGCGTACCGGGGATCCCGTCACGGTAACCGGAGCGGGTCGCTCGTCGCGGGCATCGCCACGAGATCGTCGCCGTGTCGCGACGCCGCCTCGCCGTCCACCAGCCGATACGCGCGCGAGGGCCTGCGACCTGCGCCGATAGGCTTCCGCGCATGACGCCCGACCAGCTCGCCGCCGCGATCCGGCACGCCGTCGTCACGGCTGCCTCCGACGGCGCCCTCGACCTCGCTCCCTCCGACGTCCCGGACGAGGTCACGGTCGAGCGCCCCCGCAACCCCGAGCACGGCGACTACGCCACCAACGTGGCCCTGCAGCTCGCGAAGAAGGCGGGCACCACGCCCCGCGCCGTCGCCGAGGCCGTCGCCGCCCGCCTGCTCGAGGCCGAGGGCGTCGCCACGGTCGACATCGCCGGTCCCGGGTTCCTCAACATCACCCTCGAGGCCGCGAGCCTCGGCCAGCTCGCGAGCAAGGTCGTCCTCGCGGGCGAGGAGTACGGCCGCGTCGACACCTACGCCGGCACCACGTTCAACGTCGAGTTCATCTCGGCCAACCCGACCGGCCCGCTGCACCTCGGCCACACCCGCTGGGCAGCGGTCGGCGACGCGATCGCCCGGGTGCTCGAGGCCGCCGGCGCCGACGTCACGCGCGAGTTCTACATCAACGACCGCGGCGTGCAGATGGACAAGTTCGGCATGTCGCTCGAGGCGCGCGCGCTCGGCACCGAGGTGCCCGAGGGCGGCTACCAGGGCGAGTACGTCGACGACCTCGCGCAGCAGATCGTGAAGGACGACCCGGGCATCGTCGACCTCCCGGAGCCCGCGCGGATGGAGGCCTTCCGCGAGGCCGGCTACGCCCTGCAGCTGCAGCAGCAGAAGGACGTCCTCGACGGCTTCGGCACGCACTTCGACGTCTGGTACTCCGAGCGCACGCTGCACGACAGCGGCGCGGTCGAGCGCGGTCTGGAGAAGCTGCGCGGCCAGGGCCACATGTTCGAGCAGGACGGCGCGACCTGGCTGCGCACCACCGACTTCGACGACGACCGCGACCGCGTCCTCGTGCGCAGCAACGGCGAGCTCACCTACTTCGCGAGCGACACGGCGTACTACGTCGACAAGCGCGCCCGCGGGTTCGACGTGAACATCTACCTGCTCGGCGCCGACCACCACGGCTACGTCAACCGGCTGCGGGCCGTGGCGGCGTGCGCGGGCGACGACCCCGACGTCAACATCGAGGTGCTCATCGGGCAGCTGGTGAAGATGTTCAAGGGCGGCGAGGAGGTGCGGCTCTCCAAGCGCGCCGGCAACATCATCACGCTCGAGGACCTCGTCGACGAGGTCGGCGTCGACGCCGCGCGCTACTCGCTGATCCGCTATCCCGTCGACAGCCCGCTCACCCTCGACCTCGACCTGCTGGTGTCGCGGAGCAACGACAATCCGGTCTTCTACGTGCAGTACGCGCACGCCCGCATCGCGTCGGTGCTGCGCAACGCGGCCGAGCTCGGGATCGACTGGCGCGCAGCGGATGCCGACTTCTCGCTCCTCACCCACGAGCGCGAGGCGCAGCTGCTCGGCCTCATCGGCGAGCTCCCGCGCGTGGTCGCGACGGCCGCCGAGCTGCGCGAGCCGCACCGGGTGGCGCGCTACCTCGAGGAGCTCGCGAACGGCTACCACAAGTTCTACGACGTCTGCCGCGTGCTGCCGCCGGCCGACGCCGAGCTCGAGCCGATCAACATCGCCCGCCTGTGGCTGTGCGCCGCCGCGCGGCAGACGCTCGCGAACGGTCTTGCGATGCTCGGCGTCTCGGCGCCGGAGCGGATGTAGGCGTGCGCGCGCACCCGGCCGGACCGCGGCACGGCGAGATCCTCGCCCCGGCGGGCGCCCCGCCGCTGCCGACCGACTCCGAGGCGCTGCACGAGCTCTCGACCGCGGTCTGGCCGCTCACGGCGCGACGGGCCGACGCCGACGGCCTCGCCGCTCGCGCGGTCACGGTCGCGGGGGTAGACGTGCGCGACCTGGCTGCCGAGTACGGCACGCCGCTGTACGTCCTCGACGAGGACGACTTCCGCTCGCGTGCCGCGGCGTTCCGCGCGGCGTACGCCGACCCCTCGGTGCCGACCGACGTGTTCTACGCCGGCAAGGCGTTCCTCTGCTCGACGGTCGCGCGCTGGGTCGAGGAGGAGGGCCTCAACCTCGACGTGTGCTCGGGCGGCGAGCTGCTCACGGCGCTGCGCTCGGGCTTCCCGGCCGACCGGATCGCCTTCCACGGCAACAACAAGAGCGCGGCCGAGCTCGAGCTCGCCCTGGAGTCGGGCGTCGGCCGCTACGTCGTCGACTCGTTCGAGGAGATCGCGCGCCTCGCCTTCGCGGCGCGCGAGCGCGGGGTCGTCGCCGAGGTCCTCGTGCGCGTCACCGTCGGCGTCGAGGCGCACACCCACGAGTTCATCGCGACCGCCCACGAGGACCAGAAGTTCGGCTTCTCGCTCGCCGGCGGCGACGCGCTCGAGGCGGTGCGACGCATCGTCGGGCTGCCGTCGCTCCGGCTGCTGGGCCTGCACTCGCACATCGGCTCGCAGATCTTCGACACGGCGGGCTTCGAGGTGTCGGCGCACCGCCTGGTCGGTCTTGCCGCCACGGTGCGCGACGAGCTCGGCGTCGAGGTCGCCGAGCTCGATCTCGGCGGCGGCATGGGCATCGCCTACACCGACGACGACGACCCGATCTCCGCGAAGGAGATGGCCGACCTGCTGCGCGACATCGTGACGCGCGAGTGCGCGGCGTACGGCCTCACCCTGCCCCGCCTCGCGGTCGAGCCGGGGCGCGCGGTCGTCGGCCCGTCGATGATCACCGTCTACGAGGTGGGCACGGTCAAGAAGGTCGACGTCGGCTCGGGCCACGCGCGCCACTACGTGAGCGTCGACGGCGGCATGAGCGACAACATCCGCACCGCGCTGTACGACGCCGAGTACACCGTCCGGCTCGTGTCGCGCGTGTCCGAGGCGGCGCCGGTGCTGTCGCGCGTCGTCGGCAAGCACTGCGAGAGCGGCGACATCGTCGTGCGCGACTGCTGGCTGCCCGGCGACCTCGCGCCCGGCGACCTGGTCGCCGTGGCGGCCACCGGTGCGTACTGCCGTGCGATGGCCTCGAACTACAACTACCTGCCCAAGCCGGCCGTGGTGTCGGTCAAGGACGGCAGGGCCACCCTCGTGCTGCGGCGCGAGACGCCCGACGACCTCCTCGCCCTCGACACCGGCCTCGCCCCGTGACCCGCGCGCCGCGCCCGTCGTGGGACGCTTCTCACCGGGGGTCCCACGGCCCCGCACCCCGTCAGTCGGAAGGACCGCGATGACCACGCCGGACCCGGCGCCCCGTGAGCTGACCGTCGCCCTGCTCGGCGGCGGGACGGTCGGCAGCCAGGTGGCCCGGCTGCTGCACGAGTCCGCCGACGACCTCGCCGCCCGCGTCGGCGCGCCGCTGCGCCTCGTCGGGGTCGGCGTCCGCGACGCCGCCCGCCCGCGCGACGGCATCCCCGCCGGCCTGCTCACCGACGACCTCGAGACCCTCGCCGCGAGCGGCGCCGACGTCGTCGTCGAGGTGCTCGGCGGCATCGAGCCGGCCCGCTCGCTGATCCTCGCCGCGATGGCCGCCGGCTCGTCGGTCGTCACCGCCAACAAGGCGCTGCTCGCCGAGGACGGCGCGACCCTGTTCGCCGCGGCCGAGCAGCACGGCGTCGACCTCTACTACGAGGCGTCGGTCGCGGGTGCGATCCCGCTGCTGCGCCCGCTGCGCGACAGCCTCGCGGGCGACAAGGTGCGCCGCGTGCTCGGCATCGTCAACGGCACCACCAACTTCATCCTCTCGGCGATGGACGAGCAGGGCGCCGACTACGGCGACGTGCTCGCCGAGGCGCAGGCGCTCGGGTACGCCGAGGCCGACCCGACCGCCGACGTCGAGGGCTTCGACTCCGCGGCCAAGGCCGCGATCCTCGCGAGCCTCGCGTTCCACACCCGGATCACCGGCGACGACGTGCACCGCGAGGGCATCTCGACGGTGTCGGCGCAGGACGTCGCGGCCGCCCGCGACATGGGCTTCGTCATCAAGCTGCTCGCCGTCGCGGAGCTCTCCGACGACGAGAAGGGCGTCGTGGCGCGCGTGCACCCGACGATGGTCCCCAGGACGCACCCGCTCGCCGGCGTGCGCGGCGCGTTCAACGCCGTCTTCGTCGAGGCCGACGCCGCGGGGCAGGTCATGTTCTACGGCCGCGGGGCCGGCGGCGCCCCGACCGCGTCGGCCGTGCTCGGTGACATCGTCGCCGTGTCGCGGCACCGGCTCTCGGGCTCGCTCGGCCCGGGGGAGTCGACCTACGCGCACCTCGACGCGCTCCCCGTCGGCGACGCCGTCACGCGCTACTACGTGAACCTCGAGGTGGCCGACAAGCCCGGTGTCCTGGCCGCGGTCGCGCAGTGCTTCGCCGACCACGGCGTGAGCATCCAGACCGTGCGCCAGGACGGCCACGGCGACGAGGCGCGGCTCGTGGTCCGCACGCACCGCGCGCACGACTCGGCGCTCGCCGCGACGATCGAGCAGCTGCGGTCGCACGACGCCGTGCGCGCCGTCGTCGGCGTGATGAGGGTCGAGGGCGAGGAGGGGTCGTGAGCACCACCGTGGGCGCGCACCAGTGGCGCGGTCTGATCGAGGAGTACCGCGACCGCCTGCCCGTGTCCGACAGGACGCCGATCGTCTCGCTGCGCGAGGGCGGCACCCCGTTGGTGCACGCCGACGTGCTCTCCGAGCTCACCGGCTGCGACGTCTGGATCAAGGTCGAGGGTGCGAACCCCACGGGCTCGTTCAAGGACCGCGGCATGACGATGGCCATCTCGAAGGCCGCGGAGGCCGGCGCGAAGGCGGTCATCTGCGCGTCGACCGGCAACACGTCGGCGAGCGCCGCGGCGTACGCCGTCAAGGCCGGCATGGTCTGCGCGGTGCTCGTGCCCGCAGGCAAGATCGCGCTCGGCAAGATGGCGCAGGCGCTGGTGCACGGCGCGAAGCTGCTGCAGGTCGACGGCAACTTCGACGACTGCCTCACCCTCGCGCGCAAGCTCTCCGAGCACTACCCGGTGGCGCTCGTGAACTCGGTGAACCCGGCGCGCATCGAGGGCCAGAAGACCGCGTCGTTCGAGATCGTCGACCTGCTCGGCGACGCCCCCGACATCCACTGCCTGCCCGTCGGCAACGCCGGCAACATCACGGCGTACTGGAAGGGCTTCGTGGAGTACGCCGCCGACGGCATCGCCTCGAAGCGCCCGCGGGAGTGGGGTTTCCAGGCGGCCGGCGCCGCGCCGATCGTCAACGGCGCGCCGGTGTCGAACCCCTCGACCATCGCGACCGCGATCCGCATCGGCAACCCCGCGTCGTGGGACCAGGCGGTCGCCGCGCGCGACGAGTCCGGCGGCCTCATCGACGCCGTCACCGACCGGGAGATCCTGTCGGCCTACCGTCTGCTCGCCTCGCGCGAGGGCGTGTTCGTCGAGCCGGCCTCGGCGGCGTCGGTCGCGGGCCTGCTCAAGAAGCACAGCGAGGGGCTGCTCGATCCGGGGCAGACCGTCGTCTGCACGGTCACGGGCAACGGCCTCAAGGACCCGGAGTGGGCCATCGCCGGCGCGCCGCAGCCGGTGAAGGTCCCCGTCGACGCCGTCTCCGCAGCCGTGCAGCTGGGCCTGGCGTGACGCCTCCTCCGGGCGGCCGCCCGACCTTCCGCGCTGCACCGCTGCGCGTGCGCGTGCCGGCGACGTCGGCCAACCTCGGTCCCGGCTTCGACGCGTTCGGCGCCGCACTGACCCTCTACGACGACGTCGTCGCGCAGGTGTCCGACGACTCCGGCGTGCGGGTCGACGTCCACGGTGAGGGCGCCGAGTCCGTCGCGCGCGACCACCGGCACCTCGTCGCGAAGGCGATGCTCAAGGCGTTCGACCTCCTCGGCGGGAAGCCGCGCGGCCTGGATCTGGTGTGCGCCAACAGGATCCCGCACGGGCGCGGTCTCGGGTCGTCGGCCGCGGCGATCGTGTCCGGGCTCGTCCTCGCCCGCGCGCTGACCGTCGGCGGCGAGGAGCGGCTGCCCGACGCCGACCTGCTCGACGTCGCGACGTCGATGGAGGGCCACCCCGACAACGTGGCCGCGTGCCTGTACGGCGGCGTCACCGTCGCGTGGACGCGCGACGACGGCTCGAACCAGGTGCTGCGCTCCGACGCCGCGACGAGCGTCGTCCCCGTGGTGTGCGTGCCGGCGACGTCGGTGCCGACCCGCAAGGCGCGCGGCATGCTGCCCGAGTCCGTGCCGCACGCCGACGCGGCCTTCAACGCCTCGCGCGCAGCCCTGCTGCTCACGGCCCTCACGAGCCGTCCCGACCTCCTGCTCGACGCGACGGAGGACCGGCTGCACCAGGGCTACCGGCGTGCGGCGTACCCGCGCAGCCTCGACCTGGTCGCCAAGCTCCGCAGCAGCGGGATCCCCGCGACCATCAGCGGCGCAGGCCCTACCGTCCTCGCGCTCACCGACGCCGTGACCGCACCGCGCATCGAGGCCCTGGCCGGCGCGCGCTTCGAGACCTCGGTGCTCGAGTTCGACGCGGGCGGCGCCCGGGTCGTTCCGCTCGACGCCTGACCGAGCGGCGGCAGGCCCCGGGACACGCCCGCGTCCGCTCGGGGGACACCGGTGGACGCCCGGGCCGCAGCGGGGTGTTATCCTGCTCACGCACCTGGACCCACCGCTCCTTCAGCGGGATCCGTCCGAGGCTTCGCCACCACTGGAACTCCCTCCCTCGGATCTGGGCTTCCCACCCGGTGCCTCCCGCAGCCCGTCCTCCCGAGACGTCCTGCGGCCCCGCGTCCCGACGGGACGCGAGAGCTCCCAACGTCAAGAAGTGGGTTCACTCGGTGACCGAGACCACCCAGAGCACCGCCGCGCGCGGCTCGCTCTCCTCCATGCTCCTGCCCGAGCTCAAGGCCCTCGCCGGCCAGCTCGGCATCACCGGCGCCTCCGGCATGCGCAAGGCCGACCTGGTCGCGGCGATCAGCGCCCACCAGGCGCCGGCCGGCCGGGGCGCCGGCAACGGCTCCTCCGAGAGCCGCTCGCGCCGCGAGCGCCGCGACTCCGCGAGCTCGTCGGGCACGGCGGCCGACGCGTCCGAGCCGGCGGCCGAGTCCGCCCAGGCCGACCGCTCCGGCTCCGACCGCTCCGGCTCCGACGGCGACGCGCCGCGCCAGGACCGCCAGGGCGGCAACGACCGCCAGAACCGCGGCGACCGTCAGGACCGCGGCGACCGTCAGGACCGTCAGGGCGGCAACGACCGCGGCGACCGTCAGAACAACCAGGGCAACGACCGCGGCGACCGTCAGGACCGCCAGGGCGGCAACGACCGCGGGGACCGTCAGAACAACCAGGGCAACCAGGGCAACCAGAACCAGGGCGGCAACGACCGCCAGGGCCAGAACGACCGTCAGGGCGGCTACGACGACGACGAGCGCGGCGGCCGCAGCCGCCGTCGCCGCCGCGGCCGTGACCGCGACCGCGACCGGGGTGGCTTCGAGGGCGGCGGCCGCAACAACCGCGAGCGCCGTCCCCGCGGCTTCGAGGGCGAGGTCGAGGTGAGCGAGGACGACGTCCTGCTCCCCGTCGCCGGCATCCTCGACATCCTCGACAGCTACGCGTTCGTGCGGACGAGCGGCTACCTGCCGGGCCACAACGACGTCTACGTCTCGCTCGCCATGGTGAAGCGCTACGGCCTGCGCAAGGGCGACGCCGTCACCGGTGTCGTGCGCCAGCCGCGCGAGGGCGAGAAGGCGCAGAAGTTCAACCCGCTGGTGCGGGTCGAGTCGGTCAACGGCGCCGACCCCGAGGCGTCGAAGAACCGCGTGGAGTTCGGCAAGCTCACGCCGCTCTACCCGCAGGACCGGCTGCGCCTCGAGACCACGCCGGGCAACCTCGTCACGCGCGTGATCGACCTCGTCGCGCCGATCGGCAAGGGACAGCGCGGCCTCATCGTGTCGCCGCCGAAGGCCGGCAAGACGATGATCCTGCAGGCGATCGCCAACGCGATCACCACCAACAACCCCGAGGTCCACCTCATGGTCGTGCTCGTCGACGAGCGCCCCGAGGAGGTCACGGACATGCAGCGGTCGGTGAAGGGCGAGGTCATCGCCTCGACCTTCGACCGCCCCGCCGACGACCACACCACGGTCGCGGAGCTGGCCATCGAGCGCGCCAAGCGCCTCGTCGAGCTCGGCCACGACGTCGTCGTGCTGCTCGACTCGATGACCCGCCTCGGCCGCGCCTACAACCTGGCGGCGCCCGCCTCGGGCCGCATCCTCTCCGGCGGTGTCGACTCGGCGGCGCTCTACCCGCCGAAGCGGTTCTTCGGTGCGGCGCGCAACATCGAGAACGGCGGCTCGCTCACGATCCTCGCCACCGCCCTCGTCGAGACCGGGTCCCGCATGGACGAGGTCATCTTCGAGGAGTTCAAGGGCACCGGAAACATGGAGCTCAAGCTCGACCGCAAGCTCGCGGACAAGCGCATCTTCCCCGCCGTGGACGTCGACGCCTCGGGCACGCGCAAGGAGGAGATCCTCATGGCGCCCGACGAGCTCAAGACGGTCTGGAAGCTGCGTCGCGTGCTCCACGCCCTCGACCAGCAGCAGGCCATCGAGCTCCTGCTCGGCAAGCTGCGCGAGACCAAGAGCAACTTCGAGTTCCTCGTCCAGGTCCAGAAGACCACCCCGGTCGCCGTCGGCTCCTCCGACGACGACGAGCTCTGACCGACCGGGCGGTGAACGGCCCCCGGGCCGCTGCTCCGAACGGGTGACGAACCCCCGCACGACCAGGCGTCACGACGTGGCCCCGCCCCTCCGGGAGCGGGGCCACGTGCGTTCCGCCGTACGGGCGACGGCTGGGAGCGCACAAGTTTTCCTCTCGCGGCGCTCAAGGGATCACCCGGACGGCCGATGAGTTCCAGGCACGGGGATTCATCGCACTGTCCTGGAGGAGAACTCATGTCTCGAACGACTCGACGCCGCGCGATCCGCGCGGTCGCGCCGGTGGCCGGTCTGCTCGCAGCCGGTCTCCTCGTCTGGCAGGGGAGCTACGCGGCGTTCAGCGCCACGACGGCGAACGGCGCCAATAATTGGGCTGCGGGCTCTGTCTCGCTGACCGACGACGACGCTGCTGTGGCCATGTTCTCGACGGCCCTCGTCACGCCTGCCGGTGCGCAGGACACCAAGGCCCTCAAGCCCGGCGACACCCGCACCAACTGCATCAAGGTGACCAACAACGGCACCCTGGCCGGCCCGGTCAAGCTCTACGTGCAGACCTACGCCCAGACCTCGGGCCTCGGTGACAACCTCACCGTGACCGTCGAGCAGGGCACCGGCACCGCGGCGACCGCGTTCGGCAACTGCACCGGCTTCAACCCGCTGCCCTCGGGCGGCACGCTGGTCAACGCGCAGACGCTCACCGCGTTCGCGGGTGCCAACAGCACCTTCACCAACGGTGTCGGCGGCGCGAACCTCGCCGTGGGCGCCTCGACGTACTACCGCTTCACCACCACGGTGAACGCGGGAGCTCCGAACTCCGTCCAGGGCGGCACCGCCACGGCGACGTTCCAGTGGGAGCTCCAGGCGTAACGCCTGACCCGTCACGCGAGCCGGCCCCACCCACCGAGGTGGGTGGGGCCGGACCCGCGAGAGGCGCCGAGAGGCGCACCTGACACGACCGGGGGGAGGAGGACGTGATGAGCCAGATCGCAGCGGTCGCCGACGACGCGGCCCTCGAGCCCACCCCCCGCTACCCCGTCCGCGTCCTGCTCGCCGGGATCGTGGCCCGCACCTGGCTGTGGTTCGTCGCCGGCTGCATCATCATCACGCTGCTCCCGTTCCTCATCGGCTGGCGCTCCTACGACGTCGAGAGCGGCTCGATGCTCCCGCGCCTCGCCGTGGGCGACGTCGTGATCGCCTCGCCGAACCCGGCTGTCGAGGACCTGCTCGGCCGCGTCACCGTCTTCACCGACCCCGACGGCGGCAAGACCAAGGTCCACCGCGTGACGGCCATCAACGGCAACGGCACGCTCACCACCAAGGGCGACAACAACCCGACCGTCGACCCGCAGCCCCTGCCCGTCGAGAACGTCAAGGGCATGGCGCGGCTGCTGGTCCGCTGGGTCGGACTCCCGCTCATCTGGGCGCAGACCGGCCAGTGGCTGTGGCTGCTGCTCTTCGTCGCGTCCCTCGTCGTCGCCGGTCTCGCCATCGCGCGCGACCAGGAGGACGACGAGCCCGAGGACGACCCCGAGGGTCCCGACGACGGCGCCGACACCGTGACGCCGCTGCCCACGCGCATGTCCGAGGGCGGCACCGGCGTGCAGAAGGCCGCCACCCAGCGCGACCCGGGCGTGCAGCGCACCGTGCGCCGCTTCGTGTGGTCGCGCCGCCTCGCCTACCTCTCGCTCATGGCGCTGGTCCTCTCGGTCCCGACCGCCGGCGCGGCGTTCGCCGCGACGACGTCGAACCCGACCAACCGCTGGGCCGCGACCACGTGGACCTACACGTCGCAGGTCAACTCGATGAACCCCTGGCTGTACTGGAAGCTCGACGAGACGAGCGGGACGGTCGCCGCCGACTCCAGCGGCAACGGCCGCACCGCGACCTACCGCACCGGCAACGCCAACAGCGCCAC
>JAXLSG010000020.1:0-35634 GCA_046330715.1 Candidatus Nanopelagicales bacterium
TACCGTCCTGCCCGGCGGCCTGCGCGTCGTCACCGAGCGGCTGCCCGGTGTGCGCTCGGCCGCCTTCGGCATCTGGGTCGGCGTGGGCTCGCGCGACGAGACCCCCGCCCAGGCCGGTGCCGCCCACTACCTCGAGCACCTGCTGTTCAAGGGCACCCCGCGCCGCTCCGCGCTGGACATCTCCGCCTCGATCGACGCGGTCGGCGGCGAGATGAACGCCTTCACCAGCAAGGAGTACACGTGCTTCTACGCACGTGTGCTCGACGCCGACCTGCCGCTGGCGGTCGACGTCGTCAGCGACCTCGTGACGTCGGCGCTGCTGCGCGCCGCCGACGTCGAGTCCGAGCGCGACGTGATCCTCGAGGAGATCGCGATGCGCGACGACGACCCGGGCGACCTCGTCCACGAGGAGTTCGCCGACGCGATGTTCGGGCCGACCCCGCTCGGGCGCCCGATCCTCGGCACCGTCGAGACCATCGGCGCGATCACCCCGCGCGCGATCAAGAGCTTCTACAAGAGCCGCTACCGCCCCGAGAACATGGTGGTCTCGGCCGCGGGCAACGTCGACCACGCCGCCGTCGTGCGGCACGTGAAGAAGGCGTTCGCGGCCGCCGGCATGCTCGAGGGCGACGCCCTGCCCGACCTCCCGCGCACCGGTGCGTTCCGCACCCGCGGTGCCGGCGCCGTGCGCGTCCTCACCAAGACCACCGAGCAGGCCAACGTGGTCCTCGGCGTACCCGGTGTGGCGCGCGACGACGTGCGCCGCTTCACCCTCGGCGTGCTCAACGCGTCGCTCGGCGGCGGCATGAGCAGCCGGCTGTTCCAGGAGATCCGCGAGAAGCGCGGCCTGGCCTACTCGGTGTTCTCCTTCGCGGCCCACTTCGCCGACACCGGCCAGTTCGGCGTCTACGCCGGCTGCATGCCCAAGAAGGTCGACGACGTCCTGGCCATCACGCGCGAGGAGCTCGCGAAGGTGGCGGCGCACGGCCTCACCGACGAGGAGCTCGCACGCGGCAAGGGCCAGGTGCGCGGTGGCCTGGTCCTGGGCCTCGAGGACACCGGCTCGCGCATGTCGCGCATCGGCAAGGCCGAGCTGCTCAACGGTCGGCTCTGGTCGACCAGCGAGGTCCTGCACGCGATCGACTCGGTCACCGTCGACGACGTCCGCGACATCGCGGCGACGCTGCTCGACGTGACGCCGACCCTCGCCGTCATCGGGCCGTTCGACCCCGACCGCGACTTCTCGTCCGCCGTCGCCTGACCTCCCGAGGAGCGCCATGACCCGCGTCGCAGTGATCGGTGCCCTCGGCCGGGTCGGCCGCTCGATCGTGGCCGCTGTCCAGGCGGCGCCCGACCTCGAGCTCGTGGCCACCGTCGACAAGGACGACTCGCTCGACGCGCTCGTCGACGCGGGCACCGAGGTCGCCGTCGACTTCACCCACCCCGACGTCGCCGCGGGCAACGTCGAGTTCCTCGTGCGCCACGGCATCCACGCCGTGGTCGGTACGACCGGCTGGACCGACGCGCGCTACGACCTCGTGCGCGGCTGGCTCGGCGAGAGCCCGACGACCGGCGTGCTGATCGCGCCCAACTTCGCGATCGGCGCGGTGCTGATGATGCGCTTCGCCGCGCAGGCCGCGCCGTTCTTCGAGTCGGTCGAGATCGTCGAGCTGCACCACCCCAACAAGGTCGACGCCCCCTCGGGCACCGCGGCCGCCACGGCCCGCGCCATCGCCGCGGCTCGGCGTACGGCGGGCGCAGACCCCATGCCCGACGCCACCACGCAGAGCCTCGAGGGCGCGCGCGGCAGCGAGGTCGACGGCATCCCGGTGCACTCGATCCGCCTGCGCGGCCTCGTGTCGCACCAGGAGGTGCTCCTCGGCACGACGGGGGAGACCTTCACCCTGCGCCACGACAGCCTCGACGTGAGCTCGTTCGGCCCCGGCGTGCTGCTCGGCATCCGCAACGTCGCCGCCCACCCCGGCCTCACCGTGGGCCTCGACGCCTACCTCGGCCTCACCTGACCCCAGCCCCTCCGGTCTCGCTCGGCGAAACAACACAAACCGGTTCGGTTCCTGTGATTTCGCCGAGTGAGACCGAATGCGTGGGAGTCAGACGGCCCAGCCCATCGCCCGGAAGATGGCGGCGGTCGCGGCGGCCACGACCACCACGACGAGGAAGGGCGCGCGCAGCAGCAGCGCCACGACGGCGGCCGAGAGGCCCGCGACCCGGGCGTCGAGCACGAGGTGCTGGCCGACGGCGAAGGTCTGCACCGCGACGAGCGCCATGAGCAGCGCGATCGGCAGGGCGTCGGAGATCGCCTTCACGAGCGGCCGGTCGAGCACGCTCTGCGGCACCGAGTGGCCGGCGAGCTTGGTGAGGTAGCAGGCGAGGGTCGCGACGATCACGGCCCACCAGGTCGGCGTCACGTCGCATCACCTCCCTCGGAGCGGCGGCGCACCTCGAGCACCCCCGCGACGACCGCGACCGACGCCGTGAGCAGCACGGGTACGCCGGGCTGCAGGAACGGCGTGAGCACGAGAGCCATCACGGCTGCGGAGATCCCGATCGCCCACGAGCGGCGGTCGCGCAGGCGCGGCCACACGAGCGCGATGAAGCCCGCGGGGATCGCGGCGTCGAGGCCGAGCCGCTTCGGGTCGCCGAGCGCTCCGGCGCCGAGCGCGCCCACGAACGTCGCGAGGTTCCAGAACACGTACACCGACATGCCCGTCGCCCAGAACGCCAGGCGCGACGCACGACCGTCGTCGTGCTCGGTCGAGCGGCTCACGGCCATGGCCGTCGACTCGTCGATCGTGAGCTGTGCCGCGACGCCGCGGCGTACGCCGTGCACGCGCAGCACCGGCGCCATCGACAGGCCGTAGAACGCGTTGCGCACGCCGAGCAGCACGCTGGTCGCCACGGCCGACACCGCGCCGCCGCCCGCGGCGAGCACGCCGATGAGCGCGAACTGCGACCCGCCGGTGAACATCAGCGCGGAGAGGATCTGGGTCTGCAGCACGGTGAGCCCGCCGGTGACCGAGATGGCGCCGAACGAAAGTCCGTACGCCGCCACCGCGATGCCCACGCCGAGCGCGTTGACGACGATGCCGCGACGTTCCTCGGTCCAGGGCGGGACGTGCGGCTCGTGGTGGTGGACGGTCATTCCGGCTCTCGCGGGATGCCCTCGTCCGCCGGGCCGACGTGGTCGGTGAGCCACTCGACGAGCGGCGTCATCGCGCGCCACGACTTCTGCACGTGGGTGAGCGCCTTGCGCGTGCCGAGCCACGCGGGCGTGCCGTCGTGGCGCTCGACCGTCACCGTGCGGTGGCGCAGCAGGTCGAGGCGGGGGTGGTCCTCGGGCACGCCGCGCGGGCGCGTCTTCATGACGTCGCCGCCGAGCTCGAGGCCGCCCTTGCGCGCGGTCGCGATGGCCTGCTCGAGCACGACGCCGGCCGCGCTGTCGACGGCGTCGCGGTAGCGGCCGATCTGCAGGCTCGAGCCGTTCCACCAGCCGCCGGCGACCATGAGGCCGTCGGCGCCGATCTGCACGTAGTAGCCGATGGCGTCCTCGGTCGGCACGTAGCCGCCCTGGTGCTCCTTGTAGGGCCGCTTGTCCTTGGAGAACCGCACGTCGTTGTACGGGCGGAACATCTTCCCCTCGCCGAACTCGCCGGAGAGCTCGTCGAGCAGCGCGAGGAGCGGCTCCTTCACGTAGGTCTCGTAGTCGCCCTTGTGCGCGGTCCAGAACGACTTGGAGTTGTCGGCGGCCAGAGCGTCGTAGAACTCGAACGCCTGCACCGGGATGCCCGAGAAGCTCGCCATGGCGAGAGCCTAGGGCGTACCCGGTGCAGGCGGACGAGAGGTCAGCTCTTGGTCGCCACCGCCGAGCCCGCGGGCTCGTCGTCGCTGATGGAGTCCATGAGGTTCTTGGCCATGCCCCACATCGCGCCGCCCGTGGTCATCACCTGGGCGAGCACGTCGGCGACGCCGTCGGTGCCGTTCATGAGCACGACGTTGTCCATGCCCTCGAACGACTTCGCCGCGGCCTCGACGATCTGCGGGAGGCGCTCGGCCACGACCTGCTGGATGACGGCCTGCTGGTTGACCTTGAGCGCCTGCGCGCGCGCCTCGATCGCAGCGGCCTCGGCCAGACCCTTCGCCTGAGCGGCTGCGGCCTCGGCCTCGCCGACCGCCTTGGTGCTCGTGGCCTGCGCGTCACCGCGCACCTTGACGGCTGCGGCCTCGGCCTCGGCGGTCGCCTTCACGGCGGCGGCCTGAGCCTCGGCAGCGGTGGTCGTCTTCGTCGCGTCGGCGGCGGCGCGCAGCTCGGTCTCGCTCTTGGCGGCCTCCGCCGAGAAGATGCGCGACTTCTTGTCGGCTTCGGCCTCGACCGTCTTGGCGTACGCCGCGGCGTCGGCCGGCTTGCGCACCGACGACTCGAGGTTCTTCTCCGCGAGAGCCGCCTGCAGCTCCGCCGTACGCGTCTCGGCCTCGACGACCTGCTGCTTGGCGACGGCGTCGGCGAGCGGTCCGGCCTGCGCGGCCTTGGCCTGCTCGGCCTGCACCGCCGCCTGCGCCGCGGCCTGCTTGATCTGCGAGTCGCGCGTGTACTGCGCCTTCGCGGCCTGCGCCTCCTGCTCGCGCTCGGTCGCCTCCTGGTCCTTCGCGGCCTCCGCGATACGGGCTGCGGCGGAGACGGCTGCGGCGTTGGGGCGGCCGAGGTTGCGGATGTAGTCGCTGTCGAGGTCCTCGATCTCCTGGATCTGCAGCGAGTCGACCGTGAGGCCGAGGCGCTGCATGTCGCCGGCGAGGCTGTCGCGCACCTCGCTGGTGAGGGCGTTGCGGTCGTGCAGCATCTGCTCGATGGTGAGGCCACCGACGATGGAGCGCAGGTGGCCGGCGAACAGCTCGTGGATCGTGCCGGTCATGCGGTCCTGCTGGCCGAGGAAGCGGCGAGAGGCGTTGGAGATCGAGGCGAAGTCGTCGGCGACCTTGAAGACCACGACGCCGCGGATCTTCACCTTGAGGCCCTGCGACGACACGCACTCGACCTCGAGCTCGGTGCCCTGCGACGCCAGCGAGAGGGCGCGCACGGTCTGGAAGGCGGGCAGCACGCTCGTGCCGCGCCCGACGATGATCTTGAAGCCGAGACCGCTGCCGTCGGCGGCGACCGAGCGCGCGCCGAGACCGGTCACGATGAGCGCCTCGTTGGGCTCGGCGACCCGCCACGACAGCTTCAGCAGGATGAAGAGCGCGATCAGGACGATGAGGACGATGCCGACGACGACGCCGGCAAGGGTGATGTCCACGGACGTGGTGCCTCTCTCAACTGGTACGTCGAGCGCTCAGCGCTCGGCCGCGACGACCCGGACCGTGCGCGGGGGCACGTAGTCCCAGACGAGGACGGTGGACCCGACCTCGAAGGTCTCGCCAGGGAGAGCGGGATAGGCGACGAACGACTCCGAGCCGCCGCGGATCGCGACGGTGACCTCGCCCGTGACGCCCTCGGCGACGCGCGCCGTGACGAGCGCCGTGCGCCCGTTCGGTGTCGCGTGCGTCGGGTCTGACGCGGTCATGGAGCCCTGCCCCCCGTACCCCCGTGGGACGGCCACCGTGGCCGTCCGAACGGAGCAGAGTACGTCGCGCCGATCGCGCTGTCATCAGTTTTCTGCGACGGGTTCTCCGGACGGCCCAGCGCCGTGCTCGGCGCCTCCGGCCGGCCGCTCCAGCGTCGCCGCTGCACGAGGGGAGTCCCGCGTCGCGCGCGGGTAGCGTCGGCGCCATGAGGGTGGTCGTGGTCGGTGCCGGCGCGTGGGGGCTGCCCGCGGCCGCCGAGCTCGCGCGCCGCGGCCACGAGGTGAGCCTGCTCGACCGCTACGGACCGGCGAACCAGCTCTCGTCGTCGTCGGGTCCCACCCGCATCTGGCGGGTGTCGCACCCCGATCGCCTGCGCACCCGGCTCGCGCTGCGCTCGGTCGACGCGTGGGCTCGGCTCGAGTCGATCACCGGCATCACCGCGACGCTGCGCCGCGGCCTGCTCTGGCGCGACGAGACGACGTGGACCTCGGTCGCCGAGGCGCTCGCGGCCGAGGGGGTCGCGCACACCGTCGTCGATCCCCACGACGTCGGTCGCTGGTTCCCGGGGCTGCGTCCCGACGGCCGCACGGCGGTGTGGCAGGACGACGCCGGGCCCGTGCTCGCCTCGAGCGCGCTCGACTCGCAGGTCTCGATGCTCGCGACGTCGCGCGGCGAGCTGGTCACGGGCGCGCACGTCCGCGAGGTCGACACGTCGGGCGACGCCGTGGTGGTGCGCTGCGCCGACGGACGCACGTTCCGTGCCGACGTCGTCGTGCTCGCGTCCGGTCCCGGTGCGGAGGCGCTGCTGCGGCCGCTCGGCGTCGACATCGAGTTCGACCCGGTGCTCGAGCAGGTCTGCCACGTCGGCCGGGGGAGCGAGACCGACGACCTGCCGTGCATCTACGAGGGGCCGATCGGCGACGAGCCGGGGATGTACGGCATGCCGACGCCGGGCCGCGGCTACAAGCTGGGCATCGACCAGCAGCTGCGCTCGTGGCGCGACGACGACCACGACCGCGTGCCGGATCCCGGTGTGACCGCAGCGATCTCGGCCCGCGCCGCGCGCGCGTTCGAGTCGCTCGATCCGGCCGTGATCGACGCCCAGGTCTGCAGCTGGACCGACTCGCCCGACGGCCGCTTCGTGATCGACACGATCCACGACGGACGCGTCGTGGTCGCGGCCGGCGACTCGGGGGAGGGCTTCAAGTACTCCGCGCTCATGGGCCTCGTGCTCGCCGACCTCGCCGAGGGTCAGGCTCCCGACGACGACGTCGCGGCGCTCGGCCTCGCGCGCTTCGACGACGGCTCGCCCCACGTCCGCCCGCGCCTCGGCCTCTAGCCCCGACACCCTCGAGCCCACGTAGGTCCCCGAACATGATCATGTTCGGGGACCTACGTCGGGGTCAGTCGACCTTCGCGAAGCCGGCGGCGATGCGCTCGGCCTCGGCGGTGCGCCAGTCGGGGTCGAGGTCCGACGCCTCGAAGCCGGTGAGCAGCTCGTCGGCGTCGACGTCGTCGAGCCCGTGCAAGGACGGGAGGAACGCTGCGCCGACCGACAGCACGAGCAGCAGCAGCGCGAGCCCGAGGAACACCGGGCCTGCGCCGTACCGGTCGATCATCGGCCCGGCGACGAGGTAGCCGATCGGGCCGGCGGCGTACGCCGCGGAGCCCATGACGCCGATGACGCGCCCGCGCATCGGCGCCGGCGTGCGCACCTGCATCACGAGGTTCGAGATCGGGTTCACCGCACCGAAGAACAGGCCGGAGACGAACCCGAGCGCGAGCATCACGCCGTACGCCGGGAACGTCGCCATCGCCACCACGGGCAGCGCGCAGCCGATGAGCGCGACGACGAACGCGGTACGCCGCGAGACGCGTCGACCGACGGCCGCGTACGCCAGGGCGCCGATCACGCCGCCGGCGCTCATCGCGGTGATGATCAGGCCGAGCTCGGTCGGGTCGTTCTCCGCGCTGAAGTGCACGGGCAGCACGACGCCCTCGACCGGCAGCCAGATCGCGACCATCGCCATCCAGAGGAACGCGACGGTGCGCAGCACCTTGTCGTTCCAGAGGAACGAGAGGCCCTCCCGGGTCGAGCGCACCAGCCCCTGCTCGCGCGCGTGCGCCGGCGGCTTGCCGCCGCCGGGCATGCGGGTGAGGCCCATGAGCAGCGCCGACAGGCCGAACGCGAGCGCGGTGGCCCAGAACGTCGTGGTGGCGCCGACCGAGGCGATGAGGATGCCGCCGATGCCGGGACCGAGCAGGAACGCGAAGCCGTACGCGCTCTCGTGGATGCCGTTCGCGCGCTCGAGGTCGAGACCCGCCTTCGCAGCGGCCTCGGGCAGCATCGACTGCCGCGCGGTGAGGCCCGCGGGGTCGAACACCGACGACAGCGCCGCGACGACGAGCAGCAGGCCGTAGTCGAGACCGAGCGTCAGCGCGAGGACCGGCACCAGGGCGACGGCGCACATCGAGAACAGGTCGGACGCCACGGCGACGCGACGACGGCCGAGCATGTCGACGGCGGAGCCGGTGACGAGCATCGACAGCAGCAGCGGTACGGCGGTGACGGCAGCGATCGTGGCTGCGGCCGTGGCGTCGCCGGTGATCTGCAGGACGAGCCACGGGAAGGCCACCATCGTGATGCCGGCGGCCGTGCCGGAGAGGACCGTCGCGGCCTCGAGGACCACGAACGGACGGTAGGAGGTCATCGCGCGGCCGCGCCCTTCGGGGTGGTGACGGCCGCGAGCACGAGCGTGATGACGTGGCGGCTCGCGGTGGCCGGAGCCACGCGACCGTCGTGGACGCCCTGCCAGACGCCCCAGAGCATGCCGGTGAACGCCTCGACGACGACCTCGGCGGGAACGTCGGGGCGCAGGGTGCCCTCGCGCTGGCCGCGCTCGACGAGCGCGTCGAGCGAGGTGGTGATCGACCACCAGGCGTCCTGGAGCTGGGGGAGGTCCCAGACCTCGGGGCCGGCGTCGAGGAAGCGCAGCTCGTCGGCGTGGGGGAGGACGTGCTCCACGACGCGCTCGATCGCCTCGGGGGCGGTGCCCTCCTCGGGGCGCGCGGCGGCGATCGCGCCGCTGAGCAGCTCGACCGCGTGCAGGGCCAGCGCGCTGAGCAGGTCGGCGCGGGTCGGGAAGACGCGGTGCACGGTCGTGCGGCCGACCCCGGCCGCCGCGGCGATCTCGGCGAGCGAGGCCCCGGAGTCGTGGGCCAGCAGCGTGGCGGCGGCGCGCAGCACCGTGTCGCGGGTGGCCTCCGGCGTACCGGAGCCGCCCGCGGGCACGGAGGCGAGCCGAGGAGTCATGCCCCAAGTGGAACACGGATGTTCCACCCGGCGCAAATCGATCCCACCCTCCCCCTCACCTGGATTCCCGGTCAATGTGCCCTGAACTGCGCTCTCAGCAGCCCGGCCGCCCCATGTCGAAGGCCATGGGGCGGGAAAACTGCTTCTAGCGCAGTTCAGGGCACATTCACCCGGCTGGGGACGGCGTGGGAGGGGGGCGTCGGGTCGGAGGGGTCGGCTAGGTTTCCGGTCGTGACCGACTCCGCGACGCCCGAGATCACCTTCCGCAGCGACGTCACCGTGGAGCTCGTGAAGAGCTCGGCGTCCGACGCCGACGTCGTCTTCGCGGCGCGCGTGTCGACCAAGGGCGAGCAGAGCCTCGACGACGTCGACGGCGACACCAGCCGCTCGGCCGGCCTCATCAACTACCTGATGCGCGACCGGCACGGCAGCCCGTTCGAGCACAACTCGTTCACCTTCTTCGTGCGCGCCCCGATCTTCGTGTGGCGCGAGCACATGCGGCACCGCATCACCTCCTACAACGAGGAGAGCGGCCGCTACCGCGAGCTCGAGCCGGTCTTCTACGTGCCCGGCCCCGAGCGCAACCTCGTGCAGCAGGGCAAGCCCGGCGCCTACGAGTTCGTCCCCGGTACGCCGGAGCAGCTCGCGATCGTCGAGGAGCAGGTCCGGGCGTCGTGCACGCAGGCCTACGCGGCGTACCAGACGATGCTCGAGGCGGGCGTTGCCCGCGAGGTCGCCCGCATCGTCCTGCCGGTCACGATCTACTCGTCGGCCTACGTCACGATGAACGCCCGCGCGCTCATGAACTTCCTCTCGCTGCGCACCAAGCGCGAGGGCTCGCACTTCCCGTCGTTCCCGCAGCGCGAGATCGAGATGGTCGCGGAGAAGTACGAGGACGAGTTCGCGCGGCTCATGCCGCTCACCTACGCCGCGTTCCAGACCAACGGCCGCGTCGCCCCCTGACCGGCGGGGCGTCGCGGACGGTAGCCTGAAGGCCATGGCTGCGGACTCCACACCCCAGCGCCCGTTCGGGCGGATGCTGACCGCGATGGTCACGCCGTTCACGCGCGACGGCGCGCTCGACACCGACGCTGCCGCGGCCCTCGCCGTCGAGCTCGTCGACATGGGCAACGACGGGCTGGTCATCAGCGGGACGACCGGCGAGTCGCCCACCACAAGCGACGACGAGAAGGACCGCCTGCTGCGTGCCGTCGTCGAGGCGGTCGGGCACCGCGCCCACGTCGTCGCCGGCGTCGGCACCAACGACACCCACCACAGCTGCGAGCTCGCGCGCCAGGCCGAGAAGGCCGGAGCCTCGGGCCTGCTCGTGGTCACGCCGTACTACAACAAGCCTCCGCAGGACGGCCTGCGCGCCCACTTCACCGCCGTCGCCGACGCCACCGGGCTGCCGGTGATCGTGTACGACATCCCGGGCCGCTCCGGCGTCCCGATCGCCACCGAGACGCTCCTCGCGCTCTCGGAGCACCCGCAGATCGTGGCCAACAAGGACGCCAAGGGCGACCTGTTCGCGGCCCAGCAGGTGATGTCGCGCTGCGAGCTCGTCTACTACTCCGGCGACGACGCGCTCAACCTGCCGCTGCTGTCCATCGGCGCGGTCGGCGCGGTCAGCGTCACCGGCCACCTCGTCGCCGACCGGATCCGCGCCATGATCACGGCGTACGAGAAGGGCGACGTCGAGCTCGCCCGCGAGCTCAACGACGAGCTCGTGCCCGTGACCGAGGCGATCATGACGCGCACCCAGGGGGTCATCGCGGTGAAGGCCGCTCTCGAGCACCAGGGCCGTCCCGGCGGCGGGGCGCTGCGCCTCCCGCTGCTGCCGATGCCCGCGGCCGACCGCACGCGCCTCGTGCAGTCGCTGGCCGACGGCGGCGTCCCCGACTTCGACTTCCTCGCATGAGCCACGCCCACCCCGAGCTCGGCGCTCCTCCGGAGCTCGGGCGCGACGGACTGCGGGTCATCCCGCTCGGCGGTCTCGGCGACATCGGCCGCAACATGACGGTGTTCGAGCACGCCGACCGGCTGATGATCGTCGACGTCGGCGTGCTGTTCCCCGAGGACGCGCAGCCCGGCGTCGACCTGATCCTCCCCGACTTCGACCTCGTCCGCGGCCGGCTCGACGCCATCGAGGCGATCGTGCTGACGCACGCGCACGAGGACCACATCGGCGCGGTGCCCTACCTGCTGCGCGAGCGCCAGGACATCCCGGTCTACGGCTCGCGGCTCACCCTCGCGCTGCTCGAGTCCAAGCTGCGCGAGCACCGCATCAAGGCGACCACCGTCGAGGTGAAGGAGGGCGACCGCGTCCAGGCCGGGCCGTTCGCGCTCGAGTTCGTCGCGGTCAACCACTCGATCCCCGACGCCGTCGCCGTGTTCATCGAGACCGCCGCCGGCACCGTGCTGCACACCGGCGACTTCAAGCTCGACCAGCTGCCGCTCGACGGTCGCATCACCGACCTGCGCGCGTTCGCGCGTCTCGGCGAGCGCGGGGTCGACCTGTTCATGGTCGACTCCACCAACGCCGAGGTGCCGGGCTTCGTCGCGAGCGAGCGCGACCTCGAGCCCGCCATCGATCGCGTCTTCAACAACGCGCGCGGCCGGATCGTGGTGGCGTCGTTCGCTTCCCACATCCACCGCATCCAGCAGATCATCGACGTCGCCCACCGCCACCACCGCAAGATCGCGTTCTTCGGCCGCTCGATGGTCCGCAACATGGGCGTCGCGAGCGACCTCGGCTACCTCGACATCCCGGGCGGCATCCTCGTGTCGTCCGAGCAGCTCTCCGAGCTGCCCGACGAGCAGGTCGTGCTCATCTGCACCGGGTCGCAGGGCGAGCCGATGGCCGCGCTCTCGCGCATCGCCAACAACGACCACCAGATCAAGGTCGGCCCCGGCGACACCGTGGTGCTCGCGTCGTCGCTCATCCCCGGCAACGAGAACGCCGTGAGCCGCGTGATCAACGGCCTGACCCGCCTCGGCGCGAAGGTCGTGCACAAGGGCAACGCGATGGTGCACGTGAGCGGTCACGCCGCCGCCGGCGAGCTCCTCTACTGCTACAACATCGTCAAGCCGCGCAACGTGATGCCGATCCACGGCGAGCCGCGCCACCTCAAGGCCAACGCCGAGCTCGCCCTCGCCACCGGAGTGCCCGCCGACCGCATCGTGCTCACCCTCGACGGCGGCGTGGTCGACCTCGTCGGCGGCGTCGCGCGCGTCACCGGCGCCGTTCCCTGCGGCTACGTGTACGTCGACGGCGCCAGCGTCGGCGACCTCACCGAGGTCTCGCTCAAGGACCGCCGCGTCCTCGGGTCCGAGGGCTTCGTCACCTGCTTCGTCGTCGTCGACTCCGTCGAGGGCAAGGTCACCGCCGGCCCCGAGATCCAGGCGCGCGGCTTCGTCGAGGACGAGTCGGCCTTCGACGACGTCATCCCGAAGATCCGCGACGCCGTCGAGGACCAGCTCCGCCACGGCAACACCGACCAGTACGCCCTGCAGCAGGTCGTACGCCGGGTCCTCGGCCGCTGGGTCAACGACCAGCACCGCCGCCGACCCATGATCGTCCCGGTGGTGGTGGAGGCGTAAGCCTCCCAGGGTTCGCAGTCAATGTGCCCCGCGGTGCGCTAGGCGCACCTCATCCGCCCCACGCCCGGACGGTCCCGAAACATCGGGGGGACCGGCGGTGCTCCTAGCGCACCGCGGGGCACCTTCACTGCCTTCAGCGGGTGAGGCGGTGGTGGGCTCTCAGGCCGATGGCGATGGCGACGCAGCCGGTGAGGAAGAGGGCGGGGCTCCAGAACGGGAGGGCGTCGTTGGTCTTCTGGGTCGCGCCGACCAGGAGGCTCACCAGTGCGGCGAGGACGAGGAAGCCGCCCCAGCCCAGGCCCCAGGCGCGCACCCGGCGGTCGACGTCGTGCGGGGTGGGGAAGGGGTCGTCGGCGCCGTAGGGGCGGCCCGACGGGCTGCGGGTGGTCGGTGCCTCGTGCGCCCACGCCCAGGTGCCGCCGTCCTCCGCCGTGCGCCGCCACTCCGGCGCCTCGGGCTCCGGCGCCACGAGGGTCGCCCGGGCCTCGACCAGCTCGCGCATCCGGTACGACGCGTCCTCCCAGGCCTCGGACCCGGGCGGGAACCGGTCCGGGTGCGTGTCGCGGGTCCGCCGCCGGAACGCCCGCTCGACCGCGCGCGCCGAGGCCCCCGGGTCCACCCCGAGCACCCGAGCCGCCGCTGTCCGGTCCACACCCACCTCCGCCCCGCAGTATCCGTCCGCCAGGCCCCGCGAGCAGCCGCCGCGAGCCGGCTCGCACGTGCCACCCGCTCACGACACAGGTGCGATCGCCAGTCGGACCTTGTGCCTGTGGTGAGGCTCTGGGGTCGAGGCGCCCCGTGGGCGAGGCGGACGACGCAGGCGGCACTGAAGTGCCGCCAAGGAGGACAACGCTGCCCACGGGGATGCCTCGGCCCCAGAGCCACCGGTGTGGCGTGTGGGGCGGGTGAGCCGGGTGCGGCTAGATTCGCACCATGGCGACCCGTACGCCGGCGCCGCCTCGTTCCCGCTCGGGGACGGGACGGACCGGTTCTTCCCCGACGAGCCGCCCGAAGACCAGCGCCGCGAAGTCCGGGCGCTCGTCCTCGGCGCGTGCCAGCAAGCCCGCAGCCCGTCCGGCTGCCCGTCGCGCCCCGGCCGGGCCTTCGCTGCCCACGCGCATGCTCGCCGCGGTCGTCACCGTGGTCGGCGTCGTCTGGGTGAGCATCGGGCACGTCCTGGGCGGCCTGGTACGCCGCGTCGGCTCGGGCGCCCGCGAGCTCGACCCGGCCCACCGTCGCGACGGCCTGGGCCTCGCGCTGGTCGGTGCCGCGATCCTCGTCGCGTTCGCCGTGTGGTGGGACGTCGCCGACGGGCTCGGCGGCTTCATCGGCTCGTTCGTCACCGCCGCGCTCGGCAGCCTCGACTGGCTGCTGCCGCTCCTCCTGCTCGGCCTCGCCTGGCGCATCCTGCGCCGCCCGGACGAGAGCGCCGCGACCGGTCGCATGACCATCGGCGTCTCGGCCCTCGTCATCTCCGCCGCGGGCCTCGTCCACGTCGTCCACGGCACGGCCGTCCCCGCCGACGGCTCGGCCGCGATGGAGGCGGGCGGCGGCTGGCTCGGCTGGCTGGCCTCCGCGCCGATCGTCGCGGCGACCCACCCGGTCGTCGCCGGGCTGCTCCTCCTGCTGCTCTTCGTCTTCGGGCTCCTCGTCGTCACCGCGACCCCGGTCGCGGCGATCCCCGAGCGCATCCGCCACCTGCGCGACCGCCTCCTCGGCGTCGAGCTCGTCGAGGAGCCGGGTGCTCCCGCCGAGCCCGAGGCCCCCGCGACCACCACGCGCCGCCAGCGCCGCCAGGCCAAGAAGGACGCCGAGGCCGCCGACAGCGGTCTGGGCGTGCTCGCCGGCGATGTCGCCTTCGAGACCCCGCTCGTCGCCGACGACACGCCCAAGAAGGGCCGTCGCAAGAAGGCGGCCGCCGAGGTCGAGGACGAGCCCGCGGGCGACCCCGACGAGCAGTCGACCGTCATCGTCGACCTCACCGACGGCACGGTCGTCACGCCCAAGCCGGTCGCCGAGCCGCTGCCCGACGTCCCCGCGCGCATCGAGCAGCTCGCGCTCTCGGGCGACGTCACCTACCACCTGCCGCCGACCGAGTCGCTGAAGCCCGGTGCGCCGCACAAGTCCACGAGCAAGGCGTCCGACGCCGTCGTCGACTCGCTCACGGCCGTGTTCGAGCAGTTCGGGATCGACGCCACGGTCACCGGCTACTCCCGCGGCCCGACGGTGACGCGCTACGAGGTCGAGCTCGGCCCGGCCGTGAAGGTCGAGCGCGTCACGCAGCTGTCGAAGAACATCGCGTACGCCGTGGCCTCGGCCGACGTCCGGATCCTCTCGCCCATCCCCGGCAAGTCCGCCGTGGGCGTCGAGATCCCCAACACCGACCGCGAGCTGGTCAGCCTCGGCGACGTCCTGCGCAGCAAGGCCGCGACGAGCGACCACCACCCGATGCTCGTCGGCCTCGGCAAGGACGTCGAGGGCGGCTTCGTGTGCGCCAACCTCGCGCGCATGCCGCACATCCTCGTCGCGGGCGCCACCGGCGCCGGCAAGTCCGGCTGCATGAACACGCTCATCACGAGCGTCCTCATGCGCTCGACGCCCGACGAGGTGCGGATGATCCTCGTCGACCCCAAGCGCGTGGAGCTCACGGCGTACGAGGGCGTCCCGCACCTCATCACGCCGATCATCACGAGCCCGAAGAAGGCGGCCGAGGCGCTGCAGTGGGTCGTCAAGGAGATGGACCTCCGCTACGACGACCTCGCGCAGTTCGGCTTCCGGCACATCGACGACTTCAACAAGGCGGTGCGCGCCGGCCAGGTGAAGCCGCTCGACGGCAGCGAGCGGGTCATCACGCCCTACCCGTACCTGCTCGTGATCGTCGACGAGCTCGCCGACCTGATGATGGTCGCCCCGCGCGACGTCGAGGACTCCATCGTCCGCATCACCCAGCTCGCGCGCGCAGCCGGCATCCACCTCGTGCTCGCCACGCAGCGGCCGAGCGTCGACGTCGTCACCGGCCTGATCAAGGCCAACGTGCCGAGCCGCCTCGCGTTCGCCACCTCGAGCCTCGCCGACAGCCGCGTCATCCTCGACCAGCCCGGTGCGGAGAAGCTGGTCGGCCAGGGCGACGCGCTGTTCCTGCCGATGGGAGCGAGCAAGCCGATCCGCCTGCAGGGCTCCTGGGTCACCGAGAACGAGATCCGCGCGGTGGTCGCCCACTGCAAGGCGCAGCTGGCTCCGGCGTACCGCGAGGACGTCGGCGCGGTGGCGGCCGGCAAGAAGGAGATCGACGAGGAGATCGGCGACGACCTCGACCTGCTGCGCGCAGCGGTGGAGCTCGTGGTCACGACGCAGTTCGGCTCCACGTCGATGCTCCAGCGCAAGCTGCGCGTGGGCTTCGCCAAGGCCGGTCGCCTCATGGACCTCATGGAGAGCAGGGGCATCGTCGGCCCCAGCGAGGGGTCCAAGGCCCGCGACGTGCTGGTGCAGCCCGACGAGCTCGAGGGGATCCTCGCCACTCTCGGCGGAGAGTGAGCGCTCTGACCTGCGACGACGCCGCCGACTGATCCGGTCGGGGGCGTCGGCCGTTTCCCCCCGGCGCGGGGTTCGGCCTAGCATGGACGCTCCGGCGGCTTCCCCCTACGACGGTCCGGTCGTGCCCCGCTGGAGGCAGGGAGCAGCGGTCGTGAGCGAGACGAGCCTGACGGTCGGTCAGACCGTCGCGCGCGCCCGCACCGCCGCCGGTCTCACCACCACGCAGGTCGCCGCCAGCACCCGGGTGCGCGCCGCCGTCATCGAGGCCATCGAGAAGGACGACTTCCGCCTCTGCGGCGGCGACGTCTACGCCCGCGGCCACCTCAAGAGCATCGCGTCGGCGATCGGTCTCGACCCCGCCGCTCTGGCCGCGCAGTACGACGCCGAGCGCGGCACCGCCCGCGCGGCGGTCGCCCCGGTCGAGCCGGTCGAGCAGCCCACCGCCGTCAGCGAGCGCACCTCCGCCGGCGACAGCATCGGCGCCCTCGCGGGCACCCTCGGCGCCAGCGTCGCCCGCGGCCGCAGCGGCCCGAACTGGTCGGCCGTGATGGCCCTCGCCCTCGCCGTCATCGTGGGCGCCGGTGTGATCTCGTTCCTCAGCAACCGCCCGTCGCCCTCGGGCGTGACCGCGGAGCCCACCTCGTCGTCGTCGCCCTCGCAGTCGCCGACCACCGCGCCGTCGACCAAGCCGACGCCGTCGACCTCGACGCCGTCCACCGAGCCGACCACGCCGCAGGCCAGCCCCACCGACGTCGTCGCGCAGGCCGAGGGCGTGGTCGTGAAGCTCACCGTCACCGGCAAGAAGTCGTGGGTCCGCGCCACCGCCGGCCCCGGCGGCAAGACCCTCTACGAGGGCATCCTCAACGAGGGCGAGACGAAGACCTTCCGCGACAAGCAGAAGGTGTCGCTCGTGATCGGCAACGCGGGCGCGGTCGCGCTCGTCGTCAACGGCCGCGACCTCGGCGAGCCCGGTTCCGGCGGGCAGGTCGTGAAGGTCACGTTCGGCCCCGGCGACCCCACCACCACCGCGGGCTGAACCGCACCTCCGAGCCCGTAGGCTCTGGGCCATGTCCTCGTCCGTGCGCAAGGTCGCGCTCGTCACCCTCGGGTGCGCCCGCAACGAGGTCGACTCCGAGGAGCTCGCCGGACGCCTCGCCGCCGACGGCTGGGAGCTCGTCGACGAGGCCGCCGACGCCGACGCCGTCGTGGTCAACACCTGCGGCTTCGTCGAGCAGGCCAAGAAGGACTCCGTCGACACGCTGCTCGCCGCGGCCGACCTCAAGGACGACGGCCGCACCCGCGCCGTCGTCGCGGTGGGCTGCCTGGCCGAGCGGTACGGCGACCAGCTCGCCGAGTCGCTGCCCGAGGCCGACGCCGTGCTCGGCTTCGACGACTACGCCGACATCTCCGCCCGGCTGCGCAGCATCGTGGCCGGCGAGCAGCACGTGCCGCACGCCCCGCGCGACCGCCGGCTGCTGCTGCCCGTGACCCCCGTCGAGCGCTCGGCGGCCGCGGTCGCGATCCCCGGCCACGGCCAGGAGCCCGACCTGCCCGAGGGCGTGGCGCCCGCGAGCGGGCCTCGCGTCGTACGCCGACGCCTCGGCGACGGACCGAGCGCGCCGCTCAAGCTCGCGTCGGGCTGCGACCGCCGCTGCGCGTTCTGCGCGATCCCGAGCTTCCGCGGCTCGTTCGTCTCGCGGCGTCCGAACGACGTTCTCGAGGAGGCCCGCTGGCTGGCGTCGCAGGGCGTCCGCGAGCTCGTGCTGGTGAGCGAGAACTCGACGTCGTACGGCAAGGACCTCGGCGACCTGCGCCTGCTCGAGACGCTGCTGCCCGAGCTCGCGGCGGTCGAGGGCATCGACTGGGTGCGCGTGTCCTACCTGCAGCCCGCCGAGACCCGGCCCTCGCTCATCGACGTCATCGCGCGCACGCCTGGCGTCGTGCCGTACTTCGACCTCTCGTTCCAGCACGCGTCGCAGGACGTCCTGCGCCGGATGCGTCGCTTCGGCGGCACCGAGTCGTTCCTCGAGCTGCTCGCCGCCGCACGCCACCTCGCCCCGCAGGCGGGCGCGCGCAGCAACGTGATCGTCGGCTTCCCGGGCGAGACCGAGGCCGACGTCGACGAGCTCGAGCGCTTCCTCGTGGCCGCACGCCTCGACGCCGTGGGCGTGTTCGGCTACTCCGACGAGGACGGCACCGAGGCTGCGACGTACGACGGCAAGCTCGACGAGGCCGTGGTGCGCGAGCGCGTCGAGCGCGTCGCGTCGCTCGTCGAGGAGCTCACCTCGCGCCGCGCCGCCGACCGTGTCGGCGAGGAGGTGCAGGTGCTCGTCGAGTACGTCGGTGACGGCGTCGACGGCTTCGCCGCGGAGGGCCGCAGCGCGCACCAGGCTCCCGAGGTCGACGGCACGACGCTGCTGGTGACGCGCGACGAGCTGCCGCTCGTGCCGGGGGAGCTCGTGACGGCCGTGGTCGTCGGGTCCGAGGGAGTCGACCTCGTCGCCGAGGTCACCGGCCGGGTCGCACGGTGATCAAGCCGCCGCCTCCCGACCACGTCGGCGATCCCGTCCAGGCGCCGTCGCGCCTCAACCTCCCGAACGCGCTCACCGTGCTGCGCCTCGTGCTGGTGCCGGTGTTCGCGTGGTTGCTCCTGCGCGACGGCGGCGACGACGCCTCGTCGCGCATCTGGTCGGCCGTGGTGTTCCTCGCGCTGTCGTTCACCGACCTCGTCGACGGCGAGATCGCGCGCCGGCGCGGCCAGGTGACCAGCTTCGGCAAGATCGCCGACCCGATCGCCGACAAGGCGCTCACCGGTACGGCGCTCGTCGGCCTGTCCTACCTCGGCGAGCTCCCGTGGTGGGTCACGCTCGTGATCCTCGCCCGCGAGATCGGCGTCACGATTCTGCGCTTCTGGGTCATCCGGCACGGCGTCATCCCGGCCAGTCGCGGCGGCAAGCTGAAGACCGCGTTCCAGATGGCCGCGATCGTCGGCTACCTGCTGCCCGTGCCCGAGTGGCTCGTGCCGGTGCGCGTCGCGCTCATGGCCATCGCGCTGATCCTCACCGTTGTGACCGGCATCGACTACGTCGTGCGCGCCGTCCGGCTTCGGGCTGCGGCGAGGGCCGCGGCGTGACGGCGCACGCCGACCACGAGGCCGCGGCGCGGTCGCTGGCGGCGGAGCTCGTGGCGCGGCTCACCGACGCCGGCCGCACGGTGGCGGTCGCGGAGTCGCTCACCGGCGGTCTCGTGGTCGCGACCCTCGTGTCGGTGCCGGGAGCGTCTGCGGTGGTGCGCGGGGGAGTCGTGGCCTACATGACCGACGTGAAGACCAGCGTGCTCGGCGTCGACCACGACCTGCTCGACCTCGAGGGCGCCGTGCACCCCGAGGTCGCGCGGCAGATGGCCCGCGGCGTGGTGGCGCTCGTCGGCGCCGACTACGGCGTGGCGACCACCGGCGTCGCCGGCCCCGACCCGCAGGACGGCCGTCCGGTCGGCGAGGTGCACGTGGCCGTCGTCGGCCCGAGCGGCCGCACCCACACCCAGAGCCCCACCTTCGACGCCGCCCTGGGCCGCGACGGCATCCGCTGGGCCGCCGTGCACGAGGCCCTCCAGGCCCTCTCCCACGTCGCCCGCCCCTGACGCCGGCGTACGGCGCGTGTTCGTGGTCGGTCGCGACCTTCCGGGCCCAGGTAGCGCGCAACCGACCAAGATCACGGCCGGTAGCCCGTTCGGGTGAACGGACGGGCGTGTTCGCTGCGGGCGTATTGCGGTGGCGGGGGCGGGAACAGGGGCGCAGGATCGAAGCGTTGTGACCTCACAGGCACCACCGCACCCTCCAGGAGACACCGCGTGAGCATCGCCCCGACCGTCACCCCGCGACGCGCCGACGTAGGCCGAGCGGGTGCAGTCGGTGCGACAGCCGGTGCCGCCCGGTACGGTGGTGCTACGCCGGACCCCGCCGGCGGGGCTTCGCGTACCACGAGAGGGGGTGCCCCCGTGATCGTCCTGCGCCGCGTCATCGGTGACGAGCTGCGTCGTCGTCGCCAGGACCAGGGCCGCACCCTGCGCGAGGTGTCCTCCGCGGCCCGGGTGTCCCTGGGCTACCTCTCCGAGGTCGAGCGGGGCCAGAAGGAGGCCAGCAGCGAGCTGCTCGCCTCGATCTGCACCGCGCTCGACGTCCCGCTGGCGAACTTCCTGCGCTCCGTGAGCGACGAGGTCGCCGTCCTCGAGGGCGTCGCCCCCGTGACCGAGCTGCCGGTGTCGACGCCGTCGGCCGTCGCCGCCGCCTGACCGGCACGTGAGCGACCGCACCACCGATCTCGCCGCGTCCCCGGACGCGCCCACCGTCGTGACCGATCCCGTCGTCACCGACGTACCGACCTCCACGTCCCGCTCGCCGCGCTCGCGCGCCGGCAACGCGATGGGCCGCACCCGTGCCGCCGCGCTCGACGGCGCACGCCGCGTGCTCACCGAGCACGGCGTGCGCAAGGCGACCATGGGCGACATCGCAGTCCGCGGCGGGCTGGCCAAGGCCACGCTCTACAACCACTTCCGCACCAAGGACGAGGTCATCGCCGCGCTCGTGGCCGACGACCTCGCCGAGCTCGCCGACGACTGCCGCGACCTCGCGCGCGACGACCTCGCGGTGGCCCTCACCCGCGCCGCCGACGCCGTCGCCGGCCACACCGTGCTCGCCGGTCTGCGCACCGTCGAGCCGACCGCCCTGCTCGCCGTCGTCGTGCCGGGCGAGGGCGTCTCGTGGGACGCCGTACGCGCGCGCACGGCCGAGGTGCTCGACACCGCCGACCGCGCGAGCGGTCCCGAGCACGTCGACCTCGTGCTGCGCTGGCTCGCCGGCCACGCCGTGGCTCCGGGCACGCAGACCTCGCGCGCGGCGCAGGCGAGAGCTCTCGCCGCCGGCCTTCCCGTCGCCGTCCGAACGACGTCCTTCGCGTCCCCGGCAAGCTGAGCCGGTGCGGGCGGCCGGCGATCCGCTCGGCAGCCCGGTCCGGCGAATTGATGGCTGACCCCTCCGCACGACATCCTGCGCACGTGGACGACGGGGGATGGTTCGACGGTGCGCAGTGGGCGGCGCTCGCCCGTCGCGGCGATCACGCTGCCGCACGTGAGCTGGTCGCGGGCAGCCTCGAGTCCGGTGGTGCCGCGGCGCTCGCCGAGATCGCGGCGTACTACCGCACCCTGGGCGAGGACCGTGGGTCGACGCTGCTGTGGGACCTGCCCGCCACGGCCGACGACCGCGATGCCCTGATCGCGTTCTTCCAGGACCTGTACGCCGATGAGTCGCGCCCCTCGGACCACCGTGGCTCGGCCCTCCAGCGGCTCACCTCGATGAGGGCGCCCGGTTTCGAGGACCTGCTCGTCGCCGACCTCACCGCGCGGTCCGAGGACCGCCGCTACCTCGCGCTCTCGGGGCTGGCGCGCCGGGGGACGGAGGCGTGCGTCGAGCCGGTGACGGAGCGGGTGAGGGTCGTGCTGCGCCGGCCCGCGTTCGACCTGCGCGACAACCGCTACCGAGGCGAGCTGCTGCCCGCGTTCGTCGCCGTCCTGCGCTGCGCCGAGCGCCAGCAGCTCGTGCGCTTCGCCGAGCTGCTGCGGCTGCGCCAGGCGCACCTGTCGGGCGTGGAGTTCTCGTGGCTGCGCGACCTGTGGCCCGGTGCCCTCGACGAGCCGCTGCACGCGCCCGTCCCCGAGCCCGACATGGAGCGCGTGCTCGCGTGGACCCGCGGGGAGCACGAGGTCGACCTGCGCGGGTGGTGGGTGCATCCGCCGGAGGAGCTCCGCGTGCGCGACCCGTGGGACGTCGACCCGCCGGTGGTCGACCGCACCTAGCCGCCCGCGTAGGTCCCCAAACATGATCATGTTCGGGGACCTACGTGCGTTCGTCGGTCGAGCCGTTCCCCGTGGTCAGGACGAGGGGCGGCGTACTCGGCGGTCGTAGGCGCCGCTGCCGGACCGGGGGCGCTTCTGGGGCAGCGGCTCGGGGTGGGCGCCGGGCTGGCAGCGCAGGCACCAGTAGGTGATCCGGTCGTAGGGCGGGTCGCCCTGCATCGCCGTCGCGACGGGCTCGCCGCACCGACGGCAGGGCTTGCCGCCGCGCTCGAAGACGTAGTGCTGGCGGTCGCGGCCGCTGTCGCCGGTCGTCGACTGCGACGCGTGGCCCTTGTTGCGCCCGATGAGCCGCGCGGCCGTGCCGACCACGGCATCGAGGTCGGGTACGCCGGACACGGGTGTCCACGGTGAGAGGCGCTCGACGAAGAGCGTCTCGGCCTTGTAGAGGTTGCCGATGCCGGCGAGGTTGCGCTGGTCGAGCAGCGCCTGGCCGATCTCGCGGTCGGGCTGCTCGCGGATCCGGCGTACCGCCTCGTCGGCGTCGAAGCCGGCGGGGTCGAGGACGTCGGGGCCGAGGTGGCCGACCAGCGCCGTCTCCTCCGACGTCTCGACCAGGGCGACGTCGTGCAGGCGGTAGCCGATCGCGTCCCACGCGTCGGTCGACAGGATCAGCCGGATCTGGTGGTCGGGGCCGCCGCCCCAGCGCACGCCCGGCCGGTACAGGTGCCACGAGCCGTCCATCCGCAGATGGGTGTGCAGCGTCAGGCCGCCCTCGACGCGGGTGAGCAGGTGCTTGCCGCGCGGCACGGTCGCGAGCACGCGGCGTCCGACGAGGTCGGCGGTGGCGAGCTGCGGCACGCGGAAGTCGGTGCGCGTGAGGACGTCGCCCGAGAGCGCGTCGTCGAGCCGCTTGCACACCAGCCACACGGTGTCGCCCTCGGGCACGCCACCTCCACCGGGAACACGCGACGGTGCCGCCGCTGTTGCGCCACCATCGCACAGGGAGGGACGACATGCGGATCGCGGTGCTGGGCACGGGCGGCGTCGGTCAGACGCTGGGGACGCGGCTGGTCGAGACCGGTCACGAGGTACGGATGGGCTCGCGCAGCGCGGGCAACGAGAAGGCGGTGGCCTGGGTCGCGTCGGCGGGCGACGCCGCGAGCGAGGGCAGCTTCCGCGACGCCGCCTCGTGGGCCGAGGTGGTCGTCAACGCCACCAGCGGGCTCGTGTCTCTCGTGGCGCTCGAGGCTGCGGGCACCGACCACCTCGCGGGCAAGGTCCTCGTCGACGTGGCGAACCCGCTCGACTTCTCGCACGGCTTCCCGCCGCACGTCGTGCAGCCCGAGGGCCGCTCGCTCGGCGAGTCGATCCAGGCGGCGTTCCCCGCCGCTCGGGTCGTGAAGTCGCTCAACACGATGAACGCCGACGTGATGGTGCACCCACGCTCGCTGTCGGGCGCGCACTCGGTCTTCGTCGCGGGCGACGACGCCGACGCGAAGTCCGTCGTGCGCTCGCTGCTCGAGGGCTTCGGCTGGGCTTCCGACGAGATCCTCGACGTCGGCGGGATCGCCGCGGCGCGCGGGCTCGAGCTCTACCTGCCGCTCTGGCTCGACCTTATGGGTGCGCAGGGCTCGCCGGCGTTCAACATCCACGTCGTGCGGTAGGCGCGCCGCAGCGCCGGTTGGCCCGGCAGGCCTGCGGCCGGTACGACGGCGCTCCGGCTGCGCCCGAGGGCTCGCGCCCTAGCTGCCGCTCTGGCTCGACCTCAGCGGTGCGCAGGGCTCGCCGGCATCGACCATCCACGTCGTGCGGTTGGGACGTCGCAGCGGCGGCACGCGCAGCAGGCCCGCGGCCAGCGGCAGCGGTACGACGAGGACGCCGGCCATCAGCGACCAGTCGTCGCCCGCCCATCTCGTGACGTCGCCGCGGTGCGCCACGAGCAGCAGCACGAGGGTGACGATCCAGGCCGACGGTGCCGACGCGCAGAGCACGAGCGCGACCGCGTGGAGAGACTTCATCGCCCGCTCCCCAGGGCCGCCCGCGCTCCCCGAGCCCCACAGCGCGTCCAGCAGCGGCCCGTTCGCCCACACCCTCGTGCGGTGCACGGGCGCGATGCGACCCGGCGGGCACATCGTCCGGACTGCGCGGCGCGGACCGGCGTACCGGGCGGTGGGACCGCTCCGACGTCCGGTTGCTGGGAGCGCTGTCCGGGCCGGGTCGGCGTACCTGGTGCAGACAGGACGACGGCCCTCGTCGGGGGAGGCGAGGGCCGTCGTGTCGGAGGGCGGGACCCGGATCCCGCGGGCGGGTCAGCTGCCGCCGGAGCTCACCATCGGGCCGCCGTCGCCCCTCTGCGGCCCCTGCGGCATCGAGCCCGAGGAGCCGGTGCCGGAGGAACCGTCGGAGAAGCCCGGCGGGAGCATGCCGGTGCTCTGACCGCTCGAGCCGGTGCCGCCCGGCAGACCCTGGCTGTTCTGGCCCTGGCTGCTCTGGTCCTGGTTGTTCTGGTCCTGGCCCATGCCCGGCGGGAGCATGCCGTTGCTCGAGCCCGTCCCGCCCGAGGAGCCCGTGCCGTTCTGCGATCCGCCCTGCGGGGAGATGCCGTTGCTCTGCCCCTGCTGGTTCTGCTGGTTCTGGGTCTGGCCGCCGGGGCCACCGGGCAGCTGGCCGCCGAAGCCGCCGGCGGCCTGGTTCGAGCTCGTGCTGGTCGTGTGCGTCATCGCGGACGCGGTCGCGACGCCCGCCGCGCCGATGATCGCGCCGGCAGCCACCAGGGCGGCGCCGCGGCCGATCGCGTTCCAGTCGGTGGGGGTCCCCGTCATCCGTGCACTCCTCGTCCGGGGTACGCCGCTGCGGCGCACCGTCGCAGGAGAGCATGCGTCGCCCTCCCGGGGGAACCCTGGCGTCGACGTGTGCCCCGCGTGAGAGGCGCTGAGAGAACCCGCAGCCCCGCTCAGGCCACCGACACCCTCTCGAGATGCGGTCCGCGTCGTCACTGCCTGAAAGCACCGCTTCCCGGTGAGAACCCGTGCCTTCAGGCAGTGACGTGCGCGGAACGGTGCGGCGCGGCAGTGACGTCGCGCGCGGTGCTGCGGCGACCGCTTCAGGGGCGCAGGCGGAGGCCCTGCGGGGTCGCGACGAAGCCGGCGGCCTCCAGCGCCGCGCCGAGCGCCGAGCCGGGGGCGAGGACGTGCTCGCCGTCGGCCTTGTGCACGGTGAGCCGACCGAGCAGGCCCGAGCGCACGGCCGAGGCGAGCGCGCCGCACGTCTCGCGCAGCACGTCGGGCTCGTCGGACCAGGTGAGCAGCGTGCGCCCGCCGCGCTCGACGTAGAGCGCGAGCTCGCCGTCGACGAGCACCACCAGCGCTCCTGCCTTGCGCCCGGGCTTGTGGCCTCCCGCGTCGGGACGCGCGGGCCAGGGCAGGGCTGCGCCGTACGGGTTGGCCGGGTCGGTCGCGGCGAGCACGAGCGCCTGCGGGGGGAGTGCCGGGTCGCGGCGCTCGGGAGCCGAGGCGCGCACCCGGTCGATCGCCCCGGGCAGCGCGAACTGCGCGGCGCCCAGGCCTTCCACGACGTAGGCGCGACGGCAGCGGCCGGCGTCCTCGTACGCCGACAGCACGCGGTAGACGCCGGCGAAGCCGCCGCTGATCCGCTCCGCCGCCACGGCGCCGCGCGTGACGACGCCGTACCGGTCGAGCAGCCCCTCGGCCAGCGCAGCGGCACGCAGCGTGGTGTCGGCGGAGCGCGGCTCGGCGAGCGACCAGCGCCCGGAGAGGGTCGCGGGCGCCGGGCGCACCGCGGCACGGGCTCGCGCGTAACGGGCGCGCGGACCCGGACGCGAGGGTGCGGCGGCCGTGCGCGGGCGTCGCGTCGTGCCGACGAGCGACGCGCGCACCGGAGCCCAGGTGTCGCCCGTGACGTGCCCGGCCCACACGAGGTCCCACAGCGCCTGCGCGAGTCGCGCGTCGGTGATCGTCTCGCCCAACGACTCCGACGCACGCTCGGTCAGCGTGCGGGCGAACCAGCCGCCGCCGCCCTCGAGGGTCGCGAGCAGCGCGCGGTGCAGGTCGTCGAGCTCGAGGTCGACGACGTCGGGCAGCAGCAGCGACGCCGTGTCGGCGGGTGCGAGCGCGAGCCAGCCGTCGCCGCCGGTGAGCGGACCGGCACCGACCCACACGACCTCGCCGGCCGCGGTGAGCTCGTCGAGCATCGCGGGCTGATAGCCGTCGACGCGCGAGGGCAGCACGAGCGTCTCCCACGACGACGCCGGGAGCGCGAGACCGCCGAGCTGCTCGACCACGCGCAGCACGCCGTCGACCCCGCGGAGCCGACCTCGACCGCCGGGACCGATCTGCTGCCACGCCGGCAGAAAGACGCCGAGCGACGCCGGAGCGACGGGCTCGGCCTCGCGGCGCAGCGCCGCGACCGAGCGGCGGCGGATCAGCCGCAGCACCTCGGCGTCGCACCACTCGGTGCCGCTGCCGCCGGGGCGGAACTCGCCCGACACCACGCGCCCGGATGCCGCGAGCCGCGCGAGCGCGCCCTGCACGACGGCGGAGCCGAGGCCGAACGCGGCCGCGACGTCGGCGACGTGGAACGGGCCGTGGGTGCGCGCCCACCGCGACACCAGGTCGCCGACGGGATCCGCGACCGGCTCGAGGAACGCGTCGGGAAGTCCCACGGGCAGAGCGGTTCCGAGCGCGTCGCGCAGGCGGGCGGCGTCCTCCACCGACGCGACCGCGTCGGCGCCGGCGATGCGTACGACGATGGCACGCCGCGATGTCACGAGCTCGTCGAGCCACTCACGCTGCGCACCGCGCACGGCCGCGGCGTCGTGGGTGAGCGGGCCGAGCAGCCGCAGCAGGTCGGCCGCACCCTCGACGTCCTTCGCGTGGCGCTCGGGCACGAGACGCTGCAGCTCGGCCTCGACCTGAGCGAGCGCCTCGAGGTCGAGCAGGTCGCGCAGCTCGGCCTGGCCGAGCAGCTCCGCGAGCAGCGCCGAGTCGAGGGTGAGAGCGGCGGCACGTCGCTCGGCGAGCGGCGAGTCGCCCTCGTAGAGGTACGCCGCGACGTAGCCGAACAGCAGCGACCGCGCGAACGGCGACGGGGTCGGCGTCTCGACCTCGACCACGCGCACCTCGCGCGACTGCACCGAGCGCATGAGGGCGACGAGGCCGGGGACGTCGTAGACGTCCTGCAGAACCTCGCGCATCGTCTCGAGCACGATCGGGAACGAGCCGTACTGCGACGCCACCGACAGCAGCTGCGCCGACCGCTGGCGCTGCTGCCACAGCGGCGATCGCTTGCCGGGGTTGCGGCGCGGCAGCAGCAGCGCGCGGGCCGCCGACTCGCGGAACCGCGCGGCGAACAGCGCCGAGCCGCCGGCCTCGGCGGTGACGATCGCCTCGACCTCGTCGGGGTCGAGCACCACGGCCTCGGCGACGCCGGCGAGCACGACGTCGTCCTCGACGTCGGGCAGGCGCAGCACGATTCCGTCGTCGGCGTGCATCACCTGGGCGTCGATGCCGTGCCGCTCGCGGAGCCGCGCCGCGATCGCGAGCGCCCACGGTGCGTGCACCTGCGCGCCGAACGGCGAGTGCAGCACCACGCGCCAGTCGCCGAGCTCGTCGCGCACGCGCTCGAGCACGAGCGTGCGGTCGTCGGGCACGTGCGAGGTCGCGGTGCGCTGCTCGTCGACGTACGCGAGGAGGTTCGACGTCGCGCGCTCGTCGAGGCCGATCTCCGAGAGCCGTGCCGCGGCCTTCGGGCGGGGGAGCGCGGCGATCTCGCGGACGAAGCCGCCGAGCGCGCGACCGAGCTCGTACGGCCGGCCGAGCGCGTCGCCGTGCCAGAACGGGAGGCGGCCGGCCTGCCCCGGTGCGGGGGAGACGAGCACGCGGTCGTGGGTGATGTCCTCGATGCGCCACGACGAGGCGCCGAGGGAGAACACGTCGCCGACGCGCGACTCGTAGACCATCTCCTCGTCGAGCTCGCCGACCCGAGAAGCCTTCTCTCCCACGAGGAAGACGCCGAACAGCCCGCGGTCGGGGATCGTGCCGCCGCTCGTCACCGCGAGCCGCTGCGCGCCGGGACGTCCGGCGATCGTGCCCGCGGTGCGGTCCCACACCAGGCGCGGGCGCAGCTCGGCGAACTCGTCGCTCGGGTAGCGCCCGGCGAGCATGTCGAGCACGGCGTCGTACGCCGACTGCGGGAGGGTCGGGAACGGCGCGGCCCGCCTCACGAGAGCGAGCGCGTCGTCGACGTCCCACGTGTCGAGCGACGTCATCGCGACGAGCTGCTGCGCGAGCACGTCGAGCGGGTTGCGCGGCATGCGCAGCGACTCGATGAGCCCGGCCTTCATCCGCTCCGCGACGACCGCGGTCTGCACGAGGTCGCCGCGGTACTTCGGCAGCACCACGCCCTCGCTGACCGCGCCGACCTGGTGGCCCGCGCGACCGACGCGCTGCAGCCCGCTCGCGACGCTCGGCGGCGACTCGACCTGGATCACGAGGTCGACCGCGCCCATGTCGACGCCGAGCTCGAGGCTGCTGGTCGCGACCACCGCGGGCAGCCGACCGGCCTTGAGGTCGTCCTCGATGATCGCCCGCTGCTCCTTGCTCACCGAGCCGTGGTGCGCGCGCGCCAGCACGGTCGGGGCGCCGGTGGCGGCACCCGACTGAGCCATCACCTGCGCGGGCGCCGTACCGGTCTCGAGCACCTCGCCGGTGGTGCGCTCGAGCCAGATCTCGTTGAGCCGCGCGGTGAGCCGCTCGGCGAGGCGGCGGGAGTTGGCGAACACGATCGTCGAGCGGTGCTCGGCGATGAGGTCGACGACCTGCTGCTCGACGTGCGGCCAGATGCTCGTGCGCCGCTCGTCGCCCGCTGCCGAGCCGCTGACCTCGCCGGTCGACGCCCCGAGCTCGGCCATGTCGTCGACGGGTACGACGACCTGCAGGTCGACCGTCTTCGCGCTCGGCGGCGCTACCACGGTGACGGGGCGCGCGCCCCCGAGGAACGAGGCGACCTCCTCGACCGGTCGGACGGTGGCCGAGAGGCCGATGCGCTGCGCCGGCTGCTCGAGCAGCGCGTCGAGGCGCTCGAGCGAGATCGCGAGGTGTGCACCGCGCTTCGTGCTCGCGAGCGCGTGGACCTCGTCGACGATCACGGTCTCGACGCCGCGCAGCGAGTCGCGCGCCTGAGAGGTGAGGACGAGGAACAGCGACTCCGGCGTCGTGATGAAGACGTCGGGCGGCTTCGTGCCGAAGCGGCGCCGCTCGTCGGCCGGGGTGTCGCCCGACCGCACGCCCACCGTGACGTCGGGCTCGGGCAGGCCGAGGCGCACCGCCTCGCGGCGGATGCCGGTGAGCGGGCTGCGCAGGTTGCGCTCGACGTCGACCGCGAGCGCCTTCAGCGGCGAGACGTAGAGGACCCGGCACCGACGTCGCGGGTCCTCGGGCACCGGCTCCGCCGCGACGCGGTCCAGCGCGTAGAGGAACGCCGCGAGCGTCTTGCCCGACCCGGTGGGGGCGACCACGAGCGCGTGCTGCCCGGTCGAGATCGCGTCCCACGCCCCGAGCTGTGCCGGCGTCGCCGCCTCGAACGCGGACGCGAACCACGCCCGGGTCGGCTCGGAGAAGCGTCCGAGGACCGTCGCCGCGTCGGGCACGCCCGCACCAGCGGCAGAGGCACGGCGCGCGGACATGCGCCCATCCTTCCCGACCGCCCCGACATCAGCCCGCCCGCTCTCCCCGAGGCCCTGACTCATGCTGAAGGTGCCCCAGGCTGCCCAACACCAGCCCACGCTCCCCACCCGGATCCACGGCGTCCGGCCAGCGCTCCCCGGACCCGTGCGCCGTCCGGCTCCTGACGCCGCGAGCCCCGGCTGCCCGGTACGCCGGACCCGTGGCAGAGTGGTCCGACCCGAGAGCCCGAAGACCGGAGGACCCGTGACCGCGCTCGCCGACACCACGGCGACGATCGCCGCCTGGGCGGTCGCCATCGTCCTGCTCCTGCTGGTCGCGGCCGTCTTCTGGTCGTTCCTGCGCCGCCGCGGCACGGTCGACGGCCTGACCGTCGAGTCGCCCGCCGACGCCGCGCGCCGCGAGCGCCTCGCCGAGGCCGACTCCGACCCGGGGCTCGGACCGGACCCGACCGACGGCCCGCGCCTGCCAGAGCAGGGCGCATGACCGGGTCGGTGCCGTGCGCCTGACCGACTTCTGGGAGCGCATGGAGGCGGCCCTCGGGCCGACGTACGCGCGCTCGTGGGCGCACGACCACGTCCTCGCCGAGCTCGGCGGGCGCACCGTCGACCAGTCCATCGACGACGGCATCGAGACCGTCACGATCTGGCGCGCGGTGCACCGCGAGCTCCAGCTCCACCCGCGCGAGCGCTAGTCCCGCACAGCGACGTACGCCGCATCCCACACGCGCGACGGCCCGGGCACCATGCAGGTGCCCGGGCCGTCGTCGTACGACGTGCTGCGTCAGTCCATCATCGGCAGCGGGACGCCGGCGTCCTCGGCGACCGCGTGCGCGGTGTCCTGGTGGGTGCGCAGGCGCACCTCGGGGAGCACGAGGGCGAAGACGAAGCCCACGAGCATGAACGGCACCGCGACGAGGAACGTCGTGTCCATCGCGCGGGCGAAGGCTTCGAGCAGCGGTCCCTGGACGGCCTCGGGCAGCGAGTGGATCGACGTGATCGAGCTCGTTGCTCCGCTGATCGAGCTGCTGTCGGCACCGGGGAAGGCGTTCGAGATCTCCGCCGACAGCCGTGCGGTCCAGACCGCCCCGAAGAACGCCGTGCCGAACGAGCCGCCGATGGAGCGGAAGAACGTCGAGCCGCTGGTGGCCGCGCCCATCATCTTCGGCTCGATGGTGTTCTGCACCGCGAGCACGAGCACCTGCATCACGTTGCCCAGGCCCGCGCCGAGGATGAACATCGCCAGCGCGGCGTACCAGAACGGTGCGTCGACGCCGAGGCGCGACATCATGAAGATGCCGATCGCCGCGAGCGCGGTGCCGATGATCGGGAAGATCTTGTAGCGACCCATCCGCGAGATCAGCTGGCCCGACAGGATCGACGTCAGCAGGATGCCGACCATGAGCGGAAGCAGCATGAGCCCGGCCTCGGTCGGCGTCGCGCCGCGCACCACCTGGAAGTAGATGGACAGGTAGACGATCGAGCCGAACATCGCGAAGCCGACCATGAAGCCGATCACCGACGAGACGCGGAAGACCTTGTTGGAGAACAGGGTCATCGGGACGATCGGCTCCTCGACGCGCAGCTCGTGGTAGACGAACCACACCAGGAAGCCGACGCCGGCCACGGCCATGCCGATGATCTGAGGCGAGACCCAGTCGTACTCCTTGCCGCCCCACACGGTGACGAGGAGCAGCAGGCAGACGCCGATCACCATGAGCGCCGAGCCGAGCCAGTCGATCGGCTTGCGCTCGTGCTTGTTGTGCAGGTGCAGCACCGCGCCGAGGATGATGAACGCGGCGACGCCGAGCGGCACGTTGATGTAGAAGATCCAGCGCCACGACAGGTGCTGGGTGAACCAGCCGCCGAGCAGCGGGCCGACGACCGACGAGATGCCGAACACGGCGCCGAACAGGCCGGCGTAGCGGCCGCGGTCGCGCGGCGGGATGAGGTCGGCGATGACCGCCATCACCAGCACCATGAGGCCGCCGCCGCCGATGCCCTGGATGGCGCGGGTGGCGATGAGCTCGGTCATGTTCTGGCTCAGGCCCGCGAGCATCGAGCCGATCACGAACACGACGATCGAGATCTGCAGCATGAGCTTGCGCCCGTGCAGGTCGGAGATCTTGCCCCAGATCGGCGTCGACGCCGTCGAGGCCAGCAGGTACGCCGTGACGACCCACGACAGCTGGTTGAGGCCGCCGAGGTCGCTCGTGATCGTCGGCAGCGCCGTCGACACGATGGTCTGGTCGAGGGCGGCGAGCAGCATCGTGAGCATGAGCGCGCCGAGGATCCAGCGCAGGTGCTTGCGGCTCGCCTCGACCTCGGGATCGAAGACGAAGGGTTCGGTGGTCACAGGTTCTCCAGGTCGTGAGAGAGGCGGTTCAGGAGGCTGACGAGCTCGTCGACCTCGGAGTCGGTCCAGCCGGCCGTCGCCGACGCGAACAGGGCGTTGCGGGCGGCCGTCGTGCGCTCGAGGGCGGCGCGGCCGTCAGGGGTGACGGCCAGCCGCGAGGCGCGGCGGTCGTCGGGATCGGGGGAGCGGACCAGCAGCCCCGACTCCTCGAGGCCGCGCAGGTGGCGGCTGATGGTCGAGAGGTCGAGGTGCACCGCTTCGGCGATCTCGGTCGCGCGCACCGGTTCCAGGCGCGCGACGTGCCCGAGGAGGAAGGCGCGGGTGTGCGCCTCGGGGTCCTCGATCCGGCGCTTGAGCGCCCCCACGGTCGCGGTGATCGCGTCGGCGATCCCCTCGGCACGCGGGTCGGGGGCGGCTGCGGACAGAGTCCGCCCCTCATTGGTTGCTTGTGCCATGCAAGCAATATACGCCGGGAAGTGAGGTTTGCCTAATCGGTTCGACCGACCCAGAGCGCGACGGCCACGTAGGCACGGAAAGCGCCGTGACAGACCGGCCTGACCGAAGGGGGAAGGAGCCCGCCACCCCGTGCAGTACCCGCCCACGCCGGTCGGGCCTCGACGGGCCTGAAGGCGTCAGACGGCACCGAGCGGCCCGACCGACTCGCGGCGCAGCCGCGAGGGGGCGGGTGCGCCGACGCGAGGGAGCGGGAGCGACCGAGCTGGGAGGCGCCATCAACGCCGTACAACTGTTCGACACCTACGGCGTGTCGTGCCATCATCGAACAGGCGTTCGACCTAGTGTGGCGCTCGATCGACCGGCTCTCCCCAGCACGGCGCGTCGTCCCCAGGACGGCGGCTCGCGCGGGGCAGTGTCGGACCCGGTCCCTAGGTTCGGCCCCGTCGTCATCCGCACCTCACGAAGGCAGGTCCCCATGGCCCCCTCCGACCGCAAGACCCCCGGTGGCTCCGGCGGCTCCGACCGCGAGAAGGCGCTCGACACCGCCCTCGCGCAGATCGAGCGCCAGTTCGGCAAGGGGTCGGTCATGCGCCTCGGCCAGGAGGGCCGGGCCCCCGTCGAGGTCATCCCCACGGGCTCGGTCGCGCTCGACGTCGCGCTCGGCATCGGCGGCCTGCCGCGCGGGCGCATCATCGAGATCTACGGTCCCGAGTCCAGCGGCAAGACCACGCTCGCGCTGCACGCGATCGCCAACGCGCAGAAGGCCGGCGGCATCGCGGCGATCATCGACGCCGAGCACGCGCTCGACCCCGAGTACGCCAAGGCGCTCGGCGTCGACATCGACGGTCTGCTCGTGAGCCAGCCCGACAACGGCGAGCAGGCGCTCGAGATCGCCGACATGCTCATCCGCTCCGGCGCGCTCGACCTCATCGTCATCGACTCCGTCGCGGCGCTCGTGCCCCGCGCGGAGATCGAGGGCGAGATGGGCGACAGCCACGTCGGTCTGCAGGCCCGCCTCATGAGCCAGGCGCTGCGCAAGATCACCGGTGCGCTGTCCAACTCCGGCACGACCGCGATCTTCATCAACCAGCTGCGCGAGAAGATCGGCGTGATGTTCGGCAGCCCCGAGACCACCACCGGTGGCAAGGCGCTGAAGTTCTACGCGTCGGTCCGCCTCGACGTCCGTCGCATCGAGACGCTCAAGGACGGCAGCGAGGCCGTGGGCAACCGCACCCGCGTCAAGGTCGTGAAGAACAAGATGGCCCCGCCGTTCAAGCAGGCCGAGTTCGACATGATCTACGGCGAGGGCATCTCCCGCGAGGGCAGCCTCATCGACATGGGTGTCGAGCACGGCTTCGTCCGCAAGTCCGGTGCCTGGTACACCTACGAGGGCGACCAGCTCGGGCAGGGCAAGGAGAACGCCCGCACCTTCCTCAAGGACAACCCCGACCTCGCCGACGAGCTCGAGGCCAAGATCAAGGCCAAGCTCGGCATCGGCGTCCCGCTGGCCGACGAGATCGACAGCATCGTCGTCCCCGACGTCGTGCCGATCGACCTCTAGGCGCGATGAGCCGCACCCGTCCGTCGGCCGACGGCCCCACCCCGGGGTCGTCGGCCAACGACCTTCCCGAGGCCGATCCCTACGACGTCGCGCGCACGATCTGCCTGCAGCAGCTGACCTCGTCGGCCAAGACGCGCGGCCAGCTCGCGACGGTGCTGCGTCGGCGCGGCATCGACGACGACGTCGCGACCGCGGTCCTCGACCGGCTCAGCGAGGTCGCGCTCGTCGACGACGCGGCGTACTCCGAGAACTACGTCCTCACCCGGCACGCGACCTCCGGCAAGGCGCGCCGCGCACTCGGCCACGAGCTGCGCGCGCGGGGTGTCGAGGAGCCGGTGATCGCCGAGGCCCTCGAGGCCCTCGACCCCGACGACGAGCTCGCCACCGCGCGAGCGCTCGTCGCCAAGCGGTTGGCGTCCACGGCGCGCCTCGACGTCGAGGCGCGCACGCGGCGGCTGGTGGGGATGCTCGCGCGCAAGGGCTACCCGGGCAGCGTCGCGATGCGCGTGGTCCGCGAGGCGCTCGCCGCCGAGCGCGAGCTCGACGACCTCGAGCGCGCGTTCCTCGAGATCGTCGACGGCAGCGGCATCGAGGCCGGCGGGCTCGAGAGCGACTGAGTTCTCTGCGTTTTCGGCCGAGCGCTGTGTGCCGAGCGCTGTGTGCCGAGAGCGTCAGCCGGCGGTGCCGGCGGAGCGGGCCTGGGCCTCGCGGGCGATGTCGGCCGCCGCCTGGGCGAGCTCGGGGTGCTCCCGCGCGAGCTCGGTCATCGCGATCTCGGGCAGCAGGTCGAGCTTGGTCGCCACCGTCTCGGCCAGGCGCGTCATGAGCCGCTGCAGGTCCTCGACGTCCTCGCGCGTCCACTCGGCGAGCATGAGGCGGGTGAAGAAGCGCGTCATCGCCGTCGAGTCGGCGACGACCGCCTGACCGAGCTCGGTGAGCTCCACCGTCGTACGCCGCCGGTCGACGGGATCCTGACCGCGGACGACGAGGCCGTCGGCCTCCACCTCGGAGAGCAGGCGCGAGACGGTCGAGTGCTCGAGGTCGAGGGTGAGCGCGACGTCCTTGACGCTCACGGTCGCGTGGTCGGCGGAGAGCTCGGCCACGGCGTCGCAGGCGAAGATCTTGGCGATGTCGAGCTGGCGCCCGAGCGAGGGCACCGGCACGAGCCCCGCGGGCGGGCGGATCATCGCCTTGCGCAGCCGGCGGAACGCCTTGTCGAGGGTGTCGACGAGCTGGTCGGGCAGGTGCGTCCCGAGGCCGTCGGGGGAGGGCTCGCTACTGCGTGGCGAGCAGGCACGGCGGCGCGAGACCATGGTGCTCACCTCCGGGTGTGTCGTGAATTGCGTGTGCCGGGCATATAACTTACCCTCTGGGAAGTCTGTGTAGCACACATATCGTGCGGTCGCTCGGCCGCGGTCGGTGTCCTGGCACCGCGTCGAAGGAGAAGAAGACATGGGCGAGCTTTCTCGCTGGGCCGTGCGCAAGCCGTGGTGGGCCATCGGTGCCTTCCTGCTGATGGCGGTCGTCATCGGCTTCATGGGCACCGCGCTCAAGGGCACCCTCAACGACTCGTTCTCGCTCCCGGACACGGAGTCGAAGACGGCGACCGACCTGCTCGGCCAGATCAAGGGCGACGGCGCCAGCGAGGCCACCTCGCTCACCGCGACCGTGATCTGGAAGAACGCCTC
>JAXLSG010000021.1:0-31758 GCA_046330715.1 Candidatus Nanopelagicales bacterium
CGACGCCGTCAGGCAGCACCTCGCAGCGCGTCCCGCCACCCCTGACGCCGCACTCTTCACCCGGCCGGACGGCTCCGAGCTGCGCGCCCACCACGTCCACGCCGCATGGGCGAAGGCCCGACGAACCATCGGCCACCCCGAGCTTCACCTGCACGACCTGCGCCATGCTGGTCTCACGCTGTCCGCGCAGTCCGGCGCGACACTCGCCGAGGTGATGCGCCGCGCCGGGCACGTCTCCACCGCCGCCGCGATGCGCTACCAGCACGCCGCCGAGGAGCGCGACGCCGAGATCGCCAAGCTCATGACGGCCCGTGCCAGACGAGCAACGGCCAGCGGTTCGGGGCCGACCGGCCAGCTGACCCTCGACGCCCCTGAGTGACCCTCATGCGCCGCGGATCCCCGTCTCATCTGGCACGGATCTGGCACGAAACGGGCATTCGATCTTGGTCCGGATTCGGCGCGCAGAGCCCCCATGGGGTAAACCTGCAGGTCAGCGAGCGGAGGGCGAGGGATTCGAACCCTCGAGGTGTTGCCACCTAGCGGTTTTCAAGACCGCCGCACTCGGCCACTATGCGAGCCCTCCCGAGGGCGCCAGTGTCCCATGCGGGACGTCGGCGTCAGGCGGGGAGGACGCGGTAGCGCAGCAGCAGCGCGCCGCTCGGGGTCGCGGTGGTGGAGAGGTTCTCCAGGCGGATCGCCGGCAGATCGTCGAGGAGCCGTACGCCGGCCCCGGCGATCATCGGCGCGACCACGAGGTGCAGCTCGTCGACGACTCCCGCCGCGAGCAGCGACCGTGCGACCGAGATGCTCGCGTGGACGCCGATGTCGCCTCCCTCGGTGGACTTCAGCGCGCGTACGGCGTCGGCGAGGTCGCCCTCGATGCGCGTGGCCGCGGGCCAGTCGCGGTCGAGCGGCGACGACGTGGCGACGAGCTTGCGCACGGGGTTGATGAACGACGCGAACGGCTCGACGTCGCTCGTGGGCCAGTAGTCGGCCCACTCGTCGTAGCTGCGACGCCCGAGGATCACGGTGTCCTGCGGGGCGATGACCTCGGCGAGGTTGGCGTCCATGACCTCGTCCCAGTCGAGGATGAACGAGTCGGGCGACTCCGCCACCCCGTCGAGCGACAGCAGCTCGTACACGACGACCTTGCGCACCTGCGGCTCCTCCGATCGATCCGTCCGGATGCCCAGGCTCGCACGGACGACCCACGCGGTCGACGGCGTGGTCAGCTGTGCGGCGGGAGCGCTGCCGAGAGGTAGGTCGCGACCTCGCGCGAGCAGGTCGACAGCCCCGGTTTGCCGGTGCGTCCGGCGGCTTCGCCGATCGCGTAGAAGCGCAACCGCGTGTAGGAGCTGCCGTAGCCGATGATGTCGGCGGGCTTCTCCTTCGGGAACGTGAACCCGGCCTTGACCTCGTCGATCGTGAAGCCGAGCTCGGCCATCGTCGCGCGGTGCGCCCAGCGGCCGATCCTCGTGTCGACCCACGTCTTCTCGACCGCCGTGCGGCCCTGCACCCAGCCGGCCATGCAGTCGGCGGCGCCCTCGCTGGTCGCCTGCGCGGAGTTCGACACCGCGAAGTCCGAGCTCTTCTCGCGCTTGTCGTACCAGGCCATCTGGCCGCTCACCTGCTGCGCCCAGTGGCCGAGCTCGTGCGCGAGCTCCGTCGTCGCCCCGACGAGCGGGAAGCCGCTGCGCAGGTCGGCGGTCGTGGTGCCCGCGGCGGTCGCGTCGGAGGCCAGGACGTGCCGGTCGGCGGCTGCCTTCGCGTAGGCGATCGTCCAGGTCTTCGCCGCGTTCGCGGAGAAGTAGAGCGTGTTGTTCTTGGGGCAGAAGAACGACGCCTCCGCGGCGTCGCCTTCGGCGGAGAGGCACGGGTTGGTGGGGATCGCCGCGAACACGACGACCTTCGGCGGCGTCAGCGTGCCCGTGATCCCCTCGGCCGCGAGGTCGTTCGTCCACGTCGCGAGGTAGACACGGGTGGCGGTCGTGATGCACGCGGCGAGCGCCGCAGCCGTGTACCGCTTGGGGCACGACGCCGCGACGACCGACGCCGAGGCGCTCGGCGACACGCTCGACGGTGAGGCGGTGGGCGAGGTCGAGGGAGTGGCGGACGCGCTGCTCGATGTCGACGGAGACCCGGATGCCGTGGTGGTGTGCGACGGCGTCGAGCTCGGCGAGCTGCTGGGCGTCCCGGTGCAGCCCGCGAGCAGCGCGGCCGCGAGAACCAGGGGGAGTCCCCGTCGCACGCTGGTCACGCGTCGAGGCTACGGCGTACGCCGGTCCGCGACATCGCACGTCGCCGGTACGGCGCAGCCTCAGCCGACCGCGTCGCGGCGGTCGCGGAGGAATCGGCGCTCGGCCTCGTTGTCGGTGCGCTCGATGGCGGCGTCGTAGGCCGTGCGCGCCTCGTCGGTGCGACCGGTGCGGGCGAGCAGGTCGGCCCGCGTGGCGTGCCAGAGGTGGTAGCCCTCGAGCGAGGTCAGCGCGTCGACGGCGTCGAGACCTCGGGGCCCGCGACCTCGGCGAGCGCCACGGCTCGGTTGAGGCGCACGACGTCGCTCGGCGCCACGTGCAGCAGCTGGTCGTAGAGGGCGAGCACCTGCGACCAGTCGGTCGCCTCGGCCGAGGGGGCATCGCTGTGCACGGCCGCGATCGCGGCCTGCAGCTGGTAGGGACCCGGTCGCCCGCGACGCAGGCACCAGCGCACGAGGTCCTGCCCCTCGGCGACGAGCTCGGCGTCCCACAACGCGCGGTCCTGGTCGGCGAGGCGCACGAACGTGCCGTCGGGCGCGACGCGAGCGGGGCGCCGAGACTCGCCGAGCAGCATGAGGGCCAGGAGTCCGACGGCCTCGGGCTCGTCGGGCATGAGGGCGACGAGCAGCCGGCCGAGCCGGATCGCCTCGGCCGAGAGGTCGACGCGGTCGAACGAGTCGCCCGAGGTGGCGACGTACCCCTCGTTGTAGACGAGGTAGACGCAGGCGAGCACCGGTCGCAGCCGGTCGGGCAGCTCGTGCTCCTCGGGGACGCGGTAGGGGATGTGCGCGTCGCGGATCTTGGCCTTCGCGCGGCTGATCCGTTGCGCGAGAGTCGGTTCGGGCACGAGGAACGCCCGCGCGATCTCGGCCGTCGTGAGCCCCGCGATGAGGCGCAGCGTGAGCGCGACCTGCGCCGACGGCGCGAGCGAGGGGTGGCAGCAGGTGAACATGAGGCGCAGCCGGTCGTCGTCCACCGCCACCTCCTCGTCGGTCTCGTCGTCGGGCGCGAGCAGCAGCGCTGCCTGCGCATGGCGCTCCTCGCGCGTGGACTCGCGCCGCCACCGGTCGATGGCGCGGCGGCGTGCGGTGGTGACGATCCAGCCGGTCGGCGACGGCGGTACGCCGGTGCGCGGCCAGGTCTCGAGAGCTGTCGCGAGCGCGTCCTGCACCGCCTCCTCGGCGAGCCCGAGGTCGCCGAGGAGGCGGGTGAGGGTCGCGACCGCGCGGCCGTAGTCGTCGCGGAAGACGCGCTCGACCTCCGCGGCGGTGACCTCGGGGGTCGAGCGGTCCGTCATGCGCTGCCTGGTCAGCCCTGGAACGGGCGGACCTCGACGTCGCCCAGGCAGGCGACGGTCGCCTTGGCGGCCCAGTCGAGAGCCTCGGCCTCGTCGGCGACGTCGAGGATCCAGAAGCCGCCGATGTGCTCCTTGCTCTCGAGGTACGGGCCGTCGACGCGCTCGATCTCGCCGTCGCGGACCCGGACCACCTTCGCCTTGTCGGCGTACTCGAGGCCTCCGGCGAAGACCCAGACGCCGGCGGCCTGCATCTCGGCGTTCACGCGGCCGGTGTCCTCGAAGGCCTTCTCCATCTGCTCCGTGCTCGTGTAGGGGTTGCCCGCGTTGTGGACGGAGAGCAGGTACTGCGGCATGACGTCCTCCTGTCGTGGGGGCCGGCGGTCCGGCCTCTCACCCTCTGCACGAGCGGCGCTTCGCCGGTTCGACGAAACGACGACGGTCTCGTCGAGAATCTTTCACGACGCCCCGGGAGCGAACGGCCGGACCTCCACCGGTACCCCCGTGGCCTCGGCAAGCCGGCCGCCCCACGCGAGCGCCTCGTCGAGGTCCGCAGCCGTGATGATGGTGAGGCCTCCCACGACCTCCTTGGTCTCGATGAACGGCCCGTCGACCATCTCGATCTCGCCGCTGCGGGCGTCGACCACGGTGGCCGACGACGGGTCGTGCAGACCTCCGCCGAAGACCCAGGCGCCGGCGGAGCGCAGGTCGGCCTGCAGCGCGCCGACGCGCACCATGATGCGTTCGAGCTCCGCGGGCTCGGGCTGCACGGAGCCGGCGGGGTAGCAGATCGACAGCAGGTAGTGGGGCACGGGTCCTCCCGGGGTGCGGCGGTCGCGGGCGCGACCTCTCACCCTCTGCACGAACGGCACCCGCCGGATTCGACAGGTCCGTGCGCCCGATCCTGCCCCGCCGGAGCGCTCCCCGTCAGCCGTGGGTCAGCGGGGCACGGCGAAGTACGACATCGTGTCGACGGCGTAGTTGGGCACGTACGCCGTCGACGTCACCGGGTCGATCGCCAGTCCGATCGGCTCGATGCCCACCGGCACACGGCCCGCGACCTTGAAGCTCCGCGTGCTGATCAGCGCGATGGTGCCGCGCCCCGGGGCGTCGGGGAACGTCGAGTTCTCCACGACGGCGTACGAGTTCGCCGGCGTGACCGCGACGCTGCCGGTGTTCACGGAGCCGGAGAAGATCGAGCCCGAGGGGATGAAGCCGAGGACCTTGCCGGTGGTCGCGCTCAGTGCCGCGACGCCGCCGGGTCCGGCCACCCAGGCGCTGCGGCCCGTGCTGGTGAAGGCGATAGAGCTCGCAGGACCGACCTGGTTGAGCGTGATGGTGCGGGTGAGCCGTCCGGTCGCGGTGTTGAGGACGTAGATGTTCCCGGTCTGCAGCCCGCTGCCCCAGACCTCGACGTTGCCGGGTCGCGTCGTGAGCGTCTGGATCGGCTCGGGGACGACGATGCGCTTGATCACCTTCGACGTCGCGGTCGACACGATGAACACGCGCGGGAACAGCATCGAGACGAACGCGCGCTCGCCGAGGCCGGTGCGCGCCGTGGTCACCCACGTGGTCGGCGCTCCGATGAGGATGTGGCCGTTGACCTTCTGGCTGCGCAGGTCGACGACGGTGACGTCCTTGCGCGCGAAGTTCGTGACGTAGCCCCACGTGTCGTTGCGCACGAGCGCGAGGCCGCTGTTCTGGTGGAACGTCGCCGTGCCGTACTCGGCGATCTGCTTCTTCGTCGCCAGGCTCACGACCGAGATGCTGCCGGCATTGAGGACGAACGCCTGACGCAGCCGCTGGGAGATCACGACGCCGCCGGGGTTGCTGCCGACCGGGATGGTGCGCACGACCGGGACGGGCAGCCCGCCCTTCACCGCCGACGGCAGCGCGGCGCTCGAGTGCGACGCGGCGCCGGCGGGTGCGACCAGAGCGCTCGCGGCGGCTGCTGCCGCGAGCCCGACCAGGATGTGACGACGACGCACGGCACGACCTCCGCCCAGGACCCCCGTCGTGATGTGCGTCCAGGTTAGGCAGCCCTTCCCTGCCTGCGGGACGGTTCCGGTCAATCGCTCCCGTCATCCGCGTGACACCCGCGCGGCGTACCGGACGGCCCGAGACCCGGTGGGATCATGGGCGTCCGCGCGACCGACGACGAGGAGACGCATGAGCGGCCTGAGCCGGCGGGAGTTCCTCGCCCGCACGGCCGTGCTCGCGGCCGCGGCCGGTCTCGCGCCCGAGATGCTCGGACGCTCGCTCGCCGCACCGACGTTCGACCGCGCGAGCATCGTCTCGACGCTGCAGCAGACGATCCTGCACGGGCCGGTCGTGCAGGGCAGCTACCGCTCGCTCACCACCGGGCCGGGCGAGGCCTACGTCCCGCGGTTCGACGTGCTGCGGCGCTCGCCCGATCCCGCGCGCACCGACCGCCGCCGCTCGCTGCTCTACCTCGGCCACCTGTCCGACCTGCACGTCATCGACGCGCAGTCGCCCGGCCGCATCGAGCCGATGATCGTGCAGGACCACTCGGCGTGGGCGTCGGCGTTCCACCCGCACGACCCGCTGAGCCCGCACACGACCGCGGCCATGGTGTCGGCGTTCGCCGACGCGAGGTACAGCCCGCTCACCGGCGTACCGATGGGCGCGGCCGTCGTCACCGGCGACAGCGCCGACATGCACTCCTTCCTCGAGCTGCGCTGGTACATCGACCTGCTCGACGGCGTCGCCGTCGACCCGGCCACGGGGGGCCGCGAGTACCAGGGGCTGCAGGCGTGGTCGGAGGCGACGTGGGCCTACCGCCCGGGCGACCCCGCGGGCGGGGCGTTCGGCGACTACGGCTTCCCGCGGCTGCCCACGCTGCTCGCCGACGCGATCGCGTCGGAGGTGCGCTCGCCGGGCCTGCCCTCGCCCTGGTACGCCGTCTACGGCAACCACGACACCCTGCTGCTCGGCACGTTCGACCTCAGCCCCTCCATGCACGCCCTCGCCGTGGGCGGCCGCAAGGCGTGGACGATGGAGGCCACCGCGCTCACCGCCCTCAACGGGTACGCCGCGAGCGGCAGCGCCCTGCAGCAGGTGCTCGACTCGTGGCGTCTGTCCCTCGGCGGCCCGGGTTTCCGCGCCGTCACCCCGAACCCCGAGCGACGGCTGTTCGAGCAGCGCGAGTTCATGGCCGAGCACTTCACGACCGCGCCGGACCCGGGTCCGGTGGGTCACGGCTTCACCCAGCACAACCTCGACAGCGGCGAGACGTGGTGGTCGGCCGACCTGTCGCCGTTCGTGCGCGCGCTCGGCCTCGACACGTGCAACGCGGTCGCGGGTCCGGACGGTGCGGTGCCCGACGACCAGTTCCAGTGGCTGCGCGCCGAGCTAGAGAAGGCCACGGCCGAGAAGAAGCTCGTGCTGGTGCTGAGCCACCACAACAGCCTCACGCTGGAGAACGCCGCGGTGCGACCGGGCCAGGACCAGGTGCTCCACCACGCCGAGGAGGTCGTCGACCTGCTGCTGCAGCACCCGGTCGCGATCGCGTGGCTGAACGGGCACACGCACCTCAACCAGATCCTCGCCCACACGTCGAGCAAGGGCGGGTTCTGGGAGATCACGACCGCCTCGTGCATCGACTTCCCGCAGCAGCAGCAGGTGGTCGAGATCGTCGACAACCGCGACGGCACGCTCTCGCTGTTCACCACCGTGCTCGACCACGCGTCGCCCGCGGTGCCCGGCTCCTCGGCGAGCACCACCGACCTCGCCTCGCGCGCCCGTGAGCTCGCCGCCAACGACTGGGCCGAGAACCCGAGCATGCGCCGCGGTTCGCCGCTCGACCGCAACACCGAGCTGCTGCTGCCTGCGCCGTTCGACCTCAGCGCGATCACCGATGCCGCCCTCGAGGCCCAGCGGATGGTCGAGAAGGCCCGGATCCTCAAGCACGAGAACAGGAACGCGTCATGAGGCGCGTCGTGGCCCTCGCGGCAGCTGCCCTCCTCCTCGCCGGCTGCTCCCAGGTCGCCGCGCTCGCACCCGTGGGCGGGGACCGCGTCACCGGCGTGCGCTACGCCGCCAACGACCTGCTCGTGAGCAACGGCATCGACGTGATGACCGCACCCGTCTGCGTGATGGCCACCGACAAGGGCGTCACCTGCCAGGGCACGACGCTCGACGGTCAGGACATCCGCGTGGTGTCGACCGCGGCCGACCAGGCGCGGATGGTCCTCACGGTCGGCACTCGCACCGTCTACGACGGCGACATCCAGGCCGTGCTCGACAAGGCGATGCAGCCATGAGCGCGCCTGGCCGGGGTCGCGCGTGGGCCGTCGCCGTCGCGGCGGTCGTGGTCGGTGCGCTCGTACAGGCGGCGACCGCGGTGCCGGGACTGGGTACGGCGTCCACGGCGCAGCTCGTAGGCCTCACCGTGCTCTCGGCCCTCGCGCTCGTGGTCGAGCTCGCCGTCCTCGCGTGGTCGGCGCGCACGATCGGCGGTGTCGCGCCGCTGGGCCGGCTCGGCGCCCGGCTGCTGCTCTGGTCGGCGATCGTGGTCGTCGTGGCAGCGGGCGTCGGCGTCGTGCTCGCGACCGCGCTGGTGCTCGTGCTCGTCGCAGCCCTGTGCGTGCTGCCCGCGGCAGCCGCGGGAGAGCGCAACGCGCTCAGGGGATTCCGCGTGTTCCGGCGATCGCCGCTGCGCAGCATCGGAGCCGCGGTGGTCGTCGTGCTCGTCACCGTCGTGAGCTGGGTGGTCGCGCTCGCCGCGGGGCTGTTCCTCACCGGTGCGCTGGGCGGGCTGGCCATGTGGCTGTGGTTCGGCGTCGTGCTGCTCCTGCTGCTTGTGTGGTGGAGCCGGCGCGTCGCACGTGCGACAGCCCCGCCCGAGGTGGTCCCGGACGAGGCCGTCGCTTCGGTCTGAGTGCGCGCGTCAGCGGCGCCACACCCCGAGACCGATCACGTGCCCCTCGGAGTCGTTGTTGTAGAACTCGAGCGTCAGCTTCGTCGTGCGGCCCGAGCGCAGCAGCCCGAAGTCGGCGATCGAGAGGGATCCCGTCATCGCGCTCTCGCCCGTGGGCACGAACGTGAACCGGCTCCCGCTCCAGTGCCGCAGCCGGTAGGTGGTCTTGTTGGGACCGAGCTGCAACCACAGCGCGTTGCGCGACCAGTAGACGCGGGCCGCGCCGTAGTAGGCGTTGCCGTAGACCCCGGTGTACGACGAGATCCGCAGGCTCGGCGCCGGGTTCGTCGGACGCGGCTTGCTGACCAGGACGCCCGTCGGACCGGCGAGTCGCGTGTAGGCGTCGTGGTAGATCGTCCACCAGTCGAGCGTGAGCGAGCCGTTCTGCGCGAGGTCGGAGAACTCCGCGGCGACCGCCTCGGGCGCGCCGACCGGCGACCCGTTGGTGAGGACGACGATGCCGAGGTCGATGCCCGGGAGCGCGACGAAGTTGGTCGCGGCACCGGCTGAGAACGCGCCGGAGTGCGAGAGGCGCGTGCCCACGGCCGGGGTCGTGTCGACGTTGAAGCCGTAGCCGTAGAAGCCGCTGCGCCCGGCGAGCGTCTGCGACGGTCCCGAGATCATGCGCGGGGCGCCCGCTGCAACGAGAGCCTTCTCGCCGACGATCTGCTGCCCGTCGTACTGGCCCGAGTGCAGCACCATCGTGAGCCACTTCGCCATGTCGCGCGCCGAGGAGCTCACGCCCGCGGCCGGCGATTCGGCGTCGGGCTGGCGCACCGTGTCGGCGACGTACACGCCGTTGAGCAGCCGGTGGGTGACCGCGCGGTTCTTGCGCGAGATGTAGTCGGCGAAGCGCGAGCTCGTCGAGGTCATGTCGAGCGGGCCGTAGATGTCGCGCTGGCTCAGCGACGCCCAGTCGAGGCCGGCGGCGTTCGCCACGGCGACACCCGCGGCGGTCATGCCGAAGTTCGTGTAGGCGTAGACGTCGCGGAAGGAGTGCAGCTTCTCCAGGCGCAGCTGGCGCAGCACCTGCGCCTGGGTGAAGCCGAGGTCCTCGAGCTGGTCACCGGCGTGCTCGCGCAGCCCGGACCGGTGGGCGTACATGTCGCCGATCGTCACGTTCGACGTGACGTAGGGGTCGGCCAGGGCGAACTTCGGCAGGTACCGCGTGACCTTCGTGTCCCAGGAGACCGTGCCCTTCGACACCTCGCGCGCCACGACGGTCGCGCCCACCGACTTCGACACCGACGCGAGCTGGAACACGGTGTCGGCGTCGACGAGCGCGGGCTTGCCGACCTCGCGGACGCCGAAGCCCTTCGCGTAGACCGTGCTGCCCTTCCACGTGACCGCGACGGACATGCCCGGCACACCGCTCTTGTCCATGATGTCGGCGACGATCGTGTCGAGCTGGTCGATGGCCGCCTGCACCTGCGCGTCGGACACCGGTGGCGCGGCCTTCGGGGTCTGGCCCGTCGAGGGCGACGCCGTGCCCGCGGTGACGGTGGCGAGGACTCCGACCCCGGCGACGAGTGCGGCGGAGGCGACCAGCGCGACGGGGCGTCGTGCGGCGCGGAGGAGAGCGGTCATGTCAGGACTCCGAGGGCTCCGGGGCCCCCGGAGCCGCCCCAGCGCGACCCACCCGTCCGCGCAGGGTACGCAGCGCGACGGCATGCCATGGAGCGCTTCGCGAGGATTCGGCCGCTTCGCGGACCTGTCATCACCCGGACGACCGACGTCGCGACGCAGCGTGCCCGGCGTACGCGGACCCTGTCGTCCGGGAGGCGCGCGGGAGCGCGCTCGCTACGCTGGCGGGACCACCGAGCGGAGGACGTGGATGAACCTCACCGAGATCCTGGTCGCGCTCGTCGTCGCCGTCGTCGTCGGCGGGGTCATCGGCGGGATCGCCCGGCTGCTCGTCCCGCGCACGGCCCGCTTCGGGATCCTGCCGACGATCATCGTCGGTGCCGTGGCGGCGTTCTGCGGCGGCGTGCTCGGCCAGGCCATGCACTGGTCGAGCATCCCGACCACGATCGCGCAGATCCTCATCGCGGTGGCCGGCGTGCTGCTGTTCCGCAAGCCGTCCTCGTCGCGGCGCTGAGCCCCTGAGCTGGTCGAACACCGCCGCGGAGCGCTCGTAAGCAGCGCTCACAGCAATCTCAGGTTCGTCACAGGTAGCGGGTCAGAACGGAGTCATGGATACCGCCACCCGCACCCCTGAGTCCCCGTACACCCCGCCGTTCGAGCCGTTCACGGCTCCGGCCGACCCGGCCCCCGCGCCGGCGCCCGAGCGCTCGCGCAGCGGCTCGCGCACCGTCGCCGCCGTGCTCGCCACCGCGCTGCTCGCCGGCGGCGTCGGAGGTGCCGTGGGCGCCACGCTGAGCTCGAAGCAGCAGGCTCCCGCCGCCCCGACCGCGTCGAGCGCCCCCATCGTCAGCGGCGGCGCCGCTGCCGCCTCCACCGACATCGAGGCCGTCTCCGCGAAGGTGCTGCCGAGCGTCGTGCAGATCGCCTTCTCCGGCCAGGCCGGCTCCGGCACGGGCTCGGGCGTCGTCCTGTCGTCGGACGGCGTCATCCTCACCAACAACCACGTCGTCGCCGAGGCCGCCGACGGCGGCTCGCTGACCGTGACCTTCCAGGACGGCCGCACCGCGTCGGCGAAGATCCTGGGCCGCGACCCGGGCTCGGACATCGCCGTGATCCGCGTCGAGGGCGTCAGCGGTCTGACCCCCGTCGCGCTCGGCTCGTCGTCCGACCTCAAGGTCGGCCAGCAGGTCGTCGCGATCGGCTCGCCGCTCGGCCTCTCGGGCACCGTCACCTCCGGCATCGTGTCGGCGCTGAACCGCCCGGTCGTCTCCGGCGACGGCAGCGGCAGCAACCAGTCGGTGCTCAACGCCATCCAAACCGACGCTGCGGTGAACCCCGGCAACTCCGGCGGCGCGCTCGTCGACATGCAGGGCCGCCTCGTCGGCATCAACTCGGCCATCGCCACCCTCGGTGCCTCGCAGGGCTCGCAGAGCGGCAGCATCGGCCTCGGCTTCGCGATCCCGATCGACCAGGCCAAGCGCATCGCCGACGAGCTCGTCGCCAACGGCGTGGCCAGCCGCGCGGTGCTCGGCGTCTCGTCGCAGGACGCGCAGGGCGGTGGCGCACAGCTGACCACCGTCGCCGAGGGCAGCGGTGCCGCGGCCGCCGGTCTCAAGGAGGGCGACGTCGTCACCTCCCTGGGCGGCACCCGCATCGCGAACTCGGAGGGCCTGCTCGCCACCGTGCGTGCCCAGGCGCCGAACTCGAAGGTCGACCTGACCTACACCCGTGACGGGAAGTCGACCACCGTCACCGTCGCGCTCGGCAGCGCGACCGACCAGACCTGATCCGCGAGGTCCCGCTCGGCGTCGCCCTGCCTGCAGGGCGGTCTGCACGGCAGTGATGCCGGGCGGGACCGGATCAGCACCAGACCACTGCGCCCGGCCGGCTCGACCCCGGTCGGGCGCAGTGCTGTCTGCTGTCAGCGCGCGGTCAGCGCACCCCTCCACCGTGTGCCGCGACAGGGACCGGGAGCGCGCAGCCCGCGCGCCGAGGAGAGGGGACCACCATGCGGATCGCAGCGGCAGGAGCCATGGCGCTGGCAGCGCTCGTCGTCGGGACCGTCGCATCGCCGGCGTCTGCGACACCGCCGACGCGTGCGCACGCGGTGCCCGGCGTCTTCGTCCTCGAGGGAGTGTGCGACTTCCCGATCGTGTACGACGAGACGGTGAACAAGGGCGTGATGACCTTCTTCCCCGACGGCCATCGAGCCGGCACAGGCTCGTACAAGGTGCGCATCACCAACGCGAACGACCCGACGAAGTCCATGGACATCAACGCCACCGGGCCGCAGTGGTTCTACCCGGACGGCACCGACAAGCTCGGCGGCCACACCCTGTTCATCCTCTTCCAGGGCTGGGACTTCACCAGCGGGCTCTACCTCGGGACCGGGAACTGGTCGATCGCGTTCGACGACCAGGGCGGCATCGTCTCGATCACGGGCAACGGGCACATCGGCCCGAACCTCTGCTCGAAGATCGCCTGACCTCGCGGTCGCGCCCGGGGCCGCGCAGGCTCCGGGCGGCGCGAGGGGTCAGAGGCCGTTCTCCTTGCGGTAGTACGCGACCAGGGCGTTGGCGTGGCCGTGGCCCATGCCGAAGGTCTCCTTGAGGTAGGTGACCTGCTCGCCGTGCTTCTTGTCGCGGACCTTGTCGAGCTCGTCCATCCAGTGGTCGATGGGCTGCCCGTACGTCTTCTCGATCGAGGGGAAGTACGACTGGGGCCCGGTCAGCTGCTCCGCCATGGGTTCATCTTCCCACCCTCGAGCACGCGCCGGGTCAGCACTCGACGACGTTGACGGCGAGGCCGCCGGTCGAGGTCTCCTTGTACTTGGCGTGCATGTCGCGCCCGGTCTCGGCCATCGTCAGGATCACCTCGTCGAGCGACACGTGGTGCTCGCCGTCGCCCCACAGGGCCATCTTCGCCGCGGCGATCGCCTTGCCGGCCGCGATGGCGTTGCGCTCGATGCACGGGATCTGCACCAGGCCGCCGATCGGGTCGCACGTGAGGCCGAGGTTGTGCTCCATCGCGATCTCCGCGGCGTTCTCCACCTGCTCCGGCGTACCGCCCATGACCTCGGCGAGGCCGGCGGCGGCCATCGACGACGCCGAGCCGACCTCGCCCTGGCAGCCGACCTCGGCGCCGGAGATCGAGGCCATCTCCTTGTAGAGGACGCCGATGGCGCCGGCGGCGAGCAGGAAGCGCACCGTCGCGTCGTCGCGCGCCTGCGGCCCGCCCTCGCGCACCCACGGCACGTAGCGCGTCGCGTAGTAGAGGACCGCGGGGACGATGCCCGCGGCGCCGTTGGTCGGGGCGGTCACGACCCGTCCGCCCGAGGCGTTCTCCTCGTTGACCGCCAGCGCGACGAGCGTGACCCACTCCTGCCAGTGCTGCGGGTCCTTGTCGGGGTCGACCGACTTGAGCTTCTCCCACCACGCCGTCGCGCGGCGGCGCACGTTGAGCCCGCCGGGCAGCGGGCCCTCGCGGCGCAGGCTCGACTCCATGCACTCGGTCATCACGTCGCGGATGTGCAGCAGCCCGGTGCGGATCTCGTCCTCGCTGCGCAGCACCTTCTCGTTGGCGAGCATCACGTCGCTCACCGAGAGGCCGGAGAACGTGCAGTGCTCGAGCAGCTCGACGGCGGTGCGGTAGGGGTACGGCCGCTCGTCGACCTCGTCGGTGCCCGTCCCGCCGGTGTCGCCCTCGCGCTCCACGAAGCCGCCGCCCACCGAGTAGTACGTCGCGGACAGCAGCTCCTGCCCGGCGGCGTCGGTCGCGGTGCACACCATGCCGTTGCTGTGCGCCGGCAGGAAGGTGAGCGGGTGCAGCACCGGCGAACCGGCGGTGAACGGCACCGCGTGGCGGCCGAGAAGCTGCACGGTGCCGTCGGCCTCGACGCGGGCGAGGTGCGAGGCGATCTGGTCCGCCGTGACGGTCTCGGGCTCGAGCCCTTCGAGGCCGAGGAGGAGAGCGGTGTGCGTGCCGTGCCCGTGACCGGTCGCGGCGAGCGAGCCGTAGAGGTCGATGCGCAGCGACGCGACGCGGTCGAGCACGCCGAGGTCGTCGAGCTCGCCGACGTACCGGCGGGCAGCACGCATCGGTCCGACGGTGTGCGACGACGACGGACCGATGCCGACCCGGAACAGGTCGAAGACGCCGACGCTCATGCGTCCGCTCCCAGCACCAGGCTCGTCATGCGGCGGACGGTACCTGTCGCGCCTGCGGTCGCCTAGGGAGCGACGCAGATGTTCCACGATGCGCACCGTGCCGCGCGCGCATCGTGCAGCGCTGCCCGGCCTCGATGCGCACATCGTGCGAGCACCGCCGGAACGGCTGTCGGACCCGCGCCCTCGCTGCCACGATGGGGCTCCCGCGAAGGAGGCGCCATGCACGTCCCGTTGACCGTCAACGACTTCCTCGACCGAGCGGAGACGGTGTACCCCGACCGCGTCGCCGTCGTCGACGAGCCCGATCAGCCGGCGTCGCCGGTCGGTCCGTGGACGTACGAGCAGCTCGCGTCGGCCGCGCGGTCGCAGTCCGCGGCGCTCGACCGGCTCGGCGTCGGCGTCGGCGGTCGCGTCGCGATCGTGTCGCACAACTCCGCGCGGCTGCTCACCAGCTTCTTCGGCGTCTCGGGCTCCGGGCGCGTGCTCGTGCCGGTGAACTTCCGCCTCGCGCCGGCCGAGGTCGAGTACATCGTGGGCCACAGCGGGTCGGAGGTGCTCTTCGTCGATCCCGAGCTCACCGGCCTGCTCGACACCGTGCGCGCGAAGCACACCTTCGTCCTCGGCGAGTGCGACGACGAGTTCTTCTCGGGCCGCGACTCGGGCGCGCCCTGGGAGGGCGACGAGACCGCGACGGCGACGATCAACTACACGTCGGGCACGACCGCGCGGCCCAAGGGCGTGCAGCTGACCCACCGCAACATCTGGCTCAACGCCGCGACGTTCGCGCTGCACGTCACGCTGTCGGACCGCGACGTGCTGCTGCACACGCTGCCGATGTTCCATGCGAACGGGTGGGGGATGCCCTACGCCCTCACGGGGGTCGGCGGACGGCACATCGTGCTGCGCAAGGTCGACGGCGCCGAGGTGCTGCGGCGCGTGGAGGAGCACGGCGTCACGGTGATGTGCGGAGCACCGGCCGTCCTCGCGATGGTGCTCGACGCCGCCGCCACGTGGGACGGCCCGATCCCGGGTCGCGACCGCGTGCGCGTGATCGTCGCCGGGGCACCGCCTCCCACGCGCACCATCGAGCGCATCGAGACCGAGCTCGGCTGGGAGTTCATCCAGATCTACGGCCTCACCGAGACCTCGCCGCTGCTCACCGTGAACCGGCGCCGCGAGGAGTGGGACGACCTCGACCCGGCGACGCGTGCCCGCAAGCTCGGGTCGGCCGGCGCCCCCGCGCTCGGCGTCACGCTGCGAACCGACGAGTCGGGCGAGGTGCTCGCGCGCAGCAACGTGGTGCTCGAGTCGTACTGGGAGCAGCCCGCGGAGTCGGCGCAGGCTCTCGAGGGCGGCTGGTTCCACACCGGCGACGGCGGCTCGTACGAGAACGGCTACCTGACGATCAGCGACCGCAAGAAGGACGTGATCATCAGCGGCGGCGAGAACGTGTCGTCGATCGAGGTCGAGGACGCCATCGCGTCGCACCCGCACGTGCGCGAGGTCGCCGTGGTCGGCACGCCCGACGAGAAGTGGGGCGAGGCCGTCACCGCGCTCATCGTCACCGACGGCACGCCGCTCACCGCCGAGGACGTCGTCACCCACTGCCGCGAGCGGCTGGCCGGCTACAAGTGCCCGAAGCGCGTCGAGTTCCGCGACGAGCTGCCGCGCACGGCGACGGGCAAGCTGCAGAAGTTCAAGCTGCGCGCGGACTTCTGGGCCGGCCAGGAGCGCTCGATCAAGGGCTGACCTCCCGCTCTGGAGGTCCGAGCGGCAGCCCTGCCTACCGCTGAGACCTCCGAAGCGGGTCAGCGCATCGATGCGATGTCGATGACGAAGCGGTAGCGGACGTCGCCCGCGACCACACGGTCGTGCGCGGCGGTGATGCCCGACGCGTCGATGGTCTCGATGTCGGCGCCGAAGCCGTGCTCCGCCGCGAGGTCGAGCATCTCCTGCGTCTCGGCGATGCCGCCGATCATCGAGCCGGCGAGCGACTTGCGGGAGCCGATGAGCGAGAACATCGGCAGGCGCAACGGCTCCGGAGGAGCACCCACCTGCACCATGACGCCGTCGACGTCGAGGAGCGACAGGTGGCTGCGCAGGTCGATCGGGGCGGACACGGTGTTGATGATCAGGTCGAGACTGCCCGCGCGCTCCTCGAACGTGCTGGGGTCGCTCGTGGCGTAGACGCCCGAGGCGCCCATGCGCACCGCGTCGTCGGCCTTGGCCAGCGTGCGCGAGAAGACCGAGACGTCGGCACCGAGGGCGCGGGCGAACTTCACGGCCGCGTGCCCGAGACCGCCGAGGCCGAGGACGCCGACACGGGTGCCGGGGCCGGCGTCCCAGTGGCGCAGCGGCGAGTACGTCGTGATGCCGGCGCACAGCAACGGCGCGGCGACGTCGAGGTCGAGACCGTCGGGGATCCGGACGACGAAGCCCTCCTTCACGACGATGTGCGTGCTGTAGCCGCCGTGCGTGGGCTTGCCGTCGCGACCGGTCGAGCCGTAGGTGCCGACCGAGTCGTCGCAGAACTGCTCGTTGCCCGCGAGGCAGTGCCGGCAGCTGCCGCACGAGTCGACCAGGCACCCCACGCCGACCCGGTCGCCGACGGCGTACCGCGTGACCTCGGGGCCGACCTCCTCGACGACGCCGGCGATCTCGTGGCCCGCGACGAACGGGTAGTTCGTCGGCCCCCACTCGCCGCGTGCGGCGTGCACGTCGGAGTGGCAGATGCCGGTGTACTGGATCGCGATGAGGACGTCGGTCGGGCCGAGGTCGCGCCGCTCGATGGTGGTGGGCTCGAACGGGGCGCCGGCGGAGGTGGTGGCGTAGGCGTTGACGGTGCGCATGCCGCTCACCGTAGATCGCTGCGCCCGAACCCGCAGAGCCGGACCGTGAGGTCCGCGCGCTCAGCCCGCGAGGGCCTTGGTGCGCTTGCGGGCGGTGCGCGCGTGGGGGCGTGCGGCCGAGCGCTCCTCGTGCTCGCGGGTCGCGACGCGCAGTGCCTCGATCGTCGCGACGACCGAGGGCGTCCGGGCGACGGCGGGGCGCGTGACGACCCAGACGTGGCGCGGCTCCGTCGGTCGGCGCAGCGGCCGGATCACGACGCCGTCGTGCTTGGTGCCCAGCGCGAGCTCGGGCACGAGCCCGACGCCGATGCCGGTGGCGACGTACGCCTGCGCCGCGGGGAACTCGACGGCGTGGGCGACGAAGCGCGGCGAGAACCCGGCGCGGCGGCAGAGATCCACGGTGTCGTCGCGGCAGAACCCGTTGCCGCCCATGGCCGCGACCCAGTCGTACGCCGCGAGGTCGGTCAGCTCGACGGTGTCGTCGTCGGCGAGGGGGTGGCCCTCCGGGAGCATCGCGCGGTAGGGGTCGTCGAGCAGGTGCACGCGGACGAGGTCGTCGTGCGGCTCGTCGCCACGGCCGTAGGGCTCGAGCACGAGCGCGAGGTCGAGCAGGTTGTCGCGCAGCATCTGCAGCGCCTGGTCGGTCTCGCCGATCGTCGTCGCGACGTGCAGGCCGGGGTGGGTGCGGCGCAGGTGCGCGACGGCCGCCGGCAGCAGGGAGTCGCCGGCCGACGTGAACGACATGACGCGCACGCGCCCGGTGCGTCCCTCGCGCAGGTCGTCGACCGCCTGCTCGGCCTCCTCGACGCTGCGCAGGATCGCGCTCGCGTGCTCGGCGAGCAGCAGCCCGGCGTCGGTGGCACGGATGCCGCGGCCGTTCTTCTCGAACAGGGCGACGCCGGTCTCGCGCTCGAGGGTGGACAGCTGCTGGCTGATGGACGACGGCGTGTAGCCCAGCCGGGTCGCGGCGGCGGTGACCGAGCCGGTGTCGACGACGGCGGCGAGGACCTGCAGGCGGCGGATGTCGAGCATGGACCCATTGTTCACCAGAACTGAAGAGAAGTGAAGAGATCGTTGCTTGTCCATTCACAGTTGAGCAGTCATCCTTGAGGGGAGCCGCCAGCCGGTGGCAGACCCGAGGAGGGGTGAGACCCATGACCGCACTGCTGTTCGTCGTCGTCTTCCTGCTGATCGCCGTCGCGTCGCCCTTCTTCGGCGCCGACCGCTCCGACGCACGCTCCGAGGAGGCCCGGCCCGCTCAGGGCTGGTTTCCCGGCGCTCGGCGACGCCACGCCTGACCGGTACGTCCACCGGGGCTCTGCGCCCCGCGGGTGACGGATGCAGCGAGAGGCCCCCACGGGTTCCGTGGGGGCCTCTCGTGCGTACGGGGACGCGTCAGACGTAGTCGCGGCGGCGCAGCCAGCCCATCGCACCCGCGCCCCAGATCGGCGGCAGGTAGAAGGTGACCATGCGCATGGCGATCGCGGTGGAGATGGCCACGCTGCTGTCGACGCCGATCGCCTGCAGGCCCGCGGTGTAGCCGGCCTCCGCGACGCCCATGCCTCCGGGCACCGGCATGAGGCCCGAGAACAGGCTGACGCCGGTGTTGATGAGGATGAGCTGCGAGAGGTGCGCGGTGTCGCCGAAGGCGTAGAGGCAGACGCCGAGGATCGCCGCCTGGATCACCTGCGCGACGAAGTTGCCGAGCAGCATCGTCACGAGCTTCACCGGGTGGCGCAGCACGCGCATCGCGGTCTTGGCGTTCTCCCGCGACTCGCTGATCTGCTCCTTGATGCGCGGGACGATCCCCTTGATCCGGGCGCGGAACTTCGGCACGAAGATGAGGGCGAGCAGCCCGCCGACGATGAGGACGACGAGCAGGATCACGATCGCCGACGGTCCCGACGAGGTGGTCGACGAGCTCGACGACCCCGACGAGCTGCCGCGGATCGGCGTCGTCAGCCCGGGCAGGCCGCTGAGCAGGATCACCGCGAGCAGCGCGCACTGCACGAGGAAGCCGAAGAACGAGTCGATCATCCCGGTCGACACCGCACCGGCCGGCGGGAGGCCGAACTTCTGGAAGAAGCGCACCTCGAGCGCGAGGCGCGCCGCGGTCGCCGGGAGCGTGAGCGCGATGAACTGGATGGCGTACTGCAGCATCAGCACGGGGATGTAGCGCAGCCGCGCCATCGTGGCGCCGAGGGTCGAGAACGCCAGTGCCGACTGGACGAACGGCGACATGAGCAGAGCGAGCAGCAGCCACTTCTTGTCGGCGCCCTCGAGGTCGGCCGCGATGCTCGACCAGTCGACGCCGGCGAGCTTGGTGATGATGAGGTAGGCGAGGATCCCGATCGCGATGGTGCCGAGCGCCCGCTTCCACGTGACGCGCTGCACGCGGTAGAGCTCGGGCGGCTCGACGCCCGCGAACGCGACCGCGTCGGCGCGCAGCGAAGCGAGGTCCCACTCCTCGCCCTCGATGCCCTTGCGCTGCGCGCGGTCGAGCACCGCCGACTGCAGGTAGGGGAGCAGCTGCGCCATGCCCTCGGTGCCGAGCGCCGCACCCGCTGCCGCCACCGCGCGCTCGCTGCCGACCGCGATCGCCGTACCGACGAGCAGGCGCACGCGGTCGATCATCATCGCGATGTCGTCGGCGCCGAGCCGGGCCTGGTCGAACGCCGTGAACGCGACGGTGCCGTCGTCGCGGAGCACGAGCGACTGCCGGCTCACGTCGCGGTGGGCGATGCCGAGCGCGTGCAGCTTCTCGAGCGCCGACCAGCACTGCGCGAGGTGGTCGTCGTCGACCTGCTCGACCTCGTCCAGGCGCTTCGCCGCGGCCGCCACGACGATGATCGCGTCTCCGTCGTCGCTCTCGCCGACTGCGACGACCGGGAGGACGGGTATGCCGCCGCGCTGCGCGAGCACGGTCACGAGCGCCTCGTGCTCGACGCGCTGCTTGCGACCGCCGAACAGGTCGAGCTGCTCGCCGCGGCGGTTGAGCGAGGTGTAGAGCGAGCCGAGGAACTGGTCGTCCCACGCGTCGCGACCGTAGACCGTCACGTGCAGCCGCTGCTGGTCCTGGCCGACCGCGTCGAAGCGCGAGGAGCCGACCTCCTGCCGCTCCGACAGCGCGATCGAGTCGACCTCGAGGCCGATGTCGTCGAGGCCGTCGGCGACCTGCTCGGCGGTCGAGTGGCCCGACGGCGTACCGAGGAGCAGGTGGACGACCGCGGCGGCGGCGATGCCCGACGCGATCGCGGCGAGACCGCCGATCGTCTCGGTGAGGTCGAGCACGACGGCCGAGACGGCGCCGAGGAGCACGACGACGCGGCCGGTCCAGCGCAGCGGCCGGGTGACGTGGGGCGAGGCGATGACGATGATCGCCGTCGCGATGGCGATCGGGCCGACGACGTCGACCGGGGCCGGCGTCGCGGTGAGGACCTGCTTGAGCGTCTCGGTCCAGCCGCCGTCGGCCGGGTGCGACACGAGCACGCCGACGAGCAGGGCGAGGGCCGCGCCGAGGACGTAGTCGAGGAGCAGACGACGTCGGCCGCGCGAGAAGATCGGCAGCAGCACGAGGATGACGGCCCAGCCGAGCACCAGGGCGTAGCCGAAGTCGGCGAACCAGTCGGCGAGCTTGACGATCGATCCGGGGTCGGCGTCCGGCGGCGTCGGTGCCGTCGTGGTGCCGTGGAAGTAGACGCCGAGCCCGATGAGCACGAGCGACGCGGCGAGCAGCAGCAGGATGTCGGTGGGACGGCGCTGCCGGACGTCGTCGGGCGGCGAGGACCAGCTCCGGAACAGCCGCAGCAGCCGCTGCCTGCGCTCCACGTGACCCTCCTGTCCCCTCGGGTCGGACCGCCGGGTCGCATCCTGCCCGATCACGCCCGCCCGCCACGGGATCTGGCGGCAACTCGCCGTCCACCTTCCGTTCGCCCGTGGCCCGTGACGCGCGAGGGGCGAGGGGCCGGGTGGGGTCGCGGCGTACGGCGTGGCAGGCTCCGCCTCATGACGCAGCACGCCTACGGAGTCAGGTCCTCGGTCGGCACCCTCGAGCGGGTCGCCGTACGCCGTCCCCTCACCGGCGGGCCGGAGGTGGTCGCGGAGTACGAGGCGGCGCACTGGCAGACGCCCGACCTCGAACGGCTCGCCGCGCAGCACGCAGGCTTCGTGCAGACGCTGCGCGACCTCGGCTCGGAGGTCGTCGAGCTCGACCCGGTGCCCGGCCTGCCCGACGCCGTGTTCGTCTACGACCCCGCGTTCGTCATCCCCTCGGGCACGGTCGTGTTCCAGGCCGCGAAGAAGGCGCGCATCGGCGAGGGCGAGCACCTCGCCGCGGGCCTCGAGCAGGCCGGCGTACCCACGATCGGCCGGCTCGTCGGCGACGCGACCGCCGACGCCGGCGACATGTTCTGGCTCGACGAGGACACCGTCGCGATCGGCCGCGGCTACCGCACGAACCAGGCGGCCATCGACCAGATGCGCGGGATCCTCGCGTCGGACGGTGTCGCGGTGGAGCAGTTCGACCTGCCGCACGACATGGGCCCGGAGTACTGCCTGCACCTGATGTCGGTGATCTCGCCGGTCCGCGAGGACCTCGCCGTCGTGTACGAGCGGCTCGCGCCGGTCGCGATGCTGCAGTCGCTCGCGCGCCGCGGCATCGAGTGGGTGACCGTCGACGACGAGGAGTACGCGACCCTCGGCTGCAACATCCTCGCCGTGCGCCCCGGCGTCGTGGTGATGGGTCAGCGCAACGTCCGCACCGCCGACAAGCTGCGCGAGGCCGGCGTCGAGGTGCACACCTTCGACAGCGAGCAGAGCGACAAGGGCGAGGGCGGCCCCACCTGCATGACCCGCCCCATCCTGCGCACCTGACCGAGACCTGCAGTCGATGTGCCCCGCGGTGCGCTAGGGGCACCTTTCGCGCCCCTGATCCCAGCGCCTGAGCGGTCGGGGCACCTCCGCTACAGGTGCGCGAGCACCCACTCCGCCAGCGTGTGCGCGTGATCGGCGACCGTGTCCTGCCAGGTGCGCAGCGCTGCCTCGTCGGCGTCGTCGCTCACGAGCTTGACCAGACGCACCGGTACGCCGGCCTCCCGGGCCGCGAGCGCGACGGCGTACCCCTCCATGTCGACGAGGTCCGCGCGCTGCGCGAGCTCGTCGCGCAGCGGACCACCGGCGACGAAGCGGTCGCCCGTCGCGAGCGTCGGACCGTCGCCCACCTCGATCGGTGCGCCGAAATGGACGCCGAGGGTCTCGAACACCCCTTCGTCGTTGAAGTCGTGCTGGATCACCGTGCCGACCTCGTGGATGCCGAGCATCCCGTCGCGCAGGCCGCCGGCGGTGCCGATGTTGATCACCGCGGACGGGGTCGCGGTCGCGAGCAGGCGCGCGGTGGACATCGAGGCGCGGACCTTCCCCGCACCGGTGACGAGCACGGGCAGCCGGTCGTCGAGGCCGGCGGCCTCCTCGCGCAGGGCGACGACGAGCAGCGGTCGGTCGGCGGTGACGGTCCCTCGCAGCTCCATGGCGCAATCACACCAGGTCCGGTGCACGCGGGGTCGCTCGGCTCGGGTGCGGATCGTGCGCACCGGGGGAGGGAGAGGTGCCCCTAGCGCACCGCGGGGCACATCGACTGCGGATCAGACGATCGGGGGTCAGTGGCCGGGGTCCTCGGGCTCGCCGACCGGGTCGTACTCGCTTCGGCGGCGCAGGCGGCGGTGGACGAACCAGCCGACGACGACGCCGGTGCCGTTCGCGGCCCAGTGCAGGGCGGCGGGCGGGAAGAGCGACCCGGTCCAGAGCCGGAGCACGGCGAACCCGACGCCCGACAGGCCGGTGAAGATCACGGTGCCGACGACCGTGGTCCACGACGAGCCCTGGGTCGCCTGGTGCGAGTCGTGCATCTCGAGCGCCGGGCTGATGTGCCAGAGGCCGAAGAGCACCGACGTCCAGACGACGGCCCACGGCAGCGGCCACAGCACGTCGCCCAGCGCGAGGAGCACGCCGCGGAACGCGAACTCCTCGATGAGGACGGTGCCGAACGGGATGTCGAGCAGCGCCTTGCGCGTGGTCTCGAGCCCGCTGACCTCGGTGATGCGCTCGTCGGCGAAGAGGTGCTGCAGGCGCGGGATGCTCCCGGCCACACCGATGACGATGCCGACCACGAGGACGATCCCGAGCGCGATCGCGATGCCGTGCACCCACGTCGAGCGGCCGAGGCCGACGTCGTACGCGTCGAGGCCGTGCGCCCAGGCGATCACGGCGAGGCCGGCGGTCGTGAGCAGCCCGGTGACGATGTAGGGACGCCCCTCGACGCCGCGGGTGAGGGCCTGGAAGCCGATCATCGCGAGGAGCACGCCGACGATCGCGCCGACCGTGCCGCCGACGTACACGCCCATGGCGACGCCCACGACGAGCGCGCCCGCTCCCATCTTGCGGCTGACCGTCCTGCGCATACGCCCGCCCCGCTCTGCTTCGATGGCCTACGGTCGCAGATGGCTGGCGCTCATGTTCGAGGAGGGTTCGATGACCAGGCACGAGATCCTGGGACGGGGGCAGCAGGTCGGCCTCGTGACAGCGGCCGCAGCGGTGCCGGGCACGTTCGCCCGCTCGCTGTCGGAGCGCACCTGGCAGGACCAGGGCATGATCACCGGTCTCGCGACCGGCACCCACTTCCTGCTCACGGTCATCGCCCAGGACATCATCGACTCCGGCGGCAACGCCATGTCGACCGTGCTGCCGTTCCCCGAGTCGTGGACTGACGAGCAGCGCGCCCGCGCGGCGACCCTGCTGCTCGACATGGCGGTCATCCCCGTCGGTCTCGGCGTGGTGGCCTTCATCGGCCACCGCGAGAACGAGACCGCCGTACGCGGCCTGATCCGTCAGGCCGGCTGGCGCTCGGCGATCACCGGCATCGGCGCCACGGTCCTCGCCGCCACCATCGGCGTGCAGACCGTCGTCGACAACGCGGTGGGGGCCGACGGCCGCATCGCCAACCTGCCGCTCGCGATCCCCGTCGGCGTCGCGGTCGCGATGGCGCTGGAGAAGTACCGCCAGAGCGAGGCGCCGCCCGAGCACTTCGCTGACCCGGCGAAGTCCAACCCGTTGCTCGGCCTCGCCGCCGGCGCCGGCGTCGTCGTCACCCTCGCCGGCCTCACCATCGGCGAGGCGTGGACGGCGCGGCAGCTCGGCAGCGTCGGCAGCCGTGTGCTGCCCGGCTCGGAGGCGTTCTGGCGCCGGCTCGGCCACCTCGTGATGCTCGGCGGCGTCGCCTACGGCACGCACGAGCTGTGGAACCGCGCGATGGCGGGCATCGAGGCCGGCACGTCGCAGTACGACGAGGGCATGGACGAGTCGGCACCCGAGCTGTGGACCAACGAGTACGTCTCGGGATCGCCGACCAGCCTCGTGCCGTGGGAGACCATGGGCCGCGAGGGCCGTCGTCACGTCGTCACCTACGTCCGCACGCAGCCGCTGCTCGACCGGCCCGCCGAGCTGCAGGGCGTGCAGCGCCCCGAGCTGTCGATCAAGACGGTGATGGGGGAGGAGGCGGTCGCGACCCCGATCTCCATCTTCGTCGGCCTCGACAGCGCACCCACCGCGCTCGGTCGCGTCGAGCTCGCGCTGGCCGAGATGGACCGTACGAACGCGTGGTCGCGCAAGCTGATCATGCTGGTCTCGCCGACGGGCACCGGCTACGTCAACTACGTCGCGATCGCCGCCACGCAGTACATGACCCGCGGCGACATGGCATCGGTGACGCTGCAGTACTCCAAGCGCCCCTCGCCCCTCTCGCTCGGCAAGGTGAAGGGCGCCAAGGAGCAGAACCGCGCGCTATGGCTGCGCATCCTCGAGCGCGTGCGGCTCATGCCGCCGGCGGACCGGCCGATGGTGGTCGTGTTCGGCGAGTCGCTCGGCGCGCACACCAGCCAGGCCGCGTTCGAGGGCTGGGGCACCCTGGGCCCGCAGGCCCTCGGCATCGACCGCGCGCTGTGGATCGGTACGCCGGAGATGTCGAAGTGGCGTCACGAGATCATGGGCCCGGACCGCGCCGACATCGACAAGAGCCTCATCGCCGTCGTCAACGACTACGAGGAGTTCCTCGCGCTCGGCAACACGGCCAAGGAGCACGCGCACTACGTGCTGCTCAGCCACGACAACGACGGCGTCACCAAGTTCGGGCCGTCGCTGATCAACCGGCGCCCGGTCTGGCTCGGCCCCGACCGCCCGACCGAGCTCGAGCTGCCCGGCCGCTCGCCGCGCGGCATCCCGGTCTCGATGCGCTGGCGCCCGGTCACGACGTTCTACCAGCTGCTCGTCGACATGAAGAACGCGCAGATCCCCGGCTCGTACCGCGCCTGGGCGCACGACTACCGCCCGGACCTGCCCGAGTTCATCCGCGACGTCTTCGACCTCGACGACGTCACCGACGAGCAGCTCGAGCGGATCAAGGTCGCGTGCGAGCAGCGCGAGGAGTTCCGCGAGGCCGTCTTCAAGTAGGAGCCACCGCTCGGACTGCACGGTCCGCACGTACGCCGAGGAGCTCGTGAGCCGCCGCGCTCGCGGGCTCCTCGTGCGTCCGGGATCGGCGTGATCTTGGTCAGTTGTCAGCTACTGGTACCGGGAAGGTCGCATCTGACCAAGATCACGCGGGGTCCGGCAGGTCAGGGGGTGATGACGCGGTTCTCTCGCGCGGAGAGAGCGATGGCGTCGAGGACCTCGAGGACGTAGACCGCCTCGCGGGCGTCGACGGGGAGCGGTCCCTGGCCGCGGACGGCGCGGGCGAACGCGGGGTAGAAGGTGTCCCAGCGCCCGCGCTCGGTCGGCACGACCGTGCTCTCGGCCCCGCGGCGGATCTCGCCGTACGCCGACTCCGGCTCCACCCCCCACGCGTCGCCCTCCGACGCCGGCGTGCGGCCGGCGCGCAGGGCGTCCTCCTGGCCGTCGATGCCGCCGACGACGTACGCGCCCTCGGTGCCGAAGACGCGGAACCGTCGGTGGGTGTCGCCGCTCATCGTGCTCGCGTGCAGGTGCGAGCTCACGCCGTTCGCGTGCCGCACCACGGCCGACACGTCGTCGTCGGCGACGCTCGCGCCGCGTCGCGTGGCGACCTCGGCGTACACCGACTCGACCGGCCCGAACAGCTGCACGGCTTGGTCGGCGAGGTGCGCGACGAGGTCGAGGCGTACGCCGCCGCCCTGCTCCGGCGGGAGCTCGGCGCGCCACCACGCGCGTGGAGCGCCGGGCGCCCAGCGCTCGAAGCGCGACTCGAAGCGCCAGACGTCGCCGAGCGCCTGCTCAGCGAGCAGCTTCTTGATGGTGAGGAAGTCGGAGTCCCACCGGCGGTTCTGGTACGCCGTGAGCAGCAGCCCGAGCCGCTCGGCGAGCGCGACCGTCGCGCGTCCGGAAGCGGCGTCGACCGCGAGCGGCTTGTCGCACACGACGTGCAGCCCGAGGCTGAGCGCCTCGTCGGTGAGCTCGGTGTGCGTGCCGGTCGTCGACGAGATCGCGACGGCCTCGGCTCCTGCGTCGACGAGGGAGCGGAGGCTGTCGACCGCGGGGACGCCGGGCTGGTCCTCGGCCAGCTGCGCGCGGCGGTCGTCGCTCGTCGTCACGACGCCGACGAGCTCGAGCTCGGGAGCGCTGGCGATGAGCGGCGCGTGGAAGGCGCGGCCGCCGAGGCCGTAGCCGACGAGGCCGATGCGGACGGGCTCGGTCACAGGTGCTCCTCGAGGTCGATGGCGTGCCCACTCTGCCGCAGGCCGAGGCGCAGGCGTCGTCGGTTCAGCCGTCGTCGGTCGCTGCGCTGGCTGCCTCGCGCCCCGCGAGCAGCCGACCGAGCAGTCCGGAGAACAGGAGCAGGAGCAGCGGCAGGTAGCTGACGACCAGCACCCCGAGCACGAGGGCGGCCGCGAAGAGCAGGGTGACCGCCACGATGGGGACGAGCGGGGGCGGGGAGGTCACGAGGTCCGGCGTACGCCGCAGGTGCACCTCGATCGCGAACATCACCAGGCAGCTCGCGAGCATCGTGCCGATGTAGAGGGCCACCGCCGTGCGGTCGTGGTTGCCGGAGATCGCGGTGATCTCGGTCGGCAGCGGGAGGAACACGATCGTGAACGCCCACAGCATGTTCAGGGCCACGAGCGCCGGGTCGAGAGCGACGACCGAGGCGAAGAGCCGGTGGTGCACCGACCACAGCCGCACGATCACGGCGAAGCTGATCGCGAACGCGACGAGCGAGGGACCGATGTCGGAGAGGAAGTCCGACGTCGGCGGCGGCGGGTCCTGCCGGAAGAAGGTGGCGGCCTCGTCGACGAGCGGCAGGACGAGCAGGGTCGCGGCGATCGCCACGATGGCATCGGTGAAGAAGACGAGCCGGTCCACCGGCGGCCGATCGCTGCTCACCCGCTGACGCTATCGCCCGCCTCGTCCCCAGCTCCCCGTCGACGGGTGTTCACGGCACCTTCTAGCGTCCCTCATCACTCATCGACGGGGTGTGGACCGTGCGGTGTACGCCGAGGCGGGCGCGGTTCGGATCGTCGTCGCAGGTCGGGTACCCTTCTCGGGCCGGAAGCGGGTGCGCGTGCGTGCCTGGCCCGGCGCTGGAGGCGTCGCCTAGTCCGGTCGATGGCGCCCGCCTGCTAAGCGGGTTGGGGTCTCAAAGCCCCTCGCGGGTTCAAATCCCGCCGCCTCCGCCAGCCACCACGAGCGGGCATCCCGAAGGGATGCCCGCTCGTCGCGTCTGACGGAGGCGCGCACATGCAGGGAGGAGCGCCGACCGGTCGCCCGCGGTCCGCCTCCGCGCCCGGTGCCGAAGGCGCCCCCGCCGGACGCCCGGCCGCCGCCCACCGCGCCCGCGACGGATCCCGCCGCCTCGAGTCCCGTCTCGTGCCCGAGGGCCGGAAGCCGGTCGAGAGCCCGCCACCCTCCACGACATCTCACGTCGCGGCCGACCACCGCCTCGAGGCGACACCCGCACGCCCTGTGCGTGGGGGGGGTCGTCACCGTCCGGTGTCGGCCCCCTGGGTGAGCCAGGCCAGGTCCACGCGTGCGAGCTCGATGCCCTCGCGCAGGTCGTCCACCCCGGTCTCGAAGGCCAGCAGGATCGTGCCGTCCGGGAGCACCGCGAGCTGCGAGTACCCCGCCGCGCCGCCACGGACGAGGCGCGAGACGGGCCAGCTGCCGCCGTCGTCGTACGAGAGCCGCATGGTCATGTCGGCCCGGTAGGGCTGTCCGGGACTGCTGAAGAGCAGGCGCGAGCGCTCGTCGTCGCCGATCCCCGACCAGCGCATCACCGACGCCTGGGTGCCCGCGCTCGTCAGGTGCGGGTCGGGCCCTTCCGGAGCCCACGTCTCACCGCCGTCGTCGGAGCAGGTGACGGTGCGCGGCGTCCCGCGCGGGCTGCGGATGTTGGCGCACACGCTGCCGTCGACCTTCTGGAAGACCTGCGGCTCCTCGCCCTCTCCCATGGGAGACCCGAGCTTCCAGGTGCGCCCGTGGTCGTCGCTGTAGAGCGACCGCGGCTGCCCCTGCGTCGTCGGGACGAGCAGCCGGCCGCTGGTGAGGACGATGCCGTTGCCCGGACCGTTGTGGCACCAGGTGCCCGGCTCGATCCCGAGCTCGGTGCCGAGGTCGCGCGGCGCCGACCACGTCGTCCCCGCATCGGTCGAGCTGAGCATCCAGAGGTGCTCGTAGTCCTCGCAGTACGGCAGCCACACCGTCCGCGTGGTCGGGTCGTAGACGGGGGTGGGGGAGTGCACCGTGTGCGCGCCGTCCTGCGCGACGACGGTGATCGGCGACCACGTGCGCCCGCCGTCGGTGCTGCGGCGCTGCACGAGGTCGATGTCGAGCTCGTCGCTCATCGCCTCCTGCCGCGACTCCGAGAAGGCGAGCACCGTGGAGCCGGCGACGACCATCGCCGGGATGCGGTACGCCCTGCCCGGCTGGTCGCCGGGCGTGAACAGCGGCTGGTGGGCGACGCCGTCCGTCCACTCCGCCGAGGCCGTCGCACGCAGCCCGAGGAACGACGCGAAGACCAGCACCACCGGTACGCCGACCGCGACCGCGCCTCGCGGCAGGCGGGACGGCACCCGGCGCACCGCGCGCACGACGGCGACCACGGCCCAGGCCACGAGCAGCACGGCGTACCCGACGAAGGGCAGGACCAGCACAGCGATGGCCGGCGTCGGCACGGCACCCATGGCGCCGAGGCCGAGCGTGCGGCCCACCGACACGACACCGAGCGCCGACGCCGCGAGCGCCAGCGCCCACAGCAGCCGCAGCGCCGTCGCCCACCACGCCGGGCTGCCTGACGAGCCGAGGAACCTGCCGCCACGCCGGGAGCGGATCGCGAGCACGAGCGTTGCGACCGTGCCGACGGTGAGGAGGACCGCGAACGCGAGGAGCACCCCGGCGCCCCGGACGGCGAGGTAGAACTCGCCCGCGAACGAGTCGAGGTAGATCGCGTAGACCGCGAGCACGAGCACGCACAGCACCGTGAGGACGATCGCGAGCACGACGTCCCTCCGGAGCCGTCGGCGCTCGCCCTCGTCGCCCTGCGCGTCGGTCGGCTCGACGTGCTCGTCGACTGGCTGGTCGGTCACGGTCCCCCTCGGTCACGCGGAGGCTAGCCCGCTACGCCGCCGCGTCGCGCGACGCTGCGAGCTCAGGTGCGCAGCGTGCTGCGAGGATCTGCCCCGGGGGCCGCGGGTCGATCGGGACGGTGACGTGAGCAGCGAGGTCCTCAGCACGTCATCGCTGCGTGCGCGCTCGCCGTGGCCGGTGATCCTCACCGTCTGCCTCGGTGCGTTCGTCGGGCAGGTCGACGCGAGCATCGTGCAGCTCGCGCTGCCCGCCCTCGAGAAGGCGTTCGACGCGCGGCTCGACGCGGTGAGCTGGGTCGCCATCGCCTACAGCCTCGCCTTCGCCTCGGCGCTGCCGGTGTTCGCGCGCCTCGCGGAGATGGGCGGGCGCAAGAAGCTCTACGTCTCGGGCTTCGCCCTCTTCGGCCTGTTCTCCGCGGCGTGCGGCCTCGCGACCAGCCTCGGCTGGCTCATCGGCTTCCGCGCGCTGCAGGGCGCGAGCGGCGCGATGCTCGGCGCGAACAGCGTCGTGATCCTCGTGACCGCGGCCGGCGCCGCGCTGCGCGGCCGCGCGATGGGTGTCTTCTCGACCGCGCAGGCGATCGGTATCTGCGTCGGTCCGGTCATCGGCGGCCTCATCCTCGGATCCCTCACGTGGCCCTGGATCTTCTGGGTCACCGTGCCGGTCGCCGCGGTCGCGACGGTGCTCGGCATGAAGCTCGTCCCGCCCGACGAGGCACCGCGACGCCGGGCCGAGTTCGACGTCCTCGGGGCAGTCCTCCTCGTGCCGTGCCTGGCCGCGTTCCTCCTCGCGATCACCGAGCTGCAGACGTGGGGGCCGCCGGTGATCGCGGCGCTGGTCCTCGCCGTGGTGGTGCTCGGCGTCGCGTTCGTCGTGCGGGAACGGCGTACGCCGGCTCCGTTGCTCAACCTCGAGCTGTTCCGCTCGCGCGCGTTCTCGGGCGGCATCGTCGCGGTGCTGCTGTCGTACGCGATGCTCTACGGGATCTTCTTCGTGATGTCGTTCGTGCTCGTGCGCGGCTACGGCGACAGCCCGCTGTCGGCCGGTCTCCACCTCGTCGTCATCCCGCTCGCGCTCGGCGTGCTCGCGCCGTTCGCCGGCGGCTGGGCGGAGCGGCGTCCGCGCGCGGTGATGGTCACCGGAATGGCGCTGTGCTTCGTCGCGATCTGGCCGCTGCGCCTCGCCCTCACCGGCGACCCCTCGACCATGCCGGTCGTGCTGCTCGCCCTCGCGGCGTACGGCGCCGGCCTCGGCTGCTTCATCGCGCCCAACAACACCGCGACGCTCAAGGCCGCCCCGCCCGAACGGGCCGGTCAGGCGGGCGGACTGCTCAACCTGCTCCGCGCATTCGGGACGGCGACCGGGATCGCGGTGATGTCGGCCGTGCTCACCGCCGCCATCGCCGCGGCGCTCGGCCACCCGGTCGGCACCCACCAGGTGCCGCCCTCGGTGCTCCTCGACGGAGCCCGTACCAGCCTGCTCGTGCTCGCCGGGTTCGCCGTGCTGGCCGCTGTGGCCGCGACCCTGCGCGACAGGCCGGCACCGGTCGCGGGGCAGCGGGTCGGGTGAGGGGCGATTTCCGGAACCTCGGGGGCTCGGGCTAGACTCTCCGAGCCTTCAGGCACGCGCCCGTAGCTCAACGGATAGAGCATCTGACTACGGATCAGAAGGTTAGAGGTTCGAGTCCTCTCGGGCGCGCCACAACGAGAGCCCCCGCCACCGGCGGGGGCTTCGTCGTGTCCGGGGTGGTCAGCCGTACCAGTAGAAGTCGGTGGCGTGGCCTGATCCGTCGAACCAGATGCAGGTGTAGGAGCCGCTGGAGTTCTTCCAGCGGTACGCCGTGCCCAGGAACGACCCGCCGTCGTCGTAGAACATCGTGCCGCGCGAGCCGACGACGTGCTGGACCCACGACAGCGAGTCGCCGCTCTGGAGCACGTTCCACTCCGTGCGCGTCATGACCGAGGTGTTGACGACCTTCGTCACCGTGACGGTGCGGTGCACGGCCTTGGTGAGGATGGGGCCGTAGCGGTAGGCGGTGTAGCGCTGCGAGGCGGTGCCGTCGAGGAAC
>JAXLSG010000022.1:0-27479 GCA_046330715.1 Candidatus Nanopelagicales bacterium
CACGGCTCGGGCGACGTCGAGCAGCGGGAGCGACGAGGTCGTGAGCAGCGGCAGCAGGTCGGTGTCGGCGCCGTGCGTGCCCGCGACGATCGCGGCGATGAGCGCGTTGTCGTCGGCGAAGTCGAGCACGCCGCGCACGGCGGCCTCGACTGCCGCGCGTACGTCGCGCGGGTGCGCGTCGAAGCCCTGCTCAACGAGCGCCATGAAGCGTCCGAGCTCGTCGAGCACGAGCGCCTGCGCCAGCTCGGGCTTGGAGCCGACCTCGTTGTAGACGGTCTGCCGGCTCACCCCGACGTCGGCCGCGAGGCGCGACATCGTCACCGCCGACCAGCCGTCGGACGACGTCGTACGCCGTGCCGCGTCGACGATCGCCGCGCGCAGCACCGTGTCGCGCACGGGTTCTCCGAAGCCGCTCATGACGTCGATCGTGCCACCCTCCGGTGCGTGTGCCCGGGGTGCGTCGGTCGCTGCAGGCCGCATCGATCCTCCGACGTCAGCCGGAGACGGGGACGAAGTCGACCTTCTCGCGCACGCCGCAGTCGGGGCAGCACCACGTGTCGGGAACTGCCGACCACGGCGTCCCCGCGGGGAAGCCCTCGCGCGGGTCGCCGAGCGCGACGTCGTACACGTGGCCGCACCCGGGACACGCCAGTACGTCGGCCTCCACGACCGACGGACCGCCCGCACCGACGAGCGCCGCCGACTCCGACATCGCTCCGGACGGGTACCGGGCGAGCACGCGAGATCGCTTGCGCGGCACGATGTTCGCGCGGCTCATGTCGCCGTCGTAGTGCGCGAGCACGCGCGGGTCCATCACGCGGCGCCACGCGGGAGGCACGAGCGCGAGCAGGATCATGCCGGCGTACCCGGTGGGCAGCGCGGGCGCGTCGGCGAAGTCGCGCAGCGCCTGGTAGCGACGGGTCGGGTTGGCGTGATGGTCGCTGTGGCGCTGCAGGTGGTAGAGCAGCACGTTGGTCGGGACGTTGTTGGAGTTCCACGAGTGGCGCGGCTCGACGCGTTCCCAGCGCTCGTGCTCGCCGGTGCCGACGCGCGAGCGGAGCAGGCCGTAGTGCTCGAGGTAGTTCACGGCCTCGAGCAGCGTGAAGCCCATGACCGCCTGGATCACGAGGTAGGGCACGATCGCGGCGCCGAGCCACACGACCACGACGCCGAACAGCACGACGGTCATGAGCCAGGCGTTGAGGACGTCGTTGCCGATGCGCCACGGGTTCTGGTTGCGGCGTGCGTAGCGGCGTACCTCGAGGCTCCACGCGCTGCGCAGCGAGCCGAGGACCGTGCGCGGCCAGAACGCGTAGAAGCTCTCTCCCACACGGGACGACGCCGGGTCGTCGGGCGTCGCGACGCGCACGTGGTGGCCGCGGTTGTGCTCGATGTAGAAGTGCCCGTACGCCGACTGCGCCAGCGCGATCTTCGACAGCCACCGCTCGACGCTCTCGCGCTTGTGGCCGAGCTCGTGCGCGGTGTTGATGCCGAGGCCGGCGATGAAGCCGACGGTGATCGCGAGGCCGACCTTCTCCCCCGTCGTGAGGTCGCCGCGCGCGATCACGGCCATCGCGAGCAGGAACCCGGCGTACTGCAGCGGCAGGAACGCCCAGGTGATCCAGCGGTAGTAGCGGTCGGCCTCGAGCTCCTTGATCACATCGTCGGGCGGGTTCGACGGGTCGAGGCCGGCGACCAGGTCGAGCAGCGGGACGACGCCGAGGATCACGATCGGGCCGAGCCAGAGCCACACGCCCTGGTCGGTCGCGGCGTGCAGCGCGATCGCCGCGAACGGGATCAGCGGCATGAGCACCGCCACCAGCCACAGGTAGCGCTTGCGGTCCGTCCAGGTCATCGAGGTCCCCCACGACTCGTACGAAGTTGACAAACCATAGGCAGATGTAAAGCACCGCACAAGCCCCCGAGACCGTCTCGTTGCGGGCGTGATCTTGGTCAGTTGCGAGCTACCGGGGCCGGGAAGCTCGCAACTGACCAAGATCACGCAGATCTCTGTCCAGCAGGTGACAGAGGAAAGGTCTTGCCGTGGTGACCTGCGACGGAGCACGCTGCGCACTGTCGCCCGGTGGCGGAGGGGATGTCTCCGGACGACGGACTGGCCGGCGCGACCACGGGGGGTGGGTGCGCCAGTCGTCTCCTCCGACCGCGCCCGCGAGGCCGACGCGCAATCCGCGCGCCTCGCGGGCGCGAGTCCGTCTCCGGGGTACGCCGTACGGCGCGTCCTCCCACCACCGGGCGACGCCTGGATCGAGGAGCGGTTCGAGCGCCTCATCCCGGATCCGAGCAGGCCCTTCGTCGGTGGACACCGTGGGGAGCCCGGGCTGCCTCACAGGCAGCCTCATGCGGGATTCAGCCCTTCTTGGTGGGCTTCTTCTTAGGCTTCGGCGCGGCTTCCGTGGCGAGCTCGTCGAGCCTCGTGAGCGACTGGCGCACGAGGGCGCCGTCGGTCGTGAACCAGAACGGCGGGAGCGACCGGCGCAGGAAGTCGCCGTAGCGCGCGGTCGCGAGACGCGGGTCGAGCACCGCGACCACCCCGCGGTCGGTCGAGCTGCGGATCAGGCGGCCGACGCCCTGCGCGAGCAGCAGCGCCGCGCGCGGCACCGACACCTGGGTGAAGCCGTTGCCGCCCTCGTCCTCCGCGTGCTTGGACCGCGCGGCGATGAGCGGGTCGTCGGGGCGCGGGAACGGGATGCGGTCGATGACGACGAGGTGACACGACTCCCCCGGTACGTCGACCCCCTGCCAGAGCGACAGCGTGCCGAGCAGCACCGAGCGCGGGTCGGCGGCGAAGCGCGAGACCAGGTCGGCGACGGAGTCGCCCTTCTTCTGCACGAGCACCTGCACGTCGGGCGGCACGATGCCGCGGTCGAGCAGCTTGTCGGGCAGCGTCTCGGCCAGGTGGTCCGCGGCGCGCTCGACGCCGCGCCACGACGAGAAGAGCGCGAGCGTGCGGCCGCCGGCTGCGGCGATGAGGTCGCCGAGCTCGTCGAGCGCCTTCACGTCGGTGCCCTCGCGTCCTGGCGGCGGCACCGAGGTGGCGACGTACAGGATCCCTTGGCGCGCATGGTCGAACGGCGACCCGACGTCGAGACCGGTCCACGCCGCGCTCGGCGAGGACGTGCCGTCGGTCGGGAGGCCGAACGAGAGCGCGAGCGGTGCGAACGAGCCGCCGAGCTGCAGCGTGGCCGACGTGATGACGACGCGCGAGACGTCGAACAGCTGCGTGCGCAGCAGTCCTGCGACGGTGAGGGGTGCGATGCGCAGGGTCGGCGTACGCCGGTCGCCGGGGTCGAGCCACGCGACGGCCTCGTCGGAGAGCTCGAGCAGCTTGCCCGCGACGTCGTGCACCTCGCCGAGCAGACCTCGCGCGCGGGTGAGGGCAGCGAGCGACTCGGGGTCGGAGTCCTTGCTCGAGGCGTCCTTCGCGAGTGCGGTGATCGCGGCGTGCGCGGAGTCGCGCACCGACGCGAGCGCGAGGAGCAGCGAGCCCTCGACCTTCTCGACGCGCACCGGGCCGAACAGCCCCTCGGCGCGCGCGGCGAGCTCGATCTCGAGCGCCTCGGCGGCGGTCTCGAGCCGGTCCGCGAGGTCGGCGTCGACGAGCCGCTTCGTGCGCTGCGCGGCGCGGTGCACGGCGTTGCCCGAGATCTCGTCGGTGACCGCGGTGGTCGCGCGGTCGACGAGCTCGTGGCCCTCGTCGACGACCACGGCGTCGTGGTCGGGCAGCAGCGGCACGCTGTCGAGCGCGTGGATCGCGAGCATCGCGTGGTTGGTGATGACGACCTGCGACTCGTTGGCCTTGCGCCGCGCGGCCTCGGCGAAGCAGTCCTCGCCGTACATGCACTTGGCCGCACCCACGCACTCGCGACCCGACACCGACACCCCGCGCCAGACGCGGCCGTCGACGGGCTCGGGCAGGTCGTCTCGGTCGCCGGTCTCGGTCTCGTCGACCCACGCGCGCAGCGCCTTGGCCTGCTTGCCGAGCGCGGTCGTGGGCGCGGCGAACAGGGCGTCCTCGTCGGAGTCCTCCGGGCCGCCGGCCTCGCGGTTGAGCCGCTCGAGGCAGACGTAGTTGTGGCGTCCCTTGAGGACGGCGTACGTCGGACGCCGCCCCAGCACCGGCTCCATCGCGTCGACCAGGCGCGGCAGGTCGCGGCTGACGAGCTGGTGCTGCAGCGCGAGGGTCGCGGTGGCGACGATGACCCGCTTCTCGGGGCTGGTCGCGTGCAGGACCGCGGGCACGAGGTAGGCGAGCGACTTTCCGGTGCCGGTGCCGGCCTGCACGAGGAGGTGCCCGGCGCCGGCGAGGGTCGCGGCCACGGCCTCGGCCATCTGGACCTGGCCCGGGCGGTGCTCGCCGCCGAGCGACTCGACCGCCGCGGCGAGGGCCGCCGCCACCTCCGACGGGTCGACGACCTCGTCGGGCTCGGCGTCGGTGCTCACCGGTCGATCCAACCAGCCCCGGGGCCGGTGCGGGGACGCCGACCCCAGCCCGGCGCGCCCCTAGCACGTGCCGCCGCGCCACGGTCGGTCCGAGCCCCATCGGCTGGGGACGGCGGACGGCCCTGGGGACGCGCTGGGGAGCCTCGGCTGCCTCTTGGGCAGCCTGGGGCAACCTTCAGCCGGGTTCTGCCGAGCGCGACGGGGGGGGCGGAGCAAGATCAAGGGGCGTCGGGTGGCGAGGGTTTCCTACCCTGGGAGCGTGGCCCGGTCGATCACCCAGGTGCCCACGGCGCACGAGCGCGGCCGGGGGCGGCACGACCATGCCCAGACGGCGTTCGGCGAGCGCACGCCGTACACGATCCTGGCCGCCATCCTCGCTCTGCTCGGCGTGCTCGCCGGGTCGTTCGCGTTCGTCACGGCCGTGACCGACCGGGTGCGCACGCTCGACATCGTGCTCTCGGTCGCGATGGTCCTCGCGGCGATCGCCCTGCGCGTGTGGGGTCCGCGGGCGGCGCACGGCTGGCCGCTCGACGTCGCCCTGGTCTTCGGGTACGTCGTCGCCGCGCTCGGCGTCCTCGTCGTCCCCGACGCCGTCGGCCAGCTGCTCATCGGCCTCGGGCTCGTGCTCTTCGGCGTCTTCGCCGGCATCTTCCGGCCGACCGAGCGGCTGATCTGGCACCTCGCGCTCATGCTCGGCCTGTATGGCGGGGCGCTCGCGCTGGACCCGCTGCTGCCCTCGCCGATGTTCTTCGTCGCGGTGGTCGTGACCGTCCTCGTCGTCACGCTCATGGTGCACGTGCTGGCCGGACGGCTGCGCGCGATGGCGCTGCACGACCCGCTCACCGGGGTGCTCAACCGGCGCGGGCTCGAGGTGATGAGCGACCTCGTCGCCGCACAGGCGTCGCGGTCGGAGACGCCCGTCACCGTCGGGATCATCGACCTCGACAAGTTCAAGCAGTTCAACGACTCCCGCGGCCACGTCGCCGGCGACGCGCGTCTGGTCGAGATCGCCGAGGCGTGGGAGGACGAGATCCGCACGAGCGACCTGCTCGCCCGCTTCGGCGGCGACGAGTTCGCGTTCGTGCTGCCGGGCGCGACCACCGAGGACGTCGACGACCTGCTCGCACGCGTACGCGCGAAGACCTCGGCGCCGTTCAGCGTCGGCACCACGATCTGGGTGCCGCACGAGGACCTCTACCTCGCCCTGCGCCGCGCCGACACCGGCATGTTCCGCGACAAGGCGGTCCGCTCCGACGCCCCGACCGAGGACGACCCCGCCGCACTCTGACGTCGGTCCTCCGGCACGCTTCCCGGCCGTGCGACGACACGTCCGTTCTCCGCACGTGCCAGATCTCGGACACTCCCTCCCGTGCCTTCTCCGGCGTCGCGATCCCGCGCCTCACGCTCGCGGTGACTGCGGCTGCGCCACGTTCGCGGCGTGCCGGAGGGCTCGGCAGCCTGGCAGACGCGTGGGTCCTCCCAGCGCGGAGGCACCGGACCGCCTTGACCGGCGGTCTAGAAGCCGTCGTTCCTGAAGACGGAACGATGAGCCTCCCGTGTTACTCACACGGGCCTGGCAGGCTTCCCTGGAACGATCGTGCCACCGTGGAAGGGTGACGCGCGGGGACGTCGCGACGGTCCCGGCGTCGCGGACCGCCGCGAGCAGATGCACCCTCTCGGGACCTCGCGCGCCCTTCGAGGTTCTCGCCGGGATGATGCTGGCCTCCGCCGCGCTGACCGCGTTCTTCTTCCTGTTCCCCGGCTCGATGGAGATGGCCCGGCCCGTCGAGGTCCCGATCTTCTTCGGGCTGGTCGCGATGGCCGCGTTCACCGGGCTGGTGGCGCCGCGGCTGCAGTCGTGGTGGTGGCTCGACGTCTGCATGGTCATGGCGGGGCTCATCGCCGCCGGCGCGGTCGCCGCCGTGCCGCACGGCGAGGGGCAGCTCACCATCGGCATCGGCCTGCTGGCCCTGGGCGGGCTCGCGGCGTACTACCGACCGACGCGCGCCGTCCTCGTGGACATGACGATCTGCGCCGCGCTCTTCCTCGCGGCCACCGTCGTGAACCCGATCCTGTCGACGCACTTCCTCGGCGTCGTCTACTGCGTGATCATCGTCGGCGCGTCGTACGCCTTCTCGCGTCTCATCACGCAGCTGCGCGACCAGGCTCTGCACGACGGGCTCACCGGGCTGCTCAACCGCCACGGCCTCTCGCTGCTCGCGCCGCCGGTGGTCGCCGGCGCTCGTCGCGCGCACGCCGACGTGACGGTGTGCGTCGTCGACCTCGACCGGTTCAAGGGCTACAACGACGCCCACGGCCACCTCGCCGGCGACGCCCTGCTGCGCGCCGCCGCCGACGCCTGGACGACCACCGCGCGCGACAGCGACCTCGTCGTCCGCTGGGGCGGCGACGAGATCGTCGTGATCCTCGTCGGTACGTCGACCACCGCGGCGCAGGACCTCGCGGAGCGCGCGCTCACGGCGTTCGAGACGACACGTCCCGAGGGCTGGGCGCACGCGTGGACCACGGGCAGCACGCAGCTCGGTCTCGAGGAGTCGGTCGACGATGCGATCGCCCGCGCCGACGCGCAGCTCCTCACCCGCAAGCGCGCCCGCCTCCCCCAGCAGCGCCCCGGCGACCCCACCTCCTGACGCCCCCGCGCATCGGCGCGCACAGCCCACGATCACGTCACGCCGGCGCGCGCGACTTCACGTCCCCACGACGCGCGCCAGTTCACGACGTAGGTCCCCAAACATGATCATGTTTGGAGACCTACCCCGTGGGGCTCAGCCGGTGGTCGCGGTGATGGGGACGTGGTCGCTGGGTTCGGCGTACGACGGGAGCCACAGGGCGTTGCCGTCCTCGGGGAGCGACGTCGGGTCGGCGGTGATCCCGATGCCGCGCGACGCGATCACGTCGAGGGTGCGGACCTTCCCGTTGGTCGCGGCGGTCGCGGTGACCGGCGCGTGGACGAAGCCGGCGTCGCGCAGCACGCTCCCGGTTGCGGAGTGCCAGCGGGCGTTGAGGTCTCCCATCACGACGACGGGCCGCGGTGGCCGCGCGTCGATCCACGCGACGAGCTCGTGCGCCTGGTCGGCGCCGTGGAGCTTGCGCTGCGGCCAGTCGGGATCGAGGTGCAGCGTGACGACGTCGACGCCGTCGACCGTCGCGCCGGCCCACGCCCGCTTGCGATCGGCGGTCAGCGCGGTGTCGGCGTCGTCGAGACGGCGGGTCTGCGACACGAGGGCGACACCGTCCTTGCCGTTGCCGCGCATGGTCGCGACGACGTCGGCGCCGGGAAGCTCGGTGAGCCACGCCACGATGTCGGGCTCGGCCTCCTGCAGACCGACGACGTCGTGGGTCGCGAGCAGCTCGAGGATGCGCCGGCGCACGAGCGGCCCGCGGACGTCGGCGACGAGGACGTCGGGATCGGCACCGGCGTACCGCGACGGGAGCACGTAGGCCTGCGCGAGGACGTTCCAGGTGGCCAGCCGCACGCCTCGAGCCTGCCACGTCGCACCCGCTTCGGAGGTGTCAGCGGTACCTATGGCTACCGCTGACACCTCCAGAGCGGGCTAGGCGCTCGCGGCCTCGAGCTCGGCGGCGAGGCCTTCGTTGACGCGACCGACGAGCCGGGTGCCCTCGTCGATGTGCTCCACCGAGTCGAGCTCGCCCTCGCGGTGCGCTCGTGCGACCAGGTCGCCCCGCGAGTAGGGCACGACGAGGTCGATCGCGACGGCGGCGTGCGGCAGGTCGTCGTCGATCATGCGCAGCAGCTCGTCGATGCCGGCGCCGGAGCGCGCGCTCACGACGACCGAGTGCGGCTCGCGGCGCTGCACGCGCGCGAGTACCACCGGATCGGCCATGTCGGCCTTGTTGATGACCACGATCTCGGGCACGTCCTGCGCGCCGATCTCGGCGAGCACCTCGCGCACGGCGGTGAGCTGCTCCTCGGGCGCCTCGTCGCTGCCGTCGACGACGTGCAGGATCAGGTCGGCGTCGGCGACCTCCTCCAGCGTCGAGCGGAACGCCTCGACGAGCTGGTGCGGCAGGTGGCGCACGAAGCCGACGGTGTCGGCGACCGTGATGTCGCGGCCGTTCGGAGTGCGCGCCTTGCGCACCGTGGGGTCGAGGGTGGCGAACAGCGCGTCCTCGACGAGCACGCCCGCACCCGTGACGCGGTTCAGGAGAGACGACTTGCCCGCGTTGGTGTAGCCCGCGATGGCGACGCTCGGTACGCCGTGCCGCTTGCGGTCCGCGCGCTGGGTGTCGCGCGCCGTCTTCATCTCGCGGATCTCGCGACGCAGCTTCGCGACCATCTTGTTGATGCGCCGACGGTCGGTCTCGATCTTCGTCTCACCCGGACCGCGCGTGCCCACGCCGCCGGCCGAACCGCCGGCGCCACCGCCCTGGCGCGACAGCGACTCGCCCCAGCCGCGCAGGCGCGGGAGGAGGTACTGCATCTGCGCCAGCGAGACCTGCGCCTTGCCCTCACGGCTGCGCGCGTGCTGGGCGAAGATGTCGAGGATCAGCCAGGTGCGGTCGACGACCTTGACCTTCACGACGTCCTCGAGCTGGCGCAGCTGGCCGGGCGCGAGCTCGCCGTCGGCGATCACCGTGTCGGCGCCGCTCTCGATGACGACCGCGCGCAGCTCCTGAGCCTTGCCCGAGCCGATGTACGTCGCGGGGTCGGGCCGGTCACGCCGCTGGATCAGCGCGTCGACGACGACGGAGCCCGCGGTCTCCGCGAGACGCGCGAGCTCCTCGAGGCTGCGCTCGGCGTCGTGCAGCGTGCCCTCGGTCCACACGCCGACGAGGACCACGCGCTCGAGGCGGATCTGCCGGTACTCGACCTCGGTGACGTCGGTGAGCTCGGTCGACAGGCCCGCGACACGGCGCAGCGCCGCGCGATCGGCGAGATCGAGCGCTCCGGTGGTGGGGTCCTCGTCGTCGAGGTAGTCGACGGTCTCGAGGTCGTCGTGCTGATACGTCATGGTGCATCCAGGGTCGCACGCCCCTGCCGAACCGGGCCAACCGGATTGCCGCTCAGGGAGCCAGCACCCGGATGATCCAGCCGTAGAGCACGACCACGATCAGCGCCAGCACGCCGGCGAAGTACCAGTCGGCGGGAGTGTGCGAGACCTGCGTCCCGTAGCGCAGCGGCAGGACCGGCGCAGGCCGCGTCGAGAGGTAGTCCCGGTAGGCCTCGTCGTCCGGCTCCCAGAGCCTCGTCGGCAGGTCGTGGTGGTCGAAGGGGCGGCCGTCCAGCTCGTAGACCTGGATCCGTTCCCTGACCTTGCTGTGGTAGCCGCGCACCAGGTCGTCCCGGAGGCTCGTGTTCGCGCACGACCGGCAGAAGAACGTCGTGACGATCTCCGGGCTCGACGGCAGACCGAAGCCGGCCATCACCACCTCCGGCTGGCTGCCGCAGCACCAGCAGGTGTCCCAGTTGAACTCGTCCACGCGTTCATGATCGCGATGGGCGGTGCGCTCTGCGCCGCGTCGTCACCCGGGTGGCGGCAGGGACCTCGGAACCATCTGCAGCCCGGCGGTGGTGGAGATGTCGTGGACGAGCTCCTCGAGGGGGCCGCGGCGGAAGCGCATGAGCCACAGGGGTGCCGCGACGAGGGCGATGAGCACCTGGGCGGCGTACCAGCCGGGAGCCGGCCAGTCGATCGGGCCGGCGAGGGAGAGGACGTGGAGCGTGTAGAGCGTGAGGGTCATCGAGCCGACCGCGGCGAGAGGCCGGGTGATGCGTACGCCGATCCCGCGCGCGAGCAGCAGGCACACGCCCAGCACGAGCAGCGCCGTACCGATGGTGTGCACGAGGTCGAACGTGGTGCCGGAGTGCGCGCCGGCGACGAGGAGCCACTGCGGCTCTCCGGCGTTGGTGGTGCCGTACCACTCGATCTGGTTGAGCTCGTGGCCGACGAGCCGCACCGGACCCGACTCCGTGCGGATCACGGCGGTCGCGCCCGTGGCGTCGAGCAGCAGCGAGGACACGATCCACGAGCCGGCGGCGAGCAGCGCGCCCAGACCTGCGAGCCACGCCGCGACGCGCGTGCCGCGCAGGTCGATGCGCCCGACGGCGAGACCTGCGAGCAGGTAGGTGAGCCACGTGAACGCCGGGTAGTAGCCGGTGAAGACGAGCGCGTGCAGGGCGGTGAGCGGGTCGGTGACCAGCATCCCGATGTCGACCTGGTCGCGCGGCGCGTCGGGCAGATGGCCCCGGATCACGTACGAGAGCTGCGGGCTCACGAGCGCCCAGCCGGCGGCGAGCAGCGCGAGGGTACGGGCGCGCAGGCCGAGGAACGGCAGCGTGAGGAGGAAGAAGACGGCGTAGTAGGCGAGGATCACGGCCACCGGCGTCTCGGCCGCCGCGAGGACGAGCCCGAGGACGCCGATGAGCGCGGCGCGCACCGCGATCGTGATCCGAGCCCGACGTCGGTCCGCACCGACGAACGGCGTCGTGCCGCCCGACACGATCGCGAGGCTCACCCCGGCCAGCACCGCGAAGAGCGCCGACGCCTTGCCCGCGAAGAGCCAGCCCACCGCCGTGAGCTGCCCGCCGGTCGACGTCGGCAGCATGTGGGTCGCGGCCATGCCGATGAGGGCGATGCCGCGCGCGACGTCGATGCCCGCGATGCGGGTGCGCTTCGCACGGATGCCCGCGCCCGACGCCGTCGCGACGTCGGTCACGTCAGGCCTTCGCGAAGGCGTGCGCTGCCGCGGTCTGCAGCAGCGCCAGCAGGTCGGCGCGCTCGTCGTGACCGAGGACGTCGTACGCCGGGGCGACGAGGCGGTCGGTGAGGTCCTCGGTCGCGGCGCGCACCTCGATGAGGTGCGAGACCTCCTCGAACGGCTCCTCGTAGCCGAAGAAGCGCGCGTTGTCGGGGCCGCCGGGCCCGGTGAGCACGGCCTGGTGCGGAGTGAGGCCGCTCGCGACGACCGCGACGAGGTGCAGGCCGCCGCGGTGCTCGCGCATCACGTGCAGCAGCTGCGCGAGACGGCCCTCGTCGTCGGACGGAAGCTCGACCGCGCGCCAGCCGGCGAAGAGCGCGATCGCGTTGACGTCGGCGCCGTCGGCGACGACGCGGAGCAGCTCGGCGAGGCGTCCGGCGTCGGCGTACCCCTCGAAGCGGAACCGGCCCCAGTCGCGCGAGACCTCGGCGTACTTCGGCAGCGCCTCGTGGACGGGCATCGTCGCGCGGCCGCCGTCCCACGCCGGGCGGATCACGTCGGCGGGCCAGAACCCGAACGCCGAGATCACGACGTCGGCGTCGACGTCGCCGAGCACCGCGCCGCGACCGAGGACGTAGGCCTCGCGACCGCGCAGCCCGTTGTCGTTGGCGAACGCCTTGGCCTGGCGGGAGATCATGAAGCCGCCGCCGAGCGAGCCGATGAGCGGCGCGACTGCGCGCGCGTAGGCAGGGCCCTCGTCGATGACGTCGTCGGTCATGCGGTGATCCTCCCGCGCGCGACGAGCACCGCGGGGCCGCGGAGCTCGAGGTGGCCGTCGGCGCGCCGGGTGACGCGCACGCGCCCGCCCGGGACGTCGACGTCGTACGCCGTCTCCACGGGCGCCGCATCGCGCGCCGCAGCCGCCACCATCACGGCGACGGCCCCGGTGCCGCACGACATCGTCTCGCCGACCCCGCGCTCGAAGACGCGCATGCGCACGTGCCGGTCGCCGGGGTGCCCGACGGGCACGACGAACTCGACGTTGACGCCGTCGGGGAACATCGCGGGCGGTACGACGGTGGGCGCGTGCGTCAGGTCGAGCGCGTCGAGCGTCTCGTCGTCGACGAACACGATGCAGTGCGGGTTGGGCACGAGCACGCCGCTGCCGTTCCACTGGTCGTGACCGACGGACACGACCGGCATCGCGCGCAGCAGCGGGGTCGTGGCGACGCCCATGTCGATGGTGATGTCTCCGTCGTCCTCGACGCGCACGGGGCAGACGCCTCCGCGCGTCGCGATGGCGAACTCGTGGCGGCTCTCCAGGCCGCTCTCGACGAGGTAGCGCACGAAGACGCGCGCACCGTTGCCGCACATCTCGGCCGTGGTGCCGTCGGCGTTGCGGTAGTCCATGAACCACTCGGCGCGACCGGCCTGGTCGGCGACCTCGTCGCACTCGGCGGTGGGCACGACCCGCAGCACGCCGTCGCCGCCGACGCCGAAGCGCCGGTCGGTGAGTGCCTGCACGGCCGTCTCGTCGAGGTCGATGCGTGCCTCGGGGTCGGGCACGAGCACGAAGTCGTTGCCGGTGCCGTGGCCTTTGACGATCTCGAGGCCCTCGAGCGAACGCAGCGCCTCGGCGTACGCATCGGCCTTCGAGGTCATGCGCAGAGCCTAGTCGAGCCCAGCACGCCCGCTTCGGAGGTCTCAGCGGTACCTGGAGCGCACGCTCAGACCTCCGAAGCGAGCGCTGCCGCCCTCGCGTAGGTCTCCTCGACGGTGCGCAGGACGTTGCGCCAGGCCTGGGCGGGCTCGGTGTCGCGGTTGTGCGCAGCGATGCGCTCGCGGAGCTCGTCGTCGCTCGCGATCCGCGCGAGGTTGGCGACCATCGCGTCGTCGTCGCGGGCGAGCAGGCCCTCGCGACCGTCGCGCACGAACGACCGGATCCCCGTGGCGGCGTACGCGAGGACAGGGAGGCCCGCGGTGCGCGCCTCGAGGGCGGCGATGCCGAACGACTCCATCAGGGCGGGCGCGACGAAGGCGTCGGACGCCGCGAGGGTCGCGCGAACTCCGTCGGGCGTGAGGCGCCCGGTGACGTCGACGACGTACCGGCCATGCTCGAAGCCCTTGCTGCGCACGTACTTCTCGACCTGGCCCCGCAGCGGGCCGTCGCCGACGATGGTGAGGCGCAGGCGGCGCCCGTCGGGCAGCTGCTCGACGGCGCGCTCCCCCATCTTCACCAGCGCCATCGAGCGCTTGCGCGGCGCGAGTCGCATCACGGCGACCACGCGCGTCTCGGCCGGGTCGCCCGCGACGTGCGGGATGCGCCACTTCTCGACGTCGATGCCGTTGGGCACGAGCGTGACCGGGACGTCGGGGCCGACGATCTCGCGGATCGGGTCGGCCGCGGCGTCGCTCACGGCGGTCAAGGCCACGCCCCAGCGCGTCCAGTGCGTGAGCAGGTCGGCGAGGCGGGCCATCGGCGAGAAGACACCGCCCCACACGCCGTGGATGGTGACGACCGTGGGGAGGCCGAGGTCGCGCGCGACCTTCGCACCCGGGTAGGCGAACGGCGAGACGACCCCGCCGTGGACGTGCACGGCGTCGGCCTCCTTCGCGACCCCGCGCGGCCCGAGGATCGTGCGCAGGACGGGTACGACGCGGGGGTGCACCGGCAGCTCGGCGGGCATCCGCACAGTCGCGCGGTGCACGACGACGCCGTCGACGACCTCGGTGCCGTTGCGCATCGTGTCGCTCGGCGTCGCGGTGACGACGTGGACGTCGTGCCCCTGCTCGGCCTGGCGCACAGCGAGCGCGCGGACCTGCGTCTCGATGCCCCCCAGCCGAGGCGGGTAGCAGTCGCTGATGTGGACGATCCGCACGCGCCGACCCTATCGGTGCCTGCCTCGCGTCGACTCCGCTCCCGACGCTTCCAGCGCGGGGCCCGGGGGTGCGGCCACGCGCACGGTCGTCTGCGGCAGGGACCGACGGCGCGCGGCGCTTCCAGCGCGGGAAGGGCGCGACGACGGAGGTGCCGCCTCGGCATCCGCCGTCGGGTGCGGCTTCGTTGATCGTGCCGGCGGACGACGGCTGGTGGCCGGTGCTGGTACGTCGAACCCACCGGATGGGCGGCCAGTTCGGTGGCTTCCGCGTACCAGCAGCGCGCTGCCGGGTGGCTGGCGTACGACGTCACCTCGGTGCGAGCGCGTCTCGGGGCGAGGCTCGCTGGGGTGTCTGAGAGGATCGCGGACGTGGTGACGTCCGGGGCGAAGACGCTGGTGTTCGTGCACGCGCACCCCGACGACGAGGCGCTGCTCACCGCGGGGACGATGGCGCGCGCGGCGGCCGAGGGGCAGCGGGTCGTGCTCGTGGTGGCGACCGACGGCGCGGCCGGGCTCGCGTCGAGCGACATGCACGAGGGCGGTCTCGCGGCGCGGCGGCAGGCCGAGCTCGAGGAGTCGTGCCGGGCCCTCGGCGTCCACCGGCTGGTGAGCCTCGGGTACGCCGACTCCGGGCTGCACGGCGACGCGGTGCAGGTCGACGGCGGTCCGGTCCCCCTCTGCGCTGCACCCCTCGCCGAGAGCGCCCAGCGGCTCGCCGACGTCCTCGTCGAGGAGGACGCCGACGTGCTCGTCACCTACGACCCCAACGGCGGCTACGGCCATCCCGACCACGTGCGCGTGCACCAGCTCGGCGTACGCGCCGGCGAGATCGCAGGAACCCCACGGGTCTTCGAGGCCACGGTCCCCCGCGACCTGCTGCTGCGCGGCATCCGGCTCGCGTCGAAGGTCTACACGTTCCCGCCGGAGTTCGACCCCACGTCGTTCGAGCGCGCGTTCACCGCGAGCGCCGACATCACCCACCGGGTCGACGTACGCCGCTACGCCGACGCCAAGCGCGCCTCGATGGCCGCGCACGCCTCGCAGGCGACCGCCGACGAGGGCGACCGCACGCTCGCGGCGTTCCTGCGCATGCCGAAGCCGTTGTACCGCAAGGTGTTCGGGACGGAGTACTACCGGCTGCGCCCGTAGCTACTCCTGCGCGGGGACCTCGCGCGTCGCGCGCTCCACCGCGACCAGGTTCACGCCCGACACGAGCTCCCACGGACCGCGGCGGTCGGCGCGCAGCGCCGCCCAGAGCCCGGCACCGAAGTACACGACCACCATCGTCGGCCCGAGGCCGAGGACGATGCCGACGATGCCCACGAGGATCGGTACGCCGGCCCGCACGAGCGTGCGCGCGCTCGACGCCGGCTCCCAGTCGGGGCCGACCGCCTGAAGAGACCCGGCACGGTCGCCGATGAGGCCGCGACCGAGACGTGCGACGCCGAGCCACGCGACCGCAGCCGAGAACAGCAGCGCGCCCCACGCGGCCCACACCGGGAACCCGCCCCGCCCGAACACGACGCCGCCGGCCGCGCCGACGACGAGCGACACCAGCATGAACAGGCCGAGCGCCACGACGGCCGACACGAGCGACGCGATGATGCGGTCGCGCCGGACCGGGATCGTCCCCTCCATGCCTCCGAGTATGCGTGGTCGCCGCTCCCCCGGCGCGCGCAGCCCCGCCCGCCGAGCCTCGACGTCGCTGCCGGAATGCACGGCTCCCGCGCGAGAAGCCGCGCCTTCGGGTAGTGACGTCGCCAGGACCGCGCGCTCCGGCAGTGACGTCGCCCGGGCGGCGAGGTCAGGGGCGGACGGCGGCGAGGGCTCGGGCGAGGAGGTCGTCGGCGTCGTACGGGAGCCAGACGACGCGGTCGTCGCGGCGGAACCAGGAGTCCTGGCGGCGGGCGAAGCGGCGGGTGGCGCGCTGGGTCTCCTCGAGCGCCTGCTCCTCGGTCCACTCGCCGTCGAGGAACCGGATCACCTGCGCGTAGCCGAGCGCGCGCGACGCCGTACGGCCCTCGCGCAGGCCGACCTCGAGCAGGCCGCGCACCTCGTCGACGAGACCGGCGGCCCACATCCGTTCGACGCGTACGTCGATCCGCCGGTCGAGCTCGGGGCGCGGCACGTCGAGGCCGACCTGCACCGACGGGTAGACGTCGCGGTGCTCGGGCAGGGTGGCCGTGAACGAGCCGCCGGTGATCTCCACGACCTCGAGCGCCCGTACGACGCGGCGCCCGTTCGACGGCAGGATCGCCGCGGCGGCAGCGGGATCGACCGCCGCGAGCCGCGCGTGCAGCACCCCCGACCCGACCTGCTCGAGCTCGGCCTCGAGACGGGCGCGCACGTCGGGGTCGGTGCCTGGGAACTCGAGGGCGTCGAGCACCGCCCGGACGTAGAGCCCCGACCCACCGACCAGCAGCGGCGTACGGCCCTCGGCGCGCAGCGCGTCGACGACCGCGCGCGCCCGCTCCTGGTAGTCGGCCACCGACGCGGTCTCGGTGACGTCCCAGACGTCGAGGAGGTGGTGGGGCACTCCGCGACGCTCGGCCGGCGCGAGCTTCGCCGTCCCGACGTCCATCCCGCGGTAGAGCTGCATCGAGTCGGCGTTGACGACCTCGCCGCCGAGCTCGAGGGCGAGGGCGACGCCGAGGTCGGACTTCCCGGAGGCGGTGGGACCGACGACGGCGACCACCGGCTGTCCACCGGACAGGTTCTCCGGAATCGCTCCCACCTCGCTGCGTCGTGTCCTAGCGTCGGAAGTCCACGTTCCGACCCCTACTTCCCTGGAGGATTCCATGGGTCTTCTCGACGACGCCAAGAACCTGGCGGACAAGGCCGTCGACGCTGTCGGTGGCGACAAGGCGAAGGAGGTCGTCGACCAGGCGACCGACAAGGTCGACGAGGCGACGGGCGGCGCGTCGGCCCCGGTCACGGAGAAGGTCGACGAGGCCGCCGGCGGCGTCATCGACGGCATGGCCAACAACTAGGAGCTCCTCCACGAGACCGGTGCCCGAGACCTCCGGGCACCGGTCTTGTGCCGTCCGGGCGCCGCCCGCGAGGATCGACCGCACGCACCGACCGACCGTGGAGGAACGACATGGGTCTGCTCGACAGCATCAAGGGGCTCTTCGGCGGCGGTGCCGACAAGGCCACCGAGGCGGCCACGCAGGCCGCGGTGAAGGCGACCGAGGCGGCGAGCAAGGCCGCGGGTGCAGCGACGGGAGCCGCCCAGAGCGCCGCCGGCGCGGCCAGCGGCGCCGCCCAGACCGCCGCCAGCGCCGCCACGGGCGCGGCCCAGACGGCGGCGGCCGCGGCGTCGGCCGTGCCGATCCCCGACGCCGCCAAGGACATCGCCGGCAAGGCCGCCGGCACCGCGGCCGGTGCCGCGAGCGCGGCCAAGGGTGCGGTCAGCGGCATCGCCGACCAGCACGGCGACAAGGTCACCGGCGCCGTCGACGCGGCCCACGGCTTCGTGAGCGAGAAGACCGGCGGCAAGCTCGACCCCGTGACGGGTACGGCGGCCGCGGTGACGGCCATGGCGGTCGAGTCGCTCAAGTCCTCGCCGTCCGACGACCTCGCCTCGGCCGCCAAGGACGCCGCGAGCGACGTCGCGGACGCCGCCTCCGACGCCGCGGACACCGTGACCGACGCTGCCTCCGATGCCGCGGACGCGGTCGAGGACGCCGCTGACGACCTCGGCCACTCCTGACTCGACCGACGGTCGAGGCCGGAATCACGCTGCGCGACCACACCCTCGCCCTCGGCGAGGGGGTTCGCTCGCGCGGCCCATGCGGACGACCCCGCCCTCATCCGTTCGGCCCAGCGGGCCTCTGGGGCGGCACCCGTTCGGCCCTGCCCCGGGAGCGCGGCCGCCCGGTAGTGCACCCTGCGTCCGGGCGCGTCCGCCGGACACCGGCGTACGCCGTCTGCGACCCTCGTGGCAGGCGGCCGCCCGTGGGGGCGGTTCGAGGGGGCCGAGATGGACGACGACAGCACGATGGTGATCGAGCGCCCGGCCCCGGAGCCCGCGGCGCGCCGACCGCGCTGGGGCCTGCGGATCGCACTGGCAACCATCGGGGTCGTGACCCTCGGGTGCCTCCTCGCGATGCTCGTGGTCTGGCGCACGTCGGGCACGACCGAGCAGGCCCTCTCCCGCCATCACCGCGTGGTCGACCTCGCCATCGCGCAGCAGACCGGAGCGTCGTCCAGCCAGCTGGTCGACCCGACGAAGCCGACCGTGCCCGACCTGGTGACGTCGAACGGGTTCGGCGACGACCCGACCTACCAGCAGCACACCGACGTGCTGCGCTTCGTGCCCGGCGAGATCGTCACGCGCATCACCGTCGAGTCCGACGGGCAGCGCAGCGTCGTCCTGGTCCAGGTGCAGGACACCGGGACCTCCAGCCTCAGCGCGTCGTGCGTCGAGTCCAGCACCGTGCTCCCTGCCACCTGCGCGGACGTGCCAGGTCTCGCCGAGTACGCGCGCTGACCCGGTGCGTTCGGTCGACTGACAAGGACGCCTCTCCTCTGCCACCCTCGTGAGCACGCGCACGGCCGAGGGGGAGCTCATGAGCGACATCGTCACGCTGACCAGCACCGAGCAGGCGCCGGCCCGACCGCGTCGTCGCGGCCTCCAGGTCCTGGTCGTCGTGGTGGTGGTCGTCGCCGTCGTGGCCGGGCTGCTGCTCGCGGCCGACGTGCGCAGCCGGGCCACCCACGACGACGCGCAGCGCAGCGCCCACGGCGCCCTCGTCGCCGCGTCGACGGTGTGGGACCCGCTGTGGGCCCAGCTCGACAAGGCGCCGGGCGACCGCGACCTCGACTCCATCGCGGCGGCAGCGAGCGTGGGGGGATCGGCGACGAGCAGCACGTTCGTGAGCACGCGCGTGGTGGCCAACGATCCGACGGTGCTGTCGGCGATCGTGACCGTGCAGTCGGAGGGCATCACGACCTACACCACGCAGGTGGTGCGCCGGAACGAGGCCTGGAGCATCGCGGGCGACAGCATGATGATGTCCTGCGACGGCGGGACGATGATGGACGGCACTCCGTGCCTGGACTGGATCGAGGCGCAGGCCCGTCAGTGGTCGACCTCCACCACCGGCTGACGCACACGCTCCCGCCGGCCTCGGCGGCGAGGGCTCAGCGGGTCCAGCGGGCGACGAGGTAGCCGACGCCGTAGGGCGCCTCGTCGGCCAGCAGCTCCGCGGCGTACGCCGTGCCCTGCAGCGCGGCAGCAGCGGTGCGCCAGGCGGGACGTCCGGCGGACGTGACGGCCGACGCGAGGTCGCGGTCGAGAGCGGCCAGGGCGCCGGGATCGCCTGAGCCCAGGGCCTTCGCGACGCTCGCGTCGAACGCCTCGGCCTCGGGGTGCAGCGACGCGGGCGCCTTCTCGGTGCGCGACGCCGAGCCGTCGGCGACCACGAGCAGCACGGTCGGCACGCCGTCGGCGAGCGAAGCACCGCACGCGTCGAGAGCGGCGTCGTCGGACGACGGATCGAGCTCCACCGCGAGCCGCTCCCCCGGCCACCCGGCGCGCGCGAGCAGCCAGGCGCCGATCGTCGAGGCGAGCGACAGCGGCTGCGCCGAGGGCGTCGCGGGGTCGAAGGGCACGTCGAGCGCCACGCCGAACCCGCGCAGCGAGCCGGTGCCGGCGGCGTGCGTCGTGATGCCGTGCGGGGCCGGCGTACCGATCATCCGCGACGACGCACCGAGCACCACCACCCGCTGCGGCGAGGTGGCGAGGGCGTCGGCGAGAGCCTGCTGCGCGGCGGCGCGCACGTCGCCGAGCTCGTACGCCGCCCCGGAGGCCGCCTCGGGCACGAGCAACGGCGTGCTCGGCACGAACGCGGCGGCGGTGATCACACGCACGACCCTAGGTGAGACCGCTCCAGCCCACCTCTCGGCCTCCGCCCGACGGGCTGCTCGACGCGACGTCACCGCCCACATGCACGGGTTCTCTGCGAGGAGCCGCGCTTTCGGGCAGTGACGTCGCAGGAGCAGCGCCTCGAGGCGGTGACGGTGCGGCCGGAGGTCAGGAGCGCAGGGTCGGGAGGCCGAGGAGGACCGGGGCTCCCGCGCCCGGCTCCGAGGAGCCGGTCGGGGCGCAGGACTCGTCGCTCTGGCGCTGCTCCCAGGCGTCGCCGGAGCGGGTGCGCCGCAGGCCGGTCGCCGGCAGGTCGCTCACGAGGTGGTGCGGGGCGGCGTAGGTGATCTCGGCGGTCACCATGTCGCCCGGACGCGGGACCTCGTCGCCCGGCGTGAAGTGCACGAGGCGGTTGTCGGGCGCGCGGCCCGACAGGCGCGCGGTGGCGCCGTCCTTGCGGCCCTCACCCTCGGCGACGAGCAGCTCGACCGAGCGGCCGACGAGCTTCTTGTTCTCGTCCCACGCGATGTCGTCGACCAGCGCGGCGAGCTCGGCGTAGCGCTCCTTCACGACGTCGGCCGGCACCTGGTCGGGCATCGTCGCGGCAGGGGTGCCGGGGCGCGGCGAGTACTGGAAGGTGAACGCCGAGGAGAACCGCGCGGCGCGCACGACGTCGAGGGTCGCGCGGTGGTCGTCGTCGGTCTCGCCGGGGAAGCCGACGATGATGTCGGTCGTGATCGCGGCGTCGGGCATCGCCGCACGCACGCGCTCGATGATCCCGAGGTAGCGCTCGCTGCGGTAGGAACGGCGCATCGCCTTGAGCAGCCGGTCCGACCCCGACTGGAGCGGCATGTGCAACGAGGGCATGACGTTCGGCGTCTCGGCCATCGCGGCGATGACGTCGTCGGTGAAGTCGGCCGGGTGCGGCGAGGTGAAGCGCACGCGCTCGAGTCCGTCGATCGATCCGCACGCGCGGAGCAGCTTCGCGAACGCCGCCCGGTCGCCGAACTCGACGCCGTACGCGTTCACGTTCTGGCCGAGCAGCGTCACCTCCGACACGCCCTCGGCGACGAGCGCCTCGATCTCGGCGAGGATCTCGCCCGGCCGCCGGTCCTTCTCGCGGCCGCGCAGCGACGGCACGATGCAGAACGTGCAGGTGTTGTTGCACCCGACCGAGATGGAGACCCAGGCGGCGTACGCCGACTCGCGCCGGGTCGGCAGCGTCGAGGGGAACACCTCGAGCGACTCGAGGATCTCGACCTGCGCCTCCTGCGCGACACGGGCGCGCTCGAGCAGGACGGGCAGCGACCCGATGTTGTGCGTGCCGAACACGACGTCGACCCACGGCGCCCGGCGGACGACCTCGCCGCGGTCCTTCTGCGCCATGCAGCCGCCGACGGCGATCTGCATCCCGGGGTTCGCGTCCTTCACGGGCTTGAGGTGGCCGAGGTTGCCGTAGAGCCGGTTGTCGGCGTTCTCGCGCACGGCGCAGGTGTTGAACACGACGACGTCGGCCTGCTCGCCCTCGCCTGCGCGCGCGTAGCCCGCGCCCTCGAGCAGGCCCGACAGCCGCTCGGAGTCGTGGACGTTCATCTGGCACCCGTAGGTGCGGACCTCGTACGTGCGCATGGTGAGGACAGGGTACGTGGGCACGGCGCCGACCTCCGAACCGACGATGCCGCCGCGCGGCCCGCTCAGGGCTCGGGATCCGGCGCCGACCGCGACGGCAGCAGCAGCGCGACGAGCACTGCGGCCACGGCGATCGCGACGCACCAGCCGCCCACGACGTCGCTCGGCCAGTGCAGGCCTAGCACCACGCGCGAGACGCCGATCGAGAGCCCGAGGACGGTCGAGGCGATCGCCACGGCCCACGCCCAGCGCCGGTCGCGCAGCACGAGGGCGAGGGCGATGCCGCAGCCGGCGTACACGGCGAGGCCGCCGGTGGCGTGCCCGCTCGGGTAGGAGAACGTCGGCTCGAAGCCCAGCGGGTCCTCCCACACCGGGCGCGCACGGCCGACGACGACCTTGATCTCGTCGGTGATCCACGGCGCGAGGGCGGCGAGCAGCGCGACGCCGAGGGCGAGCCGCCACCGCCGTAGGACGAGCAGCACCAGCACGGTCGCGGTCGCGACCCAGAACGAGACGCGAAACCGGCCGATGGTCTCGAGGAACCGCGACACGTCGACGGCCCACGGCGTGCGGACCGCCCAGGGGTGCACCGCCTCCTCGATCGCGGCGTCGAGCCGGATCAGCGGCGACCACGCGTGCTCGACCGCGAGCGCGAGGAGGACGACGACCGACGTCGCGACGAGGGCCACGACCACGGCCGTACGACGGCTCGTGGTCGGCAGCGCTCTCACGGCACCCACTGTGCCGGAACGGAGCCGCGGCGCAGGGTCAGACGGGCTCGGTGGCGCGGATCTCGTCGCGCGAGAGCAGCGCGTGGGCGAGCAGCCGCAGGTTGGCCGGCTTCTCCGCGATGCGGTTGACGAACCAGCCGTACCACTCCGGGCCGTAGGGCACGTAGACGCGCACGCGCAGGCCCTCGGCCGCGAGCGCCCGCTGGTCGTGGCTGCGCACGCCGAGCAGCATCTGCAGCTCCCACTCGGGAGACCGACGACCCGACTCGCGCGCGAGGCGACGAGCCGCGTCGATCATGCGCATGTCGTGGCTCGCGACCATCGGGTAGCCCTGGCCGTCCATGAGGATCGACAGGCAGCGCAGGAACGCGGCGTCGACGTCCTCGGGGGTCGTGAAGGCGATGTCGGAGCCGGCGCCGTACGCGCCCTTCACCAGACGCACGCGCGAGCCGGCGTGCGCGAGCATCCGGCAGTCGTCCTCGGTGCGGCGCAGGTAGGCCTGCAGCGCGATGCCGAGCGACGGGTGCTCCTCGCGCACGGCGTGGACGGCCGACAGGGTCTGGTCGACCTCGTGGTCGCCCTCCATGTCCATCGTGACGAACAGCCCGCGCTCCGCGGCCTGGGCCACGACCTCGCGCAGGCGTGCGACGGCGCCGTGCCAGCCGCCCGGGGCGTAGAGCCCGAGCTGCGCCATCTTCACCGAGATCTCCGACGCCGGTCCGCACCCCGCGCTCGAGAGGCGGGTGGCCAGCTCGGCGTACGCGCGGACGTGCTCGTCGGCCTCGGCGGCGGTGTGCACGTCGCCGGCCCGCAGGTGGAGGGTGGAGCGCAGGCCCTGCTCGTGCAGCGCCTCCGCCGTGATCACGGCCGAGGGGGCGTCCTCGCCGCCGACGAAACGACGGGTGGTCTCGCGCAGCCCCGGGGTCGACGTCACCACGCGGCGGGCGACCGGTGCGCGCCCCACCTTGGACACGACTCGGCGGAGCATCGGCTCTCCTCGCTCGGGATGGGCCGCCCGCGCGGCGGCGGGCGGTGAGCACAGGGTCCCGCCCGGGCTCACCGGGTGTGAAGGCGGCGTCACCCGGTCGGCCCACGTGCCGGGGTGCCCCGCTCCCGAGAGTCACCCCCTCGGGTCAGCGCCGAGAGGTGCCGGTGAGCGAGCAGCGTCAGCGGGCGAGCCCGGTGGCCCGCGACTCGCGGACGACCGTGACCCGGATCTGGCCCGGGTAGGTGAGCTCGTGCTCGATCTCGCCGGCGATGTCGCGGGCGAGCACCTGAGCGCCGATGTCGTCGACCTCGTCGGGCAGCACGACGACGCGCACCTCGCGGCCGGCCTGCATCGCGAAGACGCGGTCGACGCCCGGGTACGACAGCGCGATCTGCTCGAGGCGCTCGAGGCGCTCGACGTAGTGCTCGAGGGACTCGCGGCGCGCGCCGGGGCGTCCGCCGCTCATCGCGTCGGCGGTCTGCGTGAGCACCGCCTCGAGGGTGCGCACCTCGACCTCGTTGTGGTGCGCCTCGATCGCGTGGACGACGTCGTCGTGCTCGCCGTACCGGCGCGCGACCTCCGCGCCGATGATCGCGTGCGAGCCCTCGACCTCGTGGGTGAGCGCCTTGCCGACGTCGTGCAGGAGGGCGCAGCGCTTGGCGTGCTCGACGGGCAGCCGCAGCTCGGCGGCCATGATGCCTGCGAGGTGCGCTGCCTCGACGAGGTGCCCGAGGACGTTCTGGCCGTACGACGTGCGGTAGCGCAGCCGGCCGAGCAGCGCGATCAGGTCGGGGTGCATGTCGCCGAGGCCGAGCTCGACGAGGGCGTCCTCCGCCGCGCGCACGCAGAGCGCATCGACCTCGAGCCGGCTGCGCTCGTAGACCTCCTCGATCCGGCTCGGCTGGATGCGTCCGTCGTCGACGAGCGCCTGCAGCGTGATGCGCGCGACCTCGCGGCGTACCGGGTCGAAGCTGCTGAGCAGCACCGCTTCTGGCGTGTCGTCGATGAGCAGGTTGACGCCGGTGACGGCCTCGAACGTGCGGATGTTGCGGCCCTCGCGGCCGATGATGCGGCCCTTCATCGCGTCGTCGGGCAGGTGCAGCACAGCCACGCTCGACTCGGCGGTCTGCTCCGACGCGATGCGCTGCGCGGCGAGGGTCACGATCCGGCGCGCCCGTGCCTCGCCCTCCTCGCGCGCCTCGCGCTCGATCTCGCGGACGGTCAGCGCGGCCTCGCGCTTGGCGGCGTGCTCGACGGTCTCGATCACCTCGGCCCGCGCCTGGTCGGCGGTCAGGTTGGCGACCCGCTCGAGGGCCGCGGCCCGCTCGGCGGCGAGGCCCTGCTCCTGCTCGGCGATCGCGGCGGCGCGCGCGGCGAGGTCGGCCTCCGCGGCCTCGTGGGCGGTACGCCGCTCCGCGAGCGACGCGAGCTCCGCGTCGAGGCGCTCCTCGCGCTCGGCCAGGCGCTGCTCGCGGCGCACTCCCTCCTCGCGCAGGGTCGCGAGCTCGGCCCGCGCGGCCGCGATCTCCGCGCGCGACGCGGCGACGTCGGCCTCGACCTGGGTACGCCGCTCCTCGGCGCGACGCACGTCGTCTGCGGCCTCGGTGCGGGCGAGCTCGGCCGCCGCGAGCGCCTGGCTCGCGAGCGCCCGGACCCGGTCGGCCTCCTCGGCAGCCTCCGCCCGCAGCCGCTCCGCGCGGCGCTCGGCCTCGTCGTTGCGGCGTGCGAGCTCGGCGTCGACCAGCGACGAGACCTGCGCGTCGCGGGCGCGCTCGGAGTCGGCGCGCAGCGCGCGCTCGCGGCGCGAACCCACGGCGAGGACGACGGCGAGGACGCCGAGCGCCGCGGCCACCACGAGGGCGATGACGGTGATCGGGTCCACGGCGTACCTCCCTCGGGCACGCACGAGCACCACCTGCGCCGCAGCGGCGAGGTTCTCCCAAGGGCCGTCAGCGGCCGGTCGTGAGCGGTGTCGGTCGTGGGTGGAGCGGTCGGGTCGGCCCGGACGGACCGACCCGACCGAGGCTATCCGGCGTACCCGGCCGACGCAGCGCGTCGCGCGGGTCCGCGTGCGACAGTGGACCCGCGCCGGTGTCCGCCGTGCGCGTGCGGCAGCAAGGAGCGGCGACCGGTGATGCGGAAGGTCTACGGCGCGCTCCTGGTCGCGCTGGGGCTGCTGGTGCTGCTCAAGCTCGCGAACGGCAACGGCATGCTGCAGCTGGCCGGAGTGCTGCTCGTCCTCGCCGGCCTCGCCGTCGCGATCCTCCGCCACCCCGACGACGACGCTGCGACCACCGCCGCCGCCCCCACCGAGACCGCCACGGCAGCGGACCTCGCACCCGACCCGACGCCCCAGCCCCCCGACGCCTGACCCCACAATCGAACTGGGACGGCACGACGACGAGGGCCCGCGACCGTGGTGGTCGCGGGCCCTCGTCGTGGTTCGAGCCCTGGGCTCAGGCGGAGCCGACGGGCTCGGGCTCGTCGAGCGGCTCGGGCTCGTCGTCGTCGACCGGGATCTCGTCGGCGCCGCCCTCGACCTCGAAGTGCGGCAGGATCCGGTCGAGCCAGCCCGGCAGCCACCAGTTGACCTTGCCCAGCATCGTCATGAGCGAGGGCACGAACACCAGGCGGATGAGGAAGGCGTCGACGAGCACCGCCGAGGCGAGCGCCACACCGAACAGCTTGATCGTGTTGTTCGGCGTCGGGATGAACGCCGCGAACACGCTCGCCATGATCAGCGCGGCCATGAGGACGACGCGGCCGGAGCCGGCGAGGCCTCGGCGTACCGCCGCCTTGTTCTCGGTGCCGCGGGCGTGCTCCTCCTGCATGCGGCTGACCAGGAAGACCTGGTAGTCCATCGACAGGCCGAACAGGATCGCGAACACCATGACCGGCAGGAACGGGAAGATCGGACCCGTCCCCGTGACGCCGAGCAGGTCGTTGAGCCAGCCCCACTGGAACACCGCGACCGTCACACCGAGCGACGCGGCGAACGAGAGCAGGCTCGTGAACACCGCCGTCAGCGACACCACCGGCGCGCGGAACAGGATGAGCAGCATGATGAATCCGAGGCCCACGACCACGGCGAGGAAGACCGGCAGCGCCTTGGCCATGACCGAGGTGAAGTCGGCCGTGATCGCCGTCGTGCCTCCGACGTAGCCGGCGACACCGGTCGCCTGCTTCACCTGCGGCAGCGTGTCGTTGCGCAGCGTGTCGAGCAGGGTGTCGGTGGCCTCGTCCTGCGGACCGGTCTCCGGCACGACCTTCACGACGGTGACCGTCTGGTCGCCGAGCTGCGAGCTGATCAGCGGGAGCATCGGCGTGCTCGGGAAGACCGACGCGACACCCGGGGTGTCCTCGAGGCCCTTCACGAGAGCGGCAAGACCCTCGACGTCGCCCGCCTTGGGCAGCTGCACGGCCACGAAGAACGGACCGTTGGAGCCCGCGCCGAATCCCTCGGTGGTGAGGTCGTAGGCGATGCGCGACGGCGAGCCCGGAGCCGTGCCCGAGTCGTCGGGGAAGCCCAGGCGCAGCGACAGCGCGGGGACGGCCAGGAGCAGCACGGCGCCCAGCGACAGCAGCGCCGGGATGATCGGCATCTTCTGCAGGAAGCGCGCGTACGACGCGAAGTGGCCGCCCTCGGGGTGCCAGGGCTCGCGCTCGTGGCGGTACTCGCGGGTGATCCGCCAGCCGAAGGTCGCCATCGCCGCGGCACCGATCGCGACGATCGGGACGACGATCTTCGCGGCCACCGGAGCCGTGCCCGCGACCGTGGCGGCAGCGGTGCCCAGAGCCCACAGCCACACGAGGACGAGGAACACGATCGCGACCGCGCGACGCCAGCCGCCGTGGCTGATGCCGTGCGACACCAGGCCGGAGACCGGCGTGATGGCGCGGTGGCCGAGCAGGCTCAGCAGCGCCGGCAGCAGCCAGACCGCCGAGAGCATGACGAGCAGCACCGTGCCCGACGCGGCCAGCGAGAGGCCGTTGAAGAAGCTGATCCGCATGATCCACAGACCGAGCAGCGCGATGATCACGGTGCTCGCGGCGAACACGACGGCGCGGCCGGAGGTGTTGACCGCCTCGAGGGCGGCCTTCTTCGGCTCGTGGCCGGCGTGCAGCGCCTGGCGGTAGCGGTTGATGACGAACAGCGAGTAGTCGATGCCGACGCCGAGACCGATCATCGACGCCAGGGTCGGCGCGAAGGTCGCGACGTCGTAGAAGCGCGCGACGAACAG
>JAXLSG010000023.1:0-19014 GCA_046330715.1 Candidatus Nanopelagicales bacterium
TGAGCTCGAGGGCGCGCTCATCCGCGTCACGGCGTTCGCGAGCCTGAACCGCCAGCCCGTCGACCTGCCGCTCGCCGAGGTGGTCCTCAAGGACCTCATCACCGACCAGGCCGGCCCGGAGATCACCTCGTCGATCATCATGATGCAGACGGCGGCCTACTTCGGCGTCACCGTCGACGACCTCTGCGGCTCCTCGCGCTCGCGCGTCCTGGTCACCGCCCGGCAGATCGCGATGTACCTCTGCCGCGAGCTCACCGACCTCTCGCTCCCCAAGATCGGCCAGGCCTTCGGCGGCCGCGACCACACGACGGTCATGCACGCCGACCGCAAGATCCGCCAGCTCATGGCCGAGCGCCGCTCGCTCTACAACCAGGTCACCGACCTCACGGCGCGGATCAAGAGCACCGCCCGCCAGGCCTGAACCGACCCGTCCACGGCCCCGGACGAGGCCAGGTACGCCGCTGCCGCGCGATCACGGAGCGTGAACCGTGACTGCGTGTGGTCACCCCGCGTGTTCACAGCCTGGGGATAACTCTGTGGAACGATCACCGATCCCCGTGTGGACGAGCCTGCGGACAGCGCCGTGCACAGCCGGGGACAGCCTGGGGACGACCGGGGAGAACCACACAGCGTGACCGCGCCGGTCCCCAGCCGGCGCCGTCGTCCCCAGCTCCCGTCCCCAGCCGATGGGGACGCCGACACGCGGTGCGAGCAGGGCTGACGCCGGTTGTCCCCAGGATCCACACCCCCGAAGACGATGACTCCTGATCTACCAGGGGGTCCTCTCCCTTCTTCAGATCCCGGCCCGGTTCTGTGGATCTCGTGGTGGTGAGCCGTGTAGTTCGGGTGTGGGTAGTGGGCTTGGCATGGGGTGCTTCGGTCGGGACTCGCGGCTGAAGGACAGCGCTGTGTTTGCTGGCGCTCCAAGCGCGGCCTTTCGGCCGCGCGTCGCGCACCCCTCCGCGTCGCGATGCCGGGCATCGAGCCCGACATCGCGAGCTCGCCCAGGCCCCACTCGCCGCTGGAAGCCTTCGTCATGGTCCGGCAGGGGCCTGGGCGAGCAGGGCTTCGGGGTACTGCACGTCCCGCCTGGTTTCTCGATCGAGTGGTGGCTCGCTCGTCGCGGTCGTGTGACGCGGGACGGGATCTCGGGCGTCGAGCCCTCGATCCCGTGCTCGGGCTGCGCCCTCGGCGGTGGCGTGCTTCCGACCCGCACGATCGCCGTGGCTCGGATTGATCGTCCGGGCTGGCCTGCCCGATGGGTGGCTCGCGGCGTGCTCGGACGGTGAGTGCGGCCGGCGCGGGATCGCTGTGGGTCGGGTTCGGGCACAGGGGGTGGGTGCGGCCTGGATTCCTTGTCGTGGCGGGGCTAGGGTCCGAGTCCGAACGGACCTTCCCCCTCCTCGCTCGTGCGTGGGTGCTCCGTGCCACGATGACCGCAGGCGTACACCGTGCCTGGCGCCTGGATGAGGAGACCCGACGTGAAGTTCCGGCTCGAGCGCGACGTGCTCGCCGACGCCGTCGCCTGGGCGGCCCGCACCCTGCCCTCCCGGCCGTCGATGCCCATGCTGGCCGGGCTCCTGGTCGAGGCCGGCGCCGACGGCCTGACCCTGTCCAGCTTCGACTACGAGGTCTCCGGCCGCGTCGCCGTCGAGGCCGACGTCGACGAGCCCGGCACCGTGCTCGTCTCGGGCCGGCTGCTCGCCGACATCGCCCGCGCCCTGCCCGCCGCCCCGGTCACCGTCACGTCGGAGGGCTCGCGCGTCGAGGTCCGCTGCGGCCGCTCGTCGTTCACGCTGCCGACCCTCCCGGTCGAGGACTACCCGAGCCTGCCCGACATGCCCGGCTCCACCGGCACCGTCGCGGGCTCCGTGCTCGCCGCCGCGGTCTCGCAGGTCGCCGTCGCGGCGGGCCGCGACGACACCCTCCCCACGCTCACCGGCATCCGCGTCGAGATCGCCGACACCCTCATCACCCTCGCGGCGACCGACCGCTACCGCCTCGCCGTCCGCGAGTTCGCTTGGAGCCCAGAGCTTTCCGGCCTCGACACCAACGCGCTCGTCCCGGCCCGTACGCTCGCCGACACCGCCAAGTCGCTCGCGCACTGCGACGTCGTGCACCTCGCGCTGTCGGCGTCCGGCGCCGGCGACGGCCTCATGGGCTTCGAGGGCGACGGCCGCCGCACCACCAGCCGCCTGCTCGACGGCGAGTTCCCCAAGTACCGCGCGCTGCTCCCGTCGGAGTCGGCCGCCACCGCCACCGTCGAGACCGCGGCGCTGGTCGACGCCGTCAAGCGCGTCGCCCTGGTCGCCGAGCGCAACACCCCGGTCCGGCTGATGTTCTCCGGCGGCGAGGTCGAGCTGCGCGCCGGAGCCGGCGACGAGGCGCAGGCGACCGAGGCGGTCGAGTGCGTCATCGACGGCGACCCGATCGAGATCGCGTTCAACCCGCAGTACCTCCTCGACGGTCTCGGCGCGCTCGACGACTCCTCGACCAAGCTCTCGTTCACGACCTCCACGCGGCCCGCGGTCCTCACGGGCGGCTCGGTCGAGGGCACCCCCGACTACCGCTACCTGCTCATGCCGGTGCGGCTGTCGGGCTGACGGCCCGCGCCCCGAGGTCGTCGTGCACGTCGCCGCCCTCTCCCTGACCGACTTCCGCAGCTACCCGCAGGTCGATCTCGAGCTCGGCCCGGGCGTGACCTCGTTCGTCGGCAGCAACGGCCAGGGCAAGACCAACCTGGTCGAGGCCCTCGGGTACGTCGCCACCCTGGGCAGCCACCGCGTCAGCAACGACGCCCCGCTCGTGCGCTTCGGCGCGGAGCGCGCGCTCGTGCGGGCGCAGGTCGTGCGCGACGAGCGCCCGACGCTCGTCGAGATCGAGATCAACCCGGGCCGCGCGAACCGCGCGCGGATCAACCGCTCCCCCGTGCCGCGCCCCCGCGAGGTGCTCGGCGTGCTGCGCACGGTGCTCTTCGCCCCCGAGGACCTCGCCCTGGTGAAGGGCGACCCGAGCGAGCGGCGCCGGTTCCTCGACGAGCTCCTCGTCGCGCGCGCCCCGCGGCTGGCCGGTGTGCGCTCCGACTACGACCGTGTGCTCAAGCAACGCAACGCGCTGCTGAAGTCGGCCTCGGCCGCGCGTCGCGGCGGCTCGGGCGCGGGCGACGTGCTGCGCACCCTCGAGGTGTGGGACAGCCACCTCGCCACGGTCGGCGCCGACCTGCTCGCCGCGCGCATCGACCTCGTGTCGTCGCTGTCGCCGCTCGTCGACAAGGCCTACGACACGGTGAGCTCGGGCGCCGGGCCGGCGTCGATCGAGTACGTCTCCTCGCTCGGTCCCGAGGTCGAGCTGCTCCCCGACCGCGGGCTGCTGGCCGACGCGCTGCTGGCCGCGGTCGAGGCCCGCCGGCGCGAGGAGCTCGACCGGGGCCTCTCGCTCGTGGGCCCGCACCGCGACGACCTGCTGCTGCGGCTGGGTGCCGCGCCCGCGAAAGGCTATGCGTCGCACGGGGAATCGTGGTCCTACGCCCTCGCGCTGCGGCTCGCGTCGTACGACCTGCTCCGCAACGACGGCTCCCTCGGCGGCGAGCCGGTGCTCGTCCTCGACGACGTCTTCGCCGAGCTCGACGTCGCCCGCCGCCGCCGGCTCGCCGACCTCGTGAGCGGTGCCGAGCAGGTCCTCGTCACCGCGGCGGTCGAGGCCGACGTCCCGGAGCAGCTCAGCGGCGGCCGGGTGCACGTGCTCGCCGGGACGGTGTCGCGTGAGCCCTGACCCCGACGACCTCGACGACCTCGCCCACGACGGCTCAGCCCTCGAGGAGGAGGCGGGCGACCCCGAGCCGACGGTCGACGCGGCGAAGGAGGCCCTCGCCCGGGCCCGCGCCGCGGCGGCCGCCTCGCCGCGCGTCACGAGCACCCCGGACCGCCGGCGTACCGCTCCCGCGGCACCGGCCGCGTCGGGCTCCGGACCCGACGCCCGCGACCCCCGCCTGCTCGGGCCGTCGGTCGACGCCCTCCTGCGCGAGCGCGGCTGGACGCAGTCGGCGGCGGTGGGCGGGCTCACCGGCCGGTGGGCCGACATCGTGGGAGCCGACGTCGCCGAGCACGTCGTGCCCGAGACCTTCGAGCAGGCACCCGACGGCCGTGGCCTGCTCCTCGTGCTGCGCGCGGACTCGACGGCCTGGGCGACGACCCTGCAGTACATGCTCCCGGCGCTGCGGACCCGGATCGACGAGGAGCTCGGGGCCGGGACCGTGGCCGACATCTCCGTGCTCGGGCCGGCCGCGCCCTCGTGGCGCCACGGCCGGCTCTCGGCTCCGGGCCGCGGTCCGCGCGACACCTACGGGTAGGCTCGGCCCCGAGGCCTCACGCGGGGTCGTCGCCCGCGTCGCGACGGCAGAACGCTCTCCACAGCCTCTAGGACCCCGCCGACATATCCCCTGTCGAGGGCGGTGGCGCGCGCGGTTCTGAGGGTCCCTGACGGTAGACTGAGGGCCAGTTCTCCGGAGCCCCGCCACCCCTCGAGCACGACGATCCAGGGTGGGTGCGGCTCCGGTCGGTCGGAGGAGCAGGCGCACCCGCGCCGGCCCCGGCCGGGGTCACCGGCGAGAGGATCAGCCACCCGTGTCCTACGACGCGAGCAACATCACCGTCCTCGAGGGTCTCGACGCCGTCCGCAAGCGCCCGGGCATGTACATCGGCTCCACGGGCGAGCGCGGCCTGCACCACCTCGTCTACGAGGTCGTCGACAACTCCGTCGACGAGGCCCTGGCCGGCTACTGCGACCTCATCGTGGTCACCCTGCTCGCCGACGGCGGCGTCCGCGTGGTCGACAACGGCCGCGGCATCCCCGTCGACATCCACCCGGTCGAGGGCAAGCCCGCCGTCGAGGTCGTGCTCACGGTGCTGCACGCCGGCGGCAAGTTCGGCGGTGGCGGGTACGCCGTGTCCGGCGGTCTGCACGGCGTCGGCGTCTCGGTCGTGAACGCGCTCTCCACCCGCGTCGACGTCGAGGTCAAGCGCGACGGCTTCGTGCACCGGATGTCCTTCGACCACGGCGCGCCCATCGGCCCGCTCGAGAAGGGCGAGGCCACCGACGAGACCGGCACCACCGTCACGTTCTGGGCCGACCCCACGATCTTCGAGACCACCACCTACGACTTCACCACGCTGTCGCGCCGCTTCCAGGAGATGGCCTTCCTCAACAAGGGCCTCACCCTCAAGCTCGTCGACGAGCGCGCGCCGATCGTGGCCGACGACGCCGACGACGCCGAGTCGCCCGACGAGGCGCCGCTGCGCGAGATCACCTACCACTACGAGGGCGGCATCGCCGACTTCGTGAAGCACCTCAACGCGACCAAGGGCCCGGCCCACCAGCACGTGATCCACGTCGAGAACGAGGACACCGAGCGCCTCATCTCCGCCGAGGTCGCGCTGCAGTGGAACAGCGGCTACTCCGAGTCGGTCTACACCTTCGCCAACACGATCAACACGATCGAGGGCGGCACGCACGAGGAGGGCTTCCGCGCGGCGCTCACCACGCTGGTCAACAAGTTCGCGCGCGAGTGGAACATCCTCAAGGAGAAGGACGCCAACCTCTCCGGCGAGGACATCCGCGAGGGCCTCGTCGCGATCGTGTCGGTGAAGCTCGGCGAGCCGCAGTTCGAGGGCCAGACCAAGGCCAAGCTCGGCAACACCGAGGCCAAGACCTTCGTGCAGAAGCTCGTGAACGACCAGCTCGGCGCGTGGTTCGAGGCCAACCCCACCGAGGGCAAGGAGATCGCGCGCAAGTCGGTCTCCGCGGCGGCCGCCCGCATCGCGGCGCGCAAGGCGCGCGACCTCGCCCGCAACCGCAAGGGCCTCATGGGCGGGGCCGGCCTGCCCGGCAAGCTCATCGACTGCTCGTCGACCAACCCCGACGAGTGCGAGGTCTTCATCGTCGAGGGCGACTCCGCGGGCGGCTCCGCGCGCAGCGGCCGCGACCCGCGCACGCAGGCGATCCTCCCGATCCGCGGCAAGATCCTCAACGTCGAGAAGGCGCGCATCGACCGCGTGCTGCAGAACAACGAGGTGCAGGCGCTGATCTCGGCGTTCGGCACCGGCGTCCACGACGACTTCGACATCGAGAAGCTGCGCTACAACAAGCTCGTGCTCATGGCCGACGCCGACGTCGACGGCCAGCACATCCGCACGCTGCTGCTGACGCTGCTGTTCCGCTTCATGAAGCCGCTGGTCGAGCAGGGGCACGTCTACCTCGCGCAGCCGCCGCTCTACAAGCTCAAGTGGTCGCGCGAGGAGCCGGAGTACGCCTACTCCGACCGCGAGCGCGACGCCCTCATCGCCGCCGGCACCGAGGCCGGCCGCAAGCTGCCCAAGGACGACGGCGTGCAGCGCTACAAGGGTCTCGGTGAGATGAACGCCGAGGAGCTCTGGGAGACCACGATGGACCCGGAGCGCCGCGTGCTGCTGCAGGTCACCATCGACGACGCCGCACAGGCCGACGAGATGTTCAGCGTCCTCATGGGCGAGGACGTCGAGAGCCGCCGTGCCTTCATCCAGCGCAACGCGCGCGACATCCGCTTCCTCGACATCTAGCCCGAGTACGACGCCCACCCGAACCCGTCGTACGACGAAGGACATGACCCGTGCCTGACGACATCGACACCACCACCGAGGCCGACGACTTCAACCCGCGCATCGAGGCGGTCGACCTGCAGGTCGAGATGCAGCGGTCCTACATGGACTACGCGATGTCGGTCATCGTGTCGCGCGCGCTGCCCGACGTGCGCGACGGTCTCAAGCCCGTGCACCGCCGCGTGCTCTACGCGATGTTCGACGGCGGCTACCGGCCCGACCGCGGCTTCTCCAAGTGCGCGCGCATCGTCGGCGACGTCATGGGCAACTACCACCCGCACGGCGACTCGGCGATCTACGACACCCTCGTGCGCCTCGCGCAGCCGTGGGCGCTGCGCTACCCGCTGGTGCAGGGCCAGGGGAACTTCGGCTCCCCGGGCAACGACCCGGCCGCGGCCATGCGCTACACCGAGGCGCGCATGGCGCAGCTCGCCATGGAGATGGTGCGCGACATCGACGAGGACACCGTCGACTTCACGCCCAACTACGACGGCAAGACGCAGGAGCCGGTGATCCTGCCCAGCCGGTTCCCCAACCTGCTGGTCAACGGTTCCGCCGGCATCGCGGTCGGCATGGCCACCAACATCCCGCCGCACAACCTCGGCGAGGTCGCCGAGGGCGTGCAGTGGGCGCTCGCGAACCCCGAGGCCTCGCGCGAGGAGCTGCTCACCGCGCTGCTCGAGCGCGTCAAGGGCCCCGACTTCCCGACCGGCGCGCTCATCGTCGGCCGCAAGGGCATCGAGGACGCCTACCGCACCGGGCGCGGCTCGGTGATGATGCGCGCGGTCGTCGAAGTCGAGGAGGACAACCGCGGTCGCACCCTGCTCGTCGTCACCCAGCTGCCCTACCAGGTCAACCCCGACAACCTGCTGCTGCGCATCGCCGAGCTCGCCAACGAGGGCAAGATCGCCGGCATCTCCGACGTCATCGACGCCTCGTCGACCCGCACCGGCATGCGTCTGGTCATCGAGCTCAAGCGCGACGCCGTGGCGAAGGTCGTGCTCAACAACCTCTACAAGCACACGGCCCTGCAGGACAACTTCTCCTGCAACATGATCGCGCTGGTCGACGGCGTCCCGCGCACCCTCACCCTCGACGGCTTCGTGCGCCACTGGATCACCCACCAGATCGAGGTCATCCAGCGCCGCACCCGTTTCCGGCTGCGCAAGGCCGAGGAGCGCGCGCACATCCTGCTCGGCTACCTCAAGGCGCTCGACGCGCTCGACGAGGTGATCGCGCTGATCCGCGCGAGCGCCACGGTCGAGGACGCGCGCGCCGGCCTCATGGAGCTGCTCGACGTCGACGAGGTGCAGGCCACCGCGATCCTCGACATGCAGCTGCGCCGCCTGGCCGCCCTCGAGCGGCAGAAGATCATCGACGAGTACGACGAGCTGCAGGCGAAGATCGCCGACTACAACGACATCCTGTCGAGCGAGCCGCGTCAGCGGTCCATCGTGAGCGAGGAGCTCGCGGAGATCACCGCGAAGTACGCCGACGAGCGCCGCAGCGTGCTCATCCCCTGGGACGGCGAGGTGACCGACGAGGACCTCATCGCCGAGGACGACGTCGTCGTCACGATCACGCGCGGCGGCTACGCCAAGCGCACGCTCACCAACCTCTACCGCGCGCAGCGCCGCGGCGGGAAGGGCGTGCGCGGCGCGTCGCTGCGCAGCGACGACGTCGTCGAGCACTTCTTCGTGACCACGACGCACCACTACCTGCTCTTCTTCACGAACAAGGGCCGGGTCTACCGCGCGAAGGCCTACGAGCTGCCCGACTCCGGCCGCGACGCGAAGGGCCAGCACGTCGCGAACCTGCTCGCCTTCCAGCCCGACGAGCAGATCGCGCAGGTGCTCGACGTCCGCGACTACGAGCAGGCGCCGTACCTCGTCCTCGCCACGCGCGACGGCATGGTGAAGAAGACGCGCCTGGCCGACTTCGACTCCAACCGTTCCGGCGGTGTCATCGCGATCAACCTGCGCGACGACGACGAGCTCATCGGCGCGCAGCTCGTCGAGGACGCCGACGACCTCCTGCTCGTGTCGCGCAAGGGCATGTCGGCCCGCTTCAAGGCCGACGACGACACGCTGCGCCCGATGGGCCGGGCGACCTCCGGCGTCATCGGCATGCGGTTCCGCGAGGGCGACGAGCTGCTCGCGATGGATCGCGTCGTGCCCGGCTCCTACGTCGTCACGGTCACCGACGGCGGCTTCGCCAAGCGCACGCCGGTCGACGACTGGACCCCGAAGGGCCGCGGCATCTACGGCGTCCGCGCGATGAAGCTGGTCGAGGAGCGCGGCTCGCTCGTCGGTGCGCTCGTCGCCGCCGAGGACGACGAGGTCTACGCGATCGCTGCCGACGGCGTCGTGATCCGCACGCGCGTCTCGGAGATCCGCGCCACCGGTCGCGACACGATGGGCGTCTCGCTCATGAACGTCGGCGACGACAACGCGATCGTCGCGGTGGCGCGCGGCGAGGCCGGCGACGACGAGGACGACGAGGGTCTCGACGACGTCGAGGGCGTCGAGGGCGCTGCCGACGTCACCGGTTCGGACGTCGCGGACGGCGACACCTCCGTGCCCAGCGACGCCGGCGCCGCGTCCGGAGCCGACTCGTCGGTTACCGTGGACGACGAGCCGGAGGCCGACGGGCCCTCGGCCACGGGGGACCAGGAGTAGGGGAGCCGCGTGGACAAGGCAGGCTCGACGACCCGCCCCGGCGCCGGTGGCGCGGGGTCGGACGTCGCGCACGACGACGGTCCGGCCACCGGGCCGATGCCCGTGACCGCCGACTCCGCCCCCGCGACGTCGTCCGGCTCGGCGTCGTCGGGCTCGGACTCGTCCGCTCCGGCGTCCACGGGGAAGTCGGCGACCAAGGCCGCGCCCGCGAAGTCGTCGACCAAGCCTGCGGGGTCCACCGCCTCCCCGGCGAAGCCCACCAAGCCCGCGACCCCGGCGAAGCCGGCTGCGGCCAAGCCCGCTGCTGCGGCTGCGGCCTCCACCGCGACGGCTCCGCCCCCGCAGCGCCCGGCTGCACCCGTGAGCGCGCCGGCCGTGGCCGCAGGTGCCGCGACAGTCACCGCCGGCCCGCCCACGATGGCGACGCCGACGCTGCCGCCGCTCGCGGCCGAGCAGCGCCAGCCGGTGGCGACCCGCCCGGTCGGTCCGCGCCGCGCGCGCCTGCTCGTCACGCGCCTCGACCCGTGGTCGGTCATGAAGACGGCGTTCATGCTGTCGGTCTCGCTCGCCGTCGTGGTCCTCGTCGCGGTCGCGCTGCTGTGGTGGACCCTCTCGGTCACCGGCGTGTTCGCCGCGATCGGGCGCACCATCGACGACGTCGCGGGCTCCACGACCTCGTCGTTCGACTTCCTGTCGCTGGTCGGTTTCAGCCGGGTCATGGGCGTCGCGCTCGTGCTCGCGGCGATCGAGATCGTGCTCGTCTCGGCGCTCTCGACGCTGTTCGCATTCCTCTACAACCTCTCGGTCGGCCTCACCGGCGGCCTCGAGGTGACGCTCTCCGAGGACTCCTGACCTCGGTTTGGGGACGCCCGGACGGCTGGGGTAGCCTTCTCCGGCACGCGCGGGCCTATAGCTCAGACGGTTAGAGCGCTTCCCTGATAAGGAAGAGGTCACTGGTTCAAGTCCAGTTAGGCCCACCGGTTAGACCCACCCGCCTGGGAGGCTCGAGATCGTGAAGAAGCTGCTGATCCTCGCCGCACTCGCTGCTGTCGGCTTCGTCGTCTACCAGCAGATCGCCGCGAGCCGCGCGGAGCAGGACCTCTGGACCGAGGCCACCTCGGCACCCGACCTGCGCTGACCACCCGACCCGTCGCGACCTCGGTCGAGGACGGGTACCCGGGGGCGTAGCTCAACTGGCAGAGCACCGCCTTTGCAAGGCGGGGGTTGAGAGTTCGAGTCTCTTCGCCTCCACGCACATACGAAGGGCCGGCCCATGGGGCCGGCCCTTCGTATGTGCTGGAGCGAAGAGACTGTGGGCCCCCGCTGGCCGCTACTCCCCAAGCGTCACGCGAGGCTGGAAGCGCCATGCGGCCAGTAGGGGACTCTTCGCTTCCGACCGGCCGAAGGCCGGTCCCGCGAGCACGCGGTACCAACCCCAGCACCGGCCTCGAGCCGTGAAGGCTGCCGGCACCGAGCCACCGCCCACGACGCCCCGAGGCACGCCCACGACCCAGATGTGACGAAGCGGTGTCCCGCCCTGAGGGACCCGGGGTGCATCGGCGCCGCTCGACGGAGTATCGATCGGGGGGCCGGTGCGCACCGCCGGTGATGTATCTGGAACAATTCCAGACAATGCCCCGGCCAGCGAGGCCCGGGCTCGACACCCACGCTTCAGGAGTCCCGCGCACATGCTGCTCATCGGTACCGAGGTCCAGCCCTTCTTCGCCACGGCGTTCCACGACGGCGCCTTCGTCGACGTCTCCGACGCCGACCTGCGCGGGAAGTGGTCGGTCGTGTTCTTCTACCCCGCCGACTTCACCTTCGTCTGCCCGACCGAGCTCGGCGACCTCGCCGACCACTACGAGGAGCTGAAGGCTCTCGGCGTCGAGGTCTACTCGGTCTCGACCGACACCCACTTCGTGCACAAGGCCTGGCACGAGGCGTCGGACACGATCGGCAAGATCACCTACCCGATGATCGGCGACCCGTCGGGCGCGATCACGAACAACTTCGACGTGATGCGCCCGGGCCAGGGCGTCGCCGAGCGCGCGACGTTCGTCATCGACCCCGACGGCATCATCCAGATCCTCGAGATCTCCTGCGAGGGCGTCGGCCGCAACGCCGCCGAGCTCATCCGCAAGATCAAGGCCGCGCAGTACGTGCGCAACCACCCGGGCGAGGTCTGCCCGGCGAAGTGGGAGGAGGGCGCCGCCACCCTCGCCCCCTCGCTCGACCTCGTCGGCAAGATCTGACGATCCGACACCTCGGACCGGTGCGCGGGCCCACCCCCGCGCACCGGTCCGATCCTCGTCTCCCCCCGCCCGGTACGCCGGCACGCACGCACCTCACACCCAGGGACGACTCCTCATGCTGGACACCGCCACCACCGCGTCGCTCGCGGGCTACCTCGAGCGGATCACCCTCGACGTCGAGCTGGTCGCGTCGCTCGACGACAGCGCGGTCGCGCGCGAGACCCGCGAGCTGCTGACGGAGACGGCCGCGCTCTCGCCGCGCCTGACCTACCGCGAGGACGGCACCGACGAGCGCCGTCCGTCGTTCGCGATCCGCCGCACCGGCACCGACGTGGAGGTGCGCTTCGCCGGCCTCCCGATGGGCCACGAGTTCACGTCGTACGTCCTCGCGCTGCTGCAGGTCGGCGGCCACCCGGTGAAGGCCGACGACGCGACCCTCGAGCAGGTGCGCGCGCTGCCGGGCGAGCACCGCTTCGAGGTCTTCTTCTCCCAGTCGTGCCAGAACTGCCCCGACGTCGTGCAGGCGCTCAACGCCCTCAGCGTCACCAACGCCGCGATCGACGTCGTCTCCATCGACGGCGCGGCCTTCCCCGCCGAGGCCGAGGAGCGCGGTGTGCTCGCCGTACCCACGGTCTTCATGGACGGTGAGCTGTTCGGCTCGGGCCGCATGACCCTCGAGGAGATCGTGGGCCGTCTCGACGCGGGCGCGGCCGACCGCGCGGCAGAGGCGATGAGCGGCAAGGACGCCTATGACGTCCTCGTCGTCGGTGGCGGGCCGGCCGGCGCCGCCGCCGCGATCTACGCCGCGCGCAAGGGCATCCGCACCGGCCTGGTCGCCGAGCGCTTCGGCGGGCAGGTGCTCGACACCATGGCGATCGAGAACTTCGTGTCGGTCGCGCACACCGAGGGCCCGAAGCTCGCGGTGGCGCTCGAGCAGCACGTCGACGAGTACGACGTCGACGTCATGACCCTCCAGTCGGCGACCGAGCTCGTGCCCGCCACCGAGGAGGGCGGTCTGCACGAGGTGCGCTTCGCGAGCGGCGCGTCGCTCTCGGCGCGCAGCGTCGTGCTCTCGACCGGTGCGCGGTGGCGCACGATGGGCGTGCCCGGCGAGGACGACTACCGCAACAAGGGCGTCACCTTCTGCCCGCACTGCGACGGCCCGCTGTTCAAGGGCAAGCGGGTTGCCGTCATCGGCGGCGGCAACTCCGGCGTCGAGGCTGCGATCGACCTCGCCGGCGTGGTGGCGCACGTGACGCTCATCGAGTTCGACGACCGGCTCCGCGCCGACGAGGTGCTGCAGCGCAAGCTGCGCTCGCTCGCCAACGTCGACGTCGTCGTGAGTGCCCTCACCACCGAGGTCGTCGGCGACGGCTCGAAGGTGACGGCACTGCGGTACGACGACCGCGTCACGGGCGAGAGCCACGAGCTCGCGCTCGAGGGCGTGTTCGTGCAGATCGGTCTTCTGCCCAGCACCGAGTGGCTGCGCGGCGCGGTCGAGCTCTCGCCGCGCGGCGAGGTCGTCATCGACGACCGTGGCGCGACCTCGGTGCCCGGCGTCTACGCCGCAGGCGACTGCACCACAGTGCCGTTCAAGCAGATCGTCATCGCCGTCGGCGCCGGAGCCACAGCGAGCCTGTCGGCGTTCGACCACCTCATCCGTACGTCGGCGCCCGCGGGGGACCTCGTCTCCGCCTGAGCCGTGCCGTGAACGGCCCCTCGACCTCCGCGGTCGGGGGGCCGTTCGCACACGGGCCTCAAACCCGTTGGACCTCAACGGCTCCGGGACGCGACCATCGTCGCCGCACAGATGAGGAGGCACGACGATGAGCCCGACCCTGAGCCCGGACAAGAGCGTCCTGTCCTGGGCCTCCACCCTCGAGCCCGAGGCGATGCAGCAGGCCGAGCGCACGGCATCGATGCCGTTCGTGGTCAAGCCGCTCGCCCTCATGCCCGACGCCCACGTGGGCAAGGGGTCGACGGTCGGCAGCGTCATCGCCACGCAGGGCGCGATCATCCCCGCGGCGGTCGGCGTCGACATCGGCTGCGGCATGGCCGCCGTGGAGACGCGACTGACCAGCCACGACCTGCCCGACACCCTCGACGCGCTGCACGACCGGATCCGTGTCGCGGTGCCGGCAGGCGTCGGCCGCGGCCACGAGGCACGAGACGTCGACGTCATGACCGTCGTCGAGCGCGCACCGGCGTCGGAGCTGAGCGACAAGCAGCTCACCACGGCGCGCACGCAGTACGGCTCGCTCGGCTCGGGCAACCACTTCGTCGAGGTCTGCCTCGACGAGCGCGACCGGGTCTGGATCGTGCTGCACTCGGGCTCGCGCGGCATCGGCAACCAGCTCGCGGCGCACCACATCGCCGTGGCCACCGGGCTGATGAAGGCGTACTTCATCGAGCTGCCCGACCGCGACCTCGCCTACCTCGTGCAGGGGACGGCGGAGTTCGACGCGTACGTCGCGGACCTGCTCTGGGCCCAGGCGTACGCGGCGGCGAACCGTGCCGAGATGCTGCGGCTCGTGCTCGCCGAGTTCGAGGACTTCCTCGGCGTCGAGGGTGCGGAGACGAGCCGGGTGAACTGCCACCACAACTTCACCCAGCTCGAGCACCACCGCGGCCGCGACCTCTGGATCACCCGCAAGGGAGCGATCCGGGCGGACGCCGGCCGGCTCGGGATCATCCCGGGCTCGATGGGCACGCGGTCCTACATCGTCGAGGGCCTCGGCTCGGCCGCGTCGTACGAGTCGTGCTCGCACGGAGCGGGACGTCGGCTCTCGCGGTCGGCGGCGAACCGGTCGCTGTCGGTCGAGTCGCTGCGCGACGCGATGGAGGGTCGCGCCTGGAACGCCGCGGACGCCGACTCCCTCATCGACGAGCACCCGCTCGCCTACAAGGACATCGACGTCGTGATGGAGGACCAGCGCGACCTCGTCCGCCCGCTGCACACGCTCACCCAGATCCTCAACTACAAGGGCTGCTGAGCGACGCTCCCCCGGGTGCCGATGCGCGCCCGGGGGAGCACCATGTCGACGTGGCGGTGGACGAGGGGACGGCCCCGGACGGTCGGCGGTACGTGCACGCGCCGACGCGCGCGTCACTGCGCCGGTGGCTCGCGAAGCACCAGGACGACGGCGCCGGCGCGTGGCTGGTGTCGTGGAAGAAGGCGACCGGTCGTCCGGCCGTGCCCTACAACGACCTCGTCGAGGAGCTGCTCTGCGTCGGCTGGGTCGACAGCACGGCAGGCACCCTCGACGCCGAGCGCGGGATGCTGTGGTGCGCGCCCCGCAAGCGTCGCAGCGGCTGGTCGCGCCCGAACAAGGAGCGGGTCGCCCGCCTCGAGGAGCAGGGGCTGCTGCTGCCCCGCGGCATCGCCGTGATCGAGGAGGCGAAGGCCGACGGCAGCTGGAGCAAGCTGGACGAGGTCGAGGACGGGATCGAGCCCGACGACCTCCGGGCAGCCCTGGACGCCGACCCGCTCGCACGCCAGCACTGGGACGCCTTCCCGCGGTCGGTGAAGCGCGGGCTGCTCGAGCTGGTGGCCCAGGCCAAGAAGCAGGAGACCCGGGACCGGCGTATCGCGACGATCGTGTCCGACGCCCACGACAACAGCCGCGGGCCGTTCCAGCGCAAGCCGAGCGGCTGACCGGGCGAGGCGGGCGCTTCCGGTGCCGGTGGGCGCGGAGCCTCGCTCCCGTGCGAGGATTCGGGCATGCCGACCTACGCGACGCTGCACACGAACAAGGGCGACATCCGCCTCCAGCTCTTCCCCGACCAGGCGCCGAAGACCGTGAAGAACTTCGTCGGCCTCGCCGACGGTTCGCAGGAGTGGTCCGACCCGCGCACGGGCGAGAAGAAGAGCACGCCGCTCTACGACGGCGTCGTCTTCCACCGCGTGATCCCCGGCTTCATGATCCAGGGCGGCGACCCGCTCGGCACCGGCACCGGCGGCCCGGGCTACCGCTTCGGCGACGAGTTCCACCCCGAGCTGCAGTTCGACCGGCCCTACCTGCTCGCGATGGCCAACGCCGGCCCCGGCACCAACGGCTCGCAGTTCTTCATCACGGTGGCCCCGACCCCGTGGCTGAACTTCAAGCACACGATCTTCGGCGAGGTCACCGACCAGGCCGGCCGCGACGTCGTCGACGCGATCGCCGCCGTGCCCACCGGTGCGATGGACCGTCCGAAGGACGCCGTCGTCATCGAGAGCATCACGGTCGAGAGTGTCGACGCCTGATCCCGTCGTGAGCGTGCCGGTCTGCTACCGGCACCCCGACCGCGAGACCTACATCCGCTGCACCCGGTGCGAGCGGCCGATCTGCCCGGACTGCATGACGTCCGCGGCGGTCGGCTTCCAGTGCCCCGAGTGCGTGGCTGAGGGTCGCGCGTCGACCCCCGACGTCGTGTCGGTGCTCGGCACCAAGCCCGCCGAGCGTCCGCTCGTGGTGATGACCCTCATCGGTCTCAACGTGCTGGCCTACGTCGTCCAGCTCACCAGCGGCACCAGCCTGCTGACCGGTCTCGACAACATCTCCACCGACTACGGCATGTGGCCCCGTGCGATCGCCGTCGAGGACCAGTTCTACCGGCTCATCACCGCGACGTTCCTGCACGCCAGCCTCTGGCACATCGGCTTCAACATGCTGGTCCTCTGGATGCTCGGGCCCCAGCTCGAGCAGATCCTGGGCCACCTGCGCTTCACCGTGCTCTACCTCGTCGCGGGGCTCGGCGGCTCGGTCGCCTCGTTCTGGTTCTCCGGCATCGACGTGTTCGGGGTCGGGGCGAGCGGCGCGATCTTCGGCCTCATGGGTGCCTACGTCGTCGTGGGCAAGAAGCTGCGCGCCGACATCACCCAGGTGATCGGGCTCATCGCCATCAACGTCGTCATCGGATTCGTCGTCGGTGGCATCGACTGGCGTGCCCACCTCGGCGGTCTCGCGGTCGGCGCGGCGGTCGCGGCTGTGTTCGCCTTCCTGCCGCGGAAGCCGGTCGTCCAGGTCGTCGCGGTCCTCGTGATCGTCGGTGTGCTGGTCGCGGCGGTGGTCGCGCGCGACGCCGCCATCACCGCCAACCTGGCGAGCATCACCGGCGGCACCTGAGGCCACTTCCCTCGCGCGGCGACCGGTTGCTACTGTCGGGTAACTTCCACCGCAGCGAGCCGAGGAGCACCCGTGAGCCAGCGCGACGCCGTCATCGTCGGAGCCGTCCGTACGCCGGTGGGCGTGGGCAAGCCGGGCAAGGGCGCGCTCTCGGGCGTGCACCCGGGCGACCTCTCGGCCCTCGTGCTCGGCGAGCTGGTCCGGCGTACCGGGGTGGACCCGGCGGTCATCGACGACGTGATCTGGGGCTGCGTGTCGCAGGTCGGCGAGCAGGGCGTGAACATCGCCCGCAACTCAGCGCTCGCCGCCGGCTTCCCCGAGTCGGTGCCGGGCACGACCGTCGACCGGCAGTGCGGCTCGAGCCAGCAGGCCGTGCACTTCGGTGCCGCCGGCCTCATCGCCGGCCAGTACGACGTCGTGGTCGCGGGCGGCGTCGAGTCGATGTCGCGCGTGCCGATGTTCTCCAACATGGTCGGCGGCGACGGCCCGTTCCCGCCGAAGATGCTCGAGCGCTACGACAACCGCCTGGTCAACCAGGGCATCTCAGCCGAGATGATCGCCGCGCAGTGGGGCCTGTCGCGCCAGTACCTCGACGAGATCTCGCTCGCGTCGCACGACCGCGCGGGCAAGGCCACCGACTCGGGCCTGTTCGCCGACGAGATCGTGCCGGTCGGCGACTTCGCCACCGACGAGGGCATCCGCCGCGAGACCACGCTGGAGAAGCTGGCGTCGCTGAAGACGCCGTTCCAGGAGGACGGCGTGGTCTCGGCCGGCAACGCCTCGCAGATCTCCGACGGCTCCGCGGCCCTGCTGCTCACCACCTCGGAGAGGGCCGCCGAGCTCGGCCTCACGCCGTGGGCCCGCGTGCACACCGCGGTCATGGCCGGCGTCGACCCGGTCATCATGCTCACCGGGCCGATCCCCGCGACCGCCAAGGCGCTCGAGCGCTCGGGCCTCGCGCTCTCGGACATCGGAGCCTTCGAGGTCAACGAGGCGTTCGCCTCCGTGCTCGGTGCCTGGTACGCCGAGACCGGTGCCGACCCCGAGCTCACCAACGCCCGCGGCGGCGCGATCGCCCTGGGCCACCCGCTCGGTGCGTCCGGCGCTCGGCTCATGACCACGCTCGTGCACCGCATGCGCCAGGACGGCATCCGCTACGGCTTGCAGACCATGTGCGAGGGCGGCGGCATGGCCAACGCGACCATCCTGGAACTTCTGTAGGTCTCTCTCGGTCGTGACGGCGCCCTGTGTTGATGGCGCCTCCAAGCTCGGTCGCTCCGCTCCCTCGCGTCGGCGCACCCCTTCCTCGCGACTGCGTCGCGAGCCGGTCAGGCGATCTCGACGCGGTCGGGTCGTTGTCGCATCTGGTGCCGCCTGACCGGCAGGTCGGGGTACCCCGTTGTCAGCGGGCTTCTCGATCGAGCGCTTCCGCGTGCCAGCCGGCATGGCTGCCATCGGCATCCCGGGCATCGAGCCCGGGACGCCGAGCGGTCAGGCGCCCTCGGGATCGTGAGCCCATCCCCGTGGTGAGCGCCTGACCGGGCGGGCTGAGCTGTTCGACCCCGGAGGACTCATGAGCGAGCGCGGTCGGGCACCTCGTGAGCGTGTTTCCGGGGTCTGCAGGGGACGGCTGTGACTCGGGGGACTGGGCGAGTGTCATCTCGCTGACTTACACGGCTGTAAGTCATCCCCAGGTGTGGACATGCCTGTGGATAACCCGGTCATCCCCGCATGATCACCTTGTGGGCGAATCTGTGTAAGAACTGCTCCACGACCGGCGTCCATGCCGGTCGGAGCCGTCGAGGACCGCAGGATCCGCACCCCGCCCCCACGACTGGGAACGCTTGCATGACCGCACCGTTCGACCGGGCGGGACCCCGCAGTCGAGCGTGATGAGCGGACCTTCCAGCCCCCGCACATGACGCACCGACGGGTCGGGCACGAGCGCAGAGCACCACCCGGTCAGGCGGCCACCCGCCTCGAGGGGGTTCACAGCTCCGAGACCGCCTGACCGCTCGGCGTCCCGGGCTCGACGCCCGGGATGCCGATGAGCGTCACCGACGCTGGAACGCAGAAGCAGCCGATCGAGAAGCCCGCAGCGAGAGGGGTACCCCGACCTGCCGGTCAGGCGGCACCAGCCGCGATCACCATCCGAGTGCGATGAGATCGCCTGACCGGCTCGCGATGCAGTCGCGAGGAAGGGGTGCGCCGACGCGAGGAGCGGAGCGACGAGCTTGGAGGCGCCAGAGACTCAGCGCCAGCGCATCGACATGCCGAAGCCGACTCCGATGAGGCCGAAGCCGATGAGGATGTTGAACCAGCCGAGGTTCTTCATGACCGGCAG
>JAXLSG010000024.1:0-13344 GCA_046330715.1 Candidatus Nanopelagicales bacterium
CAGTGTCAGCGTGCGAGCTCCAGAGCGTCCTCGACGATCTCGAACACCGGCACCGCGGCCCGCTGGCAGGCGCCGGCCGCCCACTGCGCATCAGCGTCCGCGCCGCGGAGCCCGTCGCGCGTGCCTCACGGGAAGTCCTCGGCGAGATCCTCGACGTCCTCGTCGACAACGCCGAGCAGCACGGTGCCGGGGCCGTCGACGTCGCGGTGCGCGAGGTGGACGACTGGCTCGCCATCGACGTCGCCGACGAAGGAGCCGGGTTCGCCGGCGACCCCGAGGCATCGTTCGTCCGCCGCGCCGGCTCCGGTCAGGGCCACGGCATCGGGCTCGCCTTTGCGCGGTCGCTCGCGCACGCCGAGGGCGGCCGACTGACCGTTACCCGGGCGGGTCCGAACCCGGTGCTGACGCTTGTCCTGCCTCGGGCCCAGGACAGCCAGCCGCCACCGTAGGCGACGACGAGGGGTGCGGTGCGCCGCGAATTCAGGTCGATTCGTCAGGTACGGGAATCGGCGTCCTGGCGCTGCGGCGAGCGCGCAGGGCGATGACGAAGGCCGCAGCGACGAGCCCTGCTACGACGAGGTAGTCGACGTATCTGAGCGCGTGGTGCACGGACTCCCAGTTGCCGCTGGCGGCCCAGCCGATGGCGGCGAATCCCGCGCACCAGATCGCGCTGGCAGCCAGCGTCAGGACGGTGTACGAGCGCAGCGGCGAGTCGAGGACACCCGCCGGGATGGAGATGAACGAGCGCACGAGCGGCGTGAGGCGGCCGAGGAACACCGCGCGCGGCCCGAAGCGATCGAACCAGCGCTGGGCGCGCGCGACGCGACTGGGTGGAAGGTGAACCCAGCGACCGTGGCGCTCCAGGAACGTGTGCCCGCCGCGAACGCCGATGAGCCAGCCGATGAGCGCGCCGACCAGTGAACCGAGTGTGCCGGCCAGGACCACCACCAGGTACGACTCGAGCCCGGAGCTGGGCTGCAGGCCGAGCACGGAGACGTCGGTGCCGGCCACGACGCCCGCTGCCAGGACGCCGGCGTACAGCATCGTCAGCTCCCCGCCGACCGGCAGGAGCGCGTCGACCGCCATGAGGACGAACACGGCAAGCACGCCGTTCTGCGCGATGAAGTCGACGATCTGCGACGAAATCGAGGCCATCACGGGCGCAGCCGAAGCGAGCATCCCACCATGGTGACGCGAGGACCTGAACATCTCCTGACCAGCGGGCTCGCGGGACCAGCCCAGGTCCGCCACGGTGTCCGAGTATGCAGTCATCGCGGCCGCTCAATCATCGCCATCACGGCGTCCGCCCTGGTCGTCTCCAAGCAGCCGCGCTGTCGCCGTTGTGGGCGGGGCGGCCGGCGCCGACGGCGCGGCGCTCGTCACCGTCACGGTGGCCGTCTTGGCCTGAGGGCGTTGGTGGTGGAGGGCCGGAAGTGAACGCGGCGCGGACCGCGGCGGAGCGAGGGATCCCCCGAGCGTTGCCGGCTCCGACGACAACCCGATCGGCTGCGAGACCAGCGTGCTCGCCAGGTACGTGACGGCGGCCGCAAGAACGAGGCCGACGATCGCCAACGCGATCGTGCTCGGGAAGCGCGTGAGGCTCATCCCGCTCGACGCTAGGCGGTGCTCCGCCAAGAGCCGGCAAACAGCTCGCGTTTCGCTCAGGTGTTTGCCGTTTGCGCCCGTGCCCAAGGCAGACCGAACGCGAGCACGAGCCCGAGCCACGCCAGGCCGATCGCGTAGCCGGCGAGCACGTCGCTGAGCCAGTGGACGCCGAGCACCACACGCGAGGGACCCATCGCCGCGACGATCAGGACGGCGACTGCCGCGAAGCGCCAGCGACCGCGCTCGGCCAGCAGGACAGCAGTGAGGCCGAGCACGGCGGTGACATACGCCGTGTGCCCACTGGGAAAGCTCGGGTCGAGTCCCTGGCCGGCTTGGGGGCGGGGGCGGTCGGCGATCACCTTGATCGTCGTGGTGATCACCGCGACCCCGGCGGCGGCGACGACGAGGATGCCGTAGCGTCGTCCGAGCGATCGCCCCATGGCCACGGCGAGGAGCGCCGTCCATGCCGCCGCGACCGATGGCTCGCCGAGGAACGCGAGCGCGTGGGGGATCGCCAGGCCCGCCCTCCCAAGGCGCTGCTCGGCGACCTCCGCCGCGGTTGCCGAGTCGGCGGGGAAGACACCGAAAGCAGCGATCGTGCCCCAGAGGACCGCCACAAACGTGGAGAGCAGAGCCGCCAGCACGAGGGCTGTTCGCCGAGTGGGCACGGCTTCGACGCTAGCCTGCGTCGCGGGAGACGACGGCTCTCCGCCGCCGCAGTGCCCGGCTATCTCCAGATGCCGTTGATTGCCTTGGCCTGTGCGGCGCGGGCGAGGTGCTGGGGGATGCCGAAGCCGTCCTCCATGGTGCGCAGGAAGGAGTAGTGGTCGTAGGCGGTGGTGCCGTAGACGCCGGGCTTGACCTGCGGGCCGAGCACGTCGAAGAGGACCTGCTTGTGTTTGGGCGAGGTGCCGGAGTCGTAGGTGATGATGATCAGCCCGTCGGAGCCGAACGCCGGTGAGGCTTCGATCTTCGGGACCTCGCGGCGCAGGAAGTCGTCGAACTGGCGCACGCCGTCCCTGGTGGGGGCGCAGGGGTCGTGGCCGTCCTCGCAGTCGTTGGGCACGACGAGGTTGAACCGCCCGACGTTCCCCGTGGCGAGGGCCGCGTCGAACGCGGAGGTGTCGTTCGGCGCGGTCGTGCCCATCGTGGGGGTGTTGCGCTCGCACTCGACCTTCGGGGTGAGGGCCTCGTCGTAGCCGGTCCCGTGAAGCCGGGTCAGGTAGAGCGCGGGCTGGTGGTGGACGGTGTAGATGTTGCTCGACCACGCGGCGCCGTGATCGACGATGTCGCAGGCGTTGTCGGCCGACTGCGCCCACTCGCGCCAGGAGAGCCCCTTGCGGTCCAGCTGGCCGAAGATGCTGTCCCACGGGTGGCTGCAGCGCGGGCTCGGCAGGTCGTCGGCCACGTCGCAGGCGGTGAACTTCCCGGACACCATCCCCATGTAGTTGGCCAGCGACCCGCCGAGCGTCACGCCCGTGTACCGCGTCAGATACGCCGAGCGCGGCTTCAGCGTGCCGGTGAGGTACGGCGAGTGGGCGGGCGTGAGCTTGTTCAGCCCCTGGTTCTCACCCATGAGCACGAACACATGCCCGAACGACGGCACGCCCTCCAGGCCGGCCGCCCGAGCCGGAGCCGCGGCGGCCAGCGCGCAGGTCAGAAGCGCGAGCGTGATCGTCAGGCGAGGCGCGCGCATCAGGCGGTTCCGGTCGCGTGCACGACCAGGAGCGGGCAGGTGACGTGCGCGGCGAGCGCGTCGACGGTGTGGTCGAGCAGCAGCGCCGCGAGCGCGCTCGGGTGGTGCTGACCGAGCGCGAGGAGGTCGAGGTCCTCGGCGGCTTCGCGCAGCCGGTGGACGGGGTCGCCCTCGAGGACGGTCACGGTGACGCCGCCGAGCTCGGCAAGGCGTGCGCTGGCCTGCTGTGCCTTCCATCCCTGGGTGCTCTCCGAGGAGGGCAGGTTCGAGTCGCGGACGACCTCGATGACGCGGACCTCTGCGCTGGAGGGCTCGGCCAACCGGCGCGCTGCGGCGAGGGCCGCCTCGGACTCCGGCGTGGTCTCGTCGTAGGCGACACCGATGACGCGGAGGGCGACCTGGTCATCGGCGCCGTAGCCCACCGGGGCGACCGCGACCGAGGACGAGAGGTGGTGCAGCGCGGAGTGCGTGTGGTTCGAGGACCACAGATGCCCGTGGTGGTGGGCCCCGAGCACGACGAGGTCGGCGCCGCGCTCGCGGGCGAGTCCGTCGAGCGCCCCGGCGAACGACCCGGACAGCGTGACGTCGGCCTCGACCTCGGTGGTCTCGAGGTGGCCCTCGGCGACGTGCGCGCTGAGGAACGCGGCGCCGGGTGCCGCGAGTGTCGTCGCGAGCGCGCGGGCGTCCGCGGCGGCAGGCGACCCGTCGATGGCGATGATGATGTTCTCGAACATGAGGTTCTCCTGGCTCGCGTCGTGGTCAGCGGGCGGTGGACGGGGAAGGGACGCCCGCGGGCGGTGTCTCGCCGAGTTCCTTGGCGATCACGTCGGGCGGCGTCTGGTCGCGCTTGGTGATCGACAGGAAGATCACGAGCGCGAGGATGCAGCCGAGGAAGATGTAGCTCGTCCCCGTCGTCCCGAGCCCGATGCCGCCGTACTTCTTGCTGTTCTGGGACATGAAGTCGCCGATCGACGCGCCGAGCGGGCGGGTCATGATGTACGCCAGCCAGAACGCGAGGACCGCGTTCATCCGCAGCGCGTAGTGCGCGAACGTGATCAGGGCGATGATGCCGCCGAAGATGAGGATCGAGACGCCGTAGCCGAGGTCGAACTTCTCGGCGACGAGGTCGCCCGACGCGGTGCCCAGGGCGAACGTGAAGAGGATCGCCAGCCAGTAGAACGCCTCGCGGCGCGTCGTGACGATCGTGTGGATCGACAGCGTCTTCTCGAACGCGTACCAGACGGCAAACACCACGGCGAGGATGACGGCGAAGATCGGGGTCGTCGTCGTGAGCGGGATGTTGTGCAGGTCGGTCATGTTGTCGGTGATCAGCGTGCCGAAGACGCTGATCACCACGACCGCAGCCCAGTAGATCGGCGGGACGTAGCGGCGCAGGGTGAACTGCACGAGCAGCAGCACGGCGAGCAGGGCGCCGGCGACGTACGTCGTCTTCGTGAGACCGAAGCCGAGGTTGTCGTTGACGTAGTCGGCGGCGGTCTCGCCGACCGTCGTGCACATGATCTTGATGATCCAGAACCAGAGGGTGACCTCGGGGACCTTGTTGAGCATCTGCCGGCCGAGCGAGACCGGCGGCGTGGGGGCGGGAACGGTGGTCATGCCCGTCAGGGTGAGGGAACCGACCTGACGATGACCTGAATTCGCACGAGCCGGCAGCCGTTCAGGTCATGCTCAGGTCCGGCGTGCCACGGTCCCGCGCATGCCCCGCTCCTTGCCGACCGTCCCGTGTCTTCGCGCTCAGGATCTGTGTCCATGACGGTGGCGGCGCGCGTCCTGATCGTCGAGGACGATCCGGACCTCCGAGGGCTCCTGGCACACGGGCTCACTGAGGCGGGCTACGACATCGTGGTCGCTCACAACGGCGGCGACGCCGTGCGGGCCGCCGGCACCTGCCCGGACGCGGTCCTTCTGGACATCGGCCTCCCGGACGCCGACGGCCGCGACGTCCTCCAAGCGCTCCGCGCCCGCGGGGTCACCGCTCCCGTCATCTTCCTCACCGCGCGCGACGCGGTGACGGATCGGCTCTCGGCGTTCGCCGTCGGCGGCGACGACTACCTCACCAAGCCATTCGTCTTCGCGGAGCTCCTCGCGCGGCTCGACGCACTCCTCCACCGGGTCGGCTGATCCTGTCGAGCGCCCGCACTCGGTCCGACGCGTTCCTCGCCCCAGGTGCGCCGGTACCCGCCGTGCCGTGGGCTCCGCTCGCCGTCGCGGGGTTGGTGCTGGGCGTTTCGTCATTGCTGATCGCCCGCCCGCTCGGGTACGACGCGTGGTCGTGGATGGTGTGGGCGCGGGAAGCGGCCCACGGCGTGCTCCAGACGCGCGGTGGCCCGGCGTTCAAGCCGCTGCCGGTGATTGTCGCCGCACCGCTGACGCCGTTCGGTGATCTGGCCCCTTTCGCGTGGCTCGCCGCGATGCGCGTGTGCGCGCTGCTGGCACTCGTGGTCGCGTATCGAGCGGGCTCGCGCATCGGCGGCGTCGTCGCCGGCGTGGCGGCGGCGGCCCTGATCGCGGTCGGCCCTGATCTGTTTCGCACCGCGGTGTACGGCTCCGCCGAGCCACTGCTCGTGCTGCTCGTGCTCCTCGCCGCCGACCGGTACCTGGCGGGTTCCTCGCGGACGGCGATCGTGCTGCTCGGCGTCGCCGGGCTGATCCGTCCCGAGCTGTGGCCTGTGGTCCTCGCGCTCGCAGCAGCGGCGATGGTTCGCGAGCGTCGGCTCGACTGGGGGTTGGTGGCCGCGACGGTGGTGCCGCCCGTCGTCTGGTTGGGCATGAGCCGGGCTGGCGGCGGACCGTCGACCGGACAGCTCATCCACGCCGCCCGCACCGACACGATCTGCGTGAGGTGTGCGCTCGTCGCGCCGCTGCTCCACGCGCTGGTGCGCTTCAGCCCGCCGACCGACGCGGCCGGAGTGCTTCAGCGTCTGACCGGGGCGATCGTCCTGCCCGCGATCGCCCTGTCTGCCGTGGGAATCGCCGCGTCGGCGCGGCGGCGCTTGACCGAGCCGCTCGTCACTGCGGGGGTCGCCTGCGCGTGGATCGCGATCGTCGCCGTGATGGCCCAGCTCGGGTATCCCGGGTCACGCCGCTACCTCGTGGGGCCCGCGGCGCTGCTCGCGCTCCTGGCCGGAGGCGGACTGGCGATCGCGGTCGGCCCGGCCCAAGGGAACCGCGCGCGAACGGCGATCACCGCGACGATCGCCGTCCTGGTGCTGGTGTCCTCGTACCCGACCATTCACAGCGACGCGGCGCTCCTCAGCACGGCGCGGGAGGAGACGCGGACGCAGGCCGACCTGCGCTCGGCTGTGCGGGTCGCGGGCGGACGCAAGGCGATTCTCGCCGCCGGCCTGCCCGCGATCAACCCCTTGATGCAGACAGCGCTCGCGTGGGACCTCCGGCTGCCGCTCACGTCGGTGCAGGCAACGTGGAGCTCCACCGTGCGCCGACCACGCTGGACGCCCCCGGCGATCGTCTTCAGTGGGCCCGAGCACTACGCAGGCCCGCCGCCTGCCCTTCCTCCTGGACGACGCGTCACACCGATCGGACGCGCCGGTGGCTGGACGACCCTGCGCAGCTGACGCGCTGCGAACTCGGCCGGCTTCAGGACATCTTGAGGAGGGAGGTCTACCGTTGACCGTCGTGCCCGCACGCATCCTGGTTGTCGAAGACGACCCCGACCTTCGGGCGCTGCTCGCCCAGGGGTTGCGGGAGGAGGGCTACGACGTGCTGGAGGCGCGCGACGGGGCGGGCGCGGTGCGGACCGTCACGAAGCACCCGGACGCCGTCGTGCTCGATATCGGCCTCCCGGACGCCGACGGTCGTGACGTCTGTCAGGCCCTGAGGGCTCGCGGGGTCGATGCCCCGGTGATCTTCCTGACCGCGCGCGAGGCGGTCGCCGACCGGCTCGCGGGGTTCTCAGCCGGTGGCGACGACTACCTCACAAAGCCCTTCGTCCTGGCGGAACTGCTTGCGCGCCTCCAGGCCCTCCTGCGCAGAGCGGGTGCGAACGGGAACCCGACCCTTGGAGGCCTCCAGCTCGACCCCGTGACGCACGCCCTCCTCGGGGACGATGTACGTATCGACCTCACGCCCACGGAGTTCCGTCTGCTGGCGGCACTGGCATCCGAGCCCGAGGGCGTGGTGCGCCGGCGGACCCTGGTGCGCGCTGCCTGGCCGGACGGCGCGATCGTCCATGACAACACGCTCGACGTCTACCTCGGACGGCTCAGGCGCAAGCTCCGCGATGTGCAGGACGCACCCATGATCGAGACCGTGCACGGCGTCGGCTACCGCCTCGGGTGAGACGGCGACGCCCCCAGACGCTGCGTGGTCGCGTCGTGCTCGGTGCGGTCGTGGCGCTCGCCGTCGGTCTCGCGGTGCTCGTGGTCGCCTTCAACCTGCTGCTCGCCAGCAGCCTTCGATCGGACGTTGACACTCGCTTGCGCTCCCGGGCGGCGGCGGCGCTCACGACCGTTTCCGTCAAGGGCGGACGTGTCGTCACGGCGGAGGGACCGGGCGACGCTGCGCTCGACACCGGCGTCTGGGTGTACCAGGGAACGCAGGTGATCGAGCGCCCCCGGGCGACCGCGAGGCTCGAGCGCGAAGTCGCCGCGCTGGTCGCCCGCGGACAGCGTTACGCGGCCACTCCGGACGGCGCGTACCGCCTTCACGCGGCGCCCGTCTCCGCGGCCCCAAGCCCACAGGGGGTCGTCGTCGTCGCCAGCTCGCTGGCCGCCTACGACCGGACCACCGACCTTGCACTGATCGGTTCGTTCCTTTTCGCCCTGGCCGTGCTCGGCGCCGTGACGGCGGTGACATGGGTGGCAGTCGGCCGGGCGCTGCACCCGGTCGAGGAGATGACCAACCAGGCGGCCGACTGGGGGGATCACGACCTCGACCGGCGCTTTGGTACAGCCGCACGACCACACGAACTCCAGCGTCTGGCGACGACGTTCGACGGTCTGCTGGACCGCATCGCCGCGAGCCTGCGCCATGAACAGCGTCTGTCCGCCGAGCTCTCGCACGAGCTGCGTACGCCGCTGGCCCGGATCGCGGCTCAGGCAGACCTACTGTCGCGCCGGACGCACGATGCAGCCGAACAGCGCGCTGCCGCCGAACTCACACTTCGAAGCACCAAGCGGATGGAGACGATCCTCGACACGCTGATGGCCGCTGCGCGCGCTGAGGCGGCCGTCGCCCCGGGCGTCTGTGACGCGGATGATGTCGCGCGGACGGCGGTTGAGGGCGCTGCGGACGAGGCTCAGCGACGAGGGCTCCTCATGACCGTCGAGGCGCCGCAGCGCGTTCGCGCCGGCGCCGACGCCGACGTCGTCGAGCGCGTCCTGGTGCCGCTCCTGGAGAACGCGGAACGCTTCGCCCGCACGGCGGTGACGGTCGGTGTCCACCGTGAGGACTCCCGCGTGATCATCGACGTACGAGACGACGGTGAGGGCATCCCCGCCGACCAGCTGGACGCCGTGTTCGACCCGGGGGTGACCTTTCCCGGCGGAACCGCCGGCCACGACGGAGCGGGCCTCGGACTCCCACTGGCGCGGCGTCTTGCGCGGACCGCCGGCGGTGACGTGCGGGCCGTTTCGTGCGCCGACGGTGCACATCTGCGCGTCATCCTCCCGGCGTGTTGACAATGCGAGGTCGTGTGAGGGGCAAGGGGGATCAGACCCGGCCGCCTCAGGCGAAGCCTCAGGCGAAGTGCGCAATGCTGGCCAGTCCGATGATCAGGCTGTAGATCGCGAACGGCGTCAGCGTCTTCGTCTCGAAGTACTTCACGAGGAAACGGATCGAGCTGTAGGCGGTGATGCCGCAGATCACGAAGCCGACCGCGACCTGCCCGTGGATGTCGTCGCCGGCCGACCCCGCGAGGCTCGGCAGCTTCAGCACGCCGGCGGCGAGGATCACGGGCGTCGCGAGGAGGAACGCGAACCGTGCCGCGTCCTCGTGGCTGAGCCCGCGCCAGAGCCCGCCGACCATCGTGATGCCCGACCGGCTGATGCCGGGGAAGAGCGCTGCGATCTGCAGCAGGCCGATACGCACGCTGTCGCCGACGGTCACATGCGCGAGCCGCGCGTCCGAGGCCGCGGCGAGCGCCACATCCTGCGCGCTGCGCCCGCCCTTCTGCGCAGCGGCGAACCGCTCGGCCTCGGCGGCGTCGGCGGCGACCGACGCGCGCCTGCGGTAGCGCTCGCCGGCGAACAGGACCAGGCCGTTGAGGAGGAGGAAGATACTCGCCGCCAGCGGCTTGGCGAAGATCGTGCGGAAGGTGTGCTCGAGCGCGAGCCCCGTGATGCCGACCGGGATCGTCGCGATGACGATGAGCCACGCCAGCCGCGCGTCTGCGTCGTCCTTGGGCAGTGTCCGGGTGCGCACGACGCCGCCGAGAGTGCGGAAGAACCCGCGGATGATTCGCACCCAGTCGGCGCGGAAGAACCACAGCAGCGCGAGCGCCGTTGCGACGTGCAGCGCGACGATGTAGGCGAGGTAGAACGACGTCTCGCTCGTCGCCTGCGAGGACTGCGTGACGAGCGTCTGCCAGCTTCCGCCGAACCACGCGGGCACGAGCACGGAGTGCCCGAGGCTGGAGACGGGGAACAGCTCGGTGACGCCCTGGACGAGGGCGATGACGATGGCCTGGAAGTAGGACACGCGCGCAGCGTAGTGATGAGTCCAGAGCTCGGCCTGCACCCAAGGTCACCGGCCCGTACAGCTCCTCCAGGAACGCCCTGCCTTGTGGTCGCGCCCGGGCTGACCAGCGGAGCGCCTTCTTCGTACAGGTCCGGTAGCGGCGGCTGGAGACGCCTCGACGTGTCGCTCAAGCGGCCCTGTGTTCGGCAGCGTGCCCAAGCACCCGTACTCGACGAGCGGGTACGAGATCGTGATCGTCGTCCGGGAACGTGAGCCTTCGGCTGACGCGAAAGGCGAGCGTCATCGTCTCCAGCGCACGGCGGAGCTTCTCGAGATCGATCGGGGTGTCGGCCTCATCCTCCACGGGCATGCACGACAACTGTCGCGCGTACCCGCCATGATCTGACCGCGGGCAGCTGCTTCCTGGGGCGCGCGAGAGTGGCGTCGGCTCTAGCAGGCGACGATCACGTGGAACGGCAGGTCCGCCGGGTTCCCCGCGGCGTCGAACGTCTTCACCGCGACCTTCCCGCCAACCGTGCTCACGGTGATCCGCCCCGGCGGCACGTCACTGCCGTCGGTGCTCCCAAGCGTCGCGGTGTACACGCACGCTGAGATGTCCTGCGCGAAGCCGATGTTGTACGCGCCGACGCTGCTGGCGTTCCCGCCGCTGCTCGCGTTCCCGCGGAGGAGCTGGCCCGCCGCGGAGACCGCGGCGAAGAAGCGGGTTGCGGGCGCTCCGGGTTGACCGGCCGGCCCTTGGGGGCCGGTGGGGCCTTGCTTGCCGGCGAGGCTTGCGCGGGCGGTCTTGCTGATGTCCCGCAGTTGGAGGCTGCGGTCCTTGACTTCGGCGGAGGCGACGGCGCTGTTTCGGAGTTGTGCGCGGCCGACGCTGTCGCGCGGGAGCTTGAGGGCGGCGTAGGAGCTGCCGCCGAGCGCGATGAAGAGCGCGAGCGTCGCGGTGACGTTCGCGTAGGTCAGTCGATCACGGATCCTGCGGGGCATCGGCTCTCGCTTCAATCACTCGGGCGGCCTTCACGGCATCCAACACCACGTTGGCATGAAGGTCGCGTTCGCTGCGTAAGTTCAGACGCCTTTGACCGCGACCTTGACCAGGCGCGAGCGGCCGGGCTCGTAGGGGTAGGCGATCTCGCGCGGGATCCGGGCGCGGAAGCGGTAGACCTGCCGGCCGCGGGTGCCGTCGAAGCGGTAGTCGTAGTGCCAACGTCCGCGACGGTCGGTGTGCACCGTCGCAAACGTGCGAAAGCGCCCGCGCAGGAGGACCTGCAGCTCGACGAGCTTGCCGGTCCTCGGGATGCCGCGGCCCTTCAAGCGGCCGCGGAAGCGCACCGTCTCGCCGTTGACGACCGATCGGCGGTTGGCGCGCAGCGTGGACTGCGCGTGCACGAGGAAGCGGACGTCCTGCGTTGCGGCGCGGATCGTCGACGTGCCGGCGTAGCGGAAGCGGACCAAGCGACTTGGGCCCTTCGGTGCGCGGTAGGAGAACCCGCCGCGGCGCGAGGTCTTGAGCGTCGCGGCCAGCCTTACCGCGGCTCCCGGCCGCAGCGTCTGGGTGTAGACGAGGACCTCGGCGTCGGCGATCGGGTTGCCGTCGGGGCCGGCGAGCCTCCCGCGCATCCGAACAGCGCGGCCGTAGCGCGCGTCCATGCGGCTGCGCTGCCTGAGCCGCGGCTTGCCTTCGGACCGGTTGACGCTGCCGACTCGCAGGCGGGTCGTCAGGCGCAGCGGCAGCGTGACCTGTGCTGCGGCGCCGTCGGCGGTGGTGGTCACCGTGCGCTCGTTGCCGGCCAGGTCGGCGGCGTGGGCACGCAGGTCGTAGCGGCCGGCGAGCAGGTTCTCGTCGTCGACTCGGGCGGCCAGCTTGCCCGACTGCAGCTTGGTGTCCAGCGTCTGCCAGCTATCGGTGCCCTCGCGGCGCAGGTCGATCTCACCGCCTCGCAGGCCGGAGAACTGATCGGTGGCGCTCACCGTGATGAGCGTCGGGTCCTGGGTGTCGGGCGGCTGGAAGGCCAGTTCGGGCGGCGAGTCGTCGACGCGGATCATCGCGGGGGCGCCGGCCTGCTGGCGGTCCTGGTTGCCCGCGCCGTCGCGCAGCCACACCCGCAGCTGCCACTCGCCGTTTCCGGGCGTCTTGAGATGCTCGAGCGCGGTGATGCTCTTGCCGTCCTGGGCGCCACGCGTGCAGGCGCCCTTGGGGACGGCGCAGAGCTCGTACTCGGCGCCGGCGATCGGTGCTCCCGGGTCGCCCGCAGGGTTCTTCCAACGGACGGTGACGTCGTTTGCCGGCCGCCATCCTTCGCCGCCCTCGACCGCGAGCGATTGCGGGGCAGCGGGAGGCGTGTTGTCGATCAGCAGCGTGCGTGACGCCTGACCGACGTTGCCGGCCGAGTCGACGGCCTGCAGCGTGAGCGTGTGCGCACCGTCCCGAGCCGACAACGTGTCGACCGGTGTTGCGAGGCCCTGGTTGGGGCAGGGCACGGGATAGACGTCGTTGCACGCGTTGGATGCGCCCTTGATGGCGACGCCGTCCAGAAGGACGCTGGTCTGGCGGATGCCGGTGTTGTCGGCGGCGTCGAACGAGATGTTCTGCACGCCGCGCAGCCATTCACTCGACGTCCACAGCGCGCCCTGGCCGTTGCTGAGCCCGGGCGCGCTGTCGTCGCGGACGACGACGCGGATGTTGCGCATCCGGATCGACGAGACGCCCGGCAGGCTGCTCGCGGTCTGGTAGCGCGGGCAGGTCCCCCACACGCAGCGCGCTTCGAGCCGCACGCGCGTGGCGTTGACCGCCAGGTCGCGGTAGAGCCAGTCGATGCCGTAGACGCCGCAGTTCGAGGCGGTCGAGGTGAAGCCGTAGAGCAGATTGCCGCCGAAGTCGCCGTTGCTGGCGACCAGGCTCGTGGCCCACGAGCAGCTGTTGCGCTCAAGCTTGATGTACCCGGAGATCGACTGGACGACCGCCCCGGGCGGCGCGTCGAAGTACCGGTAGGCGCCCTGCCACTGGCTGCTCGTCCCGCCGTCCCACGCGCTGCGGGCCACGATGCCGCCCGTCGGGCAGTCGTCGTAGGCGGCCATCCCCGGATCGGCGATGGCCGCGAAGCTCGGCGCGGCGCTGCCGGCGTGGCCCGGGTCGCAGGCGTACACCTCGTAGGTGCCGGCGTGCGCGGGAGCGGTCACAGCGAAGGCGAGGATCACGGCTGCAGGCGCCCACAGGCGCCACATGACGGTCAACGGGCTCATGTCACGTAGTCGGCTCACGGCCCAAACTCCCCCCCACCATCAGCAGGCGCCGACGCCGGCGCTGGCTGCGCCGACGCGGCGCCCGCTGACGGCGTGAACTCCTGGCTGCCGGCTGGTGCTGGGCTCGC
>JAXLSG010000025.1:0-3119 GCA_046330715.1 Candidatus Nanopelagicales bacterium
CGTCTTCGACGACCACGACCTCACCCAGGCCGCGTGGCAGTCGCCGTCGGGCACCGACAGCGTGGAGCACCTCGAGCTCTACGGCATGCAGTGGATGCCGTCGCTGCTCGAGTCGATCCGGGACGCCGAGGACGACGCGCGTCTCGAGGACCTCGTGAGCTCCGTCGCGGCGACGCTGACCTGGCGGCCCGACACCGGCGACCGCTCCGACGTCGTCTGGAGCGAGGGCGTGAACCTGCGCCGCGAGCAGAACCTCAACTGCCTGTACGCCGTCACCGGCGACGACCGCCTGGTGCCCGTGCTCGACGCCGTGGCGACCGCCAACCTCGACCCGAACCGCTACTACGGACCGCCGCAGCGGCTGCCGCACAACCACGGCCTGATGGCCAACCTCGCGCTGCTGCACACCGCCGACCTGCTCTCGCGCACCGACCTGCGCGACGCCGCGGTCGACCGGCTCCGCGTCGCGATCGACGCGTCGTTCACCGCGGGCGGCGTCTCGATCGAGCAGTCGACCGAGTACCACCGCGAGAACGTGACGATGTGGGCCGCGGCCGCCGCCGACGTCCGGAGCATCGGGGGTGCCGACCCGGTGGCGCTGGCCGACCACATCGACGCGGTGCTCGCGCGTGCGCGTTCGGCGTACCAGCACCTCGTCGCGCCCGACGGCGTGCCGGTTCCCTTCGGCGACCTGCAGGCGCCGCGCACCACCGTCGTGCCGCAGCGCTACACGTCGTTCGTCGACCCGTACGCCGGCGTGCTCGCCTCGCGCTGGTCGTGGTCGGCGCCGGACGACTTCTGGACGCTGCGGTTCGGCCCGGGACGCCGCATGCACGGGCACTTCGACCGCACGTCGGTGGTGTGGTGGACGACCGGGCGCCCCGTCGTGGTCGATCCCGGGACCGCGACGTACGTCGCCAGCCCGCAGCGGACCTGGTCGCAGTCGGCCGTGGCGCACAGCACCGCGGTGGTGCGCGGCGCCACGTACTCGAGCCGCGCCTGGGTGGGTCTGCGCTCGTTCTCGCACCGCGTCGGAGGCGACATCGCGGTGATCAGCGGTCCGCTTTACGGCGTCGAGCAGACGCGTCGGGTCGCGGTGGACCCCGTGCGCAACCGCATGGAGGTCACCGACACGGCCGCGCGGCCGGTCAACCAGGTGTGGCAGCTCGACGCGCGCTGGCGGCTCACCGGCCTCAACGGCACGCGCACCGTGGCCCGGTTCGCCGACCCGACCGGCGCTGTCCTGCTCGTCACCACGACCGGTCGCGTCGCGTCGGTCGTCAAGGGAGCGCCCGGTCTCTCGGGCGGCTGGACCTTCAGCTATCCGCCCGCCCGCACGACCGCGGCGGCGCGCATGGTGGTCACCGGCGGTACGACGACGCGCACGACCTTCGTCGTGACCGGGTCTCCGCTGAGGCCCTGGACGTCCTGAGCCTCAGGCGGTCTCAGCCACCGGCGTCGCAGCGCTGCGTCCCCGGTCGGGCACGAGCAGGACGGCGGCGACCATCAGGAGGATCGGCAGGTCGAAGCGCAGCCGGTCGAGCACCGAGGGGTCGCGGTGCACGCCGAGGTCGTCGTTGAGCCACGCCATCGCGGGCGGGCTCAGCACCGCGACGACGGCGAGCACGAGCAGCCAGCGCCACCACGTGCGTCCGGCGCCGACGAGGATCCCGAGGAGCGGCACGACCCAGACCATGTGGTGCGTCCAGGAGATCGGCGCGGCCAGCACGATGGCGAACCCCATGACGGTCGCGGCGGCCAGGGCGTCGCCGGCGACCAGCGCACGGCCCGACCGCACCGCTGCGATGGCGAGCGTGACCGCCGCCAGCAGCAGCCAGAGCGCCGTGGCCGGCGCGCCCGCGCCCAGCGTGCGCAGCACGAGCCCGTGCCACGACACGTTGACCGGCTCGTCGACCGGACCCACGCGCTCGGCGTCGAGGGCGAGGCCGAGCCAGGTGCGCGTGTCGGAGGGGAGGACCAGCGCCGCGACGGCCCAGCAGACCAGAACGGTCGCGACCGCGGTCGCCGCAGCCCGCCAGCGACGTGCCGCGAGGTAGGTCAGCACGAACCCGCCGGGCGAGAGCTTCACCGCCGCCGAGACGCCGACGAGCGTGCCTGCGGCGCGGGACCGGCGTACGCCGAGGTCGAGGTCGCGCAGGCACAGCACGCCGAGCACGAGGCCGATCTGCCCGAAGGCGAACAGCCGCCCGACCGGGTCGACCACCACCACGACGAGCCCGGCGACCAGCAGGCTGCCCGCGACGCGGCCGAGGTCGCCGAGCGGTGCGAGCAGCGCGGCGAACGAGCGGTGCACCAGCCACCACAGGCAGAGGAACGAGAGCAGCCACCACACCGCGACGGCGGACCCGACCGGCATCAGGGCGAGCGGCACGAGCGCCAGGGCGGCGAACGGCGGGTAGGTGAACGGCAGCGGCTGCCCCGCCTCGTAGCCCGAGCCCGGCGGGTAGAGGGCCTGCCCGTCGAGGATCCGCTGGGCGGCGTCGCGGTAGACCCGCAGGTCCTCGACGTCGGGCGGGTCCCACGACGCCGCGAGCACCGCGACCACGACGCACGCGGCGACCACGGCGGCGACGACCAGGGTGCGGCGTACGCCGGAGCCCGGGGAGTCTGGACCGCTCACGGTCCGACCCTGGCAGACGCGGGTCAGACCGAGCGGGAGGTGGCCGCCACGGCGAGCCCGCGCAGCACCTCGCGTGCGTCGTCGGCGACGGGCGCGGCGTCGAGCGCGCGGAAGCACTGGTCGGTGAGCGCCTCGATGAGCGCCTCGACGTGGCGCAGCGCGCCGGTGCCCACGATGATCTCGCGGAGCTCGTCGATGCCCTCGGCGTCGAGCGCCGGGTCGCCGAGCCGGCGACGGAGCACGGCGGCCTCGGCGGGGGAGGCTGCCTCGGCCGCCGTCGCGACGAGCACCGTGCGCTTGCCCTCGCGGAGGTCGTCGCCGGCGGGCTTGCCGGTCTCCTTCGGGTCGCCGAAGACGCCGAGCACGTCGTCGCGCAGCTGGAAGGCCTCGCCGAGCGGGAGGCCGTAGCCGCTGTAGGCGACGACGAGGTCGGGGGAGGCGTCGGCGAGCTCGGCGCCGAGGTGCAGCGGGCGCTCGA
>JAXLSG010000026.1:0-44241 GCA_046330715.1 Candidatus Nanopelagicales bacterium
TCGACAACTACGACTCGTTCGTGTTCAACATCGTCCAGTACCTCGCCCAGCTCGGCGCCGAGGTCGACGTGCGACGCAACGACGAGGTGACCCCCGCCGAGGGCCGCGGCTACGACGGCGTCCTCCTCTCGCCCGGTCCGGGCACTCCGGCAGACGCGGGCGTGTGCCTCGCGATGGTCCACGAGCTCGCCGGCGTCGTCCCGATCTTCGGCGTCTGCCTCGGGCACCAGGCGATCGGCGAGGCGTACGGCGCGGTCGTCGGCCGCGCTCCCGAGCTGCTGCACGGCAAGACCAGCCTCGTGCACCACCACGGCGACGGCGTGCTGGCCGGGCTGCCCGACCCGTTCACCGCGACGCGCTACCACTCGCTCGCGATCGAGCCCGAGACCGTGCCCGCCGAGCTCGAGGTCACCGCGCGCACCGACTCCGGCGTGATCATGGCCGTGCGGCACCGCACCCTCGCCGTCGAGGGCGTGCAGTTCCACCCCGAGAGCGTCCTCACCGAGGGCGGGCACCGCATGCTCGCCAACTGGCTCGCCGTCTGCGGCGACCCCGGCGCGATCGCCCGGAGCGAAGGTCTCGCCCCCGTCGTGGGATAGCCGCGACGAGCAGCCGCCTCAGGCGCGGCCGCTGGTACCGGGCGACGTCTCGCCGGTCCAAGCGCGACCGTCCCAGTAGCGCCGGCGCGCGGCGTCGCTCGGGTCTGCGTACCACCCGGGCGGTACGTCGTCGGCGACCGTCAGGACGAGGAACAGCCCGGCGACCGCCGTCAGCGCGGCAGGAAGGACCAGCTGCAGCAGCAGCATCGGCAGCGGGCTGCCCGCCGACGTGGGATCGGTGACGGGGACCGCGGTAGCCGTCGCGGCCCAGCGGCTCAGTACGGTCACGCCGACGCCGCCCACCAGCATCGCTGCGCCGATGCGTCGGCGACGCACGCTGCTCGAGCGCAACGGTGCGAGCCGCGCCGCGACCGCGTCGCGCTCTGTCGTCTGCGCCGTCCACGACCGGCCGTCCCACCACCGCGTGAGGGTCGGCTCGTCCGGGTCGACGAACCATGCCGGTCGCGGCCGACGGCGTGCGAGCAGCAGCAGGGCGACGACGAGCAGGCCGACGCCGAGGACGACCAGGCAGAAGCCGAGCATCATCGAGGCGAACCAGCCCGTCGCCTCCACCGTGCTGCCGGTATCGGCGGTGGCTACCAGCCACCACGCCGCGCCGAAGCACGCGACCGCGAAGCCGAGCAGCACCGCGCCACGTCGGCACCGCGGCCGCCTGTTGAGGTCGGGCACGACGGTGGGCAGCGCCGTCGGCGTACCCGGTGCCGTCGTCATGCTGGCCAGCATCCCGTGGGCGGGCGACGGGCGGGACAAGCAGCGGTCACAGGTCGACAACGTCGACCGGCGGTCCGTGCTCGTTCCGCTCCGAGGATCAGGTCGCCGTCGGTGTCGGGGTGGGGGTCGGCGTGGGGGTGGGGGTCGGGGTCGGGGTGATCGGCGGGGCGGTGGCCACGGTGATGGTGACCTGGGTGCCCTTGGCCGCGCTCGTGCCGCCCTTGGGCGACTGGGCGAGGACCGTGCCGGGCGCGACGCTGCCGTCCTGCTGCTTGACCACGTTGGGGTCGAAGCCGGCGTTGATGAGGTCGCTGCGCGCCTGCGCCTCGCTCTCGCCGGTGACGTCGGGGACCTTCACCTGGCCGTTGGACACCGAGATGTCGACCGCGGTGCCGGCGTCGACGAGGGTCGCTGCCGGGACGCTCTGCGCGATGACCGCGCCGGCGGGCTGGTCGGAGTCGACCTGCGTCACCTTGCCGAGCACGAGGCTCGCGTCGACGAGTGCCGCGCGCGCCTGGTCCTGCGACGTGAGGCCTACGAGGTTGGGGACGCTCGTCTGGTTCTTGCCGGTCGAGACGGTGATGTCGACCTTCGAGCCCTTCGCGACGTTGTCGCCCGCGGGCGGCGTCTGCGAGATGACGCGTCCGGCAGGGACGGTGTCGGAGGCCTGCGGCGTCTGGGTGCCGAGGACGAGACCCTGTGCGATCAGGGCGTTCTGGGCCGGTGCCACCTCGAGGCCGGCGAGGTTCGGCACGGTCACCTGCTCGACCGCGGGCGAGCCGAAGATCGCCTTGCCCACGAGCAGCGCCGCCACGGCGGCGGCGATGACGCCGATGGTGAGGAAGACCCAGAACGCCGGGCTGCGGCCCGACCCGCTCGCCGCGGCCACCGGCTCGGCGGCGACCGGGACCGGGCTGAGGACCTCGGTCGGCTGCGCCGGCGCGACAGCCGCGGGGATCGCGGCCGTGACCGGCAGACCGGCCACCGCGCGGTCGACGTCGGCGCGGAACTCCGCGGCGGTCTGGTAGCGCTCGGCCGGGTTCTTCGCCAGCGCCGTCATCACGATGCTGTCGACCGCGACGGGTACGGCGGGGTCGATCTGCGACGGCGGCACGGCCGTCTCGCTCACGTGCTGGTAGGCGATCGACACCGGCGACTCGCCGGTGAACGGCGGGCGACCGGTGAGCAGCTCGTAGAGCAGGCAGCCGGTGGAGTACAGGTCGCTGCGGCTGTCGACGACCTCGCCGCGAGCCTGCTCCGGCGAGAGGTAGTGCGCGGTGCCCAGCACCGCCGACTGCTGGGTCATCGTCTGGCCGGCGTCGGCGATCGCGCGCGCGATGCCGAAGTCCATGACCTTCACGTCGCCGCCGCGCGTGAGCATCACGTTGGCGGGCTTGATGTCGCGGTGGATGATGCCGTGGCGGTGGCTGTAGTCGAGGGCGGCCAGGACACCGCTCGTGATCTCCAGCGCGCGCTCGGGCAGCAGGCGTCGGCCGCTGGCGAGCAGCTGCCGCAGCGTCATGCCGTCGACGTACTCCATGACGATGTAGGGGACGACGGTCCCGGTGCCGTCGGCCTCGCCGAGCACGTCCTCGCCGGTGTCGTAGACGGCGACGATGTTCGGGTGGTTGAGCGACGCGGCGCTCTGCGCCTCGCGGCGGAAGCGCGCCTGGAAGCTCGGGTCGCGCGCGAGGTCGGGGCGCAGGATCTTCACCGCCACGCGGCGCTGCAGACGCAGGTCCTTGCCCTCGAACACCTCGGCCATGCCGCCGCGGCCGATCACCTCGCCGAGCTCGTACCGCTCGCCGAGCCGGCGGATCTCGTCGCTCACCGTTCCTCCTCAGCTCGTCGGGACGCTGCCCGACGGGTGCCACTGCGCATCATCGTCCCAGCACCGCCTCCATGACGGCTCTCGCGATCGGCGCGGCGAGCTTGTTGCCGCTCACCTCGGCCGCACCGCCGCCGTTCTGCAGCACCACCGCGACCGCCACCTGGGCCTGTCCCGGTACGCCGGCCGGCGCGACGCCCACGAACCAGGCGTGCGGGGGCTTGCCGGGCGCTGTCTGCGCGGTGCCGGTCTTGCCGCCCACGACGACGCCCGGGATCTTCGCGTTGGACCCGGTGCCCTGGTCGACGACGGTCACCATCATCCCGAGCAGCTCGGCGGCGTTGGCCGGCGTCATCGCCTGGGAGAACGCGGTCGGCTCGGCGTTGGAGAGCACCTCGAGCTCGGGCGAGAGGGTCTGCGCGACGAGGTAGGGGTTCATCACCTGGCCGTTGTCGCCGATGCCCGCGCCGACCATCGCCATCTGCAGCGCGGTGGCCGTGACGTCGAACTGGCCGATGGCCGCCATCGCCGTCTGCGCCGGGTCGAGGTCCGCGGGGAAGCGGCTCTGCGCCGCGCGCAGCGGCACCTGGAAGGAGTTGTTGAACCCGAACTTCTCGGCCTGCGCCCGCAGCGCGTCCTGCCCGAGGTCCATGCCGATGCTGGCGAACGCGGTGTTGCAGGAGACCGCGAGCGCGTTCTGCAGCGTCGTCTTGTCGTCGGGACCGCACGCCGAACCGGTCCAGTTCTTCAGCTCGCGCGTGCTGTTCGGCAGCTTGATCGACGCCGGGCCCGGCACGACGGTCGTCGACGTGTACTTGCCCGACTCGAGCGCCGCCGCGGCGGTGACGAGCTTGAACGTCGAGCCCGGCGGCAGGGTCATCGCCAGCGGCCGGTTGAGCAGCGGCTGCTGCGGGTCGGCGGTGTAGGCGTCGTAGGCCTTGCGGATCTGGGTCGGGTTGTGGCTCGACAGGACGTTCGGGTCGAACGACGGCGACGACGCGAGCGCGAGGATCGCCCCGGTGCGCGGGTCGATGGCGACGACCGCACCGGTGCGGCCGGCGAGCCCGTCGTACGCCGCCTTCTGCGCGGCCGGGTTGAGGGTGAGGCGCACCGCGCCGCCCTTCACGCCGCGGCCGGCGAACAGCTGCTGCACACGGTCGACGAAGAAGCGGTCGTCGGAGCCGGAGAGCACGGAGTTCTCGGTGCGCTCGATGCCCGTGGCGCCGTAGACGATCGAGTAGTAGCCGGTGGCCGGCGCGTAGAGCGGGCCGTTGCTGTACTGCCGCAGGTACTTGAGCTGGTCGTCGGTCGGGATCGACGACGCGATCGCCACCGAGCCCAGCAGGATCGGGCCGCGCTGGCGGCTGTACTCCTCGAAGATGACGCGGCTGTTGCCGGCGCGGGCGCGCACGTCGGCGGCCTGGAAGTACTGGACGTAGGTGATGTTGGCGAGGATCGCGAGGAACATCAGCAGCACGACGAACGAGAGCCGTCGGATCGACCGGATCATCGCTGCACCACCTGGGTGGGCGCGTCGGCGAGGAGCGGGAGCTCGAGGTCGGGACGGCGCGCCGCGTCGCTGATCCGGATGAGCAGCGCCATCGCGATCCAGTTGGCGACGAGGCTCGAGCCGCCCTGCGCGAGGAACGGCGTGGTGAGACCCGTGAGCGGGATGAGCCGCGTGACGCCGCCGACCACGACGAAGACCTGCAGCGCCATCGAGATCGCGAGGCCCGCGGCGAGCAGCGTGCCGAACACGTCGCGGCACGCGACCGCCGTGCGCAGGCCGCGCTCGACGATGATGCCGTAGAGCACGAGCATCGCCATGAGGCCGATGAGGCCGAGCTCCTCGCCGAACGCCGACACGATGAAGTCGCTCTTGGCGTAGGGGACCAGCTGCGGGAAGCCCTGGCCGAGACCCGACCCGAACATGCCGCCGCTCGCGAACCCGTACAGCGACTGGGCGATCTGGTACGACGTGCTGGCCTCGTCGCCGAACGGGTGCAGCCACACGTCGACGCGCAGCCGCACGTGGCCGAACGCGAGGTAGGCGAACACCGCGCCCGCGATGAAGAGCACCGCGCCGAGCACGAGCCACGAGCGTCGCTGCGTGGCGATGTAGAGGAGCGAGACGAACAGGCCGAAGAACAGCAGCGACGTGCCGAGGTCCTTCTCGAAGATGAGGACGCCGAGCGACACGAACCACGCGACGAGCAGCGGGCCGAGGTCGCGCCCGCGCGGCAGCTCGATGCCCATGACCTTCGTGCGCACCAGAGCGAGCGAGTCGCGGGTGACGGTGAGGTAGCCCGCGAAGAAGATGGTGAGCAGGATCTTCGCGATCTCGCTGGGCTGGAACGAGTACTGCCCGAGGCGCACCCACAGCCGCGCGCCGTTGATCTCGGCGCCGATGCCGGGAGCCAGCGGCAGCAGGAGCAGCACGATGCCTGCGAACATCGCGGTGTAGGTGTAGCGCTGCAGGGTGCGGTGGTCGCGCACGACCGCGAGCACCACGAGGAACAGCACCATGCCGAGCGCGGTCCACGTCAGCTGCGTGTTGACGTCGGGCGCGGGCGGCTCGCTGCCGTTGCGCTGCGCGCGCAGCAGGTCGGCGAGGTCGAGCCGGTGGATCATCGCCAGGCCCAGGATGTTCAGCGCCGCGACGGTCGGCACGATGATCGGGTCGGCGTACGTCGCGAGAACTCGGATGCCGAGGTGCAGCACGAGCAGCATCGCGGCGAGCGCGAGCAGCACCATCCACGTGCCGTCGCCGACCTTGCCGAGGATGGCGAGGTCGACCTGGAGGTACGCCGCAGCGCCGACGACCCACGCGACCACGAGCAGCCCCGCCTCGGCACCGCGCCGGGTGGGCTGGCGGTAGCGCGGGACCTCGGCCGCCGGGGCGACCGGCTCGGACAGGCTCACGACGTCGCGCTCGCGCTCGGAGCGGTCGGCGTACCGGCGTCGCTCGACGTGGCGTCGGGGCAGCCCGGCGTGCTGGGCACGGAGACGCACTGGGCGGCGCGCTCGGTGAGCCGCTGCACGACCTGCTCGGCGGCCGCGAGCGAGTCGGTCTGGATCGTGGACTGCACCTGCATCGCCTCGAAGTCGGGCAGCGAGTCGACGGTGAGGTCGGTGCGCTCCTCGACGCTGTGCAGGTCGAAGGGGCCGACGTTCACGGGAAGTCCGCGGAAGATCGTGACGTAGCCGCTCTCGGCGCCGACGTAGTACTGCCGCTGCGACGCGGTGTAGGCCGCGAACAGCGAGATGCCGAGCACCGCGGCGATCGCGATGAGCGCCGTGCCGACCCACCACCAGCGCCGGCTGCGCTTCGCGGTGCGGCTGGGCTGCTCCTCGCGGTAGATCTCGGCGACCGAGGCGCTGTGCCCGCCGGTCGCGCTCGTGACGGTGAGCACGGGCCGCGCGTCGGGCTGGGAGTCGACGGGGAAGGCCATGCCGGGCAGGCGCTCGCGGTTGCGCGGCTCGCCGGCTGCGCCGACCACGACGGGCTCGACCCTGCCGTGCTCGTCCTCGGCGATCACGTCGGCGACCACGCACGTGACGTTGTCGGGTGCCCCTGCCTCGAGCGCGGCGTCGACGAGCGCGGTGACGGCGGCGGTCGGGTCGGTGAGGCCGAGCAGCTCGTGGATGCGCTCGTCGCTCACGTAGCCCGACAGGCCGTCGCTGCAGACCAGGAAGCGGTCGCCGGTCCGTGCCTCGCGCACCGAGACGTCGGGCTCCGCGGTGTGGACGCCGTCGATGGCGCGCATGAGCAGGTTGCGGCGCGGGTGGACGGCGGCCTCCTCCGGGCTGATCCGCCCGGAGTCGATGAGGGTCTGCACGTAGGTGTGGTCGCGCGTGATCTGGGTGAACTCGCCGTCGCGCACGAGGTAGGCGCGCGAGTCGCCGACGTGCAGCACCGCGACGCGCGCCGGGTCGCCGCCCAGCCACGCGAGAGCGGTGAGGGTGGTGCCCATGCCCGCCCACTCGGGGTGCGCGGCGACGAGGTCGGCGATGCGCTCGCCCGCGATGGTGACCGCCTCCGACAGCCGCTCGAGCGCCTCCTGGTCGGCGAGGCCGGTCGTCTCGGTCTCCGACATGGTCGCGATCGCCGTCGCGGAGGCGAGCTCGCCGGCGGCGTGGCCGCCCATGCCGTCGGCCACGACGAGCAGCGTGTCGCCGGCGTACCCGGAGTCCTCGTTGCCGGAGCGGACGAGGCCGACGTCGGAGCGGGCGGCGGAGCGCAGCGCGAGGGTCATCGTCACCGCCTCAGCTCGAGGACGGTGCGACCCACCTTGAGCTGGTGGCCGACCGACAGCGGGGTCGGGGTCGTGATGCGCTGGCGGTCGATCCACGTGCCGTTGGTGGAGCCGAGGTCCTGCACCACCCACGACCCGTTGACGAGGGAGAGCCGCGCGTGGGCGTTGCTGGCGTAGTCGTCGTCGAGCACGAGCGTGGAGCTCGGCGCGCGGCCGATGGTGACGTCGGCGGCGCCGAGCGGGATCACCGTGCCGGTGAGGGGACCCTCGACGACGACGAGGCTGCGCGGGCCGCCCGACTTGGTCTTGGGCGCCTTCTCCCCGCGCGGCGCCTTCGCGGCCTTGGCCGGCTTGGGCGTCTTCACGGGGGCGGCGACGAGCGGGCGGGCGTCGCGAGGGGCACGCAGATCGCGGCGCAGGACGACGACGGTGATGACGACGAGAGCCCAGAGCAGGAGCAGGAAACCGAGACGGAGCAGCGTGAGGACGAGCTCGGACACGGGATCACCCCGCCTTGAACGTCAGCCGCGTGCCCCCGACCTGGACGACGGCGCCGTCGTGCAGCGCGGTCTCGCCGACCTGCACGCCGTCGACGTAGGTGCCGTTGGTGGATCCGAGGTCGCGGAGCACGACCTCGCGCCCGAGCAGGATCTCGGCGTGGTGGCGCGAGACGCCCGGGTCGTCGACGCGGAGGTCGACGTCGGTGCCGCGGCCGATGCGCGTGACCGCGCGGGTGAGCGGGTGCGCGACGCCGTCGACGACGAGGCGCGGCTGGCCCACGCCCTCCGGCGGCGCGGCCGGCACGCGCGCGCCCTGCGGGGTCGACGCGACGCCGGCGCGGGCCTCGCTCAGCACGCGGAACAGGCCGGTCTCGAGGTCCTCGTCGCGGCCGAGGGTGACCTCGATGCCGCCGACGAAGGTGTAGCGCTGCTCCTCGGCGTACTCGCGGACCATCCCGGCGAGCTCCTCGGTGAGGGTCGACGAGTAGACCGAGAGACGGTCGTGGTCGTGCGGCGAGAGCTCGACGCTGAAGACGTTGGGGACGACGGTGCGGCCGCGGCTCACGACGGCGGCCCGGTCGTCCATCTCGCGCTGGAGCGCGGCGGCGATCTCGACGGGCTGCACCTCGGCCTTGAAGGCCCGGGCGAAGGCGCCGTTGACCATGCGGTCGAGCCGTTGCTCGAAGCGGTCGAGCAGACCCACCGCGCCTCCCTCGTCCGACATCGCGACCAGACCGGCGCTGCCGGCCACCTGATCGTATCCGGGCGGTACGGCGACCCCGGCGCTCCGGGCGTCCGCGCCGGGTGACGATCCCGTCTCTCTCGCCCCGCTCTGCGCGGCCTCCGGGCGATTCGGGGCCGCCTGACCTCGCGTGTTAGCCTTCTCCGGCGCGCGCGAGTGGCGGAATAGGCAGACGCGCACGGTTCAGGTCCGTGTGCCCGAAAGGGCGTGGGGGTTCAACTCCCCCCTCGCGCACCAGTCAGGAACGACGAAGCCGCAGGTCACCAGCCTGCGGCTTCCTCATTTCGAGCCGGAAACGGCCAAGTGGTCACAGGATTGGTCACGGCGATTTGGTCGACTTGGAGGACGGCGGAGACTGCCGTCGCATATGGGCGCAGTCAGCATCTGCTGCGGTGTGGGGCAGCGCGCCTTGACCCCTTGCTCCGTCACAGGCTTGCGAGAACATGACCGGGCGGCGCGCGATGGTCGCGCCGCAACCGATGCGGTCTGGATGCACTCCGATCGGGCAGGATGGCAGAAGAGGCTCAAGGGCGTGGGGAGGGAGGCGAACGGTGGGCACCAAGACCTTGAAGTACCCGGTCGTCGAGGACGGCCGCTTCGTCGCGCCGCTGTACACGATTGCGGAGGCGGCGCGATACCTCGACGTGCCGCCGAGCACCTTCGCGAACTGGGTCAACGGCTACCAGCGAGCAGCCACCTCGACGCGCGGGCCAGTCAAGTCTGACGCCATCGTGACATCTGTCCCGCGCTCGCACCCGCGTGGGCCAGTGATCCCTTTCGTAGGGCTCGCGGAGGGGCTCGTGCTGGCAGCGTGGCGTCACAGCGGAGTGCCGCTTCAGCGCATCCGACCCGCTCTCGCCCGGCTCGAGCAGGAGTTCGGCCTGCCACACGCCCTCGCGTCCAAGAAGTTGTACACGGACGGCGCGGAGGTGCTCTACGACTACGCACAGCACAGCGCGGACGACGAGACCGGGGAGGCGTTGCGGGACCTTGTCGTCGTCAGCAGCGGCCAGCGTGTGTTCAACGACGTGGTCAGCGCGTACCTGCGCCGCCTCGACTTCGACGACGATGTCTACGCGCGCCGCATTCACCTGCCTGCCTATACAAACGCCGACGTACTTGTTGATCCCGGTCGCGGCTTCGGCCAGCCAATCTTCGCTCGCGGGGGTGCCCGGCTCGAGGATGCGCTCGCCATGTTCCGCGCTGGCGAGACGCTGGACGTAGTGGCCGAGGAGTACGAGGTCCCAGCCGCCCAGCTCGAGGATGCCCTCCGCGTGGCGCTTCGGGCTGCGGCCTGAGCTCATGGCGCGCGGGCATCCTGATGGGCTGCCCGATCTGTTCATCGACCGCAGCTTGGGGAGCAAGCAGGTGCCGGCTCGCCTGCGAGCCGAGGGCTTGCGGCTCATGACGCTCGCCGAGGTCTATGGCAGACCCCAGGACGAAGACGTTCTGGACGTGGAGTGGTTGGAACTCGCCGGACGGAACGGTTGGGCCGTCCTGATGAAGGACGACCGCATCCGCTACCGACCCATCGAGCGCGAGGCCCTGATCACCCACAACGTCAGGGCCTTCTGCCTGGCCGGCGGCAACCTACGCGCAGACGACATGGCGGACCAGTTCCTCAACGTGCTCGACGAGATGGCCGCGGCGTGTGCCGCCGCGCCTCCGTGCCTGTACGTCGTCTCGGCATCAGGCATGCGCAAGGTTCCCCTCGACACCTGATCACCCAGGCTGCCGAGAGCTGGACGCACGGCCCACGCTGCTACGCGACGGCCAACTCGCAGTTGACGGTCGTCTTTGCATTGGGTCGGATCGTGAACTTCGGGTCAGAGCCGCACATCAAGGTGTAGTCGCCGGCTGGAAGGGCGACTTGGAAGTGGCCCGATGCGTCACTGATCGCAGTGGTTCGACGGCCTTGGGCATCCTCGACGACGACCTCCTGGCCGGGCGCGGGTTGCCCCGTGTTGAAGGGTTCCCCAGTTGTCGGGCTCGTCGGCCCGCCGTAGATGTGGACCACACCCGATACCGTGCCGGAGGCGCTCGAAGAGCAGCCAGCGACCAACATCGTGGCGACGCCGACAATGATCATCTTTGCCCTTGTCACGTTCCTTGGACGCGTCAGTGGCGCAGGTGGATCCAGTCGAGATCCATCGCAAGGAGTGCTCCCGAGCGCGGGGAGCGCCACGGGTACTCGCCCAGTCACGGCGTGCTCGCCGCGGGTGCGCCGTTGGTGATGAACTGCCCGACGACGGTGTGCCCGTCGGACGTGTAAACGGGCAGCTGGATGGGTTTGCTGGTGCTTGCCCCGGTCTGCAAGCTCGTCGGCTCGGGAACTTGCAGGTCCCGGCTGTACACGTAGCCGGTCTTGCCGTTGGTGGCGATGACTGCGAGCAGGTCGGGGGTGCCGTTGTCGTTGGCAACGCCGTAGGTGAGCCCGTCGGCGTTCTTACCCCACTGGGTCGTCGTCACGTCGGAATACGTGGCGACGAGGTGCCACTTCTGGCCCGCACCGGCGCGGATGGTCGTGCTGTGCTGGCCGGGGACAACGGGCAGATGCCAGATCATCGGCCCGTTCTCCGGGTCGGCGCTTTCGCACACCAGGGTCGCGCCGTCATCGGTCTGGAACGTGCCCGCTGTCAGACAGGTGAGCTTGATTTCGATGACCGTCGCGCCCACCGGTGGGCTGCCGAGCTCGACGGTGCCGGTACCGGTGCCTGACTGGGTCACGGATGACGCAACCGGTGTCACGACGTCGGCGCCGGGCAACGGTAGAACTCCGGTCGCCACGGCGACGCCACCTCCGCCGATGAGCAGAACACCGAGGGCCGCGCCAAGTGCCATGTTGCGCTGGGCCTTGCGGTGGCGGGCGGGGGTCGCCTCGACGTGCTCCACCAGTGCGGCGCGCAGGTTCGACGCGAACGTCTCGTCCATCTTGATCGTCATCTCGAACCTCCCCGTGTGGTCGAAGGGGTGGCGAAGTCGCCGAGTTGCACGCGCAGTCGTTCACGCACCCGGTGCAGGCGCGTCTTGGCGGCCGATGGCGTGATGTTCAGAACCGCCGCCGCGTCGGCAAGCGAGAGGTCCTCCAACGCGACGAGGCAGAACAGGTGAAGTTCTTGTTCGGGAAGCGACCTCAGCGCCTCCCGGACTTCAGGCTCGATCCCCAACGTGGTGCCGTCCACGGCCTCGGTGGCCGCATCGGGCGCCCGCTCCGCTCGGGGCAGCTGCGCCAGGAAGGCGCGGTAACGACGACGTGCCCGGACGGTGTTGCGTGCGACGTTGGTCGTCGTGACCAGCAGCCAGGGCAGAACCGACCCGTGGACAAGGCGCACATCCTGGCGGCGCCGCCAGAGTTCCAGGAAGGCTGCGGCGGAGACGTCTTCGGCGTCGTCGACGCCGTCGAGGAGACGGCATGCCTGGCGGAAGACGCGGTCGCGGTGACGGTCGAAGATGGACGCGAACGCGACTGCATCTCCGTTCAGGCTGCGCGTCCACAGCACAGCCTCGACCTCCTGGTCGCCCGTCACATCTCCTAGTGTCCGGAGTTGGCCGCCAGGTTTCATGGCTTCGGCATGGGGCGGCCCACGCGTCAGAGTTGAAGTGGTCCAGATCGCGGTACGTCGGGTCCGCCGTTCGAGGAGCCGCCGAGGTCGAGGAGCCGTGCGACCTTCAGCGCCGCATCCTCCTGGAGATGCGGAGTGACGTGGCTGTAGATGTTGAGGGTGATGGCCACGGTGGAGTGCCCGAGGCGGTCTTGGACGATCTTGGCCGGGATTCCGGCCTGAAGCGCCAGCGTGGCCCAGGTGTGGCGGAGGTCGTGCAGCCGAATCGGGGTGATGCCAGCCGCACGGACCTGCGCCTTGAACGTGCGGCTGAGTCGCTCAGGGTGGTACGGCCGACCGTCGGCGCGCGCGAAGACGAGGTCATCGACCTCTGGATTGGCCCTGCTCCCGACGATGTGCCGATCCCGCGCGCGAACCTCCTGCTGGGTGCGGAGAACTGCGACGGTCGTCGGATCGAGGGCAATGGAGCGTCGTCCAGCCGCTGTCTTGGGGTCGGACCAGACGGGTCTGTCGTCGTCGGCGTCGATGACGTCGACGAGTGTTCGGACGATCGTGATCCGTCCGGCGTCGAGGTCGACGTTGGACCATGTCAGGCCAAGCGCCTCGCCTCGGCGGAGGCCCGTAGTTGCAAGCAGATGCCACAGGGGGTGTTCGCGCTTGCCGCGCGTGGCTTCGAGGAAGGCCGAGAGCTGGCGAGCGGTCCACGTCCTGCTCGGGGAGTCGCCGGTGGCGGCCGCCGAAAGACGTGGAGGCTCGGCTTGGTCCGCGGGGTTGTGGTTGAGCAGCCTGTTCTTGACGGCCGACTTGAGGATGCTGCCGACGATGGTGTGGATGTATCGGACGGTGCGGATGCTGAGCCCGCTGTGCCCGTCGTGGACCTTTGAGCGGTCAGCCAGGCCATCATCGAGCAGTTGGGCGTACAGCGCGGTGAGCTGGCTCCCGGTAATCCGCTGCAGGGCCGTGTCCCCAAGTGCCGGGAACACGTGGATCCGAAGGTTGCGCTGGTAGGAGTGCAGCGTCGAGGGGCGTAGGCGCATCCGCGCGGTAGGAAGCCAGTCGGCTTCGACGTACTCCCGGAACGTGAGTCTGCTCGGATCGACGTGCGAGCCCGTGTCGAGGTCACGGAGCACTTTGGTGAGGGCGGTCTGCGCCGCCCGTCGTGTGTCGAACCCTCGCTTGCGCAGTTGCCGTCGCGCCTCGCCCGGTGGCGTCACGTCGACTGTGTATGACCAGCTGCCGTTGTCGGCCTGACGGACGCTACCTCGGCGACCGGTCACGGCGCGGCCCGCCATCGATCGTGCACGGGCCCCTCGTCAGGGCTAGCGATCCTCTCGTCGTCGGGCACGGATGTCTCCTTGGCGGCTGCTCCAGTCGGCGCGTCGCCCAGCTATGACACGGTCTCGGCGCGTGAGCGCACCGCGGCCGGTCCCGCTGGGGACGACGCGCGTCGCGCTGGGCGTGTGGATGAACCGGCCGACGTCACGACCGGTCCGCCACGCCACCGGATGGGTCCTCGCCCTGGATCAGCCGTCGAAGCCCGGCCGTGGGAATGCGGATGAGCTTGCCGATGCGCAGGACGGGGGTGGGCCAGCGGTCGGTCTTGACGAGGTCGTAGGCGAGGGTGCGGCCAATGCCGAGGATGGCGGCGGCGGTGGGGACGTCGACCAGGGGCGGGAGCTGGTCGAGCTCGGTGTGGTCCATGCGGTCCTCCTGCTATGTGGTGGGGGCTCGCTGATACGAGCCCCCACCAGGAGGTGTGCAGTGGAACGGCGCGAGACGCCGGTCACGTGCCGTGCATGTCCGGCTGGGGTCTCTTGGTCGGGGTGCCCGGCGTTGCCGGCGGTGGGATCACCCGGTGAGGTCCGCGACGTAGACCACGTCGAGCTCGTCCCATGGGGTGCCGGGGTCGCGGGGTTCGGAGCGCCGTCGTCGTTCGTGGTGGGTCCAGTTTCGGCATGGGCGCGCTCGGGTCCAGTCGGTGAGCCGGCGGCGTGCGTGCTCGAAGGCTTCGTGCCAGTGCAGGGGCGCTTCGGGTCGTGCTGCGGGTGCGTAGGCGGCCTGCCAGGCGCGGTGGAGGGCGGCGAACTCCTCGATGAACTCGGGGTGCAGGTGCCAGCACCGCGGCAGGCAAGAGGGTCCGAGGGGGTAGCGGCTGGTCAGCCACACCACCCAGCGTCCCAGCTCTTCCAGGTCGTCGCTCTCGCTCCGGGCGCTGGCGGTGGGGAGGTTCTCGCGTTCGGCGTGGGTCATGTCGGGGTTCCTGCCTTGGTTGCGGGGCCGCGCTCGACTGTGGCGGCCGCTACCGGGAGGTGTGCCCGCAGCGCCGTCCACCCCCGGGTGGCGGTCGAGACCGCGGGTCTAGGTGCTGGGTGCGTCGTGCTCGAGGGCGGGCGGCTCGACCTGGTGGTAGCGGTGCGGCTCGTAGGCCTCGGTGGCCGCGCGGGTGGTGGTGGCGAGCTGGTGGAGGTGGTCGGCGTCGAGGTCGGTGACACCGCGCTGGTCGCGGGACGCCCACGCGTCGTGGCGCCGATCGAACTCGCTCGCGCTCTGCGCCGCAAGAGTGTGCTCGTCGCCGGAGACGACCTGCGCGGAGGACGCCAGTCCTTCGGTGGCGCGGTCTCGTTCGGCCTGCGCGGTGTCGAGGTGCTGGTCGAGGAGGCCCAGCGATGCCGTGAGGTCGCGGCGTTCCTTCCTGGCCCAGAACGGCAGCGCGTCCAGACGTGCGAGGGTGGCGCCGCGCGTGCCACCGAGCCGGGCCACGGTGGCAGAGGCCCGGTCGAGGGCCGCGTGGGCGCGGGTCAGATCGTCGCGGTGGATCCGGTGCGACTTGAGCTCGTAGCCAGGTGGGCGGCGGCCGGCTTCCCGGGCGGTGAACGCCTGCTCCCGCACGTCCTGGATGGCGGGGTCGAGCAGGGAGTGCGCGGCGCGTTCCCGTCCGCTGGTCTCCAACGCCCGTCGCAGCAGCGTGAGCGCCTCGGCCATGTTCCCGTGCGCCGGTGTCTGGTCGGCGGTCAGGGCCTCGAGGTCGAGGTCGAGCTGGTTCTGGCCTTGGTGGCCGGTGCGTGGGTGGGGGCCGGCGTCGCCGGTGGCGATCTCGGGGGTGGTGTGGAGGTGGTTGGCGTCGCGGCCGCGGGTCATCGCGACGTAGAGGTGCTCCCGGTCCAGGCCGGAGCGCGCGAGGGTGATCGCGAGGTCTGTGGTGGCGCCTTGGGCGCCGTCGATGGTCGACGCCCACCCGTACTCGGCGTGCCGGGCGAGATAGGCGGAAGGCAGGGTGATTGTGCCGCGGCCGGCGAGGTCCTCGACGACCAGCCCGGCCCCATCCTGGCTGGCGGCCAGGACGCGGAACCGGTCCCCGTTGCGCAGCTGCTCGCCGCCGATGGTGATGTCGCGGGTGTTCTTCTTCGCGAGCAGGACGTCGCCGGCGCGCCAGTCCCGCTGCACGGGCCGCCCTCGGGTCGACGCGGTCCGCGACGTGACGGTCAGCAGGGTGGGTCCGGTGACCTGCCCGGTCGCGACCGCGACCGCCCTCGCTCGTTCGTTCAGGGCGGTGACGTCGGTCCAGGCCTGGGCGAGCATGAGCGCGTCCCGGCCGTCGGTGACGGCCTGGTGCCACTGGTGGAACACCGCGTCGGCAGCATCCTCGCTGGAGGCGGCCGGGTGGATCCGCCCGGCGGCCGCGTACTGACGGAGGACGGTGGGGTCGCCATCCCGGAGGCGGAGGGTGGCGGCGGCTTCGCCGGGGTCGGTGAACCGGTGCAGCTCGTCCAGCCGGATCACCCGGCGCCGCAGGATGTGGGTGAGGTGCTCGAACATCCCCCCAGGCGCCTTCACGGCGCCGATCTGGGCCGGGTCGCCCACCAGCACCAGCCGCGACCCCGAGCTGATAGCGCGTGAGGTGAGCGGCTCGAGGTCGGCGGTGGACAGCATCGAGGCCTCGTCCACGATCACCACCGACCGCGACGCCCGCGCAAACTGACGGGCGCTGAGCCCCTCGGCCGGGCGCGGGTCCTCGCTGGTGCGGGTCAGCCACCGGGCGACCGTCTCCCCCGGCGCGTCGAGAGCGGCGGCGAGCTCGCTAGCCGCGCGGGCCGACGGACCGAGCAGGATCAGGTGGTAGCCGCGGGCCCGCCACAGCGCCGCCGCCGCACCCAACGTCGTCGTCTTCCCCGCCCCCGCCGGCGCGGTCAGCACCGTGACCAGGTCCCGCGAGGACGCCAGCCGCAGCGCGGCCTGCCGCTGCTCAGTCGACAGGCGGCCGAACGGCCCGGTCCAGAGCACCTCCGCGGTGGCCGGGCTGATCTTGGCGGGGTCCTGGAACCCGCGGGTGATGGCGCGTTCGATGATCGCCGCCTCCAGCAGCACCGTCTCGCGGGAGGCGTAACGGGCATCCGACGCCCGCGCCGTCACCCCGCTCGGAACCACCCCGAGAGCCACCGCGCCCGCATCAGCCACGGCTAGGGCGCGGTCGGTGAGCTGCTCGACCAGCCGGACGGTGTCCGCCGCCGATACCGGCGCATCCGGGCTGAGGGTCGGGAGGCGGGCGGCGACCTGCGCGACCAGGTCCGCCCGCGACCAGATCGCCTTCCCCCGACCCGCGGCCAGCACCGCCTCCGCGAGCGCGGTGTCTTGGGTCGGGGTCCGGCTGGTGCCGGCGGGTGCTGCGTCGTCGGCAGCGGACGAGATGACGGACGGACTCCCGGCGCCATCGTGGGCCGGCGCCGACACGACGGACGCAGATCCCGCGAAGCCCGCAGCAGTCGTCTTCACGGCGGACGGACCACCCCCGGGACCTGCAGCGATGCTTAAGGCGGCGGACGAGATGACGGACGGACCAGTCATCACCACGCCGGCGATCGACGGGCCGGATAGCTGCGGGCTGTTTCCGTCGGCGAGCGTGCGCGCCTCCAGGAGCGCAGCCGTGAGGTCGGCTGGGGTGATGCCCAGCTGGTCGGCCTGGTCCCGCCACCGGGCGTGAAGGTCGTCGGCGGTGACGGTGTGGTCCTTGACCGGCCGGGTCGACAGGACCGCGGTCTTCACGATCCGCGCCCGCTCCGCCGCCGTTAGCGGGCGACCGAGCTCAGCCTCCGCCTCGGCGATGGTCGGGACGGCGTCGGCCATCACCGCCGACGTCCGCGTCGACCACGCGGTGAGCAGGGCGTCGGGGATGCCGGTGATCTCGGCCTGCCCGTGCTCGGACACCTCCCCGAACACCACCCCCAACCGCGACGTGAGCTCCGCGCGCAGGGCGGACTGGTAGAGGACGCCGGCGGCCTTCTTGTGGTGGAACACCTCATGCCCGTCGATGGTCCGCCACACCCCGTCGACGCAGCGGACCTTGTTCACGACCAGGGCGTGGGTGTGCAGCTGCGGATCCCCGGTTCGCGAGGTGGTGTGGTCGAACAAGGCAGCGGCGAACCCTGCGGTGGCGATCTGCTCGACCCCGTCCCGCCCACGCCGCGAGTACGACGCATGCGTCTCCAGGAAGCCGAGCGCTGCTTTGACGGCTTCGGTATGGGCCTCGCGGATCGCCGTGGCGGTGGCCGGGTTCGCCAGCGCCCACAGCGCAGACACGGACTTCGGGGCGGAGAAGGTCAGGTCGTGCCCGGTGACCGCGTCCGCCCGCCACGCGCGCCCGAGCGCCTCACCCGTGCCCGGGTGCAGGCCCCGGGCGAACAGCGCTTCAAGCTGCTGCTCGAGGACCGGCCCGTCGAGCTCGAGGCCTAGCTCCGCGAGACCGGCGCCGTGCCAGCGTCCCGGGGCGTCGCCGCGCTCGGCGTAGTACTCGCACGCACCGTGGGCGACGGTGTCCTGGTAGTACCGCCACGACCCGCGGCCGATCTTGGCACTGGACAGCATCGACCACCATCATCCGATCAGACCCGGTACGATCCGGGAAATCCGTTGGGGCGCAACGGATTACGACGGTAGCAGGCGTCGCCGACACAATGCACATGTCTGATCGAGTTTGGGTTTGTGGTTGATCTGGTGTGGAGGTTGAGGGAGTCGTTGGAGTGGAGCGTTGATCGTGATCGCAATGGGCGTGAGTGATCGGTGGTGTGGTCGGTGTGGCGATCTTGGGAGCTGAATCTTGTGATCGGTGTTCCGCGTGTCCGTGAAACATCGTCGTCGTTTACTGTCTGGACATGCACCGGCTCGCGGCACTCACGCGTGTCTTTGTGGGCGCCGGAAGAGTCGACCTCTATCGCACTTCGCGGCTCACCCGGGAACCGGTTGACCTGTAGTGGCGTCAGAGCGTCAGGGAGACTCATCGCGTGGGGAGCTCACCATGATCTCGACCAAGGCCGGAGGGTCCGTCGGGCTGATGCTCGTGCTCACCGCATGCTCACAGCAGAGCGCTTCAACGGGCGGAGTTCCCGCGTCCTCCACGGCGGCGACGACGGGCACGCTGACCGGCCTGGTGCAGATGTTCGGCGGACCCTTGAACCCGCAGACCAGGAAACAGGCTCTCAACGGCTCTCCCGGCCCGGACTGGACCGTCAAGGTGCTATCAGGTGCGCAGACCGTCGCCGAAACGAAGAGCGACGCGGCTGGCAAGTTCCACTTCACCCTTGCCCCCGGGCGCTACACGCTCGCATGCGGACAAGAGCCGGGCGTCACAGTCGAGGCCGGACAAACGGTGTCCGTCAACTGTGACGTTCCTGTCCCGTAGAGGTCACAGCCCGATCTCAAGGGGCCCTGCGAGGCGAGCAAGAACGGCACTCAGGCTCGCGGCCGCCTCACCAGACGAGCCGTCGGGTTATCTCTTCGACGATCGATTCAACGCTCCTCCCGCTGACATCGATTCGGACGTCCTGCTCGTCCTGCTGCTCCAGCAGTCCCTGGTGTTGCAACGCCGCTTCTAGGACCAGGCGCTGCTGGTCGGCATCGGCGCCTAGCAGGTCGTCATCTGCCAGGCGTGCTGAGGCCTCCTCAGCCCTGCGCTCGATATTGGCGGCGAGGGTTGGGCGGTCGGCGCAGAGACGTACAAGAGTCAGTTCGGCCCCGGGCATCGCTGCTCGAAGGTCTGCTAGCTGCCTTCTGTCTGCAATGTGCGCACTCACGACGAGCCGATCCGCACCCCGTGCTGTGAAGAGTTCGTGGAGAGCGCTCAGGTTGGCGACACCCAGTGCGCCATCAACGTGCCCCGCTCCACCCGGCCTGGCGACGAAGGAGAGTTGATGCAGGTCGGCGAAGCCAGTCTGGATGTCTTGGTTCCACGACGAACTTGCCAGGACCCATCCGATCGTGGATGTGCCAACGGCTCGAGGGCCAGAAATCACGACGATGCGGGCCGACCGCTGCGATCCCTGCCGAGCAATCACCTCACGCCGCGCAACAGCTCGCGGCACCGCAGAGATGAGTGCGCTGACCTCGACGACGACTTCTGGCACGCTGGCTTTGGACGTATCAAGAACCGTCTGTCCGAACTGTGATGTCGCCAACGCATCGGCTTCCGCCAGCACCTCAGTGATTTCGTCCTCATCCCAGCCACGGTCCAAGAGCCGCGTCCGCAACGCCTGCTCGCCTGGATTGAGCACGCAGAACGTCACGTCACCTGCAGGGCGCCCTTGTACGGCCCGTCGTCGCCTCACCAGTTCGACGTTGACAACACCCGAGACGACAACGACATCGATGCCGAAGTGGGCGAAGTTCGGAAGCAGAGCGGCTAGAGCGTCGTCTTTTAGCCGAAAGCGCCCCTGGTCATTGGCCCGCTCCGGGTACATCATCCCAAGTTGGTCAATGTCGATGTGCGCCACGGCAAGGCCGGCCAGAGGCAGCTGCTGAAGAACGCCCCAGGCCGTGACCGACTTTCCCGCGGCAGGCACTCCGCAAATCCAGATCAATGTCGGTCGCGAAGTCGACATCCCACTCCCATCGACCCATCCGCCAATGCACACAGCCGAGCGGCAGTCGATCAGTCAACGACCGCTCACCGCAACGAGGTTGCGCCGCGCCAATTGCCGGATCTTGGGCGGCCGCGTCTCGACGACGCCGGGTCAGGCTAGGCACCCGGATGGCCCAGCGGGCATCCACAGCTCGGCCCTGACAGGCCGCCCAAGATCCGGCTACTTGAGACTTCTCGGCGGTCGGGAGCCTGCGCGAGGCTTCGGGTCAGGCGCCGGCGGGTCGCTCGCGAACCGGCTGCCCAGCCGTTGAGGTTGTGGCTCGCGAATGGCTTGCGATCCCGCCTGGCACCGCTTTCGGGGAGTGGCTCGAGAGAGGACTGCACGGCCCGAAGTAGCAATGCCCTCCCCGGCTTTCATCGGTCGAGTCTTGGGAGGTCCTGGTGGTCGAGAAGTCCGTGGTGAAGATCGCGGTCGACCCGCACAAGCGGGTCAACGCGGTCGTCGCGGTGGATGCGACGGGGTCGGTGTTAGCGCGGAGCACGTTCCCGCAGTCGACGACCGGGTTCGCCGACTTGATGGCGTTCGCTCGGCGCTGGCCGCGGCGCGAGTGGGCGATCGGAGCCTGACCCGGTTCTCCGGACACCTGTTCTGGGCGATGATCGCCCGGGGAGGGAGTCTGCGAGATGCCTGCACCGAAGCCGCCGGAGTTCCGGCGTCGTGCTCTTGATCTGGTCGCGCAGGGTGAGCCTGTCGCTCAGGTCGCGAAGAACCTGGGGATCTCCGAGTCGTGCCTGCGTCGCTGGATGGACCGCGATGACATCGACGCCGGGCGCAAGGAGGGGCTGACCAGCGCCGAGCACAAGGAGCTCGTCGAGCTGCGTCGGCGCAACCGGGTGCTGGAGATGGAGAACGAGATCCTCAAGCGCGCGAGCGCCTACTTCGCGCGGGAGAACGTCCTCCCAAAATGACCCTCCGGCTGGTCCGCGAGCTCGCCGCGGACGGGATCCCCGTCGCGGTGACCTGCCGGGTCCTGGGACTGCCCCGGTCGACCTTCTACGACTGCGTCACCCGTCGTCCATCGCCTCGGGCGGTCGAGGACGCGCGGTTGACCGCGCTGATCGTCGAGGTCCATGCGGACTCCCGCGGCACCTATGGCTCGCCGCGGGTCCATGCCGAGCTCCGGCTCGGGCTCGGGTTGGCGGTCGGGCGCAAGCGGGTGGCGCGGCTGATGCGCGACGCCCGCATCCAAGGCGTCTGCCACCGCCGCAAGACCCGCCACCGGCCCGACACCGCCACCCACGACGACCTCGTGCTGCGCCGGTTCACCGCCGACGGGCCGGACCGGGTCTGGTTCACCGACATCACCCAGCACCGCGCCGCCGACGGGTGGGTCTACTGCTGCGCGGTCATCGACGCCTGGTCGCGCCGCGTGGTCGGCTGGTCGATCGCGGACCACATCCGCTCCGAGCTGGTCGTCGACGCCCTCGAGATGGCCCGCTGGCAGCGCCGACCCGACGGCACCATCGTCCACGCCGACCGCGGCGCCCAGTACACGTCGTGGATCTTCGGACACCGGCTCCGCTCGGCCGGCCTGCTCGGCTCGATGGGCCGGGTCGCCTCGAGCGTGGACAACGCGCTCATCGAGTCGTTCTGGTCTTCGATGCAGCGCGAGCTCCTCGACCGCCGCGACTGGCCGTCCCGCACCGAGCTCGCCTCGGCGATGTTCGAGTGGATCGAAGGCTTCTACAACCCGACACGAAGGCACACCAGCCTCGGGATGCTGTCCCCGCACGAGTTCGAAACCCGCCACACCGCCGCCATCCCGGCGGCATGATCAACCAACCGAACCTGTCCGGGAAACCGGGTCAGGCTCCATCGAAGGCGCCACCGGGGTGGGGAAGAACCTCGCTCAGCGGCTGGTCGCCAAGGGCGAGACCGTCTTCGACGTTCCGAGCAAGAAGTCCTCGTTGGTCCGGGCGTTCTCCGCGACCAGCGGGCGCAAGAGCGACGACGTGGATGCCTACTCGGTCGCGCTGGCCTCCCTCCACAGCGACCTGCTGCAGGTCCGGGTCGATGAGCGGGCCGAGACGCTGCGGCTGCTGGCCAACCGCCGTGACGAGCTCGTGGGTCTGCGGACCCAGGCGGTCTGCCGGCTGCACCGCGAGCTGCAGATCCTCATCCCTGGCGGGGCTTCTCGGGCGTTGACCGCGGCCAAGGCCAAGGCGCTACTGGCCGCGGTGCGACCTCGCGACGAAGTCGGGAAGGTCCGCAAGTCCCTCGCACTGGACCAGCTCGCCGACCTCGTCGCGATCGACAAGCGACTCAAGGACATCGGCACCCAGATCAACACCGTCGTCGCCCAGACACGCACCAGCGTCACCGACGTCCGCGGTGTCGGACCGGTCGTCGCGGCGATCGTGATCGGCGAGGTCCGCGACATCTCCCGGTTCCCGACCAAGCACCACTTCGCGTCCTACAACGGCACCGCACCCACGACCTGGGGATCAGCCGGTGACGCACGGCCCTGCGTCAACCTGCACGGCAACCGGCGGCTCAACCACGCCCTTCACATCGCCGCGATCGTCCAACTTCGATTCGACTGCGAAGGCAGGCGCTACTACCTGCGCAAGATCGCCGACGGCAAAACACCCAAGGAAGCCCGACGCTGCCTCAAACGACGGATCAGCGACGCGATCTACCACCAGCTCGTCGCCGACACCCAGGCAGCCGAGCGGGGCCCGGGAGGGCAGATGGGGGCGACTACGAAGATCAGCGCGGACGACCCAGCCCCGACGGTCGACTCTTCGATCAAGCCACAACCCGGACCCCACCCAAAGAGTAATCCCGCCGCGTCCATCGCATCTTGACAACAGAGAGGTGCCATTGAGCATCACTAGGTAGGCAGGATGGGCGAGTGCACAAGGAAGGCGACGACCGTGGCGAAAGCGTTAGGCGGCTGCTGGAAGCGGATGCCGAGCTGATTTTCGGGGTCCTCGCCGTGGTCGGCACGTCGCTGCGGGCAGGGGACTCGGGCGTCCTGACCAAGAAGATCCGTTCCCGGCTCAGCCAAGATGGAGCGATCTCGTCCCCTGATTCGCTCGGCGAAGCGGCTGTGGTTGTCGAGCGGCTTTGTCAGCAGATGCTCTATGTCCTCGGTGCCTATGGAGATGAAAGGCCGGAGGCGGGTCCGATGCCCACCCTCTCGGTGCACTCGCTGGCTCTACCGGACCGTGATCGTGCGGCGGCGTGCCTGGCGGACATTGCACCACTCGGGCCTGCCCGTACTCGCATCGTGGATTCACGTGACAATGACCCGAGGCACGCAGTCGAACTGGACGTAGCGTTTCCCGGCCTGCCGCCTGATCCGGAATGGGCCGAGCGCCAAAACCAGCTCGACGCGATCGTAAGAAGACACGGAGGGAATTGGGCGGCCGCGAGTGGCAGCTGGTGGTGACCGCGCTGAAGTGCCGATCTGGCTCACTCTGGCCGCCAGGATGACCCTATGACTCAGCAGGTGGTCCCTCTCGACCTCGGCGTGATGTGGGAGCCGAACGCACCGGACGCCGTATTGGTCTCGACCGACAGCGGTCGGGCAGCCTTGGCGCTCATCGCCCACGCCAGCGACGAGGACCGGCGGGCAGTCGTGCTCGTCTGGAGTGGCTGCGCCGCGGCGCTCATGGCGCCGCCGAATGACGAGGCACGTATCCAGCACCGGCTCTACAACTCCGGCCTGCGCGACCTTCTCTGGGTCGGTGTTGTGGAGGGCAGCGAGTGGGCAGCGGCCGTAGACGCCATGCGGGCAGGGTCGTCCGTGAGCCACTTCGTCGTACTCACGAAGGAGAGCACGGTCGAGGTGCTGGCCGACGCATTGTCCGTGGTGCGCGTGCCTGGATCCACGGCGGAGGCGGCCCTCGGGTCGGACCGAACCTAAGTGCCGTTCGCGCTCGCTTGTCGGGCAAGATCGTTCTTCGAGATCCGATTCGTTCCCCAAGCTTGGACCTCCTGGTCGCTGCAATCGTCGCCCGTGCAGCCGTTCTCGCTCGGGTCCTGGTCGCACTACCCGGCATTGCTGGGGTGCTGCCGCGGTTGTCTGAGCAGGAGGAGCCTGCACGACCGTCCCGCCTGCGGCGCCGAGGCGCCGCAGCTGAGGACGTCGTCCCGCGGCGGATCCCTTACGTCCGCTCACAGGAATCTGCGAGGTGGCGGGAGGGGTGACCCAATGTCGTGCCTGCGGTCCTGGCGGCGTCGGGAGAGCGGATGCGCAATGGTCAGGCAGGATTTGCGACCGAGCGGGGGCGCAGGCCACGCACGACGAGCCAGACCGCGAGGAGCAGCTCGCCGAACGCGAGCACCGCGAGTGCCGGTGCCACCGTCGGCTCGACGGACGGCGCGATCAGCAGCACGGCGGTGTGCAGGACGTATGCCGCCCCGCCCAGGGCCACCAGTGCCGCGAGCCAGCGGGGGAGCTCGCCCGAGCGCCAGAGCAGCCAGCCGAGCAGCACCAGGTGCACGCCGAAGACCGCGAGCAGGACCGTGAACGCGTTGCCGTGGAGAGCGAGCGATGCTGCCTCGAGGTCGGGTGCGCCGACGGCTCCTGGCAGGGCAGCGGGTGCGACGAGCACGACCAGCAGTGCGATGGCGCCCGCGGCGTAGACGGCACGCAACGCGGCCGCCGTGGCGGCGACGGCCGGGTGCACCGAGCGCAGCAGCGCGAAGAAGAGCACGGCGACCGGCACGTCGAGCAGGAATGCGGTCATGAATCCGAGCACGGCCGCACCGAGGTTCGGGCTGCCCTGCACCAGCGCGGACGCGGTGGCGGCCGGGTCGCCGGCGACGACGCCGCTCATGCCCACGGTCGCGATGCCGGCGGCCACCGCGACGCCGATCAGGAGCACGCCGGCGGCGCGCCCCTGCGGGCGGGTGGCGGTCGGGTCGATGGTTGACGTGCTCATGGCGCGCTCTCCTCAGTCGGACTTACGTTGTAAGACAAGGTAGCCTTACGACGTAAGCCATGTCCAGCGGGAGGTTCTGGTGACGCCAGCACGGCACAGGAGCAGCGTTGGTCTCACCCGCGAGGCGGTCGTGACCGCAGGGCTCGCACTCGCGGATGCCCGCGGCCTGAACGGCGTCACGATGCGCGCGCTGGGAGAGTCGCTCGGGGTCGAGGCCATGTCGCTCTACCACCACGTGGCCAACAAGGAGGCGCTGCTCGACGCGATGGTCGACCACGTGTTCAGCGACGTGGCGGTGCCGATCGACGTGCCCTGGCGCGACGCCGTCGAGGCGCGGTGCCGCTCTCTGCGCCAGGTGCTCACCCGCCACCCGTGGGCTCTTGCGCTGCTGGAGTCGCGCCGCAACCCCGGCCCGGCCACGCTCGCGCACCACGACCGCGTGCTCGGCGCGTTGCGCGACGGCGGCTTCGACGTGGCAGCAGCCGCGCACGCCGTCTCGTTCATCGACGCCTACGTCTTCGGCTTTGTGCTGCAGGAGCAGAGCCTGCCGATCACCGAACCGCAGGAGCTAGACGCGATGGCCACCGACCTGATGGCGGCGGAGATGGCCGCGGCGTACCCCCACCTCGCCGAACTCGTCGCCGGCCACGCCTCGCTACCGGGCTACTCCTACGCCGCCGAGTTCGAGGTCGGTCTGCCGCTGGTGCTCAACGCGCTCGAGAACCTGCGCCCGGATGGCACCTCGCGCCGCTGATACGGGCGGGGGACTGCCGCGCCTCCGCTCGCCGAGCGCGAGCGCTTCGTGCTGCATCCTCCGTTTGCCCGACTGAAGCAGGGGTAGACGCCCTGCGCCGTTCGCTCACCTCAACAGCGCGCAGCTTGAGCAGGACAACCACCGCGCATAGGTGCCGTTCTGATTCGGATTCTGTCGCGAGGTCCGGCACTATCGCTCGGATGGAACAGGGCTTCGGGACCGTCGTGGGAGGCGGTGGGCGAACCATCGCGTACCTGGATGGAGGGGACCCGGACGGGTACCCCGTCATCGGATTGCATGGGACGCCGGGCTGCCGCCTGAGCAGGTGGCCCGAGGACTCGTTGTACGCCAATGCCGGGATCAGGTACATCACGACTGATCGCGCGGGGTACGGGCGCTCGAGCCGAAACCGTGGACGTTCTGTCGCAGACGAAGCCGCTGACGTGCTCGCGGTCGCTGATGCGTTGGGGCTCGCGCGGTTCTCGATCGTTGGCGGGTCCGGTGGTGGCCCTCACGCACTCGCGTGCGCGGCGCTTCTTGGCGATCGGGTTGAACGGGTCGCCTGCCAGTCCGGGCTTGCCCCGCTCGGCCTTCACGGGCTCACCCGCGATGAGTGGGTGGGGGGCATGGGCGAGGAGATCGCGGCAGAACTCGCCTGGGCGGAGGCAGGTGAGGACGTTCTCACCGGCGAGATGACCAGGGCTCAGGCGCTGATGGAGGAGCGGATCGCCACAGACCCAGGTGCCATCCTGGGTGACGAAGCGAACGACACCGACGTCGGCTTCCTGATGCGCCCGGAGACGATCCTGGCCTTCCAGCGAATCATCCCGGAGCAAGCCGTGAACGGGGTCGGCGGATCCGTTGACGACACACTCGCCTTCGTCGCGGACTGGGGGTTCAGCCTGTCCTCGATCCGGGTCCCGGTGCTCCTCACTTACGGCGACGACGACACGTCGCTCCCCGTGGCACACGGTCGTTTCCTCGCCACGGCGGTGCCAGATGCGCTGGTCATCGAGACGACCGGCGGAGGTCATTTCGCGGACGATCCCATTCGCGACATCCTCGACACTCACCGATGGCTGTCGACGGGACAGCCTCCCCGCGCATAGGTGCCGTTCTCACTCGCCTTCTCACGAGGGGAGCCGATGGCCTGTCCAGCACCTTGCCACCTCTCGTGACTGCTCCATACGGGTGACGATGGGCACGCAGCCCGACAGACGGTCAACCGATGTGTCGATCACTTCGGCTGCAACGAGGGCGAGTCCAAACTGGGGGTAGCAGGTGAAGGCTGGGTCGATCGCCGTCGTTGCTGCAGGGGTCGTGCTGGTCGCGGGAGGCGTCGTTGCCTTCGAGGTGCAACAGCACCGAGCTGCGGACGAGGCCGGAATGCAGCCCGTGGGGATGGGTTGTTCATCCGCGACCGTGGACGGCTCTGCGATTGGGTATCAGGAGGAGCAGTCCTTCATCGCCCGGAAGGTGAAGCCGACGCTGTACCGAACCCCGGGTATGTACTTCGCCGTATTCCCTTCCACCGGTGGGCCCGATCCCCAGGGTGCAAAGCCTGACCAGTCGTGGGTGCCGGACAACTCGAAGGCAGCCCAGACCACGTGCGCGATCTACTTTGCCAAGCCACCTGCGACGCCCTCGAAGTAGACAACATCCAGTCACGAATACGTGCCGTTCGCGCTCGGGTAACCCGGACGCTCAACGAAGCCTTCGACGGACTGGCCAGAGCGAACGACCGGATCGTCAGCCGTTCGCCGAGCTGCCCGACCGGCTGATGTTGCCGGACGCGCGATTTGGTTGCGGGGATCGGCCGGGCGGTGGCAGCAGAGCGCAACGGCTCCCGATGACAGAGCGCCCCGCGCCGTGCGATTGGTCACGAAACTGGTCACGGAGACCTCGGTGAAGGCTGTCACGCCCCGACATCAAAATCGAGCCGCCAAGCCTCTGACCTGCACAAACGCCGACCATCCGGCACTACACGAACCTGTCGAAATCGGCAAAATCGGAGTTCAACTCCCCCCTCGCGCACCACTTCTGAAGGCCCCCGATGAGGGGGCCTTCGTCGTTCCTGGCGTCATGCTGGGACGGTGACGGGCCAGGCGTACGAGCGCATCGGCTCCGGGTACGCCGTGCAGCGGCGGCCCGAGCCCGCGTGGGAGGCCGCGATCGCACGCGCGCTCGAGGGTGCGGGGTCGGTGGTGAACGTCGGTGCGGGCAGCGGGTCCTACGAGCCGCGCGACCGCTCGGTGGTGGCGGTCGAGCCGTCGGAGGTGATGGTCGCGCAGCGGCCGCCCGGAAGCGCGCCCGTCGTGCGCGCGGTGGCGGAGCACCTGCCCTTCGCCGGCTCGTCGTTCGACGCCGCGCTCGCGGTGCTCACGCTGCACCACTGGACCGACCCCGTGGCCGGCCTGCACGAGCTGCAGCGGGTCGCCGGCCGCCGCGTCGTCGTCACGTGGGACCTCGAGGTGCTCGAGAACGGCTTCTGGTTCGTGCGCGACTACCTGCCCGAGGCGCTCGTGCGCGAGCGCGACCTCGCCCGGCTGCCCACGGTGCTCGAGGGCCTGGGCTCCGGGTGCGAGGTGCTGCCGCTGCCCGTCCCCGCGCAGTGCCGCGACGGGTTCTTCGCGGCGTACTGGCGCCGGCCCGAGGCCTACCTCGACCCGTCGGCGCGCGCCGCGATGAGCAGCCTCGCGCTCATGCCTCCCGAGCCGGTCGAGCGTGCGGTCGCGGCGCTGCGCGACGACCTCGCGAGCGGTCGCTGGCAGGAGCGGTACGCCGACCTGCTCGAGCTCGACGAGCTCGACCTCGGCTACCGCCTCGTGGTCCAGACCGGCTGACCCGTCACGGCGGTGCGGCGGCGTCGCGGACGGTGGAGCGCTCGGGGCGGGAGAACGACGGCTTGCGACGCGGCTCCCCGACAGCCGAGGCGCGCACGACGGCCATCCCGAGAACCGCTGTGCCGCAGGCGATCCCCGACGTCACGTCGACCCCGTGGTAGCTCATCGAGGAGTTGTAGGGGAAGCCGACGAGACCGGTGATCGACAGCGCGAGGATGCCGGTCGCGACGACGAGCATCCCGGCGACCGACACGAGCGTGCGGGCGCGGTAGGGGAACGACCGGGTCGGTGAGTGCACCGGCACCGAGTCCCACCACGGGATGTGCAGGTGCTCCCACGGCCGGGCCAGCCACACGAGCACGGTCGTGTACGCCGCGAAGCACAGCCAGAACGACAGGCGCGGCAGCACCCAGCCGTCGGTCGAGAAGCCGACGAGGTTCAGGCCGAACCACTGCAGCGTGAGCAGGGCGAGGATCAGCGCGGCGATGTGCCAGAGGTAGAGCGTCATGGCAGCCGCGTTCACGACGCAGGTCAAGCGCCACACCCGCTCGCGCTGCGCCAGCTTCGTGAGCGCGCCGTACCCGGCCGCGACGAGCATCGCGATCGTGACCGAGTGCAGGGCGAGCACGACCGAGGGCGGGGCCATGTTCGACATCGGGGCGTCGGGCATCCCGACCAGCGAGCGCGGCCAGGGGCCGAGCGCGACGAACGCGACGCTGATCGAGAAGGTGAGCAGGGCGAAGCGCAGCGCCTGGCCGACAGGCGGACGGTGGGACGAGAACACGAGCAGCCCGGTCTGTCCTGCGAGCGCCCACACCACGACGAAGTTCAGCAGCCGCAACCAGTCCGGGCCGACGTAGAGCCCCACGACGTCGAGCACCGCGGCGGCGACGAGCCACCAGAAGATGCTGAACGCGGGCCGCGAGGAGAACCGCACGAGCACCGGCGTGATCGCGATGACGAGCAGGTAGGCGCCGAGGAACCAGAGCAGCTGCGTGCTGATGCCGAGCAGCGGCAGCGAGACGTTGTGCGCGGCGGTCGCGATGAACGGGATCGCGAGCACCCAGAAGGCGACGTAGAGCAGCACCGGTCGCAGTAGCCGGCGTACGCGGCCCGACAGCCACACCGGGTACGACGTGGCCTTGCGGTAGGACAGCGCGTTGGCCCAGGCGCCGGCGGCGAAGAAGAGCGGCATGACCTGCAGCACCCAGGTGAGCAGCTGCAGCGACGGCGTCTCCGCCAGCGTGTTCGACGGGACGAGGCCGTCCTCGTCGGTGAAGCGGACGGCGGCCATGAACGAGTGGCCGAACACGACGACCACGAGCGACGTGCTGCGGACGAGGTCGACGACCCGGTCGCGGCCGACCGGCGTCAGGCGCGACAGCTCCGCCGCGCTCGGGTAGTCCCGCCAGGGCGCGGTCCAGCGGTGCAGCGTCTCCCCCATGGCCGTGGCCACGTCCTCATGGTGCTCGCGGCGCGGGCCGGGAGTCCTGCTGGCCGAACGGGTCCCGGACGTCGCACGGCCCCGGTCTCGCGGACGAGACCGGGGCCATGAGGCGGGGGGACGGTCCCACCGGCGCGGCGACCCCCGCTCCGGTGGGACCTAACGTCCGTACCTCCCGAGTCCGGACGTTTCAGGGCGTGCGCATCCCCCCGGACGCGACTCCCTGAGTCGAGCTGGTCGCTACTTCACGACCAGGGTGACGACCGGGCTGATGCCCGTGTAGTTGAGCGAGTCGGCCGGCTTGACCACGCGCCACTTGTAGTCGACGCGGGAGGTGGTCTTCCAGGCGAACGCGTAGGTGCTCGTCGACGTCAGCTTGACGTTCTTGATGTTCTTCCAGTGCCCACCGATGTAGGCCTGGAGGTAGACCAGCTGCGTCTTCTTGTTGGGGGCGACCGCACCGGAGAAGACCACCGTCGTGCCGAGCGCGACGTTGTTCTTGTTCAGCTTGATCGACACCTTGTTCGACACCCGGATGAGCGCGTTGGCCGAGCTGTTGCCCAGCAGGCCGGTCGCGCCGAGGTAGGTGCCGCGGTAGTAGCTGTTGTAGACCGGCTTGACGGCGAGCGCCCAGGCGCCGGTCGACGTGATGGCCGCGCGGCCGACGGACGACCAGTTGCCGCCACCGAGGTAGCGCTGGACGTAGACGATGCCGCTCTTGACCGGGACGTAGGTGCAGGCCGAGGCGGTGCAGACCGGGCGGACGACCTTGCCCGCGAGGACGGTGGTCGAGGCGCCGTAGGTCTTCACGACCGAGCGGGGCGCGATGGAGACGACGGCCTGCGGGGTGCCGGTGTACTTGCTGAACGGCACGCAGCTGACCTGGCCGCCGCCGACGGTGACCTGGAACTGGTTGTTGGTGACGGTCGGGGCCGTCCACGCGGACCAGTTGCCGCCCTTGGGCTTGGTGCGGCAGAGCAGCTTGTTGAACGTGTAGTTCGCCTTCTGCGTCAGCGTGACCGTCGCGGTGCGGGTCCAGTTCGCCGTCGAGTCGAACCACTGGTAGACGGCGGTGCCGGCCGCGTTGCTCGTGGTGCTCTCGTTGGTGAGCGTGCCGCTGGTGTCAGCGGTGGGGTTGACCCAGTCCGGGCCGGCGGTGTTGAGCTCGACCTTGGTGGCCCAGCCAGCGCCGCCGTTGCGGAAGGTCGCCGGGTTGGTCGGCGACGACGCGTAGCTGGTGACGGTCAGCGTCGAGTCGCAGACGTTGTCGGCGATCGCCTTGAAGCTGGCGCCGAGGGTCGCGTAGTCGGGCTGGATCAGCGTGTCGGTCGTCTTCGGGTCGAAGGCGGTGTAGTTGGCGTTCGTGACCGGGTTGATCACGTTCGTCGGACCCGAGGTCTTGCCGACGGGCGCGTAGACCGCAGTCGGCGGGACCGCGTTCGGGTCGCCCGACAGGAGCACGGCGTACTGCGAGAGGTGCTCGAGGTAGGAGATGCGGGTCGTCGCACCGCCGGTGGAGAAGTCGCTGCCGACACCGATGCCGAGGACGCGGGTTCCGCCGGGCTGCTTGAACTGGTTGGTGCGGTTCATCGCCTGGGTCATGGCGTCGAGCGAGGCGCTCGGGTACGACGAGCCGGCCACGGGGGCGCCGCTAGCGTCGAGGTAGTAGTTCGGGGCGCCGTCGGTGACGACGATCATCAGCTGCGTGACGCCGGCGCGCTTGCCGGCGGTCGCGAACAGCTGGCTCGCCGTGCGGATGCCGGCCTCCCAGTTGGTGCCCTCGACGGTGTCGGGGGTGTACGCCGCGATGGCCGCGCCGAGCGCGCCGGTGGCGGCGGCGGAGTCGGAGGTGTCGTCGACGAGCGGCTGCACCTCGATCGGGCCGCGGCCGAAGCTGGTGATGCCGACGCGGGTGTTGGTGTCCTTCAGCGCGGTGACGAGCGTGGAGGCCGCGGCCTTCACGTCGGCGGTGGAGTTCGAGGTCGCGATGGACTTCGACGCGTCGAGGACGAGCATGACGTCGAGTCCGCACGAGGCGGGCAGGTCGGGGTTGTTGACCCACGCGGGGGCCGGGTCGACGACGGCGTTGGCCGAGGTCGCGCCGACGGCGAGCGCGGTAGCAGCGAGCCCGAGGGCGAGCGACCCGGCCATGAGGCCGCGTGCACCGCGCCGGACCCGCCCGGTGAGGACGGAGGTCATGCGTGATCTCGCTTTCTGCTGCGGCACGGGGCCGCGCGTCACGGGTCGGGGGCACCGTGCGCTGTCGACAGGGAGGTTGTCCGAGTGACTCGCCGCGGACGCCCCCGTCCGTCGACGCTGCTCCGTTCCCTGGCCGCCCGGGGTCGGGGCGGCGTGACGATTGTGCGTGCCGCTACGGAGCGCGTCCACGTCGGGTCACCCGCCTGGACCACCTTTCATCCTTTCGGCCGAGGGGAACCCCGACTCTCGGTCAGATGCGACCACAGCGGGTGACGGTCCTCGCCCGATCAGCCGTACACCGCGTTCTCATCCGGCCCTCACGTCCCCCGTTCGGCGGCATGCCCCGGCTGTGCTGGACTGTCGCCCGTGCCCGCCCTCCTCGCCCTCGTCTCGGCGATGCTCTGGGGCGTCGGCGACTTCCTCGGCGGGCTCGCGTCGAGGCGCTCCACGCCGCTGCAGGCCCTGGTGCTCTCGACGCCGGCCGGGCTCGCGCTCGTGCTGCCGTTCGCGCTGCTCGTTCCGGGAGACGTCGCGGGCAGCGCCGTACCCGGTCTGGTGGCCGGTGCGTTCGGCTCGATCGGGATCCTGCTGCTCTACGCGGCGCTGAGCCTGGGGCCGATGGGCGTCGTGTCGCCGGTGTCGGCGGTGCTGGGCGCGGCCATCCCCGTGGTGTCGGGGCTGCTGCGCGGCGAGCGTCCCGGCACGTGGGCCTACGTCGGGATGGCGCTGGCCGTCGTCGCGATCATCACCGTCGGGCTCGAGCCCGCGGCACCGACCGACGACAGCACGCACCAGCGGGTCACTCCGCGCGCGCTGCTGCTCGCGATAGGGGCGGGCGTGGGCATCGGCCTGTTCTTCACGGTCATCTCCTACGCGCCGTCCGACGCCGGGCTCTGGCCCGTCGTGTTCGCGCGCTCGATGTCCACGGTGATCCTCGTGGCGCTGGCCGTCGTCGCGTCGGTGAGACGGCGTACGCCGCTGCTTCCGCCGACGACCCAGGTGCGCTGGTTGTCGGTCGCCACAGGCGGTTTCGACGCCTGGGCCAACGGCGTCTACGTCATCGCGGTGCAGACGGGGATGCTGTCGGTCGTCGCCGTGCTCGGCTCGCTCTACCCCGCCGCGACCGTGCTGCTCGCGCGCTACGTGCTCGCCGAGCGGCTGCGCCCGGCGCAGAAGATCGGCATGGTCACGGCACTCGTCGCGGCGGTCATGCTCGCCGTGCCCGCCTGACGGAGCAGCCCCAGCGGGCGCCGCGCTCACAGGCCCCGGCAGAATCGGTGCGTGCTCACCGCCGCCACCACCGCGACCGGTCCCGACTGGCCCGCCACCGCGTCCTCGACCGCGGTGATCGTGCTGTCGCTCGTGCTGGCCGCCGTCGCCGGCGTGCTGGCGCTGCTCGACAAGCGCCTGGCCCGCTGGCTGCTCGTGCTCATCGCGCTCGTCGAGGTCGCGCTGGTCGTCATGACCGTGCAGTGCCTCGTCGCGTGGGTCGGCGGATCCGCGCCGCTCGAGCCCGCGGTGTTCCTCGCCTACCTGCTCGTGTGCCTCGCGGCCGGCCCGGCGACGTACTGGTGGGGCACCGGCGAGCCGAGCCGCTGGGGGCCGGGCGTCGTGGCCGTCGCCGCGCTCGTGATCCCCGTGCTCGTCGTGCGCCTGCAGCAGGTGTGGACCGGCCGTGGCTGACCCCGTCGAGCCCGCGCCGGCGAGCGCCGAGGCGACGTCGGCTGCGTCGTCGACCGTCTCGTCGTCGCCGAGCGCCTCGTCGACCAAGCACGGTGCCGGCCGCGCCCTCGTCGTCATCTACGCGATCCTCGCGATCGGTGCGACCTCCCGCGTGCTCTTCGAGCTCGCGACGAAGTTCTCGACCGCGCCGCTGCCCTACACGCTCTCGGCGGTCGCCGCGGTCGTCTACGTGCTCATCACGATCGCGCTCATCAAGGACACGCCGGGCTGGCGACGCGTCGCGGTCGTCGCGATGGCGGCCGAGCTGGTCGGCGTCCTCGTGGTCGGCACCTGGAGCGCGTTCGACGGGGCCGCGTTCCCGAAGTCGAGCGTGTGGTTCTGGTACGGCCGCGACTACCTGCTCGTGCCGCTGGTCCTGCCGGTGTGGGGCCTGCTGTTCCTCTGGCGCACCCGGCGTACGACCGAGAAGGCCTAGATCGGCAGCGGGATCAGAACGACTGCGCGGTGACGCCCGGCGTCATGCGCAGGCGCAGCGGGTCGAGGCGCATGAGCCCGGGGCTGTCGGTGACGAGGTCGGGCAGCTCGCCGACGAGGCGGTGGAAGAGCGGCGACTCGCGGTGCGCCTGCAGCGCCTCCTCGTCGCGGAACCACTCGTAGAGCCACACGACGTCGTCGTCGCTCGGGTCGATGCAGACCATGAACGCCTCGGTGCCGGGCTCCTGGTCGAGGTCGTCGACGTAGCGGTTGAGCACGTCGAGCGCGGCCGCGCGCATGCCCGCGACGACGGGGATGCGGACGAGCAGCCCGATGCGTCCGGGCAGGACGGCGTCGACGGAGGGGTCCTGGCTCACCTGCGTAGTGTCGCGCACGTCGCGGTGGATGCGACACCACCCTCCGCAGGACGGGACGACAGGACCGTTCTCCTACGTCGCGCAGCAGAGCGCTGCACGTGGCGCACGACGAGAGGACGGGCTCGTCCAGGTACGTCGGGGAGCGGTGCGCTGCGAGCGCGCCCGGCGCGCGACGGGACGTGGCAGGCTCGTCCCGTGCCCGAGCTGCCCGAGGTCGAGTCCCTCGCCGCGTACCTGCGCGCGACGGCGACCGGGCTGCGCGTCGCGCGCGTCGAGCTCGCCGCGATCAGCGCGCTCAAGACCTTCGACCCTCCCGTCACCGATCTCGTGGGCGCGCGCATCGTCGACGCGTCGCGCCGCGGCAAGTTCCTCGACGTCGCGCTCGTCGACGAGGACGGCGAGGTGCTGCACCTCGTCACGCACCTCGCGCGCGCCGGCTGGCTGCACTGGCGCAAGGAGATGAGCGACGCACCGCCGCGCCCGGGCAAGGGGCCGTTGGCGTTCCGCGTCGTGCTCGTCGACGACGACGGCGTACCCGCGGGCGGCTTCGACCTCACCGAGGCCGGCACGAAGAAGGGCCTCGCGGTCTACGTCACGCGCGACCCGTCGACGCTCGAGGGCATCGCGCGGCTCGGCCCGGAGCCGCTCGACGACGCGTTCACGGTCGACGTGCTCGCCGGCATCTTGCGCGACGCGGGCGGCAAGCAGCTCAAGGGCGTGCTGCGCGAGCAGGGCACGATCGCGGGCATCGGCAACGCCTACAGCGACGACATCCTGCACGCCGCGAAGCTCTCGCCGTTCAAGGCCGCGAACAAGCTCGACCCGGGCGAGATCGCCACGCTGCACCAGGCGATCCACGACGTCCTCACCGACGCCGTGACCCGCTCGCAGGGCCTCGGCGCCGCCGACCTCAAGGCCGAGAAGAAGCTCGGCATGCGCGTGCACGGCCGCACCGGCCAGCCCTGCCCCGTCTGCGGCGACACCGTGCGCGAGGTCTCCTTCGCCGACTCGTCGCTGCAGTACTGCGCCACCTGCCAGACCGACGGCAAGCCCCTCGCCGACCGCCGCACCAGCAAGTTCCTCAAGTGATCTGACCCTTCGCGGTGAAGGTGCCCCGCGGTGCGCTAGGCGCACCTCGAGCGCCCCTGACGGATCCTCGTCCGACGGGCTTGGGGCGCTGCGGGTGCCGCTAGCGCACCGCGGGGCACATTCACTGCAACGGGGTGGGCGCGGGAGGATGGGGGACGTGGGAGAGCTGGCGGACGAGGTGCGGGCGGCGCTGGTTGCTGTCGTGGGCGCGGGGCACGTGCTCGTGGACCCGGACGTGACGACGGCGTACGGCGAGGACTGGTCGGGGCGCTTCTCCGGCCCGGTGCTCGCGGTGGTGCGCCCCGGCACGACCGACGAGGTCGCCGCCGTCGTGCGGATCTGCGTCGAGGCCGGTCTTCCCGTGCTCCCCCAGGGCGGACGCACCGGGCTCGTCGGCGGATCCGTCCCCGGTGCCGGCGACCCGCCGATGGTCGTGCTCAGCACGGTGCGTCTGCAGCGCCTCGACCCGGTCGACGAGGGCGCCGGGCAGGTGACCGCCGGCGCGGGCGTCACGATCGCGCGACTGCACGAGCACGCGCGCGCGGCGGGGTGGATGTACGGCGTCGACCTCGCGGCCCGCGACAGCTGCACGGTCGGCGGCACCATCGGCACCAACGCCGGCGGGATCCGCGTCTGCTGCTACGGCATGACGCGTCGTCAGGTGGTCGGCGTCGAGGCGGTGCTCCCCGACGGCAGCGTCGTCTCCCACCTCGGCGGGCTGCTCAAGGACAACACCGGCTACGACCTCGCGGGTCTCATGGTCGGCAGCGAGGGCACGCTCGGCGTCGTGACGGCGGCGCGGCTCGCGCTGCACCGGCCGCCGCGCGCGTCGGCCGTCGCGCTCGTCGGCGTACGCGACGCGTCGCACGCCCTCGAGCTCGTGGCGTCGGCCGTGCCCGACGGTTCGCGGCTGCTCGCGGCCGAGATCGTGGATTCGCCTCTGCTGCACGTGATCTGCGAGCACGCCTCGCTGCCGTGGCCGCTCCCGACCGAGCCCGCGCACGTCATGGTGATCGAGACCGAGAGCCCCGCCCCGGGCGAGGTCGCCCTCGAGCTGCCCGACGACCTCGACGTCGTCGTCGCGGTCGACGCCGCGGACCGCGCACGGTTCTGGGACTACCGCGACCGTGCCGGCGAGGCCGTGACCGCGTTCGGCATCACGCACCGCTTCGACGTCACGGTGCCGCACGGCGAGTGGGACGCGTTCGTCGCCGACGCGAAGGAGCGGCTCACGGTGGTCGACGACGTCGCGCACGTCTTCTCCTTCGGCCACCTCGCCGACGGCAACATCCACTTCGAGGTCATCGGACCGGCGGCCGACGACGACCGCGTCGACGAGATCGTGCTGCGCTGCGTCGCCGACCACGGCGGCTCGATCTCGGCGGAGCACGGCGTCGGCCGGGCGAAGGCGGCGTACCTCTCCTACACCCGCTCCCCCGCCGAGATCGCCGCGATGCGCGCCGTGAAGCAGGCCTTCGACCCCCACGGCCTGTTCAACCCCGGGGCCCTCCTGGCCTGACCGGTCGGGCGCTGTTCACCGGGGCGTTCCGTGTCGTGAGGTGCGCGACGGGCGCGCGATGGAACGATGGGCGCCGTGACCGAGGTCGTCGCGCACCGTGGCTCGAGCGCCGACGTACCCGAGCACACCCTCGCGGCCTACGAGCAGGCGGTGACCGACGGCGCCGACGCCCTCGAGTGCGACGTCCGGCTCACCGCCGACGGCCATCTCGTGTGCGTGCACGACCGCCGCATCGACCGCACGAGCGACGGCCGCGGCATCGTCTCGACGATGACGCTGTCGGACCTCGACGGCCTCGACTTCGGCGCCTGGTACGCCGAGCAGCGCGAGGCCCGCGAGCGCGCCGACGCCGACGCCGCCCTGCGGAAGTCGCTGCGGCCGACGGAGCTCGCCTCGTTCACGGCGCAGCTCGCGGTGCAGCAGGCGGCGGCGCAGGCCGGGGAGCTGGCCCGGCGCGTGCGGGTCGCCGGGCGCGAGCTGCTCGGACGCCGCGAGCTGCGCGAGGCCGTGCAGGACGACGAGCCCGTCGTCGTCGACGAGGAGCGCCACGGAGTGCTCACCCTCGAGCGGCTGCTCGAGCTGGTGGTCGACTCCGGGCGCGAGGTCGGTCTGGCGATCGAGACCAAGCACCCGACGCGGTACGCCGGCCTGGTCGAGGAGCGCACGGTGGAGATGCTGCGCCGCTTCGGCCTCGCGCGGCCGCGCAGCGAGCAGGACTCGCGGATCCGGATCATGTCCTTCTCGCAGCTCTCCGCCCGGCGCGTGCGCGCGCTCGCACCGGGGCTGCCGACCGTGTTCCTCATGGAGCGGGTGCCGCTGCGCTTCCGCGACGGCTCGCTGCCCTTCGGCGCCCGCATCGCCGGCCCGTCGATCGAGATCGTGCGCGCCTACCCGCGCTACGTGCAGCGCCTCCACGACGCCGGCAACCAGGTGCACGTCTGGACCGTCGACGAGCTCGCCGACGTCGACGTGTGCGTGCGCGCGGGCGTCGACGCCGTGATCACCAACCGGCCGCGCGCCGTCCTCGAGCACCTGGGCCGCACCCCCTCCTGACGCCGCCGCCGGCTCACAGCCGCCGGACCGCTGCAGGACGGGGACGGCTACGCTCGCGGACCGTGGCCAAGAAGCAGCGCTCCGCGCGCCCCGTGGTGTCCGACGCCGACGTCCCTGTCGTGGGGCTGCGCGAGCCCTGCCCCTGCGGCAGCGGCCGCCGCTACAAGGCGTGCCACGGCCGCGGCCTCGCTTCCGCCGGCGAGGCGCTGGTCCGCCGGCCGTTCGAGGGCCTGCAGGGCGAGGGCGACTGGATCGCCCTGCGCGAGATCGTCCCCTCGGCCACGGCGTCGCTGACACTGGCCGGCGAGTACGCCGAGGCCCTCGGCGACCGCCGCGTGACGGTCGCGACCGTGCTCCCCCTGGCCTGGCCCGCGCTCGTGCGCCAGGACGGCTCGATCGTGCTCGGCCTGCAGACCGCGACGGGCACGGGCGACGCCTCGCGCGACGTCGCCGACGCCCTGCTGCGGGCGCTGGAGACCGAGCCCGGTCAGCCGGTGCCGCCCGCGCGACCGGGTGCCGGCCCGCGCCTGCAGGACGTGCTGGAGCCGGCGTCGACCTTCGACGTCACGGTGCACACCGGCTTCGACTTCTGGATCGAGGGCACCGGCGCCGAGATCACCGACGAGGTGGCGGCGTCCATGGACCGGGCCAACGCCGCGGTCGTCCCGACCCAGCGGCTCACCGGGGTGGAGGCGGCGTACTGGTGCCGCATCGGCTCCAAGGAGCACCTGCGCTGGGTGCTCCCCCACGACGAGGAGGAGCTGCTCACCGCGCTCGCGCGGCTGCACGCGCGGGGCGAGGACACCCTCGGCGCGGGCACCCGGCTGATCGGCACCTTCCGCGCCGACGGCCTGCTCGTGCCGGTATGGGACCTCGTGCCCGGGGCCGAGGCCGACGAGGTCGAGGAGCCGGCCGCGGCGTTCGCGACCAGGCTCGCGGCGGCCCTCGAGGAGACCGGCGACCTCGACGAGCCGACCCGGCGGGCCCGCGCGGGCCTGGCCAACCGGCAGGTCACGCTCCGCTGATCTGGGCTGATTCCCCGGTCAGCACGGCGCGGCCCGTCGTCGTGGAGCGCGGTCAGGTGTCCGTGTACCAACGGTCTAGACCGTTTCGTGCTCATCCGGGGCTTCTGAATAGTCAAGGAATTACCAAGAACGGGCCACGGACGCGGACCACGGGTTGAGGTTCTGGCGAGTTAGCCGTACGGTCTGAACAGATCGGACGCCGCTGCATCCCCCGTCGGTGGCGTCCGATCGTCTTCTTTTCCGGACCCCGACACGTGCCTCCTCCGTGCGGCGGATCCGGCTCCCGGCCGCAATTTCTGCGGCGACCGGTGGGAAAAACCACCGGGTGGGGGAGGTCACAAGAACCCGCCGAGGTGGCATCGTGTCCCTTGGCCGACGAGGGGGTATCCCCTCGACGGTCGGGAGTCCGCGGGGGTGTCGCCCGACCCGGTCGTCGCGAGACGACCGCGGACCGCGATCCGCAGACGCACGGCCCATCCGCTCACCGGGTGGGCCGTTCGGCGTTCCAGGGCGACGTCGCTCGGCGGTCGCCGGCGGTGACTCTCCGTCAGCCGACGCAGGTCAGCCGCGGACCAGCTCCACGAGGGTCACCGCCGCGAGGATCGCGAGCACGACGCCGCCGATGATGCCGATGCGCCACAGCGGCACGCGCTTCTGCAGCCAGTCGCCGACCAGCACGCCGAAGCCGGCCACCGCGGTGAGCGCGAGCCAGGACCCGAGGAACACCGAGAGCGGGGCACCCGTGCGAGCCGCCTGGCCGGCGGTGATGAGCTGGGTGAGGTCGCCCCACTCGGCGGTGAAGATGATCGCGAAGGTCGTGCCGAAGGCGGCGAGGGCGCCGGTGCCGCCCCGCTCGGACACGACGCGCTCGACCTCGGCGGTCTCCTCGGCCTCCTCCGCGTCCTCCTCTCCGCGGGCGCGCAGGCCGGCGCGCACGAGCAGGACCGCACCGATCGCGAACAGCACGGCCGTCACGCCCTGCACGAGGCGCTCGGGAAGCAGCGACAGCAGCTGGCCCGCGGCGACCGCGATCACCATCTGGATGCCGAAGGCGATGGTCGCGCCGAGCCAGACCCACAGCTTGGGGAAGCGCGTCGCGAGCACGAGGGTCGCGATGAAGGACTTGTCGGGCAGCTCGGCCGGGAAGATGACGAGGAAGGTCGCGAGCAGCACGGCGAGGTCGAGGGTCCAGGTCACGTGCTCACTCGCCGATCACAGGTCGACCGGTGCGGCCACCGGGCATGCGGTTGGTGGGGCGCTCGGGCATGACGACGGGCAGGGGCGGCGTACGCGGACCGCTCCACATCGCGGGTACGGCGTCGATGCGCTCGGCGAGGGCGTACGCCGCGCTCTCGTAGTTGACCCGCCAGCCGCGGAAGTGCGGCCACGCCTCCTCGGCCGTGCGCGCCATGACGTAGCCGCTCGCGACGAGCTGCTCGTAGGCCATGACGAACTCGTCGAAGGTGAGCGTGACGCCGGAGTCGGGGTCGGGGTCGTCGTCGACGGCGATGCCCTCGGCGCGTGCGATGTCGCGCACCGCGACGAAGCCCTGGCGCAGCGCCACGCGCGCGGGACCTTGCGGCACCTGCGGGTTGAGGGCGAGCTGCAGCGCCGCGGCGTCCATCACCGACAGCAGGGCGATGAGCCAGTTGCGCATCGGCTGCGCCGAGCGCACGTGGATGAGCACGGGGTAGTTGGTGTGGCTCTCGGCGACGTCGGCGGCCCAGTGCTCCCAGTCGCGCCAGAGGGTGACCAGCTCGCCGTCGGAGTTCACGATCGCGTGGCGCAGCAGGATCTCCGGGCCCCAGTTGGGCTCCCCGCTGCGCGAGTGGAGCAGCGCCACCTCGACCTCGCGCCGGTTGTACGACGCGTAGAGGCTCGGCAGGTAGCCGATCATGAGGCCGACCACGATCGGCCCGGTCGCCGCGGCGAGGAAGTCGACGAGGGTCAGCTGCGCGCGGTCGGTGCTCGCGAACCCGAGGGTGAACAGGCTCGACCCGGCCTCGCGGAACGACGCCGCCATGTCCAGCGGCGAGAACGAGAACAGCAGCAGCGCGAAGCCCACGAACAGCAGGCCGAGCCAGGTGAGCAGCGTCGCGATGAGCGCGACCGGGGCGGCGTAGGCGAGGACGGCGTCGCGCTGGTCGTACGTCGAGGTCCGGTGCGCGACCGAGCGGAACAGGGCCAGCGTCGCGGTCAGCACCGCCGACGAGAGCTTGCTGCGGACGCCGCGCGGCACCACCAGGGTGCGCAGGATCGACGAGCCGACCGCGAGCACGATCGCGAGGCCGACGAGGAAGCTCAGGACAGCGCCCACCGCCTGCACGCCGTCACCTCCCACGACCTCGTACCCACGGACCGACCCTAGGGCCTGCGGCAGCGGGCCAACCGGCACGAGGGCGCACGCCGGCCCCGACTACCCTTGCCGCGTGTCCCTCGATCCCGCCACCCGCGACGTCCTGCTCGTCGTGGCGGTGGCCGTCGCCGTCCTCGCCGTGGTCGTCGCGGTGGTCGCGCTCGTCTCGCTGCGGCGGATGCGCCGCGACCTGACCCTGCTGCAGGCCGACGGCGACGCCCCCACGTTCGTGCAGGCCGTGGGGCGTCAGACCGAGCAGGTGCGGGCCCTGCGCGGCGAGGTCGACGACCTCTCGGCGCTGCTCGCGCGCACGCGCACCGAGCTCGCCGACGCGATCCGCCACGTGAGCGTCGTGCGCTACGACGCGTTCGGCGACATGGGCGGCCGGCTGTCGTTCTCGGCCGCGATGCTCGACGACGGCGGCGACGGGCTCGTGCTCACCGCGATCCACGGCCGCAGCGAGACCCGCTCGTACATCAAGGGCGTGAAGGCCGGCCAGAGCGACGCGTCGCTCTCCCCGAGGAGCAGCAGGCGATCACCTTCGCCCTGCGCGGGGCGTCGTCGTGACCTCGATCGCCTACCTCGGTCCGCGCGGCACGTTCACCGAGGAGGCGCTGCTCTCCATGCCGGTGAGCGTCGGCGCCGACCTGAAGGCGCTGCCCTCGGCCAACGCCGCCGTCGACGCCGTGCGCACCGGCGACGTCGACTACGCCCTCGTCGCGATCGAGAACTCCATCGAGGGCACGGTCACCGGCACCCTCGACCAGCTCGCCGTGGGCGAGCCGCTCGTGATCACCGACGAGGTCGTGATCCGGGTGCGGTTCGCGCTGCTCGTGCGGCCGGGCACCGCGCTCTCCGGCGTACGCCGGGTCGCGACCCACAGCGTCGCGGCGGCGCAGTGCCGCGGGTGGATCGCCGAGCACCTCCCCGAGGCCGACGTGATCCCCGAGGCGTCGAACACCGCCGGCGCCGAGGCGGTCGCGGCCGGGCAGTACGACGCGGTCATCGCGCCGGTCGTCGCGGCGGAGGTCTACGGGCTCGAGGTGCTCGCCGACGACGTGGGCGACAACGACGAGGCCTGGACCCGCTTCGTGCTCCTGTCGCGGCCCACCACGGTCCCGGCCCCCACCGGCGCCGACAAGACCACGCTCTTCCTCTACATGCGCCAGGACCACCCGGGCGCCCTGCTCGAGATCCTCACCGAGTTCTCCGTGCGCGGCGTGAACCTGACCCGCATCGAGAGCCGGCCCACCCGCAAGGCCCTCGGCGACTACTTCTTCTCCGTCGACTGCGAGGGGCACGTCGCCGACGCGCGCGTGGGCGAGGCGCTCATGGGCCTGCACCGGATCTGCTCCTCGGTGCGCTTCCTGGGCAGCTACCCGCGCCACGACGGCAAGGAGCCGCTGCTGCGCGACGGCGTCACCGACGTCGACTTCGCGGCGGCGCGGGCCTGGCTCGACGCGGTGCGCGGCAGCGGCCAGGACGCCTGAACCACCTCGTCGCTGCGCTGCGTGACCGTCTCCGGATTGCCCGGTATGGGTGGTCGAGTCCCTGACCTGCGACGAGGGACTGGGAGCGATCCCAAACGATTAGGCCGAACGGGTGACTGGACGAGCGGTCCGACCACCGTGTGTCGCGCTGCGTGATCGGAGCGTCGCGGCCCTACCGTGAGCACCATGGGGTGGACCGCGGTGCTCCTCCTGCTCGTCTGGCTCGGCATCGCCGCCGGGGTGACGGTGTGGGCGCTGCGCGCCCGGCGCGAGCAGCGCATCGACCTCCGGACCCGGCCCGACGGGCTGATCATCGTCGACCGGATCGACGTGACCGACCTCGCCGGCGACGACCTCGGCGACCCGACCGGCCGGGCCTGAGCCCGACCCGTCTCAGCGGAAGCGGCGCAGCCGCAGGCTGTTGCCCACCACGCACACGCTCGACATCGCCATCGCGATGCCCGCGACCATCGGCGTGAGCAGGCCGGCCATCGCGAGCGGGATCGCCGCCACGTTGTAGCCGAAGGCCCAGCCGAGGTTCTGCTTGATCGTGCGCAGCGTCGCGCGCGAGAGGCGCACGGCGTCGGCCGCGGTGCCGAGGTCGTCGCGCAGCAGCGTGATGTCGGCGGCCTCGATGGCGACGTCGGTGCCTCCGCCCATCGCGATGCCGAGGTCGGCGCCTGCTAGGGCGGCCGCGTCGTTGATGCCGTCACCCACGACCGCGACGACCCGACCCTGCTCGCGCAGAGCCGCGACCTCGGCGACCTTGTCCTCGGGCCGGGCGTCGGCGACGTGCCGCGTGATGCCGACCTCGGCGGCGACGGCGCGCGCCACGGCCTCGTTGTCGCCGGTGACCATGACGGGCTCGAGCCCGAGCCGGCGCAGCTCGGCGACCGCGGCGCGCGTGGTCGGT
>JAXLSG010000027.1:0-30625 GCA_046330715.1 Candidatus Nanopelagicales bacterium
TCAGCAGCAGTGGGTCGACCGCACGACCTACGTCAGCGTCTCCGCGTGGCGCGCCCTCGGCGAGAACGTGGCGCAGTCGCTGTTCAAGGGGCAGCCCGTCGTCGTGGTGGGCAAGCCGCGGCAGCGCGAGTTCGAGCGCGACGGCCAGCAGGTCACCGTCATCGAGGTCGACGCCGACCTGGTGGCCCACGACCTCAACCGGGGCGTGGCGTCGTTCCAGCGGGCGCGCCGCGGTCCGCAGACCTCCGACCTCCTGCGCGAGGTCGAGGCGGCCGCGACCGGCCGGGTCGAGGTGCCCGACACGCTGCCCGCGGAGTGGGGCGTGCCGGGCGTCGACCGTGCGCCCGACGTCGGCGAGCAGCCCGCCGCGTGAGCGGACGAGTGTCGGCGCACGACACCGGCGACCTGGGCGAGCCCCGGACGCGGCCTCCCCGGGCTGGCTAGCCTCCGCGCGGGGAGGCCGTGATGGCGAGGGACGTGCGGCTCGGCCGCGTGCTGGCGGCGTACGCCGGGCTCGAGGTCACCGACTCGATGACCGCCGTCACGGTGACCCTCTACGCGTTCTCCGGCGGCGGGGCCACGTTCGCCGGTCTCGCCCTCGGGTTCGCCTACCTCCCGGCCGCCGTCGTGGCTCCGTTCATCGGCGACGTGGCCGCCGGCCTGTCGCGGGGGACCCGTCTGGCCGTCTCGTACGCCGCCACCGCGCTGCTGCTGTCGGTGGTGACGCTGCTGGTGCTCGTGCAGGGTCCGCTGCTCGCGGTCGTCGTGGCGGCGGCGGTGGTGAACATCGCGCACTCGGCGTCGCGGCCGACGCACTACGCAGCGCTGCCGCAGCTGGCCTCGACCCCTGGTGCGCTCGTGCGGGCGAACAGCACGACCTCGTTCGTGAACGGGGTCGGCAACTTCGTCGGCCCGGCGGTCGCCGGTGTCCTCGCAGCAGCAGGCTTCGCCTGGCTGGCGCCGGGTCTCGGTGTCGTCGTCCTGCTCGTCTCGTCGCTCCTGTGCACTCGGCTGCACCTCGCACCCGCTGTGCCGGACGACGACGACGAGGTCGAGGGCGTCATCTCCGGCTTGCGGTCCGTCGGCCGCGACCACGCGGTGATGCTGCTCGTGCTCCTGAGCTCGCTGGCCTACCTCGCCGGCTCGGCGATCGAGATCCTCAGCGTCTCGTTCGCGGCCAACGCCCTCGACCTGGGCGAGGCCTCGCAGGGTCTGCTCGTCGGGGCGCCGGCGATCGGGACCATCCTCGGTGCGCTGGCGGGGGCGGGGCTCGCGTTCCGCCGCCGCCTCGCACCGCCGTTCGTCATCGGCGTCATGGGCTCGGGCCTGCTCGCCGCGGCCGTCAGCCTCGCGCCGACCCTGGGTGTCGCGGCCGTGCTGCTCGTGGTGGTCGGCTTCTCGGGCACGATCGGCTCGCTGTCGGCCGAGACGCTCGTGCAGCGCGCGGTGCTCGACTCGGCGCTGCTGCGCGTCATGGCGCTCTGGGAGTCGCTGTCGATCGTGGGCTACACCTTGGGCGCGTTCGTGGCGCCGGTGCTCGTCGCGCTGCTCGGCCCGCGCTTCGCGTTCGTGCCGCTCGGCGTCGGCATGGCGCTGGCGTCGCTGCTCGTCGTACGCCGGCTGCGCCCGCTCGACGACCGCGCGGTGTTCCGCACCGACGTGCTCGCCCGGCTGCGCGGCGTCTCGTTCCTGTCCGGCCTCTCGCCCGCCGGGCTCGACCGCGTCTCGAGGTCCGCGGAGTGGGTCGCCGTCGACGCCGGCCAGCACGTCGTCGTCCAGGGGGAGGCCGGCGACGCCTACTACGTCGTCGACTCCGGCGGCTGCGACGTCGTCGTCGACGGCTCGCTGACGCGCGAGCTCGGACCTGGCGACGGGTTCGGCGAGATCGCGCTGCTGCTCGACGTACCCCGCACGGCGACCGTCACGGCCACCACCGAGGGGCGGCTCCTGCGGGTCGACCGGGCCGACTTCCTCGCGGCCCTGTCGCGCAGCCCGGAGGGCCGTCGCTCGGCCGACACGATCGCCCGCGACCGGATCGAGCACGACTCCGACGGCGCGTCCTAGCTCTGCGCCCGAGCCCGTGCCCGCGAGCCGGCCGAGGAGAGCACCTTCACGACCAGGCCGATGAGGGCGAGGTTGCCGATCATCTGGATCATCGTGAACACCTTGGCGATGTCGACCTTCGGCGTGATGTCGCCGAAGCCCACGGTGGAGAACACGGTCACGGCGTAGTAGTAGGAGTTCAGCGTGCTCAGCGGCTCGCTGAAGGCGTGGTCGTTGGCGAAGTCGAGGATGCGGTAGGACCGCGCGAACGCCGAGACGAACAGGAACCCGAGCACGATCACGCTCTCGATCCAGCGAGCCTGCGGCGTACCCGACCGGTGGATGCTGTGCACCTGCCAGCGCAGGTAGAGCAGGAACACGACCGCCATCGTGATCATGAACGCGATGTCGAGCAGCTGGATCGGGGCGCCCCTCCAGCGCTCGCTGATCGGGACGTTGGTGAACGCCAGGATCACGAGGATGGGGACGACGACGCGCCACAGGAACCCCGGCAGGTAGGCGACGACGTCGCGCAGGCCGGGCAGGTCTGGCATGCCGGTGGCGGGCTCGGACTCGGTGGACATGGGCTCCTCCGGGGATCGGGTGCTCCGACCGTAGGGTCCGGGCGCCCTCGGGGTCCCCGTGACCGCTCCACGTGGGGCGGTACCTCCCGAGCCAAGTAGGCTGACGGGGCATCCCATCGACGACGCACCAGGTCAGGACACGTACGTGGCTGAGTACATCTACACCCTGCGCAAGGCTCGCAAGGCGCACGGCGACAAGGTCGTCCTCGACGACGTGACCCTCTCGTTCCTCCCCGGCGCCAAGATCGGCGTCGTCGGCCCCAACGGCGCGGGCAAGTCGTCGCTGCTCAAGATCATGGCCGGCCTCGACCACACGTCGAACGGCGACGCGATCCTCAGCCCCGGCTACACCGTCGGGATGCTCGCGCAGGAGCCCGGCCTCGACGAGACCAAGACCGTCCTCGAGAACGTCGAGGAGGGCGTGGCCGCCACGAAGGCCAAGGTCGACCGGTTCAACGAGATCTCCGCGGAGCTGGCGAACCCCGACGCCGACTACGACGCGCTCCTCGCCGAGATGGGCACGCTGCAGGAGGAGATCGACCACCTCAACGCGTGGGACCTCGACTCCCAGCTCGAGCAGGCGATGGACGCCCTGAACTGCCCGCCGCCGGACGCCGACGTGTCGGTGCTCTCCGGTGGTGAGAAGCGCCGCGTCGCGCTGTGCAAGCTGCTCCTGCAGCAGCCCGACCTGCTGCTGCTCGACGAGCCCACGAACCACCTCGACGCCGAGAGCGTGCAGTGGCTCGAGCAGCACCTCGAGCGCTACCCCGGCACGATCGTCGCGATCACCCACGACCGCTACTTCCTCGACAACGTCGCGGAGTGGATCCTCGAGCTCGACCGCGGCCGCGCGTACCCTTACGAGGGCAACTACACGACCTACCTCGAGAAGAAGGCCGAGCGCCTCAAGGTCGAGGGCGCCCGCGACGCCAAGCTCAAGAAGCGCCTCTCCGAGGAGCTCGAGTGGGTGCGGTCCAACGCGAAGGCGCGCCAGACCAAGAGCCGCGCCCGCCTCGACCGCTACGAGGAGATGGCCAACGAGGCCGACAAGACGCGCAAGCTCGACTTCGACGAGATCCAGATCCCGCCGGGCCCGCGCCTGGGCAGCGTCGTCGTCGAGGCGAAGGGCCTGACCAAGGGCTTCGACGACAAGCTGCTCATCGACGACCTGTCGTTCACGCTGCCGCGCAACGGCATCGTCGGCGTCATCGGCCCCAACGGCGTCGGCAAGACCACGCTGTTCAAGATGATCGTCGCGGCGGCCGAGGGCGGCAGCGACGACAAGGACGTGCTGCCCAACGCCGGCGAGCTCAAGATCGGCGAGACGGTCAAGCTGTCGTACGTCGACCAGAGCCGCGCGGGCATCGACCCGGAGAAGAACCTCTGGGAGGTCGTCTCCGACGGGCTGGACTGGATCAAGGTCGGCCAGGTCGAGATGCCGAGCCGCGCCTACGTCTCGGCGTTCGGCTTCAAGGGCCCCGACCAGCAGAAGAAGGCCGGCATCCTCTCCGGCGGCGAGCGCAACCGGCTCAACCTGGCGCTCACGCTCAAGCAGGGCGGCAACCTGCTGCTGCTCGACGAGCCCACCAACGACCTCGACGTCGAGACCCTGGGCTCGCTGGAGAACGCGCTGCTCGAGTTCCCCGGCTGCGCCGTGATCACGTCGCACGACCGCTGGTTCCTCGACCGCATCGCGACGCACATCCTGGCCTACGAGGGCGACTCGAACTGGTTCTGGTTCGAGGGCAACTTCGACGCCTACGAGAAGAACAAGATCGAGCGTCTCGGCGCCGACGCGGCGCGCCCGCACCGCGCGACGTACCGCAAGCTGACGCGCGACTGAGGCAGCGATGGCCCGCCGTCGCTACCTGCTCCAGCTCCGCTCGACCGACCTCGACTGGCTCCTGCACGTCAACAACAGCGTCTACGGCGACTACCTCCAGGAGGCGCGCGTCGACCTGCTCACGGCGTTCCGGGGCAGCGCGCTGATCCACCCGGAGCTCTCGATGGTCGTGGCGTCGCTCGAGATCTCCTACCGCCGCCAGCTGCTGTTCCGTCGCGAGCCGATCGCGATCGACACGTGGACGGAGAAGGTCGGCCGTACGTCGTACACGCTCGGCCACGAGATCCGCGAGCCCGACGACGACGTCGTCTACGTCGAGGCCCGGTCGGTGATGGTGCAGGTCGACAAGAGCAGCGGACAGCCGACGCCGCTCGAGGACGAGCTGCGCGACATGCTGCTGACGTTCGAGGACGGTGCCGTGTGACGACGCTGCGTCTCGCGCGCGACGAGGCGGCGTACCTCGCCGCGTTCCTCGGCCGCATCGTCGGCTGGGACGACCGCGCGGCTGTGCGCGTGCAGGCCCGCGGTCGCGTCGTCGGCGTCTACGCGCCGAGCCCGCTCGACGTCCTCGCGTTCGTCGCGCTGCCGCTCGCGGCTGAGGTCGACGAGGAGGTCGACGAGACCGTCTCGGCCGGTCGCCTGCGCGACATCGTCGGCGACGTCTCGCGTCTGCCGGATGCCTCCGAGGTGCGGCTGCCCGACGCCGTCGCCGGGTCCGCGTCGCTCGCCGTGCTGCCGCCGCGAGGCACGTGGGCGCAGGGCGAGCGGGGCATCGCGGGCGACGTCAGCCCGCTCGTCGACGATGCGGTGGCGGAGTTCCGGCGCACGGTGCCGCGGTCCGGGTCGCTCAACGCCGAGCTCGTGGCAGAGGCGGCCTGGGACGCTCCGGGCTGGGGCGGCGTACCGATGCGCGCGCTGCACGCGGCGCGGTTGCTCGGCTTCCTCAACCACCCCGGCGCCAAGCTCGAGACCGCGACCATCTCCGGCTGGAAGCGCCTTGTGACGCCCGCGGGCCAGATCTTCGTGCGCAACGTCGCCGGCCCGGTGAAGCTGAGCCTGGTGCCGAACCCGCGCTGATCCTTGCTTCTCCGGCGTCCGCGGGCGTTCACTGGTGAGGACCGCCGAGGGGGAGCCATGCGCGGACCGACGTCGCCGAGGACGTTCCTGGTGTGGGCCGCAGCTGCGACCGTCCTCAGCCTCCTCGCGCTCGGGCTCGGAGCCGGCGGCCTGCTGCTCCTCCTCGTGCTCGGCTTCGCGGCCTGGACCCGCGACGACCGCGACAGCTCTCTCGGCGGGGCCCTCGCGGGCTCTTCGGTGCTGGCGTTCGCCCTCGCGGGCTGGCTCGCCCTCGGTACGGAGCGGGTGTGCGCGCCGTACGAGCTGGGTGCGCTCGTGTCGTGCGCCGCGGTGATACCGGACCAGTCCGCTTGGCCGTGGGTGCTGCTCGGGGTCGTGCTCCTGGCTGCGGGGTTCGGGCTCGCGCTGCGGCCGCACCGCAGCGCCGACGTGCGCGCCTCCGTCTGAAGTAGTCAGTCCCTCGCCAGCGCCTCGATGGCCTCGAGGGCGTCGGCGAGCTGCTGCGCCTGGTCGGCCGTGAGCCGTCCGGCGCGCTCGGCCATGACGCGCGCGTGCTCCCGGCGTACGCCGTCGAGCAGGGCGCGGCCCTCGTCGCTGATCTCCAGCCACGACGACCGGCGGTCGTGCTCGTCAGGGGTGCGGACGACATAGCCCTCGTCGTCGAGCACCGCGACGATGCGCGAGAGCGTGGCCGCGGCGACGCCCTCGTGCCGCGCGAGGTCGCCGAGCCGGATCGGCCCCTCGGCCTCGACGGTCACGAGCGCGGCGATCGTGCTGGCGCCCAACGGCAGGCGGATCTCGCGGCGGGTGCTGCGGTTCAGCGCCGCGACTGCGGCGCCGAGGCGCGCGGTGTCGAGCCGGTCGCGCGTGCGTGCGCTCATCGGTCCTCCTGCGGGTCGTCGGGGAAGCCGAGGGCGTGCGCGAGACGTCCGACCGAGGGGTCGACGTCGTCGTTCTCGACGAGCGCGTAGTCGTCGGGCTCCTCGCCGAGGCGTTCGCCGGCGGCGGGCTGCGACGTGTCGGGATCGTGCTCGCGTCCGGCGTACCAGGACGCGACGGCCGCGATCACCATCATCCCGGCCGCGATCGCGAAGACGAGCTCGAGCCCGCTGCGGAACGGGGCGCTGATGAGCGAGGGGAAGAAGTCGTGGCCGGTGAGGGTCGCGACGCGCGCGGGCGGCAGCGTGTCGAGCAGCCCGGTCGACGACAGCAGCGACGCGATCGGGTTGATGCCGAGGAACGCCGCGAACAGGATCCCGACGGGCGGCAGTGCCGCGAGGTGGTCGGCGACCGGGGTCGGCACGCCCTGACCGGTGAGCCCCGTCGAGAGCGCGGTCGGCAGGGTCGACGCGAGGCCCACCACCATGAGCGAGAAGAAGACGCCGATCGACAGCGCCGACCCCGAGTTGAAGAAGGTCATGCGCATGCCCGACGCCACCCCGCGCTGCTCGGCGGGCACGGAGTTCATCACCATCGCGGCGTTGGGAGAGCTGAACATGCCCGAGCCGACGCCGTTGACGAAGGTCAGGAACGCGAACGCCCAGTAGGGGAAGTCGACGGGCAGCGCCATCAGGCCGAGGAACGAGACGGCCGTGACGAGCGCGCCCGCGACGGCGAACCGCCGGGCGCCGTACCGGTCGGAGAGGTAGCCGCACAGCGGCCCGGCGACGAGGAAGCCGATGGTGAGGGGGAGCAGGAAGATGCTCGCCCACAGCGGCGTGCTCTCGTAGGAGAAGCCGCGCCGCGGCAGCCAGATGCCCTGCAGCCAGATGATGAGGATGAACTGCAGGCCACCGCGCGAGATCGACGCCATCAGCCCGGCGAGGTTGCCCAGCGAGAACGCCGGGATCGAGAACAGGTTCAGCCGGAACATCGGGTCGTCGACACGCGACTCGACCACGACGAACACCACGAGCAGCCCGACGCCTCCGACCAGGGCGGCCACCACCCACGGGTTGCCCCAGCCCATCGGGCTCGAGCCGTAGGGCTGCAGGCCGTAGGTGACCGCGCCGAGCAGGAGCCCGAGGCCGAGTGCGAGGGTGAGGTTGCCGGGCAGGTCGAGCTTGCCCTTGTGCCGCTGGCCGACCTCGTGCAGCGAGAGGTACGACCAGATCGCACCCGCGACGCCGAACGGCACGCTCACCCAGAACACCGCGCGCCAGTGCCACTCCGACAGCACGCCGCCGATGACCAGCCCCAGGAACGAGCCGGCGATCGCGGCGATCTGGTTGATGCCCAGCGCCGTACCGCGCTGGTGCACGGGGAAGGCGTCGGTGAGGATCGCCGTCGAGTTGGCCATGAGCATCGCGGCGCCGACCGCCTGCACCGCGCGCCAGGCGATGAGCCACTCGGCGCCCGCCGGGCCGTCCCACGGCACGAGCGACAGCGCGATCGAGGCGAGCGCGAAGACCAGGAAGCCCAGGTTGTAGATGCGCACGCGGCCCTGGAGGTCGCCGAGGCGGCCGAACGTGACCACGAGCGCGGCCGTCACGAGCATGAAGCCGAGCAGCATCCAGAGCAGGTAGCTCACGTTCGCCGGGTCGAGCGGGTTGAGCCCGATGCCGCGGAAGATGGCGGGGAGCGAGATCAGCACGATCGAGGAGTTGATCGTCGCCATCGTCATGCCGAGCGTCGTGTTCGACAGCGCCACCCACTTGTAGCGCGGGTGGTGCCGGTGCAGCCGGCGTCGGGAGGCGGTCGCGGTGCTCACCGGGCCATCCTGCGCCCGATAGTTAGCATGTGCAAACTATCTCGCCCGTGGGAGCGGGACAGCCCCCGCCCGGACGCAGCGTGCGCCCCTGCCGCCTCCCTCGCCCGCCTGCGATCGCATAACGCAAACAAGATCTCGTTTCCGTGCTCTCGCATGACGCCAACGAGATCTCGTGTCCCTGCGCTGGCATAGCGCGAACGAGATCTCGTTTCTGTGCGCTGGCATAGCGCGAACGAGATCTCGTTTAGTGCGATGGCATAACGCAAACGAGATCTCGTTTCCGTGTGATGGCGTGACGGATATGCGATCTCGAGGTCACGGGCGGCGGGGCGGGGGAGCGGTGCTCGCGCGCACCTCGAGCTCCGCGGACAGGCGCGGCACCTTCGCGGGGCGGCCCTCGACGAGGTCGAGCGCAGCGCGGGCGGCCGCGCGGCCCTTGCCCTCGAGGTCCTGCGACACGGTCGTGAGCGGCGGGGTGGCGCGCGCGGCGGCGTCGATGTCGTCGAACCCGACGACGGAGAGGTCGTCGGGGATCCGCAGCCCGAGGTCGCGCGCGGCGTCGTACGCCGCCAGGGCCAGGACGTCGGTCACGGCGAACACCGCGGTGGGGCGCCGCGACGCGGGCACGTCGAGGAGCTCGCGCGCCCGCTCGACTCCCTCGTCGTAGGTGTGGACGTCGCTCGCCACGACCGTCACCGACGTACGCGCGACCTTGCCGACGGCGCGGCGGAAGCCCTCGGTGCGCTCCCGGATGCCGATGCGGACGGGGACGTCGGTGTGCTCGGTGTCGTCGGGGTCGCGGCCCGGGAGGTCGAGGACGCCGAAGCGCCGGTGCCCGAGCTCGAGCAGGTGCTCGGCGACCCGGGCGGCGGCCCGCGCGTTGTCGATGCCGATGAACGGTACGTCGGGGAGCCGCGGGTGCCCGACGGTCACGAGAGGCAGCCGGCGCTGCAGCACCGCCTGCACGGCCTCGTCGTCCTCGAGCATGGAGCAGACGATGAACGCGTCGACGAGGGCGCCGCGGACGACGTCGCCGACGTCGTCGGCCTCCGAGGGCACCAGCAGGAGCGACTGCCCCGCGGCGCCGAGCTCGGCGGCCAGCCCGCGCAGCAGCGAGACGAGCCCGGGGTCGGTGAAGGCGTAGGGGAGCCGCTCGGTCAGCAGGACGCCGATGGTGCTCGACCGGCCTCGTCGCAGCGAGCGGCCGGCGGGATCGGGTCCGCCGTACCCGAGCTCGGCCGCCACGGCGAGGACCCGCTCCCGGGTGGCGGCGGAGAGCTGGTCGGGCCGGTTGTAGGCGTTCGAGACCGTCATCCGGGAGACGCCCGCGGCCTGGGCGACGGTGTCGAGCGTGGGCCGGTCCGCCATGCGGGTCACCTCCTCGGGAACAGGCTTGGTCGATCCGGTGTTGGGGCTGTATCGTTCCAGACTGTATCGGTACAGAACTGGTAAGGCTCGAACAGGAAGACCCTCCCGTGGACCTGCACTCCTTCGCCCTGCTGCTCGCCTACGCCGGATCGGCGGTCGGCGTCCTCATGGTGGCTCCCCAGATCGTCCGCACGGTGAAGCACCCGCACCTCGGCGGCGTCTCGCCGTGGAGCTGGGCGATCAGCGCGGTCGCCTGCACCCTGTGGCTCACCTACGGGCTGCGCGCGGGCTCCATGCCCCAGGTCCCCGGCAACGTCTTCCTCGTCTCGGGCGCCGTCGCGATCGTGCTGCTGGTCCCGGCCGAGTGGAGCCGGGCGCGCCGCGCGTGGACGCTCCTCGGCGTCACCGCGTTCCTCGTCCTGTTCAGCACCTACCTCTCGCCCGAGCAGGTCGGCTTCTTCGCCTTCGGCATCGGCCTGTTCGCGGTGTGGCCGCAGCTGTTCGAGACCGTCTGGCTGCGCCGCGGCATGGGCCCCTCCGCCCTCTCGATGAGCTCGCAGGTCCTCAAGGTCGTGGGCCAGGTCCTCTGGCTCACCTACGCCGTGATCGCCGTCGACATGCCGGTCGTCGTCGCGGCCGTGGTGGCCCTCTCGACCAACGCGCTCATCGCCGGCGTCGAGTACTCCCGCCGCCGCGCCGCCGGCACCAGCGAGCCCGTGCTCGAGCCCGAGCCCCAGCTCGCCGCCGCCTGACCACGCCCACCTCCACGTCGCTGCTCTAACGCACGGATTCGCCGCCCCGAACCCGTGCATTCGGACTGTGACGTCGCGATCTCCGTTCGTTCGAGCAGTGACGACGTGGGCTCCCTGCCGGATCAGGCGGGGGTGAGCTCGGGGTCGGGGTCGTTGTGCGGGTCGGGGTCGCGGTCGTGGTGCTGGAGCTGGTCGCCTCTGGGGACGACGAAGCTGGCGGCTGCGGCGGCGAGGCAGAGGGCTCCGGCGGTCCACCAGGCGACGTCGTACGAGCCGGTCGACTCGCGGACCGCGGCGGCGAACGAGGCCGAGATGCCGGCGCCGACCATGTGCGCGGCGAACACCCAGCCGAACACGACGCCGGCACGCTCGACGCCGAAGCCCTCCCGGCACAGCGCCACCGTCGGGGGCACCGTGGCGACCCAGTCGAGGCCGTAGAGCACGACGAAGAAGAACATCGGCGCCTGCACGGTCGGCGCCCAGAGCAGATGGACGATCAGGAGCGATACGCCGCGCAGCCCGTAGTAGACGAGCAGGAGCACGCGCGGGTCGAACCGGTCGGTGAGCCAGCCCGAGCCGATCGTGCCGACGACGTCGAAGATCCCGATGAACGCGAGCAGCGTCGCGCCGGTCGTGATCGGGAGCCCGTGGTCGTGCGCGGCGGAGATGAAGTGCGTGCCGACCAGCCCGTTGGTCGACCAGCCGCACACGAAGAAGCCGCCCACGAGCAGCCAGAACGCGCGGGTGCGCGACGCCTCGCGCAGCCGCAGGATCGCCACGCGCGCAGGTCCGATGCCGCGGTCGTCGGGCGCCTCCGGCTCGGTCCAGCCTTCGGGCGCGCCGTAGGGCAGCAGGCCGAGGTCGGAAGGACGCTCGCGCAGAAGCAGCAGCACGAACGGCACGAGCAGCACGGCCAGCACCGACATCGCGAGCACGGCCGTGCGCCAGCCCGACGTCGTCGACACGCGCGCGATCGCGGGGAGGAACAGCAGGCTCCCCGTCGCGTACGCCGTGGAGAACACGCCCATCACGAGCCCGCGCCGGGCGACGAACCAGCGGCCCGCCACGATCGCGCCGAACACGAGCGCGAGGCACCCGACGCCGAGGCCGGTGAGCACGCCCCACGTCGCGACGAGCTGCCACGGCACGTGCACGGCGGTCGACAGCGCCATGCCGGCGCTCATGAGCAGGAGCGCTCCGGCCACCACGCGCCGGATCCCGAACTTCTCCATGAGCGCCGCGGCGAAGGGCGCCACGAGCCCGTAGAGCACGAGGTTGACCGTGACCGCGAGCGACACCGACTGCACCGACCAGCCGAGGTCGCTCGCGACCGGCTCGATCAGCACGCCGGTGCTCGAGCGCAGCGCCGCCGCCATCACCAGGACGGCGAAGGTGATCCCGGCGACCACCCAGGCGCGGTGGCGCCAGGTCAGCCCAGTGCGATCCACGCGCACGTCTCCGGGGGGATCACGAGCGCACCGCTCGCGTCGCGTGAGACCCCCCGGTTCGAGACGAGCACCTCTCCGGCGACGTCGACCGCGCGGTCGGACGTGCCGGAGTTGAGCAGAACGAGCACCGGCGACTCGCCGGGGCGCTCGATGGCGAGCACGTCCTTGTGGCCCGAGTCGCGCCACACCAGCTCGCCGTCGCCGAGCACCGGCGACGCCTTCCGCACGCGCAGCGCGCGGCGGTAGAGGTTGAGCGTCGAGCCGTCGTCGGCGGCCTGCGCCTCCGCGGTGAGCGGCGCCCAGTCGGCCGGCTGCGGCAGCCACGGCGTACCCGTCGTGAAGCCGTACGGCGACTCCTCGCCCGACCACGGCAGCGGCACGCGGCAGCCGTCGCGACCCTTCACCTCGCCTTTGGTGCGGAAGAAGTTCGGGTCCTGGCGGACGTCGTCGGCGAGGTCGAGCACCTCGGGCAGCCCGAGCTCCTCGCCCTGGTACAGGTACGCCGACCCCGGGAGCGCGAGCGAGAGCAGCGACATCGCGAGGGAGCGGCGACGGCCGGCCTCGACGTCGATCGTCTCGGCGTCGAGCCACGGGGCGAAGCGCGTGACGGGTCGCCACACGTCGTGGTTGGAGAGCACCCACGTGGGCGGCGCACCCACGGCGGCCGACGTGAGGAGCGACGTACCGATGACGTCGCGGATGACCTCGGCGTCCCAGTAGGCCTTGAGGAAGTGGAAGTTGAACGTGGTGTGCAGCTCGTCGGGACGCGTGTACGCCGCCTGCGCCTCGGTGGTGCGCACCCACGCCTCGCCGACGAACGCGCGCGGCGGGTCGTAGGTGTCGGCGAGCCGGCGCCACTCGCGCCACACGTCGTGCACGCGCGGCTGGTCCCAGGCGGGACCGGTCTCGTTGCCCGGCGTCCAGACCTCGTCGGGCTCCGGGCCGTCGGGGTAGCCCGGCGCCTTGATGAGCGAGTGCGCGACGTCGATACGGAAGCCGTCGACGCCCATGTCGAACCAGAACCGCAGGGTCGCGGCGTAGTCCTCGTGGATCTCCGGGTTCTCCCAGTTCACGTCGGGCTGGGAGTCGTCGAACAGGTGGAGGTACCACCAGCCCGGGTGCCCCTCGATCGGCGTCCACGCCGACCCGCCGAACGCGCTGACCCAGTTGTTGGGCGGCAGCTCGCCGTTCTCGCCCTTGCCGCGCAGCGCGTGGAAGCGCGCCCACTCCGGCGAGCCGGGCGCGGTCTGCATCGCGGCCTTGAACCAGGGGTGGTCCCACGAGAAGTGGTTGGGCACGACGTCGACGAACACGCGCAGGCCGAGGGCGTGCGCCTCGGCGACCATCGCGCGCGCGTCGTCGAGGGTGCCCAGGCGCGGGTCGACGTCGCGCGGGTCGGCGACGTCGTAGCCGCCGTCGAGCAGGGGCGAGGGGTAGAACGGCGAGAGCCAGATCGCGTCGACGCCGAGGTCGGCGATGTACGGGAGCCGCTGACGGATGCCGGGCAGGTCGCCGATGCCGTCGCCGTCGGAGTCGGAGAACGAGCGGGGGTAGATCTGGTAGACGACGGCGTCGCGCCACCAGAGCCGCTCGTCGCGAGGAGGGAGCCCGGCGTTGCCCTCGCGGACGGGAAGCTCTGCGGTCATACGGCGTCTCCTGAGGTCGTGGGAGCGGTCGAGTCGGTGTTCACCATGGCGATCGCGGCGCCGACGAGGTAGCGCCAGAGCTCCTGCTCGAGCGCGGGGTCGAGGCCGAGGTCGGCCATCGTCGCGTCGAGGGCCTCGCGCATCCGGTCGAGCCAGTGGTCGCGGGCGACGTCGTCGACGGGGTACGGCGCGTGCCTCATCCGCAGCCGCGGGTGGCCGCGCTCGTCGGAGTACGTCGTCGGCCCGCCCCAGTACTGCATGAGGAACATGCGCAGGCGGCGCTCGGCGCCCTCCATGTCCGCGGCGGGGTACATCGGCATGAGGACCGGGTCCTGCGCGACGCCCTCGTAGAAGCGGTGCACCAGGATCGTGAAGAACTGCTCGCCGCCCATGAGGTCGTACGGCGTGGTCTCGGGCATGCCGCCATTCTGCCGCGCGGACCGGCGTACGCCGACCACCGGGGCACCACCGTCGATGAGTGGCCACGGGGCGCTAGAGGGTCGGCTCGTCACTCATGGACGGCGGACGGCGGGGGTGGTGGTGTCGAGGGCCTCGGCCTGGGCGCGGATGTTGCGCAGCATCGAGCCGAAGATGACGCCGTGGAAGGGGAGCATGCTGCTCCAGTACAGGTGGCCGTGCAGGCCGCGGGGGTGGAAGACGGCGCGCTGGCGGTAGACCGTGGCGGGGCGCCCGCCCGCGAGCCCGGTGGGCTCGATCGAGAGCTCGAGCCAGGCCAACCCGGGCACTCGGAACTCGCCGCGCAGACGGAGCAGCCGGCCCGGAACGCGCTCCTCGACGCGCCAGAAGTCCAGCGGGTCGCCGACGCGCAGCGTCTCGGGGTTGCGCCGGCCACGCGCCAGCCCGACGCCGCCCGAGGCGCGGTCGAGGACGCCGCGCACCTCCCACGCCAGCGGGAACGAGTAGTAGCCCTGGTCGCCGCCGAGGCCCTCGACGACGCGCCACAGCGTCTCGGCGTCGGCGTGGACGATCGTGGAGCGGTCGTCGGAGTACAGCGAGCCACCCGCCCAGTCGGGGTCGGACGGAAGCGGGTCGCTGGGTGCGCCGGGCAGGCTCGAGCTCGACCAGGCGGTGCGCACGTCGGCCTCGCGGATGCGGGCCAGCGCCAGCGACACGGCGCGCTCGTAGGGGACGAGGCCCTCGGGCGGGTCGGGCACGAGCTCGGCGATGTCGTGCTCGCGGCACACCGACCGCATCGTGAGGCTGTCGACGAGCGGCTTCGCGACAGCCTTGGGCACCGGCGTCACGAGCCCGACCCAGTTGCTCGACAGCCGCGGCGTCAGGAACGGCATGCCTACGACGATGCGCTGCGACAGCCCGGCCGCGCGCGCGTAGCCGTGCATCATCTCCTCGTAGGTGATGACGTCGGGACCGCCGATCTCGAACGGGCGGTTGATGGTCCCGGGCAGCGAGGCGACGTTCACCAGGTAGTAGAGGACGTCGCGGATCGCGATCGGCTGCGTCTGGGTGCGCACCCAGTTCGGCGTCACCATCACCGGCAGCCGCTCGGTGAGGTAGCGGACCATCTCGAAGCTGGCCGAGCCGCTGCCGATGATCACGGCGGCACGCAGCTCGATGGTGGGTACGCCGCTGGTGCGGAAGATCTCGCTCACCTCGGCACGGCTGCGGAAGTGCCCCGACATCTCCTCGACCGGCAGGTCGGGCAGCAGGGCGCCGACGTAGACGAGGCGGCCCACGCCCTCGTCGCGAGCGGCGGCGGCGAAGGTGCGCGCGATGGTGCGCTCGAGCTCCTCGAAGCCCTCGCCGGCCATGAGCGAGTGCAGCAGGTAGTAGGCGACGTCGACCCCGCGCAGCGCCTGGTGCACCACCGCCGGGTCGCTCGCGTCGCCGGCGACGATCTCGACGCGGTCGACCCAGGTGCGGTCGGCGAGGCGCTCCGGGTGCCGCGCGAGCACGCGCACCTCGTGACCGGCGTCGAGCAGCTCGGGCACGAGCCGGCCACCGATGTAGCCGGTCACCCCGGTCACGAGCAGGCGCATGCGCACAGTCTGTCGAGAGGCGGTCTGCGCCGCGCGTCGGGAGGGTCAGGCGGCGCGCTCAGCGGGTGACGGCGACGGCCACGAGCGAGAGAGCCGCGACGGCCACAGCGAGCACTCCGACCGGGACCAGCCAGCGCCGCCAGCCGCGCCGGTCGTAGCGCGTGACGCCCTCCGCCGCACGGATCGACTGGCCGCTCGGGTCGTGGTCGGAGAACTGGCTCACCCGGCCACCGTAAGCCGGGGATCCGACTCTGGGCAGGGGTTGCAACGTCGTGCTGCTGACAGTGCCACGCCAGCACGGGCCGATCGGGTCAGGCGGGGGGCTGCGCCGGCGGGGGAGTCGTGCCGGGCAGGGTCGGGCGCTGCAGGACCGGCACGCGCACGCCGGCGTCGTCGAAGGCGAGCTTGAGCCGCTCGCGGATCGCGCGCGCGGCGACCATCTGCTTGTCGGGCGCGGCCTTGGCGGTGATGCGCACGAAGACGGCGTCGCCGCTCACGCTCTCGACGCCGGCGTAGGTCGGCGTGCCGAACAGCGTGTCGTCGTACTGCGGGTCGTCGTCCATCTCCGACCCCACGCGCTCGATGATGCGGCGCACGCGGTCGAGGTCCTCGTTGTAGGCGATGGGTACGTCGACGGTCGCCATCGTCCAGCCCTGCGACCGGTTGCCGACGCGCAGGATCTCACCGTTGCGGACGTACCAGACGACGCCGGACATGTCGCGCACGCGCGTGATGCGCAGGGTGACCTCCTCGACCGTGCCGGTGGCCGGACCGAGGTCGACGAAGTCGCCGACGCCGAACTGGTCCTCGAGCACGAGGAAGACGCCGGAGAGGAAGTCCTTCACCATCGTCTGCGCGCCGAAGCCGAGCGCGACGCCGATGACGCCGGCGCTCGCGATGAGCGGCCCGAGGTTGACGCCGATCTGGGCGAGGATCAGCAGCAGCCCGATCGAGAGGACCGTGAAGGTCGCGATGCTCTTGAGCAGCTGGCCGAGCGCCTCCGCCCGCTGCTCGCGCCGCGCCGACATGAGCACGGCCGTGAGCTCCTGCGTGTGCTCGGCGGCGCGCGCCTGGCCGGGGCGCTCCTCGCGCAGCTTCACCTTGGCGTTCGCGGTGACGCGCGTGATCACGCGGAGCAGCAGCCACCAGACGAGCAGCGAGATGACGATGATCAGGATGATGGCGAGCAGGTTCGTCGCCATCCAGGTGAGCACCACCTGGTACCAGGGGGTGGTCGCCGCCGCCGTCGCCGCGGGCGCCGCGCTCGCGGCCGACGCGATCTCGAAGGGCATGCCCCCAGACTAGTTGAGCGTCAGGCCCGTCCACCGCGCGGCGAACGCCAGCATGTCGGCCGACTCCTCCACGGACTTCGAGAGCTTGCGCGCCCCGTGGCCCACGTCTCCGTCGGTGCGGATGAGCACGGGACGCGTGCCCGACGTCGCGTGCTGCACCGCCGCGCACAGCTTGCGGCCGTGCATCGGGTCGGTGCGCGTGTCGTTGTCGAACACCACGAAGAGCGTCGCCGGGTAGTCCACGCCCTCGCGGACGTTGTGGTACGGCGAGTACGCGAGCAGCCAGTCGAGCTCCTCGGGCACCTCGGGGTCGCCGTACTCGACGGTCCACGACAGTCCGAGCTCGGACTCGACGTAGCGCACCATGTCGAGCAGCGGCGCGATGCACACGGCGGCGCCGTACAGGTCGGGGCGCTGCGTGATCGCCGCTCCCACGAGCAGGCCGCCGTTGCTGCCGCCGTTGATGCAGAGCTGGTCGCGCGTGGTCCAGCCCTCGCGCTCGAGCCACTCGGCGGCGGCGTGGAAGTCGTCGAAGACGTTCTGCTTCGAGCCGAGCATCCCGTCGCGGTGCCACTCCTCGCCCTCCTCGCCACCGCCGCGCAGGCAGGCGATGGCGTAGACGCCGCCGGCCTCGACCCAGGCGAGAGCGACCGAGGAGAAGCCCGGGGTCATGGAGATCCCGAAACCGCCGTAGCCGTAGAGGATCGTCGGCCGCGGACGGTCGGGCTCGGCGTCCTTCGACAGCACGAACATCCGGACGACCGTGCCGTCCTTCGAGGTGTACTCGACCATCTGCGAGTGGATCTCGGGCACGTCGACCGAGCCGGGCGGCGTCGCGTAGAGCGAGACCTCGCCCGTGCGCGCGTCATAGGAGTAGACGTGCACCTGGGTCGTGAAGTCGGTGTAGACGAACCACACGACCGGGCCGCCGTCGGGGCGCTCGGCAAGACCGCCCAGCGTGCCCACGCCCGGCAGCGGGAGCTCGCCGGTGCGTGCGCCGGTAGCGGCGTCGTGGAGCGTGATGCTCCCGACGCCGTGGCGCGTCCACGAGACGGCGAGCACGGGCGCCTCGAGCTCGGGACCGTCGAGGAACGCGAAGTCCTCGAGCACCGCCTCGTCGTCCTCGGGCACGAGCTCGGTCCAGCTCTCGTAGGCGAGGTCGTCCGGGTCGAGCACGAGCACGCGCCCGCGCGGGGCGTCGCGGTCGGTGTGCACGAGCACGCGTCCGTCGCGCGCGAACGACAGACCGGTGTTGGCGTCGACGTCGACCTGCACGGCGCGGAACGCGGGCGCCTCCAGCGGCGAGGTCGTGAGGTCGGCGAGCCACAGGTCGTTGCGCGGCTCGGTGCCCTCCTGGCTCGACAGCTGCAGCCACCGGCCGTCGATGCTCACCTGCACGCCGAAGTACGACGTGATCGGCCTGCCCGCCCCGAAGATCTCCACGTCGGTGCTCGGGTCGGAGCCGAGGCGGTGCAGGTAGACGCGTCGGTGGAACTGCACCTCGTCCTCGGGCACGAGCGACGGGTCGAGGCGGCGCACGTAGTAGTACGCCGCAGCACCCGGCAGCCACGCGACTGGGGAGTAGCGCGCGCGGTCGATCGGACCGTCGACGACCTCGCCGGTCGCGACGTCCATGACGCGCAGCACCGACTCCTCGGTGCCGCCCTCGGAGAGCTGGTAGGCCAGCAGGTGGCCCTCCTTGCTCGGCTGCCACGTGTCGAGCGACGTCCGGCCCGTGGGGTCGATCTCCATCGGGTCGAGCAGCACGCGCTCGGTGCCGTCGGGGTCGATCGTCCAGAGCACCGAGAACTGCTGGTCGCCCTCGCGCCGCATGAAGAAGGTGCGGTCGCCGCGGAAGATCGGGACGCCGATGGCGCCGGCCGACACCAGCTGCGTCACGCGGTCGCGCCAGTGGTCCGTGGTGTCCCAGCCCTCGCGCTCGGCCTCGAGCAGCGCGTGCTGGGCCTGCGACCACGCGACGGTGCGCTCGTCCTGCGGGTCCTCGAGGTAGCGGTACGGGTCCGGCACGGCGCGGCCGTGCAGGTCGTCGACGAGATCGAGGCGCGGGGCGTCGGGGTAGGTCGGCACGGCCCACACCCTAGGCACGCTCCCGCGCGCGCCGGTGCAGCGCCACCCCCGACCGGGCTAGCCGCCGTCCTTGGGCGGGAGGCTGCCGGCGTACGCCGCGCTGCGGTCGGCCCAGACGCGCACCTGGTCGGCGGTCTCGAGGTCGTCGGCCGGCACCCGCAGCCAGCCCGGCATCGGCCGGCCCCGCATCACCGCGATCTCCGCGGTGGTGGTGTCGACCAGCTCGTCGGACTCCGCCGGGTCGACGCGCACCAGGGCCCCGCCCTGGTGGCTCGCGGCGATGGCCATGTTGCCGTTGACCAGGAAGGCCAGGCCTCCGAACATCGTCGACTCCGTGACGCCCGGTCCGCCCTCGAGGCAGTCCCGGATCCGGCTCGCCAGCTCCTCGTCGTACGCCATGCGTCCACCCTGTCACGGGCGCTGCGGGGAGGCTGCCCGCCGAACGGAGGTCGTGCGGAGGCCGTACGGACCAGCCCGCGTGCGGGTACCGCCCGCGGTCCGCGCCCCGCGGCGGCATGATCGCGGCATGACCTCACCGTCGCGCGAGCGTCCGGCCTCGACCGAGCTGCACCGCCTGTCGGCGCTCGAGCAGGCGGACCTCGTACGCCGCCGCGAGGTGTCGAGCGTCGAGCTGACCGAGCACCACCTGCGTCGCGCCGACGCGCTCGACGCGACCGTGGGCGCGTTCATCACGCGCACCGACGACCTCGCGCTCGAGCTCGCGCGCGCGGCCGACGCCCGCGTCGCGGCGGCCGACACCGACGAGCCGCTGCCGCCGCTGCTCGGCACGGTCGTGCCGGTGAAGGACCTCGAGCAGCTCGCCGGCGTACGCATGACCGGCGGCTCGGTCGTCTTCGACGTGGTGCCCGAGGTCGACGACCACGTCGTCTCGCTCATGCGCGCGGCGGGCCTCGTCATCACGGGCAAGACCAACGCGCCGGAGTTCGGCCTGCCCTGCTACACCGAGCCCGACGTCGCCCCGCCGGCGCGCACGCCCTGGGACCTCTCGCGCTCCGCGGGCGGCTCGAGCGGGGGAGCGGGTGCCGCTGTCGCCGCTGGGATCGCCTCGGCGGCCCAGGGCAACGACGGCGGCGGGTCGCTGCGCATCCCCGCGAGCGTGTGCGGCCTGGTCACCATCAAGCCCTCGCGCGGCCGGATCAGCAACGCGCCGTGGGCCGACTCGCTCGGCGAGCTCACGACCCACGGTCCGCTCGCGCGCACCGTGGCCGACGCCGCCGCGCTGCTCGACGTGATGGCCGGCCCGACGCCCGGCGATGTCCTGTCGGCGCGTCCGCTCCCGCCCGGCGACACGTTCCTCGCGGCCACGACCCGCGACCCCGGGAGACTCCGCATCGGCCGGTACGCCGTGCCCGTGATCGCCGAGACCGAGGTCGACCCGCATGTCCTCGCGGCCTACGAGGACACCAGCCGCCTGCTCGAGTCGCTCGGCCACGTGGTCGAGGACGTCGACCCGCCCTTCGGGCCCGACCAGGTGCACGCCTTCGAGGCGGTCTGGTCGATCCTCGGGCTCGGCGTCCCGCTCGAGCCGCAGGACGAGGAGCGGCTGCGGCCGCTGACCCGCTGGCTGCGCGACCGCGGCCGCAGCGTGTCGGGGCAGCAGCTCTCGGCCTCGGTGTCGCTCATGCGCACCCTCACCCGCCGCACGATCGAGTCGACCTGGGAGTACGACGCCGTGCTCACGCCGACCCTCGCCCAGCTGCCCGCCCCCGTGGGCGGGCTGCGCGACGACGCCGACCCGGCCGCCGACTTCGAGGCGCAGAAGCGGTTCACGCCCTTCACCTCGCCGTACAACATCTCCGGCCAGCCGGCGGTCTCGCTCCCGCTGGGCTGGCCCGAGGTCGACGGCGTGGTCCTGCCCGTCGGCGTCCAGCTCGTCGGACGCCCGGGGGAGGAGGCGCTCCTGCTCGCCCTCGCCGCCCGGCTCGAGGCCGCCCGGCCTTGGGCCGACCGCTGGCCCCCGGTCTGAAACCGGTTGCATTCGAACCCCCGGCCCCCTGGCGACCGGGGCCCCCGGCGCGACAGGATGCCCGTGTGAACCACGACCTCGTCGCCCTCGCGTCCGCCTTCGGGGTAGCCACCGAGTTCTGGGACCAGGCCGGTGCCCACCAGGAGGTGTCCGAGGCCACCGTCGTGGCCGTGCTGGCCGCGCTCGGCGTCGACGCCACCACGCCCGAGTCGGTCGCGGCCGCGCTGCACGAGCGCCGGATCCGCGACTGGCGCAGGACACTTCCGCCCGTCTTCGTGGTCCGCCAGGGCGACGGCGCGACCTGCTGGGTGCACCTGCCGCACGGCGACGGCGCCCGCCTCTGGATCGAGCTCGAGGACGGCGGCTCGCGCTCCGACGTCGTGCAGGTCGACCGCTGGGTCGAGCCGGTCGAGGTCGACGGCGTCCTCGTGGGCGAGGCGACGTTCGCGCTCCCGACCGACCTCCCCACGGGCTGGCACCGTTTGCACGCGGAGGTCACGAGCGCCGAGTTCGCGACCGAGCACAGCTCCACCGTCCTGGTCGTGACGCCGCGCGCGCTCGCGCTCCCCGAGCGGCTGCGCAACCGCCGCGGCTGGGGCTTCGCGGCGCAGCTGTACTCGGTGCGCTCGCGCCGGTCGTGGGGGCTCGGCGACGTCGGCGACCTCGAGGACCTCGTGTCGTGGTCGGGCCGCGAGCTCGGTGCCGACTTCGTCCTCGTCAACCCGCTGCACGCCGCGTCGCCGGTGCCGCCGATGGCGCCCTCGCCCTACCTCCCCGTCACGCGCCGGTTCGCGAACCCGATCTACCTGCGCGTCGAGGCGATCCCCGAGTACGCGTACCTCACCGAGGACCACCGCGCGCAGGTCGAGGTGCTCGCGAAGACCGTGCAGCCGGCCAACACCTCGGCCGCGCTCCTCGAGCGCGACCCGGTCTGGATGGCCAAGCGCGTGGCCCTCGAGCTGGTGTCGAAGGTGCCGCGGTCGCTGGGCCGGCAGGCGGCGTACGACGACTTCGTCGCGCGCGAGGGCACCGGTCTCGACGACTTCGCGCTGTGGTGCGCGCTCTCCGACCAGTACGGCGAGCCCGACGCCTGGCCCGAGGAGCTCGCCGACCCGCACGGTCCCGCCGCCGAGAAGGCGCGCGCTGAGCTCGCCGACCACGTGGAGTTCCACCGCTGGTGCCAGTGGGTGCTCGACGAGCAGCTCGCGCAGGCGCAGGAGACGGCGCGCGACGCCGGCATGGCGATCGGCGTCATGCACGACCTCGCCGTGGGCGTGCACCCCGAGGGCGCCGACGCGTGGGCGCTGCGCGACGTGCTCGCGAAGGACGTCGCCGTCGGTGCGCCGCCGGACATGTACAACCAGATGGGGCAGGACTGGTCGCAGCCGCCGTGGCGCCCGGACGCCTTGGCGGAGAACGCGTTCATCCCTTACCGCGACATGCTCCGCACCGTGCTCCGGCACGCGGGCGGCATCCGCGTCGACCACGTGCTCGGCCTGTTCCGTCTCTGGTGGATCCCGCGCGGCATGCCCGCCAACGCCGGCACGTACGTGCGCTACGACCACGACGCGCTCGTCGGCATCCTCGCGCTCGAGGCGCAGCGCGCCGGCGCCGTCGTGATCGGCGAGGACCTCGGCACCGTCGAGGCCTGGGTGCAGGACACGCTGCGCGACCGCGGCATCCTCGGCACGTCGATCCTCTGGTTCGAGAAGGACGAGGCCGACCAGCCGCTCGCGCCGGAGCACTGGCGCGAGCTCGCGCTCGCGAGCGTCACCACCCACGACCTCCCGCCGACCGCGGGCTTCCTCGCCGGCGAGCACGTGCGGCTGCGCGACGAGCTCGGCCTGCTGGCCACGTCGTACGACGAGGAGCTCGCCTCGCACGAGACCGACCTCGCTGCCTGGACGGCGGCGCTGCGCGACCGCGGTCTGCTGCGCGAGGGAGCGTCGGAGGCCGACGTGGTCGAGGCCCTGCACCGCTACCTCGCCCGCACCCCGGCACGCCTGCTCGCGGTGTCGCTCGCCGACGCCGTCGGCGACCGCCGTGCGCAGAACCAGCCCGGCACCGACCAGGAGTACCCCAACTGGCGCGTGCCGCTCTGCGACGGCGACGGCAAGGCCGTGCTGGTCGAGGACCTGCCGAGCATCGGGTTCCTCCGGCGGCTCGTGGCGGCCGTCCGGTCCTGACGCGCACCACCCCGACTCGAGCCCCTCCGACCCGTAGGATCACGGCCATGCCGACGCGCACCCGTGCCGCCCTCGTCGCGGCCCTCGCCCTCGTCACCTGCGGCGTCCTCGCCGCTCCCGCCTCGGCGACCACCTCGTCGCCGGGCAGCGTGATGAACCAGGACCCGAGCGTCATGTCGCCGGGCGAGGCGCTGCTGGTCTTCGTCGGCATCCCGGCCGTCGTCGTCGCGCTGGTGTGGCTGCTCGTGTCGGCGCCGGGCTGGACCCGTGCCGGCCGGCCGACCGACTCCGAGGCGTGGACGGGCGAGCCCGTCGTCGTCGGCGCCGGTGCGTCGGCCGCGGCGATCGCGGCCGAGGGCGGCGAGGCCGCTGCCGAGGTCGAGGACGCCGACGCTGCCGGCTCGACGGGCGGTACGAGTGCCGCCTGGTGACGGCCTGACCGACGCGCAGCGCGCCCGCCTGGCTCGCGCGGTCGCCGCCGCCGACCTCGCGACCGGGCTCACGTTCCTGGTGCGCGTCGGCTCGCTGGACGGGGGACGGGCGCAGGCCCAGGCGATGGTGGCCGCACGCGGCGCCGACGCGCCGGGCACGGTGCTCGTCGCCGTCGACCCGCCGGCCCGCACCCTCGAGATCGTCACCGGCTCGCTCGCGGCCCGCGCGCTCGACGACCGCACCTGCGCGCTCGCCTCGCTGACGATGACCACGTCGTTCGCCGGCGGCGACCTCGTCGGCGGGCTGTGCCGCGGCATCCAGGTGCTCGCCGACCACGGCCGTGCCGTGGCGCTGCGACACATCGACACCGTCTGACCGTCGCGCTGAGCGACGGTCGCCTCGCGGGACCTGCTACGCGTCGCGCGCCTGGCAGCGCAGCGAGCGCTCGATGCCGTCGCGGCCCTCGAGCACCAGCCGGCGCGCGCCCGACGGGATGTCGTCGCGCGCGAGGAACCGGTCGGTCAGCTCGAGCATCCCGGGCTCGATGAGCTGCGAGGGGTAGAGGCCCATCACGATCGTCTGCGCCGTCTCGTTCGTGCGGGTGGCCCACACGCCCGGGATCGCGTCGAAGTAGCGGTCGAGGAACACCCGGTGCAGCTCGCGCTGGTCGGGGTGCACGAAGCCGGCGATCGTGGCGACCAGCATCGCGTTGGGCAGGTCGTCGGACTCGACGGCCGCCGCGAACGCAGCCTCCTTCGCCTCGCGCGTCGGGACGAGCGCGCGGGCGGTGGCGGCCTGCCGGCGTCCGGTCGCGGTGTCGTCGACCGCGAGCTCGGCCTCGATCTCGGCCGGGTCGGCAGCGCCCTGGGCGATGAGCCGCTGCAGCAGCGTCCACCGCAGGTCGGTGTCGACGACGAGACCCTCGGGCGCGCCGCCGTTCAGCCACGAGCGCACGACGTCGGTCTGCTCCGTGGTGCGGGCGGTCGCGGCGTACGCGCGGGCGTAGGCGAGCTGGTTGTCGCTGCCCGGCTCGGCGTCCTGCGCGAGGCGCAGTGTGAGCGCGGCCCAGCGGTCGCGGTAGCCCTCGCGCTTGCCGATGCCCGAGAACTGCTCGATCGCGGCCTTGGTCTGGCTCAGCACGGTCGTGACGACGCTGATGTCGGTCTCGGTCGGCAGGCCGGCCTCGACCAGCGACAGCCAGTCGCCCATCGGCATCTCGGCGTCGCGCAGCATGTCCCACGTCGCCGCCCACACGAGCGCGCGGGCGAGCGCCGAGCCGAGGTCGGCGAGCGACTCGACGGCGGTGCGCAGCGAGACCTCGTCGAGACGGATCTTGGCGAACGTGAGGTCGTCGTCGTTGAGCAGCAGCAGGTCGGGACGGCGTACCCCGACGAGCTCGGGGATCTCGGTGCTCGCGCCGACGACGTCGACCTCGATGCGGCGGGTGCGCTCGAGCCCGTTCGGCGTGCGGTCGTAGAGGCCGATCGCGATGCGGTGCGGGCGCAGGACCGCCGGCACGCCCGCGGGCGACGACGGCGGCTCCTGCTCGACGACCACGCTGGTGTAGGCGCCGTCGGCGTCGACCTCGACGTGCGGGCGGAGCAGGTTGACGCCGGAGGTCTCGAGCCACGCGTGCGCCCAGGCCGACAGGTCGCGGCCGCTCGAGCGCTCGAGCTCGCCGAGCAGGTCGCCGAGGCGGGTGTTGCCCCACGCGTGCTTGTCGAAGTACGCCGTGAGCCCGGCGAGGAACTCCTTCTCGCCGACCCACGCCACGAGCTGGCGCAGCGACGACGCGCCCTGCGCGTAGGTGATGCCGTCGAAGTTCACCTCGACCGCCTCGAGGTCGACCATGTCGGCCGCGATCGGGTGCGTCGAGGACAGCTGCGCCTGGCGGTAGGCCCAGCCCTTGCGCTGGATGAGGAACGACGTCCAGGAGTCGACGTACCGGGTGGCCTCAGCGGCGGAGTAGTACGCCGCCCACTCGGCGAACGACTCGTTGAGCCACAGGTCGTCCCACCACGTCATGGTCACGAGGTCGCCGAACCACATGTGGGCGAGCTCGTGCAGGACGGTGTTGGCGCGCGCCTCGTAGGCGTAGTCGGTCACGCGCGAGCGGAAGACGTAGTCCTCGAGGATGGTCACGCACGCGGCGTTCTCCATCGCGCCCGCGTTGAACTCCGGCACGAAGAGCTGGTCGTACTTCGTGAACGGGTACGGCGTCGCGAACTGCTTCTCGAAGAGCTCGAAGCCCTGCTTGGTGACGGTGAGGACCTCGTCGGCGTCGAGGTGCGGCGCGAGGCTCGCGCGGCAGAAGACGCCGAGGGGGTAGGTGCCGTGCGGGCCGACGTACTCGTCGCGGACCACGTGGTACGGGCCGGCCACGAGAGCCGTGATGTAGGTGGAGATGCGCGGGGTCGCCTCGAACTGCCAGTGCGCCAGGCCCTCGCCCGCGGGGGAGGGCTCGGGCGTCGTCGCGTTGGACACGACCTGCCAGTGCGCGGGCGCCGTGACGGCGAGGCGGAACTCGCCCTTGAGGTCGGGCTGGTCGAAGCACGCGTACATGCGGCGGGCGTCGGCGACCTCGAACTGCGAATAGAGGTAGGTGCTGTCGTCGACCGGGTCGAAGAAGCGGTGCAGACCCTCGCCGGTGCGCATGTAGAGGCAGTCGGCCTCGACCACGAGGTGGTTGTCGAGGGAGAGCATCGGCAGCGGCAGGCGGGTGCCGGTGAACGTCGAGGGGTCGAGCTCCTCGCCGTTGAGCACGGCGCGCGTCACGCGCTCGGCGACGATGTCGACCCACGTCGACTTCCCGGGCGACGCGGTGAAGTGGATGGTCGAGGTGCTCGGGAAGGAGGCCGAGCCCTGGTCGCCGGCGCGCGAGAGGTCGACGTGCACGTCGTACGACGTCACCGCGATGAGCGAGGACCGCTCGGCCGCTTCGGCGCGCGTGATGTTGGTGTCGGTCACCGGGCAGGACTCCTTCTGGGCTCGGCCGCCCGCGGGAGACCGGGAGCGAATCCCCGGCCACCCCGGGCGATCGCCGGACAATCTTCGCACGTAGGCGGACATGACGGTCTCTCGTGCGGCCCGGCGCGCGTGGCCGGCCACTGTTCTTCTCGTGACGCACCGAACGGGGGAGCCCGGCCGGCCGAACGGGCGACGCCCGTGTGAGGGGGTACCCCCGGGAACTGGGGAGTGACAGTGCGTGACCGCGGCTCCTAGGGTGCCCAGGTGTCCTGGAACCCGGCTGCGCCGAGCGCGCCGCTCGCACCGAGAGCCGCTCTGTGCGGCGCGGTGACGGCGACGCTGGGTGTGGCCGCGCACGTGCTGGCGGGTGGTGAGGCGCCGGGTGCGGCCGGGGCGCTCGTCGTCGCGTCGGTCACCGTCGCGCTGATGGCTCTCGGACTGCGCGGGCGCGCGTCTCGTGCCCGAATCCTGACCGCGGTGCTCGTGAGCCAGGTCGCCGTCCACGGGCTGCTGGCGCTCTCGGCCGCGGCCTCCGCCCCCACCACGCTGAGCGGTGGCGGGCACGACATGGGCATGGGCGACATGACCGCCTCCGCGGGCGGCTCCTGGCACCTCGTCTCGCACCACCTGCTCGCCGGCCTGTCGGGCCCGTCGGGGATCCTCATGACCGCCGCGCACCTCGCAGCGGCGGTCCTCCTCGGCGTGTGGCTCGCCGCGGGTGACCAGGTGCTCCGCACGCTCCTGCACCTGTCCCGGGTGCCCCGCACCGTCCGGGCGCTGCGTGCTGCCGCGCTCGTCCTGCGGGTGCGCCTGGCCGGCGAGGCCTGGCGACAGGCTCTCGTCGCCCGCCGTCGGCGCACGGTCGCGCCGACGCGCCCCGACCCGCTCGTGGTGTCGAGCGTCGGACGTCGTGGGCCTCCGGCCCGCGTCTGCGTCGTCCCCGCCTGACCGTCTCCACGTCGTCGGCCCGGGACGATCCTGCGCACCCACCGGTCTCCCTGACCGGTGCGGCTCTCCGTGCGCGCCCGCTGCTGCCCGTCCTCGTCGACGGGTAGGTCGGTCGACGGCGCCGCACCTCGCAGCCTCCGCTCGGCGGCTCCTGCCGCCGTCGTCCCGATGGGTCCTGTCATGCGACGTCGTCTGTCCCTGTCCGTCCTGCTCGCTCTCGTCGTGCTCGCCTCGCCCGCCGCCCTCGGCGTCGCGTCCGCGCACGACCAGCTCGTCTCGTCCGACCCCGCCGCCGGTTCGACCATCACCGCCCTGCCGGAGGACGTGAGCCTCACGTTCTCCGAGGCACCGGCCGAGATGGGCGGTGCGGCGGGCAACGCCATCACGGTCACCGACCCGATGGGGGAGGTCATCAGCGCCGCCGGCGTCGATCTCGAGGGCACGACGATGTCGACCGTCCTGCACCCGTCGATGGTGATGGACGGCGAGTACCAGGTGGCGTTCCGCGTGGTGTCCGAGGACGGCCACGCCGTCGAGGGCGGGTTCCGGTTCACGGTCTCGCGCACGTCGGCGACCGGCTCGGCCGACACGACCGCCGGCCCCACGACGGGGAAGGCGACGCTCGTGGTCTCCGCCACCGGCGCCGGCATCCCCGGCGGCGAGGGGGCGGCGCAGGGCCGCGCCGCGGGGACGTTCGTCGTCGACCTGGCGACCTCGACGCTGTGCTACACGATCCTCAGCCAAGGCCTGAGCTCGATCACCGCGGCGCACATCCATCCGGCGGACACCAGCGACCTGACCATCGACGACGAGATCGCGATCGCGGTCAGCAGCAGCGGGATCGACGCCGGCCACGAGGTGTGCACGCCCCAGCGCCGGGTCGACCTGGTGCGGTTCGCGTCGCACCCGGAGCGGTTCGCGCTGATGCTGCACACGAAGGCCTTCCCCGAGGGGGCGGTCGCCGGCACGTTCGCCGTGCAGTCCTCGACGATCCCCGCCGGTTCGTCGTCCCCCTCGTCCTCCACCGACGCGTCGCTCGCCGCCGCCCACGACCACGGGGGCACGACGCTCCCGCTGGCCCTGCGCATCGGCATCGCGGTGCTCGTCGTCGTGGCCCTGGTGGTGACGGTGACCGGGTTCGGTCGTCGCTCCCGCCGCGCCCACGGCTGACGACGCACGCGCCGACCACGTCCGTACGACCACCAGGAGCAGTCCATGCACATCAGTTCCCACCGCGCCCGCGCGGTGCTCGTCGTCGCCGCGGGTGCCGTGGCGGCCCTCGCGCTGACCGCCTGCGGCTCGTCGGGCGCACCGGTGTCGTCGTCCGCACCCGTCGCAGCCCCGTCCACGTCCGGCACCCGTACGACGTACCCGCTCACCATCACGCAGTGCGGCCGGACGCTGACCTTCGACAAGGCGCCGACGAGGGTCGTCGTCGACGGCGAGCGCTACGCGGCGCCGCTGTTCGAGATCGGTGCTGGCGACAGGGTCACGGCGCTGTTCACCAGGGCGTCGGGCGCGCTCACCCCCGACAGCGCTGTCCCCTCGGACGTGGCTGCCCGGCTGCACGCTCTGCCGCTCCTCGTCGGCACGGCCGACAGCTCCTACCCCTCGAAGGAGGCGTTCCTGGCCGCGGCTCCCGACCTGGTGATCGAGGCCTACGACGGGGACGCCGGGAACGGCGACCCGCGCGGCACCGACGCCCTGGTGGCCATGGGCATCAACGTCTTCACGCTGTCGCCGAGCTGCTCCGGTGCCTCGCTCGAGCAGTCCATGACCGACACGGTGGTGCTCGGGCGGATCCTCGACGTCGAGGACCGGGCGACGGCGCTGGTCCGGTCCTGGCAGGAGCGGATCACTGCGGCTGGTGCGCAGGCCGCGGCCGCAGGCCCTGGCTCGCCGTCGGTGTTCTTCCTCGACAGCATCAGCGAGAAGGGCGAGATCTGGTCCAACACGGGCGCCTTCGCCCGGCAGCTGGTCACCGCTGCCGGAGGGCGTCTCGTCCCTGCCGCGAGCGACCCCGCCGACATCTACACGGTCTCGAAGGAGGCCGTCGTGACGGCGAACCCCGATCTCGTGCTCGCCTACAACTCGGGCGGCGACGCGGACGCGCCGTCGAAGGTCGTGCCCCTCTGGCCCCTGGTGGCCGGGTCGCCGGCCGAGCGCTCCCGTGCGTTCACGGTCGTGCCCTACCCCGACGGGGCGGGGACGGTCGAGTTCGTGGAGCGCGTCGCGCAGGCCGTCGCCGCCTTCAAGTCCACCCGTTCGTGACCCCCACCGACCTGAGACGAGTGATCAGCATGAACCGACCCAGCTCCCGCGGAGGCGTCGTCGCCGCGGTCCTCGCGACGGCGGCGCTCGCCCTCGCTGCGTGCGGCTCGTCCGCCGCGCCCAGCGCGACGTCGGCGGTGCCCGCGGCATCGTCCAGCCTGCGTACGACGTACCCGGTCTCGGTCACCGACTGCGGCGGCCGCAGCACCACCTACGACAGGGCGCCGCAGCGCGTCGTCACGCTCGACCCGTCGGTCGCCGAGTCGCTCCTGCTGCTCGGGCTCAAGGACCGCATCGTGGGCTTCACCGAGTTCCAGACGCCGGACCAGCGCTGGGCGCCGACCAAGGCCGACATGGACTCGCTGCCGGTCATCAACAAGGACATGAACTACCCCTCGAAGGAGGCGGTGGTCGCGACGAACCCGGACCTGGTCATGTCCATCTACCCGTCGGCCCTGCTGGAGAACCAGACCCTGCCCGACCGCGAGGGCTGGCAGAAGCTCGGCGTGAACAGCTACCTCACGCTGGCCGAGTGCCACCGGTCGACGGCGCCGGTCACCGACTTCTCCGACCTGTACACGGACCTCGCCAACTTCGGCGTCATCTTCGACGTGCAGGAGAAGGCGCAGAGGGAGATCGCCGCGCTCAAGGCCCGCGAGGCGACGGTCAAGGCGGCCGCCACGGCGATGCCGTCGATGACGGTGTGGACCTACAGCGGCGAGGACGACCCGTATCCAGCCGGCGCCGCCGGGACCCCCAACGCCGTGATCACGATGGCCGGTGCCAGCAACGCCTTCGCCGACGTGGCCACCGACTACGACGCCATGTCGTGGGAGGCGATCGTGAAGCGCAATCCGTCGGTCATCTGGATCATGACGGCCGCGGGCGCCGGATATGTGAACGAGGCCAAGGGGATCGAGGCGAAGCTCGGTGCCGATCCTCGGCTGCGCAACGTCACCGCCGTG
>JAXLSG010000028.1:0-6722 GCA_046330715.1 Candidatus Nanopelagicales bacterium
TCGGCGCCGTCGACCGGCCACCTGCGGATGGTGGCGTCGACAGCGACCGTCAGCACGGCACCGCTCGCCTCGACGACCTCGACCGGCGGCTGGATCCGGCTCGCCTACGCGACCACGGCGGTCGGTGCCGCGGGGGTGATCCTCAAGGACCGCACGGTCTCGGTCGCGGGCGGCGGCGGCAGCTTCACGCCGCTCTACCCGGGCGTGCAGCTCGCCCGCAGCGGCACGTACTTCTTCGGTCGCGGCGGATATCCGGAGACGCTGGTCGGCGGTACGACCTACACGTTCTGCGTCGGCACGCGCGATGCGTGGGGCAACCCGCACTGGAGCAGCACCTGCGCGTCATCGGTGTTCCCGCTCGACGACCGCGACAGGACGATCGTGTACGCCGGCTCGTGGAGCCGCGTGGCGGCGACCGGCGCCTGGCAGGGGACGACGTCGATGACGAACGCCGGCGGATCGGCGACGTTCGTCGCGCACGCGCGCGGCAGCGTCAGCACGAAGCGGTTCACCGTCCTGGCGACCACCTTCGCGACAGGCGGCCGGTTCAAGGTCTACGTCGACGGCCGCTACGTCACGACGGTGAGCACCCGGACCACGTCGACCCTGCTGCGCCGCCCGGTCTGGACGTCGGCCGCGTTGTCACGTGCCACGCACACGCTGCGGGTCGTGCAGGTCCCGGGCAGCGGCTGGGTCCGCCTCGACGGGCTCGCATTCGTGCTGCAGTAGAACCTCGCCGGCGGTGGTCCGGAGAGTGGACGGCAGCGCCTGCACGGCGAGACTCGTCGCCCGCGGCCGACGGAGACTGGTGAGGTCTGCTGGGACGAGGGGGATGGTGCGCCATGCGCCGCCGCGTGCTCACCGTTGTTGTCGCCTGTTCCGCGCTCGTCGTCGGAGGCCTCGCCTACGCGGCTCCTGCCTCCGCCGGTCCCGCCGGGGAGTACGTGTACGTCGCCGCAACGCCAGGCGGATCGATCCTGCGCCTGCACGACGGAGCCACCGGTATGGACAACGTCCTCACCGGTTCCGAGATCACGTCTGTGTCGCCCGATCACGTCGGGCTGCAGGTGTCGCGCGACGGCCGCCGCGTCGCCGTGACCACCTACGACGACCTCGACTACAGCTCCCGTCTGCACGTGTACGACCGCGACACGGAGGTGCTCGACTTCCTCGTCTCAAGCGGTCCGGACGCAGGGTTCTCGGGGCTGGACTGGATGCCGGACAGCCGGCATCTGCTCGTCGCCGCGCAGCTGCCGGACGGTGGCACCCAGGATCTCTGGCTCGTCGGGCTCGACCGCTCGCGAGTGACGCTGCCGGGGACCCGCGGCATCTCCGGCTTCGATGTGTCGCCGGGCGGCGAACTGCTGGCCTACTCCGTGCCGACGACGGCAGGGGTGCCTCGCGTCTGGCTGGCCACGATCGACGGGACCGCGAGGGTGGACCTCGGTGTGGCGGGTGAATCGCCTCAGTGGTCGCACGACGGCTCGCAGCTGTTGGCGACCCTGCCTCTCTACAGTCCTGACAAGGAGCGGGTCGGGTCCATCGTCGAGACGTTCAGCCCCCAGGGCACCGGTCGCACCCTGTACGAGGCGACGTTCCTGTCCGGTCAGGTCGGCTTCGCCTGGTCCCGAAGCCATGACGGCTCGGTGGTCGGTTACCACGAAGGGGCGCTCAGCGAGATCCCGCTGACGGCCGGCGCCACCTGGACGACCGTGCCGACCGTCAGCCCCAGCGCGGCCCCCGCGGCGCCCTGGTCGCCGCCAGACACGGCCGCGCCGACCCTGACGCTCCCTCCGTTTCTCGCCATCGAGGGCACCGGCGTGCGGTTCGCGTGGTCGAACGCCGCCGTCCGCGACCCCGACATCGTCGCGGTCCGCGTCGCGCTGTCGCAGGGCATGACCCCGCCGGCGACGTACGCCGCGGGCGCTCGGCGCACGACCGTCCTCGGCCGCGTGTACTCGACACGCTTCACCGGACTGGTCGCCGGCGCCGTCTACTCGTACGCGATGTGGTCGATGGACGCGTCGGGGAACCTGTCCGATCCGCGCACGGGCCACGTCCGCCTCGTGCCCGCGGTCGTGTCCCTCACGGCGCCCGCGGTCGCGTCGAGCACGTCCACCGGCGGGTGGATCCGCATCGGCTACTCGACGTCGTCCGCGAGCGCGTCGGGCGTGATCCTCGAGGCTGCGAGCGGAGGTCGCGTCACGAGCGCGTTCGACACCGGGCTGCAGCTCGGCCGGAGCGGTGTCTACTACTACGGCCGCGGGGGCTTCCCGGAGACTCTGCAGCCGGGGCAGAACTACCGGATCCGCATCGGGACGCGCGACGCGTGGGGGAACCCGCACTGGTCCAGCACCAACCTCGTGTCGCAGTACCCGATGGACGACCGCGACGGACGTCTGTCGTACGCCGGCTCGTGGAGCCGCGCCACCACGACGGGCGCCTGGCAGGGGACGACGTCGGCCACCCGGGCCGGTGGCTCGACGGCGTACCTCTACCCCTACCGGCAGGACCGTTCGGTGAAGCGGTTCGCCGTGATCGCCACGACCTCGCCCACCGGCGGCCGCTTCCGCGTGTACGTCGACGGCCGCTACGTGACGACCGTGAGCACACGCTCGTCGTCGACGCTGCTGCGCCGTCAGGTGTGGACGTCGGCCGCGCTCGCGACGCACCGCACGCACTCGGTCAGGCTGGTGCAGGTGAGCGGGAGCGGCTGGGTCCGTCTCGACGCGGTCTCGGTCCTGCTCCAGTAGACGCGCGAGGACCCCGCCGCGACGGGTCGCGACGGGGTCCTCGGCGTGCGTCAGGGCTGGAACGGCAGCAGCACGCGGTCGATGCCGTGCGCGATCTGCTTGTTGCCCTTGTTGATGTCGACCTGCGACAGGATCACGCGCGGGTTGCGGAACTCGCGGGCCTTGTCCCAGAGGGAGATGACCGGGCCGCGGTAGACGGCCACGTGGATCGTCGGGCCGAGCGCCGTCTTCAGGTTGGCGCCGTTGGACTTCAGGGCCATCGACGAGGTGATCGTGGCACCCGGGACGACGTGGTAGAGCAGCACCTTCTCGACGGTCGGGATGCCGAGCTTGGCGACGGCGCCGAAGACCTCGCGCTCGCGGAGGAGCGTCTTGCCGGTGAGCTGCTTCACCAGGATCTGGAACGCACGGTCGTTGGGCAGGAACGCGGTCAGCGCGACCTTGCCGTTCGCCAGCACGCCCACCTTGGAGGTGGGCTTGGCCTTGAGCACCGCGAAGACCGCATGGCTCACGACGTTGTAGTCGTTCCAGTTGGTGTTCCAGGTCTTGGAGAACGGCAGGGCGACCGCGGCGAGCGGAGCGGTGCCGGTGGTCGCCGTCACGGCGGCGGGGGTCGCGGTCTTGGCCGGAGCGGCCTGAGCGGCACCGACGCCGGCGAGGGCGGAGGCGGCGAGCGCGGCGCCGGCAGCTGCGGCGACGATCGTGCGAGTGAGACGCATGGGTGCTCCTCGGTGGGCGGGACGTGCTGTCACAGAGCCACTTCCGCCGCGCCCGTCGATCCGGATGCACCCGGTTCCCAGAAATCTTCGACGGATCCATCTGCATCCAACGGAGGCACCTCGGCCGAAGAGGTGAGCAGGAAGGTTCGTGCGGACTCGGGGCGCACGGCACCGCGAGCACAGCGCGAGCGGCGAGGAGGAGGTGTCATGAGCACGGGCGTCGTCGACGCTCCGCCGGTCGTAGTGTCGAGTTGCAGGATCTCCCGGGGCTGTCAGCCTGGACAGATGTCGTGGGGAGTGCAGGTGGACGACCTGACCGATGCCGAGGTGGCGCACGGCTTCCGCGCGGGCGACGAGGTCTGCCTGAGCGAGGCGTACGGCCGGTGGTCGTCGCTCGTCTACACCGTGGCGCTCCGCTCGCTCGGCAACCGCGAGGACGCCGAGGACGTGACCCAGCAGGTCTTCGTGTCCGCCTGGCGCGGGCGCGAGCGCTACAACCCCGACGCCGGCACGCTCGCCGGCTGGCTCATCGGGATCACGCGGCACACGATCGCCGACCGGTGGGCCGCGGCCCAGCGCGACCAGCGGGTGCTGCGCGCCGTCGGCTCGGTGACCGTCCCCGAGCCGCGCTCGCCGCAGGCCGTCGACGAGGTCGCCGACCGCGTGCTCGTGGCCGACGAGCTCAACCGGCTCGGGCAACCCGCTCGGCGGATCATCGAGCTCGCGTTCTTCGACGACCTGACCCACGCGCAGATCGCCGACCGTCTCGACCTTCCGCTCGGTACCGTGAAGTCCCACATCCGCCGCTCCCTGGAGCGCATGCGCACGCGATTGGAGGCCGACCGTGTCGCACTATGATGACGCCACGCTCGCCCTCCTCGCGCTGGGCGAGTCCGGAGCCACCCCCGACGCCGAGGCCCACCTGGCCACGTGCGAGCACTGCCGCCGCGAGGTCGAGAGCCTCGGCGCCGCGGCCGCCGTCGGCCGCCGCGTGCAGCCGGGCGACGCGCCCTCCAGCCCTGCTCCCGAGGTCTGGGACCGCATCGTCCGCGCGCTCGAGGAGCCCGCGGCGGCCGCTGAGCCGGTCGCGTCCGTCGAGACCGCCGCACCCGTGGCCGAGCTCCGCCCGCGCGGCTCGCGCTGGCGCCGGGCGCTGCCCCTCGCCGCGGCCGCGGCCGTCGGCATCATCGTGGGCAGCGGAGGCATGTACGCCGTCACGCAGAGCACGACTCCTGCGCCGGCCCCGCCGCCGGCCGCCGTGGCGACCGCCGCGCTCAAGCCGTTCGACGACCCGACCGCGCGCGGCACCGCCGTGATCCACCAGGCGTCGACCGCCCAGCGCACCGTCACCGTGACCGTCACCGGCCTGCCGCAGCGGCCCGGCGCGTTCTACGAGGTCTGGCTGATGGACCCGAGCAACGCGCACCTCGTCGCCCTCGGCGTCCTCGACGCCAGCGGCAAGGGCGAGTTCGCGGTCCCGGTCGGCCTCGACCTCGACGCCTACTCCGCCGTCGACGTCTCGCTGCAGCCGATGAACGGCTCCCCGCTGCACAGCGGCGACAGCCCCGTCCGCGGCGAGCTCAGCACCTGAGCCCGTCGCACCGCGGACCGGCGTACGCGCCGCACCTGTCGTCCGTAGGATCGGGGCAGTCGACGACGGGAGCAGCACGATGAGCACGCGCACCAAGGGCATCCTCACGCTCGCGCTGGTGGCGGGCGCCGCGGTGGGCGGCTACTACCTGTGGAAGATCGCGATGGAGAAGAAGAAGGTCGCCGACGAGACCGTCCTCACCATCCAGACCGAGCTCGACGGCCTCGACCCCGCGACCCGCGCGGCCGTCATCGCCAAGCTCTCCTCCGACGAGATGAAGCGCTACAAGGCCGGCGGCGCCACCGCCTGATCCTCGGAGCGACCGGCGGACTCCGCGTCGGGCGTGTGAGACCCTGACGGCAACGTCGTCGAGCAGGGGGAGCCGCGTCGTGCGTACCGCCGTCCGTCGGACCGTCGCCACCGTCAGCGCTCTGGGCCTGGTGGCCGTGGGCATGGTCGTCATCACGCCGGCCATCTCGGCCCCGCCCGAGCCCACCGGCACCCTCGTGTACGCCGCGAACGTCGGCGACGGCGAGTTCTCGCTGCAGCTGCACACCCTCGACGTCGCGTCCGGCACCGACACGGCGCTCCCGGGCACGCGGAAGTACTCCACCGAGGGCTCCACGCAGGTGTCGCCCGACGGCACCAAGGTCGCGGTGCGCTCGACCAACCCGATGGACTTCGGCGACTCGCTCGACGTCTACGACCTCGCCTCGCACACCTGGACGGGGATCACCCACGCGACCGACGCCGGCATCGGCGAGCCGTCGTGGCTGCCCGACTCGACCCACCTCCTCGAGCTGCAGCCCGACCCTCCGGGCGGGACCGATACCGCACTGTTCGTCTACGCCCTCGACGGCTCGCGCACGCTGGTGCCGGGCACGCGCTCCTCGGGCCTGGGCTCCATCACGTCGTACGCCGTCGCCCCCAGCGGACGGCAGATCGCCCTGTCGCGCCAGGTGTCCGGCGTCGACAAGGTCTTCATCATGAACATCGACGGCACGTCGCTCACCGCTCTCGGAGCGACCGGCCGCGTTCAGGGCTGGACCCACGACGGCTCCCGCATCCTGCTGTCGGACCGGCTCTCGGGCTCCGACGGCAAGCCCGCCGGATCGGTGCTGCGCACGATCACGCCGCGCGGTGCGAGCCCGACGACGCTCCCGCTGACCTACGTGCCGACGACCCTGTACGGCGCGTCGCTGTCGCCCGACGACTCCTGGCTCGTGCTCGAGTCGCAGACCGAGCAGAACGTGATGAACGGGACCGTCCAGGTCGTCCCGCTCGCCGGCGGCGCGGCACCGCAGACCGTGCTCACCTCCACGACCACCGTGTTCGGGCCGTCCTTCCTCGGCGCCTGGACCGCCAGCGACTCCACCGCGCCGACCATGACGCCGGTGACCGTCACGCTGGGGGCGTCGGGCGCGGCGTTCACGTGGCCGCTGATCCGGACCGCTGATGTCGTGGGCGTCCAGCTCGCGCTGTCGCCGGGCCTCACCGCTCCCGCGACGTACGCCGCCGGCGCGAAGCGGGTCACGGTGCTCGGTGCCACCAGGTCGGCTTCCTTCACGGGGCTCACGATGGGGGCGACGTACTCGTGGTCGGCCTGGGCCCTCGACGGGGCTGGCAACGCCTCGACGCCGGTCACGGGCCACCTGCGGC
>JAXLSG010000029.1:0-3183 GCA_046330715.1 Candidatus Nanopelagicales bacterium
TGCGAGCCCGACGAGCCCATGTCCCAGGGCGCGGCACCGGTGTCCTGGTAAGTGATCGAGAAGTCCTCGGGCCTCATGCCGAGCACCTCGGCGGCCAGGATCGGCAGGCCCATCACCGAGCCCGCGCCGTTCTCCTGAGCGCCGGTGATGATGACGCCGGTGCCGTCGCCGTTGAGCTTCACGTAGGCGCCGGACGGAACTCCGAAGGAGGGCCACCAGCCGCTCGCGACGCCGATCGCCTCGTCGTCGGGGAGCTTCCCCGCGAGGTAGTCGTCGTACCCGATGAGGCGCAGCGCCTCCTCGAGGCACTCCTTCGCACCGATGCGGTCGAAGACCTGGCCGGTGGGTCCGTGGTCGCCCTCGGCGACGAGGTTGCGGCGGCGGAGCTCGGCGGGATCCATGCCGATCGCATCCGCGACCTCGTCCATGTGCTGCTCGAGCGCCCAGTTGGCCTGGGGTGCCGTGGGTGCGCGCACGGAGGACGACGGCTGGCTGGTCGAGTAGTTGAGGAACGCCTCGACCTCGATGTTGTCGAGCTTGTACGGACCGCACGCGTGGAAGGTGGCCATCTGCGCGAAGAAGCCGCCCTCCCCGCAGTAGGCACCGCCGTCGAGGACGAGGGTGCCGCGGCGGGCGACGAGGGTGCCGTCGCGGCGCACTCCGGTCTCGAGCTCGATCGTCATGCCCTCGCGGCGGTGGTCGGGCGCGAAGAACTCCTCCTTGCGCGTGAACACCAGGCGGACCGGGCGCTTGGTCACGCGGGCCAGGACCGCGACGTGCGCCTCGTAGTGGAAGTCGCACTTCGACCCGAACCCGCCGCCGAGCAGCGGTACGACGATGCGCACCTTCGACTCGGGGATCTGCAGGGTGTGGGCCACGCCGGACCGCGCCGCGAACGGCACCTGCGTCGACGACCAGACCGTGACCGAGTCACCCGACCACTGCGCGACGAGCGCGCGCGGCTCGATCGGCGCCCCCTGGCTCGCCTCCGCGACGTAACGGCCCTTCACCACGACGACGTCGTCGGCCGACAGGGCTGCTGCGGCGTCGCCCTTGACGATCGTCGAGTGGCCCAGCACGTTGCCGCTGCCGCCGAAGCTCTCGTCGAGCTCGTACGACGCCCAGTCCTCGTGCACCAGCGGCGCACCAGGGGCGCCGTTGGCGACGTAGTCGGGCAGCGGGGGCAGCACCTCGTACTCGACCTCGACCAGCGCGGCGGCGCGACGCGCGATCTCGACGCTGGTCGCTGCGACCGCGGCGACCACGTCGCCCTCGTAGCGCACCTTGTCCTTGGCGAACAGACGGCGGTCCTGGGAGACGCCGCCGTACAGGACGTCGGGCACGTCCTCGTGGGTGATCACCGCGTGCACGCCGGGCACCGCGCGGGCGGCAGTGGTGTCGATGCGGAGGATCCGTGCGTGCGGGTGGTCGGCGTAGCGGAACGCCGCGTGCAGCTGACCGGTGAAGGTGAGGTCGGCGGAGTAGCGGCCGCTGCCCGTCACCTTCTCCTTGCCGTCGGAGCGGACGTAGGGGCGGGCCGGGACGTCGATGGACATGGCACCTCGTGCGGTGGTCGGAGCCGGTGTGCCGGACGAACGTAACCGGGTCGGTCGCTCCGGCGCAGCAACCCCCCGCTGTCGGTCGCCGCGGCGGACCGCTCGACCTTCGCTCCGGCGGATCTGAGTGCATCATGGGTCCGTCCCGCCGCGCCCGTCCCCTGGAGCCCCGCATGCGAGAAGTGCTGCCCGCACTCATGGCCTCCTTCGAGCGCGGCGAGCCGGCGGCGATGGCGACCGTCGTGCGCACCTGGCGCTCCGCACCGCGGCCCGCGGGTGCGTCGATGCTCGTCACCGCCGGCGGCGAGGCCGTGGGCTCGGTGAGCGGCGGCTGCGTCGAGGGCGCGCTGTACGACGTCGGCCAGGAGGTGCTCGCCACCGGCGAGAGCACGTTCGAGACGTACGGCGTCAGCGACGACGACGCGTTCGCGGTGGGTCTCACGTGCGGCGGCATCCTCGAGGTCTTCGTCGAGCAGGTGTCGCCCGAGACGTGGCCCGAGCTGCCCGGCATCGCGGCGAGCGTGGCCGCCGAGGAGCCGGTCGCGGTCGCGACGATCGTGCGCGGCCCGCACTCGGTCGGCCGTCACCTCGTCGTGCGCGAGTCGGGCATCGAGGGCTCGCTGGGCACCTCGCGGCTCGACGACACGGTCGGCGCCGACGTGCTCGGGCTGCTGGAGTCCGGCCGCACCGGGTTCCTGCACTACGGCGCCGAGGGCGAGCGCCTGGGCAGCGACCTCGAGGTGTTCGTCGCGTCGTTCTCGCCCGCGCCGCGCATGTACATCTTCGGCGCGATCGACTTCTCGGCCGCGCTCTGCCGGGCCGGCAAGCTGCTCGGCTTCCACGTGACCGTCGTCGACGCGCGCGAGATCTTCGCGACGCGCAAGCGCTTCCCCGACGCCGACGAGGTCGTCGTCGACTGGCCGCACCGCTGGCTCGGGTCGCAGCCGGTCGACGCGCGCACCGTCATCTGCGTCCTGACGCACGACCCGAAGTTCGACGTGCCCGCGCTCAAGGTGGCGGTCGGGACGAAGGCGGCGTACATCGGCGCGATGGGCTCGCGGCGCACGCACGAGGACCGCGTGGTGCGGCTCAAGGAGGCGGGACTGACCGACGAGGAGATCGCGCGCATCCACTCGCCGATCGGGCTCGACCTCGGCGCGCGCACGCCCGAGGAGACGGCGGTCTCCATCGCGGCCGAGATCGTGCAGGACCGCTGGGGCGGCAGCGGCGGCCGGCTGAAGAACTCCGACGGCCCCATCCACGCCGGGGCGCCGCGCTGAGCACGGCAGGGCTCGTCCTCGCGGCCGGCGAGGGACGCCGCTTCGGCGGCCCCAAGGCGCCGTACGTCGTCGACGGCGAACGCCTCGTCGACCGCGCCGTGCGGCTGCTGCGCGAGGCCGGCTGCTCGCCGGTCGTCGTCGTGCTCGGCGCCTGGGTCGGCGACGTGCCCGAGGCGACCGTCGTGGTGAACGACGGCTGGTCGGAGGGCATGGGGTCGTCGCTGCGGACGGGGCTCGATGCGCTGTCGGCGTACGACGACGTCGACCGCGCCCTCGTGACGCTCGTCGACCTCGTGGGGCTGACATCCGCTGCGGTGCAACGGGTCCTGGGCTCGGAGGCCGATCTC
>JAXLSG010000030.1:0-2371 GCA_046330715.1 Candidatus Nanopelagicales bacterium
GCTGCACGGCCGCAAGGCCTACAGCGGCACCCGCACCCTGTGCGGCGCCTACCTCAACCACGAGGACTTCGAGTCCCGCCTGCGCCGCGGGGTCTGATGGCCGACGGTGACCCCCGGCTGCCCGAGCGGCGGCCGGGGGCACTGCTGTGCAGGGTGGGTCAGGGCTCGTCGGGGGCGAAGAAGCGGACCACGGCCGCGGCGATGCCCTCGGCGACGGCGTCGCGGAAGGCCGGGTCGGCCAGGCGCCGGGCGTCGCGCGGGCTCGACAGGTAGCCGCACTCGATGCGCACGGCGGGCATGCGGGTCATCCGCAGCAGGTCCCAGGTCTTGGCGTGGGTGCGGCAGTCGGTGAGGTCGGTGCGCAGGCAGATCTCCTCCTGCACCATCTCGGCGAACCGGTGGCCGAGCGAGGAGCCGGTGCCGGCTACGGCGTCGCCGAAGTAGAACGTCGCGCAGCCCGAGGGCGCCGACGAGGACGCCGAGTCGGCGTGCAGCGAGAGCACGAGGTCGGCGCCGGTCTCGTTGGCGAACGAGGCGCGCTCGCTCTCCTCGGGCGCGTGGTCGCTGTCGGGCGAGCGGGTGAGCAGCACCTGGACGCCGATGGCAGCCAGGCGGCCCTCGACGCGCGAGGCGAGGTCGCCCGCGACGACCGCCTCGGTGAGCTCGTCGCACTCGAGGCCGGGATCCGCGCCTCCGTGGCCGGGATCGATGACGACGACCTTGTCGGCCACGCCGCTGCGCAGCGTCTCGAGGGCGTGCATCTCGCGCAGCGCGCTCGCGGTGCCGCCGCCGCTCATCGTGCGGCCGAGCCGGGCGATGGCGCGGAAGGTGTCGGGGCCGCACGTGCCGTCGGCGTCGACACCCACGCTGCGCTGGAACTCGCGCAGGGCCGCGTCGGTGCGGACGCCGAAGACGCCGTCGACCCGGCCGAGGTCGAAGCCGAGGCCGGACAGCCGCTGCTGCAGCGCGAGGACGTCGTCGCCGGCGACGAGGTGGCCGGCGCTGTAGGACAGGACGCGGTCGCCGAGCGCCCAGCGCGCCTCCTCGAGGCGGCGGAAGGTCTGGACGCCGACGACGCCGTCGACGGTGAGCCCGCGCAGCTGCTGGAACGCGCGGACCGCCTCGTCGACGTCGTCGTCGAAGGAGGCCGTGGCGGGATCGGCCGCGGCCGGCGGCGACGTGAGCAGACCCAGGCGTCCGAGGCGGTCGCGGATCTCCGCGACCGCGGGACCGGCGTCCCCCCGGCGGTAGGCGGGAGGGGTCACCTGGGACCTACAGGTACTCGGCGAGGTCCGCGAGGATGGCGGCCTTCGGGCGCGCGCCCACGATCTGCTTCACGACCCGGCCGCCCTGGTAGAGGTTGAGGGTCGGCAGCGACATGATGCGCTCGTTGGCGCCCGTGCCGGGGTTCTCGTCGACGTTGACCTTGACGATCTCGATCTTGTCGGTGGTGCCGGCGATCTCCTCGAGGACCGGGGTGATCATCTTGCACGGGCCGCACCACTCGGCCCAGAAGTCGACGAGCACGGGCTTCTCCGACATCAGGACGTCGTCGGCGAACGTCGCGTCGGTCACGATCTTGAGGGCGCCCATGCGCGTTCCTTCCTCGAGGGTCGATCGGGGTCGAGATCCCGGGGTGCGCTGCCCCCCGGCCCGGCGTCCACCGTACGTCCTGGGGACGACGGCGGTGACCACCGCCTCGCGGGAGGAGCAGTACGCCGGGTGCTGGTGCGGGTCAGACCAGGGCCTGCGCCGCGTCGTGGGTCGAGCCGGCGGCCTCGATGGCGGCGAGGAAGCGCTCGGCGTCGAGCGCGGCCTGGCAGCCGGAGCCGGCGGCGGTGATGGCCTGGCGGTAGGTGTGGTCGACGAGGTCGCCGCACGCGAAGACGCCGGGGAGGTTGGTGCGGGTGGTGCGGCCCTCGACCAGGACGTAGCCGTTCTCGTCCAGGCTCACCTGGCCCTTGACCAGCTCGGAGCGCGGGTCGTGCCCGATGGCGACGAAGACGCCCGTGACCGGCAGGTCGCGCTCGGCGCCGGTGACGGTGTCGCGCAGCACGAGGGTGTCGACCTTGTCGCCGCCCTTGACCTCGGCCACCTCGGAGTTCCAGGCGAACGCGATCTTGGGGTCGTTGAACGCGCGCTCGGCCATGATCTTGCTGGCGCGCAGCTCGTCGCGGCGGTGCACGAGGGTGACCTTGTCGGCGAAGCGGGTGAGGAAGGTCGCCTCCTCGACGGCGGAGTCGCCGCCGCCGATGACCGCGATCTCCTGCTGGCGGAAGAAGAAGCCGTCGCAGGTGGCGCACCACGAGACGCCGTGGCCCGACAGGCGCTTCTCGCCCTCGACGCCGAGCTCGCGGTAGCCCGAGCCCAT